>JACJNY010000025.1 GCA_014695295.1 Microcoleus sp. FACHB-61 | reverse complement strand
GGTGCACAGTGGAAAGAAAAAAACGTGCCTCAAATTTTAAGACTAAGATGTGCGTATTTAAATAATGAGATTAAAATGAGTAGTTATGCTTAGTTAAAAAGCGGGATGCTCCCTAGGCAAAGTTTGTGCGGAACGTCTTAAATATGGAGTACCGTCCGAAGTTTCCACTACTCCTCGTGATTTAAGAATAGTCACTTGCAAAACTAGACCCGGATGGCATTCAGAGCTAAGAAATGTATATGAATAACCATCACCAAGTGGGAAAAGTTGCTCAAAAATTTGTAAATGCCCATTTGCGGATTCTTGATCGGCAAAACCTCTCCAATATCTTGTTTTTGTATTGCCTAAAATATTCTCATCAATTCCGATGTAAAGCTCTCCACCATCAGCATTAGCAAATCCCGAAATAAATTTACATAATTTTCCTGGTTTTACCTCTATCGCCTTGAAGTCGAGAAAATGACTTTCTTCCTTTTGAAGTATCTGATTTAATTGCTCAGAAGTGATTGGAACTACTTCAATTGACATATAGTTTAGTTGCTTACAGCTTAATAACTTTTAGGATGTTTGCTGTATATTTTGGATGTGCGATGTAATAGCAAATCCGGGTTTAATACCCCCTTTATTTCTTAGTCCGCGTGGACTTAGTTTGACTCTATGCAGCGGTTTCAACCGCCGAGTCATAAAGAGGGTGGCTAACTTTCAACGCCCGAGTTTTATCACGGAGTAGGCTGAATTTGCTGTGGCTGCATTTGCTGCTGCTGATTCTGGAGCAGAAGTTGCTGCTGCTGGATCTCGAGTTGCCGATTCTCAAGATCTATTTGCCGCTGTCTGTCTTCAAGTTGCAAGCGTCTGTCTTCAAGTTGCAGCAGTCTGTCTTCAGCTTGCCGCTGTCTGTCTTCAGCTTGCCGCTGTCTGTCTTCACGTTGTAGCTCTCTGTCTAGCAGTCTGTCTTGACGTTGCTCTTGTCTGTCTTGACGTTGTTCGCGAAGCTGTCTGAGTTGATTTCGCCGCTCGAAATCTCCTCCCAAAAATAAGTTTTGAAAAGCATTGATAGTTGCTTGAAACCCAGTAAAAACGCCGCTAACAGCGCTGATCCCAGTTGCCACTCCGGCGATCGGCTGCAAGAATGTGTTGATATTGTCTGCTACCCTAGTATAGCCCGATCGCGCTACCAGAATCACATCACTGTTGCGGAGAGTTGGGTTATTGTCAGGATTCAACCCTTGAGCAAAATCCACCTCGATCGTGCGGCGAGAAACAGTACCGTTGGGGTTCAAACGCAATAGTTCCACTCTGTCTTTTTTAGCCCGCAATTGATTGAAACTGCCTGCAGTCAGCAAAGCTTGGTGCAGGGATGTACTAGGCCGCACCTGCAAAGCCCCAGGCCTAATTACTTCTCCTACAATATTGATGCTAATCGCGTTCGGAGAAAAACTGCTATTTGCGACTTGAGAAACTTCAGCTACATCTACAGTAGCTGCACTCGGGATAATGACGCTATCTCCTTCTTGCAGCAAAATATCTTGAGTTGTGTCGCCTTTTTGCAGCAAATCCCACAGATTTACCATGATAGTTTGTTCGTTGCCACCTCTGACTCGGCGGCGGATTTGCACGCGGCGAATGTCAGCTTCGGTGGTAATACCGCCAGCAATTTTCAGTGCTCTAGTTATCGTTGGTAAGCCCACAACTGCTCCTTGCTGTTGGTCGATAGATACAAAACTCAACTCTGTTTGTTGGTTGCTCGATCGCACATCCGAAGCAAATACAGTATAAGGCCCTGGCCGGTTTACTTCCCCGACAATTACCACGCCAATTGGTTTAGTAATATCAGCGGAAAAATTAGCACTGGCTCTTTGACGAACTTCTTGAGTATTCAGGGCCCTTGCTGTCGGTACAAAAATTGTATCTCCATCTCGAATGGTGACATCTTGACGCAAATTTCCCGTCTCTAAAAAATCCTGCAAATCAACAGTAGTAACTTGCTCCTGCCCGCCTCTGCGGGGACGGCGAATTTGGACATTTCGCATATCTCCTGCTGATGTCACCCCTTGTGCAAGTTGCAGCATTTCCATCAAAGTCGGGAATTTTACTCCTCCTCCTTCTCTAGTGGGATTAATCTTGTAGGAACCCGGGCGAGTAACTTCACCTGCAAGACCTATATTTAGGGGGCGAGCGACCATGAGAGTCACGGTAACAACGGGAACATTGATGAAGGGTTCGTATCGCCTGGTAATTACGTTAGCGGCTTGTTCCAGCGTCAACCCTTGAATTGAGACGCTGCGAATGATTGGCAAATTGAGCGTCCCGTCAACTAACACTTGATATTCTCTGCTGAATTCAGGGACGCCGAAGATCTCTAAAGCAATGCGATCGCCCGGCCCTAAAGTATAAGCTGCTTCTTGTGTCAGCGAACCAGAATTGCCGCTCGCCGGCAAACTCGAACCCGGAAGAGGCGGCGGCGGTACTCTCGGCCTGTTTGGGTTAGGAGTGCCTGCAGGAGTTCTGACGGCAGGCAACTGAGCTATACTGGGCAGCGAACTCAATAGCACCAGGAGTGCTGACAAACTCAGACTTGTAGCGGTTTGAACGGTATGTTTCATCTTCCTTCCCTGGTTGCAACCTGCCAATGAACAAGAGCAATTTAGCTAGCTGATTTTAGTTTATTTTCCCTGCTGTCCAGTGTAGCCTCGCTTCGCTGCAAAATCCACAGGTGGAATCATAAAAATTGTGCGATCGCACAAGGCAATCGATCGCCTTGTTTGTAAAGAAAGTGTAAAGCCCGCCAACTGTTCTCTGGATTAGGATTTCGTTTGACCAAAATTATTTATACATAACTGGGGATACAAATCAACCCGCCAAAGAAATGGATAGAAAAAACCGCCCTGATTTGATGTAAAATGTTAAATAATTCTCTCAGCAGGACAAAGACAAGTGTCACTAAAACTCGATCAAGTATTTCCCTGGGGACGCTGCTTGGATGAATACATAGGAATGTTTAGCTTGACATCAAGTGACCTCAAGCTAGCAATTCTTGATTGTGCCGGCGGCCCGGCAAGTTTCAATGCCGAAATGACTCGCCAAGGTAAAAAGGTAATTTCTTGCGATCCAGTTTATCAGTTTACTGCGGTGGAAATTGGCGATCGCATCCAAGAAACATATCAAACTGTCATTGATGCTGTCAAGGCAAATGTAGACGGCTACCTGTGGAACAATTTTGAATCGCCGTACCAGCTAGGCGAAGTGCGAATGAAAGCGATGCAGGAATTTTTAGAAGATTTTCCATCAGGCTTGCAGCAAGGCCGCTACATGAATGCTGAGCTCCCAGTTTTGCCTTTCGAGAACGGTCAATTCGATTTAGCTTTGTGCAGCCATTTCTTATTTGCTTATTCTCACCTGCTTTCCGAAGAATTTCATCTAGAAGCAATTACAGAAATGTGTCGGGTTGCGAAGGAAGTCCGGGTATTCCCTCTATTGCAGAGTTTTAGCGGGGAGGAATCCGAGCACTTAAACCCGATCCTCACCGAATTTAAAAAGAGAAGTTTTAGTGTAGAAATTCAAGAGGCTCCCTACGAATTTCAAAAAGGCGGAAATAAGATGCTGCGAGTTAGCAAAAAAAGCTCAGCCGAAAAGTAAGCATAACTTATTCTTCGGGAAGGGAAACTAAATAACAGCCATTAATTCGCCAACTCTTATCAAACTGTTTTTCCATGAGATAAATGGCTCTGATGGGGATGCCTTCCGAGTCTAGCAACAGCACCGGCTGAGCGGGAATTCCTTCTACAGTGCCGAGGTTTTCAAATAATACCGATCGCGGACGGTAGACAGCTTCATAGGCAATTTTTACCATGTGCATAAAGTTTTCTGCTGTGCGAAACTGCTGCTGAATTCCGGGACTGGCGAAGGAAAAAGCGAGCGCTGCATCGTCTTTTTGAAATGCTTGCAGTTGCTGTTCTACGACTGATCGAATGGTAGCGCGATCGCTTTCACTGATGAGCATATTTTTAATGATTTGTCAAGAGATGGGAGCGCTATAATAGTTACTATTATAGCGCTCCCACTTAAAGCCGATTTTGTGGCGGGATGGCTGGGAAGTTGTCAGGGCGATCGAGGTTTATTTAAACCCCCGGCGCACTACAGACATTAGTGGTAAAATTGGTTAAAGACTTTAAGAATTGTCAAAATGCTAAGCAGCGCCGCATTGAGGAAAACAGGGCCGGGGTGGGAATTTGCAAATGAAGAAGCCTTAGAGGATTTTGTCGAAGTTCATTTGCAAAGTTTGCTCGGTTTGACGGTCATCAAGCGGCAATTCACTGTCAACGAGCAAAGATGCGATATTATAGCGGTGGACGAGAATAAACGGTTAGTTGTGCTGGAGTTGAAAAACGGCGAAGATAGATATGTCGTTCAGCAGTTAACCCGTTATTACGATGCTTTGTTAGAACACAAACCTTTTGCCGATCGCGTGGATTACGATCGACCAGTTCGCTTAATAGCAATTACGCCAAAATTTCACAGAGATAATTTTACTGACAGGAAGTATCATCAGCTATTGTTTAAGTTTTTTCAATTGGCAGTTATCCAAAATCAAGAGAAATTTTATTTGCATTTGAAAGACATAGATACACAGGAAACCGCGCAAATAGACATACCCTATCGCGAGATAGATTATAGGAGAACTGATGAAAGTATACCCCCTCCGCCAAGATTAATTTTAGATTGGCTGGGTTCATGGACTGCGGAAGATGAAGATAATTTTCTGAAAATTCGCGAGCAAATTCTCAGCTTCGACAATCGAATGCAGGAAATAATCGAGCCTAAAAGCATCAAATATGGAATCCCAAAAACTAAGCCATGTGCAGAGTTGTATTTTCAGAGAAAGTCGAAAAAAAATATTTTGTTTCTCTGGTTGCCTATTCCTAATCGTACTAAACAAGCTATTGCCAGGATGCAAGTTCATACGAATTGGGATGTCTACTGGCAGTTTAGCCATGTACCAGAAGGGTTATACAAAGAGACGAAACATAAAAGTTATTTTAAACTAAGGGAATACGAATATAAAAAGGGGCGTAGTGTAAGAATAATCACAGCAGAAGATTTTGTCGCTCAAAATTTAGATGGGCTAGTCGATCAAGCTTTGAACACATGGCGAGAAAAACTTTAAATTAACATATACGATCGCACCCCATCACCCCTTACCAAATCCACTATCCATCTGCGTCTATCTGCGTGCATCTGCGGTCAAAAAAAATCTCATCAATAGCTTCGCAACAAATCAAATCAACAAACTTTGATATAATATTACACCTAGAAGCAAAACTCAAACCAACTCATGCCACAAACAGTCTGGATCGCACGACACGGAAACCGCATAGACTTCGTTAACCCCGACTGGTTTCTCACCGCAGAACGCCCCTATGACCCCCACCTTTCCGAAGACGGTCACGTTCAAGCCAAACAACTCGCCAATCGCCTCAAAGGAGAAGGGATTTCTCATATTTTTGCTTCCCCTTTTCTGCGAACTGTCCAAACAGCAAATCACGCGGCCGAAGCTCTCGATTTATCAATTAAACTAGAGTGGGGACTGTGCGAATGGCTGAATCCGGAATGGATGCCAGAAATGCCAGAAACAGAGTCCGTCGAAGATTTGTGCAGGCGTTTTCCCAGGATTGATGCTTCCTACAAAGGCGGTATTGCTAATTATCCCGAAACTGGGGAAGCTTGTCTCAAAAGGGCAGGGGAAACTGCTAAACGCCTCGCGGCTGAGTTTCCCGAGGATATGTTATTAGTAGGTCACGGTGCGTCGGTTTTAGGAACTGCGATCGGGCTGGCGGGCGGTGCTGAAACGGAAATTAACGCTTCTTTGTGCTGTTTGGTGAAAGTGGTGCGGGGTGAGGGAGAATGGTCGATCGCACTTAATGGCGATACTTCTCACCTGAGTGACTCTGAAGCCGTTATCCGGTTTAATTAAAGTTGAGATTCGTGCGAAAAATCGCATTCTATGCTATGTGTGTAAGGTGCGCGACCGGGCGCACCCTACGTTAATCCGATCTGTGAGAATCTGGGTGTTATTGTTTAATCTCGATCGCAAATTTTAAATCGAAAATATCAAATCGGTATGGCTGGACACAGTAAGTGGGCGAATATTAAACGCCAAAAAGCTAGAGTTGATGCCGTTAAAGGCAAGGTTTTTGCTAGAATATCTCGCGAAATTATTGTCGCGGCCCGCAGCGGAGTTCCCGATCCCGCTGGGAATTTTCAACTGCGGACGGCTATTGAAAAAGCCAAGGCGGCAGATATTCCTAATGAAAACATAGAAAGGGCGATCGCCAAAGGTGCCGGCTTGGCGGGGGGGAGTTCGGAATTAGAAGCTATTCGCTACGAAGGTTACGGCGTTGGCGGGGTTGCTATTCTGATTGAAGCGCTGACAGACAACCGCAACCGCACGGCGGCTGACTTGCGAGAAGCTTTTACTAAAAATGGCGGCAACCTGGGCGAAACAGGTTGTGTCGGCTGGATGTTTGACCACAAAGGAGTTTGTACGGTACGCGGCCCGATTGATGAGGAACAATTGTTTGAAGCGTCGCTAGAGGCGGGTGCCGAATCTTATGATTTGATATTAATTGATGAGGATACTGAAGGTGCAGAGGTATTTACAAGCGTGGCTCATTTGGAAAAGCTGGCTGATGTTTTGAAACAAAAAAAATTTGCAGTTTTGCAGTCGGAAAATCGCTGGATTCCGAGCAATACAGTGGAAATAGACACTCCTGAAAAAGCTCGATCGCTCCTTAAGTTAATGGATGCACTGGAAGATTTGGATGATGTGCAAAGTGTGACGGCGAATTTTGAAATGACCGATGAATTGATGTCTTCGGTCATGGTTTAATGGTTGAAAGATGAGGGATTGGGAGCGTCCTGCTGGCACTCCAAAAGACGAAACTAGCCAGCGGGACGATCGCGCTACACTATTACCAGGAAACGAATCCCAATCTGTACGCGAGGGGAGAGTGTCAATCCAAGGAATTGCTGAAAAAGCTGCATTGAAAATCTCAACCCCCAGTAAAGCCATGCTAGACAACGAAAGCAAAAAAGACAGCACCCACTCACAAGAAGTTCTCTCAGTAACCGAGGTAGCAGAAACCAAGGATCAATCCAAATCGGAGGTGCAGGCTGAACCAGGGGATAAATCCAATTGGTTCGGTTCCGTTTTCGGAGCCGTCTCTGCAACCGCGAGTGCGGTGGGGAGTGCGGCGGCGAGTGCTGGAAGTGCGATTGTTGATACGGCGAGTGCGGTGGGGAATGCAGCCGGCACTGCTGGAAGTGCGATTGTTGATACGGCGAGTGCGGTGGGGAATGCAGCCGGCACTGCTGGAAGTGCGATTGTTGATACGGCGAGTGCGGTGGGGAATGCAGCCGTCAGTGCTGGAAGTGCGATTTTTGTTAATACCGCGAGTGCGGTGGGGAATGCAGCGGCGAGTGCGGGAAGTGCAGCAATGCAAGTTCCCAATTTTTTTGGTTCATCCCTAGTTTTTATTTCGCAGAGTCCTATCCTGAAAAAACTGACCCAAAAGTTCAAAATCGACTGGTTAGTTAATGCTATAGATGCTGTTGATGTCGTAAATGCCGAGGCGCAAGTTCGAGAGTTACAGCGCCAATATCCTCACGAGAAACCCGAAGAGATCGCACATCACTTGATGGTGGAAAAAGCCTTGCTAGCGGCAGGAAGTGGCTTGGTGAGCAGTTTAGTTCCCGGCGTGGCTTTGGCGTTGTCTGGCATGGATTTAGCGGCAATGACGGCGTTATCTGCCGAGTTGGTTTATCAAATTGCTGCCGCCTATGGCATGGATTTGCGATCGAGCGATCGCAAAGCAGAAGTTGTCGCTATTTTTGGTTTGTCCTTGGGTAGCAATTTAGCGATCGAAGCTGGAGTTACGCTTGTCAGCAATATTCCCTTGGCGGGTGCGGTAATTAATGCTAGCGCCAGTGCGACAATGATTTACGCGCTGGGATACGGTGCTTGTCGGTTTTATGAAGCGCATCTCGATTCCTCGGAAATCGACACCAAGCTCGAAGATTTACAAGAGGTATTGCAAGCGGAAAGTGAGCAATATTTAGAGACAGCGATCGCACAAGAAACGGTGATGGATTGGATTTTGGTGTATGTCGTCTATGCCAGCAAAAAATTCACCCGATGGGATGAGTTATTACCGGAATTACGAGCGGCGAATTTAAATCCCAGGACTTTAGCTGAGATTGAAGCTGTGACAAATAAGTCTAAATTGCTTCCCAAGTTGGATATTTTACTCGCACAACTCGAACTTGACTTTGCCGAACCACTTTTAAAGCGATGCACTGAGATCATCGAGGCTGACGGTGAAATTAATCAACAAGAGGGGAAAATTTTGCTGACAATTCAACGGGCTGTTTTGAGCAAAAGAAAGCAAGCTCAAAAGCCAGCCCAGCAAACTTCGATCGAGGATGGGGTATCGGAAGCCACTGAAGCACAAACTGAAGTCCAAGCTGAATCACAAATTCCCTCTTTATCTTCTGATTCTCCTTCTACTAATAAGTTGAGTTCGAGTATGCTGCAAAATTTCCAAAAAATCATAAAAGTTGCTGGGCGATTAGACGTGCCAAAGATTGCAAATTTAATAGATACTGAATCACAAACTCCCCCCTTATCTTCTCATTCTCCTTCTACTAAGTTGAGTGCAATTCTGCTGAAAAAATTCAAGCAGATTTTAGCAGGTTCTACGCGGTTAGAAGTGGCAGAGATTGGGTATTTAATCGATCAGGTCGATCGCATGACGGGAGAAGAGTTTGAGGAATTTTTAGCCTGCTGTTTCCGCAATCTCGGTTATGCGGTCGAAATGACACCCAAAACGGGGGATTTTGGTGCGGACTTGATTCTCTCTAAAGCCCGCAAAAAAACCGTTGTCCAGGCAAAACGCTATCAAGGAAAAGTGGGAAATTCCGCCGTGCAAGAAGTGGTTAGTGCGGTTAAGTATTACGGGGCGCAAGATGCGATCGTTATTACAAACAGTATGTTTACATCCAATGCTCATAAACTAGCTCAAGCGAATGGGGTACAACTCTGGGGAAGAGAAAAGTTAATTGATTTAGTGATGCGAGCTAAAAAATAACTGTGTGCAAGCTTTTCTAGTGCGAGCGTCCCCCCTCGCTTGCTTATACCAAAGATGCTTTTTACAAAAATTGAGATGCTCCCCAAGAATCACCGTCTATGAAAGAACGGGGAGTGTCAATAATCTTTTTTCCCAGTCAGTAAATAAGTAATCATGTATCCCTTGCCCTTGATTTGAATGGCGCCGCGCTTCTGGAAAGTGTATTTATCCTTTAATAATTCGTAGGTTTCGGCGGTGACTTGAATGCAACCGGTAATCCCGTGGGATTCCATGCGCGAAGCAATATTTACTGTGTCGCCCCAGAGGTCGTAAATAAACTTTTTTAAGCCGATGACGCCGGCAACGACAGGGCCACTGCTAATCCCAATCCGAATGCTGAAAGGTTCCAAATGCTCTAAACTGAGGAGCCGAATTTCGTGCAGCATATCGATCGCCATGTTCGCAACCGCCTCGGCGTGATCCTTTCGGGGCGTAGGCAAACCGCCGACAACCATGTAAGCGTCACCAATAGTCTTAATTTTCTCCAAACCGTGGCGATCGGCCAAGTGGTCAAAAGCCGAAAAAATATCGTTGAGCACTTCCACCACCGCAGTCGCTGAAATTCTCGACGAAAGCTCTGTAAACCCCACAATGTCGGCAAACATCACAGTTACTTCCGCAAAACTTTCGGCGATATTGTGTTCATTGTCCTTCAAACGCAGGGCGATCGCAGCAGGCAAAACGTTCAGCAGCAGTTGCTCGGATTTAGCTTGTTCGAGTTCCAACTGTAGGTAAGCCGCCTGCAACTGTTCGGCTTGGCGAATTCTTTCTCCGGCTAGCTTTTCGATTTGGGCGGTGCGGCTCAAAGCTGTCAGCATATATGTCACCGGAATCAGAGTCCACAGCATCCCCATCGTCAGAGTTCCCCAAGAGCGCCAGTGCTTGCGAATCCTGCGAATTTCCGGCGTGGCCGACACGTACAGAGACCACTGGTTGCCACTAATTTTCAGCCGCCTTTTGCAAGCTGTATAGTTCGGACCTGGATTGTCAAGAATCGGGCAGTTTGGCCTGAGGGCTCGTTCTGCAGCCGCTGATGCTGGAAGCACTTGTTGGCTGGCGGATTGGAACAGCACCGCAAATTGCTGAATTTGGCCGTCAGCAGGGAGATTTTTGAGAACCGGGTTGCCCGTTTGCGGTAACAGCGACGCTGCTTCTTGCTTGTCTGGAGCCTCGCTGGCGAGATAAATAGTGAGGTAGTCGGTATTGCGTCCTTTTAAAGAGGTTTGGAAAATATCTTTGCCTCGAAATACGCCCAGAACAAATCCTTGTAGCAGTTGGCGGCGGGATTCCAGGGTAGTCGGTTTACTGCTGTTTTCGTAAATCGGAACTATGGCCAAAAGACCTAGTTCCGGGGAATTGCCCTGACTTAGGCCGACGTAGTTGGTGACAATCATTTCTCCAGTATCGCGCCCCCGATCGAGCGCGGCGCGGATTTGTGGGTGGGAGGCGAGGTCAAAGCCCAATACTGTCTCGTTTCCGGCTGTTGGTTCGACGTAGAAAGCCGGGAAATATTCGGAACGCTGGAGGGCCTTGCGCAGTTCTCCTCGGGGGCCGCGCTCTGTAATCTCGAAGCTGGGGTCAGTTTCGGTTCTGGCTTTGGCTTCGTAGTTTCGCCGCTGAGAATTGGGGACGCGGGGAGCCCAAGCCAGGAGTTGCAGGCTGGGGTGGACGGCTAGGGGACGGGCGACAAACCTGGCAAAAGAGGCACGCTCGACGGCGGCGAAGGCTTTCATGTAGTCGCTGAGGGCGAGAACACTATCTAAGTCGGAGTTGAGCTGGCGTTCGATGCCGATCGAAATATCGTCGATGCGGCGGTGCATTTCGTAGTCGCGGCGCTTGTCTTCCCAGTCCCAAACCAAGGCGAATGTGAGAAGCGACAGTCCCACACCCAAACCCAGCGTCAACCCGGCTGGAATGTAGCGAGACCAGGATAAAGGTAGTTTTTTGAGCATAATTGCCTAGCGAATAAGGGCAGCAGATTAGCACACCGCTGAGTGCGATTTGTTTCGGCCTCTGAGTGCGGTTAATTCAAAACCCTGATAACTCAAGCACCGACGGCAATTGGGAATTAAAAGTTAAATATTGAAACTTTTAGATTAATTTCCGATCGCTCAGCAGGGGATTTCAATCCAGAATTCCGCTCCCTGTCCGGGCGCTGAGATGCACCGCAGGCTTCCCTTATGTTTTTCTACCACAATTTGATGGCTGATGGATAATCCCAAGCCGGTTCCAGACCCTACGGGTTTGGTGGTGAAGAATGGGTCAAAGAGCCGCTTGCGAACATCTTCGGTCATTCCCGGGCCGCTGTCGGCGATGCAAATGACGATGCGATCGCAATGACTGAGGTGGCTTTTACTGGGGCTTTCCAACCCGGCTTTTTTCATTTCAGTGCGAATCACGATCGTCCGAGGTTGCGGTTGGTTTTCTAGAGCCTCGATCGCATTGCTGATAATGTTGAGAAATACCTGGTTTAACTGCCCCGCACAACAGTGAATCTTCGAGATTTTTCCGTATTCTTTAATAATTTCAATCCTGCTTTTTCTACTTCCCTGATGCAATCTGTGCTGCAAAATTAACAGCGTACTGTCAATTCCTTCATGAAGGTCTACCCACTTCATTTCCGATTCGTCCAGTCGCGAAAAATTCCGCAGCGACAACACAATTTTACTGATTCTTTCTATTCCTACTCTCATGGAGTTTAGCATTCTGGGCAAGTCTTCCTTCAGGAAATCGATCTCTAACTCCTTAACTTTTTCCGCAATCTGAGGAACTGGGGACGGGTAGCATTCCTGGTAGAGATTCAATAGCTCTATTAAATCGTGAAAATAGTTGTATGTGTGAGAAATATTGCCGTTAATAAAAGTTGCGGGATTGTTGATTTCGTGGGCGATTCCAGCCACCATCTGACCGAGGCTCGACATTTTTTCTGATTGAACTAATTGGATTTGAGCGTGTTGTAGCTGTTCGTAGGCTTCTTGCAATTGGGTTGCTTGTTTTCTCAATTGAGATTCTGAAGCTTGGAGTGCTGCTGCGGAAATTTTGCGGTTGGTTATATTTTCAATCATCCCTAAATTGTAAATGGGTTTTCCTTCGCCGTCTCGAATCAAAGTAGCTGTCACGTTTACCCAAACAATCTTACCTGTAGCCGAAATCTGGCGAAGTTCGATTTGATAGCTGGTAATTTCTCCCCGCTCAAGAGAAGCAGCAACTTGGAAATGTTGTGGATTATCTTCGGGATGCGCAATTTCTATAAAGGTTTTGCTCAGCAATTCTGCTGCGGTATATCCCAGCATTTCGCAGTAAGTTTTATTGACTCGCACTAACTTGTTATCGTCTAAATTGGCTAAGTAGATAGCGATTGGTGCATCTTCAAAAATTGTGCGAAATAGTTCCTCGCTGGCCCGGAGTTGAGCTGCTAGGGAAAGTCGGTCGGTGATGTCTTCAAACGTAGACAAAATGCCGACAACATTGCCGTAATTGTCGTGTAAAGGTATTTTATTTGTATCCAGACAGCGCTGGGTGCCGTCGGCTTGCATTTTGAATTCTATGATGTGATATTCGGGGGTGTTTGTTGCCATGATGCGGCGGTCGCAGGCTCGAAAAAATTCGGCTTCTTCCGGTTTCCAAGGCATATCGAAGTCGGTGAGACCGGCGATTTCACTGGAGTGATTGAAACCTGCGACGTTGGCAAAGTTTTTGTTGCCTCCCAAGTAAACTAAATCTCGATCTTTCCAGGCGATTAACTGAGGGATGTTGTTGATTACCAACCACAGCATATTTTGGGAGGTTTGCAAGGCTTCGGTACGTTCTAAGACGCGCTTTTCAAGTTCTTGATTGGCTTGTTGCAGGGCAATTTTTGATTCGCTGAGGGCAATTTCTGCTAGCTTGCGATCGCTGATGTCGATTGTCACCCCTTCCCACAGTATACCGCCGCCCGGTTGCAGTTCGGGGCGGGCGATGCCGCGAATCCATTTCAGTTTTTCTGATCGGGTTACGATCCGCCCTTCATATATCCAAGGTTTTAAAGTTTCGCCGGAAATTGCGACTGATTCTAACATGGATTTTAGGTCTTCTGGATGCACCATTGACCACATTAAACCGGAGTTTTCTTGAATTTTTTCTGGCTCTAATTCATAGAGTTCCCAACAGCCTGAACTGGCATAAATGAATTCATCGGAACCGTCGGGATGCAGCAAGTATTGATAAATCATTCCCGGCACGTTGGCGGCCATTTTTTGAAATCTGGCTTCGCTTTGCCGCAGTGCTGATTCTGCAAGTTTGCGATCGCTAATGTCAATCAACAAGCCGTCCCAAATAATGTCACCTTTTTCGCCCGGTTCTGGCCGGGAAGCCCCGCTAACCCACTTAATGCGATCGCCCGGGAAAACAAATCTGCCTTCCCACCGCCAAGGCTCTAAAGTTTTAGCTGAGATACCAACAGATTCGTGGAAGCTTGGCGCATCGTCTGGATGAATCATTTCGATAGCGGGAATAGCTGAATTTTGGAGTACCTCTGGTTCTAATTCCCAGAGCTCGCGGCAGCCGGAACTGACGTAGGGGAATGACACAGTGCCGTCTGCTGCTAACTGAAATTGATAAATCATTCCCGGAACGTTGGCGGCTAGTTTTTGAAACCTCGCTTCGCTTTGCCGTAGTGCTGTTTCTGCTTCTACGCGATCGGTAATATCGTAAAATGCCGATAAAACTGCTGCTTCGCCGTTAAAATTAATCGATCGCATCGACATTTTCACCCAAAAAAAACTGCCGTTTGCTTTCCTGAGGCAGATTTGTTCGCTGTCGCTAAAGCCGTTTTGTTTGACTAATCCTAGCAAGTGGCTGTGGTCACTCACATTAGCATAAAAGTCGCTTTTTTTGCTGCCTATAAACTGTTCGGAACTCAAACCTAAACTTTCTCCGAGGGCAGGATTGGCATACAAAATAACGCTGTCTTCTAGGCGCGTAATTGACATGGGAACGGGAGTCACAGTGGCGATCGCCCGCAATCTTTCTTCGCTTTCTTCCCTGGCTGTTTCGGCTGCTACTCTTTTGCTAATATCGTTCTGAACTCCGATAAAATGAGTTAATTTTCCCTCGTTGTCTAGGATGGGGGAAACGATTAATTCGTTCCAAAAAGGAGTTTTGTCTTTGCGATAATTTTTGAGAACTACCTGAATTTCCGTTCCTGCTTGCAAGCTGCTGCGGAGTTTGTCTAATTCGGTCCGATCTGTATCGGGACCCTGCAAAAACCTGCAGTTGCGTCCAATAACTTCTTCGGCACTGTAACCGGTCAGTTTCTCAAAAGCAGGATTGCAGTAGATAATAGGTATGTCAGGCCTGTTAGCATCCGCGATTAGGATACTGTTGCTCGAAGCTGCGATCGCCCGCTCTAGGAGAGACAGGTGGAAAGAGTCTGTTGTCATCGGTGGCAATATCCAAACTCCCTTGGAGCGGACAGAACAATAAGAAATTATAAATAGCTTGAGCCATTCTTATTCTATTATCTTATTTTTAATTTAGCTTTGTTAACAAAGTAAGCAGCCCACAAAAGCCGGCGAGGGAGACGAGTAATACCATTTTAGATTTTAGATTTTAGATTGGCAATGAGTGATTCCATCATGGTTGGAGTACGAGTCTACAATAGCCTTTTTGTTTGAAAGTAAGTAGTATAACTGAAGGCATTCCGCACTTATCCAGAAAACAGAAGGTGAAAATAGCGAAGGCGGAAAGAAAACAGAAGGTGAAAATACTGATATTTTTAACTTTTTTTCTTCTCCTCCTTCCACCCGGCTCGCCAACCCTTTTAAATTGACAAGTTGATGCAAGAACCCTGAGCAGTTTTGCTTACTTCTATTCTGGCTTGAAAAGCTTCTTTCAGGTGGGGCATATGGGTAACGGTGAGGATGCAGGCGAAGTCGGAGGCGATCGCATTAATTGCAGCAATCAGCCGATCGCAACCTTCAGCATCCTGAGTTCCGAATCCCTCATCAATAATCAACATTTGCAAAGCCGTGCCCGCCCGCTGAGACAGCAGTCTCGCCAGCGCCAGCCGAATCGCAAAATTAATCCTAAAAGCTTCACCGCCCGAGTAAGTTTCGTAGGCGCGAGTACCGCGAGCATCAGCAATTAAAATGTCTAAGGTGTCAATCAATTTAGTTGCTTTTTTAGAAGCAGCAGCCCGCTGAGTAATAAATTGAACGTGCAATTGATTCGCGCTCAATCTCGACAATATCTGATTGGTTTCAGCTTCTAGTTGAGGCAAAACATTTTCAATCATTAAAGCTTGAATTCCGTTTTTACCAAATGCTTGACCCAACTCTTGATAAACTCGCTGCTGGCGTTTGGCAACTTGCATTTGCTCTTTTTGAGCTACTAGCTGAACTTGCAGAGTTTCTAGATTTTGTTGCTGCTGCTGGAGGCGTCCGAGACTTCCCAAATGTTGGTCAAGCTGCTGGCGGCGGCGGCTCATTTGCTGTTCGATCGCGCTGATTCTGGCTGTGGGATCGGGATGTTCTTGCAATTGCTGGTTCATCGCTGAAGTTTGAGCGCTGACGGCTTGCAAATCTCGATCGCGCACAGCGATGGAATTTGTTATTTCATTAACGCGCTGCTGCACTTGCGGGTACTGCACAGTTGCCGCTCGCAATTTTTCGGCGCGGGCGATCCAAAACTGCGATCGGCGCATTTCGCTGCGGACGTGTTCGTGCTGTTCCAAATTATAGCCAACTTCCGCAATGTATCTATCTAAAGACAGAATTTGCTGCTGTATTTCCGAGCTATTTTTTTGCTGTTCTAACTGTTGCTGTACTGTGGCTAATTGAGTTTGCAAATCCGGGCGGCGGGCATTAATTTTATTCAGTTTTTGCTGAGCGTCTTTGATTTGAGCTTGCTTAATTTCCGCCCACCGCAAGCGCTTTTCATCGCTGCGGGCGAGGGAGTGGCTGCTATCGCTGTAATTGAGCTGTTGCAGTTGCTGTTCGATTTGCTGTAGTTGACCCAAGTCATCGGCTGCATACTCGCCGGTGCGCAGCAACCGCTCTATTTCCGCAGCGTCTTGACGCATACTTTGCAGCCTGTTTTCGTCTTGGCTTAGGCCATCTAATTGTGCTTGCAAATGGCTGCGGCGTTCCCGCAATTCTTGGTAGGGGGCTAATTCCTCTTCTAGTTCGCGGTATTCATGTCTGAGGACTTGAATTTCGCGCTCGGAGACGGCCAACTGTTCGCGGACTACCCACAGTTGGTTCCAGATTTCCTGCTGTTGGGAGTGGTGTTTTGTGACTACCAAATTCCAGTAGTGTTCGTCTAAAGGTCGATCGCACAATGGACAATTGCCAAAATTTGCATCCTGCACCATTAAAGGCGAATTCGATGGCTCGTTTTCCGCAAAATTCTCGGCTTTACCTTCGCCTGCGGTTTTTTCTCCTTCATGTTTCCGCAGCAGTTGCAGTTTTTGGTCGATCTCGGCGAGTCTGGTTTGATAGTCGCGGCTTTTAGCTTGCAGGTTTCCTAGAAAGTCGTGCCTTTCTTGACCTTTTTCGCGGACTCGCTGCTGATAAACTCGCTTGTTTTCCAACTGCAAAATTTGATTGGCGATGGCGGAGATTTCCTGCTGTAATTGCGGCTGTCGCTTCTGCTGCTGAACTTGCACCTGTCGGTTGATTTCGTCTAAGCGGGCGGTTAAACCGGCGCGGGCCCGATCGAGCTTTTGTTGCTTTTGCTGCTGCTGTTGTAGCAGCGGCGAAACTTGCAGTTGCAGTTGCTCTAGTTCGTTGAGGCGCGATCGAACTGCTTGCAACTGTGCGAGTCCTTTGTTAACCTCCGGCTGCTGTTTGAGAATCTCCAGAACATCTTTTTCATCCTGTTCTAAAACATCTAATTGAGCTTGCAACTGCTGAATTTTGCTTTGCAAAAAGCTCAGTTCTTGCCGCTGCTGTTCTTGCAATTTCTGACGCTGGTTTTGGGCTTGTTGGTTAGCTTTGAATTTGCCAGATAGAGTCTCTTCTGTGGCTTGCAAGCTGTGGAAATACGCGATCCCTGCTGTTATTTCATTTTCTTGGGCTAGGAGGGCTTGCAGCTCATTTTGCTGCCGTTTGGCTGCGCTGAGTTCTTGCTGCAAGCGGCGGCATTCTTGAGAGATATTGTAGTGCTGTTGCTGGTGGCCTGCGAGGAGTTTTTGCCAAGTTTGGCGGTTGTGGTGCTGGAGTTGCAGTTGCTGTAACTCGGTTGTGTCGGCTTGCTGCTGCTGCTGAAGCAAATCGGTTGCTTGCTGCAATTGAGTTTGTTCTGAGGCGATCGTCTCTTTTTGTTGCAGTTGCTCTTGTACGGTTAGCAAACTCTGTTTGAGCACTTCGACTTGAGCTTTAAATTGTTTGGAGGTATCCTTGGCTTGGTCGGATAAAGTATCGTAGGAGTCGAGTTTGAGCAGGTTGGCTAAAACTTGTTTGCGTTCGATCGGCTTTTTGAGCATAAATTCATCAGCTCGCCCCTGCCGCAAATACGCCGAGTTGATGAAGGTATCGTAATCTAGTTTGATGTGTTCGAGGATTTTTTGCTGAGTTGTTCTCAGACCTTTGTCTGTGAGCGTGCGAAAATTCACCCCCCCCGACCCCCCCTTACCTTCGGGAGAAGAATTCACTTCTTCTGGCTCCCCTTTACCAAGGGAAGAATTCACTTCTTCTGGCCCCCCCTTACCAAGGAAGGGGGGGTTTGTTGCTACTTGAAATTCCAAACTTCCCGATTGTCCGCGCCGGCGGTTGCGAATCACCCGGTAGATTTGGCCGCCGGTGGAGAAAGTGAAATCAACGCGCACATCAATTTCGCCGATATGGATGATATCGTCTTCCGTATCGCTGCGGCAACAGCCCCAAAGTGCCCAGCATATGGCTTCTAAGAGGGAGGATTTGCCAGCACCGTTAGGCCCGCAAATGCAAGCGGTGTGCAGGCCGCGAAAGTCTAAAGCAGCTTCGCGATAGCTGAGAAAATTTTTGAGTGTAAGTTGTATAGGAATCATTTAGGCCATCGCGCCATACAATCTATCTATAAATAACACTATTTGTACGCTGTTGCCTAGTTATTCAATCTAGATCCAGAACAATTGTCAGTGCTTCTGCAATTTCTTCCATAATTGTCTCGGACAGGGTTCCGAGTTGTCGGACAAATCTTTGTTGAGAAACGGAACGGACTTGAAAAGCGTCGGCGGCGGAGAGTTTAGCCAAGCCATTTTCGCCGCTGGGTTCTAGTCGAACCATCCAATTTCTCTCGGTGTATCGCTCTTTCCAGTCAGTGATGGGAACAATAACTTCAAGCAGCAAAATTCCAACTGTTTCATCACTGACAATTACTACCGGACGGGTTTTGCCGATTTCGGCGTCCACAGTAGGCTCAAGCGCAACCAGCCAGATTTCACCTTTACGCATTAGTTTTTATCCCTGCGTTCAGGTATTCTTCCTCGGAGTCAAAATAGGGTTCGCTGTCAGGCGACCACAAATCATGTAAAGCACCTCCCGGCATATAATCTTTTACTGCTGCTTCTGCTGCGGCTCTGAGTTTCCGCTTTCTCTCGGCTTTGCGCTGGGCTTTTTCTTCTATTTCTTCGCGCATCATCCGCGAAGCTGTTTCGATGATTTCTAGGCGTTCTTCTGCTGTCAGATTTTTGAGTGCTGCTAAGATTTCTGTTTTGGTCACGGTTTTTTCGGGTGGTTGGTGAGAAAGTGCGATCGATCCAACCATGATTATATCTTTCACAAAAATCAATCTCGGCGCTTAAGTTAATTTTTCACCTCATCCCCGGAGTCAGGACACGGCACTCCCGTGTCCTTACAATGATTAATCAGCTACTCCTAGGTCGGGAAACGGCATTGCCGTGTCCTCCGAATTGCCGTGTCCGTACAATGATTAATCAGCTACCCCTAGGTAGGGAAACGGCATTGCCGTGTCCTCGATTGCTTTTGCTTTTACATCATCAAAAAGGGTTGACTGTATTCCTACAGCCAACCCCGCACATATTTATTTGTCCTGCGTTTGCTCAAACAGCAACACTACCTGGCAATATTCGGGAAAGTATAGCCGACACCGACTAACAATCCCACGTCAGCCCCGTCAACAAAACCAATATTCAATCCCGCTGTTGCTGTTAAATTTCTCGTCAGCGGCACATCTACACCCCCCGAAATCAGGAAGCCAAAATTACCGTCATCCCCAGTAGTAACTATCACGCCAGCACCTGCATAGGGAGCAGCACTAATCACAAAATCCTCGCTGACTTCGACGGTTTGTTGAGATACAAAATCGAAGGTAACGGGAACTACAAGAGTTAAGTTCTCGCGGAACAAAACAGTCGGTCTCACCGACAAATTGTTCGTCAAACCGATTTTGCTAATAATCGCAAATGAACCGTCGCCTAAGGCTGAATCTCCGCCAAAACCTACATTGCCGCCAATGCCGACGTAGCTGGGCCCAGAACGAGTAGCTCGGCCTGGTCGGATTTGAGTTCCTTGAGCCACTTTTTCAGTTGGTTCCGAGAGAGTTGCCGGTTTTTCAGCAACTTTCGGTTGGTTTGTCAAAGCTGAGGCGGAAGTGCTGACAGGATTGCTCAACAATTCTTGTGCTGTTTTGACTTCTTTTTCTTCCTTGGTTGCAGTCGGTTCAGAATTATTGGTCTCGACAACAATTGAGGTAGGTCGATCGCTCTTTTTGGCAGTCTCGACCGTTGAATTCACTTTGACGCCATTATCAGCAATCTTAGCGGTTTCTTCCGAGTTTTCAGTCTCAGCAGCAATGGAGGTATTTTGCGAAGTTTCTGTCCCAGCAATTTCAGATGTTGCTGCTTCCGATTTTTCGGGTGCAGCAATAGATACTTGCAAGTTGGCTGCCGGTTCGGAGGCTGCTGGCTCTGCAGCTTCTGTTAGTTCGCTCCAACTGATAGAATCAATTTTTGTATTACTAACCGTTGTTTCTGCGTCTGGTTTAACTGCTGAAGTTGCCGCCGTCTCAGAAATTTGGTCCATATTTTGAGCGGCCATTGTTGCAGTTGTAGCGACCTCGGGCAAGTTGCCAGTTTCAGCTTTCGCTGACAGGGTAGTGCAACAAACAGCTAAAGCTGCAAGATTTATTAACGCAAAAGCAGACTTGGAAAATAGACTATTCATAGAAACTCCTCAATGAAGGCTGTGTTAAAAGTGTAAGTGTTTGAGGGCGACCGTCGATAGCTTTGCTAAAAAAAGACACAAATATGAGTTGTGTTGTTCCTAGATTGACACTCAATCGTTGAATAGTCAACTCTCAAGCTGATTAGATTCAAGATCGGACGGCGGGTTTAGAGGCTAATTTAAATTTACCGATCGATCGGCAAAAAATCAATCCTAGGGATGATTTCATCCTTAATCCTGTTTAATTGAGGGGTCGATCGTGCGTCTCGCTTGCATTCTACAATACTGTACTTGGGGGCGCTGCACTCGCAGCCATGCCGAAAACATCCGGTTTTTGAGGGCGCACCGGCTCGAAACCAAGAGACAGCAAGCTTTCAAAACAGTTTTGGCAGCCCCGCCGTCCAAAGCAAGCGCAGTGAAAACGACGCGATCGGCTGCTGCACAGTCCCTGACAAGTAATGTAGAATAATAGCACCGATCCGAGAAAGAGTTGTGGATCGATCGTGTCAATATTAATGAATATTATGAGAATTGTGTAAAATTTAGTGTTCTATAAGTAAAGTTTAGCTTTCGCTTTCGCTCAGGGTCTGACCATCTAACAACAGCACGCAACTAAACAAGTAAAAAAATACAAATTATCTCATCTCAACCTGACTTTATGAGCAAAGTTCTAGTCATATTAGGCGAATTGAGCGATCGCGACATCGATTGGATGCTAGCCAACGGCACCCGCACCCAAGTCCTCCCCGGCACCACCCTGATCACCGAAGGTAAGCCATTAGACGCCCTGTACATAGTTCTGGAGGGAACTTTGAGCGTTGCTGTATCATCTTTGGCCGACAAAGAAATTGGAAAAATTATTTCCGGGGAAGTGTTGGGCGAAATGTCTTTTGTAGACGGGAGGCTTCCTTCTGCTAGCGTCACGGCAATTGAAGAATGCCTCATCCTGTCAATTCCGAGGCGGCTGCTAACTGAAAAACTCGAGCAAGACGTGCTTTTTTCCCTGCGGTTTTATCGGGCGATTACCAAATTTTTGTCGTCGAGACTGCGAGGTACAGTCAAACGCTTCGGCGAAGAGAGTGATTATTTATCATATCAAGACCCCGACGACGAGCACGCCATCCCGCAAAATGTCGAAAATCCAGAAGATTTGGCTGAATCTAGATTTCAATGGCTGTTGCAGCGTTTGAAGGGGAGTTGAAGTTCGGCAACGGATGAGGGTAAGGGATTTAACCGCTGTTGAGGGGAGTTGGGCAACGGATTTGCTTTCTTCGGATTTAACGGATGGATGTTGAAGTTTGAGGGAAGAGGTTCGAGGGAAAAAGGAAAAAATAAGATTATCCACTTTGCCTCTTTCTTGTTTTTCTACCAATGCCCCCTTACCAATTTCCAATTGGCAATTGGCAATTTCCAGCTACCAATTTCCAGTTACCAATACTTCGGCTACGCGAGCGTACAAGTTCCCGATTCCCAATTAGAAAACATATTTTTCAGCGACGCGCCAGTAGCGCGAAAAACGCTTCAAATCAATGTAACCATCGTAGCGGACAAAGGGTTCTAGCGGCAAAACTTCTACGGGGATCGATCGCTTAATTTCCAGGCAAATATCCTGAAACCGAGGGCTGGGACTTTCCGCAGTCACCACTTGATTCGCGCCGGATTCTTTAGCAAAAGCAATAACTTCTGCTGCCACATCGCCCCGCCGAATAACTACCGGCAACTCCAGCAAACATTCGTAAATAAACACCATTCGTTTGAGGCTCAACTGCCATTCATCAATAAGCGCGTCATCCCAAACCCAGATTGCCGGTGCCTCTGGGTGCGCTTTAAAAGCCGGGCCTTCAGGACTCAAACAGTCGCCGTGCAGCCAAATAATCGGATTGTTCATAAATTGGTAATTGGGAATTAATTGCGAATTGAGAATTGGTGTTAAATCCGTTAAATCCGAAGAAAGCGAATCGGTTGCCGAACTTCCTTAATTTCCCCGGCGCTTTTGAAAGTCTTGCCAACTTTTAGAACCGCCGCTGCGATCGACCTTTTCTCCCAAAGGAAACAACTGCCCTTCCAAATATTCGTAAGTTCCCTCAAAATCGCATTGCCCGTACAGAGGACAATCGCGACAATAAACCGCCTTACTGTAACGCTCCAAATTTTCCCGATTAAAAAAATAAGGTTTGTGACTAAAAGTGCTCGCTACCCACTGCCAAGAAAGATTGTTGCTCGCCGGATCTCCATCTAGCAAGTGTTGCAAAAACCAGCGAGCTCCGGCTTGCCAGCGCACGCGGCGCCAGTGTACGAGATAAGCGGCCATCCACATCCGCTGGTGGTTGTGCAAATAACCAGTTTCTCGCAACTGGCGACTGAAACTGTCGATGCAAACCAAACCAGTCGTGCCCTCGACGACATCCTGCGGCAGAGTTTCGCTGTAATCTTTAGCAGGGTAACCAGTTTTGTAGGCTTCCCGGTCTTGCCAAATCCCCTGGCCCAACTCGGCGTAAAGTCGCTGCCAATAATCCCGCCAACCCAACTCGTTGACGAGTTTTACGGCATCTTCTCGATGTCGCACCTTCTCCAGCACGGCATCCCGGACTTCGGCAAGACTCAAAACGCCGTAGCGCAAATAGGGCGACAACCGCGTTATCGCACCGTTGAGGAAATTGCGGGTTAAGGCGTACTTGCCGGGATCGACTTGTTGCAGGGCTGTCTCGGCTGCTTTCCGCCCGCCTAGGATCGGGGGTACGGTGCTGTCCCGGGCGGCTGCTTCGGGGAACTGTTCGCGCACGTAGGCAATTAATTCGTCGCGGCTGGCAAATTCCCGCTCCATGTCCTGACTCATTGTTTTCTCAAGCGCCTGTTATTCTTTCTTAATGTTAAAGCTATTTGTTCGGGTTAGAAGCGGCCCGATCGCCCTAAATTGTCTTGAGATCCTGGTAACGTACAGTTTGCCCCAGCAGCAATTGATCGTCGGCCCGCAGCCAAAATTAGCCTCAAAGTCAGTACACTCAGGGATAGATATAATACCAAAATCTCATGGAAACTTTTCCGGCGGAGGCTCAAGCGATCGCCAGCTTAGCTAACCGACAGCAGCCAGGTACAAAACAACTGGAAAACAGCGAAATTCAAGAGTTCGATCGAGCCATGATGCGCCACTGCATAGAATTGGCTCGCCGCGCTCTCGGCAAAACCGCACCCAACCCGCTTGTCGGTTCTGTAATTGTCCGAGACGGCAAGATTGTCGGCGAAGGGTTTCATCCCGGTGCCGGTCAACCTCACGCCGAAGTTTTTGCGCTTCGGGAAGCGGGGGAACTCGCCGAAGGAGCGACCGTCTACGTGAACCTGGAACCCTGCAACCACTACGGGCGGACTCCTCCCTGTTCCGAAGCTTTAGTTAAGGCCAAGGTAGCAAAAGTAGTGGCTGGCATGGTCGATCCCAATCCTTTGGTAGCTGGAACTGGGCTGGCCCGGTTGCGAGAGGCGGGGATTGAAGTGGTGGCGGGAGTGGAAGGGGAAGCTTGCCAAAAACTCAACGAGGCTTTCGTGCACCGAATTTTGTACCGCCGGCCTTTGGGAATTTTGAAATATGCCATGACTTTGGACGGTAAAATTGCTACCAGTAGCGGCCATAGCGCTTGGGTGACAGGCGAGGAGGCTCGGAGCGAGGTACACCGGGTGCGAGTCGGCTGCGATGCTGTGATTGTTGGGGGAAATACGGTGCGTCTGGACAATCCCCTACTGACGAGTCACCAGCCTGATAGGAATAATCCCCTGCGGGTGGTGATGAGCCGCACTCTGGATTTGCCGAAGTCGGCTTGGTTGTGGGAAACCTCTGTGGCGGCTACTTTGGTGCTGACTGAGCCTGGGGTTAACCCGGAATTTCAGGAATTTTTGATCGCCAAAGGGGTGGAAGTTGTGGAACTCTCGCCGTTGACGCCGACTAATGTTATGGCTTATTTGTACGATCGATCTTTTCTTTCTGTACTCTGGGAGTGCGGCGGCACTTTGGCGGCCAAGGCAATTGCTGAGGGTGCTGTTCAAAAAATTATGGCTTTTATTGCTCCTAAAATTGTCGGGGGCCAAGCTGCTCCAACTCCTGTGGGAGATTTGGGGTTTTCCGCAATGACTGATGCTTTGACATTAGAGCGGGTTTCTTGGCGCGCGGTGGGTGCAGATTGTCTGGTGGAAGGCTATTTGAAAATTAAAGATTGAAAGTTAAAAGCGAGTCTTTTTAGTTTTTAATTTTTAACTTTTAACTCCTTTTATGGTTGAAATTCTGATTTGGAGTTTGATGGTTGGCAGTCTCGGCTTGGAGGCTGCGCTCGCGGGTGTATTGGTGAGCCGCGAGCAATTGGCTGCGGGGCAAAAATACGACGAGGAGGAGGAAGTTTTGACTCGGTACGAATCTCAAGAAGATAATTTTAATGCGCCTGAAAATGCGCGCTCAAATGGCAATCCCAAATCCGCTCCTAATGCTGTTGATTTGACGGTTTGGGAGTACAAGATTGTGCGGGCTAGCAGCGATTTGTTTCGCAATCCTGCGATTTTTCACAAGCTGTGCGCGGAAGAGGCAGAAGTTGGCTGGGTTTTGCTCGAAAAGCTAGACGACAGGCGGGTGCGGTTCAAACGTCCGATCGCCCTGCGGGACGCCCCGAGGCCTAATTTACCTTTGTTTGACCCTTACCGCACTCATTACGGCCCGCTATCTAATGCGATGACTTGGGCGGTGGCGAGCGTGTTTCTAAGTGCGATCGTGCTTCCTGCTGTTTTGGGCTATGCTTTGGTGTCTACTACTCTAACCAGAAGTCGCTCTAATTGGCCTCCGGCACCTGTTCAATCTTTGCCTTCTCCCAGCGGGCAAGGAACTAATAAGTGAAACCAGGAAAATTGGTAAGGGGTACTTGTAATTGGTAATTGGTAAATTGACCGCTGCCGAAGCCTGTTTTATAGCAAGTCTAAATCATTTGTAAAGCAGATTTTTTTTGACAACCGCGAAGGCGCGTAAGCGATATTATCGCGAAGTAAGGCAGGAGAAGTGTGTGTTTGTTTGACTGATTTAGGCTTGCTATATAAGTTAATTAGATTTTAAGCTTGAGGCGGTATTACTAAAGGAGCAGATAGCAATCTCAAGTCATAATTTGTATCGCCTTGGAATTGAGAAACGCGGACAAAATAAGTCCCCGCAGGCAAAGCCCCATTGCTGACAATTGTTTCTGAAGCCGTGCCTAAATTGTTAGACGAAGCAATAAGATCCTCTACTCCAACTGCGCCGTTGCCGTTGATATCCTGAATTAATTCTACATCAACATCTGCAATCAAACCGTCAACAGTTACACTGAAAAGGCTCGGAGTATTGAGGATAAAACTGTAAATGTCGGCTGGTTCAGCAGCGCCCACAAAATCGCTTGCCGTTTGAATTCCTCCGAGAATGCCCAGGCTTTTTGCTGCGTTCAAATTGTCGGCGGGATCGGGGAGAGTGCTCAACAGTCCTTCTTGTTGACCGAATTGAATGTAGTGGCCGATCGCACTTTGAACTGCGCCGCTTTGGACTGCTGCTGCTACCAGCGGATATTTTTCTAGATAAAAGCTGGGATCGAAGAAAACGCTGGGTTTGCGGTTTTCTAATTGACCGACTTTGAAGTAGTGTTCAAATGCGGTAAATTGATTGTTTTGGACTGCTGTCTGAACGTCTGGGTTGCTGGTTAGATAAAAATTAACATCGAAGAATGGGTTTGGGCTGCGAACTTCAAATTGACCGAATCTAATAAAGTGAAAGGCTCCTGAAACGCCATTGAGTTTGGCTGATACCGCTACATCTGTATTGGTGTCTAAATAATAGCTGGCGTCGAACAGGGCATTCGGGTCGCGATTTTCAAATTGGCCAATTTTTCGGTAGTGATCGAAGGGACTCGATACCGTGCCTCTGGCAACTGCTACGGCGACATCGGGGTTGTTTTCGAGATAAAATTTGCTGTCGAACAGTGTTCTGAGGGTTAGCATTATTAAAAAAATCTCTCTGGACTTTAGTCTGGAAAGTGCACGATCGAGAATCCAGTTTACATCAAAGTTTTGTGAGGATGTCTTAATTATGGCTAAATCTGCACTGATGGCAATGCTGCGCCGCGCTGCGAGCATTGCCCAGAAATCAAAGGAAACGGGCATTCCGGCTGATGAACTGCTCGGGATGCTGACCGATCGCATTCCTAATTCTCGCCTATCTCGTCGCCGCTTGCTGCACGGGGGTTTAGCTGCTGCGGGGGCTGTCGCTGCTGCGACTTTTACCAGGGATGGAGGGGGAGCTTTTGCTCAACAGGGCGGACGATCGCCCATTTTGGTTGTGGGTGCGGGAATTGCGGGTTTGACGGCGGCCTATCGCTTGCGCCAAGCGGGCGTGCGCGCCGATATAATCGAGGCAACTAACCGCGTGGGGGGGAGGATACGCACTATTCCCAAGGTGGCTGGAACGCTAATTCCGGCGGAGTTGGGGGGAGAATTTATTGACACCGGCCACACTAATTTAATCTCGCTGGCGACGGAATTGGGTTTGCGGGCGATCGACTTAGCCCAAGTGCAGAGTGGATTGGTGAAGGATACTTTTTTCTTTCAAGGGCGCCGCTTTTCTCTTGAGCAATTAATCGCAGATTTTGCGCCGCTAGCGAGTAAAATTAATAGAGATTTGGGCGCTATTGGAGATGAAATTAGCTATCTTAATTTTACGGAAGCAGCGGAAAGATTGGACAATCTTTCGATCGCTGAATATGTAGACCAAGCCGAGATTAGCACGATTCTCCGGCAGTTACTCCGCATTGCTTATACGGTGGAATACGGTCGAGATCCTGAAGAACAGTCGGCGTTAAATCTCCTGTTTTTAATCGGTTCTGAAGCTGGCAGTTTTGAATTGTACGGCAACAGCGATGAGCGCTATCAAATTGACGGCGGCAACAGTCAAATTATCAACCGTTTGGCAGGTCAATTGTCTGGTTCGATCGAGGCGGGGACGGTTTTGGAAGCGATTACTCTTTTGCCGGATGGCCGCTATCGGGTAAATTTGCGATCGGGACAAAACGCCTTCGAGCGCACTTACGAGCGAGTTTTGTTAACTTTGCCGTTCAGCACTCTGCGAGACGTTAGAATTAACGTACCTTTGCCCCAACCAAAGCGCAGGGCGATCGAGCAATTGGGTTACGGTACTAATTCTAAGCTGATTACTGGCTACCGCAGCCGCATTTGGCGAGAAACTTATCGATCGACTGCTTCTGTTTATAGCGATTTAGGATTCCAGAATACCTGGGAAGCTACGCCTTTTGCTCCTACTCCTAACGGTTTGATCACTAATTATACAGGAGGAAAGCAGGGTTTGTCGATCGGTGCCGGAACTCCAGAAGACCAAGCCCAAAGATTTTTGAACCAATTTGAAAGAGTTTTTCCCGGAGTGAGAAATTTGCGAACGGGCAAAGCTGTACGAGCTTATTGGCCGGGAGAACGCTTTTTCAAAGGTTCTTATTCCTGCTATTTAGTCGGACAGTGGACGCAAATGTACGGCGTTGAAGGCGAACGAGTTGGCAATTTATATTTTGCCGGGGAACACACTTCGCTGGAAAATCAAGGTTACATGGAAGGCGGTTGCGAAACTGGACAAAGGGCGGCTTTTGAAATTTTACAAGATTTGGGTTTGATAGCTTCGGCTGATGCTTTGAATGCTCGAACTGCGAGCAGTTTGAACAATCGCCGTCCGAGCCGAAAAGTGCCCGGAGCGCAGAATCTTAGGAATAGGAAGCCGAGTATTAGATAATCTCGTAACGTGCGTATCTAATTCTTGTTTGCCGTTGCTCCTAGCCCGTGCATCTAATTCTTGTGGGGTGGGCTTCTAGCCCGCCCGAAAATTTAAATTACTCGTAAGGTGCACCATACATAGAGATATGCAAACGTAAAAATCATGTGAATTATCATGTACAATTTCTTGTTCAAAAACATGATTATTTTACCTTTAACACTAGCTTTATCTAGTTTGCTAATGTCGCCGATATCGGCTCGCCCTTTGCTGACAGACTTTACAAATACACTTGCTCAAAATTCGCCAGTTGACGAGCCGTTTTGCTACATCAAAACCCCCGACGGCCAAACAGTAGACTTGGGCAAGTTGTGCGAGAAACAGCCAGCTTCGGGAACTGCCCAAACTTGCATTCCCGGTTCCAACATCGCTGCGAAAGTGTCAATTGCGGCGGCTAACTATGACGGCAACTTTTTCAGCGGTCAAGTGCTTAATCAAGGCTGCAAAACAATCAAGAATGTCAAAGTCAATTATGAAGTTTTGGACGAGTCAGGCAATTTAATTGACAACGGATTTATCTACGCTGAACCAGTTACTCTTGCACCCGGACAGTCAGCCGCCTTTCGGGGTGCAGTTGTCGCAGGGGCTAAGGTGCAGGCGACTCATGCAGACGCTCAAGAATGATTTTAGATTTTAGATTTTAGATTAAAGAATTGAAGAATTGGACAATTAACCCCACGGATGAATCTGGGGGCTTTGTATCCCGGATGCTTTCGGTGAAGAATGATTGTTGAGATTTGTCCGATCGCTGTTATCATATTCTGGCTCAGATATCTCTATGACTTACGCAGAGATCCCCCTAAATCCCCCTTCAAAAGGGGGACTTGGAATAATAATCTTGTTCTCCCCTTATTAAGGGGGGTTAGGGGGGATCGAAGTTTGAATATTCTTGCAGAGATCCCCAAAAACAGAATTTGCGAGGGCAAAATATCTTGAAAACTCGATCGACTTATTGGCAAATCTTACCCTACCTCCGTCCACAAAAACAAACCATCGGTAAAGCATTAGCTTGTACCGTAGTATTTACCATATTTTGGCCGATTATAGCGTGGCTAGTTGGCGAAACAGCCAAATTTATAGGTAAAGGAGATTTACAAGGCTTCGCTCAAATTGCTGCACTCAGCGCCATTATATTTCTAATTCGCGGTACAGCCCAGTACGGTCAAGATACGCTGATGGCAAAAGCAGCTTTGACTATTGCTTTAGAAATCCGCAAAAAAGTTTATGCACACCTTCAAAGCCTTAATCTCGGCTACTTTGAAACTGCCAAAACCGGAGACCTATCCTACCGCCTCACAGAAGATATTGACCGCATTGGCGAAGTCGTAAATAAATTTTTTCATCAGTTTATCCCTTGTGTTTTGCAGCTAATTGCGGTTCTGGGATATATGATTTATCTCAACTGGCAATTAACCTTGGGTGCATTAATTATTGCACCACTGATGGCTATCTTAATTGGCTGGTTTGGCGAAAGACTGCTAAGTTACTCGCGGCAAAGTCAAAATCGCATCTCTGATTTATCCGCTTTGTTGACAGAAGTATTCAGCGGCATTCGTTTAATCAAAGCATTTGTGGCTGAAGACTACGAAATTGCCCGATTTGCAGAAGAAGCAGAACAAAACCGCCGCGCTAAGTATTTGTCAGAAAGAGTAAAAGCACTTCAGTTCGTTGTAGTTGGCTTTCTGGAAGCGATGAGCGTGATTTTGCTCTTTTTCCTGGGAGGTTGGCAAATTTCTCAAGGAAATCTCACAGGTACTCAATTTATAAGTTATATCGCAGGGGTGGCACTTTTAATTGACCCCATCGCTATTACAACTGCTAATTACGGGGATTTTAAGCAGGGAGAAGCTTCTAGCGATCGCATTTTTGAACTATTAGCAATCCAACCAACAGTAGTCGAAAAACAGGGCGCGATCGAACTTCCCCATGTTACAGGCAAAGTCGAATATCGCAACATTAATTTTGCCTATAACTCAGAGACACCCATTCTGCAAAACATGAGTTTGTTGGTCCTTCCCGGAGAAATGATTGCTCTCGTGGGTGCATCCGGCGCGGGTAAAACTACTTTAGTAAATTTGCTACCCAGATTTTACGATCCGCAAGCGGGACAGATTTTAATTGACGGTATTGATATTCAAGATGTCACCTTAAATACTCTGCGCAGGCAAATCGGAATTGTACCGCAGGAAACTATTCTTTTTTCGGGTACGATTGCTCAAAATATCGCTTTCGGTCAATCTTATTATGAACTGAAAGATGTTCAAAAAGCTGCGGAGATTGCTAACGCTCATCAATTCATTAGTCAGTTTCCTGACGGCTATCAAACTTGGGTAGGAGAAAGGGGTGTAAACTTATCTGGCGGGCAAAAACAAAGAATTGCGATCGCCCGTGCAGTTCTGCTCGCTCCCAGAATATTAATTTTGGATGAAGCTACATCGGCGCTGGATTCGGAATCCGAAGGTTTAGTGCAAGAAGCGCTGGAAAGATTGATGCGCGATCGCACGGTGTTTATTATCGCGCACCGCTTGGCTACTGTGCGGAGAGCCGATCGTATTTTAGTGTTGGAAAAAGGCAGAATTGTGGAATCTGGGACGCACGAGGAGTTGCTGGAAAAGGGCGATCGATATGCTGGCTACTACGCTCAACAGTTTAGTCAGTAACGGAGGACACGGCACCGTGCCGTTTCCCTACCCTAAAATAATCTATCGCCTTTTAGGATGTAACCATTGCCCGGTTAATTGTAGGGAAACGACATTATCGTGTCCTGACTGTGGGTAATATCAATTCAGATGAAACGCAGGATTGATGTTTGCGATCGTGATTAATTTTCAACAGCCCCTAAAGCTTTGAGCGTGGCTTTTTCAACTTCCGTTAAACCCGTAACTCCTGCAATATTCATGTTTTCATAAGGTCTGTCACTTTTGAGTATTTTGAGGCACTCACCGGTCTCAACCTCCCAAATCATAATTGTGCCATCCCGACTGCAAGTAGCAATCAATTTACCATCATAATTGAAGGTAAATGAGTTAATTCTACTGGTATGACATTGCAAAACTTTTAGACATTCACCTGTACGAATATTCCATAATCTTACCGTTTTATCGACACTTCCACTAGCAACTAACTCACCCGAATAACTAAAGGCCACTGAACGTATCCAATCAGTATGCCCGTAAAAAATATTGAGGCATTCACCGCTGTTGATATCCCATAGTCTGACTGTTTGATCGATACTTCCACTGGCAAGTATTTCACCGTTCTGGCTAAAGGCGATCGCGCGTGCCCAACCGGTATGCCCCTGCAAGATTTGGAGGCATTCACCAGTATGGATATCCCACAGCCTCACCGTTCCGTCATAACCTGTAGTGGCAAATATCTCGCCCAAAGGGCTAAAGGCAACCGAGTATAATGAACTGTTATGCCCTTGCCCGGTTTTGAGGCATTCACCACTGCGGATATCCCACAGCCTGACCGTTTGGTCATGACTACCACTGGCAAGTATTTCACCCGAAGGACTAAAGGCGATCGACCGTACTTCTTTTCCATTCTCTGGCAAAATATGGAGGCATTCACCAGTTTTGGCATCCCACAGCCTCAGCGTTTGGTCATAACTTCCGCTAGCAAGTATTTCACCGTTTGGATGGAAGGCAACTAAATGTACCCGATCGAGATGTCCCTGCAAGATTTGGAGGCATTCACCAGTGTTGACATCCCACAGCCTGACTGTTTGTTCGTCATCGCCGCTGGCAAGAATTTCACCGTTTGGACTAAAGGCTACTGACCTTACTTGAGTGCTATGCCCTTGCAGCGTATTCAAGCATTCACCGCTGTTAATAGCCCACAGCCTCAGTGTTTGGTCATAACTACCGCTAACAAGTATTTCACCAGCAGGATGGAAAGCCACTGACCCTACTTGATTACAATGCGCTTGCAAAGTATTCAAGCATTCACCAGTGCGGATATCCCACAGTTTCGCTGTTTGATCGAAACTTCCACTTGCGAGTATTTCGCCGGAAGGACTAAAGGCGATCGACCGTACTTGATCCAAATGTCCCTCCAAAGTTTTGAGACATTCACCGCTACCGATATTCCACAGCCTCACTGTTTTGTCGGCGCTTCCACTAGCAAGTATTTCACCAGCAGAATCAAAAGCAACTGAAAACACGTTTTTAGTATGACCCTGCAAAGTTTTGAGACATTCACCAGTACCGACATTCCACAGCCTCACTGTTTTGTCGCCACTTCCACTAGCAAGTATGTCACCAGCAGCATGGAAAGCCGCTGAAAACACGACTTTAGTATGACCCTGCAAAGTTTGGAGACATTCACCCGTGTGGATATTCCATAACCTTACCGTGCGATCGAAACTCCCACTAGCGAGTATATTTCCCTCAGGATTGAAAGTGACTGACATTACTGATTCGGTATGTCCCTGCAAAACTTTTAAACATTCACCAGTCTTGACATCCCATAACTTGATTGTATTTTCATAACTCCCGCTAGCAAGTATCTCACCATCAGGACTGAAGGCGACAGACTCCACCACGTTGGTATGTCCTTTACAGGTCAATATTTCTCTGCCACTGCTAGCTTCCCACAAGCGAACTACGCCATCACTATCACCTGTAGCTAACAGTTTTCCATCAGGACTAAATATTACTGAGCGAACGCTACCGAAGATTTTAGTAAAAGCAGAATTAGCCAAATTCGCTTCAGCCAAATTGACGTGGCGCAGCGTCGCATTTGTAAAATCAGCACCTAAAATAACGGCACTAGAGAGGTCTTTACCTTCTAAAGCAGTCTTGTCCTTTTTTAACAACAGCGTCGCCGCATTCCCTCCCACATAACCCACCTCGCTTTCTGTTTGGCCTCGCGTTGCTTCCAGAATTTCTAGAAGAGGCAAAACCCCGGTTTCTGAAACCATCGGCAACAACAAATCCATCACAGCCTTCGTCAGTGGCGCTTGTCCGAAACTGTGGCTAAGTTCACTTAAATTTTCAGCAACAAATCCTTTCAAAGGCGCGATAAGTTCGTTGTTATTTCTCTTCTGGGCCTGAAGCCGACAATAATTAGACCAAGTGTATTTTTGAGGCGCTGCATTAGCATCTAAACAAGACTGTTCCGGCGCAACTAATTCGGTAAAATCTGCCGCCAAAACTCCCAATTCCGCTGCAAACTTATAAGCGACAAAAAACTCTAATAACGAACGATGCGCCGGAGTATAATCGCCATCTGCATTGCGGATTAGCATAGTTTGACCCATCATGTCGTAGTGCCAGTGGTCTAAGTCTTTTTCCTCTTGCACGAGCGCACCAAACAAGCTGCGAATGCGATCGGGAAAACCGCGATAATTCAGGCTCATTTGGTCGGTAGACAGCATTTCCCAAGACAGTTCGCACAAAAAGTAAAGCTTATCTGCTACAGAAGTAAAAGTACGTTCTGCTTTGATATCTCTCTCTATCTTCCGCCGCACCGCATACAGATAAATCCGCGACATATCTACTGGTTTTCCAGCTTCAATATCGGGCAATGCTTCCAAAATTAACTCGGTCATCACAGGGCGACGCGCTAAATCCAATAACTGCGGGTTTCCCATCACTTTTTCTACAGTCGCCGCTTCTGTTTGAAATGACAGCGCTTGCCGAATTTGCTCGTCGTTAAATTTCTCTAATTCTAAGACTTCAAATTGGGGAGTTTCGCCTGTTAAAATGGTTGTTGATGCTTGCAGTTCTGCATTGAACAATGCCCGTCCTTCCTTGCCTTCAGGAAAGTGTTCGGTACGGCAAGTGAGGATGACTTTTGCGCCGGGAACGACGGTTTTTGCTAGTTCCCAGAAGTTGTTGATGGTTTCTTGCCGATCGCACTTGGCGGCCATTTCATCAAAACCATCGAAAATCAGCAGAAATTTACCCATGCGATTGAGTTGTTCAAATGCCGAATAACCCGCCAAAGGTATCTCGTGCTTGCGAAAGAAAAACTCGGAAAATAGCGACTCGACACTAACTGCTTTGGCGTAATCTCGCAAAGGAATTACTAACGGCAAACGCGGACGTTCTAAACCGCGCTTTTGAGCATCTCGGTAGCGTTGCAGCGCCATCCAAGCATAGTGCATCGCAAACCAACTTTTCCCCGTCCCAAATTCTCCTAAAACTGAAATATGTTCTTTTACTGGGTCATTCAACCAGAGGTCAATATAACCTTCAATCCAGCCATCTCGCCCGTCATAATGACTCACGCCTATCTTGCGGTGAGTATCGGGGTCAATTTCTTCTTTCGTACAGGCTAGCGGCACATATTTGGTATCAATTTCTCGGCTGGTTATTTCTGTTTCTAGCCAATCCAGATAAGCGGTAAAATCGGCATCTTGGTCGAGTAATTCATCGAAGGTATAGCAAGCCAAATTACGATTGTCGGCTTTCTCTACCTCATCCCGCGCGGCGCGGCTGATGCGGCGGGCCGTGACTAACCAGCCTTCATCAGTGCGCTGTTTTTCCACAGACTCGCGCAAGGCTGAGATATCCCTGAGTCCGGCTTCTCCGGCAATTCCGCGCACTAAAATGCGATCGTACCGATTGCGTCTGACAGGAACATTGATAATCCATTCAAAATAGTTATCTTCCGAGATTTGATAGGTTTCAAACTTATAACTTAATGTTTCAAACCACCCGCGAACTTGTTGTGATAAAATAAAAGCTTGAGACTTTTGAATATTAGTTGATGCTGCGGCGGGAAGTGCGGGATAATCTTCGGCTTCCAACCGCGCAAATTCGGTGCGAATTCCTTCCAGCGTGGGAAGGCGTTCGATGCGATCCATTACCATAGATAGGCGTTTTTGCAAAGAGGCGATCGCATTTCCCATCATCACATCTCCCAGCGTCCGCGTCCGCTTTGCTACTTCCATAAACACGGCGGCAAATGCCATGAATTCCCGTCGGGGGTCAATGCCTAAATCTCGAATTTCTTTGCCTAAAGCACTCTCATTCAGATAGTCATCGCCTGCTTTAATTAAAATGGCTGGGCTATCGGACTCGAAGGCTTTGCGAAATGCTGATTCAATCTCTTTCTGGCGAAACAGTTCTAAAATCTGCTTGGGTTTGCCAGCGCCGTATTCTACTAAAGTATAAACATAAACTCCGCTAAAATCTGCGGGCGGAGCATCGGGGTCGAGGTTAAATCTTTTTAATAATTTGATAACTGTTTCGTTGCGCTGAAACTTGTCTTTGATAGTGCCGAGGGGAATGGCTGTCAGGAGGCTGATAACTAAGTCGAGACTAATTAACATGATTTAGGCTTTCCTGTTTTTCCGTGGAAGTAATGCTCAAATCTCGAATCGGTAGGCTGTGTCCCTGAAATGCGCTGCGGGCGATCGCAAACTGCTCTATTTTTATGTTAACAGGATTTACGCGATCCCACAAAGAAACCGGGTTTTTACCGAATCTGCTGGTTGGAGCGGAGTATTTTCGTAAAAAACCCGGTTTCTGACCAACCGTGGGTAAGTTATATCCAGTTAATTAACTTAGCATTTTTGAAAAATTTTGACAACTATAAAACACAGAAAAAACCGACACATCCTGTAGTACAATTAGCTCTGATATTAGTTGTTATATCGTAGTGCAAAAGTTAAAATATAGATAACTAACAAATAAAACTTGCTATCTATGAAAATACAATCTTCTGTCTTAGTCCACCTGGGATTTGGCAAATATGTACGCTCCGATCGAGTAACAGCAGTAATACCAATTGAAGAAGAACGGGGGCCCGGTCGGCGCACTTTCGTGCACGTAGACGGCGAAGCAGACCCGATCGTTGCTTCGCGCGCAGAAGATACAATTGTTCGCGATTTGGTGCAGGAACCGCGCGAAATAACTCAAGCTCGGCAGCAACAAGAAATCCTGCAAGATTTGCTGGCAGATTTGAGCAATGTTAACGTCACCGTGCGCCGCATCAGCCGCGATGAAGGCGGACTCGACCTCGAACGTTTGGAGCGCCGCATTCGCCAAATTTTAGAGGCATAAAAATTAAAGACCGCTCGGGCGGTCTTTCTTATTGTTTGTGTCGCTAAAAAGTTTAAGTTACGGGTTTCAATGTAATTTCGATGTCCGCTAAACCGGTGAGTTTTTCCACCGCTTGCTCTTCTTCAACTCGCGGTACAAAAATAGTTAAACCTCCCGGAACACACTCAATAGAAACCGGAGTCATGCCGGTGATTTCGCCGTCTACAACCACTTTTTGAGGCGGATCGGCACTAATTGTTACTTTTTTTGCCCGCAAATAACCGATGTCGTCGCGATCGGTAGGATTGCCGCTCAAAGCTGTTTGCAATAGGTGATAAGAAGCTGCGATCGCCCCAGCTTTATTCTGAGGCGCCACCAGCGTTATGTCCAGCAAACCGTCATCAAAAATAATCCCTGCCGGGCCTTGAGCTAAAATGGAAGTAGGTGGCGCTGCATTCGCCACTGTCACCGCCACAGCAGTAAGGCTGATAATTCTATCTTCGGTTTCGATTTCCGCTTCAAATCTTTCTAAATTGTTTAACTGTTTAATTCCCGACAAAATGTAAGCCAGCATTCCCCAGCGATTCTTCATTTCGCGATCGGCTAGTTCGACGGTTTCCGCCTCAAAACCCACTCCAGCTAACAAAACCATCGGCCTTTCACCGTTGCAAATCGCCGCATCCACCACCCGCGTCAACCCTCCCAAAATATTTTCGCAGGCGGCTTCAATTGTATTCGGAATGTCTAAAGCATTAGCAAAAGCATTAGCAGTTCCCCGCGAAATAATTCCTAAAGGAATATTTGTGCTGACAATCGCCCCAGCAACTGCGGATAATGTGCCGTCGCCCCCGCAAGCAATAATTGCCTCAACTCCCCTAGCAACTGCTTCGCGGGCGATTTGATCTCCGTCTAATTCTGGGGTTGTCAGCCGAATGTCTAAGTCAATAGAAGGCTCTAAAAGTTGCTGAATTATAGCTAAGTCTTGGTCGGGGTCGCTGTGGCCGGCGACGGGATTGAAAATTAGGCAAGCTGAACGTTTCATATTTGGTAATTGGTAATTGGTAATGGGTAATTGGCAAGGACTCATTGATAATATTATGTCCGGTAAATCGCCAACAATCAAATTGGTTTGTAGCGAGAACTTCAGTCCTCATCAAACTCGATCAAACTGAAGTTTTCGCTACAAACCTAGAACGGTGCAGTATTTGTGGTAGAGGTTTAATTAAGACTTCACAAAAGTCCACTCTAAGACTTCGCGGGGAGCTTTCTGCAGCGCTTCCTTAATTTCCTCGTTGCTGTCGAACTTGACTTTATCCAAAAGGCACGCTTCGACGTTAACAGTAAACTTATCGTCTTCAAAAGGCCAAGGAGTTACAGTCACGAGTTCGTTGCTGTGCTGTAAAATATCGTAGCGCTTGCCGTCCGGGCCGACACTAATTTCTAAAGCTCGTTCTCCGGCGGGTAACTCCTTGCAGCAAAGAATTAATGATAGCCGATCGCACCACTGGAAAAAAGCATAAGCTGTCTTAGCATCTTCCTCGGAAATTTGCAACTCTTTTTGCCATTTTTTTTGATTTTCCAGTTGTTCGTCCAAAAATTCGTCGAGTTCCTTCGACTCTCCCCGCTTTCCTTCATTGAGATAGCTCATGTGCATAGAAATTAGCATTGCTACCCACCTACCGCGATATAGGGCATTGTGCGTCATGGCTTGAATTTTCGGCAGAGAAGTTTCCGTCTGCAACGTAAAATCAAAGGGCGCGCCCGCTTCAGTCAAAATATTTTCTTCCCACTCTTTCTCTAAATCGTCGTGATGAGAAATCGCCGCTAGGGTTTCGTAGAGGCGAAGCGGAGATTTCGAGCGCTTCCACTGTCCGCCAAGTTGGGCCGCGAGTAAAGCGTGGGCGCGGTGGTAAATAATTTCCCAGCCGGTGGCGGTTAAGTTAGCAATCATTGAATTTTTCTCCTGAATTAAGTTAATACGAGTATTGTGTGCGATCGTTCGGCTCTCGATCGCCCCTAACCCCTCTTAAAAAGGGGGGACCCCGCATCGGTCAAAGTCAAGCTTTTTAAGGGCGATCGAGAGTTGCACAAAAACGAAAGTTAAATCACAAAAGGTTTGACCGATATCTCCTGCCATTCCCCCTCAAATCGTTCGACAACCAAAGGTCGGATGCGGAACTTGGGGGGGCATCCGTCGAGAACATCAATCCGCAAACACGAGTAAGGACGGCGTTTGTAGGAACCTTGGCCGCTGCGGCCGACAAATAGCAAAGATTCCGCTATCCGCCGATCGCCTTTTTGCGATCGCCCGCCCTCACGCGCCAAGCGATAAGCTTCTGGACTCGACGGTTCCTCCAACACCGGCCCTTCCGGGCGCTGGCGGCGGAGACTGTGGCCGCTTCCCCCGCAGACAATCCAATTAATCCCAGAGTCGCCGTGTCCGGTATTCCCAGTCCGCAGGTATTCCAAACAGTGAGCGTGACCAGTCAGCACCAAATCTACTAGCGGACGACCTTGCGCCACATCCCCAACTGCATCGGCCACCCCGTCGAGCACCTCGCGCAACCGCAACCGAACCGCCAAAGTTTGAGCTTGATTCCACTTTGTCGCCTCGGTCACGTAGGGGGGATGGTGCAGGTAAATTACCCGCCCCCGCACCTCGGAATCGCGCCAAGAGTTAATCAGCCTTTTTTTGAGCCATTCGAGCTGTTCAAAGTCGGTGGCGGCTGTGTTGTCGGGCGACAGTTGTTTGTCAATATCCATGAGCATTTCGTCAACTTGCTCTAATTTGGCGGCCAAGTCGTCTAGCTGTTCGGCTTCCTCGGGAATTTGGGGGTTGAGCCGATCGCACATTTCGAGCATTGCCAATTTTTCTTGTTCCAACTTCTGGCGATCGAGTTCCAAATTCTGGCGGCGAATGTCGCCCTGTTTGGTTTTCGGGATCGGTAAGGGCTCGTTGAAGGTGTTGGAGTCGAGGGCGAAGAAGTCGATGCCGCCGCTGCGGAAGGTGTAGTAGCGGTTGGGTAAGCGGGTAAAGCGTCCGGGTTGGTAGCGGATGCAGCGGCCTGTGCTGGTGCTGGCGGTGTAGTGGGCGTCTAGGTGGCGATCGAGTTCTCCCGGCATTTTGTGAGATTGCAGGTAGTCGAGAAACGCTTTGGCGTAGGCATTTCCGCGATCGGAACCGTGCCAGCCGACATCGAGATCCAACTTGGAACCCAACAGCCGCCGCAGCGGCAAAGCTGTCGCCGACAGAATGCCGTAGACTATCGGCAAGTCGTAATAGTCGTGGTTTCCCGGTACGGGCAAAAACGGAAAGTTAAACACCATGCGATCGTAAGCAATCCGAGACGGATGCTCGCCGCCGACTATAAATTCTCGGTAGGGGCGAATAAAGTTTTGCAAGTAATATTCGCTGGAACCGACGAGATAAACTACATCGCCCGTGTGGAGGACGAAACGGCAAGTTTCGCGCTCCGATAGCATCTTTTGGGCAATCTGCCGCTGGGGATTGTAGCCGCGGTGATTGCCCGTGCCGCTGTCGCCTACGACTAAAAACGAAAACTCTGGAGAGTCGGTGGTTTGAGATTCTAAAACCATCCGAGTTTGGTCGATTCCCCGATGGACGATCGACTGTTCTTGCCACCGCACCCGCTCTTTCATTTTGCGGATTTTGACTTTTATTTGCGGGTCGGAAACGAATTTCAATTCACCTCTTCTCCAAAATTGCTGAGTTCCTAGTTAATAGTGTAGCGATCGGGCGAGTTTTTACCTCTCTCTAAAAGCTGAAAATCGATGCGCGGGCAGTCAGAAACCGGGTTTTGGACGAGAATACAGCGTTACAACTGACATCTTGCCCCATTCTCTTTAACCCGCCGGGGGTTGAAACCCCCGTCTGACAGCGAAAGTCGGTTAAAACTCAGATGTTGCACCATCCTCAATAAGCTTTGTATCAACAGGCAAGATGCCTGTTCCACAAGAAAATTCACTCTTTGTGGAACAGGCATCTTGCCTGTTCCTGAGAATGGTGCAAGATGTGAGTTAAAACTGAGATGTTGCACCATTCTCAATAAGCTTTGTATCAACAGGCAAGATGCCTGTTCCACAAGAAAATTCACTCTTTGTCGAATAGGCAAGATGCCTGTTCCTGAGAATGGTGCAAGATGTGAGTTAAAACCGACTGAAAAGCTGATAGGAAAAGGCTTTTAGTCCTCTAAGCGAGGACTTTCGCTCTCTCGAAAGGGGTTTCAACCCCTGGCGGTTATTGGAAGTGGTGCAGGATGTGAGTTACCACCGATCGCCACGGCCAAAAACCCGGTTTCTTTGGTTTTGATACGATCGCCCCGTCTCTAAACTAAAATAAGAGCTTGTACGAGGCGGTGCTGTTTGTTGCCGAAGACGAGAGAATCAATCAAGGACGTGGGAATTTAACGCGAAGATGCCAGCAAACTACACCCAACTCGAAAAACGCCTTTGGGAAGCAGCCGATGAACTCAGGGCTAATTCTAAACTCAAGCCTTCAGAATATTCCGTCCCGGTTTTGGGGTTGGTTTTTCTGCTGTACGCTGACTATAAGTTTGGCTTGGTTTCACAGGAAATTGCAGCGGGAAGCAGCAGGCGGCGCACGGTAGGGAAGACGGATTACCAGGCAAAAGGGGCGCTTTATTTGCCGGAAACGGCCCGTTTTGATTATTTGATCGATCGCCCGGAAGCAGAGGATATTGGCGGGGCGATTAATGCGGCCATGAAGGCGATCGCAGATGAGAATGAGGAACTCGGCGGCGCTTTGCCTAGAAATTATAACAGCTTGGAAAAACCGATTTTGCGGGAGTTGTTGAAAATCTTAAATCGGATTCCCCGAAAGGATATTAATGAGGATGCGTTTGGGGAAATTTATCAGTATTTCCTGGGGAATTTTGCTCAGAAAGAAGGGCAGAAAGGCGGAGAGTTTTTTACTCCAATTTCACTGGTAAAGCTGATTGTCGATGTAATTGAGCCGAATTACGGGCGAATTTTAGACCCGGCTTGTGGTGCTGGCGGAATGCTGGTGCAGAGTGCGATTCGGGTTCGGAATAAGTTAGGATTTGACCCCAATCAAGTAATTAGTGTTTACGGTCAGGAAAAGGTAGACGGAACTGTGAAACTCTGTCAGATGAACTTGGCAGTTCACGGCGTTTCAGGTTTACGGAATATCCGGGAAGGTAACACTTATTATCAAGATATTCACAACAGCCTCGGTGAATTTGATTTTGTGATGGCGAATCCGCCGTTTAATGTTAATGGGGTGGATAGAGAAAAGATTAAGGACAACCCTCATTATCCCTTTGGTGCGCCGACTACTGACAATGCGAATTATCTCTGGATTCAGCTATTTTATACGGCTTTGAATCCGAAGGGACGGGCGGGGTTTGTGATGGCAAACTCCGCGTCGGATGCGCGGGGCTCGGAGTTGGAAATTCGCCGCCAGTTGATTGAAAAAAGGGCGGTGGATGTGATGATTGCGATCGGTTCTAATTTCTTTTATACGGTGACGCTACCCTGTACGCTGTGGTTTTTCGACAGGCGGAAGCTGAAAACACCTCGCCAGGATAAAGTATTGTTTATTGATGCGCGGCATATTTACCGTCAGGTCGATCGGGCCCATCGCGAGTTTAGCGAAGCACAGATTGAGTTTATCTCAAATATTGTGCGGCTGTACCGAGGGGAAAAGGCAGAGTTGACGGTTGGTGGTTCCGAAATGCTGACTGAGACTTTCCCAGACAAGGTTTATCAGGATGTGGCGGGGTTGTGTAAAATAGCAACATTGGATGAGATTGAGGCGCAGGGATGGAGTCTCAATCCTGGGCGTTATGTGGGGGTGGCCCAACGTCAGGAGGCGGAGGATTTTGATTTTGCCGCACAGTTGGAAGAGTTGAATGAGGAATTGGAGATTTTGAATGTTGAGGCGCGGGGGTTGGAGGAAACAATTGCTGAGAATGTCGTGATGTTGTTGGAGGGATTGGTATGACAAGTAAACAACTGCTGTTTAATCGACCAGTTCCTCAAGGTTGGCAAATGCTTACAGTTGATGAGATTAAGGCTAATGAACCTCGCTCATGTGTGGCAGGGCCATTTGGGTCAAGTATAAGCTCAAAGTATTTTGTCCCCGAAGGTGTTCCTGTAATCCGTGGCAATAATTTAAGTGATAATCTAAAGCCTTTTGTGCCACATGGGTTTGTATTTGTTTCAGAGGAAAAAGCTGAGTCATTTAAGGCACAACAAGTAAAAGGTGGTGATTTAGTTTTCACCTGCTGGGGAACGTTAGGGCAGGTGGCGCTGATACCCAAGAAAGGCCCTTACTCTACATACATTATTTCTAATAAGCAGCTAAAATTAAGACCTAATCTTGAAATTTGCGATGCACGGTTCCTTTTCTATTACTTTGCTAGTCCGCAAATGGTGCAGCACATACGCAGTATTGCTATAGGTGCGGCTGTTCCTGGAATTAATCTAGGAATTCTTAAATCACTACAAGTAGTAATACCACCTCTCCCCATCCAGCGCAAAATTGCTGCGATTCTTTCAGCGTATGATGACCTAATCGAGAATAACACGCGGCGGATTGAGATATTGGAAGAGATGGCGCGATCGATCTACCGCGAGTGGTTCGTCAAATTCCGCTTCCCTGGACACGGACAGGTACAGATGGTTGATTCAGAATTGGGGCTGATTCCTGAAGGTTGGGAGGTTGTAAAAATTGGTGATATAGCCGAAGTAGGTAGAGGTTCATCACCTCGTCCTATTGCAGACCAAAAGTATTTTGAAGGCGGAACTATACCCTGGATAAAAATTGCTGACGCTACAAAATCTGGCAAGTATCTGTATGAAACCAAACAGAAAGTAAATGAATATGGAGCCTCATTTAGCCGTTTACTTCCAAAAGACTCACTAATCATAGCTGCTAGTGGCACTTTAGGGTACACACAACTGCTAGGCGTTGATGGGTGCATTCATGACGGTTGGCTTTATCTAATAAATTTTAAGGGTATTGAAAAAGAATATCTCTATTATCTTTTTCGAGAACAGCAGCAATTTTTCTACAATGCCGCGTATGGGGCTGCTATTCAAAACGTTAACACGATGATTTTAAGAGAAATGAAAATAATACTTCCACCTTCTCAGATCCAGAAATACTTTAAAGATATTATTTCTAACAGCGATAATTTACTCGACAATTTAGGACGAAAAAACCTTAACCTTCGCCAAACCCGCGACTTACTCCTTCCCAGACTCATCTCAGGCGAAATCAATTTAGAAGAAATAGATATAGGGGTGTATAATGCCGAGAACAATTGATGAAGGCTTTAGAGATTTTCTCGCAAAGCTTACTCCTTCAGATTATGAATCTACAGCGGCGAAAAACCATAGAGCTTCTATTGAAGCTTGTCTTAAAGCTAATTTTGGATTAAACCGATTCTTCCGTACTGGTTCATTTGGTAATGGAACAAGCATTTCGGGATATAGTGACGTGGATTACTTTGCCAGCATTCCCTCTAGTAGGTTGAGTTGGAATTCTTCTTATGCTCTAACTCAAGTAAGAGGAGCATTAAATAGAAGATTTTACTCTACAGGTGTCTATGTAGATTGCCCTGCTGTTGTATGTCCTTTTGGTAGTGATGCTAAGGAATCTACAGAGGTCGTACCAGCAAGAGATATTGGAAAAATTGGAAGGAGCAATTATATAACCTATGAAATTCCCGACTGTTCAGGTGGTTGGAGGCATTCAAGCCCAGAAACTCATAATGCTTATGTTCGAGTTGTAGATCAAAAATTGAATGGTAGAGTTAAACCGCTGATTCGCTTCATAAAAGCTTGGAAGTATTATCGAAGCGTTCCTATTTCTTCTTTTTATTTAGAATTACGCATAGCAAAATATGCAGAAGGAGAATCAATAATTATTTACGACCTAGATGTGCCACGAGTTTTTTCGTATTTATTTAATGTAAAACTGGCTCAGATGCAAGACCCAATGGGAATTTCTGGCTATATTAATGCTTGTGCAACGGAGGCCAAGTTAAATGATGCTTGGTCTAAACTTTCTACCGCACTGTATCGTTCTGAACAAGCAATTGTTGCTAAAGATAAGGGCCACTTATCGGCTGCATTTTATTGGTGGAATTTAATCTACAACGGTCACTTTCCCAGCTACTACAAATGAACACAATACCTCAAGAACAATTAACCCCGAAACAGATAGAACGTCTGGCTGCTCAACGGCAAATTTATTCTGATGCTAAGATAATTCAGGTCGTTCTGATAACTCTTAGCGTTCCCTCTGTGATTGTTTTGACCTTGGTTGCCGCTGTATTTCCTAGGTTCCAAGTTTTTGTCGCCTTCTGGGGGATAATTGTTACCATTCTGGATATCGTTGTGTTTACTCCCCGGCAGAAGTTACTTCAAGAAAAAGCGGCAAAAATACAACAGTTATTTGATTGTGATGTCCTGCAAATGGACTGGTTTAAACTCAACTCTGGGAACCGTCCAGAACCAGAAACAGTTGTAGAAGCTTCTTCAAGGCATAAACGTATAGACCCCAATTACTCAAAACTTCAGAATTGGTATCCCGTCAGGGTCGGACAGTTGCAAATACACCTGGCACGCCTTATTTGCCAGCGCACTAACTGTTGGTGGGATGCTCAGCTTCGCCGCCGCTACGCTGTATTGGGACTCGTTACAATTGTGGGATTGACAGTCCTTGTGTTTTTAGTTGGTCTTATTGGTGGTCTTACATTAGAAAAATTCTTTTTGGTAGTCCTGGCTCCGCTAATACCGGCTGTTGTTTTAGGAATACGTCAGTATATTGAGCATACTGAAGCGGCTGCTAGATTAGATAGCCTTAAAGAACGTTGCGAAGGGTTGTGGAGTCATGCTATTAGAGGAAGATTCACTCCTCAAGAAGTCACCGAAGAATCTTATAAAGTACAGAATGAAATTTATGATAACCGTCGCAGAAATCCGCTGATATTTAACTGGATTTACAGCCTTCTCAGGCGACAACAAGAGGAGCAAATGAATAGGGGTGCAGAAGATATGATTGAGGAGGCACTTAGAAATCCTTAATGGTTTCATTGAGCAAATTTTCAAAGTTGAAATCAACTGGAGAGGCTAGAACATGACTTCACCCCACCCCGACTCAGAAGAAGCATTAGAACTCGAAACCATTTCCCTATTTGAAAAACTCGGCTACACCACAGCCAACTGCTACAACGAATGGATTAGCGGAACCAGCAACTTAGGGCGAGAAACCAGAAGCGAAGTTGTCCTCATCTCCAAACTACAACCAGCCCTAGAAAAACTCAACCCTCACCTCCCCAAACCAGCAATTACCCTCGCCATCGAACAACTGATCCGCGACAGAAACGCCCTCACCCTCGCCAACGCCAACCGCGAAATTTACAACCTCCTCAAAGATAGAGTAACAGTCACCTACCGCAACGACGACGGCGAAGAAATTACCGAAAACGTCACCGTCATCGACTGGAAAAACCCCACCAACAACGACTTTTTCCTCGCCTCCCAATTCTGGATTACCGGGGAACTGTACCCCCGCCGCCCTGATTTAATCGGCTTCATAAACGGCATTCCCCTAATATTTATCGAACTCAAAGCCTCTGGAGAACGAGTCGAACTCGCCTATCAAAACAACTTCTGCGACTACCGAAAAGAAATCCCCCAATTATTTTGGTACAACAGCATCGTTATCCTCTCCAACGGTAGCATCAGCAAAATTGCTAGCCTCACCGCCACCTGGGAGTATTTCTCAGACTGGAAAAAAATCAATAAGGAAGGCGAACAAGGCATCATCTCCCTGGAAACCCTAATTCGTGGAACCTGCGACAAAACCAAACTCTTAGATATTGTCGAAAACTTCACTTTATTTAGCGAAGAAAAAGACCATTTAATCAAACTCGTTGCCAAAAATCATCAGTATCTCGGCGTCAATAATTGCCTAGAAGCCGTACAAAACATCCGCGAAAATAAAGGCAAACTCGGCGTTTTTTGGCACACCCAAGGCAGCGGCAAAAGCTTTTCGATGCAGTTCTTTTCCCAGAAAGTCCACCGCAAAATTACCGGGAACTGGACATTTGTAATTATCACCGATCGCGACGACTTAGACGGCCAAATCTACAAAAACTTTGCCAAAACAGGCGCCGTCACCGAACCAGAACAAAATGTCCGCGCCAATAGCGGTGAACACCTCAAACAACTATTGACAGAAGACCACCGCTATATATTCACATTAATTCAAAAATTCCGCACCCACAAAGGCGAAACCTACCCCAAACTTTCTGATCGAGATAATATCATAATCATCGCCGACGAAGCCCACCGTTCCCAATACGATAGTTGGGCCGCCAACATGAGAACCGCACTACCCAACGCCGGATTTATCGGCTTCACCGGGACACCCTTACTCGTGGGAGAAGAAGCCACCAAGCGCGTATTTGGCGACTACATCAGCACCTACAACTTCCGCCAATCCATCGAAGACGGCGCCACAGTTCCTCTTTACTACGAAAACCGCACCCCCAAACTAGAACTCACCAACAGCGAACTCAATGAAGAGATAGCCGATGTTATAGAATCAGCAGACTTAGATGAAGCCGAAGAGAATAAACTCGAACGGGAATTTGCGCGGGAATTACACTTGATCACGCGAGAGGAACGCTTAGAGGAAATCGCCAAAGATATAGTCAGTCACTTTTTAGGGCGCGGCTACCAAGGTAAAGCAATGGTTGTCTCTATCGATCGCTTCACCGCTGTTAAAATGTATAACAAAGTCCAGCAGTATTGGCAACAGCAATTAACTGATTTACAAAACCAACTCATCACCGCCAACGATACGGCGGAATCCGATCCCCCTAAATCCCCCTTAATAAGGGGGACTTTGAGTGAATCCTCCCCACCCTTAACAGCGGGAACTTTGCAAAATGAATTCTCCCCCCTTATTAAGGGGGGCTGGGGGGGATCTCCGGGTTCAAAAACAACCCCTAACGAACACGAACAGCTAACCGCCCAGATTCAATACATCGCTGAAACCGACATGGCCGTTATCATTTCCTCCTCCCAAAATGAGGAAGAAATTTTTAACAAAAAAGGCTTAACTATCAAACCCCACCGCCAGCGCCTCGCCAAAGAAAAACCCGGATTAGACGAGAAATTTAAAGACGCGGATAACCCCCTGCGAATCGTCTTTGTCTGCGCGATGTGGATGACAGGATTTGACGCGCGCAATTGTTCCACTATCTACCTCGACAAACCGATGCGAAACCACACCCTGATGCAAACAATCGCCAGGGCGAATCGCGTATTTGGAGATAAAGTCAACGGGCTGATTGTAGACTATATCGGCGTTTTCCGTGACTTGCAAAAAGCCCTAGCCATTTACGGTTCCGCATCCGGTGGCGATGTCAGAGAAGGCGACACTCCCGTACAAGCGAAAGCCGCCTTAGTCGATGAATTGAGAAGTGCGATCGACCTTACGCTACAATTCTGTACTGAACGTGGCATCGATTTCGATGAAATCCAAACCACCACGGAATCTTTCGCCCGTATTAAGCTATGGGATGATGCTGTCGAAGCCATCCTCATCAACGACGATTCCAAACAGCGATATCTAGCACTAACTCAGAACGTTAACAAACTCTACAAAGCGATACTCCCAGACCCAGCAGCGGGCGAGTTCAATCCTAGTTTATATGCTTTTGCTGAAATTACCAAGCGCATCAAACAGTTAACCCCACAGTCGGACATTACCGAAGTCAAAGCCGCTGTTGAAGAAATCCTCGATCGGTCGATCGGTACTTTAACATATGTCATCCCCGAATCTAACCAACTCATCGACCTCAGCCAGATTGACTTTGACGCCCTCAAAGCCCAGTTTGCATCGGGTTACAAACACACCGAAACAGAGAAACTCAAAGGCATAATTAGCAGCCAATTAACCCAGATGCTACGCCTCAATAAAAGCCGCATGAATTACTTAGACAAGTTCCAGCAAATGATTGATGAATATAATGCTGGTTCCCGCAATGTCGAGATATTTTTTGCCGATTTAGTCGAGTTTGCCCAAGAACTAAATTTTGAGGATAAACGTGCAATATCCGAGAATTTGGCAGAGGAAGAATTAGCAATTTTTGACCTGTTGACCAAACCAGATATTACTTTAACCGAGAAAGAAAAGCTGGAAATTAAGAAAGTAGCAAAGGAGCTTTTGTCAACGCTCAAGCAAGAAAAATTAGTGTTAGATTGGCGCAGGCGACAGCAAACCAAGGCAGCAGTTAAAGTGGCGATCGATGAAGCTTTAGACCAATTGCCCGAAAGCTACTCAACCGAAGTGTATCAGCGCAAATGTCAAGAGGTTTACCAGCACGTCTACGAATGTTATTCTGAGGCAGGGCGCAGTATTTACACCGCCGCAGCTTGAAGCTGGTGTAAATGCCGCCCACCCACAGCTTTTGTCAAAAATTCATCATAAGTTCATCCAAAATTCATCAATATTTTACCAACTTTTTGTCACCTTTAGTGTAATTTCTGATACCGATCGCCAAAGTTGCCCGCATCTCCACAAAGGCAGAATTTTTAATATTTAATTTCCCTATCTCCCTCTCCCTCCCTCTCCCTCCCTCTCCCTCTCTCTTCCTCTTTCCCTCCCCCCCTCTCCCTGTTTCACCCTAAAATTTGCAATTTTTGAGTGACGAATCATGGCAGGATCGCAGCAGGTTTTGATACCATGCAATCAAACGCAAGACAATCAGGGAATGCACTGGAGGTGCGTAAATGGAGCTTTTAGGAGAACAAAAACGGTGCTTGGATGGCTTGGCAAGCTCGATCGAGCAATTGGGAGGTCGAGTAGACATTGCGAAGCTGGAGGAGATAGCTGAGCTAATCATTCAAACGATGAGAGGGCCTTGGCGCTACTTTCACACGTCGGAACACATTTTTGAGGTCGGGGGGTCAGTCGATCCGATCGAGGTGCTGGCTGCGCTGTTTCACGACCTCGTGTACGTGCAAGTCGATCAGGGTGTCAGTTTCAATATTAGCAGCGCCCTTTCTCCTTTTGTCAAAGAAGTGCGATCGCAGTTAGTTATTAGAGATGAAACCGAACTGCCCGACGATGCCATGTATCACCTAGTGGCCTCAGTATTTGGGTTTATTCCCGGCAAGACTCTCTCTCCGTTTGCCGGTCAAAACGAATTTTTGAGTGCCGTTATTGCGGCCAAATGTTTGGAGCCTTTTTTGCCAGCTAGTACGATCGCCGAAATCGCCGCTTGCATCGAAGCTACTATTCCTTTTCGTCCGCTTTCGCCCAGCGGTTTGAGTGCGATCGAACTTTTGCACCAGCGTTTGGTAAGTGCGAACCGCGATTTTAACTTGGGATGGAGCGATGCCCAAACCGTAGAAATTGTCAAGCGAGCAGTCAGGTTAGCAAATCGGGATGTAGAGAATTTTGCCTCTCCCAATTCCTCTAATTTCTTAGACAATACCTGGAACTTGATGCCAGAAACCAACCACGAATTGGGCAATGCCAATTTGTATACTGTTGCCGGATATCGCAGGTCTCTGCAAAAAATGGAAGGATTTTTGAAGTTCCTCAAACCAGAACTGGTTTTCCAGCAGTTTATGCAAGAGCCGGACGATGCAACCTACGCTAATCTGATTGCCAGAACTCGAAAAAATATCGAAGTTGCTAAACTTTATCTGGCTATCAAGTTAATTACCATCGCCATTTTAGAAGCTCTTTCCTACCGTTTGGGTCGCGATATTCCGCTTTCAACTATGATGGGAGAATTGCGCGCACCCGGATCTAAAACAGCGGTTTTGGAGGATTACTTGCCCAACAAACTTATCGCCTACCCATTAGAAAGTCAGTTGGAAAGAGAGGTCTTAAATTTGTTAGCAGTAGGACGAAATCAAGAATCTCGCTATGATATTAAAAACTCTCCCGTAGCTACGTTTATTATCAAATCTATCGGCTTTGCTGAAACTGAAAACTTTTTGAAGAAAGCTCAAGATTTTTTTGCCGACCCTAATTCGTCGGAAGAGTTTCTGTCTTACTGTTCTCCCGATGTAATAGACACCATCTCCTCGGGGGTGATGAAACTCTTTGACAGCAGGAAGATGGCTTTAGGGAAAGTTAAATTAGCTCACCAAACTGTTTCTTAGGATAGGTGGGCACAATCAGTTGGCGATCGCAGAAACCTGGTTTCTTGAGTTCAGCCACGATATCCGCTTAGCGGGACTTAGACATTTTAAGGCCCCTAAAGGGGCTGGAAACCTCTCGATCGCAAGGGAAAGAGGTCGATGACCTAAAAATGCCTGAAACCCTTGTAAATACTAGATTTATGCCCTGTCGAGCTAAAAATCTCTATCTAGGTTTGAAGCCATTTTCGCCTGAGTTTTTGTCTGAGTCCCGCTAATCTTGGTAAGCCCAGGCGCATCTAAATTTTAGAGTCAAGTTGGATGAAATTCTTGTGGGGTGGGCTCTCGTAGCCCGCCCGAAAAATACAACGCAAGATGCCGGACAGCCTATGATTGAAGAAATATTCATTTAAACCATAAAAAAAAGTCCTCTTTAAAGGACTTTAGCTATGAGTCAGGGGTTAAAACCCCTGGCGGACTAATTCGACATCCAACTTCTATTGCTGTGAACCAGCCGCACCCTCTGCGCCGGAGTTGCTATCAGGTACAGCCGTATCCGTAGGATTAGACTCGCTCCGGCTTTCGGTATTAGTTTCGCCGCTGGTACCTGCTCCAGAAGCGCCATCATCTTGAGTTGGAGATGGAGTAGCTGAACTCTCAGGTGCTGGAGTTGGCGCAGTAGAAGCTGGCTCATCCTGCGAATTCGGAACCGTAGTATTGGTATTATTTGACGGCGAAGATGGAGACGGCGCTGCTTGCTGAGCGGGTGCATCTTGCTGCTGTGAATTTGGAATTGTAATGTTGATATTGGGAGCCGGACTTGATTGAGGAGCCGGAGTTGCGTTTTGAGCTGGACTTGGTTGAGGAGCAGGCGTAGCCTTTTGAACTGGAGATGGTTGAACCGGAACCGGAACAATCTTTTGAATGATCGTTTTTTCTCTCTCTATAGTCCGAGTCGGAGCAGGTGTTGCTGAAGGCTGATTCGCTTTCGGTACAACAATCACAGGAGCAGAAGCAGGAGTAGGAGCCTCCTCAGCCCGATTGAAGTAATATACACTGCCCAGAACTAAGCCTGCCAAAGAAGCAAGAAGAATCCCTAACAGTAACCCGCGACCAGCATTCTCATTATCGCGGGATTCTTGGACTCCAAGTTGGCGGTTGTTTTCCGTTATTTGGCCCTGTACATAACCTTGGTGATGAGCTGCTTCTTTAGAAGCCTTCGCATTTGTACTCGGAACACTTGTAGTGGTTCGCGTTGTACTGACGTGACCGTTAGTTGCATCTGTGTGAACTTCTTGATGAATTTCACGGCTAGAGCTATTTTCTTCGTTAGGTTTCATAATTATCTTCGCCACCACTATTCAAAAAATATTTGTCTGTAGGAGATGCTTCTGTTTGAAAACTTGAGCTAAGCTGTTGAGCATTTAAATCACTTACTTCGATTCACTATCAAGATTCAGGTGTAAGCATTTAGCGTTTTGGTCATACCCAGTTTAAATGCTTAACAGCTTTGTGCTTAGGAAGTTTAGAGAACTTTTGGTTTTTCCTTCATTTGTATCCAATCTAACTCCCCAACGCATTAACCAGGCTCTACCCTCAGAGTGATTGTTTAAGTCCTCCGAAGGGATACAATTAGGGGGGCTTAAACAAAAAATACGGGCTAAATGAGTTATATTTCTTGCTCTGCAAGCATATAAATTTATAAGATGAAAATCTAAGAGACAACCCCCGCCGCGATGCCCCCCTGCTTTGATAAATAGTGTCAAAGATTTGACGATATCTTTGGTCATCAAGCCCAAAAACGGGAGTTTAGGAACTATTAACGCGGATTATTGGGAGAAAGTGAGCGAAAAAACCTCTGGCAGATGGTGGCAAACGCCGTCGGGGTAACTTACCACAAATTACACCATTTTTTTTTTACGGCTGCGCCTTGGTCATTCAGTGCACTGAATCAACGTCGGCTGGAGGTAATGAATCAGTCTCACCGAACCAAGATTAGTCGAGGATTTAGCCCGATCGTAGATGATTCACGATACCCTTAAAAGTGATAACTTTATAGCACTTGTGGGCAGGCAATATATGGCGTGAAATCGGGAAAACCGAGAAGGGTGTAGTAGCAGTTACCAGCCATCTATAGTCTGTATGATGGCATCAAAAGCCGGCCATTAGATATTGAATTATATCAAAAAGCGGACTCATTTCGCCAAGGCAAAGCTGACTCAAAATTTAAGAAAAAATCCGAAATAGCAAGAGATTTAATATACCAAATTTCAGGCAAAGGATATAAACCAGCGATTCTGCTAATTGAGGCCGAATATGGCAACAACACAACTTCTCTGCAAAAGTTATAAAAAAATAACTAAAATACATCAGATTAATCGCGAATAATCGCCAAGTAATAATTCAAAAAATAGCTGACAAAAAAGAGAAAGTTCGAGGGAATAATTTGCTATCAACCTTGCCACGAGAGGCTTTAAGCAAAATACACCGAACTATAAAAACAGAGAAATGTGTGGCTAGCTAGAAGAGAAATCGAGTTATCAAAATGCACCGCTCAGAAAGTAATTGCGCTCGTCATGAATGCAGCTACTTGTGATGAAGTCAGTGCAATTGATTATTTGATGACTAATGTTGACTTTTCAACAGCAACAAGAAAGTGGATAGCAAAGACCTATTCACAAAGAAATTGGGTCGAAGTTTTCTATCGTGAAGCTCTCGTGATGGTGAGGAATCAAAGAATATTAAGTCAGAGATAAACGCAGTTTAATGAGGCATTTAATTTTGGTGTTTTGTGCCTACACTTTCCTTCTCTGGCCTACCTTAACCGGAGGATTAAGACGTAGGTGGGTAAATAAACCTTTAATGGGACTTAGACATTTTAAGGCTCGTAAAGTAGGTGAAAACCTCTCGATCGCAAGGGAAAGAGGTCGATCGCCTAAAAATGCCTAAAACCCTTGTAAATACTAGATTTATGCTCATTAGAGCTAAAAGTCTCTATCTAGGTTTGAAGCCATTTTTGCCTCAGTTTTTGTCTAAGTCCCGTTAAACACCTTTACAGAGGCGGTCGAAGCATTTAGAACAGCGCTATCTTTTCGTTTTGTGAAGTGGGTGAACGAAAATTGGGGCGTATCCTCTGCTTCTAAAGCCAGTTCGATGCTCTGTTTGGGCTTGAAATTAATTTAAGTCCGGTTAGATAACCCCACAATTACGTTAGTAGTAATAAACGCAAGTTTTTTCTCATCCATAAAGAAAGGACGATCGTACTTACTACCAACAAGCTTTATTACGGGAAATTAACCGGACATCAGCATTACTGACAACTGAGTTTTTTTACTCTGTTCTTTCAATGATGATGGTCATGTGGGCGACTAATGCACCGATCGCTCCTATTGCTGCAATGACTGGAAACAAAGCCGCACCGATGACTCCGCCAACTACTCCCACTGTCAGAGGAACTTCTACCAAGATCTCTCCCTCTTCATTTTTGATAATGATGCGGCGGATATTGCCTTCGTGAATCAGTTCTTTAACTTTAGCAACCAAATCGTTGCCGTTAATCTTCAACTCCTCAACGCTAACTTTGTCGTGAGTATAAGTAGGGGTTTCTAAAGGAGTCGTTTCAAAATTAACCTGACTAACTTTGTCGGCAGAAACTTTTTCAGATACAGGTATTGATTCGAGTTCTCTTGTCCCGACTGGTTCTTGTAGGCGCTCTGTAGGTGTGTCCATTTTTTGTTCTCCTTTTAGGTAAAAGTATTTTTGTATAGAATTATTTAGAAATATAACACGCAACTTTTTGTCGATCAATCATTCTTTTGGGTGATATTGCTGCTGCTGTCGTGCTTTTCTCTGTTCATCTTTGACAATCAAGCAATTTGGTCCGGGGCGCCCGGATTCATCCGTGGAGCGAGAAAAAAGCTGCGAATCCTCATCACAAGGCCCCGGATTTATCAATAGGGTCAATTCTAAAATTTAAAATCTAAAATCTAAAATCTAAAATCGATTGACGGCGAGAGCCTAAAATCCTTCTTCCGTGGGCGTTAGCTGCCGACTTTCCTTGTGCCGCTTGGTGTAACAGTCTGCTTCTGGTCTGGCACCGCCTCACCCTTCAAGAACCTCAGATCCAGACAGCCAAAGGATAAGAGCGACATTTACACTCTCACAGACTCAGACTCAACAGGTGTACAGGTTGAAATACTGGCATTGTACTGAAAGTGCGATCGTCGGGCCGTTTATATGGTTAGCACATCTAGCAGGGCAACTCGCACATGGAAATCGTCGCTTACTTTCCTCAAATATCAGTTCAATTTAGCTCAGTGCGATCGCCCAACAAAATCAGACCCCCCAAGGTTCCTCAAATCAACATCTTAGAGTTTCTAATGAGAATTGCCTAAAATCAAGGGGAAGGAGAACTAATAATGAGCGAAATATTATCGCTACAAAACCAACTTCCTCAAATTGAAGTGGAGGTTGGGAAAAAGTCTGGGCGTTGCATAATTAAAGGATGATATTGAGGCTAATCAGTATGGAATGTCCAGAATGCAAATCCACGAGAACCAGTAAGAATGGACATAAAAGAGGCAAGCAAAATTACCTCTGCCGCAATTGTGGTCGCCAATTTGTTGATCGACCGACAACCAATCGTGGCTATAACGATCAACTAAAACGTGAATGTCTGAAAATGTATGTCAATGGCATGGGTTTGCGAGCAATTGAGCGTGTCAAAGGTGTTCATCATACAACCATTATTACTTGGCTAAAAGGAGTGGGAGAACTGTTGCCTGATGCCTATACACCTGAACAAATTCCTGATGTAGGCGAATTAGATGAGCTGGAAACCTTTATCGGCTCAAAAAAAACAAAATCTGGCTGTGGACAGCGGTAGACCATTTTCGTCAAGGCATCTTGGCTTGGGTCTTAGGAGATCATAGTGCTGTTACTTTCCAACCTTTATGGGCAATTGTTAGTAATTGGCATTGTTATTTTTACGTCACTGATGGATGGTCAGTTTATCCCAATTTCATTCCTAATGGCGACCAGATTGTGAGCAAAACTTATATGACCAGAGTAGAAGGAGAGAACACGCGCTTACGTCATTATTTAGCTCGTCTACACCGCAAAACTTTATGCTATTCCAAGTCCAGAGAAATGCTGGGTCACTCGATTCGTCTATTAATTCATTACCTCAAGTTTGGTGATGTCCCTGTACCCGCGCGCTTCATCCCTTAATTCAGCAACGCCAAAGTCTGGTAAAATAGAATTATTTCCTTGTCCTTCTCCTTTATTCTCCGTGTGCGATTGGCCAGTGACAGAATTTGAATATCAAGTTGGCGGCAGTTTACCGGCGAATGCTCCTACCTACGTCACCAGAGCAGCCGATCGCGAACTTTACGACTCGTTAAAAGCAGGCGAGTTTTGCTACGTGCTCACCGGGCGGCAAATGGGAAAATCGAGTCTGCGGGTGCAAACAGCGCGCCGCTTGCGAGCAGAAAACATCGCCTGCGGGATTGTTGACATCACAGGAATTGGCACTGCCGAAATAACTCCCGTGCATTGGTATGCCGGCTTTACAGCCACTCTCGCCAACAGCTTTAAAATTAAGATGAATGTCAGGACTTGGTGGCGCGATCGAGAACACTTGCCGCCAGTCGTCAGATTAAATGAATTTATCGAACAGGTATTGCTTCCTGCGAGCGATCGCAATATCGTTATTTTTATCGATGAAATTGACAGCATTCTCTCCCTCAACTTCTCCAGCGACGACTTTTTTGCAATGTTGCGCGGCTGCTACAACAAACGCGCCGAACATCCAGAATATAACCGCCTGACTTTTGCCTTATTTGGAGTCGCGACTCCTCAAAATTTAATCTCTGACAAAACCCGAACTCCGTTTAATATAGGTCGCGCCATTGAGCTCAAAGGATTTGATCTTGCCGAAGCCACACCTTTAGCTCAAGGATGGGGCGAAAAAAGAGAAAATTCCCTAGAAATTCTCAAAGAAATATTAGCCTGGACGGGAGGACAGCCATTTCTCACTCACAAAATTTGTCAATTAACGGCTCAAAAGTTAGCAGCACAAACCAGCAGCGACTGCAATAGCGCAGCCAACTGTCAATTATTCATTGCCGAATTAGTGCAGTTGAAGGCATTGGAAAACTGGGAATTTCAAGACGAACCCGAACACCTAAAAACAATTCGCGATCGCCTCCTGAGAAATCCCCAGCGCACCGGCCGTTTGCTGGGACTTTACCAACAAATTTTAGCCAACGTGACTCTCCCGAACCAAACAGAAAAACCATCAGGAGAGTTAAGCTATCTTAGCCCCCAGCCCGAGGGATTAGCTTCTTTAGCTGAAGACAGTTCCGAAACAATGGAACTGTTACTCTCTGGTTTAATCATCAAAGACCAAGGAAAACTGAGAGTTTACAACCCAATTTACGCCTCTGTTTTTAACCGAGAATGGATACAGCAAGAATTAGCAAAGCGCAGGCCTTACTCCGAGTCGATCGTCGCTTGGGAAGCATCCAACCATAGCGACACTTCCCGCTTGCTGCAAGGCAGATCTCTCGCAGAAGCGTTAACCTGGGCTGCAGACAAAAGTTTGGGCGATCGCGATTATCAATTTCTATCAGCTAGCCAAGAATTAGAAAATCTGGAAGTTCAAAGAGCTTTGGAACTAGAAAAAGCAGCATCACAAATATTGGCAGAGGCAAATTTAGTATTGACTCAAGCTCAGCAAAAAGCCAAGCGAACAGTCCAATGGAGTTTGTTCGGACTCGCTGCAATTTCCGCAATCTCTGCCAGCGTCGTATTGCACGCGCAGCGAGTTGCCACTCGTGCTGTTACTCAAAAAAAACAAGCCATAATTACCCAAATTGAAGCCCTCAAGTCCACCGCCGATATTTCCCTAAGCTACGACCAGCTAGGAGCTTTAATCGCAGCAGTCAGCGCCGGAAAAAAATTGCAAGAAATAGAAGTTTCCCCAGCGCTAAAAACACAGACAGTAAATATACTGCACCAAACGCTAAATGCAGTCCGAGAACGCAATCGTTTGGCTAACGGACATACGGGTAATTTCAGCCCGGATGGCAAGTTAATTGGAAGTGCCGGTGACAACTTTACTGTTAAAGTTTTTCAGTCAAAAGGCAAGCTGATTTTGAGTTTGCCAGGACACAGCCATTCAATTACTGAGGTTGTTTTCAGTCCAGACAGTCAGTTAATTGCTTCTACAAGTTTTGACAAGACTGCCAGAATTTGGCGCCGCGACGGAACTTTGCTGCAAATTTTGAAAGGACACCGAGATTTAGTTTGGAGCGCGAGTTTTAACCTTAATTCCCAACTAATTGCTACTGCCAGTTCTGATAAAACTATTAAGATTTGGAGTACAGGCGGCGTTTTGCTGCAAACTTTAAAAGGACATACTAGACCAGTTACATCAGTCAGGTTCAGTCCCGACGGCAATATGTTGGCTTCCAGCAGTCAGGATCGAACTGTCAAACTTTGGAAAGGCAGCGGGGGAACAAAGTTTCGACTTGAGAAAACTCTTTTAGGACACGGAGATGAAGTGTGGGGCTGCAATTTCTCGCCAGACGGCGAGATGATTGCTTCTGCAAGTCACGATTGGAAGGTGAAACTTTGGAACACCCGCGGCAAGTTGCTCAAAACTCTAGACGATTCTACAGCAGGTTTGGGTAGTGTCAGTTGGAGCGCCGATAGCAAGATGCTCGCAGGGGGCAGTATGGACGGTAAGGTGAGACTTTGGCGCCCTGATGGCACTTTGCTAGAAACTTTTAGGGCACATCAAGCCGATGTGTGGAGTGTGAGTTTTAGTCCCGATCGCACAACTTTAGCATCTGCCGGGAAAGATTCGTCGGTGAAGCTTTGGAGTCTCGATGCTGCTAAAGTAGAAGCTGCAGAAGTTGACAAATTGCTCGCAATCGGCTGTCGCTGGCTCGGAGACTACCTGCAATACAATCCCCGGGTTGAGAGCGATCGGCATTTGTGTGAAAAAACTGACAATTGAGATTTATTGGCAATTGCCCGAAGCCGGTTTTGCCTGAATTCTAAAAGCGGGCGATCGGCTGCTGATTTGTCGCTAGTCTTGTCTTGTTGTAATATAATTTTACGCAAGGGGTAATAGCAAATGTACTGCCACAGGGGGCAGATGTCTACCAATCAGAAGCAAATTAATGTCATCAAACATTAAAAATAGTTATGACTGCTATATTCGGATTAGTAGAATCTTGGATAGATAAAATTTACTACACAGTCAGCTTTCAAAGGAGTGTCTGCTATTAAATTAATCTAACCTGCAAGATCGTTTCGGGTGACAGCAGCACGATTTAAGACAAAAAAAAACTGCTGAATTAACTCGATTCGATCGAGCAGAGAGGAGTTGATTTTCCTGCTATAAAAAAAGTCGAAAATGCAGTCCAAATAGTACGCAATACTCCAGCAGCCAACCGCTACTGCCAATTACCAAAGGAGGGAGCAGTGTATGAAACTGACGGGTTGAGTCCCCTGAAATCGCCGCTTGGTTTGCGATCGACTCTACAGGAATTAACCCTATACGACTTTCTCCTAGAGTCTGAGTGTCTGGGGGACGAAGTTGCTAAACTTTTTCAGGCAAACCCTTTACTTCCCGGCATCATCATCACTCAGCAAGGAAAGTTTACAGGGATGATTTCGCGGCGCCGTTATTTTGAACACATGAGCCGCCCCTACAGCTTGGAGTTATTTTCTCAACAGCCTTTGTTCATACTCTATCGGTTTACTAAAACTGATATGTTGGTTCTCGATCGCGAAACCTCAATTATGACGGCAGTGCGGCAGTCTTTGGAGCGATCGCCCGAATTAATCCACGAACCAATTGTAGTACAGGTAGAACCAGAAACTTACAAACTTTTAGACGTACACCAACTGCTGCTGTCTCAGTTGCAAATTCACGAGTTGTCAACAGTGGCGATGCGCGAGTCGCAAGCGCAATTGAGACATCAAGCCCAACAGCTCGAACTTGCTCTGCTGGAACTTCAGCGCACTCAAACTCAACTAATTCAAACAGAGAAAATGTCTTCTTTGGGGCAGTTAGTAGCAGGAGTAGCTCACGAAATTAACAATCCGATCGGCTTTATATACAGTAATTTGCACCATGCTAAAGAGTACACTCAAGGTTTAATGCGGATGCTCGACATCTACAAACAGCACTGTCGCCAATTCATACCGGAAATTGTAGCGGAAGCCGAAAAAATAGAACTGGATTATTTGCTGGAAGACTTGCCGAAAGTGTTAAGTTCCATGCAGCAAGGTGCAGAAAGAGTGCGCGACATCGTTTTGTCGCTGCGGAATTTTTGCAGGTTAGACGAAGCTCAAATGAAGCAGGTCAACATTCACGAAGGTATCAACAGCACGATTATGCTTTTGCAAAGCCAGCTTAAAGGGAAACCGGGGCAGGATGCGATCGCAATTCACAAAGAATACAGCGACTTGCCGCTGGTGCACTGCTATCCCGGACAGCTCAATCAGGTATTTATGAATATTTTAGTTAATGCCATTTACGCTCTTGTTGAGTCTAACAAACACGAAAATGTCGATATAAAAAGCCAGAAACAGTCGCAAGCAGGCGAGCAAAAGCAGTCTTGTACCAATACTCAATCATCACTTTCTCAATCTACCCGCCTGATTCCTGCGATTCGGATTCGCACGGAGTTAAATGAGAAAAAAAAGGTAATAATTAAGATTTCTGACAACGGCCCGGGCATGACAGAAGATGTTCGGAAGCGGTTGTTTGACCCTTTCTTTACTACTAAGCCAGTCGGCCAAGGAACCGGTTTGGGACTCTCGATTAGCTATGAAATTGTTGTGAACCAACACGGTGGCGAATTGAAGTGCTTTTCGGAACCGGGAAAAGGAACAGAATTTGCGATCGAGATTCCACTTCAACAGTCTTCCGCAGCACAGATTTTGCCTCGCTTTGCGTGATAAAGCAGAAGGAAGTTCGGCAACGACCAATGTACCGGATTTAAAGGATTTAAAAGAATTAGCTTCTACGCAGCGCTGACCAGAAACCGGGTTTTTTACCGAATCTGCGGGCTGCAACCAAATATGAGGGTGAAAAAACCCGGTTTCTTAGGTTGGAGTGCGTCCACGACTGAAGAATAAAGCCCATCGCTACCGCGAACCTTTGCAAACCCACTTCCACAAAGGATGACTCGGCCCCTGTTGGCGAATGCGGCGCACTTGTTGTTCCAAACCCTGTTTTTCCCGCAGGGGCAATCCCCGCACCATATTGCGACTTTGCCAAGTTAGCACTCCTAAAGTCATTCCCAAGCACAAACCCAAACCGAGAGTCGGCCAGCGGTGAAAAGATAAACCGTAGCGCACCGCAGCCCAAGTGAAGTGTTCTAACCACAAAGCGATTTCGCGGCGCAAACCCCAAATGCTCAAAGAACCGACGCTAATCCAAAGCAATATAACAGTTAACCAGCGACCGAAAACTGTTAGTTTGTGAAGCCTTTGGACTTCAATTTGAAAATTTGCGTCGCTTTCATTAGTCATTAGTTATTGGTCATTAGTATGTAGGGTGCGCAGCGCGCAACTTACCGCTATAAGTGGCGCGTCAAACCATTTTTTTGCCTTAGTCCTGAGTCAGTTAACAGCAGTTAGCAGCTTGATAACTAATGACTGATGACCAATGACAATTAAACTTCCTCTGACGAGTTGATGGCTTCTACAGGGACAGCGATGGAGTGACCCGTGCGACTGCGCCACCAAGCTAGCAGCGTACTGGCAATGAAAATACTGGAATACGCACCAGCAATAAAGCCGACAATCAATGCTAAAGCAAAGTATTTGAGGGTTTCGCCGCCAAACAAAAAGATTGAAAACAATGTCAGCAGCGTGGTAAACGTCGTGTTAATTGACCTTCCCAGCGTCTGCATGACCGCATCATCGACAATTTGATCGATCGACTGTCCCGGATTTAGCTTGATTACTTCTCGCACGCGATCGTAAATTACCACTGTATCGTTAACAGAAAAACCGATAATTGTCAATAGCGCGACCACAAATAAACTGTCAACTTCCACTCCTTGAACTAAACCCAAAAACGAGAAAACACCAAGAGTAACCAACACGTCGTGGAATAGAGCAACGAAAGCAAAAAAGGCATAATCCAACTGAAACCGGAATGTTAGATAAACCGTAATTCCAGCAAAGGAAAGAAATAAAGCCAACAATCCCGAAGTAAATAATTGTTTACCGAGGGTAGGCCCAACTGTATCGATTTGAATAGATTGAGGAGCAAAAGCGCCTATTTTTTCGCTCAAAGCTGTTTGTAAATTAGTCCGCTGTTCGACATCCAAAGTTTTTGTTCGCAGCGACAAACCGCGCTGTTCTTTGCCGATAACTTGAATGCTGCTACCTGCCAAACCTTGGGTGTCCAGGACTTCGCGGACAGCAGCAAGATCGATCGGTTTACAATTTTCGGGTTTCGTGCAGTCGAGTTCAAATTGCAGCCGAGTGCCGCCGATAAAATCTAAACTGGGGCGCAGCGGTGCGCGGATGTCGGGACGAGTCCAAGAAATCGCCATCGACACTATACCTGCAAGGATTATAGCGGCGGAAATACTCCACCAGAGCGATCGCTGTTTGATAACACTGAATTTCATAATTTGAAGGAAGAGGGAAGAAGGAAGAAGGAAGAAGGAAGAAGGAATAAGGAAGAGGGAAGAGGGAAGAAGGAAGAAGGAAGAAGGAATAAGGAAGAGGGAAGAGGGAAGAAGGAATAAGCAAGAGGGAATAAGGAAGAGGGAAGAAGAAAGAAAAATTTCTCAATGTAGGGTGCGCATTGCGAACCTTACCTACTGCGCACCTTACCTAGTCTGTCAACAGTTAACAGTTAACTGTCAACAGTTAACTATTAGCAGTTTTCGACAAATCGGGACAGAACCACTGAGGTTTCCGCAGCGCCGGAAAGCCCAACACTACCAAAAGTAGAGTGCGGCTGCAAGTAAGAGCAGTAAACATACTCACTCCTACACCCAATGCCAGAGTTACAGCAAACCCTTTAACTAAACCAGCGCCCAACCAGAACAAAGCAGCACAAGCAATAACTGTTGTGACGTTGCCGTCTAAAATGCTGGAAAAAGCGCGGTAAAAACCCGATTCGACCGATCGATAAAGCGTTTTTCCCGCCCGCAACTCTTCCCGCGTGCGCTCAAAAATCAGCACGTTAGCATCCACGGCCATCCCGATGCTGAGCACGAAACCAGCAATTCCCGGCAGCGTTAATGTCACGCCCAAAAGCACGAAAGCGGCCCAAGTTAACAGAGCATAAATTAACAGCGCAATATTGGCAATTAAGCCGGGGAGTCGATAGTAGGCAACCATGAAAATCAAGACTAAAACTAAGCCGCCTATACCTGCGTTAATACTGCTTTGAATGCTGTCTTTACCCAAGCTAGCGCCGATCGTGCGGTTTTCTACAATTTCGACCGGCACCGGCAAAGCGCCGCCCCGCAATTGCACTGCTAAATCGTTGGCTTCTTGCGTTGTAAAGTTGCCTTGAATTACGGCACTCCCACCAGTAATTCCTGTCTGGGCAAATTCAACGCCGACGACTGGAGAACTGATCATTATTTCGTCTAGGAAAATACCGATACTGCGTCCGGTGCCTGCTAAATTTTTAGTGAGTTGGGCAAATAGTTCGCCTCCTTTGGTATCGAAAACAAGAGCAACGTTCCAGTTGTTCCCAGCCGCCAAGGGTTGAGGTTGAGCGTCTTTGAGGTTTTCGCCACCGAGGCCGGTGCTTTTGAAGAGTTTGGCGATCGCCTCATTGCTTCTTTTCAAAGCAGCCTGATTTTCTTTAATAGCCGCCTCATTGTTGCTAGTTTTCAATTCTGTTTGTTTGAGCAGCAATTCCTGCTGCAATTGCCTCTCAATAGCTAATTGTGTTTCTGTTCCGGGCAGTTGTTCCAGAAATTCTAGCTTGGCGGTGCCGCCCAAAACACGTTCTGCTTGCTGCGGGTCATTTACTCCGGGCAACTGCACGAGAATTTGGTCTTCTCCTACTGTTTGGACTAATGCTTCGGAAACACCTAAACCGTTAACGCGGTTTTCGACAATCCGCCGCACTGCTTCTAACATTCCCTGGTCAATTTTGGGAATTGTGGGGGTAGTTTTTACCTGAATTGTGAGTTGCGACCCTCCTTGCAAGTCTAATCCCAGCCGCGTCGGAATTGTTACTATTACAGTAATGGCGGCTATAATTAAAACAAAAATTAGGGCTAATATTGAACGTTGTTTTTGCATACTTAATTATTAGTCATTAGTCATTAGTCATTAATCATTAGCCATTAGCCAGTAGTTAGGTGGAAGAAATAATCTATCTGTGCATCCGTGTTTTAGCATCAATGTCCTGCTGGCAGATATCGTTAGTTTTAGCGAACAACCAAAGAGTGATAACTAATGACTAATGGCTAATGACTGATGACTATTTATACTCGCAATGCTACCATTTTTTGGACGGCTTCGACAATTTGAGTGGGCTGAACAATTGTCAGTCTTTCCAAATTACCGTTGTAAGGTGTGGGAATATCTTGTGAAGATAGGCGCAAAACCGGTGCGTCGAGTTCGTCAAAAAATCGATCGCTGATTGAGGCAATTAGTTCGGCACCGATGCCTCCTGTTTTCATGCACTCCTCTACAATAATTACTTTGTGAGTTTTGCGAATGGATGCGCCAATTGTCTCCATGTCCAGGGGTTTGAGAGAAATTAGGTCGATTACTTCTGGATCGTAACCTTCTTTTACCAGGGCGGGCACGGCTTGCATGACGTGGTGCCGCATCCTGGAATATGTCACGATTGTGACATCTTTGCCCGATCGCACAATTTCTGCTTTGTCCAGCGGCACTAAATATTCTGTTTCTGGCAAATTTTCTTTGAGGTTGTAAAGAAGAACGTGCTCGAAAAACAGAACGGGGTTATCGTCGCGGATGGCTGATTTTAAGAGTCCTTTGGCGTTGTAGGGAGTCGAACAGGCGACTATTTTCAAACCGGGTACTGCTTGGAAATATGCTTCTAACCGCTGGGAGTGTTCCGCGCCGAGTTGCCGGCCCACGCCGCCTGGCCCGCGAATTACCATTGGCATTTTGAAGTTGCCGCCGGATGTGTAGCGCAGCATTCCGGCATTGTTGGAAATTTGGTTGAAGGCCAGCAGCAAAAAGCCCATGTTCATGCCTTCGATGACCGGCCGCAGTCCCGTCATTGCTGCGCCTACTGCCATGCCTGTAAAGCTATTTTCGGCGATCGGGGTGTCGAGCACTCTAAGTTCGCCGTATTTGTTGTAGAGGTCTTTGGTGACTTTATAGGAACCGCCGTATTGACCTACGTCTTCGCCGAGTACGAATACGGCGGAGTCGCGGGCCATTTCTTCGTCTAACGCCTCGCGGAGGGCGTTGAACAATAAGGTTTCTGCCATAGGAGGTGAACCAATAATTTCAGGAGGGTCAGATTAGAATCTTAACCTTTTGGGGGTGTGGATGAGGATGCGATCGCAAATTTGACAGTTAAGACTTGAGATTTTCCCCACATCTGGTATCATAACATTTGTATTATGTCAATTAATTTTTAAGTTAAAATAATACTAACTTGCCTGCCCACAGCAGAGGAATATTATGCTCCAGACAAAAACTGAACTAACTCTGGAAGAGTTTCTCGCTCTTCCCGAAGGAGAAGGCGATATTACCTACGAACTTATTGACGAGCAAGCAGTACCGAAGATGTCACCTAAAAAATTTCATTCTCGCCTCACCCGCAGCCTAATAAAACTCCTCGAACAGTGGGGTGAGGAACGGGGAGAAATTGGTGTAGAATGGGCGGTAAGATTAACCAGACTGGGGCGAGACTGGGTGCCAGTACCAGACCTTTTATATGTTTCTTACCACCGCTTATCTCCTGACTGGAATCAAGATGAAGCCTGTCCTGTAGCCCCAGAATTAGTCATAGAAATTATTTCACCCGAACCAACTTTCGGTCAGTTAGCGGCTAAAGCGAGAAATTATTTAGATGCTAAAGTCTTGCGGGTTTGGGTAGTAGATAGCAAGGCTAGAAGCATTACAGTTTTTTACCCTGATGCAGCACCGCAGACTTATATGGGAGATACCCTATTAAAAGAGCCACTTTTTGATGGATTAGAATTTACGGCGTCACAGCTATTTCAAATGGCAAAAATACCATAAACTTTTTTGGGATGAGTGTGTGTTAGTTCACAAGCTATTCCATTGTTCAATAGTAATTTGCCTTTCTATAATCTCCTCGGTCTCTCGAATCATCATCCGTAGCTGAGGGACAGAATACTCATCATTAGAGGGAATCGTTAAGCGATACTCCTGATAAATCATAAACTGGTGCTTACTTCCAGAAAAAGGGCCCGAAAAGCCTAGCTGTTGTAATTTCTGGATGAACTCTCGACGCTTACAAGGTGTCCAACGGCTCAAGGCTAGGCTCCTGATTTAAATCAATATTGTCAATGACGGGCATTCGATGTCGCAATTTCAACCCTAGCAAAATCCAGTCTTCCAAAGTTGAGCGCAACTCATTTTGACACTCTTTTAAAGTTGAACCAAAGGCGATGACTCCCTTGCAAACAGGAATTTTCCCAACAAAGCTACGATCTTCAAGTTTGTCATACATAGCCTCAGCCATTGCTTTGTCAACGTATTCGCTCAGAATGAATTTTACAGTCATTGAGTTTCCTTTTGCTTGTCGAATATTGGAATCTCCTTCACAGTTACATCCATTATATTTGTTTTTGTCAAGTTCCGGCATTTAGATTTCCGAAAAATGTTTTTGCAATAAATCGTGAATAAATCGATAACGCCGATCGCCCGTTTTTTGCAGCAACAAGCGATCGGTCGCAGCATCGAGAAAACGCCTGTAATCCCAAGGAATGTAGCCGTTCGACCACAGCACGAGGCGCAAGATAAAACTTTCAATCCCCGGAATTCCCGGCAACAAAGCACTAATTACCGCAGCAACACCACCCGCAATTAATCCCCAAATCGACCCGGAGACTAGGGTGGCAATTAATCCCAAAATCACCCAAATCAGCCCGCCAACCAGCTTAACTCCCAACTGATACTTGCGCCGTTCCTCGCCTGTTTGCAGCCAGCTAGACGGTATGCGATCGAGGTAAAATTCTTGAATTCCTTGCTGTTCCATCCTTCTGGCCAACCATCCCAGCCAGTGGCGAATTTGTTCGGGCCGCAGTTCCTTACCTCTGGGATACTGCTTGACTTCCCCGGTGATTTGGTGGCGAATATAGGCAGTTAACAGATATTTGCGCTGTTCTTCTGCAGAACTTATGCGCTTCCAAGCTTCAATTAAAATATCGTCGTAAGCCAGAGCCATCATGCTCAGAAGCAAGGGAACTTTTGCCAATTTCAACAACTCCGGCTCGCGCTCAATGCTGTACCAAAGTTCGCGGCTTCTGGCTTCTAGCAGATAATTTTGAATTTGAGTTTCTGTTAAAGGTTTCAATAAAACCGCTGCTTGTAGTTTAAATCTAGTATCGCAGTTTTTGTAAGCTTCAAAACTGCTGCAAGCTACTAAATGTTTTGGTTTAAATTCGCTTTCAACAAACTGATTGATTGCTTGAATGCAGATATTTTGGCGGTGGGTTTCCACTTCGTCCAAGCCGTCGAGGAGAGGCAGCAATTTTTGTTCGGCGAGCCATTTTTTGCCGACAGCAGGAGAGATGCCGTATTTGAACTGAAGTTGAGCAATTAACCAATCTGCGATCGCCCCGGATTCTGCTTTCCACGATCCGAGTTCAAACAGCACTGGTACTGGAAAACTAGCATCTTTTTGGGCGCGGGAAATTAACACCCGAGCTAATTCTAGCAGCGTCGTAGTTTTGCCTGCACCCGTCGCTCCCAAAATTACCAATTTGCCGCCGGTGCGATCGAACACTTTAGCAACGCTTGCTTTGGGAGGAAGCCGAAAACTCGGACGGTTGCCCGCTTTCACTTCCACATCCCAACAGCGGTTAACACCAACAGGCGGCGAGTCTTGACTGAGGTTAGCCAGCACAGCGGCGTGCAAAGACTGCGATCGCCCTGCTTGGACTTCCTGCTTCACCTCCTCCAACAATCGATCGCGAGGCGGTTGTAATCTCAGAGGAATCAATTTTGACATTTTATGTACCTCGCGCTGAACGCTTACCTTCTTCGCAAATTTGCGCGCAAATACCCCAGAGCAAGATTACCATCAGTATAGGCGTCCAGTATATATAGCCATCCTAAATCATTTGTGAATTTCTTACTCCCTCCCCTTGATAAGGGGAGGGTTGGGGTGGGGTCAAAAATTTACGACTCCTGCAAGGATTGCTATATTGACTCAAATTATTGCGACAATTATGGATCTGAAATTTTATCTAAAAATCCTGACCCTGTGGGCCGCACTAAGTATTTCCACTAGAAATTAACTGGCGATCGCCCCAACTCCCAAATAAAAATTATCAGTATAGATACAGAGAGGGTTTTTTATGTCATTTACGAAGCGTCAAATCATCACAGTAAGCTTAGCAGGAATGGCAACAGCGGTGGGAGTAGCTGTTGCAACTATACAGTCGGGTGCGATGAAACAATCCAATGTTCCCCTTGCAGAATCGCCGACATCCACCAGAAATCCGATTGCAGGGGGGCCGACGAACAACCCCGAATTTCGGCAACCAAAACCTCTGCCAGCACAAGCCCAGGCCGCAGAATCTCCCCCATCTCAATCTCAACCAGCCAAAACCCCACCACTTCAACCCTCGCTAGTTGCAAGAGTCTCTCCGCGAAAAGTTGAGCCAGTAGTTGTCACACCGCCAAATTCGGGTTGCAAAATCACCCAGGCTGTCGTCAGCGATACGAATCCACCGCTAAATGTGCGATCGATCCCGCAAGTAAGTGGCAGCCAAATAGTAGGAAAACTTAAAAATAATACCTTTGTTTTAGTGGTCGAAGAACAAAACGGTTGGCTGCGAATTACCGATCCTGTTCCCGGTTGGGTTGCGAAAAGACGCACCGAAAGCAGTTGTTCTAACGTCAACCAGCAGATTAATTTTCTCCCGGGAGGAGATGAAGCAATTGTTAAAGGTCGAATTATCGGCGGCGGCACCCACTCTTACATAATTCGCGCCGCTAAGGGTCAAACTATGACTGTTAGGAATCGCAAAGATGTTTTCCCCCAAATTCTCACTCCTGGTGGCAAACTTTTAGCAGGAGATCCTTATCAAGACAATGAAACAGAGTGGGCAGGAAAATTGCCAGTAACAGGCAATTACACTTTAGAACTAGGCTCAAACTTCCGGGGATACGAATACGAATTTTCGGTAAGATTGCGATAATTTTCCTAACATCTTTAGGGACACGGCAGTGCCGTGTCCCTACCCGGATATGCGACTTTTAATAAATAGTATAATTAAGGAATCGTCCCGAGCGATATATCAAGAATCGCAAATTTCTGCCAATCTTCCGAATCAAAGTGCCACCATTCAGTTGTTATACCGATCAATCCGTGTTTTTTCATCGCATCCTTAAGCACTTGACGATTTTTCCGAGATTCCGCGCTGCCGCCTTGATAATCTCCGTGAGCTTTTTCGGTAAAATCATCATAAGGAGTAGGCATCTCTAATTCTTTGCCCGTGCGATCGACTAAAGTCAAATCAATAGCAGCACCGCGATTGTGCCGCGAACCCCTAGCAGGATTAGCAACATAGCGCGGATCTGGCCAAACTTCCCACATTTGCTTAGTGACAGAGAAAGGTCTGTAGCAATCGTAAACTTTCAAACCCAATCCGATTTTTTCCAAATCTGTTTGAACTAGCCCTAACTGTTGAGCAACAGAACTTCTCAAAGCGCATTTCGATATAGGGTAAAGTTTGCGTTTCAAGAAATTGTTAGTAGTGGCGTATCGGATATCGAGGCGAATGTTGGGATTTACGGTGCGGATGTCAACCAGTCGCGCCGAACTGGGAAGTTGACTCATGAAAATACTTTCAGGTACTACTGGGTTTGGTTCTGGTTGGGTATTTTGCACTTGTGGCGGCTCCTGGGCGCGAATAGATGTTGTATAATTCAGCGTGGTTGTAGATAGTAATACGAGGATGAATACAATTAGATATCTTGTAAATCGGCTAATTTTCATAACTCTGTTAATTTGAGGTCTTATATTGGTTTTCACAATTCATATCTTCGGGGATTTTCGCGTTTTTCGTCTTGTCTGCCAGCCCGCCAGACCGACAAGGGTTGAAACCCCTGTCTCATAGCTAAAGTCCTCTGAAGAAAACTGAAATATTTCTCTAAAACTTTTATTTTATGAGTCTTTCAGTCGGTTTTAACCGACTTTAGCTATGAGACGGGGGTTTTAACCCCCGGCGGACTGTGGGACAAGCGCGAGAATGATAAATCACTTCTCGAACTAATTTTTAATTGTTAATTATCCTCAAATTCCCAAGCGCTGATACACTAAATCTAAGTGCCTCAATTGATACTGCGGATCGAAACAATCATCAATTTCTTTGGTCGTCATTTTAGCTGTTACCCGATCGTCCTTAGCAATTAAATTGTAGAAATTGCCGCCCGGTTTGTTCCAAGCTTCGTGAGCACAAGATTGCACAATTTTGTAGGCGTCTTCGCGACTCGTGCCTTTTTCTACTAAGGCTAACATCACTCGCTGGCTGAAGATGACTCCGCCGTAAAGGTTCATGTTTTGCTTCATGTTTTCGGGATAGACTAGCAGGTGTTTTACTAAGTCTGTGGTTTCTACTAACATGAAGTGAGTTACTGTAGAACTGTCGGGCAAAATCATCCGTTCTACGGAACTGTGAGAGATGTCTCGTTCGTGCCAAAGTGCAACGTTTTCTAAGGCTGCGACGGCGTTGGCGCGGACAATTCTCGCCATTCCTGTCAGTCTTTCCGATCGAATCGGGTTGCGTTTGTGGGGCATGGCGGATGAGCCTTTTTGCCCTTTGGAAAAGAATTCTTCGACTTCGAGAACGTCGGTGCGTTGCAGGTTGCGGATTTCTACTGCAAAACGCTCGATCGATGCTGCTAAGAGTGCTAAGGTTTGGACGTATTCGGCGTGTCGATCGCGCGAAATGACTTGAGTGGATGCGGTATCGGGTTCGAGTCCGAGGTTTTGACAGGCGATCGCTTCTATTCGCGGATCGATATTAGCATAGGTTCCGACTGCACCGGAGATTTTGCCGACAGCAATTGACGATCGCAAATTCACTAATCGGGCGCGGCTGCGAAACACTTCTGCCAGCCATCCTGCTAGTTTAAAGCCAAAGGTGATGGGTTCGGCGTGAATTCCGTGCGATCGGCCAACCATGACGGTATTGCGATGCTGTTGAGCCTGATAGCGAATAGCTTGACTCAATTCTTCGACACGTTCTAACAAGATATTGACGCTAGCGACTAATTGCAGCGCCAAAGCAGTATCCAGCACATCGGAACTGGTTAAGCCGAGGTGAATGTAGCGGCCGGCATCGCCTACATATTCGTTGACATTTGTCAAGAAGGCGATCATGTCGTGGCGGACTTCGGCTTCTATTTCGAGGACTCGTTTGGGGTCAAAATTAGCCTTAGCTTTGATTTCTTCGACTGCGGCGGCGGGGATGTAGCCGAGTTCGGCTTGAGCTTCGCAGACAGCGATTTCTACTTGTAGCCAGCTTTTCAGTTTGGCGGTTTCAGTCCAGATGTTGCCCATTTCGGGCAAAGTGTAGCGCTCTATCACGGTGGGAGTTGGGGAATGCGATCGTCCTATTGTACCTCTGCGCGGCATCCGTCTTCAGTCGGGAGGGGGAATTTCGGGCGATCGAACTTTTGAGATATGTGACACATCGTCCGTAGACCGATCGTCCGCAGAGACTGAAAATTGGCAGATGAGTCGATCGAAACAGAAGATTCTGCGTGCTTTAGGTCATCTCGTAAAGCAACGCAGGACAGCGTTGGGAATTTCGCAAGAGGAGCTCGGAATGCGGGCTAATTTAGACCGCACCTATATATCTGGAGTCGAACGCGGAGTCAGGAATCCGTCCATCACTGCAATTGCAAGTCTAGCTACGGGCTTGGGCACAACAGTTTCCAATCTTCTCGAAAATCTAGAAATAGAAGCGGAAAACGTAGAGTGAACAATCAAGATTTAGCAAGCACAATTAAAGCTCAATTAAAACAAGACTCAACTCAATTCAAAGTCTTTAATCTCCTCTCAGACCAAAAATGGCACTGTCGAGAGTGCGAAGGCAAACAGATAGCATCAGCTCAATATGCTGGCGGTGGCGGAATTCAGGGATTGCAGCGCGGAACCAGGAAGCGCCCCGGTCTGGTTATTGTAACAGAAAAGAGATACTGTCAAACTTGTCAGGCAACACGTTTGGGCGATTTGTGGACAGGAGAAATTAAATCAGCAAATTCTGCTGCTAACATACCTGTTTCTTTGGTAAAAAGAATTCTCGAAGTTTACTTTTATACAGATGTAATCGAACAGAGAAAACGAGCAGCTCATGAGTTAGTAATTGACCATAGATTCCCAATGGAGCGTTGGGGAGATAATGAGCCACCACACCTGGCATCTATGAGCGAATCTGAAATCAAGGCAAAGTTTCAGTTGCTCAAAAAAGATGCTTCAGGCAATCACAACCTTCTAAAATCTCGAAGTTGCGAACGCTGCATCAAAACAGGGAAAAGAGGCACACCTTTCGGAATCAACTTTTGGTATGAAAGAGGCGAAGACTGGCCTTCCATACATCAGCGCGGCGCTGAAGCTGAGGAAGGCTGCACAGGATGCGGCTGGTATGATTTTGAAACTTGGCGAAATGCTCTCAATCAAAAACTAGCGGAATCTGCTCAGGACTGTCAATAGTAACTAAGCGAGGCTTGTTAAGTACAAGATCACTCAAATATGGAATAAGTGCAAAACCGATACACTCTGCTAAGCGGGGCGGTACTGCATTTCCGATTTGCCACATTGCCTTTTTCATAGAACCTTCAAAAATAAATGAATCCGGGAAAGTTTGCAATCTAGCCATTTCGCGGGCTGAAATCACGCGATTAAGATAAGGATGAATATGAGTGCCGCCGTGATTTTCTTTAACAGTCATACTGGGTTTTCCCGGATACTGTCGCTTGAAAGCATCGGCGTAGCTTTCATACAAAGAACCGCCGGGTGGAACTTGAGCAAGTCTTTCCATGTACTCAACAGAATGACGAGTCCATTCGTGGTTAATTTCTGGTATGGGAGTATACTCTGGTAAATCATCAATTGCTAACTCAATCGCTTTGTATTGTTCCGGCAACAATTGCGGCTTCGGATAGGGATTTGGCATCCCGAATCTATTGGCAATAAAAATGGCTCGCGGGCGGATTTGCGGGACTCCATAGGTTGCGGATTCCAGAACAGCAACGGACATATGGGGATAGCCAATTTCCTGAAAAGCCTCACAAATGGCTTGCTTAACAGCTCCTTTTTGTATAGTCAATATTCCCGGTACGTTTTCCATGACAACATACCAAGGACGTATTTCAGAGACTACCCGGACAAACTCTCTAAAGAGGCGATTTCGAGGGTCGTTGGGGTCGCGTTTTCCTGCAAGTGAGAAGCCTTGACACGGCGGCCCACCTACAACAACATGAACTTCTGGCGAACCCATTTCAGCGAGCAACTTTTGGGGATTTAAGTTTTTTATATCGTCGCACAAGTGATGGCAATCAGGGAAGTTTTTTGTATGAGTTGCTGAGGCGATGGGATTAATTTCTACACTGGCTATTGGTCGAAAACCTGCTTGCAATAAACCTTGGGTCAGGCCGCCCGCACCGCAAAAAAGATCGACAAATGTATAGTCTGATTTTGGCAGTGACTGAGATTCAACATCAATGAATATCTTGTAGGGGTCGCAGTCATTTGCTTCTAGTTCGCGTTGGATGCGTTCGTAACGCCCTAATTTTGCTTTCTTTTGCTTTTTGGCAGGAATTGTCTCTTCCTCATTTGAGAATAAAGACAGTTGTGTTGCTTCCATTTTATATTTTTTACGGAATCCTATCTATTGTATTGTACTGTACTGAACGAGATGAACCATGAAAGACTATCACATCAATATTTTTTACAGAAACCAAGATGAAGGCTATATTGCCGATATTCCTGATTTAAAATACTGTTCCGCTTTTGGCGAAACCCCAGAATCAGCTTTGCAGGAAGTACAGATTGCTAAAACAGCATGGCTGGAAGCTGCAAAAGCTGCGGGAAAACCCATTCCCGAACCAAAATACCCACCTGCAATATATCAACTTACGACTTGAAAAACGATCGCACATCCGCCTTACTGCATCCGATCGATCGTCCGATACTGCACCGCCTCCCCCACATGATTCGTTTTCAAGCTTTCATCCCCCGACAAATCAGCAATAGTTCTAGCAACCTTCAAAATGCGATCGCTAGCCCTCGCCGACAGCCCCAATTTCCGAATCGCCATCTCCAATAAATTCCGAGAAGCATCATCCAACTGACACCATTTGTTAATGTGACTGCTTTGCATCTCCGCATTACAGCGCAAACTAGATTCCGACTGAAAACGGCGAGTTGCGAGTTCTCGCGCCCGCTGCACCCTCAGCCGCACCGGTTCCGACTCCTCCCCCGTCGGCTGTCGCGTAATTTCCTCGGGTTTCAAACGATTAACCGCCACTTGTAAATCGATCCGATCCATCAAAGGCCCCGAAAGTTTTGCCCAATATTGCTCCCTCTTTTGCGGCGAACAAGTACAGGGTTGAATCGAATCGCCGTAATAACCGCAAGCGCAAGGATTCGTACTCGCAACTAAAGTGAATTGCGCCGGAAACATCACCGATTGTCTAGTTCGAGAAATGGTCACATAACCATCTTCCAGCGGTTGTCGCAAAAACTCCAAAACATCTCTTTTAAACTCAGTTAATTCATCCAGAAAAAGTATGCCGCGATGTGCTAAAGAAATTTCACCCGGACGCGGAAAACTGCCGCCACCTACCAAAGAAGGCCCCGATGCCGAATGGTGAGGACTGCGAAAAGGCCGATCGCTCACCAGCATTCCCTTATCCTTCAATAACCCAGCCACCGAATGAATTTGAGTCACATCCAAAGCTTCCTCAAAAGTCAGCGGCGGCAAAATACCCGGCAAACGCCTCGCCAACATAGTCTTACCGCTCCCTGGCGGCCCCACAAAAATTAAATTGTGTCCCCCCGCCGCCGCAATTTCCAAAGCCCGCCGCGCGTGAATTTGCCCCTTTACATCCTTTAAATCTAAACCCGGAAACCGCGTTTTTGCTAACTCTTCTCGACCGTTTACTTCTACAGGCGAATAAACTTCAGGATTGTTCAAAAAATCAGTAACTGCAAAAATATTCTCAAAACCATAAACAGATATTCCGTGCACCAAAGCCGCTTCCTGCGCGTTACCAGCCGGTACAACTAACCCCGAAATACCCATTTTTTGAGCAGCAGCGGCGATCGGCAGAACCCCAGCCACAGGGCGCAAACTCCCATCTAAAGAAAGTTCCCCTAAAAACAAATAATCTCCCAAAAGTTGACCGCTGACTTGTTCCGATGCTGCCAAAATCCCAATGGCGATCGGCAAATCAAAACTCGGCCCTTCCTTCCGCAAATCCGCCGGAGTCAAATTAATCACAATACTCCGCATCGGAAAAGCATATCCCGAATTTTTCAGCGTAGCCTTAACCCTTTCTTTAGCTTCTTGCACCGCAGAATCTGGCAACCCCACAACCACAATTTTCGGCAGTCCCCCCGACACATCAGCCTCAACACCAACCTTTACCGCGTCAATTCCAACGATCGATGCACTCCAAACCCTAGCAAGCATTTTTCTTTATCCTTAATTTGCCTGTCCTTGATTCATCATCTATTATGATTAACAATGACTAATGAATATCGGAAGAGGCAAGAAAAACTTTTCCTTGCCTCTTCTTTTTCTCCTCTTCCTTCTCTCCTGCTGGGTCTTCCCTCTTCCCTCTTCCCCTTCTCCCTTCCCACTTGGGCCTTCCCTCTTCCCTCTTCCCTCTTCCGCCTTCTTCCCTCTTCCTTCTTCCTTCTTCCTTCTTCCTTCGTTAACACCCATGACAACTCAAGAAACGCTTTTCAGCAAAATCATCCGCAAAGAGATTCCAGCAGACATCGTTTATGAGGACGACTTGGCCCTTGCGTTTAGAGATATCCATCCGCAAGCACCCGTCCACATCCTCGTCATTCCCAAACAGCCTATTGCCAAATTAGCCGATGCCGAGTCGGGAGATCATGCTCTCATGGGACACTTGCTGCTGACTGTCAAACGAGTAGCAGAACAACTCGGACTTAGCAATGGCTATCGCGTCGTCATTAATAGCGGCAGCGACGGCGGGCAAACTGTAGATCACCTCCACCTTCACATTCTCGGCGGACGGCAGATGAAGTGGCCCCCAGGCTAAAGCCTAATTTTTACGCACAAATTACGGACTCATCCTCAGAAACCCGGTTGATTTCTATTGCCAAGCGCCTCAGAAACCGGGTTTCTTTTTTCGTCAATAAACCCGGTGGATTGAAGATTATTGAGAATGCAGCGCGATCGCACTAGAAACCAGGTTTTCAGTATTCTCCCGATAAAAATTTCCCCTGGCAGAATCCACCGATGATATGTAAATAAATATTAAAAATCATCTCTTCACGACCTAATTAACAGATATTTAAATAGAAAGAGAATCGACCTGAACAAAAATAATTGGCTCGAACTGCTGAACCAAGCTACCGACAATAGATTCAGTTCTTCTGGCCGCTGTATTTAACCGATTTGGTGTGTAATTTTACTTTGTAAAAAACTACAAATATTTACTAATAATCAAGTATTTGTAAAAGTTTGTAAAATATTTAAATTGTCAGCAGTAATCCCTTGGCAAACTAGAGTGAATGGTGTTACTAATATAAGCGTGGGGCATTCCCACAACGAACCTTGAAAATTCAATTAAGCAATCATAAACCAAATGACAACAACCGTACAGCGTCGCGAAAGCGGCAACGTTTGGGAGCAGTTTTGCAACTGGGTAACTAGCACCGATAACCGCATTTATGTGGGTTGGTTCGGCGTCTTGATGATTCCCACCTTGCTGAGCGCCACCGTTTGCTACATCATCGCCTTCATCGCTGCTCCTCCTGTGGACATCGACGGCATCCGCGAACCAGTAGCTGGTTCCTTGATGTACGGTAACAACATCATCACAGGTGCTGTTGTTCCTTCATCAAACGCGATCGGTCTTCACTTCTATCCCATCTGGGAAGCTGCTTCCCTTGATGAGTGGTTGTACAACGGCGGCCCCTACCAATTGGTAGTTTTTCACTTCCTCATTGGCGTTTTCTGCTACATGGGTCGTGAATGGGAATTGTCTTACCGCTTAGGTATGCGTCCTTGGATCTGCGTCGCTTACTCTGCACCAGTTGCAGCAGCAACCGCCGTATTCTTGATCTACCCGATCGGACAAGGTTCTTTCTCTGACGGTATGCCGTTGGGTATCTCCGGTCAATTCAACTTCATGATCGTGTTCCAAGCTGAGCACAACATCCTGATGCACCCCTTCCATATGTTGGGAGTTGCGGGTGTCTTCGGCGGTTCTTTGTTCTCTGCAATGCACGGTTCTTTAGTTACCTCTTCCTTGGTTCGTGAAACAACCGAAACAGAATCTTTGAACTACGGTTACAAATTCGGTCAAGAAGAAGAAACCTACAACATCGTGGCAGCCCACGGCTACTTCGGTCGGTTAATCTTCCAATACGCGAGCTTTAACAACAGCCGTTCTTTGCACTTCTTGTTAGGTGCATGGCCAGTTGTCGGCATCTGGTTTACCGCTTTGGGTATTTCCACGATGGCGTTTAACCTCAACGGTTTCAACTTCAACCAATCGATTATCGACTCGCAAGGTCGCGTCATCAACACTTGGGCTGATGTCATCAACCGCGCTAACCTGGGTATGGAAGTAATGCACGAGCGCAACGCTCACAACTTCCCCCTCGACTTGGCCGCCGGTGAAGTCACCCCAGTAGCAATGGTTGCTCCTTCCATCAACGGCTAAATTTAGCTTTTGATTTAACAAAAAGCGCTCCTAGAAATAGGGGCGCTTTTTGTTTGGGCAAGTAGAATTTGAGAGATTTCCTTCTGTTAAATCCGTTAAATCCGTTAAATCCCGTACAGTGCTCATTGCCAAACTCCCTTCTTCCTGATTAATCTGATATATTAATTAGGAATTATTATTTTTGGCAATCATCAAAGTGGCGATATTTAACAGGCACAAATTTGAAAAACTCGCGGTTCATAAATCAAAAACATTAGCCTGGGCGATCGCATTTTTGAGCGGCATTTTGATGGCATTGACAACCGCACCAGTAAATGCTTGGCTATTGGCTTGGGTAGCCCTAGTTCCTCTCTGGATTTTGGTTGTTAGTTATGAAAAGCCAAAGCAAGAAGTAAAACAACAAAAATTATTCCTTCTTCCTGCTTCATTTTTCCTTGTTCCTTCACTCTGGGGAATTGGCTATCACGGATTAGCTTTATCTTGGATTATGGGAATTCACCCGATGACTTGGTTGGGAGTTCCTTGGTGGCCGAGTTTGGCGATCGCACTTTTTTGCTGGGCCTTCATCACCCTCTGGGGAGCCGCATTAGTAGCCGTTTGGGCGTGGCTATTTGTAATTCTCAACTCCCTAACTTTACCAGGCAAAAATCCTATTTTTATTCTTAACTCCCCCCCTTTACAAGGGGGGGCTGGGGGGGGTAAAGCTCAATTTTCAGCATTAACTCGCGTTTTAATTGGCACAGCTTTGTGGTGTGCCTTAGAAAGTATTTGGAGTACAGGTTCGCTGTGGTGGACATCCCTATCATATACCCAAAGCCCGCACAATTTAGCAATATTGCACCTCGGTCAACTCTCCGGGCCCAGCGCAGTAACAGCCGCTATTGTAGCAGTAAATGGCTTAATCGCCGAAGCTTTTATTGAAGGAAGAAGGAAGAAGGAAGAAGGAAGAAGGAAGAATTGGATTGCTTATATTTTGCCTGCGAGTTTGTGTTTACTTTTGCATATTGCAGGATGGAGCTTATACAACCGCCCTTTGAATCAAGAAGCTGCAACTGCTTTAAAAATTGGCATTATTCAAGGCAATATTCCTAACGAGATTAAGTTTGATTCAGGGGGTTGGGGGCGCGCTTTGGAAGGTTACACCACTGGATACAAACAGTTAGCAGACAGGAAAGTCGATGCTGTGTTAATTCCAGAGACAGCTTTGCCTTTTATCTGGACAAACGAGTATCAGCGTTCTACTCTTTCGTTTTACCAAGCTATTATCGAACGCGGTGTTGTGGCTTGGGTTGGAGGATTCGGACAGCAAGATGATAGTATCACTAACAGCTTATTGGCGATCGATCGTACTGGAGAAATTGTCGGCCGCTACGATAAACTAAAGCTAGTGCCTTTAGGCGAATATATCCCTTTTTACGAAATCTTAGGCGGGATTATTAATCGCCTTTCCCCCTTAGATGCTCATTTAGTACCAGGCAATTCTAAACAATTGTTTGATACGCCGTTTGGCCGCGCCATTGTCGGAATTTGTTACGATTCAGCCTTTGCTGAAAATTTCCGATATCAGGCGGCGAAGGGAGGCGAATTTATGATCACCGCTTCCAACAATGCCCATTACAAACCGCCAATGTTGGATCAACATCACGCTTTAGATGTGATGCGGGCAATTGAAACTGATAGATGGGCAGTTATAGCAACTAATACGGGTTACTCTGCTTTTGTAAATCCTCGCGGCGAGACGGTTTGGAAGTCTGGAATTAATACCTATGAAGTCCGAGATGCTACTATTTATCGGCGGCAAACTCGGACTTTGTACGTGCGGTGGGGAGATTGGCTGACGCCTGTATTGTTAGTATTGGCTGGGTTAATGCGGTTGATTGTTAGAAATTAACCAGTAGGTTATACGATTTTAGATTTTCGATACAACTCTAAAATCTAAAATCTAAAATTGTTAGTATGGGCTGGGTTAATGCGGTTTATTGTTAAAAATTAACCAGTAGGTTATACCATTTTAGATTCTCGATACCCATCTAAAATCTAAAATCTAAAATCTAAAATGGTATGACTTTACTTATCTTTCACCTGTTCGTGAACGCTAGGAGATAAAGAAATTAAATCGTCGATATTGCGCTGCATGGCAGCACAAATATTGGTCAAAGGCAAATCATTGGCATCGTGTCCGAAGGGATTTTCTATTTCAATGCCGATTTCTTCGATCCCGAACAAAGTAAAACTAATTAAAGCCACAACTGGGCCTGTTCCCCAACCCAAATCGTTCACCATTTGAAAGGGCAATGCCAAACAGTAAAGCAACAAGAGTTGTTTCAGGTGAATCGCATAAGCCAAAGGGATAGGCGTCTTCAAAATCCGCTCGCAGCCGCCTAAGACATCAATCATAGAGTTTAGCAACTCATTCATAGCAGTTAACTGATAGACATCGAGGCAATTGCGCTCGTACTGCTCGTGCATATAATCCTCAATCCAAAAGGCAATTTCTAGGGGCGGATTGTTCATGGATTTGAGCTTGTGGTACTGCGCTGGGGACATTAACGGCTCCAGTTCTGGATTTACTGCTTCTTGCCGCAAGTGCAATTTCAGCGCCACTGCAAAGGCAGGTAACAGGCGCAGGACTGACTTTTTGATTGCGATATCCTGCGGGTCTTTTTCCTCAATTGCTACCCAGATTTGGCGCGCCAAATTGCGGACGTTGTTGATTAAAGTTCCCCAAAATTTTCGACCTTCCCAGAATCGTTCGTAGGCTGTATTTGTCCGAAAAACTAACAGTAAACCCAGGACAATACTCGGTACAATACTCGACAAAATGGGCATGGACACCGGCAACTTAAAAAAGTGCAGCAGGGAAATAAAAACTCCAAAGCCGCCGCACAGCAAAACGCGGGGCAGAATTGAGGGAATGACAGACCCCCGAACCTGTAATGCAATTTTAAACCAAGGCGGTCGATCGCCACTCATGCAAGTCTCCTCATTAAATTAGTAGTCTGCGCCCTAGGGCGGGCAGCGCAAATGCCTGCTAGACTTAGTTCTTCGGCTCCCGCCAGCCGATTGGAGATTCGAGATTTTAGATTGACTCCACAGATAAATCTGCGGGGTTTCAACTTTGGTCTAAAATTTTTATGGTCTCCACGACTGTTGTCAGGGCTTATATCCCTATTTGGGTGCGGTGACAGCTTCCGAAAAAAGCTTTCCTACAAACAACCTTTGGATTTTACCCAAAAAACTCATCTTTAGGCTCAATCTAAAATCTAAAATCTACAATTGATTGACGCAGTGACTTAATTCGGTAAGATTAACTATGTATATTTAAACCTCAGCTTCCGTGCAAGAGCAACCGACATCTGTGCCTCCGCATTTTCACCGATTGCCAAACCAACGGTGGCAAATTTATTCCCCTCAAACACAGCAAGCCGAACAGTTTGCCGCAGAAATCGGTTTGTCGCCCTTGCTGGCACAGGTACTGATTAACCGGGGCATCGATTCGGTTAAAGAAGTGCAAGGGTTTATCGAACCGGAATCTCTGGTTTTGCCCGCGCCAATGGATGAGTTTCCCGATTTGGCTGCGAGTGTCAAGTTGTTGCGGGAGGCGATTTCGGGAGGGCAAAAAATTGCGATTTGCGGCGACTACGATGCTGACGGGATGACGAGCACCGCTTTGTTGCTGCGAGCTCTGAGGGCTCTGGGGGCAAATGTGGATTATGCTATTCCCAGCCGGATGCGAGAAGGTTATGGGATTAACGATCGCATTGTAGAAGAATTTCACTCGGAAGGTGTCGCTCTCATTCTCACGGTTGACAACGGAATTGCAGCCTACGGCCCGGTTGCCAGAGCGCGAGAACTCGGTGTCAAAGTTATTATTACAGACCACCACGATTTGCCGCCAAAACTGCCGCCGGCCGATGCTATTCTCAACCCGAAATTAATTGCGGAATCTTCGCCTTATCGCGGTTTGGCTGGCGTAGGCGTTGCTTATGTTTTGGCGATTACTTTGGCTCAGGATATGCAGAAAGTTGGGGGGTTGGTGAATCCGCTGCTGGAGTTATTTACTTTGGGAACTATTGCGGATTTAGCGCCTTTGACTGGAGTTAACCGCCGCTGGGTGAAGCGGGGTTTGCGGCTGTTGCCTCACTCGCAATTGGCGGGTGTTCAGGCTTTGATTCAGGTAGCTGGAGTGCAGCCGGGAAGTGCGGAAAGTCCCTCAATTCTCAACTCAAAAACTAAAACTCAAAATTCGTTAAAGCCTGAAGATATTGGTTTTAGGCTCGGGCCCCGGATTAATGCTGTGGGGCGGCTGGCTGACCCTCAAATTGTGATAGAGTTGCTGACTACGGACGATCGCGAATTGGCTCTTAAAAACGCGATGCAGTGCGAACAAATTAATCAGCGCAGGCAGGAGTTGTGCCAAGAAATTGAGCAGGAAGCCATTGCTTGGTGCGAGGAAAGGGCGATCGACTTGCAGCAAGAACGAGTTTTAGTTGTCGTGCAACCGGGTTGGCACCACGGGGTGATCGGGATTGTGGCTTCTCGGTTGGTGGAACGCTACGGCGTGCCCGTTTTTATCGGTACTTTTGAGGATGAGGCTGTAGGGGCGGTGCCCCCGTGCCCGCCCGCTAAAATTGTCCGGGGTTCGGCGAGGGGAATTCCTGAGTTTAATGTATTTGACGGGCTGAACTTTTGCGCGGATTTATTAACTAAATTTGGCGGACACAAAGCGGCTGGCGGTTTTTCGATGCCGGCTGATAATCTCGAACAATTCCGCACTCAACTGTCAATTTTTGCCAATCAATGTTTGCAGCCGGAACATCTCAAGCCGCTGGTTTCAGTAGACGTGCGAGCCGATTTGGCTGAGATTAGTCTCGACCTTTACCGACAAATTGATGCTCTGGAACCTTGCGGGATTGAAAATAAGGCTCCTGTATTTTGGACGCCTAATGTTTGCATAACTGAACAGAAAATTGTAGGTAAAGGAGGTCACGTTAAACTAACTGCAACTCAAGATGGAAAAGTATCGGCTAGTGTGAAGGCGATTGCTTGGCGTTGGGGGGAATATTTCCCTTTGCCTCGGCGGGTTGATATTGCTTACCGATTGCGGGAAAATAGTTTTAATGGCAAGACATCGGTTGAGTTAGAATTGTTTGGTGTCCGGCTGCCCGCAAGTGTTGCTAGTTCCAGGCCGCCGATGTTCGGAAAAGTTGAGTTTGATTACTGCGATCGCACTTATTCTTGCAGTTTGTCTCCCGCCGGCTCGATCGAAGAATTGAGAATTCGCAACTCTCAAGGGCAAGTTTTGGCTGTTGCACCCGGACAAAACATCGGTTTGTTAGGGAACTGCCGCAAAGATGCTAGAGAAGTCGATGTATCTCTACCTTTTTTTGAGAATTTGATTCAAACTGCTAAACACGCCCTCGGTATTTGATAACTCGGTATTTGATAAGAAAGCTCGTGCAGCAGCGAAAATTGGCGATCGAGCGTTGTGAATTTTGCATAATTTTAAACTCAAAACTCCCAACTCTCGATCGCCCCGGAGCGTGCTAAAATTACAGGTCGCCGCCTTTAGCTGCCAGCAGAAAAATCACGATCGGGCCCGAAAGCACAACTGCTGCGAGTAAAGCTACCTGAACAATGAGTTGGTAGTCTACACCAGCCATACCACTGAAAAGATCGGTTATAAAGTCCATGTGTCCTCCTGACTGTAGTGATTAAGTCTAGATTGTTGAATTAGAAAATCCGCTTCTGATTTTACCGGGCTATCGTCCCTATTTTTTAAGGAACTTTACAAAATTCAACAAAATGTAAACTAAGATCGACCTCCCAGCCACAGGGAACCGGGGACTTGATGTTCCTACCGAGAAAGTGCCCCCAATCTCAAATCGAACCGCCCCTTCAGGCTCTGGGCCTCCGGCGCTGGCAATTGATATACTTGAAGAGCCCCTATCTCCTAAAGTTTGGCATTTTCCACATTATGCTGGGAATCTAAAATCTAAAATCTAAAATCTAAAATCTAAAATCAAACTATGGCTACTTGGCGTTGCGTAAAGCAGTGCGGTGCTTGTTGTTACCTCGACCCAACAGAGCGCCCTGACTTAGACGAGTATTTATCCACAGAGGAATTAGCGCTCTACTTGAGCTTAGTCGGAGAGGATGGTTGGTGTATAAATTTTGACAGAACGACGCGAGAATGCGGAATTTATGCCGATCGACCGCGCTTTTGTCGGGTAGACTCAGAGGTGTTTGAGGAAATGTACGGCGTTGAGCCTGCTGAATTGAACGATTTCGCGATCGAGTGCTGCTTGGAACACATTGAGGATCTTTATGGCGATCGATCTTTGGAAATGATCCGCTTTAACTCGGAAGTCGGAATCCTCGCCTTACCTGACAACTAACCGACAGGATGCCCGTTTGGGCTTTTGTCCCTCCGGCTCATTTTCCCGATCGGCATCTCAATTCTTGAATCAAAAGTCTAAAATCTAAAATCGAACGATCGTCTGCCGGTTTCTCCAGCCAATAGTGTCAAAATAAACAAATCAAAGAAATATCGCGCAGTTGAGTTGAGCCATGAGCAATCGAGAGGGTTTTACAGGCGGATTTATTGCCGGAGCTGCAGTTGGCGGCTTGGTGGGTGCAGTTTTGGGCACGGTGCTGTCGCGGCGCGCTGCTGAAGCATTGCTGAGTGAACCTTCACAACCAAAGACAAGAAAGATTCGCCAGAGGAAAGCCAGTCAACTCGAAGCCGACAGCATGGAAGTAGCAAGGCTGAGTTTAGAAGATAAAATTGCCCAGCTAAATCAGGCAATAGATGACGTGCGACTGCAACTGGGCGACGTAAACGGGAACGCGCAGGGACACAACAGCGAGGGTTCAATCGCCCAAGACTCCTGAATCCATTTAAAATTTTAGATTAGTCTGGCAGATCGATGCGGGCGATCGGTCAACTGTCGCACATTTCTCTCTTCATCTTTCCAGCTAAAAGCGGGAGACAGAAGCAACAAGGAACAACAAAAACGCTCCTGGTCTCCCCAACTCCCACTCCCCCCACTCCTCCAGCTATGCTAAACTCAAACTTAAAGTGTCTGTAAACTTTACTCAAACTACAACCAGAATATATGAGTTATTCCATAGGCCTTTTGGCAACCACGCTGTCCACATTTCTGCAAATCTATGTAGTCCTAATGATTTTTAGGGTGCTGTTAAGCTGGTTCCCCAATATCAATTGGTATGACCCCCCGTTTTCGATTTTGAGTCAGTTAACAGATCCTTACCTCAATCTATTCCGCTCGATTATCCCCCCCTTAGGAGGGATTGACTTTTCGCCGCTGATTGCGTTTTTTGTACTTCAGTTCGGCTCGGAATTCTTGATCGGTCTTTTGACAAGCTTGCAAACATCATTGTAGTTAGACAAGCTTAAGTTTTTAAGCATCTAGGCTAAATTGTTTGGCAGGCCTAGCTGCCGGCAACTAAATTTTAGATTTGAGATTTTGACATGAACTCCTCGGTTGAAAAGCTGGGGAGTTTCTCGTACACTCGTACATTAGAAATGAGAAATTGCCAGCCACTCAAAAATCTAAAATCTAAAATCTAAAACTGCCTCGCGACTTCACGGGCAGCCAACCCAAAATCTCAAATCAGCAATCTAAAATCTCAAATAGTTTCGTTAGCGGCGAACCACGCCAGTAAAACCTGTAGCTTTAAATTGCTTGAGCTTCAAAGGTGTTCTTTGGTTGGCGGCAACCGAAATTCTGAGCTGAAAATCGCTAACTCCGGGAGGAATTTCTTCTATAGAACCCAAGCGAGTCCGGTTTTGCATCACCGGATTGTCGTCGGCATCATAAATGCGGCCGAAAATATCGGCATTGACAACTGGTTTGCCGGTGCTATTTTCAGCTTTCCCAGTAATCAAAAAGCAGGTAGCTTCCATAGAACTGCCGCTGGTGACGGTTCCTTCTGCCATTTCGGCAGGACATTCGCGATAAGAAAGTTCGGAAAGTTTAATCTGCGTCAGAGCCCAAGCAGGTGGAGTGAATACCAAACTAAAAATTCCGATTAGGCAAGTAGCAAAAAAAAGGCTGATAGCTCGAAACTTCATAAATGGCAGGGCAAGTATATTTTAATCCTCAGCTTAGCGCGAATTCAGTTGTAAATTGCTACTTAGCTTAAGCCTAAATGCTGCCGCAAGGCTTGGCGCATTACATCGACTGGGACGGATTCTTTATGCAGCCAAATTTTTAAGGCGGCTGCTCCTTGTTGAACTAGCATTTCGAGTCCGTCAATAGCTCGCGCTCCCCGAAGCTGCGCATCTTTGAGAAACTGGGTAGGGTTCGGGTTGTAAATTAAATCATAGACGATCGCACCTGCTGAAATTCGATTGAGCGCACCATCGGCAACCGGCGACTTTTCCCCCTGCGGATACATCCCCACAGGCGTCGTGTTCACCAGCAAATCTGCCTGCGAGATTAACATTGACAAGTTCTCCCAAGTATGCACCTGCAAATTCTGCACCGGCATCGGAGAATTGACCCAACTCTGCTGAAATTCCGCTAAATTTTGTTCGCTGCGGCCGACAACGTGAATCTCTGCACATCCCAATTGAGCGCATCCAGCCACAACAGCTCTCGCGGCCCCGCCATTCCCCAAAATTACCGCTACTTTCTGGCTCCAATCGGAACCCCCCCTAGCCCCCCCTTGGTCAGGGGGGGTTGGGGGGGTTTGCAGCGGCGCGAGAAAGCCTTCAACGTCAGTATTTGTGCCGCACCAACCTTTGTCAGTCAGGTATACGGTATTGACTGCGCCGATCGATCGCGCGATCGGGGAAACTTCCGACAACAGCGGTAAGATGGCTTGTTTGTGCGGAATAGTGATGCTAAATCCCCGAACGCCGATCGCCGCAAATCCTGCAAGAGCAGCTTTTAAATCCCCTGGTTTTATCGGAAACGGCAGGTAGACAAAATCGACTCCCAAGTGGGAAATAGCAGCATTGTGCATCGCCGGCGAGAGAGAATGTTCGACGGGATGACCAATTACTCCCAACAGTTTAGTAGTGCCTTTAATCATAGTAGTCAGATGGTGAAGTCAGAAGTCAGAAGTCAGCCGGAATAAAGAAAAAAAAAGACTAATTTGGCTAGCTTTATTGTACAACTTTTTCTAGCATATCTTTTAAATTGGTTGTTTAATAACTTTCAATAAATGTCTTGACTTTTGCGTAAATCATATCATAATATAGTAAACATATTGTTCTCACTAAATGCAGTAAAAAGTATTTAAGAGAACTTGCAGCGGACAATAGTCCGCTGCAACGGTTTGAGAGAGTAATATCTAGCTGCGTGTCCCGTAAAATAACCATTATAAGTAGAGCGGTACGAAAAAAAACAATATCTTGTAGGGGCTGGTTTAGCGTAGAAAGAGCAGATATAAGCGATAAGATGGATGCACTCACTCGCCCTCCCCATGTAATGTTTATTTGCGGCACCTACCTACTTAAGTTGGTAATAAGTTTGTAATGACAAGACAAGTCTCCTGAGTTTGACCTGGATGGAAATTCTCACTACCAACAAAGTTGATTGTGGTACTTAGAAGGAGCATAATATAATATGCTGTGCGGTAGATTCTTCGTCGTGGATATTTTTAAACTCAAAGCTGTTTCGCCGGATATTCTGTTTCCCGAAACTCTTTGGCGTCAGCCAAAATCGGATTGACATCAAACCAGTAATCCTCGCCGTAACGGTATTCAAACACCCAGAGACTGCGCAGCAATATTTGGTATTTAGTTTCCCCGTTCACAGTTTTGGTAGCGGATACTTGGCGCAGCAATTTCCACTCATCCGGTTCGATCGCCAAAGTAAGCTGGTGGCGGCGCTGGACGATCACATTTTCCAAAGTTTCCCGCGACAGAGGAGGGTCTTGTTTCTGCAGACAGCTATACAGCAGTTGCAGCAAATTTCGGACATGACCCCCGCTGACTCGACAGAGGCGATCGAGAGTTTCCGCAGAGTCGAAAACTTTGCCAACCAAAGCATAGCGCTGCTTCGGGTGCACCGTCGGAAAAGCCCGCGCCAGAACCATCTGCTGCAGCAATTCCACACCCTCAGAGCACTCAGAACCGTCGCTAAACTGCACCGGCACCATCGGCAAAACCTTCGGATCTACCCCAAATCGATTGGTCAACTGGCCCAAATCGTTAGAGAAAATCAGCACCAAAGGAATTGTATACACGACGTGGCAATTTAGTCTTGCCAACTGTTCGCCGCGATCGACAAACAGGTATTCCGGTTGCAGGCGCCCCGTCGGTTTTGCGCACAGGTGTATGCGATCGAGATTGTCGATAATTACTACAAGTCCTTGTTTCCCTTGGCGTTTTAGTTCTTGATTAGCCGGCTCCAGCAACTCCTTATTCAGTGCATCTAAAATTACGTTAGTTCGCGGCTCCAAATATTGCCTCAACTCCGATCGCAGATTCGGAGCATCTTTTGCCTTAGCAGTAATTTTGCCAATTCCCAACGCCAGAGAAAATTCTCCTTCCGTGCTGGCATTTATTTCCCCAAAACCAGGGACATTAGCTTCAGCCCTCAAGTCTATTTGAGTTTGAAAAACATCAGCAACCCCTTTGAGCAAAGCTTTAAACCCCGTCGGTTGCAGCTTGATTTTCATTTTCTCGATGCTTTCGCTCACCTGACGAGCAACGCTCAACAAAATGTCAGTGATATCTACATCTGCCATGTCTAAGTCTTTACTCGACTCAAAGTAAACAACATGAAATCCTTGTTGCTGCAATTGAGCTTGCAGTCGCAGCAATTCAGTTGATTTACCAGATCCGATGTGACCTGTGAATAATTGACAGGTAGGTGCGTCGGGGGACAGACGGCTGATGGTGCGCTCCAATTGTTCTACGATTGTGCCGCCCCGCACTGATGAGAAATCGATATAGTATTGTCGGTCTTTTTGATTTGCTACTGCCAGGGTGTAGCTGGGATTGCAGGCGCTATAAAATTTCTGTAAATTTAGTTCCATACCCTGTTCCATCTTTCACAACATTATGCCCTAATACCTTATTCATTTAGTTATTTTACTAATCAGAACAAGGGCTCAGTTTATTTGGCTGTTTTACGACGGGGCGCTCAATATCTTGATGCCTCCCTAAACCAGCACTCCCAAATTATACTTAATTTTTGCGTACTGGGAATGAAGGGAATTCACTAAGCTCTCCCATAACTCAGTAATTTGTTCCTCGTACAGCGAGCGCGACTTCATTAACATCACCGACGAAAATGTGGCAGTAATGTTCTCGGCTCAAAGTGGCTCTTGGAGTACGGTTAACCGAAAAAAAACAGGTAGTAATTAGGTATCCAGACACCTGATTGTTTTAATAATACCTTCGCCCTTTTCACAGTAGGTTGAGCCCTTATGAAGCGAAACCAACAACTGATTTTAGATTTTAGATTTTAGATTGGAGCAAAAATCTAAAATCTAAAATCTAAAATCTAAAATTTAAAATTGATGGCGTTGGGTACGAGTGCCTCAACCCAACCTACTTTCTTAGAGCCTTTTGACTTAGACGCGAAGGTGTTGTTTAAGAAACCGGGTTTCTCTGTGTGATATTTTTTTGGGATCTACTTATTTTTGAGCAATTCTACCATTTTGTGACCGACACCTGCTGCCGAAGCGGGATTTTGGCCTGTGACGAGCCTCTCGCTCGCGACAACATGAGCCTGAAAATTAGGAACTTTCGTAAAATTAGCGCCGCGTTCAATTAATTTCGACTCCAGCAAAAACGGCACTATTTCAGTCAGTCCTACAGCGGCTTCCTCTTCATTAGTAAAAGCACCCACAGTCTTATTTGCAATCAGGTGCTCACCATCCGACAACTTAAGATTAACTAACGCCGCTGGCCCGTGACAGACAGCACCCACAATGCCACCTGCTTCGTAAATAGCAGCAGCAATCGCAGCAAGTTCCTGGTTATCGGCAAAATCCCACATTGTACCGTGTCCTCCAGCGTAGAAAATAGCGCCATATTCTGCAGGGTCAATCTGTGCAGGATTGAGAGTATTTTCCACTCGCGCCACCTGTTGCAAATCCTCTAAAAAAGCCTTATTTAGCGGGTCTTCTAAATCAACCCCAACCATTGGAGCTTTACCGCCTTTGGGGCTGACAAAATCTACCGTTAATCCGGCCTGAGTAAATGCGTCCAATGGATGCGTCACCTCTGGGAGATAAAAACCCGTTTCTTTACCAGTGTCGCCCAATGTACCGTGGCTGGTTAAAACAATCAGAACTTTTTGGCTAGTCATCGTTTATTCCTCTTACTATCAGGTGTGTTTGTGCCTGTTGTTCTGATCCTAGGTCGAATTTATCTAAAATACAAATTATAAAATTTTAGAGCTGGTATAAATCTATTTATGATTAACTTTGAATGGTATCGCAGCTTTATCGAGGTTTACCGCGTGGGAACCGTATCGGGGGCCGCCCAAGTTCTCCACCTCACGCAACCGGCTGTTAGCCAACACGTCGCAGCCCTATAGTCAGCTTTGGGAAATCCCTTGTTTCAAAGGACTCCGAGGCGGATGGTTCCCACGGAAGCGGGACAAAGACTTTATACTCAAATTGCTGGTGCGATCGAGAAACTCGAATCAATTCCCCACAAAAACTCAACATCCCAAACTCCGCAAACAATCAGAATCGGTACGCCCCAAGAATTTTTCACAGAACGAATTCTCGATCGACTACCGCAGGACGATCGCACTTCTTACACCGTGCAATTTGGGTTAACAGCAGAGTTAATCCAACAACTCAAAGCAGGAAAGCTAGACCTTGTAATTGCCACTCAAAAAATCACTTTATCTGATATTGAATGTCAACTGCTATTCGAGGAAAATTTCTGGCTTATTGGGCCGCCAAATATTGCAAATCCTATTGCTGAAGGAACCAGCCAAGCTGATTTGAATCCACTCGCTCAATGGCTTCTAACCCAACCTTGGATTGCTTACAGCGAAGAATTGCCGATCGCCCGCCGCTTTTGGCGAGTTGTATTTGGCAGAATAATTGACGTTCATCCGAAACTGATCGTGCCCGATTTAAGAGCAATTAGACAAGCGGTTGTATTGGGATTTGGCTTTAGCGTTCTTCCCGACTACTTGTGTGCAGATTGGGTGAAAGAAAATCGCTTGACACTTGTTCTCAAACCTGCACAGGCTGTTACCAATCGCATCTGGCTGGCTTTCCGAAAATCTGAAAGACAGTTGCCAAAAATCAAACGGATGTTAGAATTTTACCAATTTCAATAATTCTATCAACGCGAGGCTAAGCCTCAAAATCGGTATTTCACGGCACTGCTTGCGAACGAGAATTAGGACTTTATAGCGGTTCTCATTAGGATGACGTACAGGCTCAGAATGCCGAAAAGAACAAGCTCCTCGTTTGGAGTGTACTTCATCCAATTGCCAACTGCTATCTCAATGTGCCAGTTTTGTAGAAATCATCGAAGTCAGCCGAGTTGTGGGCGTAGAATTTGAAACCGCTATTATCCGGGTAGAGGTTGAAGAAATAGAAGCTGTTAAAAAAATGTAGAAAATAGCTAGACTAAAAAATAAATGCCGCAATTAAAGCCTCATAAATGTTAGTGATTTCTCCTAAAATTTGACAAGTGAATATACATACATTCCTTTTAGAGAAATCTCTTTGTATAAAGCTGATTAACGTGCTTTCCACTCTACAACTCCCTACTGAAAAAAAAACGTCAACGGGCTGAACAAACAGAGCAATGAACAGCCTGGTTAGCCGCGCAATTACGAGCCGCTGGGATTGACATTGAACAACTATGAGACAACCTTAATGAGAAGTTAAACCAACCTTATCTTGCTCTTGATGCAGGTTTAGTATGCTTTGTTTAATTCACCAGAAAAGACTGATGCAACTATCACGACGAAAGTTTTTTACATTGGCAGGAGCGAGCGCTGCTGGCACTTTGATGATGTCTCCTCTAGAAACGCTTTATGCCAGAAAGGCCAATGGTGAATCAGTATTTGGAGGAGGGTATGGGCCCCTCGTACCCGATCCGAATGGATTGTTAGATTTACCCCGTGGGTTTCAGTATCAGGCTTTTTCACGAACTGGCGAAATGATGAGCGACGGTTCCCCTGTGCCCGGTGGTCACGATGGCATGGCGGCTTTCCCAGGCCTCGGAAACACGGTGATTCTGGTTCGCAATCACGAACTGAGTCCGAATTCTTCAACCCAAGTTGTGGGCCCAAATCCTTACGATCCTCTTTGCAAAGGGGGGACAACAACACTACAGGTTGGACCAGATCGCCAGCTCATCAAGCACTACACTTCGCTTAGCGGCACCTATCGAAATTGTGCGGGCGGCCCGACTCCCTGGGGTTCTTGGATTACTTCCGAGGAGAATGTCTCGACTCTGGCGACGAATAGACCGGGCAATGCGACAAATGTCTCGAAATCTCACGGCTACAACTTTGAAGTTCCGGCTCGGGCAACGGTTCCTGTGAATCCCGTACCTTTAGTTGCGATGGGACGGTTTAACCATGAAGCGGTGGCGATCGACCCCAAAACCGGAATTGTGTACGAGACTGAAGACCAAAGAGATAGCCTTTTCTATCGCTTTATCCCATCTCAACGGAACATTTTAAGGGCCGGGGGTACTCTGCAAGCGCTGAAGATTAAGAATATGCCTCAGGCAAAGACTTTTGCAGGCTTTCCCAAGGGCAAACAGATGCCGGTGGAATGGGTGACAATTGACAATCCTGACCCTGCTACGGATACGGTACGGGTCGAAGGTTTCGGTAAAGGTGCTGCCCAGTTTGCTCGTGGAGAAGGCATCTGGTACGGCAATCGTGAAGTTTATTTCTGTTGTACAAACGGTGGCTCTGTTGACGCTAATGGCAGACCGAACGGATTTGGTCAGGTTTGGCGGTATCTTCCGGATCAAGATGCGATCGAACTTTTTGTTGAGGCTAAATCGGCTGACGAACTCGATGGCCCTGACAACATTGTTGTGGCACCTCATGGTGATCTGATCATTTGCGAAGATGGCAATGATGAGCAGTTCGTGGTGGGTGTAACTCCTAACGGGGAACTGTATCGTTTCGCAAAAAATGCGATCAACGATAGCGAGTTTGCCGGAGCCTGCTTCTCGCCGGATGGTCGAACTATGTTCGTTAATATCCAAACCCCAGGCATCACGTTTGCCATTTGGGGCCCTTGGAAGTCTCAACGAGGAGCATAACATTATTGCCTTATAGTGCGAGCATTTTATTTGCCTGTAAAACCCTCTTATGTTCGCACTATGCAGAATATAGTGAATCACGCCGGATTGTGACAACATCCGGTGTGGGTTCTCTATAAGATTATGAAAGTTTAACGGTTGGTGGGAGTTTGAAGAGTCGTGCAATATGTCAGACAGTCGAAACGAGTGTTTTATTCTTTGGTAATGATGTCGATCGCCTTTGGTGTTGACCTATGTCAATCTAGTGGTTCAGTCGCTCAAACACCGGTTGATTACGTTTGCTATATACAGAAAAGTGATGGTCAAACGATCGACTTAGGTAAGCTTTGTGGAAGTAGTAGCAGAGACCGCCCGAAGGCTTTACAGCCAAATGATCAGGCTTTTATTAATAATTACCAACAATCGTTGAGCAAACGGCTCAAGTCATCCTCATCCGATGCTGTGTCTCGCCTTCAACGAAATCCCCAAGCCGCTATCGAACGTGCGCGCGGGATATGTAATGCACTAAGTGGGGGAATGTCGATCGACTTGCTGCAACCTCAAGGCAATGCTGAAGTTGATGCGCTTAACGCTTTGGCTCCTAAATATTACTGCCCTGAGTTTCACGACTGAGCAAGGAAGTAAGTAGATTTTGAATGGAAGAAAGGGTTGATTAACGGTAAAACTTTTTCTGACTTTTGCTAACAATGAAACTGGTTGACGGCACTGATTTGAATATGTTAATCTGTTTTCAGTGAAAATACTTAAATGAGAGCGGCCCGAGAGGCTCCCACGTAAGTAAGTTACACAGCTATTCCTGGGTAGTAGTTGCTACCAATCTAAAAGTTATAGCAATCGCACTTTTGAGTATCCCCATTGTCAATGTTTACTTTTTTGGAGAAATTGAAAAAATGACTACATCAACCTTAATGAAAAAATTATCGATGGCTACCGTTGGAGCAGCAGTTGTTGCTTTGGGAGCAGTTGATTCTGCACAAGCTTTCGGTTTTACAGGCGCTTACGCTCCGAGCAATTGGACTTTATCTAATAACTATACTAACGGTTATGTAGATACAAGCAATGCTCCGTCATCGATTAGCATCATAGGCGGAGAGGATGGAGAGTCGGGATATGGTCGAACTACTTATACGACTACAGCGCTGATCGGTGGTCTGCTTAGCTTTAATTGGAGTTATGGAACGGCTGATGAGAACCCATTCTACGATCCTTTTAGCTTCGTTTTGAATGGAGCCTTTACACAACTAACCAATAGTTCGGGGCCGAATGGGCAGTCAGGTGCTTTTAGTACCACACTTGCACAAGGCGATATCTTCGGCTTTGGAATTGATACTGTTGACAACTTCTCGGGTTCTGCAACTGCGACGATCTCAGACTTGGCTACCCCAGTCCCCGAGCCTGTTTCTACACTTGGTATGTTAATAGGTGCAGGTGCCATGCTCAAGCGCAAGCAACAACAGAAAGCGAAAGAAAAAGCATAGGCTAATAACCTGAACCGACCGCCAACAGAAAGCTTAGGCTAACAGTTGCAACAAACTTGTCAAACTAATTAAAGCACAATCCGTGTTTTCTTCGATAGACTGCTCCAAAAAATACGGCAATACGGCAGGCAGGATGCCTACTCCACTACAATTATTGGAGATGTCTAATAGATTGGTTTCTCTTGGTACATCTAACTTTGGCAAATTGCTCTTCTTCCTCATTCCTGAATCTTTCTCCCTTAGCGAGAGAAAAGTTCAGGAATGAGTGTATTTATTCCAAAGTGAGATGCACCCGCTCTAGTTCTTCTTTTGCCACCGTTCTCATCTTTGGTTAGTCTAAACTACAGTATCTATTGATGGTGAAATAAAGGTTAGAGCGCAACTATAAACTGGAGATTATCCTCTAGACATAAGTGTTAAAACTTATGAGGCAATTGATGTAAAGATAGAAAAATAGGCATTATAGCAGTCGCCAAGGCGCTTCGCTTTAGTCATTGTTCCGTGAACGGAGTCGAAGGGAACAATGACTAAAGCACCTTAATAGCCTTGGCGATTGCTATACTTGAAACCTGTAATAAAAAAGGGCTGGTAACTATACCAGCCCTTCAACTATTTTAGACGTTAAATTAGCTGTAATTTAACATCTAAAACCTCAAATCAATCTAGCTTCTGTCAGTAGCAGCTACTGGCTCAAAGCTTGGAACCACCAACTCATCATTCTGCTTGGTGAGTTGATTGTACAGCCTTTCGGTATTCGGGAAATTCGCAGCAGGCAGAGTCGGGAAGCGACGGTAAGGAACAGTATCCTCGCCAAACGCCTCGGCATATTCAACGCTGTTCAACATCGCGTTGATAAAGCCCTTAATCCCTTTACTTGCCAAGATTTGGTTGTACGTCCGAATCTCCGCTTGATTGCGGGGAGCGCGGCCCAAGAAGTGCTTCGTTCCCAACTCAATCACCTTAGTATTGGGATAAGGTGCGTAGAACTGTTTGATGTACAGCGACGAGCAGCCCAAAGCCTCAATGAACTCCTTGAGATTGATTTCATTGTTGCCCAGTTTGCTTTCCAGCGCCGTGAATTCATTCTTCACAACATACGGGTTGATGTCGCGCTCAAAAATTTGACGGTAAGCAGCTTGAATTAAAGTTTTCAAAGCTACTTTGTCCGAAGTAGTCGTCAGCTTGAACACCTTAGTTTGTTCGCGCCGCTTGCTGACACCTTGAGCGAGGCTATTTTGTAACTCGAATTCGCCCCGATCGAGCGCAGTGCCGAGTTCGATAAACCGAGGAGTTTCGGGCGTCTGAGCTTGGACATTTTGCTCAGCGACGGAACCCGATCGCATCGTGCGCATCGACAAACCACCGGGAGTCACATAGCGCTCGTAGGGCACTGTATCTTCCCCAAAAGCTTCGTTGTACTCCGTGCTGTCCAGGATGGCATCGACCAGCGCGTAGAAGCCCTTCTTGGCGCAAATGTCAAAGTAAGCGTTCATTTCCTGGCGGCCGTAGGTAGGGCGTCCCAGGAGTCGGCGGTGAATGTACTCGATCGCCTTACAAACGTACAGCTTGCTCCAGTACATATTGCGGAACACGTCCGACTTCGCCAACATCCGAATAAATTCGCGCATCGGAATCTCGCCGTTTTCCAGCTTAATTTCCGCCACCTTTTGGCGCTGACCGTCGAACACGTCGCGACCGAACACTTGCAGGTAAGCTGCCCGAATCACCGCTTGGGTGGAACTTTCGGTAAATTTGACACTGGAAGCACTACTGTAGCTGCTGGCGACAGAAGCACCGCGGCCCGAGGCTTTTCTCGGAGCAGTGTAGCCACCCGGCAACTGGTCTAATTTAAAGACCTTGGGGCCGAGAGAACCAGGAGCCTTACCACGAGCCGCCGGGTTGCTCAATTGGTTTTCAATCCCCGCACCTTGACGGATCAGGATGCGACGGGTGTCCTTGCCGAAGGGAGCGGGACGGCTCTTGGGATTGCGAGTTTCTTGCGGGAAAATCGCGCCGAACTGAATTTCTAAGGGGTCATTGCCAACACCGTAAACGTGCTGGTCTGGTAGCGGCTGAGTGTAGTCCGCAAACAAGGTGATGAACTGAGGCACCTTGCGGTACGGAGCGCTGAAATTGAACAAATCAATTTGCGGGCCCCAGTTGCGGCATTCCTGAGCTTCTTGGCCCAAACCGCGCAGGTAAGGCACTGTTTCTTCACCGAAGTAGTCGGAATATTCCTGGGAATAAACCATTGCGTCTACGAGGGCTGCCAGGCCGCCTTTGGTGACGATCGCAAAATACTTGCTAAATTCCTCCCGCGAGCTCAAACCGCGGCCTAGGAAGTGACGGGCGGCCAATTCTACAGCGCGGCTGTTGACAAACGGCTCGTAGAATTGCTGACGGTACAGAGGAGATTTGCCAAGGCGGCGAATAAACTCTTTCATCGAGATTTCGCCATTTTTGACCTTGGATTCCACGTCAGAAATGCTTTGGCTGTATGCGCGGCTAATGTCGCGCTCGAATACTTGGCGGTAAGCTGCTTTGATTACTTCTAGCTTTTCCCCCCCAGACAGACCGGTTTTCATGACGAATTTCGATCGCCGCTCGGCTGCGTTGAAGTAGATTTGAGGCAGTTGCAGCCCTTGCTGGTCGTTGCTTTCGCGCTGCCGCACCTTGTCTGAAGGTGTGGGAGCTTTGAATTCGGTAATAGCTACGTCGAAATACTGTCCGACGATCGCCGCGGCCTCTGCATTGTTTTTGAAATAGCCCAAGGATGCTGCCTTCATTTCCTGCATTGCCACAATTGTGGCCGCCGAAGAGCAAGCATTTTCGATGATTTCCCGCAATCCGCGCACGTTCACCGAAATAATGTTCGGGTCGCCCGCGACGATCGCGTAGGTGATGTAGCGCAAAAACCAGCTCAAGTCCCGCAGAGATTTGGTCATGTTGCCCGGGCCGTAGCGCGAGACATTGATCGGCTGAAATCCTGCTGGGAGCGGGCCGCTGTAGCCGCCACCGTTGCCAGAAAATAGATTTCCCAGCCCCAAGAATCCGCCGCCGCCTGAGCCGTTGCCGCCGCCTGCGCGACCTTCAACGTAGGTGACAGTTCCCAGTTTCATGCCTTCAGAGACATTCCCCGAGCCGCCGCGAGCCGCGCCTGCTACAGCCATCGCAGGTTCTTGTGGTCTTTCCAAGAATGCCAGCGGGGAACCGCCGGTAAAAATCCGGTTGGCTGCGCGGGATACTATCAGTTCCGAGTTTTTGGTCAGCGTCGCAGAGATATCGATCCGCAGAGCCCCTGAACTGAAATAAGTTGCCAGTTCGCTGAGTTCGCCCCGCTGTAGGAAGCGGTCTTGCTGTTCTGCTTGCGAAATTGTTGCGACCGGTACAGTTTGATATAGTTGCGGACGCGCAACCGAGCTTCCACCACTTGCTTTTACAGTCATTAGACTCTTTCGCTCCCTATCCAAATAGTTGCAGCATTTAACCAGACTAACCTTGCCTTCTCATGCAGGTCAAAGTAGGTATTTTTGCTTTGTTTACTTTTTGCCTTTACCCGTCACGAGGTTCGGGCGCGCTTACTTTCTTAGATTAAAATGTTTTGGTTTCATCTTTCTTCCTGCCGGAAAATGTCCGACCCGAAGGCAGGCACGGGGCACTCCCTCCGTGGAGATCCGCCCGTACATCCGTGGAAAAAAAGACTCGGCAGGAGAGTTGCCTTTGGGCGATCGCAGCAAGTGCCGTCAATTAAGGGAAAAGAAAATCAAAAATTTTCTTGTGCCTTTTTCTGGATCTGTGACTTTCTGCGGAAAGACGCCTCCGCTTTACCCGAAAGCTCAGCGGTGGGTTATTGACAGTCCTCGTTTGTTAAAAAGCCTGCCGAGATTTATTGTATAGATTTAAGAGAGCGTATATGAGAAAAAATGATAAGTTTTATTACGCAGAAGCTGTCAGGGCTTGGCAGTAAGGGGTTAGCCGATCGCCAGATCCCTTTCTTTCAGGCTTGCCCAACTTGACGAAGCGACACTTTGGTTGCGAGTAACGAAGCAATAGAAGTGCATCGCGTAGCGCTGTTACCCCCTAGCTACTGACAACCAATCTCAAAACTCACGCACAATTGCCTCACCTATGGATACTACGCCTGATATCAGCGCTGCCGTGCGGCGGCTTTACGATACTTTCCCCTTCCCGCCCGATCCTTTGTCAGATGAACCGCCCCCTGGGTACAACTGGCGCTGGAGTTGGCCTGATGCTTACAATTTTTGCACCGGCCAAAAGCCGCCAAAACTAGATATTCGGATTTTAGATGCTGGCTGCGGCACTGGTTCGAGCACCGATTATCTGATTCACCTCAATCCCGAAGCTTCGGTGACGGCGATCGACCTGAGTGAAGGTGCTTTGAAGGTAGCACAAGAACGCTGTCGGCGATCGGGAGCGCGCGAAGCTGATTTTCGCCACCTCAGCCTGTACGATGCCGCCGAGTTAGAGGGCGAGTTTGATTTGATCAACTGCGTCGGCGTGCTGCACCACTTACCCGATCCGATCCGGGGCATTCAAGCGCTGGCGGCGAAGTTGGCGGCGGGCGGTTTGATGCACGTTTTTGTGTATGCTGAGCTCGGACGCTGGGAAATTCAACTCATGCAAAAGGCGATCGGGCTTCTCCAAGGCCCGAAAAAAGGTGACTATCCCGATGGTGTGAAAGTCGGTCGTCAAATCTTTGCTTCTTTACCAGAAAACAACCGTCTTGTCAAGTACGAAAAACAGCGTTGGGCAGGAGAAAATCAGCGGGACGAATGTTTTGCTGATATGTACGTTCACCCGCAGGAAATTGACTACAATATCGAGACTTTGTTCGAGTTAATTGACGCTTCGGGATTGGAATTTATCGGTTTCTCAAATCCGGGATATTGGCAGTTAGAAAGACTTTTGGGGAAAGCGCCGGAATTGATAGAAAGAGCTCAGGGTTTGACGGAACGGGAGCTTTATCGATTAATTGAATTGTTGGATACGGAAATCACTCATTACGAGTTTTTCTTGGGCAAAAAGCCTGTTAATAAAATTGATTGGTCGGACGATCAGACACTTTTGGCGGCAATTCCAGAGTTGAGTAGCTGTATGCACGGTTGGCCTAGTCAACAAGTGTTTGATTGCAACTACCAATTGCTCAATTTGTCAAGTGCTGAATTTGAGTTTTTGCAAGGTTGCAATACCAAAACTGTGGGAGAGATTTTGGCGGATGTGGAGATGGGATTGGATGAAGTGCGATCGATCTTGTCAAAACAGCTAATTTTGCTAGTGCCTGGTCAAATCTAAAATCCCAAATAGTGATTTAATTTTCGACAGACAAGAAGGTGAAACTAACTAAGCCCACCTAAAAAAAAGAATACCCAGATCCCCGACTTCGCCAAAGTTGTCGGGGATCTAAAAACAGAGCGTTCTATATCAAATCCGTGTGCATCGTAATTGTATAATTGAGGTAGTCCTCAACTAGCTCGCGGAATTTCTCCCAACAGCGTTATTTTATGAATATTAGCAGTAGGTTGATTGGGCTATGGCTTGAAAGTCCCCTTATTCCAAGCTTGCTTTTTATCCCTTTTATTCAGATATAGAAAACCAGCATGAGTGGCGGTGGTAATGAAGATGACTCGATTCTGGCTCCTGTCCGAATCGCAACAACCGTGGCGGATCTATTACAAGAACTCCAGTCGTGGTATAACTGGGGTAATTATGATAGCACTGGTGTTAAAATCTTGACCCAATTAGGTGAGATTGGTCAGGGCGACCCAGAAGCTATCGCAGCACTAGAGCAATCCTCCAGGGGAAATATTCCTAAGACACGTTATGCGGCTCAAGCTGCTCTCTCTAGTTTGGCTGGAAAAGGAGATCACCTAGCCATTGCAGCACTAGAGAAGTGTCATTCCTATTGGCGTGAACAAGAGCGTCAGAGTCAGGAAAAGGCGCAAAGACGCGCAGCGGTAAAAGAGACAGAGGATGCACAGAAGTTAGGTATTACGGTGGAGGAATTACGGCAGTTAAAGCAATCGGCTTCTTCAGCACACCAGGCACGAATTTTAGATCGCCACGGCAAACAACAATATGGAGAGTCTCTGTTTCACACAGGACAGAACGTTATCTGCTTAATTGAAAATTGGAAATACGCGGGACAAATTGGCATTATAAAACGCGCAGTTAATAGCAAGTTTGTGGTAGTCCAATTTGACGACGGTTATCTTACAATTCAAAGCGATGACAAATTTAGGCTAGTGAGCAATTGTGACAGTTAACTTTTGCACCTTGGCAAAACGGTGTAGCTCGGTGGCTTCCCCAGATTTGCCGTCGCTAGTAGCGATCGCTTTTTAGTTGTATTTTGAGATAATACAATTTAGTATTGAGTATTATGAATGTAAACAAATACTTGTACCAACTATTGCTTGATAGACTACCACGATATCATCACAATTGAACCGGGAAAACGCAGTGGCAAACCATGTATTTGGGGAAGGCGAATCACGGTATACGACATCTTAGAATATCTCGCCGATCGCATGACGGAAGCAGAAATGATGGAAGATTTTTCAGAACTTAGTTCCGCAGACATCAAAGCCTGTCTTGCGTCTTGCTGGGAGCGTGTCACTTTTGCGATAAGTATTTATACTCAAACATTTCTTCGCTTACCAATTAAGCCATTTAAGTAAGCACATCGATGAGCCAATACCTGCCCAATATGTTCTGATTTCCAACTTGCTCCAGATATTTTAATTCGTCTAGCTATTTGCTTAATTCCTGATTCTACTGCGCCAGAGCCAATTGAACATATTTCATCTCTTTGGAAAACTTCGTAATTAATAATTCTTTCTTGGTGCTTTTCTAAATATTTGCAAAAATTAACTGCTGGTTTTTTCTTTGACTCTGTAAATAGTGCTTTTGCACTTTTTACATCTCCTTTCCATAAATATGTTTCTGCTTGCTTCAATCGCTTAATGGAACCGCCTACTTTCTGAAGATTTTCATTCAAATGATACCAGTCCAAAATTTCTCTTCTGTCCTGTTCACAACTAATTTCCTTGAAAATATTCCATACGCCATCATGTCCATCACCTAAACAAGTTACTGGTTTTGCTAGTGGCTGTTGATTTGCCCAATTAACGATCATCTCATTTTGGTCAAAACTGGCTACTATGCCTGCTTCCGACACAATTGCTTTATAGTCTTTCCACTCGGATTTTTCTCCGAGTGGTGTTATCAATCGTGCTTTTCCACCGTCTGCACTTAACTCGGTAATATCTGCTGTTGCTACAGGCTGCTCAAATTTTTGATAATGTACTAATCTTTGTTGTGTCTTCGCTGGAACCGTAATCCCTGTTATATATTCAATATCTTTGGCTGCATTTTGATATGCAACATTAGCACTCAGTCTTAAACAACAGTTTTCTAAATGTGGACTCAATCTACTCCCACTCCCACACCCTAGTTTATCTGCTTGCTTTTGGGTGATGCTTAAATTACCTAATGTACTTTTTAATCTCTTTACCCTTCCTGCTTTTGTACCGCTAGCTGAGTAGATAAAAAAAATCCTATCTCTGGTGTCACATGAGTTAACACTTTATCTTTGACTGTTATTTCAATATCTTCTAATGTTTTCAATGATTCAGGGTCACAATCAGCATAAAGAATTGCCGAAATAGCCTCTACATATGTTTTAATTGCCTGTTTTTGTTCGGGAGTCATGATTCATTCGCCACTAATTAAGACATGATTACTATTTTCGCCTATTTTGCTCAACAATAGCTCAAAGCTACTATTCTGGTTTTTCTGAGCATTTATACTTATTGCAAAAGTGACACGCTCCCGTCTTGCTGTCTTGTGTCTTGCTTTTGCTGCAGATAGATAATTAGCCGCCGATTTGAGACATGGTGCGGCTGTAATTTCCTTGATTGGTTCCTGAATCCCGCTGCTTGAAATTAATCTCCGGTTTAAGCTCTAATATCTGCCGCACTCGATCGCGCAATTCGCTTGTAGACACCCCATTCCGTAAAGCAGTTTTTAAGTCAATTTGACCCGTTTCGTTCAGCAGACAAGGCCGCAGCCACCCGTCAGCAGACAAACGCATCCGGTTGCAGCGATCGCAAAAACACTCGGACATTTGGCTGATAAACCCTAAAGTACCCTTCGCCCCCGGAATTTGAAACACATCCGCCGGCCCATTTCCGCGCACTCCCGACTCGGATAACCCGTATTTATCGCTAATTTGTTGCCGCAATTCGGCTGATGCTACCCAACCTTTATCGCCAAATAAATCCCCATTCCCGATCGGCATAAACTCAATAAATCGAACGTGCCAATTCCGGTTAATTGTTAACGCCGCTAAATCCAATATTTCGCTGTCATTCACACCGGGAATTACCACAACATTCAGCTTCAGCGGGTCGAATCCTGCTTGATAAGCCGCTTGAATTCCCTCCCAAACCTGCGTCCACCGCGATCGTCCCCGACTGCCAATTATCTTATCAAAAGTCTCGGGTTCCAGCGAATCCAAACTAATATTAATCCGGCGCAAACCAGCATTGTAGAGATTTTCCGCCATTCCCGCCAACAAAAAGCCATTAGTTGTCATTGACAAATCTCGCGTTTCCGGCATAGAGGCGATCGATCTCACCAATTCCACCACCCCAGGGCGCAGCAGCGGTTCCCCACCAGTCAAGCGAAACTTGGTAAATCCCACAGGTATAAAAACTTCCCGCAGCAGAGTTAGCAATTCCGAGTGAGTTAACAACTGCTGTTGCAATACATAGTCCAACTCGCTACCTTCCGGCATACAGTAGAGACAGCGGAAGTTGCAGCGGTCTATCAAGCTAATCCGAAGGTAGTCTACGGTATCCATGTCAATAGTTTGTAATATTATTTAATTATAAATGCTGACTCGATTTTCTGCAATTATTGATAGAGAGCAATAAACCTGCATCAATTTCTTTTCACCTTCCCCCTCCTCTCTTACTCTGCGCCCTCTGCGCCCTCTGCGGTTAATAAAAAAAATATCATTCACAACTCAAATAAACTTGCTAAATATATGTTTTTTGAATTTGAAGCTGATTTTGTGGAAGCTTTGCGCTGCATTCCGATGCAGGTACGTCTCAAGTTAGATACTTGCGGCATTAAATTGAAGTTGCAGGATTGGAATCATTTTAACCAAGCAGAACGGCAAAGTCTTGTAGAGTTACCTTGCTTGACACAAGCAGAAATTATCGATTACCGAGAAAAGCTAAACCAAGTATTAATTAAACAGACAGGCAAACCGGGAACTGATTTGGCGGTTGATGAAAATCCCCCGTGGATGGATGCTGCAACTGTACCGGAGTCTGTTTCTGCAAAAGCGCAAGAGCTCGGCGTGACAATTTCTTTGGCACAGTGGGCGAGTTTGCAGCCTCTACAGCGATTTGCTTTGATTAAGCTTAGTCGATCGAGCCACGAGAATAAAAATTTCATCCCGGCGCTTCAAGAGTTTAAGGTTATTCAATGACAGCAAATTTTAATTAACTCTTCTAGATCGCATATGGCGCAGAGTCTCCAGAAGAGAGAGTAACCTCATCGATTCGCCCGATCGTCCTCTGTCCCTATCTCACTAAGCTAGCCTCACTTAGTGAGGTATAGGAGAATAATGTGTAAAAAAGTGCTGTCTGGCGGTAGGAGAGGTAGGGTGAGGTCGATCGGGCATTTAACGGCTTGAGGTTTCCGAAGCGCCCGACACCAAATTCCGAAAATATGATTAATTTTATTTTAAGTATTGTTACCGCAGCGTGGTATGATTTTTCTGAGTTTGCAAAGCACTCGCCTGCTACCTGCATTAGTTTCTGAGCTTCGTGAACACGCAAAACACACCCACCGAACCCGCAGCAGCAAACGAGGATATTCCTCAAGCTGGCACAGTCTCGACAGTCTCGACAGCCTCGTCCGAGACTAGCAATCCCATGCAAGACTTTTATCGCCTCCAACAAGAGTTGTTGGCGTACACCCTTGCTTTTACGGCGATTATTTTTATCTCCGTTTGGATTTTTTACTCGCTCAATATTGCCCTGAATTATTTGCTTGGGGCGATCACAGGTGTGGTTTACTTAAAGATGTTGGCTAGAGACGTTGAACGAATCGGCAGCCAAAATCAGCGCATCAGCAAGACAAGGCTCGGTGTGTTTTTAGCGGTGATGATAGTAGGAACACAGTGGAATCAGCTACAGATTTTACCGATATTTTTGGGATTTCTGACTTACAAAGCTGCGCTGTTGGTTTACGTGATCCGAAGTGCATTAGCACTAGACTACAGGTAGGTCAGGCAATTCGAGCAAAACTCAACTCATCGATTTGTATGGGGAAGCCCGTTGAATGGCAATGCTTGACGTTCTAAACACCTTTAATCGTTTCCCCCTCGCCGAATTGGAAGTTGGCCAGCAGTTGTACTGGCAACTGGGCAATCTGAAAGTGCACGGGCAGGTTTTTCTAACCTCGTGGTTTGTAATTGCCGTTTTAGTCGTAGTTTCGATTTTAGGAACCAGCAAAATCCAGCGAATTCCCAGCGGAATGCAAAATTTTATGGAGTATGCGCTGGAATTTATTCGGGACTTGGCTAAAAACCAAATTGGGGAAAAAGAATATCGCCCTTGGGTACCGTTTATTGGTACATTATTTCTGTTCATCTTTGTGTCAAACTGGTCGGGCGCTCTAATTCCTTGGAAGCTAATTAAGCTGCCATCAGGTGAATTGGGAGCTCCTACCGCTGACATCAACACGACGGTAGCATTTGCACTGCTGACTTCTCTAGCATATTTTTATGCAGGTCTCAGCAAAAGCGGCTTGGGGTATTTCGCCCACTATGTTGAACCGGTGCCTTTCATGTTGCCGTTCAAAATCATAGAAGATTTCACTAAGCCTCTGTCCCTGAGTTTCCGTTTGTTTGGCAACATTCTTGCGGACGAATTGGTGGTCGGAGTGCTAGTGTTGCTAGTGCCTTTATTTGTTCCTCTGCCAGTGATGGTTCTGGGACTATTTACGAGTGCAATTCAAGCTTTGATTTTTGCTACCTTAGCCGCCGCCTACATTGGTGAAGCTCTAGAAGGCGGTCACGGCGAAGAACACCACGATTAACTAACGATAAACGGCGAAGCATGAGGGAGGAAAAAGAAAAATTCTGAACTCAAACTTACTCCCGTTAAATCGGACAATTCTGTAGACTTTCTGTTCTCACTTTTGTACTTTAGATAAGGAAAATCATCATGAACCCAACAGTTGCTGCCGCTTCCGTAATTGCCGCCGCTTTGGCAGTAGGTTTAGCTGCAATCGGCCCTGGCATTGGTCAAGGAAATGCAGCAGGTCAGGCTGTAGAAGGGATTGCCCGTCAGCCGGAAGCAGAAGGTAAAATTCGCGGCACCTTGCTGTTGAGTTTGGCGTTCATGGAAGCGCTCACAATTTACGGTTTGGTCGTAGCCCTAGTGCTGCTGTTTGCCAACCCCTTCGCATAATAATTTGAAATTTTAGATTTGAGGTTTTGGCGATTCTAATCCAAAATCTCAAATCTAAAATCGATTAAGCGAATTAGATGGAAGCCGTCAAAAAATCATGATGCACTGGACAGTATTACTAGCAGTTGAAGAAGCGGCTAAGGAAGGGGGACTGTTTGATATAGATGCTACGCTGCCTCTGATGGCGGTGCAGTTTTTAATTCTAGTCGCAGTCTTGAATGTAATTTTTTACAAGCCGCTCAGCAAGTCAATTGACGATCGCGCCGATTACATTCGCAACACTCAAGTCTCCGCCCAAGAACGCTTGGCAAAAGCTCAGCAACTAGCGCAGCAGTACGAGCAAAAACTGGGAGAAACTCGCAAACAGTCTCAATCAGTAATTGCTGCTGCTCAAGCTGATGCCCAAAAAATTGGGGCAGCCAAAGTAGCTGAGGCTCAACAAGAAGCTCAAGTCGCGCGAGAAAAGGCTGGGCAAGAAATAGAGCAGCAAAAGCAAGAAGCAATGCGCTCACTAGAACAACAAGTAGACGCGCTCAGCGGCCAAATTCTCGAAAAGCTATTAGGGCAGTCGCTGGCCAAATAGCGAGACCGAAGAGTTTTAGATTTTTGATGGAATCTCAAATCTAAAATCGCTTCACCCAATCTGCACGCGCAATTATGGAAGAGTATCATGGGGACTGTTTTATTGCTAGCCACAGAAGCTAGCGGCGAAGGTGGTTTCGGTTTAAATTTCGATATTTTAGAAACCAACCTGATTAACCTGGTCATTATTATTGCAGTGCTGTTTTATTTCGGGCGCGGATTTGTAGGTAAAATCCTGACAGAGAGGCGTTCGGCCATCCAAGAGGCGATTCAAGAAGCAGAAAAACGCCAAAAAGATGCAGCAGCAGCTCTAGCAGAGCAACAGCAAAAATTGACTCAAGCGCAAGCAGAAGCCGAACGAATTCGTGCCGCTGCTGAAGAAACTGCCAAGAAAGCAAAAGAAGCAATTCTAGCTCAGGCAGCGCAAGACGTTGAACGAATGAGAGCAACAGCAGGTCAAGAGTTGGAAGCGGAGCGGGAAAGAGCGATCGCCCAACTGCGATCGGCGGTGGTATCTCTGGCATTAGCAAAGGTGGAAAGCCAGCTAAAAACTAGCTTGGACGACAGCGCTCAACACCAATTAATCGATCGCAGCATTGCGTTACTGGGAGGCTAAAACGTGAGTACAGTCAGCACAGAAGTCTTACAGCCTTACGCATCTGCCTTGATGTCACTGGCTCAGTCCAACAATCTCTCAGAGAAGTTCGGCGAAGACATTCGTTCCTTGCTGAGCCTGCTAGAAGGTTCGGAAGACTTGCGTCAATTTTTAGCCAATCCACTGGTAAAACCGGATGCTAAAAAAGCCGTGATTCAGCAAATAGCGGGTGAAGAAATGAGCCCCTTGATGCACAGCTTTCTGAAGCTATTAGTAGACAAAGGAAGAATTCTTTTTTTAGAAGGAATTGGCAAGCAATACTTGGCAAGGCTCCGAGAACTCAACCAAACAGTATTGGCTGAAGTTACATCGGCAGTCCCGCTTTCAGACGCTCAACAGCAGACTGTTCGCGAGAAAGTGCAGGCGATGACCAGCGCTAGTCAAGTAGAAATTGAAACCAAAATAGACGCAGATTTAATCGGCGGTGTGATAATCAAAGTAGGCTCTCAAGTAATTGATGCTAGCCTGCGGGGACAATTGCGGCGTCTGGGAATTCGCTTGAATTCCTGATTTAAGGAAGCAGGAGGAAGGAAGAAGGAAGCAGGACAAAGGAATAAGGAAGAATCAAACCGGAAGCAGGAATAAATTAATTTCTGTTTTTGAGTTGTTAGTCCCAGATTCTTACTACCAAATCCCTATTCTTTCTTGCCGAAAAGATCGACAGACAACTAACAACTGACAACTGACAAATAATAACTAACATGGCAGCAATCAGACCTGACGAAATTAGCAGCATTATTCGCCAGCAAATTGAGCAGTACGACCAAGACGTAAAAGTCTCTAACGTCGGTACTGTTCTGCAAGTAGGCGACGGTATTGCCCGGATTTATGGCTTGGATAAAGCTATGTCTGGGGAATTGCTAGAATTTGCCGACGGCACCGTGGGCATTGCACTGAACCTCGAAGAAGATAACGTGGGTGCAGTGTTGATGGGCCAAGGCCTCGGCATTCAAGAAGGTTCGGCAGTTACTGCTACTGGCAGAATTGCTGAAGTCCCCGTGGGTGAAGCAATGTTGGGACGGGTAGTTGATGCTTTGGCCCGTCCGATTGACGGCAAAGGAGAAATTAAAACTACTGAATCTCGCTTGATTGAATCTCCGGCACCGGGGATTGTTTCTCGACGTTCTGTTTACGAACCCATGCAAACAGGAATTACCGCTATTGATGCGATGATTCCGGTGGGAAGAGGACAGCGGGAACTGATTATCGGTGACAGACAAACCGGTAAAACTGCGATCGCGATCGACACGATTATTAACCAAAAATCGGAAAACGTGATCTGCGTTTACGTGGCGATCGGTCAAAAAGCTTCTACAGTAGCTAACATCGTCAACGTCCTGCAAGAAAAGGGCGCGATGGACTACACGATCGTAGTAGCAGCCAACGCTAGCGACCCCGCAACACTGCAATACTTGGCTCCCTACACAGGTGCTAGCTTAGCCGAGTATTTCATGTACAAAGGCAAGCACACTTTGGTCATTTACGATGACCTTTCCAAACAAGCACAAGCTTACCGCCAAATGTCCTTGTTGCTGCGCCGTCCTCCCGGTCGCGAAGCTTATCCCGGAGACGTGTTTTACCTGCACTCTCGCTTGCTAGAACGCGCTGCTAAATTGAGCGACGATTTGGGCGAAGGCAGCATGACTGCTTTGCCAATTATCGAAACCCAAGCTGGTGACGTTTCTGCTTACATTCCGACGAACGTAATTTCGATTACCGACGGTCAAATCTTCCTTTCTTCTGACTTGTTTAACGCTGGTTTGCGTCCTGCTGTAAACCCCGGTATTTCGGTATCGCGGGTAGGTTCGGCGGCTCAAACTAAGGCTATGAAAAAAGTAGCTGGTAAGGTGAAACTGGAATTGGCGCAGTTTGAAGAACTGGCAGCATTTTCTCAGTTTGCTTCTGACTTGGATAAAGCTACTCAGAATCAATTGTCGCGCGGTCAGCGCTTGCGGGAACTGTTGAAACAGCCCCAAAGTTCGCCTCTGCCGATGAATGAACAAGTGGCTGTAATCTATGCCGGTATTAACGGCTATATGGATGACATCCCAGTGGAAAAAGTCAGCAAGTTTACTGTTGGTTTGCGCGACTATTTGCGGACTAGCAAGCCGAAGTACGGCGAAATTGTTCAAGGCGGAAAAGCCTTGACTGATGAAGCTGAGAAGCTGCTGAAAGAAGGCATCGCAGAATACAAGCAAACTTTCTTGGTTTCTGCGTAAATCGAGTTGGAACTTTGAACCGCAGATGAACGCGGGTAAACGCAGATTATCGGAAGTTCATCTGCGTTTATCTGCGTTTATTCGCGGTTTTAATTAAAAAGATGCGGGCAAGGGACTAAGGAGAAAATTATGGCAAATCTGAAAACTATTCGCGATCGCATTAAGTCGGTCAAGAACACTAAAAAGATTACAGAAGCAATGCGCTTGGTGGCCGCTGCAAAGGTGCGCCGCGCTCAAGAACAGGTGACTGCTACTCGACCTTTTGCCGATCGACTGGCAGAGGTATTGTACGGTTTAGCGGAACGCTTGCAGTTTGAAAACCTGGATTTGCCGCTGCTGAAAAAACGCGAAGTGCGATCGGTGGGACTGTTGGTAGTTTCGGGCGATCGGGGTTTGTGCGGCGGCTACAACAGCAACATCATCAAATACGCGGAAAATCGCGCTAAGGAAATCAAAGCTGAAGGCTTAGACTACAAATACGTGTTGGTAGGACGCAAAGCTACTCAGTATTTCCAGCGCCGCGAACAGCCGATCGATGCTACTTACGCTAACTTGGAACAAATTCCCACAGCACCGGAAGCGGCACAAATTGCTGACGAATTGCTTTCCTTGTTCCTGTCGGGAACTGTGGACAGAGTTGAGCTAGTTTACACCAAGTTTGTGTCGCTAATTAGTTCGCGTCCGGTAATTCAAACTTTGCTGCCCCTCGACCCCCAAGGTTTGGAAACTCCCGATGATGAAATCTTCCGCTTGACATCGCAAGGCGGACAGTTTCAAGTATCGCGGGAGAAGGTTGCTTCACCTACGAAAAGCTTGCCCAGGGACATGATTTTCGAGCAAGATCCGGCGCAAATTCTGGAGGCTCTTTTGCCCTTGTATTTGAACAACCAATTGCTGCGGGCTTTGCAAGAGTCTGCTGCTAGCGAGTTGGCGGCGCGGATGACTGCGATGAACAATGCTAGTGAGAATGCTAGCGATTTGATCCGTAGTTTGACGCTGACTTATAACAAGGCGCGGCAAGCAGCAATTACTCAGGAAATCCTAGAAGTTTCCGGCGGTGCTGAGGCTTTGAAGGGTTAGGTTAGGGTTGACAATTTGTTGATTTTATGCTATGCGTCTGAGAGAACTCAGGCGCTTTTTTTAAGATAATTCGGAGGCAGGAGCTTTCATCTGTGAGATAGTCGAAGTATTGAACGCGATTGTGCGATCGTCTTTAAAAAAATGGCCAAAAAAAATCTGGATTGTCTACAAAACCGAAAGCATGAGTGCTCCCGGCTGGGAAGAACGTCAGCTTATGCCGAGGGGCAGTCTCACTAATATACTTTGGGAAAATTGGACTTGGGAAGAAAACCCAGAAATTCCTCAAGTAGGGGACAAAACCCGCGATTATGAAAATCTATCTGACCCCGGTAATGGAGTCACCCACGGGAAAGATGGAGATTGGGTAGTTACTCGCGTTCAGCATTTTTCTGATTCCGATACTGAGGAGCGAATTGTGGTGTGTTACTGTTCTTACCAACCTGTTACATCGGATTGGGAAGCACTACAACGGGGTGAGTCTGTCAATCAGATGCTAGCAACTGTCGAATAAAATTGACTGGATAATTAGTTCGTAAAAGCGATCGACTATTCCTGCACAATTTCATACAAATCTTCGATCGACAAATCAAAAGTCCTCGCTTTCCTTGTGCAAGGCTGTCACGTCAACTGTTGCTAATCCGGGCGATCGGGCATAAGTTCTCAGTGTGCTGTAGACTACGCCCGATCGCTCTGAAACTTCTTTCAGCGTCCAGCCCTTCTCGGCAGCGAATTCTCGCACCCGCAACTTAATTAAGCCCATAAGCTCTTGAGATGTGATTGATATAAGTCATCCGATTGTACTGTAAAAAACGATCGCCTACTCTTTTACCACCTCAACCAAATCTTCCACCATCACGTCAAAAGTACGTGCCAACTTCAGCAGACAAGTAAAATCAACCATAGCCATTCCTGGAGAACGTGCATAGGTGGTGAGGGTGCTGTAGATGACTCCCGATCGCTCAGAAACCTCTTTGATCGTCCAGCCTTTCTCAGCAGCAAATTCTTTAACCCGCAATCTAATTAAACCCATTGACAAAAAACTAGATTTACTCTGGGATAAAATTTTATCGTAAAAAGCGATCGCTCACTCCTGCACAATTTCCACCAAGTCTTCAATCATTACATCAAAGGTGCGAGCCAATTTGTGTATAGAAATAAAGTCAATGGTTGACACTCCCGGACAGCGGGCGTAGTGTCTGACGGTGCTGTAAATTACTCCCGATCGTTCTGAAACTTCTTTCAGCGTCCAGCCTTTCTCGCTAGCTAGTTCTCTGACTTTTAACCTGACTAAACCCATACTTGACAAATGATGGTACACCATCATAGGATGGTTTTATCGTAAAAAGCGATCGCCCCAACGTCTGGAAAACTTAAAGACGATCGCCTATTCAAATCAAATTCCCATCAAGTGGGATGTATCAACCATTGAAAATTCCCATCAAGTGGGATTTATCAACCATGTTAGCAAGCTTTCGACCAAAATCAACCCCCAGACACAGATTGAGCCGGTTTGTGACGAAAGAGGCGATCGCGCGGCTGCTGAAAATCAAGGTAGAACAAATATATCGCTTCGAGTGCTGGGCGCATATCCTGTACGTGCACGCCAAAGGTATGAGTCGGTTTGTCAGTTATGCCGACTTTCCGCCAGTTTTGGGAGTGGAATCGCCCTCTGGTTTAGATTTTGGTTATTGGAAGCGCCGGATAGCGAGTCAGAATGAGAGACACGCGCCGGATTTTTGGGTGGATTTCTATGCGGCGAGATTTCAGAAAGCTGTTTCTGTTTCTGAATTGTTGGAGTGGGGAAATTTGGTGGGGGTGATTAAATTGATGTTGGGGGCGATCGCCCTGGAGTCGCTGCGAAAAGTTTACGCCCAAGAAAAATCTCTGCTGGAACATTTCTAAATTATGACTGAAACACGGGTGATTAGAAACCGATTTTTTTTGCGACAATACTGCACGCCCAGCCTTTAACTAAAGTAAAAAACCCGGTTTCTTTGGTATGCGTAACTCCCATAAACTCCTGCCACCCCTGTAGGGGCGGTGCCCCCGTGCCCGCCCGAAGGATCGGGGCAACCACGGGGGGATTGCCCCTACAGGAATTACTCGCGGCAAACATTCAAAAAATTGGTACAAGCTCGATCGCAACAGTTATAATTTCTCCATGCGCTTCCCCCTCTATGTGAGTTAAGCCCATGAGTAACCTTTCAAACATCCCAGGCGGAGGCGATTTACCCGATCGCTATAGGAATGTAGGAGAACAAATCCAAGCATTCTTCGATTTTGCAGAAAACAATCCCGATCGCGCTGTTCCTTTTTTCGTCAACATCTGGCAAACTCAAGCATCATTAACGACGCGGGCTTTAGCGCTACAAGGCTTAGGCGTGGCTGCAAAACACTATCACGTTAAAGAGGCTTTTGCAGACTGGGATGTGCTGAAAGATATTGCGAAGGAAGTCAAGGGGAAGGGGGAAGTTAGCAACGATTTGACTCGGTGGGCGGCGGCTTCGGCGTTGGAGGCGATCGGATATTCTCAGCAGAGTTTACAACATTTAGAAGGGGGCGGTTTTACTGAGTCTCTAGATCGCATTCGCCGGGAAATTCGCGATCGTAAGCTGACAGAAATTAACAGAATTCAGCGCCTAAACAGTAGGGGGGAAACAACCGCAGAATATGAAAGGCATCTAGAATTTTGGATCTACGGGCCGGCTGATGAGTTATTAAATGATAATGATAGATCTCTGAATTATCAGAATTTAATCGGGGATGTCATTTCCAAGTTACACGGGCGAGGGGTGTATTTGGGATTGATATCACCCAACAGCATTGTACAAGGGGCGGCGCTGCGGCAAGCGGGGTTAATTTTCAAAGAATCTGCAGAGATTGAGAAATACCTCTATGGGCTTTTGGAAGAGTTTTTGCATAATTCCAACAATGAAACCTCATTGAGAATTAATGCGGCGGAGATTATCAATACCGCAACGGATTTAAGCAGAAGGCTGCAAACTTTAAGCAAGTTGTTGTTGGAAGAAAAAAATACAAAATTGCAGGAAGTGGCGCTGCGTCAAGCTCAGTCATTATTTAAACGCTCTGCTGAGATTGAGGAATTTATCTATCGGCTTTTGGAAGAGTTTTTACATAATCCCAACAATGAAGTATCATTGAGAATAGCTGGGGCGGAGATTATCAATACAGCAACGGATTTAAGCAGAAGGCTGAAAACTTTAAGCCAATTGTTGTTGGATAAGACAGAGTTGCGGAATGCTGCGGTGAGGCTGTTGACTCCATACAAGCAGGAATTAACTAGAGTAGAGCCTGATGCTAATACGATATTAGATGCGCTGATTTTTGAGTATCAGTTAAATAAAGCTGAACCAAAAGATTTAACAATTTCACAACTAGAAACTTATTTTTCATCAGCAAGTCAGTATCACAGGGAAGTTTCAGAAATATTTACAAATGCTATACCAGCATCTGAATCATTAGCGCAACGATATGGGCGATCTGGTTCAGTGTTGAAACAATTCCTGCAAAATAAGCAGGATGAATATCTGTCAGCTATTGAAAGTTGGCTACAAGTATTAAGACATCAAATTTCTGAAACTGAAACAGAGCAGATAAAAGTTAAATCTAATCAACTTTTGATTAAAGAAGTTATTGAGATTATGACTAATTTAGAGTCTTCCTGGGCTAGCGAACTGCGTCTTTTTCCTCTTCCTGAAAATGTGTGTGTTTGTGACGCAAATTTTGTACTTTATACTACAGAATTCCATACTTACAACCAAATCTACAAAATTAAAATGGATTTGAAATCAATAAAGGAATATATATATATAAATCAAACTATTCAATCCTTTTTAAACCCCATCGTGTCATCAAAAACAGCATTAGATGATTTACTTAAGACATTATATCAATTAAGAGAGTATGACTTGAATTTATCATTCCAGTGTGGATTCAATGATACACAAGCCTTATTAATTGTGTTATATTATGCCCTACTTATTGTTATACCACTTTTTTATGGATGGGCATGGCTCGGCGTGATATTAATAGTAACAATAGGAATAAGGTTTCCCTTTGTGGTCAGATATCGTGAAAAAACAGAGAAAGAAATTAAAGACATACAGTCTCTTATATACAAGTTAAATACTCAATGGAAAGAATAAGTAATCAATCATATCTTCTGGGCTTAGAGATTACTCATAAGCGGACTATTCACGATAACACTCGCCCAACTGAACTCCGTAAAAACCTCCAGCAAACCCAACAACAGCTAATAAGCTCAATTAGTCGCCTCGGTACTAACCTAACAATTTCACTCCGCTACATCTATGACCCCGATCAATCCCCCAAACTCAAAACCTACCTCCTCATCAATCACCCTCACAACACCCACACCGAAGAACATTCCGAACAAATCCTCAGCCTCCTCACCAAAGGCAAATTAAGCCAATTCTTCACCCTCACCCCTCAACCTAACATTACCGCATTCCAAAACTTAGACTGGGTGCAAGTGATTGGCGAAATTCTCAAACATGAAGAATTCATCCCACCCCAAAATTACTACCTACCTCACCTCTTCGAGGCAAATCAAACCAATGATATGTCAGCAGTCTGCGATGTCATCCACCGCTTAGACAGCAAACTCATTTTAGAAATCACCCTGCAAACCTATGAAAACCCCAATCAAAAATCATTGTGGGTAAATGCCATCAACCAAATGCTCGCTCAATTAGAGAAAGTTAACGCCAGCACCAGCGGAATCAAAGACAACATTCTCTCAGTCACATCAGCACTCTACCAAAAATACCAACAGTCCTATTCCAACAGCGACCTATTCCAATATAGCATCAAAGCCTTAGCCGAAAATCGTGCCGATGCTTTTCCCGTCCTCGACGCTCTCATCCATGAAGCCATCAAAGAAACACCTCACGGGAAACGATGCCGAATCATCCAAGTTAGCAAAGATAAACCAGGATTTTATGAAAGCTTGGAAGCCACAAAAAACGTAAATATTTCAAATGCTATTGAATGGGAAGATTGGCAGAAAAACAACACTCAAATGTCAATTGTAAATGCAATTCAGCCAGAAAAAAAAGGCTTAGGAAAATTGGGCAATTCTGTCAGTCTTCCCGACAAACCATCATTCAACCATCACAGTCAACCACCCCTTATAGGTGGCATCAACTCAGAGCAAAATCCAAATCTACCGCAACTATATAATGCTGTTTCAGATGGTTCAGGTTTAGCGAAGTTGTCATCAACTCCGTCCCCATCTCGAATGGTTGATTTAAAGCCATTGCACCGACTGGCGACACCTCAAGAAATTAGTGGATTTTTCCGCATTGGTATTTCTAAAGAAACCTCTATTGCAAGTATGACAGAAAACTCGTTCCCCACTGCAACTGCTGAAGAAATATTCAAGCACCATCGAAACCTAATCAATGCAGATACTTACATTGTCGGTATTGATGACAAGGGAAATCCCGTAACATCAAGCTGGGCAGAAATCCCTCATCGTTTAGTGGCTGGTGTACCAGGTGCCGGTAAAAGTAACTTTTTAAATTGGGTGATTTTTCAGTTTCTCTATGCTAATCCAACAGGAAAAATTTATATTGCTGATTTTGCTGGAGTTGACTTTAACTTTTTGGTCAAGCACCTCAAAGATAATGTTGAAATTGTCACAACGATAGAAGAATGTCAGTTATTCGTTGAAAAACTCCACACCGATGAGTATCAAAGACGAATTGAATTACTGAGACAGTATGAAGTGCAGAATATCCAGCAATTAAAGGAACAGGGGGTTGATATCCAGCGCACCCTTTGGATAATTGATGAAGCCGCTGCTATTGCTCGTGCTTCTGACAAACTGCAACGAATTATTGAAAACCGATTAATTCAGTACGTTAATCAAGGGAGAAAATGCGGTTTTCATGTTATTTTTTGTACCCAAAGACCTACGAGTGCGATAGTTTCAAGCCAGGTGCTTGAATCCTGTGAAGAAAAAACTGTTTTCCGGGTGACAGAAGAAGCCAGTGGACTGATTCTAGAAAACAGTTTAGCTGGAAAAATACCAAAACAAGCGCGTGGTAGGGCTGTTCTCAAAGGATCTGAAGGTGATAATATATTGGTGAATACTCCCTATATTGGCATTCCTGTAGGAAAAACAGTGTCACTACAAGATACGCTCTGGCGTCATCTAGTACCTGAACCTTAAGTGGAGATGTTTGTATGTATTTATCAAAGGAGGTTAGTCAATGAGCTTATCATCTGAAATCCAAGAATTCCGGGGCATGATTAGCCGAATAGTTGAGTCACTGGAAGACGTAAATGCGTCCTCAAGAAAAATTCCTGAGACTGTTGAATCTGAACTAAGCAGAAAATTCTCAAGTTTATCAGAGGGCTGTGAGGAGGTATCTAGCGAACTCAGAACAGCCATAGAAATGCTTGAAGGAATTAAATCCCGTTGGGGTTAAGGAGTAAAATATGGGTACACTCAGAGATGACATCGAACAATGGCGGAGTAAAGTCGCTCAACTACTAGAAGCGATGGAAGAAGTTCGTGCTTGCGCCGATCGACTCTCTGAGTGTCCTACTTATGAGTTAGGCAGGAAGTTTTCGACGCTGCTAGAAATGTGTGAGGAATGCTTAAGTCAAGTTGAACATTTAAGAGAGGAATTAGAAGAGATACAAAGTCGGTGGGGTGTTGGCACGATTGGGAATCAAAAAATTTTGGCTTCAATCATTTCTCCAACAACTAAATTGGCAAATACGGCTGTTAATGATGCGCCTATTCAAGATGCGATAGCGCAAACAGAGATTTTTTTGACAACGGCCCTTAAATCAGGTGTACCCCTATGGCTAGCCCTCGAACTCGCTAACATTCCGGGTGACTCTTGGATTTTATATGAAAATCCTAACGCGACAGAAAGACTCACTGATTTAACCCAAAATCCCGCCAGTGACTATTATCAAAAAAAACCGAGTAAACAATTACAAGGCGATCAAGGGGAATTAGTCTTATTAAAAATGCTGTTAGACTCTGATGATATAGAGAATCTTCACTTAGGTTTGCAAATTAAACCTACATTTTACTTTCAAAATGGCAAAGACTACTGTAAACCAGATTTTTGTCTAACATCTCACCGTTTAATTTGTGATGCAAAAGCTTATAAACCTAGTTCCATTAATAGTATTAAGGCAGCAGCCAAGAAATATGTTAACTATCTTCAGGAAAATGGAGGAGGTGAAGTCAAATTTTATGTACCTAGAGATACTTATGCTAAATGTCAGCACCAAATAAATCGACTTCAATCTCAAGAAAACGGGGTCAATGTTACCATCCATCCTATGACCATTGATTATGAACATATACTTTGGAAAAAAGAATTAGTTTATACTTATCTTAAGTCTTTGCTAAAAGTCCAACTAAGTCCTTGAGCAGAGAAAAAAATAAAAAATGGTGAATAACGGGACTAACCAAACCCCTGAGCAAAATTCGGTTAATTGTGGCAGTATTGATGAATCAGAAAGAGCTTTTGGTGAAACAGAAAGAGCGATTGCTGAATTTCTAGAAAGAGAGGGAAAAAATGTTAAAGCCTTGGTAGAAAAAACCGATGGAGGTAGAAATCCCGATGCTGAGGTAGATGGAAAACGCACTGAATTCAAAAGTCTAGATGCCGGTGCTACAAGCGCGACAGTAAAAAATCAGATCAACAATTCGATTAGACGAGGCGGACAGGCTAGGGATATAATTATAGATGCTAGGGCGTCTGGGTTGATAGAAGCTGAGGCTGAACGAGGTTTGCAGAGGGCCAAAAATATTACACGCGGGAAAATTGATAGCGTCCGAATTATTGGCGATAGCTATGACATCACTTTTACTGAGTTTCAATAAAGGAGGTTTTTATGTCTCGCACTTTAGATATTTTTCTAGACTTTCCGCAGGAAATCGAACAGTTAGTCAAAGAATTAGAGTTTATATTAGCTATTAAACTTGAGCTTTTTTCTGATGGTACTGACAACTGGTATGAGTTTCGCAACTCCACAATCTCTCTTACTTTAGGAAAGCATGATTTTGAAAATGATCGAGATATCAAATTTGAACAATACCCTTATAACCTCTCAATCAGAGCGTTGAACATCTCGAATGAACTTGAGAGGCAAAAGTGGTGTGATGATTTTGCTAGTTATGTTTTCCAAAAGTTGAAAGCTACCGAAAGGTATCGTTTAATGCTGGTGGATGACTTACAAGTGCAGTTAGAGGAGTTTGCGCCAGTGGTGAAGGTTTGATCGAACATCATACAGGCAAGTTCTAAAATCAAAGGGAATATTAATTCATGGGATACTTGGAACTCGGATTAGCAAATATACTGAAGCGCGATTCTACCCATCACCCAACAACTTCTCACCGCATCAGCCATAATAGTAACAAGTAAGTTTATTAAAAGCGAATAAATAACTATGGTCACTGCTAGTGCTGCACAGAATAATTTTACTTTAGAAGACTTCATGGCTAATCCGCCCGATAACATGGAATGGGTGGATGGACAACTCGTGGAGAAAAATGGAGCCACGCTCAAGCATGGTAAAATTCAATCAAGCCTGGGTTGTGCTTGGGCAAATTACATGATTTCCAGCAAACAAGGAGGAGAAGTTTATATTTCACCACCTTGCCGCACTAACCGACAAATTCGCATGCCCGATGTCGCTTATCTCACACCCGAATTAGTTGCACAATTTGGCAATCTTGCTACTTTACCCCAAAGTTTCCCTTTAGTTGCCGAAATAGTTTCACCCACCGATATCGCTGAAGATGTCTTTCTAAAAGCACAGGAATATTTAGAATCTAGCTGTCAGGAAGTCTGGCTAGTTTTTCCCGAAAGTCGTTTAATATTTGTGATGACTCAAAATCAAATATTCACATTTAGATCCGGCGATACCGCCCGCACTCAACAAATCCTGATCGGTTTTAGCATCGAGGTCGATCGATTGCTAGCTTAAACTAAATTTTACAACCTTTCATGTAGCAGCACGCCACACAAAACTCTCCTCTACCCGTTGCACCAGTTCTGAAATCAAATTGCTACAATATGTTTAAGACTCCTCAGTCCGCCTTCGCGGACTTCGTTTTTAGAGCATCGGAATTCTATTCGGTGGTATTGAATTAATATCCCACCATTATCGGAGCAAACCGCCATGTCAGACGACTTTTCCTTAGACGACCTTTTAAATAGAAGTTATTACGCCTTCAAAGACGCAGAAAACCAAGTGGGACAGTGCAATGTTTTAGTCATCGGCAAAACCGGCGTCGGCAAAAGTACCCTGATTAATTCCGTTTTTCGCCAACGCTTAGCAGAAACCGGAGTCGGCCGCCCCATCACTCAAGGCATTCGCCAATATACCAAACCGAATTGCCCAATTACCGTCTACGATACTCCCGGACTCGAACTCAACGCCGAACAAATTAAAATTATTCAATTAAACGTTGCAAAACTAATTGAAGACCAAAGACTCCTGCACCCAAAAGAACACATTCACGTCATCTGGTACTGCATCAATCACAGCGCCAATAGAATAGAATCTGTCGAGGAAAACTGGCTAAAAGAAATGGAAGTCAAAGAAGTACCAGTTCTTTTAGTGCTGACTCAGACGACATCTAAAAAGCCCGGCGAGTTTTTCAAGCAACTGGAACACATGAATTTGCCAGTCAGTCAAATTATCCCCGTCATGGCTGAACCGGAAGAAATAGATGAGGATTATACAGTAAAATCTCACGGTTTAGACAAGTTGGTAGATGCAACAGTTCAACTGCTGCCGGAAGTAGCTAAAAAAGCTTTTGTTAAAGAACAAATTGCTAATATTGCGCTCAAATCCGATATGGCATTTAAGTATCTAAGTGCTTATGTAGCCGGTTCGGCCATTGTCGGTGCGACTCCTGTACCGTTTGCTGATGCGCCGATTTTGATGACGATGCAAACGGCAATGATTGCTAATATTACTGTGATTTTTGGAATGCCCTTTGATAAGGGCTTTATTTCGGCGATGCTGTCTGCTATTAGCGGCGCTGGCGGGGTTACTGCTATCGGCAGAAGTATTGTTACTAATTTGATTAAAATGATTCCTGGTGCGGGTACTGTTGTGGGCGGTGCTATCTCCGGTGCAACGGCAGCAACTCTCACGCTTGCCCTCGGTTTGGCTTACATTGAAGTGCTTAAAGCTTATATGAAAGCTCAAATTAATGGGGAACAACTTTCTTTGCAGCAGTTGACAAAGATGTTTGTGGATTTTTATAAAGATTATGCGAGTTCTGGGCGTAAAACTTTGAAGGATGACAAAGAGAATCAACCTAAACCTCCCAATCAAATTAATATTGAGTAAATTGGGCATGGGGCATAGGGCATAGGGCATAGGGCATAGGTTATTTGTTAGTTCCAATTCCCAATTCCCAATTACCAATTCCCAATTACCCATTACCAATTGATTGCTACAATATGAGTGAATTCTGCAACAGAGAGTAAATGGCTATGGTAATGGCTGCCGTTTTATCAGAAAATGTTTCTCTAGAAGACTTTATGGCTAATCCCCCCGACGATATGGAATGGGTGGACGGGCAAATTGCGGAGAAAAATGGCATGACAGTAAAACACAGTCGAATCCAATCTAGACTAGATCGTTCTTGGGGAAATTACAAAGATTCTAGCGGACAGGGAGGCGAAGTTTATGTCGAAGTTCCTTGTGGTACTGACAGGCGAGTGCGCCGTCCTGATGTAGCTTATCTGACTCCTGAACTTGTTGCTCAATTTGGCGATGTTCCTACTTTGCCTCAAAGTCCGCCGTTAATTGCTGAAATAGTTTCTCCTACTGATAGTGCGGAAGAGATTTTTCTTAAAGCACAAGAGTATTTAGATTCGGGTTGTCTGGAAGTTTGGATAGTTTTTCCCGAAAGTTGCTGGATATTGATCGTGACTCAAACTCAAAAGTTAACCTTTAATCAGGGTTCTACCATCAGCACTCAGTTAGTGCTGGTGGGTTTTAGTGTTGCTGTTGAGGAGTTGTTGGCTTGAAGGCAAAAATTAGTTAGGTATAAGTGCTTTCTGGCAGAGTTCGCCCGTGATGCTCGTGATAATTTGTGAATAAGTCATTGACAAAATGCCACTCGCCCCAGGCAATTAATAAAAATTTTTAGCAATAAAAAGTGCAGTTGTAAATTTGCACAAAATCACCAACAGCGGTAAAATACTCATTGCTTTGTTTGCAAATTTAGCGTAAATTCCAATTGGGAATTAAAACCAATCATTGAAATATGTCTAAGACTTACACTGTTGAATTGATCCACCAAGGCTCTACCTATACCGTAGAAGTGCCGGAAGATAAACAAATTCTGCAGGTGGCCAACGCTGCGGGCATCGATCTGCCTAACTCTTGCAATGCGGGGGTTTGTACTACTTGCGCTGCTAAAGTTATTGAGGGTGAAGTTGAGCAAGTTGATTGCATGGGCGTCAGTCCCGAACTTCAGGCAGAAGGTTATGTGTTGCTGTGCATTGCTTATCCCCGATCGAACTTGAAGATAGAAACCGAAAAAGAAGACATTGTGTACGATCGCCAATTCGGTAAATCCTAGGACTAAGCTAAAATTGATCTAAGTACCGATCGCAGTAAAACCACTATGGATCGCCCGATGACTACCCATTTCATTTCCGCAGAAGTTGACCTCCACGATACCGCCGAAGAATTGCACTCGGCGATTAAAATTGAACTGCAAAAGCACGGCGAACCGCTGCGGTGGGCAGTCACAGACGTGGATGTCGATCGGCAAAAGGCTGTGGTAGAAGGCTACGTGCTCGTGGAAGCATCCCCCGCAACATCGTGAACCCCCGCCCTTTAACAGTGGTTTTGATAGTCCCCACAGGCGTTGGAGCCTCGATCGGGGGCTTTGCAGGAGATGCGCTGCCCGTGGCTAGGGCGATCGCCCAAATTTCAGACACCCTGATCACTCACCCCAACGTCCTCAACGGCGCTCAACTTTATTGGCCGATACCTAACGCTCTCTACGTTGAAGGTTACGCCCTTGACAAATTTGCTGCCGGATGCTGGGGTCTGCAACCGGTACATCAAAATCGCATCGGCTTAATCCTCGATGCCGGCATTGAACCAGACTTGCAGTTGCGCCACTTGCAAGCCGTTGATGCTGCTAGAGCTACATTGGGTTTGAATATAACCGATTGTGTTTTAACCGATCGCCCCCTGCAAGTAGAATTGCGTATTTCTGAATCAGGGGCATCCTGGGGGACGATCGGCAATCCCGACAGTTTATTGCGCGCTGCACAAAAATTGATCGAACAAGCAAGAGTAGAGGCGATCGCAGTTGTGGCCAGATTTCCCGACGATGAAGGCAGCCTCGCCCTCGAAAACTACCGCCGCGGCAAAGGAGTTGACCCCCTCGCCGGCGCGGAAGCTGTGATCAGCCACCTCGTCGTCAGGACGTTTAAAATCCCCTGCGCCCACGCCCCCGCGCTGTCTGCACTTCCCCTCGATCCGCACCTGTCCCCGCGATCGGCTGCTGAGGAAATCGGCTATACTTTCCTACCTTGCGTGCTTGCCGGCCTCAGCAAAGCTCCCCAATTGGTAGCGCCAGAAAGCCAGCAGCACAATCAATTATCAATTACCGCCGATCGAGTAGATGCGGTGGTGATACCGGCCACAGCCTGCGGCGGCAGTGCTATTCTGAGTTTGAGCGGGCGATCGTCGGTACAAATCATCGCTGTGGGCGACAACAAAACCCAGATGCAGGCGACTCCAGAAAAACTCGGAATCAAAGCTTTGCAGGTAAACTCATATTTAGAGGCGATCGGAGTTTTGGTCGCAAAGCGAGCCGGCATCAGTCCAGCTTCCTTGGGTGCAGACATTTCCTCCCTGCGTTGTTTGTCTGACTAAACCCAACAAATCTCAAATCTCAAACCTCAAATCTAAAAGTGATTAAGTGCCAGAAAAACTTCCCGAAAATCCTGAACTTGAACCCTTGACGCGCACCCAAGTTTTAGTAGCAATGGGCGTGACAGCAATTATGTTGCTGGCGGTAGCTAAATTGTGGTTGCTATTTGGATCGGTATCGCTTTTGCCAGTCAAATTGATAGGAATCGACTTGCTTAAAGGATGTGCGATCGGACTGGCAATTACAGGCGGCAGTGCGATCGTTTATCACCTCTGGCCCGGTTATCGCCGGAGTGCTGATGTTTACTTGGAAGTAGTGCTCAAACCTTTGTTTTGGCCGGATTTAATTTGGCTGGGACTGCTGCCGGGACTTAGCGAAGAATTGCTATTTCGAGGCGTGATGCTGTCTGCTTTGGGATTGAATGTTACCGGTTTAGTTTTATCGAGTTTTTGTTTCGGCATTCTGCACTTGGGAGGCATGGATCAGTGGCCTTATGCTGTTTGGGCAACGGCTGTCGGATTGCTGTTGGGTTACAGCGTTTTAGCTACTGGGAATTTGTTAGTGCCAATTACGGCTCATATCTGCACGAATTTGATTTCTAGCTGTGTTTGGAAGTGGGAACACAATGCCGTGAAGCGGTAGATCGATCGCACTACAATATTGAGGTCGGGGCGGGTTCACCTATATCTCTGCTTAATAACCAAAGTATTTTTAAACCCGCCCCCACCCAGCGACAAAATTTTATTAGGGTCACACTTACCGGACACGAGAGTTGAAAACTTTGTTAAGGTAGTTTATAACTGCTCGATCGCACAATCAATTGACCTTGACTGGGGTCGCGGCTGAAAATAAAAGCTCCTTCTTGAGTTTCGCCGCTTGACAAAAAATCGATTTGTTGGTCGCCGGATTCCAAGACTTCGCCATTGACGCGCAATTCGGCAATAATTTGCACTGATGCTGCCGCTTCCCCGCCCGTGTTAGTAACTGTAAACGGCACGTAAAAGTGCCCTTGAGTTTCGCGAATTGGCGCGTTGCGAGTGACAGAAATAACTGGAGGTTCCTGTTTTTTTGTCACCCAGTTGTAGAGTACCAGTCCGACTAGAGTGGCGAGGATGAAGGAGGCGATCGCAAATGTCACCCATTCAGCAAAAGTTCTTTTTTGCTGCTGTTCGTTATTACTTTCCGTCATACCGCCAACCTCCCCGCCGCGCCGCCAATAGTCGCCGGCAATCCCAATACTAAGGTATAGCTCAACCAAATCGACCACGGGTCGTCAAAACTGAGTTTGTGGAAGAAAAACATCATAAATGCAGAAGCCGCCAGCGACACTAAATACGCCATGACAGTTTCGCTGAGGGGACGCTGAAAAATCCCCTGCTGCTGCTGGCGTTTTGTTTGATCGGTAAACCCTGCTGCGAATACAATACCGTAGGAAATTAGCAGCGAAGCCGCCATAATTGCCAACTGCCAAGGCGGCGAAATAGCAGCGGCTAGCATGGGAACTTCCTCTGTTGGCGCGATATTGAAAGCAATTATCGTAGTACCAATTAAGGTAGCGCCGATATCTGCTAAAGTAGCATTGATGGTAGGTTCCTGTTCACTGTCTGAACTTTGATAGTGATCGCCGCCGCTCAAGAAACCGTTTGCCAGGGCTACTCCCAATGCAAACGGCAGGCCTTCAAAGATGATTTTCCCCAAAGTTTCTTGCAGCGGAGTCTCCGGCGTAATTTCCCTGAGCAAAAACAGGACAAAAGCCGCGCAGACAATGCCGATGGCGATTGCTTCTACGGTATCGATTGCAGCATCTAGCCAACGGATATCCTTAGTTTTGCGAAAACCTTCAGTGCGAGTCAGCAACAAAACGGCGATAAAAGTAGTTACAATCGCGAGCAACATTTCCGCTGGTTTAGTATGCGAACCAATCCACCAAATATTCTTTGTATAAAGCATGGGAATTCCGAATAAAAAGCCGCCCGATGCGCCTTGAATGATATCTTTTAGTTCATTTGACCACTGATTTTTACGTCTTTTTGATTTTTTCATGTTTGATTGAAAACGCACCTCAAAAAAGGCAATCTCTAATTTGACATATTTCAAGTATTATCGTAGATAGCATCTGCACTCAACTTTGTGCATAAGCTATTAAAAATTCCTCTCTAGAAATTCCCACCAGAGTACAAATTGCTCTCAGTATCCCTGATTTTATTTGCTCGTGGTTAGGCATTACTAACGGAGTCTCCGTGCCATCCTGATTCTATCGCACCATGACAATATGTTCGCGTTCTCTAATAATCCGAAAACCCAACAACTGAAATGTTCTGATGACTCGTCTTTTAGAAGCATCGACAGGAAACTTTGACATTAAATAGCCACCTCTGCTTCTACTAAAAAAGTCTCGCTCACAGGTGATTCGTTTTCCATTGTTTCTTTGCCAAATACTTCGATGTAGCAGCGAATAGCTGACTTGACATCAGCTAAGGCTTCTTCATAAGTGTCACCTTTACCAACTACGGCACCTTTGATACCAAGTGGATGGGCTACATAACCATCGGAATGTTTTTCAATGATGATTCTAAATTGTTTCATCTTCGCCTCTTTATTTTTCCACTAATTTAATTCACCACACCCGCGCGCATAAGCATCAAAAATAGCATCAACGCTCAAAATCGGTATCTGTTCCGCCATAGATTGTGCAATTATCAGCCTGTCAAATGGGTCACGGTGATGCAAAGGCAGTGAAGCCACAAACTCAATGTGGTCGAAAGTTATTTCCAGTATATCAATTCTATTAACTGCGAGCTGCTGCTTGATAAACTCCATAAAAGGCATACTAAAATTTAGCCGACCTATACTATGTTTTATCGCCATTTCCCAGACGCTAGCTGTACTGAGGAGAATATCGTTCTCTCCGTTGTCAATTAGCGATCGCCCTGTTGCGGTGAGTCTCGAACTGTCTGTCGTATACCAAATAAAGGCATGAGTGTCCAACAACAACCTCATTCCATGTACTCCTTAAACTCTTCTAGCGGTTCGTCACAATCATCGGACATCCAAACCATTCCTTTGGCACTTCCTGCTTGCCTATTGGGTTTAGCTTGTTTGGGAATTACTACCAATTTTACAACAGGCTGGTTATCTTGAGTAATCGCCACTTCTTCGCCTCTCATCGCCGCTGCGGTTAATTCCAGAAGCTTTTCTTTTGCCTCACCAATGTCTACTTGATACATAAAATTAGTGCTTCATTACTATCAAATGCCAACATCACCATTCTATCTCAATTAAACAAATCCTCTTCATCCAAATCAACAGACTGCAACTCCATATCAACAGACTGCAACTGAGCCGGAGTAGCCGGAATCGCCGCAATAATTGCATCAATTACCTTCGCCACCGGAATAATCTCCATCCCTAACTCTGGTACCGGTTGATTCCTCGGAATAATTGCCCTTTTAAAACCCAATTTCGCCGCCTCCCTCAGCCGCAACTCTAATTGCGAAACCGGCCGCACCTGTCCCCCCAAACCCACTTCCCCAAGCAAAACAGTGCGCGCATCAACCACCCGATCGCGAAAACTGGCCACAACGGCGATCGCAACTGCCAAATCCGCCGCCGGTTCGTCCACCTTCAACCCGCCCACTGTCGCCAAAATCACATCTAATTTAGATAAAGGAATCCCCACCCTTTTCTCCAAAACAGCTAAAATTTGCTGCAATCTAGCATTGTCCACACCAGTAGTAGTGCGGCGCGGCGAACCAAAACTCGCAGGGCTGACTAACGCCTGAATTTCCACTAAAATCGGTCGAGTTCCTTCGCAAGTAACAGTCGTCGAAGTACCGGGAGAAAATTCATCTCTATTCCCTAAAAACAACTCCGACGGATTATCTACTTCTCGCAAACCGTGGGCTACCATTTCAAAAACGCCGATTTCGTGAGTCGCGCCAAAACGGTTTTTCATCGATCGCAAAAGCCGATGAGAAGCAAAGCGATCGCCCTCAAAATACAGTACAGTATCTACCAAATGTTCCAAAACCCTCGGCCCCGCCAAAGCTCCATCTTTCGTAACGTGACCGACAATAAATAAAGTAATATTTTCCCTTTTCGCAACCTGCATCAAAGCAGATGTACATTCCCGCACCTGAGCCACCGAACCCGGAGCCGATGTTAAACTAGCAAAATAAATAGTTTGGATGCTGTCAATCACCGCCACATTCGGTTTCAGCGCTTCCAACTCCCGCAAAACAACTTCTAAATCCGTCTCGGGAAGCAAATAGAAATTCTCCGCTGAATTGTCCTCGGAATCCGTTTTAGCTTCCCCGTTGCGCTCGGATTTATGCCCGCCGTTGCTTGACAAATCAACCGGATTAGCTACACCCAAACGCTGCGATCGCAACTTCACTTGCTGGCCGGACTCCTCCGCACTGACATACAGTATCCGATCCTTGCGGGCCAACATATTCGCCACCTGCAACAGCAGCGTCGATTTCCCGATTCCCGGTTCCCCGCCAATCAACACCAGCGATCCGGGAACAATCCCGCCTCCCAAAACTCGATCGAGCTCCCCGTAACCAGAAGGCCAGCGAGACTGAGTTTGGTCGGAAATCTGCGATAATCTGAAAGATACCCTTGGTTGACCCTTCGACTTATCAGGGGGCGAACCGCCCACTGTCTTAGTTGTCACCCCAGTTAAACCAGCCCGCGACACAGCAGCAGTAGGTTGTTCTAACTGCTCGTCAAAAGAATCCCACTTCTGACAGCTAGGACACCTGCCAAAATATTGTGGTGAATCATACCCGCATTCCCGACAAATATATTGTATTCGAGGCTTAGGCATTGTTTTATGATAAATAGTCACCCTAAAAATTTAGAAAAGTCTGATTTAAAGCAATTATCAAGCTTTCAGACCGATCGCCGCCCATGATTCAATTTGTGTCCTCTATGATAGGGTACAAAAAATTAACATTATCTGAAATGTAACTTAAGGAGTGCTCGGTAACTTGGAAAACCATAAAGAAAAAATTCTGGTAGTCGATGACGAAGCCAGTATCCGCCGCATTCTGGAGACTCGCCTTTCCATGATTGGCTACGATGTCGTCACCGCTGCTGACGGCGAAGAAGCTCTCGAAACATTTCGCAACACCGAACCCGACTTAGTGGTTTTGGACGTTATGATGCCGAAGCTAGACGGTTACGGCGTCTGTCAGGAGTTGCGTAAAGAGTCAGACGTGCCCATCATCATGCTAACCGCTTTGGGAGACGTAGCCGATCGCATCACCGGTTTAGAATTGGGCGCCGACGATTACGTCGTCAAACCTTTCTCTCCCAAAGAACTCGAAGCCCGCATCCGTTCGGTACTGCGGAGGGTTGACAAAAACGGAGCATCGGGCATTCCCAGCTCCGGAGTCATCCACGTCACCAATATTAGGATTGACACCAACAAGCGCCAAGTTTACAAAGGCGACGAACGAATTCGGCTCACGGGCATGGAATTCAGCCTGTTAGAACTGCTTGTCAGCCGTTCTGGAGAGCCTTTTTCGCGATCGGAAATTTTGCAGGAAGTGTGGGGATACACGCCAGAACGCCACGTAGACACCCGCGTAGTGGACGTTCACATCTCGCGGCTTAGGGCAAAGTTGGAAGACGACCCCAGCAATCCCGAATTAATTCTTACCGCCCGCGGCACCGGCTATCTCTTCCAGCGAATTGTCGAAATAGGAGAAGTAGGATAAAGTCAGTTGGCAGTTGGCAGTTGGCAGTTGGCATTAGTTAAATTACCAACTACCAATTACCTATGACTAATGACTAATGACTAATGACTAATGACTAATGACTAAATCTGATCCCAATAAAGTTTTGCGGCAATTGCCCTTAGTTGCAGGAGGTTTAGCAGGTACGCTGCTAATGGTCAACCGCTTGCTGACAGAGCAAATCACAGATTCTCAAGCTCGATCGGACGCTTTGGGAGTAATTATCAGCGCTTTGCTGATTTTAACAGGTTTGCTGTGGCAGCAGGTGCAAGCGCGATCGCCCGATTCCGTAAAACTTATCGGCGAAGAAGGTTTTGAATTTGCGCCGGATTTGCCGGATGCCGTAAAAATAGAATTAGCTTGGGCGTCGCGTTTGCTGTTGACAAATACGGCCACAAGGTCGATCGTAATTGTGTATCAGGGAAAAGTTTTATTGCGCCGCGGTATTTTAGGCATCAATCCCGAAGTCAAACCAGGGCCGATTTTGCAGCGAGTGCTCGACAAAAACAAACCAGTTTATTTAGTAAATCTCAATATTTATCCCGGGCGAATTGAATTTGACTATTTGCCAGAAAATACTCAAGGAGTTATCTGTCAACCTATCGGCAGCCAAGGCGTTTTAATCTTAGGTGCTAACGCGCCCCGCAGCTACACAAAACAAGATGAAAACTGGGTTGAAGGGATTGCCGACAAACTAGAAAATACCATCAATCGATTTGAGATTTGAGATTTGAGATTTGAGATTTTAGGGTGCGCAATGCGCACCTTAATCCTCAACAAGACTCTCCGGGTGCGCATTGCGCCCCTTACCCAGTCAAAACTCTCAACTCAAAACTCAAAACTACTAGCGAGCCCAATCAGTACCGCGCCACAGTGTAAAAAACAAAACACTAGAAATCAGCGCGCCCAGCAGCCACTTAATAGCATTTTTAAATAACCCCAAGCGCTGACTTTGCTGAACCGCAGCACTTTGCGTTTGTAACCGTTCCTTAGCCGGAGTAATTCTCGAAAGAATTTGCTCCTTCAATTGCTGTGGGTTTTGCGCATCCGCTTGTACCCCCAAACGCGTAAGTTCCCCCGCCAAATTCCTTAAATCTTCAGGAGTACCCTTATTCAGCCGTTCTTCCACCTGCTGCAACTGAGCTAATTGTTGGTTTGCTTGAGTAGTAATTTGCTGGTTGTTTTGGTTGTTGACGTAGATAGTGCCAAAAATTCCCAAAGGCAGCATCAACAGAAAAACCAGACCTAGCACCAGACAAACCCAAGACAAAACCTTCAAAAAAAGGTCTTCCAAACCTCTGCGGTCGTACCCTTCTCCAAAAAATATCAGCGCCATTGCCAGAAGAGGAACTGGCACCCGTTCCACTACAGCCCCAATCGTCTGCAATTCCCAGACGCGATTGCCAAAATTTGCTGGTATAAGAACTGCAATCGTATCTAATATAGACAGGATTAATAGACCGTAGCCAATCCAACGCAGCCTGTAGATAGAAAAACCTTGCTCGCCTTGTACGTCATTCATAAAATAATCAGAATTGTTGCTAAGAAAAATCTCTCTTGACCCCGCCCAAAAACGGATACAAGCCCCCTACTCCTGTCGTGGAGAGTCAAAAATTTTAGACTCTTGTTCAAGCTTCCAGATTCATCTGTGGAGTAAATCTAAAATCTAAAATCTAAAATCTAAAATCGACTGACTCGACTCAAGGCTCGGGAAATCGCGGTTGCCACCACCCATACCAAGAAACCCAAGCATTCTCTAGAATTTTTTTGGCATCTTCTGGAGTTGTTTTATCCAAAGGCACAGACATCTGAGTCCACAAACAGCGCCGGTCTTGAATATTTCCCCTACCCAACAACCAAAACAGAATGCGGTTCGGCTGCCAATCGCGAGTATTTCGATTATATCTAAACTGTTGGGAAGTGACTGTAGCACCGCCGCGAGGATTGATACACGAACTCAAATACAGTCGATTTTTCTGTTGCAAAATTCCGTGGAACCCTGCGCCTTGAGTGCTTGCTAATGCTAGTTTACCAGGAGAGGACTTGAGAACTGTATGTCCTTTCATCATACCTTCCACTTGCCCAATGGTGTCTACCGCATAGCGCATCTCTATTTCGAGAGCCATGCTATTTTTTTGATATTCATATTTCCTGGCAGCTTTGAATTCTGAATTGCCGCTAATTTTCAGCGGCGCGCTCTTCTGCATTTTCCAATCGGCTAGAGGCACCGACTCGGGAAACTCAAACGGGGTTGCCAGATTTTTGCCTACAGAGGGATAGAAAACCAATTTTCCGGCAACCAACAAAACCCCTCCCAAAGTAACAGCCAACAGGGAAAGCCTAACTGGTTTCCAAGAGGTAATAGCCATTAGCAATTCTGTCCTTCCTTATTTTGGGGTTGGTCTTTCAAAATTGCAAACCAGCAGAATAACCCGAAAATAAATACAGCAATCATCGAAAAGATTACCGAACCGTTTCCTTCGTGCCAGTATTTAAATGCTTCGGTTTGAGATAGCGATACCAGCACGGCCAGGAGACCAACTCGCGCGGCATTCACTACAAATGCAGTAATTATTGCCACGAGTGGCAATATAATTTTCTGACCCCTAGTGGTAGGAAACATCAGTAAGAAAACCAGAGCTAGCCCTAACAATTGTAGCATCGCATTCACCCCGGAACAGCCGTGATTCACTTCCACGCTGCCCTTTTCCAGGATTAGCAAAACTCCTTTCTGCACAACTTCAAATCCTATATAATGCAGGATGAAAGCTGAAAATTTTGCTGTTAATTTGGGGACATCAACCAATACTCCGATCAATCCGGGAGGAATAGCTGTATACGCAAGAATTAGAAGTTCTTGCCAATATTGTTTCAGTCCTTTTGTTCCAGAAGCCAGCAATGCAAGACTGATTCCAGACAAAAAAGGCGTTGCTCGGATAAAAAAGTCGTATCCAGATATGGACGAACTTTTGAGCAATATTAAAGCAATTAACGATGTCCCAAAGAAGCTGGCGAAAACTCCGCTTTCAAAAGTTAAGGATTCGTGCCTTTCCCAAATGAGAAATGCCACGACTCCCCAAAACAGTAACATTGTGCCGAATAGGTCAGTGTCGTTTGTTCTAGAAGTCAGAGTTAGGTGCAGGGCAATCAAACCGGAGGCGATGCCTAACAGCCAGTATTTAGGTTCTTGGACGTGCTTGAGCCAGTTGATTTCGGTCATTGCTACTTTCTGTTTTTAGTAAAAGCTTCTAAAACGCTTACTCAATCTGGTAACTCTATACAAATTATCCGCCACAAACACTTGAATTTATGCCTTTGGGATGATTGTTAATTAAATCTTTACAAAAATTGACACAAGTAAATGTTTGTGATATTTACCTCCACCTAATTAAATCGGAAGTTAGACGCAAAGACCAAAGAAAGTGGGTTTTTTTACTCAGCTCGATCGCACTCGATGAAAGATTTTCCTCCCTCAAACCCGGTTTCTGCGCCTGGAGTTTAAATGTAAAGCTTGAAGGCAAGACAGAAACCTTTCTGGACGCACTCTTGAGCTTGAAAACCGGGTTTTTTACCGCTTCCGGTTTCTGGCGGTCAGTGCGTCCAGGAGTAGATTAATTAGAGTAGACTTTCCGGTAGTAAGTTTGATATTCCTCGGAAAGCAGGGGCTCCCACCACTCGCGATTGGCTAAGTACCATTCCACAGTCTGCCGCAAACCTTCTTCAACTGTTACTGAGGGAGTCCAACCTAACTCTGTTTTAATTTTGCTGGCATCAATAGCGTAACGCCGATCGTGCCCGGCTCTGTCTTTGACAAATGTAATCAATTGTTCGCAAGGACGGGCGGGCAAATCCTCAGCTAATTCGTCCATTAGCTGGCACAGCATTTTTACTAAATCGAGATTTTTTACCTCGTTGTTACCGCCAACATTGTAGGTTTCCCCAGGTTGGCCGCGGTGGATAACGGCATCTAAAGCGCGGCAGTGGTCGAGCACGTAGAGCCAATCTCGCACGTTTTGACCGTCGCCGTATACTGGCAGCGGTTTGCCCAATAGCATATTGATGCACATTAATGGAATGAGCTTTTCTGGGAAGTGATAGGGGCCGTAATTGTTTGAACAGTTGGTGATAATTGTCGGGACGCCGTAAGTGTGGAAATAGGCGCGGGCGAGGTGGTCGCTGCCAGCTTTGGAAGCTGAGTAGGGACTGTTGGGCGAGTAGGCGGTTGTTTCTGTAAATGCTGGGTCGTCGGGGCCGAGACTGCCGTAAACTTCGTCGGTAGAAACGTGAAGGAAGCGCATTTGTGCTTTGAGAGACAACTCATCAATTGCTTCAAAATGCTTGCGGAAGGCTTCTAAAAGTGTGAAGGTGCCGACAACGTTTGTTTGAACAAAGGCGGCAGGCCCGATAATTGACCTGTCAACGTGGGATTCTGCTGCAAAGTGGGCGACTGTGGTGATGTTTTCTTCTTTGAGCAAGGTATCGACTAGGCTACGATCGCAAATATCCCCCTGCACAAACCGAAAATTTTCTCCTCCTTCCAAACTTGCCAGGGTTTGTCTGTTTCCGGCGTAGGTTAAAGCGTCGAGTACGACTACTCGATCGCCCGGATAGCTGCTGCACCAGTGATGCACAAAATTTGAGCCGATAAATCCAGCCCCGCCCGTCACCAACAATCGGCGAGGAGCTCGCTCAATGCCTTGATTCGCGCTGTCTGTCATAAAAATAAGAGTTTTTCCAATAACTAAGCCTTTACAAAAGTAGCCTTAAAAGTAGTTTTTCACCAAGTGTTTGCCACTTTGTAACTAAATTTTTTACTGTCTCACCTCAGATTTTCTAATTTGGGCGCGATCGCAGTATTGGTTCACAAAACTTGAACTTCTACCGATTTTTTAGCCCAAATGCTTACAGAGCAAGCATTGCAAATTTTTAAGCGGGCAAATTTAAATTTGAATTGCGTGAGGCTGAGGCTATAGTGGACATTTGCGATCGATCCTCGATATGGGCGGCGCGCAGAGTTGATACATTTGTAAAGAGCTGTTACCATTAATTTTTTAATTATCCTTTACAATCTCCACAGCACCATGAAGAAGTTTCAAGTGTTAGCTGGCATTGCTTCCGTCGTCGCGATCGCAAGCAGCATCGCCATAGGTGACGCCGCATCTGCTTTCCCCTGTTCCTACAGCAAATCTGGCGCGGCTAAATCTGGTTCTGCGACAACGCTCCTGGGTTCCGGCGGCTCGGAGCGCATGAATCCGTGGAAATCATACAAAACAGCAGCTCTCGGTTTCCTAGGTTTGGCTGGAGTTTTGGGTGGCGGAGCGGCCTACATGAGCTACCGTGCCGGCAAGCGCGCCTCTGCTGCTTGCGCTGCGATGACTGATAATTTTGAAGTTTTTGAAGAGCCGATCGATCCCATCGCAGATGCGGGTGTTTCTGAATACCTGGAAGTTCCGGCCTTGCTCGATTTGCCGGCGGGTGCTGTAGCTGAGTCAGCAGATGCGGTTGCAGCCGTTCGCGAACACCCAGAAGCTCCAGGCGGCGAGCTGGATTTACCAGTTTCGCCAGTTGCTGAGTTGAGTTCTGAAATTGCGATCGAACAAGTCCAAAGCGCGAGCCTCAAATAGTTATCTCAAACCAAAGTATTTGCTCAACGAACCTCCAATCTTGCAAGATTGGAGGTTTTTTGAGGTGAAATTATCTACCCCTACAATTTCCTATCATTGCGATCGCGAAGCACTGCCAACAATTGACAGATGAATCGATAGCCCACAATATTATATTCCGGTGAAGCAAAGGAACGTCGAATTAATATCAATTTAAAAAACTCTTGCTACAATCCTCAATTTTATACCAATTATTAAAAGTCGCAGATCCCCGTCAGGACAAGGCAGTGCCGTCTCCCTACTGTATTTGATCCGATTGAAAACTGCTATAAAATTAGATGACTCAAAGCGAGACAGTACGCTGCCGAGGCGATCGCCAGAAATACTCTTCATATCAATCTGAGGGTAGACGGCAAAAGTTCAAATCGCTTGCTACGCTGGGAAATATAGCCCTACAGATTACAACTATAGGTTATGAATGCTTGGCGCGATCGATTCAATCAATTTACAGGTCAAACTCGATTGGCAGTTTGCCGGGTGTTCGTTCACCTAACAGGCGAAGATGTTGCACCGCTGTTAGGAGTTCTCAACCGCACCGCCAGACAAGCAATTGATGCCGATGGCAAGCTAGCAGTTTTAGGAGAAGGTCTTGTAGAAATTTGCAATCACCTGTTGCAATACGACAACTACTGGCAAGCAGCCGCCAATGAAGGCGATGTTTTTTGGAATGAAGGCGAAGCCGGCGATTATGTCGATGAACTTTTCACGGATTCAGCCGATCGCTATCTCAGCGAGCCTCAATACAGCACATCTGTTTACGATCAAAAATCCCCCTTGTCTTTGCCCGTAACTAGAAATGTCGTAGTGATGCTGACAGTTGCTTATGAAGGCGAAGTTCCTGCCCTAGAAACAGACCTCGCTGACATCAGCGCGCTGAAAGTCGGTTTAAAAGCACTAATTAATTTACATTACCAGCAAAGGCTCCGAGCTGTGCAAGTTCACTTTTCTCCCGCACAGTTGGGAGACGAACTTACCAACGACCAAGTGTTGGTCAATTTCCCCGAACTTATTCCCCTTTAAAAACTAGAAAAATCCCAACTAGAAACGCGAAGCGGCGCATGGGCGAAGAGAATTAGCTCATAAAAAAACGAGGTCCACTCCAAGCGGATTAGAAGAAAAGAGGGAAAATAACAAAGGTTGGTAGTGATGACGGAATTCCTCAAGCTGGGAATAAATAAGGACTCAAGTCGTGACGGCGCTCGGATGTAAATCGAGTCGTTTATAATTACCAATTACCTTGATTCAAAACAGGCAATTTACAGAAGCCGGGCTAGAAGTTGTTGGCTTCTTCATTCTTCCTTCTTCCTTACTAATTACCAATTACTATTTATGATGCTGCGAAAACTGACAATTTATTTAATGGCTTTAAGTCTTTTAGGGACGGCAACCGGCTGCGGTTCTCCTACCCCACGACCTCCTGCAAATCCTGCTGGAAATCCGAATATTAACACTGTGCGCCCTGCACCAAACAATAACTTGGCTCAAGGCCAATATCCCGTACAGCAAGCTACCTACAACGATGCTGATGGCGAATACAGTTTGATGTTGCTGAATACTCCCCCCGGCAGTCCCCCAGTTTACCGCACTAGGGATTTGCAAATGGCTCGCTTAACGGATGAAGAAATATCGGCAGGCAAGAAAAGTTATCTAAATGTGGATAACAATCAAGCGGTTTTGCATTTGACAGAAGATTTTAAAATTGAGTACGTTCACAACGTGACTGAAACCGTTCCTAATCCTCAAACAGGTCAGCCCCAAACCGTAGTAGTGAGACAGCAATCAGGCTTCTGGGCCCCGTTTGCTGGAGCTGTGGCCGGTCAGGCGATCGGCAGTTTGTTATTTAGACCGCAATATTATATGCCGCCAGTCTATCAGCCGGGAATTATGACAGGATATGGCGGGTATGGCAATACTTACGGCCAAGCTGTTAACCAATATCAAACTCGCTACCGAACTCCGCCTCCTGCTGTGAGAAACCGTCAAGTTTTAAGGACGACCGGCCGCTTGCGATCGCCCACCTCGAACGTACCCTTGCGGAATCCAGCACGGCCAAATACGAATCGATCGACCGGTTCGGGTTACGGGGGCAGCACTTTGAGGCGATCGCGGCAGCCGCGTCAAAATCAATACAGGCGACAGCCGAGTTTTGGTAGTGGCAGGAGTTCTCGTCAACCGAGTCGGAGTCGCTCTTTCGGGAGTGGCAGAAGGCGCTGAGTTGAAAATTGCAAAAATCAGCAACTGAGATCGGTAAAATTTGATTTTATTTATCCTCTCGATGCCACGCCGCCGCAGGTATTGAGAGTGAGAACTTTGGAATAGTTGATTTAGCCTTCTCTGTTTTCCCCAGACGAAAAAAATATGTGATTTAATTTCTACATTAGTATGTAGGTGACAATATGTCTTCTTCACAACCCCCGTCAGGGGAAAGAAACCCTCTAGGACTAGATGAATTGATTGCAATCTTGGTTGCCTTCGGCACGATGGGAGCAATTTTATTTTGGGTAACAGGCAGAAATCCCGATCGATTGAATGCCAGAAATTGGCAATTTCCAGCCGTTTTCTCTCAACCTGCTGTTACGCCCGCGAGCCCGGGAATATTAACGCCCGAGTCGCCCAATTCGGATTTGCGATCGCCCGCTACAACCCCCGTTCCGTCAAAACCGGATGTCGCACCTGTTGCACCTTTAGGGCCGATTTTACCACAAACTCCTCCGGTGGGTGTAATCGTTGTTCCTCCCAAGCCAATTGCGCCATCGACTCCCGCTCCAGCAATTACCAAACCGAAAGGCGATAAACCCAAAGCCGATAAACCCAAAGTTGGGCCCGTTATATTCTCGGATGTTCCGGACAAATATTGGGCGCGTCCGTTCATTGTAGCTTTAGTCGATCGGAAAATCTTTACTGATTTCACCGACAGCAAATTTCGTCCCGACGAACCGATGACGCGAGCCGAACTAGCGCGCTTGATTCAGCGAATGTCCGACGACAAAGAGCCGATCCGAAAACCAATTAATTTTAAAGACGTAAAAGACAAGAGTCCTGTAGCTCCCGCGATCGACCACACCGTCACAACTGGATATCTTAAAGGATACCCAAACAATGAGTTCCGTCCAGACAAAAATATTCCCCGCGTGGAAGTAATCGCAGCTTTAGCGAGCGGTTTGAGCCTGAAACCATCAACAAAAGCAACCAAAACTTTACAACTTTATACAGATAGGACAAAAGTGCCGAAATGGGCAGTTAACAAAGTAGCAGCAGCCACGGAAGCTGGCATTGTTGTCAACCACCCGAAGCGCGCACTTTTGCAGCCTAATAGAACAGCAACTCGCGCTGAAGTAGCAGCCATGATTTACCAAGCTATGGCCAAAAAAGGTCAAGTACCTGCTAAGGCTTCTGAGTATGTTGTGAGGCCTTTAAAGTTGTCCAAATAGTATTTTCACCCCTGATGTAGGGTGCGCACTGCGCACTCAGCCCTGTCTGGCAATGCGCACCCTACAAACTTAACTAGGAACCAGCTAGATTAATCTTGAAACACCATAATGCTGCCCGAATAGCAAGCTACCCAAACCTGATTAGTTTCCGGATCGTAAGTAATTCCGATGGGGCTTGAATTAACCTTCACTGTTTGCAGCACTTTCATATCGCTCGTCCTAACTTTGCTAACAGTATTCGAGAAATAGTTGACCACATAAAGCAGTTTTCCCTGAGCGGAAATCGTCATGCTGCGAGGTGCTTTTCCTGTCGAAACTTTGTCCACCACTTTACCAGTTTTTAGGTCAATTTTTGCCACATTTCCTTCACCATTTAAAGTGGCATAAAGATACTTTCCATTGGGATCGATCGTCAAATGACGCGGCGCATTGCCAATATTTCTCAGCCATTCTACCGAAAAGTCTATGAGATTCACTTTCGCAATATTGGAAGAACCCATGATGGCAACATAGGCATTTTTTGAGTCGGGAGTAACCACAATACCCCGAGGATATGCACCCAGTTTCACGCGCTCGACTTCGAGATTTTTATTAGTATCAACTACGCTCAAATCCCAACTGCACCAATTGCTAGCGAGCGCGAAGCGATTGTCCGGCGAAACAGCATTGAATTTCGGAACTGCACCTACAGGAATTACCTTTTCTATTTTCAAAGTTTGCGTATTGATGCGGTACAGAAAACTTTGGTCGTGTTTTGCCGCTGGAGAGCACCTGTCGGTTCCCGGATTCCTAAACCCCGAACCGTACATTTTGTAGTTGGAGACGTAGCCATATTTGCCATCGGTTGAAAAAGCCGCTTCTACGGGAGAGCCTTGATAATTGCCTTTGAATTTAGAAAAGCCGAACTTCGACAAGTTTACTGTATCGGGAATAGTCTTGACTAAATTAAAGTTCCTGTCGTAAACTGTGATGGTGTGGCGGTACATCATGTTTTGGGCAAAAAACAAACCAGAACCGGAATAAACTATCGATTTTGGCGAAATGTTGCCGTAAATGGTTTTTTTCAAGGTCATTTTTCCTTGAGTGTTGTCGGGAGGATTTACCACTTTTTTGGGTGGTGATTCACTTGCTTGATCCTCGGAATCTTTGGCAGGAGTTTCTGTTTTAAATGGTGGCAAAGAGGGGTCTTGAAATAAAGGTTCTTTGGGCTGATTTTTAGTTGTATCTTCGAGTTCGTTTGTGTTTTCTGTGGCGCTAGGAGATGGGGAAGGTCGATCGACATTGGGCGATATTTTTCCCGCAGCTTCAATGCTAACCTCTTCCGGCTTACCTTTCAGCGCTGACAAGGTTCTAGGGCCGACAATTCCGTCAACTTTCAGGTTGTTGTCTGCTTGGAACTTTTTCACAGCAGCCCGGGTGACAGAACCGTAAAATCCTGTAGCCTTACCGCCAAAATATCCTGCTGCTTGCAGAGTTTTCTGGAGTTGAGCAACTTCCGGGCCTGAATCACCTTTTTTGATGGCGAGTGCGGGATTGACTAAATTTAAAATTGTGAGAGCGATCGTAAAGAAAAGTAAAGGAGCAGAGGCTAAATTCAGGTGCATTTTTGAGTTGGTCGATCGAGTTTGACCCGCAGCCGTTTCCCAAGTTTCAGCTAAATGTAGGTAGGCCAGTCCGTCCATAGTTTTACCGGGTATTTTTGGTGCTATGATACACCAGTTAACATTGGTTAAAGAAAGAATATTATTATAATCAAACTTAGGGTAAAATATCCGGGCAGTTTTTAATGGTGCAAGCAAGTAGGAGCGATCGACAATGTTGAGTTGGGAACAAACAGCCGCAGAATCAACGACAAAAGAATCCCGCCAGACTTTGCTGTGGGAGGCTTATGGGGGGCTTTGCCAGCGGGCTTGGGTAGAAATCGATTTAGCAGCTTTAACTCACAATGTAAAACAGCTTAAAAAGCTCTTATCTCCCCACACAGAACTGATGGCAGTTGTGAAAGCGGATGCTTACGGTCACGGTGCTGTTGCAGTCAGTCAAACAGCATTGCAAGCAGGTGCTAGTTGGCTGGGAGTGGCGACAATTCCCGAAGGAATAGAATTGCGAGAAGCTGGGATAGAAGCGCCGATTTTGCTGTTGGGGGCAACCCATACAGCGGAACAGGTAAAAGCGATCGCCCAATGGCACTTGCAGCCCACTATTGGTACTGCCAAACAAGCCCTAATTTTTTCGGAAGTTCTCGCGGGTCTTAACCAATCTTTGCCAGTTCACGCTAACTTGGATACGGGAATGTCTCGCTTGGGTACGCCCTGGCAGGAAGCAACAGAATTTGTGCAATTAGTCAAGCGGTTGCCAAATTTAAAATTAGCCAGCATTTACTCTCACTTGGCGACAGCAGACAGTCCCGATTCCGGAGTTATGAGAGAGCAGCACCAGCGGTTTAAACGGGCGATCGAGCAAATTAAAATAGCAGGAATTAACCCCCCTCGCCTCCACTTGGCAAATTCTGCTGCCGCCCTCGCTAACCCGGATTTGCACTACGATTTAGTGCGAGTCGGTTTAGCTACCTACGGTCTTTATCCAGCGCCTCACTTGCAGTCGAGCGCCAATTTGAAGCCCGCAATGCAGGTAAAAGCTAGGGTAACGCAGGTGAAAACACTTGAAGCAGGAACCGGAGTCAGTTACGGCTATCAATTTATAGCTCAGCGCCCGACACAGATTGCCGTAATTGGTATCGGCTATGCAGATGGTATTCCGCGCAATCTTTCTAATAAAATGCAGGTTTTAGTCAGGGGTCAATTCGTGCGGCAAGTGGGAGCCGTGACGATGGATCAGTTAATGCTGGATGTAACTGATATTCCAGATTTAGAAGTTGGCGAAGTGGTGACTCTGTTGGGCAAAGATGGGGAAAATCAAATTAGTGCTGACGATTGGGCAGTAACTTTAGGAACTATTTCGTGGGAGATTCTCTGCGGTTTTAAACACCGATTGCCCCGCGTAGCAGTGGGAAAAACTTCTGTTGTTGAATAAACACTTACTAATTACTCAGCTAAAGTTAACATGAGAGCAATAGTGAATTTTCTACTAATAGCCCAAACGTTGTATTCCCAGCTAGATACAGAAAGAATTCAAGCTCTGCAATTCGCCCAAGAATTCTCGAAAAGACTCGTAGAATTGGGGTTTAAAATTGTACCTCAACTGCTGTGGGCGATCGGCATTTTGTTAATTACGCGATTTGCGATCGGCATTGCGGGTCGCGTGACTCGCCGAGCACTGAGTCGCACCGAAGCCACACTGCGGAAATTCTTAGTTCAAGCTGCTGAAATTACGATTTTGGTAGTGGGAGTAGTCGCCGCTTTGAGTCAGTTGGGAATTCAAACTACCAGCGTGGTTGCGGTGGTGGGCGCAGCGGGTTTGGCGATCGGTTTGGCGTGGCAAAATACTTTGTCGCACTTTGCTGCTGGGGTAATGTTGATTAGTTTGCGACCCTTTGAAGTCGGAGATGGGATCGAAGCTGGGGATGTTAAGGGAGTGGTGGACAGCATCGGGATTTTTTCCACAACCGTGGTCACAGACGATCGGATAAAAATTATTGTCCCGAACAATCAGTTGTTTAACGGTACATTGAAAAATACAACGGCAATGGGAACGAGGCGAGTAGACTTGAAGATTGATATTGGCGATCGGCCAATTCGTCCAACTGTAGCTGAGTTATTAGAAATTGCCCATTCTCACCCGCTGGTGCTGGAGAACCCGCCCCCGACTTGTTTGGTAGCCGAGATTACTCCAGATACAACTATTTTATCTCTCCGACCTTGGTGCGCGTCGGTGGCCTACGAACAAGTGCGATCGCAAGTTCAAGAACACGTCAAAGAAGCAATGAATGCCCACAACGATCGAGAACAATAGATAGAAATCTCAAATCAAACATCAAAAATCGAGCCGAGGTATTTCCTATGAGCAAGTGGTATCCGCAGCAAATTTTGCAAGAACCCGGTGTCAGAATCACCGCAACCGAGAAACAAACAATTCTCAGCAAATTTCCACCTCCCGATGAAAACGGTCAAATCTATGCCGACGGCGTTTTTGAAGGCGGCGGCGTGCGCGGAGTTGCGTTTTTAGGAGCACTCAGGTGCTGTAGCGATTTGGGCATCCAGTGGCGAAAATTGGCAGGCACTTCGGCAGGTGCAATTACTGCCGCAGTATTGGCAACCGACTTGTCAATAGATGATTTAGAGGAAATTTTAGGACAGCTCGATTACAGCATATTTTTAACTCAAAAAAACAGTCCTCTAATTTTAAACGGCGACCCCGCAGACGACCTGCAATCTCCTGCTTGGACTCTGCTTTTCCTAACAGTTAGCCGTCAGATGGGAGAATATTCTGCGCAACCTTTTCGGCAGTGGCTGGAAGCAATGCTAGGTCGAGGTAACTTGCACACTTTTGCCGATGTCAAACAACTGGTAAAAGACCGGGAATTAAAAGTAGTAGTATCCAACCTCACTCGCGGTGAAATGTTGGTTCTGCCCGACGATTTACACCGACGCGACTCGACGGATTCCGATCCTTTGTACGAACAGTTGCGACTCAAAAGCGCTGAAGATTTTAGCGTTGCTGAAGCCGTTCGGTTGTCGATGAGTATTCCGCTATTTTTTGAACCGGGAAAACTGGGCGATGACTTAATTGTAGATGGCGGAATTCTGAGCAATTTCCCCCTGTGGATTTATGACAAACAATCCGTCGGTTCGACTGCTGCGGCGCCGCGCTGGTTTACCTTTGGGTTTCGATTAGTCGATACCGGAATTGAGACTAAAGCTAAGATTGATACTCCCCTGTCGATGCTGGCGGCGATGTTCAGAACGATGATGAAAGCAAGAGACCGCTATCACCAGCGAGAAATGGATAAGGGCAGGGTGATTAATATTGATGTGACTGAAGCTGGGGTGACGACGACGGACTTTAATCTCGATGCCGATCGCAAGGCTAACCTGTACCGATTGGGGTATTTGTATACTAAGAGGTTCTTTTTGAGTTCCAATTTTAGTTGGGAAAAGCACTTGAAGGCTAGGGGCTTTGGGGAATAGGTTTCGAGTCTGGAGTTGGGGGAGAGGGGGAGATTGGGGAAATTCTGCTTTTTGCCTTCGGCGGAAAGTATACAGAGTAAGGGATTGAGGAATTTTTAATTTAGGGGTTGGCAAGAAGAAGATGTGTGTGCTATAGTTAGTTACTGTCATCTTGGAGAGGTGGCTGAGTGGTCGAAAGCGGCAGATTGCTAATCTGTTAAGGGTGTTAACATCCTTCGAGGGTTCAAATCCCTCCCTCTCCGTTCTATTCGAGATATATGTAGGAAAACGGCAACGCCGTGTCCGTATGTGTCAACAAGCGCCTTAAACCCTCAGTCCGGCAGGGGTTGAAACCGTTGGCGGTATTTCGGGTTAAGTTGAGACCAATGGACACGGCATTGCCGTTTCCCTACCGGGCTGTCAAACAAAACTCTTGAAGTTTAAAACGTACTATTCGAGATGTATGTAGGGACACGGCATTGCCGTGTCCCTACGAGTTTCAATACTCTATTTAAATCAATCTAGCCCAATAATCAACTACTAAATCTAATTAAGCGCTTTCATCGCTTCGACAACTTGCCGAGATACAAACGGCAAAATTTCTTCATTCTTGCTATTCTCTTTCCCCTCGGTAAATACAACCAACAAATACGGCCGCAAACCCGGTACTTCAATGTATGCGGCATCGTGACGCACTTGACTTGTCAGTCCCGCTTTTGACCACAATTTTGCTGCTTCTGGCAATCCGCCGCCTAAAAAACCTGTAACTTGATTTTCGGGATCTGCCTCTAATTCTGCTGGGTCTAAACTGCGTTTCATTAAACCCATCATTTCTTGCGATGCTTTGGCAGAAACAGCTACGCCGCCGATTATACTGTGCAGCAAACGCGCCGCTGCATTTGTGGTCAGCATATTTCTATTTTCCATTAATTCTCCCACAAATGCTCGCTCGCGACCGTAGGGGCCGTCACACCAGGTTTTTTGATTGGCGTTAATATTTTGTAATTCCGGCCAATCCAATGATTGAAAGTAACGGTTGACGATGTTTCGCTGCTGTTTCCAAGTTTCAAAGGGGCCTGGTGATAATTCTGGGCCGCTGGTGGTGCCGGTGAGGGCGTCTACTACTAAACTGGTGGCGTCGTTGCTGGAATCAACTATCATATCTCGGACGGCGCGTTCTAATTCTGGCGATGTTTGAATCATGCCTTTTTGCGCCCATTCCCAGATGGCAACGAGGTAGAATAATTTGACGATGCTGGCTGGATAAATTCGTTCGGAAGCTCGGTTGCTAAAACCTCGCGGTTGATATTTCCAAAATTCTTCTGCACTCAGGGCGCCGCCTGTATTGACTCGCACCGGCGGATCGTAGACTATCCAGGTAATGGCTGTACGATCGCCACTTAATCCTGTAAATTCTGACAATGTGGAGTCTATAATGCTACTGCCGAGGGTTTCTAATTGTTCGTCTTTGTGAAAAAATGTCATGGTTAATGGCTGACGGTTAACGGTTAACGGCTAGCAGCTAATGGCAATCTATCGTTAAATGCGAACAATAAATGCGAACAATTAACAGCAAACAATGAGCAATTAGCAATGGCCAATTATCAATTATCTGATGTTGTGGAGTACCGGGCCCGATCGCACATAAATATTTACGATTCCCCAAAGTGCGATCGTTTGGCAACTCAAGCAGCGCTGGGGCGACATTTGCGAGTAGTTGACCCCCCCCAGCTTATGAAGGGGGGGAGAAATGGCATAGACTCGGTTGTTCAGGGGGATACAACGGCTGTGATGGTGCGACTGTGCGAAGATGATTATCCGGGATGGCTGGATATTCGAGATGTTGAGTTGCTCGATGTGGCAGAAACAGTGTATCATCCTCTGGTGGTTTCTGAGGCGGAAATCAAGGAAAAATTACCACTTGTAATTACTTTCGCTCGCGAGGCTATGCACCAATCCAATTATTATCTTTGGGGCGGTACAGTCGGGCCAAATTATGATTGTTCGGGCTTGATGCAAGCTGCTTTTGTGGCTGCCGGCATCTGGTTGCCGAGAGATGCTTATCAGCAGGAAGCTTTTACTAAACCTATTAGTATCAGTGCTTTAGAACCGGGGGATTTAGTATTTTTTGGTACGCCGGAAAAAGCAACTCACGTAGGATTGTATCTCGGAGATAATCGCTACATTCACAGTTCGGGACAAGCACAAGGTCGCAACGGTATCGGTATCGATGTTTTGTCGGAGGATGGCGATCGAGTCAGTCAAGCTTATTACCAGCAATTGCGGGGATATGGTAAAGTTGTGGCAAGTTATCAACCTAATTAGTTGTTGACGGTTGACTGTTGACTGTTGACAGTTAACTAATGACTAATGACTAATGACCAATGACTAATGATTACTGATGTTATCTAACAAAGAAATGGACGCTGCATTATTTTTGGAAAAATTGGCTGCACAGCAGGCTGGCGCTGAGGTTGTTCTCGACGTTTCGGTGGTGGTGCCGGTGTATAATGAGGTGGAAAGTTTGCCTCATTTGATTGAGGCGATCGCCTCTTCTATCCAACCATCTGGACTCAGCTATCAAATTATTTGTGTAGATGACGGTTCTAAGGACGGTTCTGCTGAACTTCTCCAGCAGTTAGCCGGCAGTCGCGATGACCTTTGTGCTGTAATTTTGCGCCGCAATTACGGGCAAACTGCTGCCATGTCGGCAGGTTTCGATCGCGCTCGCGGCCGTGCTATTGTTACCCTTGACGGCGATTTGCAAAATGACCCGGCTGATATTCCGCTGTTGTTGGCCAAGTTAGATGAAGGCTACGATTTAGTGAGTGGCTGGCGGAAAAATAGGCAGGATAATACTATTAGTCGGTTGATTCCTTCTAAAATTGCGAACTGGTTAATTGGTCGCGTTACCGGCGTAACTTTACACGACTACGGCTGTTCTTTGAAAGCTTATAAATCCGAGTTGGTAGCCGACTTGAATCTCTACGGGGAATTGCACCGCTTTTTGCCGGCGTTGGCGTTTATTGAAGGGGCGAGAATTGCAGAACTTCCGGTGCGACATCACGCGCGCCGTTTCGGTCAAAGTAAGTACGGGATTTGGCGGACTTTTCGGGTGTTGATGGATTTGTTAACTATTTCTTTTATGAAAAAGTTCCTGACTCGACCGATGCACGTTTTTGGGCTTTTGGGACTGAGTTCTATGACGTTGGGAACGGTTTTAGGGATTTATTTGACTTTCCTGAAATTGGCTTTTGGTCAAAGTATTGGCAATCGTCCTTTGCTGATTTTGGCTGTGGTTTTGCTGTTAACTGGCGTGCAGTTATTTTGTTTTGGTTTGCTGGCGGAAGTGATGATGCGGACTTATCACGAGTCGCAGGGAAAACCGATTTATCGGGTGCGCGAGGTGTTTGGTTCTAAGTAAGGGGTTGATACCAATTATATTCGGTGATAAAAAGAGGAAAAGTTTTGAGTTTTAAGTTAAATCATTTAAAACTCAAAACTCAAAACTACTTCCTAATTTTCAATTCTCCCATCTAAAATCTAAAATCTTAAATCCTAACTCATTACTTTTTGAGCTTGTCGGAGAGATGTAATAGTTGCGATCGCGTGTTGGGAAACTGCATCTATTTCTGCTTCGGTATTGAACCGACCAATACCAAACCGAATTGAAGCATAAGCTAATTTGTCCGATCGCCCGATCGCTGCTAAAACATGAGATGGAGATATTTTCGCCGAAGTGCAAGCAGATCCCGAAGAAACTGCCGCCGCCGGTTGCAAACCCAACATCAACGCTTGACCGTCAACCCCGCCTACACTAATATTGAGATTCCCCGGCAATCTCTTAGTAGCGTGACCGTTGAGAAAAACATCGCCCAATTCGCTCAAATTTTCCCACAAACGCTGCCGCAAATTAACCACTCGTTCTGTTTCCGGCTGCATTTCTGCAATTGCCAATTCTACTGCTTTGGCAAACCCAACAATTTGCGGTGGATAGAGAGTTCCCGATCGCATTCCCCGTTCGTGGCCTCCTCCGTGCATTTGCGGCGCTAGCTGCACTCTCGGTTTGTTGCGGCGGACGTAGAGGGCGCCGATGCCTTTTGGCCCGTAAATTTTGTGGGCTGTCAAGGACATTAGATCGATATTCATCTCCTCTACGTCGAGGGGAATTTTGCCGATCGCCTGTGCCGCATCTGTGTGGAAAAGAATGTCATTTCCGCGACAAATTGCTGCAATTTCTGCGATGGGCTGGATGACGCCTATTTCGTTGTTAGCCGTCATCACTGAAACTAAAATTGTCTCGGCCCGAATCGCTTTGATCAAATCGCCTATATCAACCAGCCCGTCGCTTTTCACCGGTAAAACAGTAATGTCAAACCCCAATTTTTGCAAATAGGTACAGGGGTCGAGAATTGCATTGTGTTCGGTTTTTACTGTGATAATGTGCTTTCCTTTACTGAAATAAGCTTCGGCGATACCTTTGATCGCTAAGTTATTTGCTTCGCTGGCGCCGCTGGTAAAAACAATTTCTTCTGGGGAGGCGTTGATCGCTTCTGCTATGATTTGTCGTGACTGTTTTACCGCTGCTTCTGCTTCCCAGCCGTAGACGTGGTTGATGCTGGCTGCGTTGCCGAACTGTTCGGTGAAATACGGCATCATCGCATCAAGTACCCGTTTGTCTACGGGGGTTGTGGCGTGGTTGTCGAGGTATATAGGACGTGCGCACATAGGGCAGTTTTGGTTGAAAAAAGTGTTAGGTTTATTGTAGACGAGCCCCTTGTTGTACTACAAAACTTTATAATTAACAAATATTTGTGAAGATTTATGCGAGCTGACATTCAGGGATTAGAAATTACTGTCGGTGAGCTCAAGCACCTGACTGGCGCGGGACCCGATCGCGTATACCGGCCGCCGACAGCGAGTAAGTTTGCCCGCGAAGCATTGAAAACAGTCGGTTTAATTGTTTTGGTTCTAATCAGTTGTTGGCTGCTGGTTGCAATATTTCCTAGAGCTTATTTGTTGTGGTTCGCCGTCCACCTCGCTGCAATCGTCGGTTTAATCTTTGAGGATGCGTGGAAAATTCGGTACAGCCGGCAAAACACACATTTAATCAATCTTTTTGATGATGTCGATCGCTATAATGGTATAATCGAAGCGATCGATATTAATGATCGGATAGAAGATGCCGGCAATGCAGAAGTCAAAATAGGCGATCGGGCAAAAGTCATTCAAGCGTTGCAGCTAATCAGAGACGATTTAGTGCGAGCTTTGAAAACCGAGAGAATTCTCAGGGAAAACAAAAAATTTGTCGCTACTAACTCCGAATTGTTTGCCAATAATTTGAGAACATTGAATTCCCTGCAAATTAGCGATCGAGCCAGCGAACAAGGGCGATTGCTCAACGAAGCTTTGCAGATAGCCGTGGGAGTTCAAGCAGAAATGAAAAAGTTGCAAGATCGAAACGCTACTAATTTAAAAAATGGCAAAATTTAGTAGCGTGCACGGCTGCGTGCGCATCTTACCCAGTAGCAACGCGCACTTTACTGAACCGATCGAACTCAAACACATTTAAAAATTTATGAGTTATGAGAATTGTTAAGAAATATCATAATTGTAAATTTTTACCTGTTACGTAACAGGTAAGGATATCTTGGAAAGGAGACGTTAACAACCAGGTCAGTATGTCTTCTGCCAAACCCAAGATTATAGTTCTCGACGACGATCCGACAGGTTCTCAAACCGTGCACAGTTGCTTGCTGCTGACACGTTGGGACGAAGACACCCTGCGTTTGGGGCTGCGGGACAAGTGTCCGATTTTCTTCATACTGACAAATACTCGATCGCTAACTCCCGAAAAAGCAGCCTCCGTCACCCGCGAAGTGTGCCAAAATCTCAAAAAGGCAATCGCGAGCGAAAAAATCGAAGACTTCCTAATAGTTAGCCGTTCCGATTCTACCCTGCGGGGCCACTATCCCATCGAAACCGACGCGATCGCCGAAGAACTCGGCCCCTTCGACGCCCATTTTCTAATTCCCGCCTTTTTTGAAGGAGGCAGAATTACCCGCCACAGCGTGCACTACCTAGTAGTTAACAGCGTCCCGACACCAGTACACGAAACCGAATTTGCCAAAGATTCTGTCTTCGGCTACAGTCACAGTTACCTGCCAGACTATGTAGAAGAAAAAACCAAAGGTCGCATCCCTGCTGATGCAGTCGATCGCATTTTACTCGGAGACATTCGCTACGGAAGTTTAGATCGACTGATGGATATGAAAGACAACCAATGTGCAGTTGTTGACGGCCAAAGCCAAGGCGATTTAGACACATTTGCCAAACACATTCTCGATGCAGCCAGTCAAGGCAAAAAGTTTTTATTCCGCAGTGCTGCGAGTATTTTAACATCTTTAGCTGACCTCGGCCCGCAGCCAGTAGCCGCCGACGAAATGGCTAAATACGTCAGGGGCGGCAAACCCGGTGCAGTAATAGTTGGTTCCCACGTTAAGAAAACTACTGAACAATTGGAGCGCTTGTTAAAAGAACCCAAGATAGTTAGCATTGAAATAGATGTATCTCACTTGCTAGAAGATTCACCAGAGTATCGCCCCCAAATGCTCGATGAAATTCTCGAAAAAGTCCGCACTGCTCATGCCGATGGCAAAACGCCTGTAATTTATACCAGCCGCAAGGAACTCGAATTTGAAAATGCAGAAGTCCGGTTAAAATTTGGAGAGGCGGTTTCTGCTTTATTGATGGATATCGTGCGGGGACTGCCTGCGGATATCGGCTTTTTAATTAGCAAGGGCGGCATTACTTCTAATGATGTTTTGAGTACCGGGTTGTCGCTCAAAAGTGTCAGGCAAATCGGTCAAATTATTGCAGGTTGTTCGGTGGTAAAAACCGAGGCCGATCATCCTCTGTTTCCCAATTTACCAGTTGTTTTGTTTCCGGGAAATGTGGGAGATAGCCATGCTTTGGCTACGGTTTACAAGCGGCTGAGCAAGTAGTATAGCTAGTTGAATCGCAGATTAACGCAGATGAATTTACAGCGTATCCCAGGTTTATGAAGTGCAGTAGGGACACGGCAGTGCTGTGTCCCTACGGGGATCGATAAGTCGATGGCTTTCTTTCGCTCGATCGAACTTTATGGCAATTGCCGCTGCACGGCAACTTCAAAAAAAATCTCTACCCTACTGTTTCCTTGCCAAAGCCACCCAACTATGATATAATTGAAAGTCTGCCTGTAACTAAAGCCGATCGCCGAATCACAAAATCGCCCCTCAGCAGCCGCTCTCAAAAAAATCAAATTTAGAAAAAAAATTAAGGCAGAACTCTACATATAGAGCCAACAGCGCCAGAGCTACTGCTATCAGTAGCGTTTCCAGCTTGTACCCGCCTAAATTTTAAAATTAAGTAGAGATTTCCACATAGTAATTTTTAGCTGAAAGGATTAGCATATAAGGGTGACAGAACATTATCATCCCCTAAACTCATTAAAAGGTGGCCATTGGTTCAAGCTGATCTGTGGGGCGAGCTTTCAGCATCTACCTGCTGTACGGAATCTCACCTTGGCTTACACCTTAGCAGGCGCTGACTGTATCGATGTCGCGGCAGATCCCGCCGCCGTCGCAGCAGCGAAAGAAGCCCTACAAGTGGCCAGCGAATTACAGGCAAGAACTCAAAACCGCAGGTTTGGCGGCAAAGGGTTGCCGTGGCTGATGGTGAGTTTAAATGATGGGGAAGACCCGCATTTTCGCAAAGCCGAATTCAACCCAGCCGATTGTCCGGTGGACTGCTGGCGGCCGTGCGAAAAAATATGTCCAGCCGAAGCAATAGTTTTTCAGAGTGCTGGCAGTGGTTTTTCCGGGGTGATAGACCAGCAGTGCTATGGCTGCGGTCGCTGTCTGCCGATTTGTCCGAGCCAACTGATTTATACTCGTTCTTACGTGTCTGCTCCCGCGGCGATCGCACCTTTAATCTTGCAATCCGGTGCCGACGCCCTAGAAATCCACACGCAAGTAGGCAGAGAGGCAGATTTTGGGCGACTTTGGTCGAGCATAGCTCCCTGGGTCGGTCAACTCAAGCTAATAGCAATTAGTTGCCCCGATGGAGACGGTTTGATTGATTATTTGCGGACACTCTATCAAATAATTTCCCCCCTTCCTTGTCCCCTAATTTGGCAAACCGACGGTAGGCCAATGAGCGGAGATATCGGAACAGGAACTACTAGAGCCGCGGTCAAACTCGGTCAAAAAGTTTTGGCTGCCCAGTTGCCGGGATACGTGCAACTTGCAGGCGGCACTAATGCTCACACTGTCAGCAAGCTGAGAGCCGACGGACTGATGAAGGATGGCGGGAAAAATTTTTCAGTTCCCCCTGTCCCATACATTGCAGGTGTAGCTTACGGCAGCTATGCCAGGGTTTTGCTATCGCCAGTTTTAGAACAATTAGAAACGATGCAGAGCGATCGAGCCTATGCCGTTCCGGTGGCAGCCGCGCGGCCAGCAGCCGGAGTTCAAACATCTCGGCTACCTCAGCTCGAAGCCGTCCCAGAACTTCTCTGGGAGGCCGTGAATTTAGCTCGTTCTCTAGTTTCCCAGCTCAAAGAATTTTAGTCAGAAGTCATTAGTCATTAGTCATTAGTCATTAGTTACAAGTAAAAAACAACTGGCAAATGACAACTGACAACTGACAACTGACTAAAAAGTTGAAAACGTCACCGAACACATCGAGGCGAATGCAGATTACAGACGACCTCAACAGATTATTAGACATCGTGCCAGATGAGATCCGGCAGCCCTTAGAGCAGCACCCGCAGCGCAACAATCTCATTGAGATTGTCATGGATTTGGGCCGCCGACCAGAAGCTCGTTTTCCATCCTTGGCCGAACCTCTTTCCCAAATGCCGGTTTCCAAGGCACACCTCAACTATTGCATCGAACGAGTCGGCCACTTCGGCGGCGACAACCGAGCCGGTATCGAGCAAACCCTGCACCGAATTAGCGCCCTGCGCAACCGCAGCGGCGAGATTATCGGTCTGACTTTGAGGGTTGGCCGCGCTGTGTTCGGGACGATCGGCATTATCCGCGATTTAGTGGAAACCGGTCAGTCAATTTTGATGCTCGGTCGCCCCGGAGTCGGCAAAACCACGGCCCTGCGCGAAATTGCCCGCGTGCTCGCCGATGACTTGGAAAAACGGGTGGTAATCATCGACACCTCCAACGAAATTGCCGGAGATGGAGATATTCCCCACCCAGCGATCGGCAGAGCTCGCAGAATGCAAGTTTCCCGCCCCGAACTCCAGCACCAAGTCATGATCGAAGCAGTGGAAAACCATATGCCGGAAGTGATCGTGATTGACGAAATCGGCACGGAGCTCGAAGCTTTGGCGGCTCGGACGATCGCCGAAAGGGGCGTGCAGTTGGTCGGTACCGCCCACGGGAACCGGCTCGAAAACTTGATGAAAAACCCGACTCTGGCCGATTTAATTGGGGGCATCCAAGCGGTGACGCTGGGAGATGACGAAGCAAGGCGCCGCGGTTCTCAAAAGACGGTTTTGGAGCGCAAATCACCGCCAACTTTTGAAATAGCCGTCGAAATGCTGGAACGCCAGCGCTGGGTAATACATGAGCGAGTTGCAGATGCGATCGACACTCTGCTGCGGGGACGCGAACCGAACGAGCAAATCAGAAGCGTCACCGATACTGGAGAAGTAATTATCGAGCGCGAGTCGGCCGCTCCCCCCGCCCGGTTTCCGGGGATGCCAGCTTCCGGCGGCCCGGCTTCTGTATCGGCAATGCGGCCCGTCACACCGATCTCTGGGTGGCGGAGCGCTGGCAAAATGGTGCCGATGCCCGCTCCCAGCGATAACTTCGCTGCTAAGAGCGCGCCGGTTTCGGAGACTCGGTATTTCGAGCAACTGCTCGAAGAATCCCTGTCCGTCGAACCAGTACCCAACCCCGGACGCTATTCCCATAATGTCGGCCCTAACGGCGAAGATTTGCCCCTCCACGTTTATCCTTACGGCATACCTCGCCACCAGCTCGAACAGGTGATTTCAACGCTGAACCTGCCGGTGCTGCTGACGAAGGATATTGAGAGTGCTGACGTGGTTTTGGCTTTGCGATCGAACGTTCGGAACCAGTCGAAATTGAGGCACTTGGCCAAAACTCGCCAAGTTCCCCTGCACACAATTAAGGCCGGCACTATACCCCACGTAGCGAGAGCTTTGCGGCGCCTGTTGGACATGGATGACCCGGGCACCCCGGAAGTGGCAGACCTCGCCTTATTCGCCCGCAGCGGTTCTTCTGATGAGATCGAAGCTCTCGAAGAAACCCGCTTGGCAGTCGAGCAAATTGTCATTCCCAAGGGACAGCCGGTGGAACTCCTGCCCCGTTCTCCCAATGTCCGCAAAATGCAGCACGAACTTGTGGAACACTATCACCTGAAATCCCACAGTTTTGGGGAAGAACCCAATCGCCGCCTGCGCATTTATCCAGCTTAAAGTTGGAGATTGGTGCCTTTGAAGGCAGAAGGTAGAAAGCAAACGGCCGAATTTTTTCCCGGCTTCTGTTTTCTACCTTTTGCCTTTGATATCATGCGCGCTAAATTCACGATAATTCTTGTCGGGGCGGGTTCACGCCCGATATTTAAGAGTGGCAGCAGCTAAGCGTCAACTGGCCTCGACCCGAACCGTGGGGTCGATCGACCGGACATGATATTATTTGCGTAGGTATCTTGTTTGTGAGTGCGATCGGCTCAAATGCCTAGCCAATCCTGCATTACCAATTCCAGATAATAGCAGATTATATCTAAACACATTTAGCAGGGTTGATATGAATGATGCACAAATTAACTTATTTGTTCAATTAATTGCGGCTCACACGGGTTTACAAATTCGCCCGCAAGAGCGATCGGCTTTCTCTCAAAAACTTTTGACCCGGATGAAAGCTGTAAAAATACCCTTTCCCGAGAAGTATTATCAAATGTTAGCCGACCCGAGTCTGGAAAGTCAAAGCGAATGGCGAGAACTCGCGTTGCTGCTGACAACCAACGAAAGTTATTTCATGCGGGACAAAGGACAGTTTTCGCTGCTGGAAAAAGTTATTTTCCCTGAATTGATAGCTCATAAAAGAAAATTGCACGAGACATTGGGAATTAAGCCAACACTGCGAATCTGGAGTGCCGGCTGCTCGACAGGTGAAGAACCTTATTCTTTAGTTATTATTTTAAAACAGCTAATTCCTGATTGGGAAAAATGGAATATTTTAGTTTTAGGTACAGATATCAATCAAGAAGTAATAGAAAAAGCGCAGCGAGGAATTTACAGCCTTTGGTCGTTTCGCTTGGTTGACCCGGAACTGCAAAGGCGGTATTTCGAGAAGCGGAAAATCGATTGGAAAATCGACTGGAATTTGCGAAAATTAGTTAGCTTTAGCTGTCTAAATTTAGTAACCGATAATTTTCCTAATATTTACACAGATATTAATAACATGGATTTGATCCTGTGCAGAAATGTTTTTGTTTATTTTGAAGATCAATATATTTCACAGGTCTTGAGAAAGTTTGCCAAAACGCTGAGACCTGGAGGATATTTAATGACTGGTCACGCTGAAGTTCACAATCACGTGATGCACGATTTTCAACCAAAGGTTTTCCCGGAGTCGGTTGTTTATCAAGTCAAGAATGTCCTAGGGGAGGAACCAGGTAAAATAGAGTCTTGGATTGCATCAGCATCCAAGGCGAAATCGGCGCTTGTGGAATCGGGAAAGGGAGGGGGAGTTGACGATGACAGCGGTCAGTTGCTACCGGGGCGAACTCTGCTAGCTAGTTTTGCTAACGGCAATCTTGCGGATATCGGGTCGCTGTTAACAGCAGATACTGGGTTGGTAAATACGCTGGGAACTCCCTATGTGAATGGAGATTTGGCGCGTAAGGATGAGGCATTTTCACACCCTCTTGTAGAAAAAAACTCGCAAAAAACTTATTTAATGCTAATTTTAGAAGCAAAAAAATGCTTGAAGAATAAAGATTATACTGAGGCGATAGACAAGGCACAACAGGCGTTATCTCTGCAATCTCAGACTTTTGATGGAAATTATTTATTGGCTAGGATTTATGCGAATTTAGGTAAGTATTCTCAGGCGATAGAACACTGCAAGCGAGCTAGCAAAGCAGATGCTATGTCAGTATTTCCCTATTATTTGCAAGCTCACATTGCTGAAGAACAGGGCGACTTGGAAAAAGCTAAATTATTATTGAAAAAAACTATTTATCTTTGCCCGTATTTTGTTTTAGCTTATCTAGAACTAGGGAATATATACCATAAAGAAGGTAAGCTAAATATAGCTATTAAAATGTACAATTCATCTTGCGATCTTCTCAAAAAACTCCCGCCCAATACTACGATCGATCAGGAGGGAAAAATGACAGCGAGTCAAGTATTGATGGAGGTTAAAAAAAAATTAGTAAAATTCTACAGCCAACAAAACTGACGCGCCGGGACAAGCTAAGAACCCGGTTTCTTTGTAGATGCCTCGCTGCCCAACCCAATAAAATAGTAGAAACGGGTTTTTTTTCGCAAGTCCTAGTAAATAAAGTCTCAGGGTAAATATGGAAACTAAGCCGTATCTTATATTTAAACAGAACGGTTTGCTCTGCGGTGTAGAAGTCGGCTGCGTTCGGGAAATTTTCTTTCTGCCGGAACTCACACCCATCGCCGAAGCGCCTCAAGATATTGTCGGGGCGATCGATCTCAGGGGCGAAATTCTGCCCGTAATGGATCTAAATCTCCGTTTCGGATATCTCTGGCAAGGATATTGTTTGACAGATAGCGCGATCGTCATAGAATGGCAAGAATTTCGAGTTGCCATCATTGTCAATGAAGTTAGCGAAGTTAAGCATATCCCCGAAAGCGCGATAACTCCGCAGCTATCTTACGGGCGAGACAAGGCAGAGGCGTCCCATCGTTTTTTCGCTGGATTTGCCCGCTGTGAAGGCGATATTATCATGCTGCTCAATCTCGATGGTTTAATTGGATATTCTCCCGACAAAACAGGGGCAGAAATGCCAGTTTCTGCTAGCGGTGCACACTCTTGGGCGGCAGCAGGCAAGGTAGAGGGCAAAAATTTGCCCTTAGGAATAAATCCAAAATTGTTAGCGGAAGATGCTAAAGTTTTGAGCCAGCCTCACGTTTTTTGTCCGAATGCTACGCCGGAAGAAAAAGCCATTTTTCGAGAGCGAGCTAACAATTTGAAGCTATTGGGCGATCGCGGAGATTCTGCGGCAATTAATATGTCGCTGGCGCTGGTTGTTTTGAACGGCGAATACTTTGGTATTAATCTAGAAGTAGTGCGGGAATTTGCTGACATTCGCCAAGTAACTCCGATTCCTTGCACTCCCGATCGCATTATTGGAAATATGAATTTGCGCGGCGAGATTCTGACGCTAGTCGATATTCGGAATGTTTTAAATATGTCGGCGGATACAAAATCTCTATCTAAGGCGCTCGTTGTTGAAATTGAAGATTTGGTCGTTGGTATAGTGGTTGACGAAATCTTAAGTATTATATTTGTAAATGTGGCCGATCTTGCGACTATTCCTGCTGCACTAAATTCGGCAAACCGCGAATATCTCCGGGGTACCGCTTTTTACGAAGAAAAAATCATCGCTGTTCTCAACTTGCATAAACTGCTGACACAAGGGGGAGTTGTTGTTGATGAGGAGGTTTGAAGAAAGATGTTATACCACATCCGCTTTTAAACTTAGGCCCAGATCACCCATGTTAGAAACCCTGATATAGCAATCCTAAATAATTTGTGAAATGGGTATATTGGCAATCCCTCGTGATTGCCCGTCTGGATTCGGGGTAGGCACAGGGGCACTACCCCTACACATTGTTCACAATTCCTACAGGATTGCTATAGTCATCAGTCATTACCAATTCTAAAATATAAAATCTAAAATATAAAATCATATTAGGCATTGCTTAGAATGGTGCAAGATATGAGTTTAAAACCATCTTTTACGGGAAACTCAGGGTCGCGCCTGCACAAACGATGTCCGCGCCACCCAAAACTAAATAAAAGAGGGTAATAGAACAGAATTTGCTATGATACTATTTTCTACTGTCACTGCAGGGGAGCGATCGCAGAAGTTGCCGATTAATTTCTATTGCCCACGCGGGACTCCTAACGACTATCGCAGCGTCACAACATTACTAAGAGAAATGCTATCTTAAATTTAGGAAAAAAAGATGTTTGCTAAAATAAGAAATTTAAACATTAGAAACAAGATGCTGGTCGGATATCTAGCGCCAGCAGCTATATACTTAGGGTTTCCTGTAGTAGTTATCGTTACTACAAATCAGGTGTTGAAAACTTTTCAAGAAACGGAAAGGGTACAGCAGGTAGTCGGAGAAACAACTAATATATCTCTAGGTGCTGAGCAAATGGTACGGGGGCTGCGCGGGTATTTAATTAATCATAAAGATCAGCAGTTTTTAACAGATTTTCACACAGGTGCAGAGCTGGCTCGGCAGTCGGCAAATAATGTAGAGCCGACCCTTAAAAATCCCGAACAGAAAATTCGTTTGCAGAGGATTCGAGAGCTCGTCAACCAATATTATGAGGGTTGTAACGAAGAGATTATTCGATTGCTGGAGCAAAATCAAACAGCGAAAGCCATCGCTGTATTTAATACAGGCAAGTACAGAAATTTAGTGAATGAATTTTTGGAAGCGAACCGGGAATTTCGGGAAACAGAATTAAAGATGCTGCAGCGAGAAACGCAAATCACGAAGGCAACTTTAAGCTTTTTCGTATCGACGCTGGTGGTTGGTTCGGTGCTGTTAGTGCTGTTTGGTGCGGGCATAGCTTGGATGATTTCGTCAGGAATTGTTGGAACTATCGATCGCGCAATTAGTTCGATCGCCAGTTCTTCCACTGAGATTGCAGCAACAGTTGAAGAACAGGAACGCATGGCAAGCCAGCAAGCAGCTTCAGTCAATCAAACTACGACGACGATGGACGAATTGGGCGCATCTTCTAGGGCGACTTCACAGCAGATAGAAACGGCGGCATCTCAAGCAATGCAAGCTTTAACTTTAGCTGACGCAGGTACAAAAGCTGTCGAAGAAACTTTAAAAACAATGGCAGCCCTGAAAGCTAAAGTGCAGGATATGCAAGGGCAAATTATGCAGTTGAGCGAGCAAACCGATCGCATTGGCAATATCTCAACTGTAGTTAGCGATTTGGCAAATCAAACTAATATGTTAGCGCTAAATGCTGCGGTGGAAGCAGTGCGGGCGGGCGAACACGGCAAGGGTTTCGGCGTTGTGGCATCAGAAATTCGCAAACTTGCCGAGCGCAGTAAAAAATCGGCCGCGCAAATTAATCTGTTAGTTATTGATATCCAGAAAGCGATTAATTCAACGGTAATGGTAACAGACGAAGGAACTAAAACTGTGGAAATAGGGGTGAATATTGCATCAGAAACCGCTGCGGCATTTGCCGGAGTGGCTAATTCAATTAACAACGTGGTTTTGAGTTCTCAGCAAGTTTCGCTGAATGCCAAACAGCAAGCGATCGCGATCGAACAAGTGGTGGAAGCTATGAACTCTCTCAACCAAGCAGCGGCACAAACGGCTTGCGGTATCGCTCAAACTAAAGTCGGCACTCAAAAATTGAATGAAGCTGCTTTAGATTTAAAAGCAGTTGTTTAGAATAGCGATCGGTTATGATATTTTCAAAAAAGAATGCAACTGTAGGCAATATCCCAACCCCAATCCTCATTAATCATTCCCAATTATTCAATTCTTTAATCTAAAATATAAAATGGTATCAGCGATCAGTTATGAGAAAAAAACCTAAAAATTTATCTTTAAGAATTAAAGCGATTGTTTTTGCGCTCGCTCTCAGTACAATCCCACTTCTATTGACAGGAGCGATGACTTATTTATTGGCCAGCGAGTACCTCACTAAGTACGTAATTAAGTACCAAGAATCACGGGCGATATCTACAGCAAACGAAGTCAGCCACTTCATTTTTGAACGCTACCTAGACATTAAGGAACTAGCTAATTTAGCTATACTGAACGATGCCAGAGTCAGCAAAACAACATCAACCAGTCAAAAACAAGCTCTGTTAGATAAATATGTAAAAGAAGGGGAAGGCTACGACAGTATTGCTGTCGCAGACCTCCAGGGGAATACTATTTTGCAATCGACCGGAGAAGAAATTACAGGACTCGACAAACGCGACTATTTTCAGGAAGTAATTAAAACTAATCGTCCTACACTTGTGCAGCCAAGAAAGTCTTTTACCAATGGCAAATACGCCTTATTTGTTGCGGCGCCGATTGTCGATCTCAATACAGGAAAAACTATTGCTGTCATCAGAACTCGCACCCCTATAACTTATTTAGAAGATGGTTTTCAGGAAAACCAAGATAAATTAACCAGAGACTCGGAGGAATTAAAACAAGAGGAATACCATTTGATTGATGGCAATGGCCAGTTTTTCTCAGCAACAGAAAATCAGCAGGTGAGCAGAGATGCACGGTCAGACTTTACTGCTTTTGCCAAAATGCAAGCCAACAGAAAGATTAACAGTGCCATAGATATCGATCGCATTGATGGAGCTAAGCAACTGATTACTTACGCTCCTATTGAAACATTAAACAATATGCCTGAATTGGGTTGGAGCGTGGTTATTGCCAACGATACAAAAAATGTATTTGCTCCGCAAAAAGAGTTGCTATATGCTCTGATTGCAGGAGTTGGAATGACGGCTGCTATTGTTAGCGTTATCGCCACTTTTTTGGCTAGTCGAACTACTCGCTCGGTTAATAAAATTGTGCGGGCGATCGCCTCTTCTTCCTCGCAAATTGCTGTCACCGTGCAACAGCAGGAACGCATCGCCAGCCAACAACTATATGCTGTCCATCGAACTGCTACTACAATGGATGAATTGGGGGAATCAAGCAAAGCTTGTGCCTCACAAGCCGAAGCGGCTGCTTTCGGGGCCGCACAGGCCCTTAAACTCACAGCAGGAGGCTGTCAAGCTGTAGACAATACCTTGAAAGAAATGGCAACTTTGACAGAAACTGTAGGAGCAATTCAAAAGCAAATTTTGCGTTTGAGCGAGCAAACCGATCGCATTGGCAATATCTCCAGTTTAGTCAGCGATTTAGCAAACCAAACAAATATGCTTGCTCTCAACGCTGCTGTCGAAGCAGTGAGAGCAGGTGAAAGCGGCAAAGGATTTGCTGTAGTTGCCAGCGAGATTCGCAAATTAGCCGATCGGAGCAAGGAATCTGCTAGCAATATTAATGCTTTAGTTGCAGACATCCAAAAAGCGATTATTTCAACCGAAACGGTGATAGATAATGGAACAAAAACTGTAGAAAATGGAGTAAAAATTGCCAGACAAACTGCTGACGCATTTGCTGGGGTGGCCGAGTCGATCGATCGCATTGTTTTGAACAGCAAAGAAATTTCTTGTACTGCAATAAACCAGGCGAGCGCCATTGAGGATATAGTTGAAGCCGTCAACTCTCTTAACCTCGCTGCTCAGGAAACTGCCGCCGGAATTTTTCAAGTCAAACTCGGCATTTCTCAACTCGACCAAGCAGCCCAAAATTTAAAAGCAGTAGTTTAGTCAGATGTGGTAAGAAGTTCGGAAAAAAATGTAAGGGATAGAAGAAAGAATTACCAATTACTGATTACCACTTCTAGATTACCGATTACCACTTCTCAATTAGCGATGACCCATTACCGAAAGATATATATGATTGAAGATGAAGAACTCCGAGATGTATTTAAAATTGCTAGCGAAGAACACTTGCAGAAACTAGACGATGGATTGCTGTACTTGGAACAACACCCGCGGGACTCAGCTAAGTTAGAAGAATTGCTGCGGGAAACCCATTCTCTTAAAGGCGATGCAGGGATGCTGGGAGTAAAAAATGTAGCATCTTTAGCTCATCAAATAGAGCATATTTTGGGAGGAGTCAAGCGGGGAGAAACTCAACTAAATCTAGATATTAGCGATCGACTTTCGCAAGGTTTAGACGCCATCCGCCAACTCGTTGACGAAGCCGTCACGGGCCAAGATTCGGGCGTCAATACATTTTACGTGCTCGCTAGCATGATGGGTGCTTCTAACAAGCCCCAGCCAGCCGCCCCGACACCACAGCCAGAATCTTCACAAGTACCCGAACAAGAATTACTAAAAACGCAGTTTACTGATTCGGAAACGCCGCCTGAAACAAACAGTGAAACTTCTGTCGCCACTGATTTATATAATAATTCCTCTTTGTTGACGCTACCATCCGAGCAAGAATTGCTGCAGCAAGCTCAAAACTTGCCTGCCGCTTCTGGGCCCGCTGCTGCATCGGCTTCTCAACCCACTGTTAACGGTTCTTTTAGTTCGTCTTACCGCATCGAAACAATTCGCGTTGCTACCCAAAATTTAGACGATTTAATGACTCAAGCAGGGGAACTGGCTGTTACCAAAACTCGGCTAGTACACCGACTTGCTGCTCTCGGAAAGCTGACAACTTTGTGGGAAGATTGGAGTCGAGAAGCTTGGATAAATCGCTTGGCTCTTAATCAGATAGAAACTGAGGAAACTGGGCTGCAACAAAACGCGATCGTCATGCAGTTACAGAATTATTGTCAGCGGACTGAAGAACATTTAGAACGTCTGGGAACTCTAGTAAATCGCTTGAATACTCGATTTGATGAAGATACTGCCAGACTCGAATTAATTACAGAGGAATTAGGCTCAGGAATTCGCACTCTCAGACTGCTGCCTTTGTCTACTATTTTTAATATACTTCCCCGAGCGGTTAGAGAGTTGGCAAAGCGGGAAGGAAAAGAAGTTGAATTAGTCCTGGATGGGGGAGACATTAGAGTTGATAAACGCATTTTAGAAGAAATAAAAGACCCTTTGATGCACATGGTTCGGAATGCGATCGACCACGGCATCGAGACGGCGGCTGAACGCGAAAAGCTCGGCAAACCTCCCGTCGCCATTCTCCGAATTAAAGGCTACCATACTGCTAGCAATATTATCATTGAAGTTGCTGATGATGGCCGGGGGCTGAATATCGAGCGCATTAAACAAACTGCTGTCAAACGCAAAATATGCACGCCGGAAGCACTCGCCACCATGACAGAAAGCCAAATTCAATCGCTGATTTTTTCTCCGGGTTTTTCCACCAGAACATTCGTTACTGAAATCTCTGGCAGGGGAGTGGGTTTAGATGTAGTTCGGACTAATGTTGAAGCTTTAAAAGGCACCATCAAAGTTGAATCGGTATCAGGAAAAGGATGCACGTTACGGCTGCTACTGAGCACGTCTATAGCTACTGCAAATGTATTAATTGTATCGGTTGAAAATCTTGCTTACGCGCTGCCTGTTGAGTTTGTCGAAACGGCAAAGATGGTTGCTGATTCTGATATTTTTACTGTGGAAGGTAAGGCAACTATACTTGCCGATGGTCAGCCGCTATCTGTTGCTTTTTTGGCAGATATACTAGAATTAAAGAAGAAAGAATGGCTGCCGAAAAATCGGGAGTGGACAAAGGAAAGCTGGAAAGAGATCAACAGGGAAATAGAGGGAGAATCCCTGAATTCAAATTCTCGGAAAACGTCTTGTATTGTTCTGAAAGTTGGGGAAGAAAGATTGGGATTATTTATAGATGCTTTGATTGAGGCACAGGATGTAATGATTAAGCCTCAAAGTCAATTGCTGAAACGGGTGCGAAATGTTTCAGGTGCAACGATTCTAGGCACGGGGGAAGTTTGTATGGTACTCAATCCCCACGATTTGATAAAATCTGTACGCCAGCAAGTTTCGTCGCGTGGGGTTTCTGGTGCGCGATCGCCCATTGAGACGGTCAGCCGAAAACAAGTTATACTTTTAGCAGAAGACTCGATAGCTACCCGGACTCAAGAAAAGCGCATCCTCGAAGCTGCAGGTTACGAAGTTGTGACAGCGGTAGATGGATTGGATGCTTTCGATAAATTGAAAACTCGCGATTTTGATGCAGTGATTTCTGACGTGCAAATGCCAAATTTAGATGGTTTGGCGTTGACTGTTAAGATTCGGGAGCTAAAACAATACAGTGAGTTGCCGATAATTTTAGTGACATCTTTGGCGTCGGATGAAGATAGAAAAAGAGGGGCTGATGCCGGGGCAAATGCTTATATTCCTAAAGGTACGTTTAATCAAGATGTGTTGGTAGAGACACTAAAAAGGTTAGTTTAGTCACTAGCCATGAGCCTTAGTAATTAGTCATTAGTTATTAGCCATTTGTTATTTACTACAAATTAGCAAGACCCAATGCCCAGTTTCTAGTGCAAAATTCCCAGTGCATAAAGGCCGAATCTCCCATTGTCAATTTCCCATTCCCAATTTCCCAACAAACTGATGTTACCGCCCATTAAACTATTGTTAGTTGAAGATTCTCCCGTAGTTACGCTCGTCCTTAAACGAATTTTTGATGCTTCGCCAGAAATCCAAGTTGTAGGAACCGCTTCCAACGGATTAGAAGCACTAGAATTAATCCCGAAAGTTCAGCCAGAAGTAATCTGTACGGATTTGAATATGGCACCAATGAATGGGCTAGAATTCACACAAGAAGTAATGAAAAAATATCCGCTACCTATTTTAGTAATTAGTGCTTCTGTGCAAATCGGTGATACTCAGAATGTATTTCAACTGTTAACGGCTGGTGCATTAGATGTTTTTCCGAAACCGATTAACGGGTTGGTATCTGATTATGCTCGCCTGGCCAATCAATTAATAGCTAAAATTAAAATACTCTCAGGAGTTAAAGTATTTACACGGCATCCAAAAATGGTGCAAACAGAAGACAATAAGAAATTTGTAAAAATTAGCCAAGTACCAGTTCATAATTACAAGTTCTCCAACGAAAATGTTAAATATCCAACTATTAAAGTATTGACTATAGGGGCTTCTACAGGGGGACCTCAAGCACTGTACGCGATTATTTCTAAGCTTCCGGCTAATTTTCCAGTGCCTGTAATTTGCGTCCAGCACATCAGTGAAGGTTTTTTGCAAGGATTAGTTGATTGGCTGGCTGGCGAATCTAAACTGCCAGTAAAAATAGCGGGTTTGGGGGAATTTCCGCAAGCGGGTATTGTTTATTTTCCGCCAGAAAAACGTCATTTAGAATTAGATTCTCAAGGGCGATTTATTTATTCTCAGTCTGATAATGTCGCGGGACACTGCCCCTCAATAACGGTAACATTTAAGTCAGTTGCTAAATTTTACGGTCGGGCGGCGGCGGGAGTTTTACTAACAGGAATGGGTAAAGATGGTGCTGAGGGTATGCTGGCGATAGCCCAACTCGGCGGCTTGACAATTGCTCAAGATGAAGCTAGTTCCGTTGTTTTCGGAATGCCGAAAGAAGCGATCGCCCTCGGTGCGGCCCAACACGTTTTACCCATCAGCGCCATCGTTCCCCTACTACTGGCGAAATTAAAAATTTTGGACTTACCCCGCAAATAGTGCAGAATACCCCACCCCCCGATTTGTTAAAGAAGTCGGGGTTCTAAATGGCGATCGCAACTTTTTAGTTCATTAATTACTCAAAACTGAACTTTTTTTTCCAAGTCCGATTATTTGATTTTGATAAACTTACCAATTACCTCGCGCAACTTCTCAGCATCAAACGGCTTAGTTAAATACTCGGTTGCTCCCGCCAAACGCCCCTGTACCTTATCAAAGGCTCCATCTCGCGCTGTCAGCATTACGATCGGCAAGTTTTGAAACTGAGGCAAGCTGCGCACCGTGCGACAGAGTTCCAATCCGTCAATACCAGGCATCGAAACATCGAGCAATAAAACCGAAATTTGTTCGTGATAAATCGTTGACAAAGCATCCACTGCATTGTCGGTCACGAGAACTCGAAACTCTTTGCTTAAGGCCTGTTTGACAAGTCCTTGCATCACCACGCTATCATCTACTGCCAAAATAGTTGGTACTTGACTGCTACTTGCAGACATATTATTCTCCCTGTTTATTTATAGTTCTTGAAAATAGAAAACATAATTCTCGCCGTCATTTTTTGAGAGTTGTCTCTGTGCAATAATTGCTAACCCCGTTGGAGCGTTAGTAGAAACTTTACCCGTGTTTTTTTTACCTCAAACTCGAAAAAATGGATTTGGAGAGTGGTCGATCGGCGATTACAACAGTTGCAAAATGTGCATCCGGGCCCCGAAACCCTAGACGGTCGAGTTTTACCAACTATTGTTACAAAGTTTAACATCTTAGGAATCTTTTGTAGTTCATCTCCTAACTGTAGTTGAACAGCAGGCTGCGGCACAGCTCCGTAAAGGACACTGGTATTGTGGCACAAACCCATGATTTAAATCTAGCAGCAAGCCAGCTACCCACGATTAGACAAGTCTGTTAAAATACTATTAAACTGATTAAAAAATTCTAGGTAAGCAATCGCCATATATTTTGGAAAGGTGTTTCCTCCCAACAGAGGCTCTTAGATTTAGAGAGCCGGAGGTATTCAAAAGCATAGTCAACTGGAAGTATAATTTATACAATGTTAGATATGGGGTGTTCTAACTGCCATAACTCAAAAGTTTCCCTGTCAGTCAAGAGGTTAGTCTGAGTTCGGCGCAAGCAGCCTGCGCGGGACTTGCGCCCGCATTCTCCCTGCACAAAATTCATAGCTTGTTTTTCAAGGGAAGTATTGAGAAAGGCGGTTTCCAGCAACTAGACGGGCCGTTACACATGATAAAAGCACCCTTACCTCTTGGTAAAAAAAGTGTTCAAGCTCCATAACATCGACTTGTATCAGCTTCTCGGCTCTGCTCCAGAGGTTTGCTTGGATAATTTGGTCGGTTTGGCAGCTCAGATCGGCCGAACTCCTATAGCTTTCTTGAGCTTGATTGACGGTAACCGCCACTGGTTGAAGTCGCAGTTAGGTATCGATCGAACTTTGGCTGATAGTTACCTGGATTTTTGCGATCGCGCGCTCGACCGAACTCCCGAAAAGTTCGCCGTCGCCTCAAACTCAAACTCGGAATTTGACCGGGCAATTTCCCTGCACAAACCGTCACTTGCTCCCGAATCTGCGATCGAACCCCCTGCAAATTCCTTCAAGGAACCGCTTGTGGCCATTGTCCGAGACGCTTCCACAGACGTGGGATTTGCCGAGCATCCGCTGACGGTTTCCTACCCCTTCGTGAAATTTTACGCCGGAATCCCAGTCGTCACCTCAGATGGCCAGATGCTGGGAGTGCTATCCGTCATGGACTCCGTGCCGAGAGACTTGACAAAAGAAACGATAGAAGCTATAGAAGCTTTGGGTCGGCAAGTTGCGAGTTTGGTGGATCTGCGCTGGCAATTACTCAAAGCCCAGAAACACTTGCCAGAAGTAGAAGATATCACCTCCGACAGCCAGCTAATCTCGGAGTTAGTTCGCGGCTCTAACCGATCGAGCTTGTGTAGCGAACAGACGCCACAGAGCGGCACGAGAATATACCGAACAAAAAAGCTCCCGGCGCTCCGGGAAACCGGCAAATCTCAATATTTGTGGGAAACTTCAGCGGGCATCAGACGCTATCCCGATACCAAACAAACCCGAGAAATCGTTGCCCGAGCCCGGGACACCTCCGAGCGCCAACCAACGGCAGCGTCGCTACAAGAGCTCACGCGCTTGGGAACCCTGCAAGCTAAAGTCGGTGCAGTCCTCGGACAAGGCGGGAAACTATCGGCCATCCTCAACCGCTGCACCGAGGCAATGGTAGAGTACCTCGACGCCACAGGGGCGAGCATCTGGACGTTCAACCCGCAGACAGAGCGGTTAGAATTGCAGGCCAATTCAGGACTCAGCAGCGAAGAATGGACAGGGGAAAGAGAAGAGTGGGTGCGAGCAGAACCGGGAAAACTCCAAACGGCTCCTGTGTGCCTACTGTCGAACCCGTCTCTCTGCGCCATTGCCTATCCGCTGATTGTGGAGGAGCGGCTGGTGGGAGTGATGGTTCTGTGCAGTAGCGCTTGGGCAAGCGAGGCAGCGCTAGAAGTTTTGGGCTGCATGGCTAACGCCATCGCCGTGGCGATCGATCGCCACGCGGCCCGAGAAGAATTGTTGAGCCGCCGGGAAGGCCTGCTCTTGGGCCTCGCCAGCCAGATGCGGAATTCCCTCGACCTCGACAAAATTTTACATACGGCTGTCAACGAAATTCGCAGCTTTTTGCAGGTTGACCAGTGCTACTTTTTGTGGTACTCAATCTCGCGAGACGGGCAGCCCAGCTTTGCGATCACCCACGAGGCGGCAAATCCCGAACTGAAAGAGCGGCTCACAGAATACCCGATAGAACAAGTAACGCTGCTAGCCGAGAAAATAAGCCACCGCCAAACGCTCCGGATCGGCGACGCGGCAACAGCACTTTGCATAGAACCGCCCACGCGAGCTTTTTTGACCAGTCTCGGGATTGTTTCTAACCTGCTGCTGCCGCTCAAGACTCGCTCCGGTCAAATGGGTGCTATAGTTTGCAACCATTACAGCAGCAGCCGTTCCTGGGCGACGAGCGAAGAGGAATTGCTGCAAGCGGTGGTAGATCAACTGGCAATCGCGATCGACCAAGCCGAACTTTACGCCCAAACCCGGGCGGCCGCCTTAGCAGCTCAAACTCAAGCCCGCCAACTGACGGAAACATTGCTGAGTTTGCAGCAGAAAGAAGCTCAGCTCATCCAAAACGAAAAAATGTCCTCTCTCGGTCAAATGGTCGCCGGCGTCGCCCACGAAATCAACAATCCGGTTAATTTTATTTACGGCAACTTGACTTATTGCAAGCAGTACGTGAAAAATCTGCTTGATTTGCTGCACTTGTATCAAAAGCACTACCCCGAGCCTTGCCACGAAATTCTCGACAAAAGCGAAGAAATCGAGGTTGATTTCATAGTGCCGGATTTGCTGAAAATTCTGTCTTCAATAGAGATGGGAGCCGAACGCATCCGCCAAATTGTCCTGTCTCTGCGGAACTTCGCGCGGCACGACGAAGCCGAGATGAAGCCGGTGGACATTCACGAAGGGATTGACAGCACGCTGCTGATTTTGCACAGCCGCTTGAAGTCAAACGGGCTAATACCGGGAATTGAGGTAATTAAAGACTACGGCGACTTGCCGAAAGTAGAGTGCTATCCCGGACAGCTCAACCAAGTATTTATGAATATTTTGGGGAATGCGATCGACTCTTTGGAAAATCAGCCCCCACCCAAGACGATCAAAATCTCGACGGCGGTGGTGAACCCAGACTCGGAGGCTGGTGAGTCAGGAAAGTCGAGCGGTCAAGTTGTGGTGATTCGGATTCAAGACAGCGGGCCGGGATTGGCCGAAAAAGCTAAATGCCACTTGTTTGACCCTTTCTTTACCACTAAACCTGTGGGCAAGGGTACGGGGCTCGGCTTGTCTATCAGCTACCAGATTGTGGTGGAAAAACACGGAGGAAGCTTGAACTGTATCTCGAAACCGGGACAGGGAGCTGATTTCAGGATTGAAATCCCGGTAGCTCGCCCCCCTGCGATCAAAGAATAAACCGGCCGGCGATCGGTTCCAAAAACATTTTTTAAATTTTATTGTCAAAATGCTTGACAGATTCCAGTGTTTGAATGTTAAGATAGTGAAGGTTAAGACGTTGGGGCGTCGCCAAGTGGTAAGGCAGCTGGTTTTGGTCCAGCCATTCAGAGGTTCGAATCCTTTCGCCCCAGTTAAATTGTGTTCGGTCAATCAATTATTTAACTGATAGTTTAGAGTCACCGCTCGTCCGACGAGAGAAAAACGACTGCCTAACTACAAACCTAATTAGGGGTTGCTCACAGGATATCAGAAACCGGGTTTCTTGCTGCGGATTTTGCCTAAAAACCTAGATTTGTGGTCAAAAAATCGGTTTGTTCGATCGCCAGTGCCGATTTTTCGCAGAAACCGTTTTTTTTTTTCGTAAGTCCTCATACAAAAAGAGTGAACCCGCCCTACTCGATATCACTGCAAACTGCTGGGACCGCGAGCGTTTAGGCGATCGAAAACGTATCGGGAAATTGCCGGAAATGCTGTTTCGTCCTTGGCATAAGCCGGATCGTCGGCGAAAACAACTAAGATATAAATCGCGCGATCGTCTAAAGTTCTGACAAATGCCGCTTCGCTGCGGGATTTGGAAGTAAAGCCAACTTTGGAACCAAAATAAATATTAGTTGGTAAAGATTCGCCGAGAAATCCTTGTATCGAGTTGCTAGGGTCATTTTTCCAGGCCTTGGGGTCTAAGTCTCTCGTTAGCAAGTAAGCCATTTTGCGGCTGGCGACGCTGGAAACGGCTTGCCTAGTATAGATTTCATATATTAATCTGGCAGCTTGGTCGGTAGTTAGTTGATTGCGAATCGGCTGGGAAGGATCGCCCCGCAATTGCAAGTCGCGACCGATTGGCTGTTCTTGTTTTAAATAGTGTATGGGATAATTTTTGGTGGTTATACGAAGATCATTGTAGCCGGCTGACTGGAAAAACGTGTTAATTTGATTGCGCTTTTTCAGCCAGGTTTGCAACTCTTCTCCTGCGAGCCGTCCCCCGGATTTTGTATCTGTAATTTTGTCTAAAAGCCTGCTGGCAGCATCGTTGTTGGAGACGCGAATCATTTGTTCTAGGTCATCTTTAAAGGCAGATTCTCTTTCGGTAATTGTACCTGTTTCTAGGGCTGAGTAAAAGGCTGCCATCCAAAATAACTTGGCAACGCTAGCGGGAAATCTGAGAGTTTGATTTTGATATCCGGCGAAGCTGTGGGTTTTGGAATTGCTGACATCAAGTAAGGTAATTGATAGCGGTTCTGCGGGCAGTCCTTTGCTGGTCGCAATCTTCGCAGCTTCATCAACAATCCCTTGCAATTCTTGAGAGTAAACAGGATTGGGAGGTGTTTTGATGTTGTAACTGAAGGTAGGCTCGCTTTGACGCTCGACTAAATTTTCTGATGTTTGAATTGTCGGCGGCGAGAGTGCTTCTTGAGGCAAGATGACTGGCGGTTCTGGGGGACGGCGAGTTCTGAACGGTATTGTGACAATCCAACCGATCGCGATCGCCCCGGCAATTAAGCACAGGATGTTGCGGTATTTTAAGCGAGAAAATTTCGTCCTGACTCGGCGACGCGATTGGACAGGACGCTGGCTGCTTTGGCGGCGCGGCTGGATTGGGCCTAGGGGCTCGATTCGGCGTCGGGGCTGGATTGGGCGGCGTCGGCGTTCTACTTGCATTACAGTTTTGTGGTATCAAACTCGCACGATCAGTTTATAATAGGGCGGCGTCTAAATGACAAGTGTGTCGATCGAGTCCGCTGTTGCCAATTTTATCTGTCTGCTAGACTGATTTATACTTCTAATAATTGTAAAAACTTCAGGATAGCACTCAGTGGAAGCACAATCCTTTGAAAAACATGAGAAATATTTGGAGTCTGGCTGTTTTAGGATTTGCGATCGCCGGCGCGAATAATTTTTTGATACCTGATGTTTGGGCATTTCAGTCTCAACCTGCTGCGGGATATGTTGTCTCGCGACAAACAGAAGGACAGGGCGCGGATGTAGCAACTCAGTTGACAGGAGAAAACGAAAATCGGGAAGTAACAAACAAGCAAACTGTTTCCAGTTTCCCGAGTATGTTTTGGGACTTCAACAATTTACCGGAAATTTCCTATTCCGAATTGCTGAAGGTGCTGGCGAGACGACCCGACTTAAATGATACGGAGACAGAAACCGCTGCCCAACCCGAAGACATAGCACGTTTTGAACAGGTCGTACAGTATGCAAAACAACAAAATTTGCACGATCGGTCGCTCGGAGAAATCGTCCAGGCGATCGCCGATAACTTCCGAGGAAAGCCCTACGCCGCGGGTTTGCTGGACAACTCCGGCGAAGAAAAGTTGATCGTAACTTTGAATAAATTTGATTGCGTTTTATTTGTAGAAACTGTCCTGGCGATCGCCAGGGGCGTAGCAGTACAAGATTACGACTATCAAAATTTTGTAAATCGCATAGAAGAACAGCGGTATTTAAACGGTAAAATCAACGGTTATTGCAGCAGATTGCACTATTTTTCCGAATGGATTAACGACAATCAAAAACGGCAAACTGTGGAAAATATCACGGCTGAATTAGGCGGAGTACCCATGAATAAAACACTAAATTTCATGAGCCAGCACCGCAGCAGTTACCCGCAAATGGTCAAAGACGAAGCAACTTATCAGTGCATAGTCAGCCAAGAAGCAGAATTAGCCAAAACTACTGTTAATTACATCCCGACAAATCAGATAAAAAGTCTTTATTCTCAGTTAAAACCGGGGGATATTGTAGCGGTAGCGACGGATGTTAAAGGATTGGATGTCACCCACACGGGTTTAGTCTACCGCAATGCTGACGGGAACCTCGGTTTTATTCACGCTTCCCCGGCTGGGGAGGTGACAGTTGCTTACGACTTGCACAGATATATTAGGAGAGTCGAAAGTGCGATCGGCATTGTAGTCGCTAGGGCGAAAACACCTAATTAAATTGGTTTGTACTCGTAGGGTGCATCAGCTTGCATTATTTTAGCTGCAAATTCCACTTTTCTGTGCTGACACACCCTACAAACTAAAGAAACCGGGTTTTTTGCTGAATTTGCCGGCTGCAACGCGTCTTTTTGTAAAAAAACCCGATTTCTGGGCCCCCATGCGTAAGCCTCAAATCAATTGACAATTTCGCTGCGAGATACCTTACTACTTCTAGCAGGATTTGGCGTTAATTCGGGCGGCGAAACTTGAACACTTCCCCACTCATTCAAAAAGCTTTTCAGCAAAACCTCTTGCTGAGTGCGAAATGTCTCGACATTTGCCCCTCGATTCATAATCACAAACCACACAGTTTCTTGTTTTTGAGTTGGTAGCGCTCCGCCCAAAGCGCTAACATTATCCAACGTGCCAGATTTGACTACTGCTAATTTGGGAAGCGCCCGTTCTGCCAGTATTCCTTGATCTTTCCCAACAACAGTTAAGACATCAGCAACTGTCATGCTGTAAGGTTGAAGATAGCGTTCTAAAGCTATAAACAACGCACAAGCAGCCCGGGGAGAAATGAGATTTTCTTCGCTCAATCCCGAACCGTTGACGAGTTGAATTTCTGCAGGAGGAACTCCGGTTGCTGCTGCTGCTTTTTGCGCGACTGTTTTGGCGCCGCCGACAGTATCAGCTAGCATATCTGCCATGAGATTGTTGCTGTACTGATTCATTTTTTTGATCAGTTCGGCGAGGGGCAAAGAATAATGTTTGACTAAAGGCTGCACGTCATTGGGAGGTGCTGACAAAACTCTTACAGTACCCTCAATTGCTATTTGGGGTTGCGGCGTATTTGGAGGCAGTGTTTGATACTGGGCGGCGGCTTCGCTGGGCCAGATTTCACTGTTCAATCCTTGTTTGAGCAATTCTCCCGATTTGAGGGGATCTAGTTCAAAATTCATGTAAAACTTATCAACAATTATCAAATTGCCAGTGACTCGCTTGATCCCTTTTTGATTTAAGGCGTTACCGAGGGCGATCGCCTCTTCCCAAACAAACAACGGATCGGCGCTTCCCTCAACAATTAAATCGCCTTTTAATACGCCGTTTTCAATTTTTCCAGTTGTACCAATTAAGGTAATAAATTGATGTTCCGGCCCGAATTCTTGCAGTGCTACGAGAGATGTTGCTACTTTGGTAATAGAAGCCGCTGACAGAGGAACTGTACCTTGATGATTGGCTAACAAAGTATTGCCCGATTGCATCCAGATCCCTTGGTCTTCTTTGGCAAAACCTTGTGTGGCCAACCCGTTGAGATATTGCTGGATTTTGGTATTTGTGGGGGTTTCGGGATTCTTAACAGAGACTATTAAGGGCTGAGGCTGACTTGGTTTAACTGGCGGCGGGGAAGATTCAGCTACAGGAGAGGGAGATGCAAGTTGAGGTGATTCAGTAGCGGCGCATCCGGCAATAATTGTGAGAAGGGCGATCGAACTCGCAGCGGTCAAGTAGCGGTTTTTCAGCATTACTTTAATTTTTTTCATCAAATTTACGATCGTCTGTTCGGCACGCCCGATGGAAAGTTTAGCATTAACCCGCGCGTTTTGGAGCATCCGGATCTGGGCTACCAGAATCCCGAACCGCTGGCATTAGCTATCTTCTTCTCCATCTTTCTTCGTGTCCTTGGCGCCTTCGTGGTTGGTTAAATAGATATTGTTTAAATACTGCGGGATTTTATACCAATAGTCCGGACTGTTTTTAGTTGGTACTCTGAAACCCTCGATTTTCCGTTGCTAGCTCGATTGCCTTGGAGCCTTGAAACCCTTATTCTACGGTTGGTAATCAAAAACTGTTTGAAGTATTGTGATAGCATTTCCTAAAAACAATGCAACTCTAGGCAAGCTCCAAACCATTATCTTATAAGCCATTCCCAAATCTCAAATCTCAAATCTCAAATCTCAAATCTCAAATAGTATTATCTTCAGCGCCTGGGGCCTTCACCCCAGGCCGATCGCTCTCACAAATTTTCGATAAACTGGTTTATCCAGCCATACTCCCTATACTCAGCGGCACCATTTCGCCGTGCATCGTCAGGCCTAATAACATCGGCCCGCCCGGTCGGATCAACTCTCCTGTAAGCGCGCAGCGTTCCTCCTGCTGTGCTGTGGCATTAATGCTGGCTCGAATATCCGATCGAGAAAACATCTGCCGATACTCTCCAGACTTCTGCTGCACGTAATTCCAGAGCAAATCTCGAATCAAAGCTTGATAGCCTTGATTGCCCGCGAGCTCTTTAAGTCTCTCTTTGAGTTCTCTTTCGAGTCGAATGCTGGTGACTTCCATTTCGGTGGTTGAGGTTCTAGGTAGGGTATGCATAATTTTTCTCCGTGACGGGTGGACATATGTGTAATATCAGTGTAGTATGTTTAAAGCTAGATTTAAAGCTCTCTTACCACTTTCTGCCTGCGGTGAAATTTCTCCCCACCTACTCCACCTATCAACTGAAGTGCGATCGCCCCTGGGGTCGCTCCGAGTCGTTACGGCACGTCTTTAGGACGGGTTTTGCGACTGTCGCAGCGACCTCGTGGGCGGGCCGGGGCCTAAATAAACCCGGTTATAGTGGATTAGGACAAATTGCAGAAATTCATTACAACGAGGTAGACCGGGACGGTCTGCAAGTGGCACAGCCATATCGAGATACGCGAAGCGGGAGGTACAGCTAAACGACTGTACCAACACAGGATGAAAATTTGCCTTTAGCAGTTTTTCTAGCCCCCGCTTCTAAGTAAGAGAAGCGGGGGCATTTGATTGGATATTTGATAAATTCGATCCGCTTGGGGAACTGGCAAAAAACCAGATGTAGCCAATGCTGACGAAGCAACCAAAATTCAAAATCGACAATCTAAAATTCACAATCCAAAATCTAAAATCCAAAATTGACGAGGAGGAGCAAGCCGTGACCGTAGTAACTGATGTATTGAGGCAATCTGTGGTGGTGTTTTCTCAGAATTACCTACCGATGAGCCGTGTCAACATCAAACGGGCGATCGTACTTTTGGTAACAGGCAAGGCTGAACCTCTGGATTTTAGCATCGGCAACGGCTGGCTGGTGCGATCGCCCAGCACTAGCATCCACGTACCCGAACAAATCCGCTTGACTTTTGGTAACAGGGAACGCCTGTGGAAAGTGCCCCCGGTGAATCGCCGGGAAGTTCTGCGCCGCGACGCTCATTCTTGCCAATACTGCGGCAGCAACCGACATTTGACGCTGGATCACGTCATGCCTCGCTCGAAGGGCGGCCCGCATACTTGGGACAACGTGGTGACTGCTTGCGAACGGTGCAACTCTCGTAAGGGCGATCGAACTCCCATAGAAGCTGGAATGTCTCTGCGAACTAAGCCGAAAGCCCCCATACACCCCACTGTTGCTTTTGCCGAACTGTTTTGGCACGAATACCAAATAGGGGAATAGGGAATGGGAAGAATTTTAGATTTTAGATTTTAGATTTTAAATTGATGCGTAATTCTCATCTAAAATCTGCCCTAACTCCCAATTACCAATTCCCGATTACCAATTTTCAATTACCAATTTTCAACTTTCAATTCCAAATTTAGGGCTGTCAATATGCTGAAGTTGACTTACACTGAAACGGGCTTTAACCTGGAGCGTTTGGCTCAATCTCCCGAACAGTTAGTGGCGCTGCGAGTTGTGCTGGCTATGCGAGTTGGTCAAAGCATCAGCGTCGAACCGAGCACTGCGGCATTTTTGCTGCCCGCGAATTTGCCGGCGCTGCCTCTGTTGGAATCTGAGGCGCGCCGAAACGACAACGATGCGATCGCCCTTTGTGTTGCTGATGCTGACTTTGTAGAAGTGACTCTGCGCGGTACGTGGATTTCTGGCGAGTCTGAGGGGGCTGACGGCGTGTTTGCGGCTGTGTTGGGCGATCGGGCAGAGCTCTTGCTGCTCAAACTCTGGCTCGAAACTCAGGCTGCTGCGGAGGTTGTCGGGGAAGTCGGCGATTAATATCGGATGTGGAAGGAAGAGGGAACAAGGAAGAGGGAAGAAGCAAGAAGGAAATATTTTCTTCATATCGCACTCCCCCACTTTCTCCCTCTCTCCCGCCAGAGGTGCACTCAATTCCATTCTCCTTGCAGCCCAAAAGCAGCCCAATAATAAGGAGATTGCCATTCTGAAAGCTGTAGCACTTCGATTTGCGCCGATCGCAGTGCCGCAGCAGGCGCCAATTTATCTTGGAGCATTTTTTTGTAAAAGCGTGTCATCAGCTCAGAAGTTACTTGGTCGTCAACGCTCCACAGAGAAACCACCACGCGCGGCGCCCCCGCATACATAAACCCTCTCGTCAAACCCACCAACCCTTCTCCTTTAATTTCTTTTCCCAAACCCGTCTGACACGCACTCAGCACCACCAATTCAGCCGGTAAATTGAGATTGAAAATATCATTCAGTCGCAGGTAGCCATTTTGTAACGTGCCTTTCTCATCAACCAAAGAAAGTACCAATCCCGATAATTCTGGATGTTTGCTATTAGCAAATCCGTGCGTAGCAAAATGAACAATGCGATATTGAGATAAATCGGGATTGGTTGCCGTGGTACGATTAGCCGTAAAGTCAAACGCTTGTTTTTCCAAATCATCGGGCACCAAAGCCAGGATTTGCTCAGCTTCAGTACGCGAGAAAGGTAGGCGAGTCCAATAAATGTTGGCCTCTGATGCAGATCTCTGTAATTGTTGCGCTTCCACTGGCAGATTTTCAACAGTTTGATTCTTGGTTACAGGCGATGTACTCGTGCCTTTGAGCCGTTCATCATCAGTGCTAAAAACAGGATCTGCAAACAAAGCGATCGCCTTGGGAGCCAGTTGACGAGTCGCCATATCCCGCCGCAGAATTGCTAAAGTTGAAGCAGAAGGCAGATTAACAATTTCATGCTTAACTATTAGCGGCGCTTCAGATTTTTCCAGAGTAAGAGCACTGAAAGGAATGTATTGCAAGGCTCCATCCGCAACAATTAGCAAGCGCTTGTTGCCCAACTCAGAAGCAACCGGAGTCAGGATCATTTGGCTCAGAAGTGCAGCCGACTCGGCAACCATTTGAGGAGATGTTCTCGTGGTAGCTTTGGTTAAAGTATCGCGGAAATTCTTAGCCGTGGCTTCAATCTCGGTGCGAGAGGGGAGTTCGTAACTGGTGAAAGAACTTTTCGTCACTGCCCACAAATAACTGCGCTCCTCACCCAGAGAATATTCTAAAAGTAGCGTATTGTCATCGAGTACCTGTTGTTGAATTTGTTGCAGGTTGAGAGGTTCGGGATATTTGAGAGCAGCGTAACGAGGACTGCTAGCGCGAATTTGAGCTTCTATTTGAGCGAGCTCCTTGAGAACTGTATCGATTTTTTGTTGAATTTCATTTACAGCTTCTTGGGTAGATTTAGCGATGACAATTTGGTATTTGCGATTCTGAAAATCACTGAGTTGTTGTTGCAAATTTTGTTCTTGTGCTAGCAGTTGCGAGTCAACACCTTGGCGAATATTTGCGCTGGCTTCGCTGAGGAGTTCAAGTAGACTGCGGGCACGAGCACGTTCGCTAGCATGAAAGGCTTGTGCGTCGTACCCTTTATCGGGATTTTTCTGGTGCAGTTGCATCAACAAATCGATGTAAAACTGATAATAATCTTGGTTGCGGGCAAAGTAAGACTGGCGCAGTTCTTGGCTACCGATTTGAGTGCGGAGGTTTTCAATAATATTAATTGCGGTTTCAATTTCGGTTTGGGCAACTGTGAGATTATTTTGTTGGCGGTTTAAGATGGCTTGATTGTAGATGATGTGCGCTTCTTCTGTTTTGTAACCGAGTTTTTGGGATAGAGATAAAGCTTGGTTATAGTTTTCAATGGCGGTAGAATTGTGACCTAAAGCAGCGTGTATTTTCCCCAGTTGATTGAGGACTGTGGTTTCTTTTACTTGGTCGTTTAAGTGTCGGGTGATTTTTAGGGCTTGGTTGTAGGCATTCAAGGCAGTTGACCATTCTTTTGAAGCGATATAGGTGCTACCAATGCCAGCTAAGGCAGTAGCTTCTGCTGCTAAATTACCTGCGGGTCTGGAGATGACTAGGGCTTTGTTGTAGGAGGCTAGGGCATTTTTCCAGTTTCCTGTAGCAGCGTAAATATCACCAATGTTGTTGAGGGTGTTGGCGACTGCCGCTTGGTCATTTAATTGATAAAACAGGGGCAAAGCTTGGTTATAGTAATCCAGGGCGCTTGTCGGGTCAGCTAAATTGGTGTAAAGTTGACCAAAACTGTTGATAATAGCGGCTTCTTCGGCTTGGGCACCGGCTTGTTTTGATAAGGGTAATGCTTGATTGTAGGAGTCTAGAGCCGATTGAAATTGTCCGAAATGGGCGTAAATTTTACCCATTGAAAGGAGAGTGAGTGTGGCTTGGGCAGAGTTTTGCTCTGTACGATAACCTGCAAGGGCTTCTTCTAACTTTTGAAGTGCGAGTTGTCTAGATTCGACACTACCTTGGCTAGAAAGTTGAGTTCCTTTGATAAAGGCGACTTCAGCCGCAGAAACTTTGATGCCCGTAGCAATATCCCAGACACGGGCAGTTCTATCCTGACTAGCCGTGAGGATTTGCCGCCCATCGGGGCTAAATTCTGCATGGTTGACCCCATCCTCATGTCCTCGAAATATCGCTAGAAGATTGCCTTTTACATCCCACAGACGGGCGGTTTGATCCTCACTGGTGGTGAGGATTTGCCGGCCATCGGGACTAAATACGGCGCTGTTGACAGAACTGTCATGATCTCGCAATACTGCTAGGAGATTGCCAGAAATATCCCACAGGCGGGAAAGTCTATCGTTACTGGTGATCAGGATTTGATTGCCATCGGGGCTAAATACTGCATCCTCATCGTGACTGGAACCTTTATATACATCCTTCTGTCCCCGAAACTCTGCCTTGAGATTGCCTTTGGTATCCCACAGGCGGGCATTTCCGTGGAAATCACTGCCTAGAGTGAGAATTTGGCGACCATCTGGGGTAAAGATTGCACTTTCGACACTCGTCTCATGCCCCCGAAACTCTGCCAAGAGATTACCTTTGGTATCCCACAGACGGGCGGTTTTATCTAAACTCGCGGTGAGGATTTGACTACCATCGGGACTAAATATGGCACTGTTGACATCATTCTCATGTCCTTGGAATATAGCAAAGAGATTACCTTTGGTATCCCACAGACGGGCGGTTTTATCTATACTAGCGGTGAGAATTTGACGACCGTCCGGGCTAAATACTGCACTTCTAACAGAATACTTGTGTCCCTGGAACTGCTGCAGAAGGTTGCCTTTGAGATCCCACAGGCGGGCAATTTCATCATAACCAGCCGTGAGGATTTGGCTACTATCGGGGCTAAATACTGCACTTAAAACATAATGCTTGCGCCCTGGTAACTGTGCTAAGAGATTACCAGAATTATTCCACAGGCAGACGGTTTGCTCGGTGGTGGTGAGGATTTGGCGACCATCCGGGCTAAAGAATGCACGCTTGACTCCATACTTATCGTCCCGTAACTGTGCCAGTTGAGCGTTATTTTTAGATACGCTTTCCCGAAAAGTTGGCAGCGCTGCCATTTGCTGGGCTTGGGCAGCAATTGCTACTGATACATCCCACAGACGGGCGGTACCATCAGAACTAGCGGTGAGGATTTGACTACCATCGGGACTAAATACGGCACTTGTGATACCTCTTTCATGCCCTCGGAACACAGCCAGGAGATTGCCTTTGGTATCCCAAATTCGGGCGATTGGGTCGATTCCATTTGCAGCCTCAATACTGGCTGTGAGAATTTGGCTGCCATCGGGACTAAAAACTGCACTGTGGAGATATCTTTCATGCTCCTGAAATTTGACCAAGAGATTGCCTTTGGTGTCCCACAGGCGAGCAGTGTCATCCAAACTGGTGGTGAGGATTTGGCGACCCTCGGGGCTAAATACGGCTGTTCTGAGTCTCTCTCTATGCCCCCGGAACACAGTCAGGAGATTGCCTTTGGTATCCCACAGGCGGGCGGTTTCATCATTGCTAGCAGTGAGGATTTGGCGACCATCGGGGCTGAATACTGCACTGTTGACCCCATCCTCATGTCCCCGAAACTCTACCAATAGATTGCCTTTGAGATTCCACAGGCGGGCTGTTTTATCGTTACTAGCAGTAAGGATTTGTCGGCCATCTGGACTAAATACCGCACTTGTGGCTATTCCCCCCCATAGTTTCTCAGGTGGTTGCAACTCAGCTAGAAGATTACCTTTAAGATCCCACAGGCGGGCGGTATTATCACCACCACCATTACCACCAGCGGTGAGAATGTGGCGACCATCGGGGCTAAATTTTGCACTGTAGATTCCTAGAGAGCCACTCCCTCGCAACACAGAGAGAGGATTGCCTTGGGTATCCCACAAACGGGTAGTGTTATCATCCGCATCCGCACTAAGGGTAAGGGTTTGGCGACCATCGGGGCTAAATACTGCACTGTTGACCCCTTCCTGCCCCTGGAACTCGATTAAGAGATTGCCTTTGATATCCCACAGACGAGCTTTTTTATCCTGACTAGCGGTGAGGATTTGTCTGGCATCGGGACTAAATACGGCACTGAGGACATCACTATTGTGCCCTCGGAATATTGCGAGTTGAGCGTTATTTTTGGACACGCCTTCCTGAAGGCTTTCCTTGACAGCTATTTGCTCGGATTCGGCAGCAATTGCGGCTGACACATCCCACAGGCGGGCGATTTTATCCCAACCTAATGTGATGATTTGCCGGCCATCGGGACTAAATACTCCCCAGACGAGATCCTTATGCCCCCGCAATTTTGCCAACAGATTGCCTTTGGTATCCCAAATTTGAGCAGTTCCATCCATACTACTGGTAAGGATTTGGCGACCATCCGGGCTAAATCCTGTTGCAATCGAGACAGAACTCCAGTGGGAATCTCCATGCTGCCCGAACACAGCGAGGAGATTGCCTTTGGTATCCCAAACTCGGACTTGCCTACTATAGGTTAGGATTTGCCGACCATCGGGGCTAAATATTGCACTTTGGACATGATTTTCATGCCCCTGGAATTCCGTTAGGAGATTACCGTTGGTATCCCACAGGCGGGCAGTTTTATCTAGACTAGCGGTGAGGATTTGCCGTCCATCGGGACTAAAGATTGCACTGGCGACACGATCCTTATGCCCCTGGAATTCTTTGAGAAGATTGCCTTTGATATCCCATAAGCGGGCAGTTCCATCCGAACCGACAGTAAAGATTTGGCGACCATTAGGGCTAAATACAGCTTTTGGGCGGACTGGTGCGCTAATTCTTGCTTTATGCCCCTGGAATTCTTTGAGAAGATTGCCTTTGATATCCCACAACCGGACGGTTTCATTCCCAAAGTTACTACTGGTTAGGATTTTAGAACCATCGGGACTAAACACGGCACTTATAACTTCACCTCGCTCCTGATCCCCCCGGAACTCTTTGAGGAGATTGCCTTTGATATCCCATAAGCGGACTCCATACTCAGTATTAGTGAGAATTTGGCTGCCGTCAGGACTAAATATGGCTGTACTGAATCTGGTTCCTGGGAAGCCTCCCGATCTACTTGCCGCTTTATCTCCCTGGAACATAACTAGGAGATTGCCTTTGGTATCCCACAAGCGGGCGGTTTGATCTGCACTAGCGGTAAGAATTTGCCGACCATCGGGGCTAAATACGGCACTGGTTACCTTCTCCTCATGCCCCACAAACATGGCGAGTTGCCCGCCAAATGTTTGCACGGCGGGCTGCGTTGCTGATGCGCTTGGTTTTCCTGTTGCCGGTGACTGAGATGGTGTGGGAATCCTGGGTTGGCCGCTGATGGGGATGCTGTAGGTAGTAGCGAATACCACTCCCATCACCAGAGGGAGACAGCGATGCACTTTTCGGTATTTATATGGCAGCATAATTGTTTTTTGGGAGAGTTAAGAATTGGGAGAGGGGGGGCAACTGAACCTTTCTCTATCGAATCCGTAAAAGCCAAAAGCTATAGTTTCTTTTTGGATAGGCAAATCTGCTTAGCGCTGGCTCATTATTTTTACCGAGGTCATCAAAATTAAGATGGGCTGGGGGCTAGTTGTCAGAAAAAATTATTTATGTTAAGGACAAACTCTATCATTTTTCATAATCTTTGTCTGTCATTGGCTGCGTCAAGGGTGAGGAAAAGACGTTAAGGGAAGTAACTTGACTCGATCGGCGGCGGGGCGTTGGCTTGTCGATGTTATTATTTTTTGACTGGCTGACTGTGCTTTGTAAAGCGAGCTGATTTTTCTCAAGGGACAGCTACCTGCGTCTAATATCAACTCCGGTAGCGTGGGAATTAATATTACCCCCAGTCAGGAGACGGCAGTGCCGTGTCCCTACAATTAATCGGGGTAGGGACACGGCACTGCCGTCTCCTCGGTATCATTCCGATGCTACCGGAAACGATATCAGCTTACGCACTGTCTGATTTCTGGCATGGCATTGCGATGATCAATCCCACTGCACCAATCAGAACCTCTGTTTTTGTGCATCCATCACTCATAGATTTTGGCTCGAAAGTGAATCTTGAAAAGCGATAGGTTCAAACGTGGCGATCGGGCAAACTTCTCTTATTGAATAGAGCTGAGATAATTATTTAATGAGGAGCATCTCACTTTTGCATGGAGACCGAAGAAACCTCTCCCCTACCCCTGAAAGCCCTCTCCCTCTCTTCCTTGGCCGGAATCTAAAAAACCTACCCTTGAAAGCTCTCCCACTCCCCCACTCTTCCCATCTCCCCTCTGCCATAACAGACAATTTATATGCCTAGCAGAGCTGCCGATCGCTCATTTTAGGGCGTATAAATTATGTTGAAGTAAATTCCCTTATCTTGCAGATTGTCACCCCGATCGCTAATTCTCACCAAAGGAAAAGCGTAATCTACTCGCAGGTTCACCCGCTGTATCGGTTCCCAGATTACCCCCAAACCCACACCTGCTAAAAATGTCTCATTTGTTAATTTATTAGGATTGTTCGCAACGTTCAATACCATACCCGCATCCAAAAAGGGAGCCAATTGAAGTTTGGGATTTCCCGAAGCATCGCGCTGCAAAGTAATCCGATCCTCGATCGAAACTCTGAAGCCGTTATCGCCAGAACGGACATTTTGGCGGTAGCCGCGCAAAGATTGCCCGCCGCCTATTACAAATTGCTGTGAAGGCAACAAACTATTAGCTGACAACTGCAAGTCAGCCTGCAAAATCAATAAATGTTTGTCGTTCAATCGCTGTACTCGCTGCACTTGACCCAGCCAACTAAAAAATTGTCCGTCGGGATCAGAACCTTCGTTTTGAGTAGCATCAAACAAGCTAGTGCCGATCGTAAATTGCGATCGCAAGGCCCAAGCACCCTGCGGGTCGCGGCGAATGTAGTCCTGTCCCAGCTTAATTGCGCTCGTAGTGGTGACACCATTGGAGTCCGGGCCGATGCCAAAAGGAAACGGGTCGCCGGCGACAAAAGTTCTGCCTGTCTGATAAGTAAAACCGGCAGACAAGGCAAATTCTTCGATCGGCGTTCTCCGCAACGGCTGGCGGTAACTAATTTCAAATAAATGCGATTTTCCCGAAATGTCAGCACGGTTAAAAGGTGGTTGTACGATACTGTTGCGATTCGGCGCCGCCCTCAATTGCAAAGTGCCGTTCATCGCATTTAGCGGCACGCGATAGCTGAAATCAAACACGTCTGAATCGCCGAGCGATCGGTAATAAGCCCCTGCCAGTTCGTCGCCATTTCCTGTTATATTGCGGTGCCGCAAACTAACTCCCACTCTTTCGGAACCGACGCTGGGAGGCGAGTAATTGTCAATGCTGAAACTAGGTTGAAACGGATTAGCTTCCGAGACTCGGACGATCAGAATGCTCTCGCCTTCATTCTCCCCAGCCCGCAGGCTGGCTTCTACATTGTCAAATAAAGGATCGACTCGCAACAGCCGGAGTTGGTCTTCTAATGAAGCTGTGCTTAAAGGCATTCCGGCACCGAGTCGAATCCGGCTGCGGATGTAACTTGGATGCAATCTTTTAGTTCCTTCTACCTCGATTTTGGCCAGCTTGCCTTCGATAACTTGAATTTGGACTACCCCTGCGGTGATAGTTTGGGGCGGCAAGACTGCTCTCGAAGTGATGTAGCCACGATTGAGGTAAATTTCGGTAATTTTGTCGGCGATTTGTTTGAGCTGTTCTAGGGTGGCAGAACGGCCCTCTAACGGGTTGACTAAGGCATTAATTTCGTCTTGGCTTAAAATTGTGCTGCCAACTACTTGAATTTTCTGCACCTGAATTGCCTCATTGGGCAGCGTTGGGGGAACTGGCGACGGGGGTTGGGGCGTTACTGTTGGCGGTACTTGGGGAGGTTCTGGGGAAGGCTGCGGGACGGGTTGCAAAAATCGATCGCGATTTGGATCTGGCTCCGTCGGCGGCGGTGGCAGGTTTGGAGGCAGCGAGGGTGTGTTCTGGGCTAAAACATGATTGCAATCTAGCTGGTTCTGACATTTGGGCTCGTTGTCAACCAGATTTTTTTGTTCGGGCAAGATGCCCGCACCGCAAGCAGTTTCATCGATTGTGGAACAGGCATCTTGCCTGTTCTCGGCGGGGTTCGATTGTGTTTCTGGTTCAGGGTTGCTTTCTGGAAAATCGGGGATTTGATTTAAGTTTGTTGTAGTTTCATCCTGCTTGATTTCCAGTTTTTGCAGTGCTAATACTCCGTTGCCCGTATCTGCGGAGTTGTCAGCGGCGACGGGCAACTGAGAAATATCGTTTGTTTGGGATATAGCTTTATGGGCATAAAAGCAAGCCATCGGGAGCGCAGTTAGAAGTGAAAGCCCCAACCGAAATATTGCAATATTTGCACTCGGGCGCATAATTAATAATTTCTCTACAATAAGTTTGTCGGCTGCTTGACTATGCCAGTTTATCATTTAGTATTAGGCGAAATTTGACCATCAAAATTTCCACAGTCCGGCTTTCAAGATGCCAGGAGCCCGAACAGCTCATTAGCACAAAAATATTCATTTATTTACGACGATCGACCAAAAAACCCGGAACAGCCAAAAATCATCTGGGGCGCGGCCAAACACCGCGCTCGAAACCTAGTTTTTCCTACTTTCTACACAAGTCATACCATTTTAGATTTTAGATTTTAGATTTTAGAATTGGCAATGACTAATGGCTATCAGGGTTTGGGGCTTGCCTACCGTTGCATTTTTTTTTGAAACAGCTGTAGAATTATTTTTTTGTTATGGGCGTTAACTCACTTGGGACTAATGGTTCTTGGGCGATTTTGCCGAGTTGGACTGAGTTCAACACTGCTGACCACTCGATCGCTAAACTGGCATCGCTGGGAGACTCGATGCGCAATTGAGCTAAAGTTGCCAGGTACTCGTACCAGAGACCTTGTTGGGCGAAGATGCTGAGCTTGGCGCGACGATCGGGCGATCGATCCAACTGTGTTTTCACGGTTGGGGCGAGTGCGGTGCGGTTGATCCACCCGGAAACGAGAACATCATCTGTTGTAGAGTTTTTTGGGTTGCATTTGATAGTAAAGTACCATTGATAGTTTTTGCCAACTTCCAGGGCTGGCGCGTTGTCGTCGGAGTCGAGGCTGACGCTAACAACACCTGCACGGCTAGTTACCATGTGAAAACTTTTTTTGTATAGTGTTTTGTCTCTTTCGTCTGCTAACTCAAACTGAACTGTTTTGTCGAGGGGTACGGGAAGGTAGTAGAAAAATGTCGGCTTTGCTGATAGGGTTTGCCCCATAGTGGATTGCGGAATCAAGGCAGTTAAGGCAGTTGTGGCGGTGGGGCATTCTAAGCCACGGGTTCCTCCCCCTTCCCGTCTTCCGGGTACTCCCTGCTCCGGCGGTTGAAAGCTATTCCACGCGGCTCCCAATTGCTGGCTTTTCGGTCTGCTTTCGCTTGGTTCAGGGAGTTGAACTGTTTGCCAGTTGAGGGGTAGCTGCGGTTGTGAGTCGCGGTGGACGCTGTTTGCGGGGTTATTGAGAGCCTCTGCTGGTATTAAGAAACTACCAACGCCAACTGCCTCTAAAGACAGAATTAAAGAAATGGCACCGATATTTAGAGCAGACTTCCAAGCCATGACGAACCTGCCTTTTGATGAACCTAGGAACTTTATCGCACGGTTTTATTCTACCCAAGGTTTTGACGGATCTCGTAATCTGTTGTACTTAATTTATATCTTCAGGCAGATACGATTAGTTTGGTCGCTCTGACAAACATAGAATTCTCTGTCGCGTTTTTCAGTGGTAACTTAGTAGTTATACTTACTTATATTCACGGCAGCAGGTTGGGTTGAGCTTGTTAAACCCAACTTTGACAAAGACTAATATTCCGGGTTTTTTAACTCGGACAAGAGGCTACAAGGCGTCTTTTCGTAAAAACACCCGGTTGATGCGTCAGTCCTGGATCTCAGGAAACTCGGCAATTTTGCTGGTGAACCTCAAGCGATCGGCTACAAGTTACAAATCAATTTTTCTGTACAATACCGGCAAGAAATTTAGCATGAATCTCGATTCACCTGTTCTCTCGGACAAACAGCCTTCGGGGCTGCGGATGGTAAGACCGATCGGAGTTTTGGCACTGCACGGCATTGCTTTTTTAGGAAATAGGTTGTTCGCTCTCGATCGCGCCGAAGGGCTCCTATTGGAGATCGATCGAGAAACTGACAACACTACTGTTTTGAATCCTTATCAAACGCCTAAGTTTGCGGGCGCAACTGGGCTAGCTATTTCGGAAGATACTCTCTGGTTTGCGCGGGATGAGGATATTTGTTGCTGTCGGGGCGCAATTCAGGACGGCGCGATCGCTGAACTCAAACCGGAACATTTTGTTTCGCTTTCTTATCCTGCTGACGGGATTGCTGTTTGGAAATCTACGCTTTATGTCACTTGCCAGAGATTAGCCTCCATCCTGGTTTTTGACCTCAAAACTGGTCGAGAAATTACTCGGTTTTACGCTCCCGGTATTGGGGTGGAAAATATCACTGTCCGGGATGAGGAACTTTGGGTTTGCGACAAGACTGAGCAAACTGTTTACTGTTTGGAACGGGGAACAGGGGAGATTAAATTTAGCGTTTTGACTCCCTTTGAGTTGCCTTCTGGTTTGGCTTTTCACAAAGATTCCGAGACCGGAGAGGAGGTTCTGTACGTGGCTTATGCCGGGGAGGAACTTTACATCCGGGACGACCCAAATTCGGAAGATCCTTTTCAGTTGACGAAGCGCGATCGCACTTTTATTCACCCTTTGTATTTTCACTACAATGAAGCCGAGCGGTACGCTCTGTCAAACGGTTTTTTGATGGAAATGTCTTATGTAGAGGAACTGTCTCCTCTCGATGAGGTAGAAATCGAAAACTTGGAGTGGCGGATTGCTTTGCCTTCGGAAACTCATCGGCAAAAGGTCAGGAAAATTACGCCGATCGGAATGCCTTTTACTGAGGAAATTCAGGAAGGGGAACGGGTGGCGGTGTTTAAGTTCGATCGGCTGCAGCCTGGGGAACGCCGAATTTTTGGCTGGAAGGCTTTGTTAGAAGTTCACTCGATTAAGTATCAGTTGTCGCCTCGGGATGTCGAAAAAAGTCCGAAGCTATCGCCGGAGTTTGCAGCTAAGTATTTGGTGGATAATGACAATTTGGCGATGGATACGGAGATTGTGCGATCGGCTGCTGTGGCTGCCATTGGCTCGGAAACTAATATTCTGAGGAAGTTACTGAGCATTCGCAATTTTGTTTACGACCAACTTTCTTACGGGATTAGGCCTCACATTGACACTCCCGATATTGTGCTGCGCCGCGGTATCGGTTCTTGCGGCGAGTACGTGGGGTTGTTGTTGGCTTTGGCAAGGTTAAACGGGATTGCTTGCCGCACCATAGGCCGCTACAAGTGTCCGGCTTTTGCTGACAGAAAAGGTGTGTCGCTGGAGCCGGATTTCAATCACGTTTGGCTGGAATTTTACATTCCGGGTTTTGGCTGGGTGCCGATGGAATCTAATCCTGATGATATTCAAGACAGAGGCCCTTATCCTTTGCGATTTTTTATGGGTTTGGCTTGGTATCACGTAGAAATTGGCAAGGGAATTCGGTTTCAACGTCTCACGAGCGGGGGTCTTCCTTTAAACAAGGAGGATGTTTCCGTGGGGACTCTGGCAATTAATCATGTGAGGTTTACCATTTTGGAAGAGTTGCCAGCAGTTTGAATCGAGTGTTAAATGTTAACAGTTAGCTGCCAACATTTAACTGTTAATTGTTAACATTTTTCATCTAAAATCGAAAGTAGAAAATGTAAAATCAGAGGAAGAGGGGTTGTGGAATTTTCGATTGCTAATTTTCTCGTTTTAGTGGCCTTTGTACTGCTGGTGACGGTGACTGGCGGGGTCGCTTATTTGACTTCTGTTGAGTGGCGCGATCGCAGGCGGTTAGATAAGGCTAAACGGAAAAAAAAGTAGCTCTTTGTTGTTGACAAAGTGCATATTTTATGATATTAAACAAGGCGACCCAACCAGGTCGCCTTGTTTTTTGATTTGAGGTATAGCAGAAGGAATAAGGAAGTTCGGCAACGGATTCTGTAACGGATGTAACGGATGTAACGGATGTCAGGAATAAGGAAGTTCGGCAACGGATTCTGTAACGGATGTAACGGATGTAACGGATGTCAGAAATAAGGAATAAGGAATAAGGAATAATCGCAATGGTTTGAGCAATTTAAAATCTCCTAATCGGGTTGGCGGTTGCTATATTTTCACTGCAGATAAAAGAAAGTTCGCTAACATAAACGTTGTAGGTTTGTAGTCAGGAGTTGAGTCCTAGTAGTTTTATGAGGGATCAAGTCCTGACTACAAAACAATTTGATTGCATTCGTTCGATCGCACATAAGATGATTCACGGGCAGGACGCCCGCGCCACAACAAATACACCACAACAAACACACAGGAAAAAAGGGGTTTTAGAGTTGGTATTTTAAGTCCACTGTCTGAAAAATGTATTTTCTTGCCAAGCGGCGGCGGTGCGTTTTTCAAGTGCTGCCATTTCTGTTGTGTTTAGGGGTTTGAATGCTTGGGCGACTTTGAAGTTTTCTTCTAATTGCTTTACTGAGTCGGCGGCGATGACGCAGCAGTGCACGCCGGGAAGTGAAAGCGTGTAGCCCATTGCTTGGTGCATTCCATCTAAAACACCGTTCTGAAATAATTTGCCGTAAGCTGGTATTTTCATGGCTATGACGCCGATGTTTTTGGCTTTGGCCACTGGTAAAGCGCTGGTAACAAAGGAGCGCGGGTGATGTTTTTCGGCGGCGTTGAGGGAAATTAATGTTGTGTCAAAAGGATAGCGCTGCAAGCCTGCGACAATGATGGCTGGTTCGTGGTGTCCGGTGATGCCGGAAAAACGAATTATTTTTTGCTCTTTGGCTTCTTCGATCGCCTTTATTGCTCCTTTGGCACTGAAAATTTGGTCTAATTCTGTTTGGAATGAGACGTGGTGGAGTTGCCACAAGTCGAGCCGATCGGTTTTCAATCTTTTGAGCGATTGCTCTAAGTCTCTCCACGCGCCGTCTCTGTCTCTGGCGGAGGTTTTTGTGGCTAGGAATAGGCGCGATCGATATGGTGGCAAAACTTTGCCTAAGTTTTCTTCGCTGGGCCCGTACTCAGCCGCCGTGTCAAAATAGCGAATGCCTAGTTCGATCGCGCGTTCAATTTGCGCCGCTGCTTCTGCTTCTCTTCCCTGCTGCGACAGCGGTGTTTGTCCGGCCCCCCCCAAACCGAAAATCGGCACTTTCACGCCGGTGTTGCCTAACAGTCGTTCTGGCATTTTTACTGTGGCGGCCGCCTTGTTATTGGGTGCGGCTGCGATTTCCCGATCCTGCTGTTCGATCGCCTTAGCGCCTGCAATGCCGCTGGCAACAGCTATACTGCTCAATATAAAATTGCGGCGAGTCTTTTTGCGGGTCATTGTTTCCGTCTCCTCAGAATATGTGAGTAGAATTTAACCGCGTTTGTGAGAACACAATAAATAGATTTTTACTGCAAATCGGATAAATTTCCCCCTCTCCGAGGGAGGAGATGGCAGGGGAAAATTTATCAATGTGCCGATCGACTATTGGTCAATTATCCATGCGCGAATCAGTTCGTTTATCTGTTCTGGTACTTCGTCGTGGGGACAGTGACCGGCTTTGATAAAGTGTTCTGTTAACTGCGGATAGTGTTTGCGAAATTTAGCGCTTCTTTCTGTGGAATTCATCCACGGATCGCCTTCTCCCCACAGCATTAGCAACCGGCAGTTTAATTGACTAAGTAATACGTCAATTTTTTCGCCTTGGGGTGTTCGGAATACGGAGGCGAATACTTTGGGGGCACCGGGATCGCAGGAGGGAAGGTAAATTTCTTCTACTAATTGGTCTGTAACCGCGCTTTGGTCGAGATAAACTTTTTCTAGGGTTTTCCGAATTGTCGATCGCTGGCGCACGTACTGGAACAGCAGAAAACTTGCCCAATCTTGCTGAAATAAGGTTTTAGCTACCCCAGATATAGCTTTTTGCAAGGGCGGGGCTTCGGGTGCGGGCTGCGGTTCGCTGAAGGGGCCGGCGCTGTTGATTAATATCAGTCCGGCTGCTGATTCGGGGCGCTGGGCTGCTACACACAAGGCGGCGTAGCCTCCGAGGGAGTTGCCGGCTAGTACGGCGGGCCGGCCGATGATGTTGGTGATAAAGTCGTGGAGTTGGTCGCGCCAGAGGTCGCCGCTGTACTGCAATTCGGGTTTTGCCGATCGCCCGAATCCGATCAGGTCGATCGCCCACACTTCAAAGTCTTTGCTCAGGCCGCTGATATTTTTGCGCCAGTGGTCTGTGGAGGCTCCAAAACCGTGAATTAACAGCAGGGGAGGGCGTTCTGGATGCCGATCGCTGGATCGAACGTAGTATACTGAATGCCCCCGCCACTGCCAGTAAGTGCCGGCTATGGGGGCTGCGGTCATGGCTGGGGTTGCTGACATAATGTAAAGAAATAATTATTTACTTTAACTATTGTATCGCGACCTTCAGATTTATATAGTTTGGTAAAGCCGCTGGGCTTGCGCCAGCAAAGGATAGGTCAATTTGGGCGAGTTGGGATCTCGCGATCGCCCGCACTCAGAATCAATAAGTTTTGTAACGAATATTGATTTTGTGAGGATTGCAGCAATGCGAGATATTTTGCCCCATCGCATTTGGGAAATAAATCGGGTTTGGGCTGCAACACACCTAGGTATGATGATTTTGCTGTGTGGCGGCAAAAGCAAGTTCTGGGCGATCGGTGCAAACCAGCGGCTGCGAGGGTCGAACCTGATTGGCGGGGGTGAAGGGATCGACTTTTTTATAGTTATTTCCGAGCTTTTCAAGGTGGGGATCGTTTGTTAAACAGGTTTTGACGGCTTGGGGGATGCAGCGAGCCTAAGCGTTGTTAGTTGGCAAAAGCCAACATCAAAAATCTGGCTGCTGGGAAAAGTTATAAGTAAAATTACTGATGGTTCTCTGCAGAAGTTTCTCAGAATCGCAGAATATTTTGTGACGTTGTTTGCTGTGCTTAATTGCTTTGATACTCTAAGATAGAAGTAGAGCTGCGCCGCTCAATTAATTAGCATTTTGAATATTAGGGAGCCAACTATGCAGGGTGTGAACTTTATCCACCTGAAAGTTAGGGAGTTTTCTGAGTGATTGCTATTTCACCCCGTCCCGTCGGACGCAATTGGATTACGATTAGCTTCGCTTCTACTCTATACCTTTGTCCTATTTTGGATCTGCTCCTAGCAGAGGTGCCGGATTACTGGCAAGCGGAATTGCGGTTGGGGCTTCAAGAAGCTTTGGTAAATGCTGCTAAGCATGGAAACAAGCTAGACCCCAGTAAAACTGTTGGAGTCCGTTTTTCGGTCGTCCAAAACCAATATTGGTGGGTGATATCGGATGAAGGTTCTGGCTTTAATGCTCCTTGCAGTTGCAACCTTTATACCGATGATTGCGACAGCGATATTGCAGATGACTCTGCACTACCCCATGTGGAACAGGAATGCGGTAGGGGGTTGTTTATTCTTTACCAAATATTCGATCGGGTAGAGTGGAATTCTCAAGGTACAGAGTTACGGCTGTGCAAAGAACTTTCCAGTGACTACCGCCTGCCTCGCTTGCGCTAAAACCGCTATTTGGCAGCAGTTTTAACCTCAGCTAGACGTGGGAATTTTTTCGTTCCCCGGCTGAACATTGGATTGAGAATTTGGAGGATCTGGCTATTGATAGCTGAATCATAATGCAAAAAGTGAGTTTTGAGTTAAAAAAGTATAAATCTTTTGAACTCACAATCGCGCTGCTCGATCGAGCGGCGCGATTGTCTAAGTTTTGAGCTACTCATCAAGTCAAAACTCAAGACTCAAAACTCAAAATTATTTGCCGTGGGTGGGACAGGGGGGAGCAGATATAGATCCATCCAGCCATCCTGCTGCTTGTTTTAAGCGCGGGAGAGCTTCTGCTGGCTGTTTTTTGAGCAAAAAGACCAGAGCGGCCGCGGCTTGCTCTCCGGCCCGCGCGGAACGGTTGGCTTTGAGACGGTGCCAATCTTTTTCGGGGATGGCGAGGCGCGCGGCGAGAGCTTGGGCTAGTTCTACCGTGCTAAGCTCGTTGAGGTTGACAGTTTGGGTTGTTTGTGTAGTTTCAAGCATAGGTGGCAATTATAGCGATTTGGCTGCCGTTTCTAAATTTAACAAATAATATACTGGACATAATAACAACTAAATAGCGAATTGGTTTTTTTAAATTATTGTCAGGTTTGCAGATCAAAATGCCTCAACAGCCGTCAGATTTAAATCGAGAGACACCGGGAGATGATGAAAGTGAGTTTGTTCAAGCGCTCGCAGCAGTGGAGCGATCGCTCGCGGCAGTGAAAGAACGGTACACTCAAATTCAGGTCGATCGACAGCGCCAAGTCGAACTCGGCCATCGGCGCGAAGAAATCCGCCAGTCCAAGCGCCAAAATCCATTGCCGCAACTCAAAAAAGAATTGCGGGAAATTGAGCAAGAATTGGAAACTATCGAGTTGAATTTAGAAAGCAGCCTGTTTTCTTGGGGAAGCATAAAACAACCTTTTTGGCAAGCAGTTCGCTTTGGGGGACTCGGCATTTTGATCGGTTGGATTTTGAAATCCTATGCAGGTTGAACTATGTGGAGATTTTTAATTTTTTTATTTACCGCAGAGGGCGCAGAGGGCGCAGAGGAAGAGAAAAGAGAGAAATATGGTGCAAAATATTAAATAAACAGGAGTGGATATGACAAATCAACGAATTGCAGCAATTTTGCGCGCCGGTGAACCAGACGAAACTGTAACTGTTCAAGGTTGGGTTCGTACCAAACGCGAATTGAAAGAATTTGCCTTTGTCGAAGTCAACGACGGTTCGGCGATGGCTAACTTGCAAGTAGTCATAAATTCCGATTTGCCAGACTTTGAAAATGTACTGAAACAACTGAATACAGGTGCATCTCTAGAAGTGTCGGGAGTGCTGGTAGCATCTCCGGCAAAAGGACAGCGAATTGAGTTGAAAGCCTCACAAGTACAAGTTTACGGCGATGCAGACCCGCAAACTTATCCGCTGCAAAAAAAGCGCCATTCCTTTGAATTCTTGCGGACAATCGCGCATTTGCGGCCGCGCACAAACACCCACGGTGCTGTCTTTCGAGTCCGCAATGCTTGTTCGGCGGCGGTACACCAATTTTTTCAAGAACGCGGTTTTTTGTGGGTTCATACTCCGATTATTGCTGCTAGCGACTGCGAAGGTGCGGGGGAAATGTTCGCCGTTACCAACTTTGATTTAAAGAATGTGCCGCGCACTGATTCCCAAGAGGTTGATTATGCTAAAGACTTTTTTGGAAAGCGCGCCTATTTAACTGTTAGCGGTCAGTTGGAAGCGGAAGTTATGGCGATGGCTTTCGGAAATGTTTACACTTTTGGCCCGACTTTTAGAGCGGAAAATTCTAATACTTCGCGACATTTGGCTGAGTTTTGGATGATTGAACCGGAGATGGCTTTCTGCGATTTGCACGGAGATATGGATTTGGCTGAGGCGTTTTTAAAATACATTTTTAAATACGTTTTGGATCGTTGCCCGGAAGATATGGAGTTTTTCAACGAACGCATTGACAAGACGGTTTTGGCTACTGCTGAAAATATCATTAATAATCAGTTTGAGCGGATTACTTATACAGAGGCGATCGCACTTTTGGAAAAAGCAGACAAAAAGTTTGATTTTCCGGTAAGTTGGGGTTTGGATTTGCAGTCGGAACACGAGCGTTATTTGGCTGAGGACTTGTTTAAAAAGCCGACAATTGTCAGCGATTATCCCGTCGGGATTAAAGCATTTTATATGCGTTTAAACGAGGACGAGAAAACGGTGCGAGCAATGGATGTTTTGGCTCCTAATATTGGGGAAATTATCGGCGGTTCGCAGCGGGAAGAAAGGCTGGATGTGTTGGAGCGGCGCATGGAAGCGCAGGGTATGAATAAGGAGGAATTGTGGTGGTATTTGGATTTGCGCCGCTACGGTACTGTGCCTCACGCTGGGTTTGGTTTGGGATTTGAGCGGTTAGTGCAGTTTATGACGGGAATGGGGAATATTCGGGATGTGATTCCGTTTCCGAGAGCGCCTTTGAGCATTGATTTTTAGTTGAGGATTGTGCGGCAAAGAGGAGGGACACGGCATTGCCGTGTCCTTACCCGGATCGGCGACTCCTAATCACAAATAAATTAAGTGGCCGAGGGAATTGTGATATCAACAGGTTGCACTTTTACCGAAGTTCCCAAACTCGATAACGGCGGTTCAATTGCCGCACTATTTCCCACTACTAATGTTACCAGATTCTCCGGTTTCAAGTAAGTCTTGGCTACGCGCTGCACGTCGGCAATTGTTGCTGCTTCGATGCTGCGGCGGTAGCGAAAAATGAAATCTTCGGGATAACCGTAGTATTCGTAGCGGATTAATCGCGACAAAGTTTGACTGGGATTTTCAAATTTGAAGATGAAAGAATTCAGGGTGGAATCTTTAGCAAAAGCTAATTCTTCCGGGGTAATTGGTTCGGTGCGGATACGCTCGATCTCTGCCCGAATTGCCTGGATCAACGGTACTGTGGCATCCGATCGCGTTTGGCCTCCAGCGACAAACACCCCCGGATAGTCATATCTCGGACTCCAAGCGGCGTATACTGAATAAGCTAAACCTTGGCGCGATCGCACGTTATTGAACAAACGGCCGCCGAAACCGTTGAGAACCCCGTTCATTACATCCAAAGCACCGTAATCTGGACTGCTGAGCATTCCGCCCAAATGTCCCATTTGCACGTAACTTTGACTTAATTGCGGCTGATTTACCAAAAATATGCCGCCGCCCTTGGCTGGCGATACGGTTGGTAGCGGAGGCACTTCTGCACTTTGACTAGGTTGCCAGTTGCCAAATTTTTGCTCGACGAGCGATCGCATTTTAGCTGTATCAAAGTCGCCAGAAATACCCAAAATCATATTCTTGGGATGGAAATATTTCTGGTAGAAACTCACCAAATCGTCGCGGGAAATATTGGCGAGGGTTTTGTATTCTACCGTGCGCGCGTAAGGACTGCGATCGCCATAAATTAACTTTTCAAACTCGCGGCCGGTAATATCGTTAGGATCGTCATTGCGGCGGGCGATCGCACCTTGAGTTTGGTTCTTCGCTAAATCTAACTTTTCCTTAGCAAATATTGGCTCCCGAATCACTTCCGAAAATAGGTCAAATACGGGTTCCAAATCTTCAGCTAAAGCACTAAAATTAGCAGTGCCAGAAGAAACATCAATCCCCGTTTCTACCGAAGCTGCTCGCTGTTCTAGCAACTGATTTAGTTCATCAGCCGTATGCCGGCTCGTGCCGCCAGTTCGCATCACTTCTCCCGTCAAACTTCCCAGTCCAATTTTATCGGCAGGTTCAAAGCGCTCGCCAGTGCGAAATAAAGCCGTTCCCCCGACTAACGGGAGTTCCCGGTCTTCCATCAGATACACCCGGATGCCATTTTTTAGCTCGAAGCGAGTGTATTTAGGTAGTTTAATTTCTGGCACCGCCGGGAATGTTAATTCGTCGTAGTGTTTTGGTACAGCCGCGAAGGAAGGTAACAAATTAAACGTGCCCAGTGAAACAGTAAAAAAGCAAAGCGACAGCAGAAATAATTTTACTTTTTTCAGTTTCAATTTAGTCCTTTTCATTCTTTCTCCTAAGTTTTCTATTGTGACATAGCGTAGGGGCGGTGCTTCGTACCTGCCCTAAATGCGAGTCTATTTCTTAGTCTGCACGGGCAGACTTCGTTTGTGTAGGATCGATTTCAACCGCCGATTCTAAATCGAGGCAGAGCCTCTGAATCTGCGTTCCCAGGCCAGGCAGAGCCTGAGAACGAGTCTTTCTTCCTTCTTCCTTCTTCCTTCTTGCTTCTTCCTTCTTCCTTCTTCCTTCTTCTTACAGTGGCAAAAGCTTACCAATCGTGCGATTTTCCGGACGGAAAGTTGCCTGAGCGACACGCTGAATGTCAGCGGGAGTAACAGCCGCGATCGCATCCAATTCCTTGAACAAATTTCGCCACGAACCGGTTTTCACTTGATAGTCCACCAGTGCAAATGCCATGCCCATATTAGAATTGAGCGATCGCAACAAATCGGCTCTCGCCTGAGTTTTCACGCGCTCCAATTCCAAAGCAGAAACCGGCTCAGTTTTCAGGCGCTCGATTTCCTTGCTCAAAGCTGCGGCTACTTCATCAACCGTGCGGCCCGGAGCAGTTTGAGCGTAAAATAACATCAAATTCGGATACTTTTCCCCCGGATAACCGCTGAAACCTTGAGCAGCCAGCGCCAATTGCTGCTGTTCTACCAAAGATTTGTAAAGCCGAGAAGTGCGGCCATCGCTGAGCAAAGAACCAATCATTTCATAAATCGCATTGTCGGGATGATTCATCGCCGGCCGGTGGTATCCTTCCAAATACCAAGGTTGAGTTTTTAATCTCAGCGTGACTTCCTGAGTTTGCGTTTGGGGAGGTTCGACAATCTGCAATTCTCGAGGCGCTGGTTTCGCCTTGTAACGGCCGAAATAAATTTGAGCGAGTCGCTTCACCTCCGAAGCTTTCACGTCTCCTACCACCGCAACAGTCAGCTTGCTGGGGACATAGTGAGTCTCGAAAAACTTCTGCACGTCGCTGCGGCTGAGGTTTTGAATGTCTTCACTGTAGCCAATTACGGGGCGGCGGTAGGGATGAGCAGAGAAAGCTTTGTTGGCAAAAACTTCAACCATTTGTCCGATCGGAGAATTCTCGGTTCGCAGCCTGCGCTCTTCTAAAATTACCTGTTTTTCTTTGTAAAATTCCCGAAATACAGGTTCTAGAAATCGCTCGGATTCCAGCGACATCCACATTTCTAACTTGTTAGCTGGGAGGCTGTAAAAATACATTGTGGCGTCGGTGGAAGTAGCGGCATTTAGTCCGACTCCGCCTGCTTGTTCGACTATTTTGCCGAGTTCGTTGCGCTTGACAAATTGCGAAGCTTCTGCTTCAACTTTGTCAAATTCTGCTTTTAATTTGGCGACTTCTTCAGTTTTGCCGCTGGCCTTGGCTGCTTGCATTTGCTCGAAGAGTTGGTCTTGTTTTTCTAGCAGTGGCTTTTCGGCTTTGTAGTCGGTAGTGCCGATTTTTGGCGTGCCTTTGAAGGCTAAATGTTCGAGATAGTGAGCGACACCTGTTTGACCGTCGGGTTCGTTTGCGCCGCCGACATCGGCGTGAATCAGAAACGATGCTACGGGCGCTCTGGGCCTTTCGAGTACGATGAATTTCATGCCGTTGTCGAGCTTAAATTCGCTGACTTGGCTGATTACTCGATCGAGCGACGGTTGAACAGAGACTGCTTGGGAGCCGCTAGCGGGGTTGGGGCGGGCGAGGGCGGTTTCGGGAGAAATTCCCCACCACAGCAGTACAGCGGCCAGCAGGAAGGCGATGAATCGAGTTTGGCGATCGGGCGATTCCCTACGGGATAGCTTCGCTTCACGGGGTTTTTGGAACTGCGGGGTCATTCGATTTTAGATTTTAGATTTTAGATTTTGGATTGTCAAACAAAAAAATGTTTGTGCTCGGCGGCCAGGGATTCTTTTCTCAGGATAAAGATTTTTGGAGGCATAAGCGATCTGTTGCGCTGCAGATGTTAGGCTGATACAGCAAATCTCAAAAAGGGTCTGGAGCCCGGCGAGGAGTTTTAAGTTTGGGATAAAAGCCGCGCACAACTTAAAACTTAACATTATTTAGCCCTTCAGTCCCGAATCCGTAGTTCCAAGTCGCCAATTATCGATTGCAAAGCCATGCGAATTTTTAATCAGTCTCCTCCTTCTGAAACAGAAACCAAGAAGCGGATTTTACAAGCCGCTCAGCGGTTGTTTGCCCGCAGCGGATACGACGGCACGACAACTCGCGATTTAGCAGCGGCGGCGGGGGTGGCGGAGGGTACACTATTTCGGCATTTTGATAATAAAAAAGCGATTTTGATTGAGGTGGCGACGCAAGGATGGGTGGAGTTGCTGACGGATTTGCTGACAGAATTGAGCGAGATGGGCAGTTACAAAGCAGTGGCTCAGGTGATGCGGCGGCGGATGCTGAATATTCGCGAGAATAGCGACATGATGCGGGTGTGTTTTTTGGAGGCGCAATTTCACCCGGATTTGCGGGACAGAATTCAGTTGGAAGTCATCGGAAAAATGAGCCATGTGGCTGAGGCTTTTTTTGAAACTGCGATGGAAAAAGGAGTTTATCGGAAGATGAATCCGAAGATTGTCGCTCAGGTATTTTTGGGAATGTTTGCAGTCGCGGGCTTCAGTCAAAATACGATTATGGAGCCGAATGCTTCTCCGCAGGAAATGCAGGAAATGGCTGAAGGATTAGCCGATATTTTTCTGAATGGGGTTTTGCAGAAAGATGAATAATTAGGGCAACAGGGAAAAGTTGTTATGGGCCCAATTTTGCACTATTCTATTCGGCCACTAACCCAGGAAGACGAGCCTTTGCTGTGGCAAATGCTGTATGAAGCGGCGCACATGGCAGAAGAAGGCGAATCAACTGTGCAAGCGGTTGTGAATCATCCTTTAATTGCGAAATATGTCAAGAATTGGGGACGTGCAAACGATCTGGGCTTCGCAGCAATCGAATTGAACGGGAGCCAGCCAGTAGGAGCCGCCTGGCTGCGTTTGTTTGCAGAGGATGACAAGGGGTTTGGCTGGGTTGACGATACTACCCCGGAATTGGCGATCGCCGTTCTTCCAGAATATACAAATCAGGGTGTAGGGACGCAGTTGCTGGCTCGTTTGCTGTCAGCAGCCAAAGTTTCTTATCGATCGCTATCCCTGAGTGTCAGAAGCTCAAATCGGGCCCTGAGTTTGTACCAGCGCTCGGGATTTAAAGTAATTGACGGAAGCGAGACAATCAACCGCACAGGAGAAACATCATTCACCATGAAAGTTGATTTTGAATAAGTGAATTATTACTCTATAAATTCGTACATTTGCTGTACCCAATTCTCCCGATTATCCTGCCATTCATCCGTCACTACTTCCCAAGTTGTATTGCTTTCAAGTTCCAGCAATAGACTTGATACTTCTTCCAGCGTTGATGCTATATGACATTCTTCTACCCAACTTTCCCGGAGCCTTTTCCAGAGACTTTGTACCGCTTCTCGCTGAAAATTTGATTCTAATTCAACTAGCAATTTGGCTAGGTGTTTTTCGTCAATTGCTGCTGACACCTCGCTCATCCAACAGTTGCGACGTTCTTTCCATTCTTGCGTCACTGCGTCCCCGTTTAGGTGGGCTTGAAACTCTAACAGTAATTGGTTTAGCTCTACCATATTAAATTTTGTATTGTTTGCAGTTTGTGCTATAATTGTACAAATTTTATTGATTTAGACTGTTGGTTTTTTATAATGAGCAATGTCGCTGAGGCTTTTTTGGAAACGGCGATGGAAAAACAAGTTTATCCAAAGATGAATCCGAAGATTGTCGCTCAGGTATTTTTGGGAATGTTTGCAGTCGCGGGCTTCAGTCAAAATACGGTTATGGAGCCGAATGCTTCTCGGCAGCAAATGCAGGAAATGGCTGAAGGACTCGCTGATATTTTTCTGAATTGCGTTTTGCAGAAAGATGAATAATTAGTCATTAGTCATTAGGAAATTATAGAGCCTGGGAACGCATATCTACAGGCTCTGACTCGTAGAAACTACGCGTTAAAATTGTGCATTTGCTGTACCCAATTGTCGCGATTCTGCTGCCATTCATCAGCCATAGCTTCCGAATTTATATTGGTTTCTAGTTCCAGCAATAAACTTGATACTTCTTGAACAATCGATGCTGCAAGACATTCTTCTACCCAACTTTCCCGGCGCTCTTGCCACTGAATATCCACCGATTCCCACTGCAAGTTAGATTCCAATTCAACTAGCAATTCTGCTAGATATGTCAGGTTAACTGATGAGGCCACATCGCTAACCCAACTTTCCCGGCGTTCTGTCCATTCTTCTATAAGTCCTTCCCATTTGAGGTTGCTTTCAAGCTCTAACACTAACTGATTTAGTTCTACCATCTTAACTGTTTGACTTTTTGTAGTTTGTGCTACAATTATACCATAAATTTCAATAAACAGAGTGTTAATTTTTTGACAGATTGCGGTCGCAGTGAAACTACAGAATAGATAACTGAATAATGAGCGATGAATTTACTTTAGATATGCTAGACATTCCCTGCGGTTGGAGTCGAGGCGAAGGTGACTGGACTGGAGTAGCGGCGGCTCTTGCTAAAGGGGAAACTGTCGAACTAATTCAAGAAATTGGTTCTACTTTGTGGCAAAACAGTCTGCCAGAAAAACATTCTTTGTATTGGGAGGGGGAAAATCTATCAACTATCAAAGCCAGAATTTGGATTAGTTTCACGCAGAGAAGATTTTCGCCGGAATCTGTTTTGCCAAAGGTTCAGTGGCATCCGAGAGTGTTGTGGGTAGGGATAGGCTGCGAACGCGGAACAGGGCGAGAATCAATCGAAACAGCGATTAAACAAGTATGTCGCGCTAATCATTTAGCGGAAAGTGCGATCGCAGGTATTGCTACAATCGACACTAAAGCAGGTGAAGTCGGCTTGTTAGAACTTTGTCAAGGGCGAAACTGGCCGTTAAAAACCTTTGCTGCTGACATTTTAAGTTCCGTAGAAGTCCCCAACCCTTCAAATATTGTAGTCAAAGAAGTCGGCACGCCCAGCGTAGCAGAAGCCGCAGCACTTTGTGCGATCGAACTGATATCTTGTACCATTCTCAATAACAGGCAAGATGCCTGTTCCACAAAGAGTGAATCTGCTTGTGGGGTGGACATCCTGCCCGCCCGTGAAAGGCTTTTAGTCCCTAAACAAATATTTCGCAGTAAAAATCCCCCCCTTTCACAAGGAGGGGTTAGGGTAGGTTCTGCCGTAACAGTAGCGGTTGCAGTTTCCCCGATCGAGTATCTGGGATAATCTATTACTGAGACAAAGTATCGGCATTAACAAATCGACCGATCACCCCAGAAACGAATGACAACACAATGGAACCACACAAAGCCGGCCAAAAACCGTTAACCGTAAAGCCGATATTGAACGCACCCGCTAACCAGGAAGCCAGGGAAAGTGAAATTGCATTCACAACAAATAAAAACAAACCTAAAGTAATAATGGTCAAAGGCAGCGTCAGCAATGTAATAATCGGTTTGACAACCGCGTTCACCAATCCGATAACAACAGCAGCCAGCATCGCCGCCGGAAAGCTAACCACCGCCATACCTGGTACAATGTTAGCGGTAATGATCAGCGAAACCGCTGCTACTATCCAAGTTAAGAAAAAACTTAGCATATCTTTTTTTCCATCTCCATCACTATTAATTCAGATTTTAACTGTTTAGTCGATCGACCAAAGTTCGGGATACACTACGAAATACCCACCTTGTGAGAATATCAGACTTATGAAACTCCGGCAACTAGCAGCATTCCTCTTGGCGCTAACTATCTTCATTCTGCCGCCGCCAGCCCAGGCTCAATCTAAATATTACGCTCCGCCGCTGTCCTTTAGCAACGCCGAACTCACAAGACGGGATTTTTCTGGTCAAATGCTGCGAACCGCTGAATTTTCAAACGCTAATATGGACTTGACTAATTTTTCTAATGCCGATTTGCGGGGAGCAATTATGAGCGCTTCGGTGATGACTGAGGCGAATTTGCACGGCGCAAATTTAACTAATGCAATGATAGATCAAGTTAAATTTACTAAGGCCGATTTAAGCGATGCAATTTTAACAGAAACAATTTTGCTGCGTTCTACTTTTGAGGGAGCTGATATCACCGGCGCTGACTTTACTGACGCAATTATGGACGGCGCACAAGTTAAAGAATTGTGTACAAAAGCCAGCGGTATAAATTCCCAAACAGGGATTTCTACTCGCGATTCCTTGGGATGCCGCTGATTTATTTTAATCCCACAATTTCAATTTCTGGAATATTGGTATGGGCGGCCTCGAAGCCCACCCCACAACGAATACAACCAATAAATTTGTTTGTGGAACAGGCAATATGCCTGTTCCGGGCTACAAGCCCACCCTACAATTTATAAATACACAAAATAAATTTGATGGTGGAACAGGCATCTTGCCTGTTCCTGATGCCATTGTCATCTTTTTAGGGCGGCGTCGAAGCCCACCCTACAATCAATAAATACACAAAATAAATTTGTTTGTGGAACGGGCCGGAGAGCCCGTTCCTGACAGCCTCAACTAGAATTACTGAGGCTTTGCTTTTTGTTGAGAAGCCGCATAATGCTCACTCATTAACTTATTAACTTCAGGATTGTAAATCCGCAGATAATTCCAGTAATTCTCAAACACCGATTTCACGTATCCTTTCGTTTCAGGAAACGGAATCTTTTCCGCAAAAGCATCCGGGTCACTAAAATTAAACCTCTTCAACCAATCTGCTACTGCATTCGGCCCGGCATTGTAACTCGCCACAGCTAACATCGAGTTATTCTTGTACTCGTCGTGAGTGTGATCCAAGTACCACGTACCGAGTTTAACGTTGTCGTCCACATTCTCCAATGAATACTTTTTGAGGCTGATTTGTCCAGCAACCCAAGCTGCTGTTTCCGGCATTACTTGCATTAAACCGGTAGCGCCAACTGATGATTTTATTGCAGGCATAAACCGCGATTCTTGCCGGATTAATGCTGTCACTAATACTGGATTTATTTTGCGTTCTTGCGACCATTTGACAATGGTTTCTAAGTAAGGAAAAGGATAAAGTGCTTGCCAATAAGCCGGCTCCTGTCTGAAAGCGAGGTATTGGGTTCTATCATCTGGTTGGTCGCGCTGCCGCAAACTCCCAACCATCCACAAACCGTCTAAATTGTCTCCGACTGCAACTCGCATTAAACCGTCGGTAAACTGTTCGGCAATACTTGGTTCTACGCGGTCGATAAATTCTATTTGCCACAGCGTCCAAGCCTCTCTATCTTGACCTAATTGATAGAGTTCTTTCAACGCAGGAGAACCGGCGGTTGGTTCGGGGCGCTGAGGGGGCCGCACTACATTGGGAGACAAATCTCGGACTGTGGTAAAGTCGCCTACGGGCCAGCCGAGAAGTACAGCCGATCGCCACGCAAAATAGGATTCTGGATAGCGTAAAATAGTGTAGTCAAATGCAGTCTTGGCGTCTTCTTCGCGGCCGAGTTGCTTTGCCCATTTCCCCACCCAAAATGCTGCTTCTGGAGCTTGTTCGCTGTCGGGATTGTGGGTGGTTAATTCTCTCGCCCACTGCCAAGCTGATTTTAAATCTCCGCCTTTGGCAAACTGCTGGGCGATCGTCCACCGCAGTTCTCCTGCTTTATCAGAATTATTGTATTTTGTCAATAGCAACTTGCGGGTATCTGAGGCGGATTGACCGCTGCCTGCTTTGTCGAGAAGTTGCGATTTATCTAACAAAGCTTCGGGGGCATAATTGGGGAATTTGCTAATAACCCGATCGAGCAAAGCGATCGCATCTTTCGGTTCGCTCAGCCGCGACAGCCGAATTAAACCCAAACCAGTATCTTCGGCATCGGGAAACTCCCGCACTAATTCTTGATAGGCAATTCTCGATTCCGGGATTTTTCCTTCCAGCCACAAACCGCGAGCTTTTCGGTAAAGATTTTTGGGAGTGCGGGGAGCTTTCCCGTAAGCAATAGCTCCTTTGCCGTAATCCTGTTTTTCCCAATACCCAAAGGCAATTTCTTCCCAATCTTCCGGTTTCAAAGCGGCGCTGTTTTGCTGAACCAATTTTTCTAATACGGCAGCGTAATCTTTGACATAATGACCGTATTTTGCTACCAGCAGCATTAACTTCGGCTGATTGGGATTGTCTTTTAACTTGCCGAGGGCAATTTCTACGCTGCGGGGATGGGCGGGAAATTCAGTAACTGCCTGTTGCCAATATTCCGGTTTTGACTTGCCTAAAACATATAAAGCTTCCGCTGCTACCGGGTCGCTCGGATAGTTTTTGAGCAGTTCCTCCCAAGCTTTTTGGGTTTTGCCTTTGTCGCCGCTCAATTGGTAAGCTTGCGCCCTTTTTAGGGCAATGTGAGAGGCTAAAATCGGATATTCTTGCTCTAATTTGTCCAATAATTTTAATGCTTTGGCGGCATTTCCTTGCTGGATTAAATCGCTGGCAAGCAGGTAGCGGGCGCGGCTTTGAGGGGAGATTTGCTGCTGCGGGTTCGTACTTGCAGACTGAGTGGCTGCAAGTTCAACTAATTTCGCCGATCGCTCGCTCGGTGACAGCGATACCAGCATCTTAACTTCCGATTCGGAATTCGCTCCATCCAGGGGCTGCTGAGCCTTCTGGAACGAGCCCAAACCCATCCATTTCATCACAGCAACCAAAGAGCCGATCGCAATAACGCAAACTGAAACGCTGATTAAAACAGAAAATCGGGCCCGGCGTCGTTTTAGCATGGGAAAATTTAAGAGAATAACAATAGAGAACCGATCGTTTGTCAAAAGCCATCACAGGCAGGATGCCTGTTCCACGCCATCACAGGCAGGATACCTGTTCAACGAGAAATAAATGTTAAGAGTGGGGCGGGCCCTTTCAGCAGGCCCCAAAACAGATTATTGAGATTGGTGCGAGATCCGAGCGCAGGCGGACTTGGCTGATATAGTAGCAGAATTTATTTCGATGCGGAGCGGAGAATTTGTGCGGTCGAGCTATTTACCCGCACCACGGAAAAACCACAAACCACCAACTACAAAGTACAATCAAAAATCTCAAATCTAAAGTGTAAATCAAAACATGGAATTTCTAGTCACCGATACGCCCCCCTCTGCTTGGACGGGAGACGCCCTGGCAATTGGTCTGTTTGAGGACGCCCTCGAACTCACCGGCGAGCTGGCACAATTAGATGAAAAGCTTGCAGGCACTTTGAAAGAGCTGCTACTGGAAGTAGATTTTAAGGGTAAAGCAGGCACGAGCGCCATCACCCGCGTCGGCGGCAATAATCCCATTCGCAAAATTGCGATCGTCGGTTTAGGCAAAACAGAGGACTTAAAATTAGATACCGTGCGGCAAGCTGCGGGCGTTTGCGCCAAGTTAGCCAAAAAGGAGAAATGCAAAACCCTCGGAATCAGCTTTCCAGTGTGGAAAAACGCGCCGGATTCTACAGCAAGCGCCATCGCCGAAGGTGTGGAACTCTCCCTGAATCAAGACAACCGTTTCAAATCGGAACATGAAGACAAAAGCCCGCAACTCGAACAAATTCATTTGCTCGGTTTTGCCGGTACCGAAAGTGCGATCGCCCGCGCCCGCCAAATCACGGCAGGAGTCATTTTAGCACGGGAATTAGTCGCAGCGCCGGCAAATTTTGTCACCCCGATTACAATGGCAGAAACCGCTCAAAGTCTGGCTGCCGAATGCGGTTTAGAATTAGAAATATTGGAGCGGGAAGACTGCGAGAAACTCGGCATGGGAGCCTTTCTAGGCGTTGCCCTAGCATCTGATTTGCCGCCAAAATTCATCCATTTGACTTACAAACCCGAAGGCACACCGCGCCGCAAAATAGCAATTGTGGGCAAAGGATTGACCTTTGATTCGGGCGGTTTGAACATCAAAGGAGCCGGCAGCGGCATTGAAATGATGAAAGTAGATATGGGCGGCGCTGCGGCTACTTTTGGAGCGGCAAAGGCGATCGGTCACATCAAACCAGATGTGGAAGTTCACTTTATCAGCGCCGTCACTGAAAACATGATTAGCGGCCGCGCCATGCGCCCTGGAGACATCCTTACAGCTTCCAACGGCAAAACAATTGAAGTCAACAATACTGACGCCGAAGGGCGTTTGACCCTGGCTGATGCTTTGGTATTTGCTGATAAATTGGGAGTTGACGCAATTGTCGATTTAGCAACTCTAACCGGGGCCTGCGTAATTGCTTTGGGCGAAGATATCGCGGGTTTGTGGAGTCCTCAAGATAGCGTCGCCGCCGAAATAGTCGCCGCCTCAGAATTGGCAGGCGAAAAATTTTGGCGAATGCCGATGGAAGAAAAATATTTTGAGGGCTTGAAAGCATTGCACGCCGACATGAAAAACACTGGACCGCGTGCCGGCGGTTCGATTACGGCGGCGCTATTTTTGAAGCAGTTTGTGAAGGATACTGCTTGGGCGCATTTAGATATTGCCGGCACGGTTTGGAGTGACAAAGAAAATGGCTACAATGGCCCTGGGGCTACCGGTTTTGGAGTTCGGACTTTGGTGCATTGGGTGCTGGGCGGTGCTTAATTGTGGATTTCCAGCGCAAAAATTGAGATTTCCTCTGCCTTAAAATTCCGTTAGTCAATCAGTGAGCCAGGGGTTTAAGACCCCTGGCTCACAGCTTAAGTAATCTAAAAGAAAAGTTAATAGCAATCATTAAAAATTTAAATGTTTCTGAAGCTATAAGTAGGCGAATTTATGTATTCCGTCACTGCGAGGAACGCAAGCGTTGCGAGTCGCGACGATCGCAATCTCTCATACTTGTCGAAAGCTTTGCTCCCAGAGCCGAACCTAGAGAATTTTGACATTCCCTGCAAAAATAGCTGTTTCATAAAAGATGAAAAAAGTATATAATTATGTAAATATTTCACTGACCGAAATCAAATAATTATATTTGATCGGATTTGCATTGGTACAGATAACTTTTTTCTTGAACTTTATGCAAGAACAAGTAACAATTTTTTTTTCACCACTTGCTGTATCTTCCGCACTCGGCTGCAACGCACTGCCGGAGTTGCGGCTGTACGCTGTTTTTGACTCGCTGACGGCACTCGCTTATTGCTCGATCGCGCTATTTTTAGTTTATTTTACCCGCCAAGGTTCTCACAGCAAGATTTTCCGGCTGTTTGCCGTTGTTTTTTTTGCCTGGGGCGCTGCTAAATTAACGGAAGTTTGGACGCTTTGGCATTCCATATATTGGCTGTCGGTAACTCTCAAAGCTGCAATTGCTTTGATTTCTTTGCTTTTAGCCGCAGTCGCCCTCGCCCTCATACCGAAAGCAGTTACCGAGTCTGGTTTAAAGCAAAAAGAAAATTTTCAACAACATTCGTTAAAAAAGGTAGAAGAAAATCAGCACCAGCACGATATCCAGAAAGGAGAATTGGCAAAAGAATCGATCGATCTTTACCCTTCAGATATTATTGTCGATCGCGCTTTAGCTCTCAATTCGCTTAACGAACAGTTAGAAAAAGAAATTGCCGATCGCCAGCGGGTTGAGGAAAAGTTGCAACTCACTCAATTTGCGATCGACCGATCTGCAGATGCGGTATTCTGGATCGGGCCCGACGGTAAATTTTTGTACGTCAACGACGCCGCTTGCTCTTCATTGGGATATTCGGCCGCAGAATTGCTCTCGATGACCGTGCACGACATCAATCCAGATTTTCCCCAAACTGCTTGGAGTTTGCACTGGAAAGTCTTAAGAAGGTGCGGTTCGGTTAATATTGAAGTTCACCACCTCACTAAGTACGGTCGAATTTTTCCGGTAGAAATTACGATCGACCATTTGGAATTTAACGGCAAAGAATATCAGTGCGCGTTTGCTCGTGACATTAGCGAGCGTAAGCGGATTGAGGCCGCTTTGGGAGAAAGAGAAGAAGAATTTAGGTCATTAGTTTCTAGCATTCCCGGTGCAGTTTACCGGTGCAGTGCTGCGGGGCGATCGAGGGTAACTTTTATCAGCAGCGGCATAGAAGCTATTTCCGGCTATCCTGCAGCTAACTTTATGGTTCGCCCGGTGCAGGGTTTTCTTAGTATAGTTCATCCCAATGACGTGCAGCATATCGAAACAACTATCGATCGGGCTATTAAGACAAAACAACCTTACATGATCGAATATCGCCTGATTCACTGCAACGGAAATGTGCGGTGGGTTTCAGAGAAAGGTCAAGCCATTTTCAACGCAGCAGGTCAAGTTTTATCCCTCAACGGCGCCATTTTTGACATAACAGAGCGCAAAGCGGCGGAGGATGCTTTGCGGCTCTCCGAGGCGATCGCCAACAATAGAGCCCAGCAGCTAGAAATCGCTCTTAAAGAACTCCGAGAAACTCAAGCTCACCTAATTCATACCGAAAAAATGTCTAGTCTCGGTCAAATGGTAGCTGGAGTAGCTCACGAAATTAACAACCCTGTCAGTTTTATCTACGGAAATATTTCCTACGCCAGCCAATATGTCAGGGACTTGTTGCAGCTTGTGGAACTTTACCAAAAATACTATCCTCAGCCACCGGTAGAAATTCAAGAATGTATTGATAATATCGATTTAGAATTTTTGAGAGAAGATTTGCTAAAAATCTTCTCTTCGATGAAAATGGGAGCAGATCGCATTCGCGAAATAGTTCTGAGCTTGCGAAATTTCTCGCGTTTAGACGACTCGGTAAAAAAAGCTGAAAACATTCACGAAGGCATAGACAACACGCTCCTAATTTTGCACAACAAACTGAGAGCAAGAGCCGACTATCCCGAAATCGAAGTAATCAAAGATTACGGTAAACTGCCCTTAATTGAATGTTATGCAGGTCAGCTAAATCAGGTATTTATGAATCTGCTTAGCAACAGTATTGACGCCTTGGAAGATGCTTGCAACCAAAAAAGGCGATCCTCTCCGAAGGCTTCGCTAACGGCAACCGGCGGGGGCGACTGGAAACCAACTATTAGCATTCGCACAGAAGCCCTGAACGAAAATACTATTTGCATCCGCATTGCCGATAATGCGATCGGCATGACAGAAGACGTGCGAACCCGATTGTTTGACCCGTTTTTCACGACAAAACCGATGGGAAAAGGCACCGGTTTGGGGTTAGCCATCAGTTACCGAATTGTCGCGGAAAAACACGGTGGAGCCTTGAGCTGCCGTTCCGCCGTAGGAGAAGGTACGGAATTTGCGATCGTGATTCCTTTAGGAATTAGTCCGACGGAAGTATCAAGACTTTAGAATAAGTTATCGGTGACTATAAAGCGGGCGCTAGAACTATTAAGAAAAGAAAATTTGCTGGAGTAGGAAGTAAAAACCAGCTCAAAAGTAAGCTAGTTTCAGGCTTTAAGTTAACTGTAAAAAAACCGCGCGACGTGCTGAATTCCCTGAAAAGTTTAACAGAAGTCTGGTCGATCGACAACCCCGCTTTGAGAATCCCGAGTTTACCCTTGTTTTAACTCGCCAATCGGCAACTCAATCACCAACTTATTCCCCTCTCCGGGAGTATAAAAACACCGCGCTAACGATCAACATGGAAGTGAAATCGTAAATTCTGTACCTCGACCTAAAGTTGAGTTCACTTCTAGCATACCAGAGTGTTTCTCAACTACAATCTGCCGTGCGATCGCCAATCCCAAGCCCGTTCCTTTTCCCACTAGCTTGGTCGTAAATAAATGGTTGAAAATCTGTGCTTTGATTTCATCGGGTATCCCTAGTCCGTTGTCTTTGATGCGAATAGTCACCCACTCCTTAGACTTCATTTCTGTCCGAATCGTGATGAGATTGGGTTGGGCTTTCAGTTGCTCAAAACTCTGTTCCCTATTAGATTCTTCTAGTGCATCAATGGCATTGGCCAATATATTCATAAACACCTGATTTAATTGTCCGGGGAAGCACTCAACGGATGGCAAGTTCCCGTACTCTTTCACTACTTCAATCGCTGGACGCTGTTCGTTCGCTTTCAATCGGTGTTTGAGAATCAAAATCGTACTGTTAATTCCGTCATGAATATTGAAAGGAACTTTGTAATCTTTGTCGGCTCGGGAGAAGGTACGAAGACTGGTGCTGATACCTTGGATACGATCGCATCCGACTTGCATCGACTTCAACATTTTGGGTAAATCTTCTAAGAGATATTCAATATCGCTCTCATCAGCTTTTTCTTCAATCTCCTCACCCGGACTGGGAAATTTTTCTTTATAGAGTTGCAAGTATTCTGTAATATCTTTGACGGCGGCGATCGCTTCATGAATATTGCCAGAAATAAATCCAACTGGATTATTAATTTCATGGGCAACCCCGGCCACTAAGTTCCCCAACGCCGACATCTTTTCGCTCTGCACTAATTGCAGTTGAGATTGTTCCACCTGGTGAGCGTAGTCCTGGGCTTGCTGATACAATCGCGCATTTTCTAAGGAAATGGCAGCCTGAGTGCAGAGGAAGTTGAGGATGAGGAGACGATCGCGAGTAAACACTCCTTTCGTCGAGCTATGTTCGAGATAAAGTATCGCAACTAAGTTCCCGCGATCGAGAATCGGAGTACATAGCATACTCTGAGAGTGATACTGGAGCGTACAGTCATTCATTAAACCCGGAATATCGGTCTTGCCACCTTCAATAACCACAGTTTCCAGGGTATGTTTGACATAATAAATCAGCTTGAGCGGAATCACCCCAGAGCCATCTATAGGTTGGGTTTGCAGTAGGGTTGTGGGTAGTTGGTTATCTGGATTGATGTGAGTTATTGCCCGGATTTGCCATTCATTCTGATGGGGGAGTAGCAAAGCACAAGTTTCTGCCCCAGAAGTTTTCAAAATAATTTGGTTGAGGGTGTCGAGTAATTCATCAAGCTGAATTTTACTTGATAAAGCTTGAGCAGCTTGCAGAATAGATGCGAAATCAAGGGCATCAGAAATACTCGTGCTGCTATGACTGGAAGTCTGCGAAGAGTGGCTAATTGTTGCCAGGGTCTCTAGGGGATTAAAGCAAAGTTTGGGCTGATTCAGGATAGGCTGAAGTAATTGGGGATAGCGTTGTTCTAGGTCTTCTACTTTGGCTTTAGCTCCCCAACGGGCATAACAGTAATACGCTTCCTGCATATAGCTGGCGGCGACTTTTTCTTTACCCCATTCCCAGTAAAATTTTGCTGCGAGTTCGTTGGCTAATGCTTCCTCTTGGATATAACCGTTTTCCTTGGCTCCTTGAATTGCTAAATCATAAAATTCTAGAGCTTCTGTTTTGCAATTGAGGAGTTGATGCTTTTGGGCTTCAACTAAATGATATTTGTGCAAGTAATTCATGGGCCCATAATCTGCCCAGTCTTTTAGCTTGGCTTGATTTTCTTTTATTCGCTGCCATCGCGGCTCTGACTCCGACATCGATTCAGGCCCAGCGGCCAGCACGTTCAGAGAATCATAGAAGTAGAAGATCGGTTCAACGATACTTCCCATCCCTCCAGCCAAATACTGTCGCGTTTGAGCGGCATCGTGTTCTGCTTTAGCAAAGTCTTCCAGCCAGTAATTCAATGTGAATCGATACAGGTAGAAGAAGGATAGTCGGTAAAAATCGACTTTGGCGCTTGCCAGGACTTTTTCTTCATAGGCATCCTGGCGTAAGGGAATTTCGTCCTCTGACTCACCCAAGAGAATTTTAGCCGCCTGCCAGTACGCCAACACACAGTTTGCTGCTGTGACTTGGTGGAGGTCGCACAACTGTTGGTAATAGGCGCGAATTTGCGGTTCGAGTTCAGCGAGCGGTTGACCGTACCAATAAGCATTGAAACAGTACAACTGGGCGTCGTAGCCCATAAATTCTAGATTGCCTGTTTCTAATCCAGCTTGATAGCCATCGAGAAGAATGGGCAGCGTTTCTTGCAGATGGATCGTCCAAGAACCCACATATGCCCCCATTAACATGGCGGTTGCGGCTCGAATGTTTTTGGCATCGGGTTCTAAGGCGAGTTGGTATCCTAATTGCCCAAACTGAGGCACCATTGTCATGTCGCCCCACAGCATCCTCAGTTGGAAGGCGTAACCCACGTAGCAAAAAGCTGAAACCGGACTATTGCCGAATTGGATGGACAACTTAACCTGCAGTGCCACCACCAGGAAATAAAGCTTGGTGCCGGACATATAACAGACGGGTGTTAGGCGAGCCGCATTTTGCATAATGGCGAGTTGATGGCGATCGCTCATTTTCGGCAGATGAAAGAATGATTCAATAGAGCGACCTTCAATTAAGGCATCAATTTCTTGCTTCAACTGCCGAATATCGTCTAGGGTTGGTTCATCTGGTAGGTTTACGCCTAACATTTGGAAGACTGATTGACCGATCGCGATCGCCTCGACAAATTTATTGTGGGCGACCAATGCCTGGATTTTGACTTGGTAAACTTGCACCTGTTCTAAAGGTGTTTTCGCATGATGGATCACCGCTTCAATCCACTGGTGCATCTGCTCAAAATCGCCTGCCAAAAAAGCCACCTCGGCAGCCAAGTCGTACAAAGATAGGGTCATTTCATAGTGCCGTTGCCAAGCGTCTGTTCCCAGCAGTTTCAGGCCCACTGTGGCATATTCGCGGGCGGCTTGATATGCGGTGGCGGCTCTCGCTTTGTGGCAAGCAGTGAGGTTGAGTTGGGCGAGTTCGTCCCTTTCCTGCTGTTCTACAACCAGTATGGTTCCGTAGTTCAACTGATTGACTAATTCAAAAATGCGTTCTTCTCGCGCTGACAGTGAAATCTGTTGCAGGAGTAATTGCCCGATTTGATAATGGGCGATCGCGCGTTCTTCTTCCGGAATCAAAGAATAAGCAGCTTGCTGGACGCGATCGTGCAAAAAACGATAGGCAACGGTTTGAGAAGTCGCTTCAGAAATCGCCTGTTGGGCGCCTACATAAAATTTATAAACTTCACTTTGGGGAATAATCAGCTCTTCCTGTAAAGCTTTCCACAATGCGGTTGCGGTTTCAGTCTCAGAACTCTCTGAAACAATTGCCAATGTTGCCAGATCGAACTGGTTGCCAATGCAAGCGGCTAATTTTAAAACTGACTGAGTTGTTGCTGGCATTTTTTGCAACTGCTGCGCCATAAATAGCACCACATCATCAGTGAGCGCTGCCTCTCGAACTTTGCTAATATCGCACTGCCAATGTCCCGAGTGGATATCAAAACTAATCAATTCATCCTGATGCAAAGCTTTGAGAAACTGCGTCGCAAAAAATGGGTTTCCTTGAGTTTTTTGATATACTAATTCTGTCAGCGGTTGTGCCAAATCAGGAGAACAAACTAGCGTATCCGCTACCAATTGATTCAAACTAATTTGACCGAGCGGTGATAATGTAATAGTGTTGAGGGTTGTTCCTGCCTTCCTCACTTCATCGAGGGTCAACATCAGGGGATGGCTTGGTGATACTTCATTATCCCGATAGGCTCCAAGCAGCAACAGATAACCCAGTTGCGACTCATTGACGAGCAATTGCATTAATTTCAGCGATGCCGAATCCGCCCATTGTAAGTCATCCAAAAATATCACCAAGGGATGCTCTTTTGTGGTGAACACAGCAATGAATTTGTGGAAGAGCAAATTAAATAGATTTTGAGCAGCCATCCCCGATAATTCAGGGGCTGGGGGTTGCGATCCAATAATCCGTTCTAGTTCGGGAATGACTTCAATAATTACTTGTCCGCTGTCACCTAGCGCTTCGAGAATTTTAGTTTTCCATTCTTGGATTTTGGCATCACTTTCACTAAGTAATTGTGCCATAAAATCGCGGAATGCCTGGACAAATGCCCAGAAGGGAATATTGCGGTTAAACTGGTCGAATTTGCCTTTGATGGAATAGCCGCGCTGCCGGACAATGGGTTTATGCACCTCGTTGACTACAGCCGTTTTACCAATCCCGGAGAACCCAGCGACCAGCATTAATTCCGATGTGCCATTCGCCACGCGCTCGAAGGCACTCAACAGGGTTTGTACTTCTGTTTCTCGGCCATAAAGCTTTTCAGGAATCAGGAAGCGATCGCATACATCCCGCGTTCCTAGCTCAAAAGTTTCAATGTTTCCAGTTTCTTGGCACTGCTGCAAACACCGTTCTAAGTCATGTTTCAATCCCAAGGCACTTTGATAGCGCTTTTCGGCATTTTTTGCCATCAGCTTCATCACAATATCCGAAACCACCTGCGGGATTTCTTTGCTGTTTATAGAAGGAGGTTGTTTGGCAATATGGCAGTGAACCAACTCCATCGGGTCGTCACATTCAAATGGCAGTTGCCCTGTCAGCAGTTCGTAAAAGGTGGCTCCCAGAGAATAAAAGTCGGTGCGGTAGTCGATGCCTCGGTTCATTCGTCCAGTTTGTTCGGGAGAAATATAGGCGAGGGTTCCTTCTAAGACGTTGGGATGTTGAATTTCTTGAGTTTCTCTCGGAAGTAGCGAGGCGATGCTAAAGTCAATCAGTTTGACTTGTTTAGTTTCGGGATGTATTAGAACGTTAGCTGGCTTAATATCTTTGTGGATGACTCGATGCCGATAGAGTCCATGGAGAATGTCAGTTATTTGAATGGCAATTTCCAACATTTCTACCAGAGTCAGCGTAGGCGCTTCGCCGAGGCCTCTGCGGCATCGCTCTTGGGCGTAGTCTCGCAGAGAAATACCGCCAAAATCCTCCATTACTAGGGCATAGCTGTGGCGATAGGACTCCAAATTGTAGGGTTCAACTACTCCAGGCAGACGTAGGTTTTTGGCGATGGTGTACTGGTTGCGGAATTGCAGCAGTTCGCTGAAGCTGGGATAGTCTCGATTTAATAGTTTAATGACAACCGGAAGATGATCTGTTTCTCGGATGGCTCGATAAACTAGGGTTCTCGAACCGCAGTATAATTGCTCAACCAGATGATATCCTGAAATTCTGTTTGTCAAATCCACTGCTGCACTCCTATGGATTACTCCATCTCAGATATTGACTCTTGTAACTAAGTATACACTTTTATTTTTAGACTCTGACGATAATAGAAGTCCGAGATCCTTTAGCAGACAGACTCTAACGCTTCTATTTTTTTTCACTTTTCAAGATAAAATTGCCCTCTATCAAGATAGTCTTATCCTTTCATCGGCAATAAAATTATAAACTCCGTCCCTTCTCTCAATACAGAATTTACCTCGATTGTACCGCCGTGTTTCTCAACTACAATCTGCCGTGCGATCGCCAATCCCAACCCCGTCCCTTTCCCCACACCTTTGGTTGTAAATAAGTGGTCAAAAATCTTCTCTTTCACTGCCTCACTAATGCCCGCACCGTTATCTTTAATGCGAATAATCGCTTGTTTTTTGTCCCCACCAATTTCGGTCTTAATAGTAATTTGATTGGCAATTTCTGCATAAGGCCGTCCTTGATTTGATTCATCCAAAGCATCGATCGCATTACCTAACAAATTCATAAATACTTGATTCAACTGTCCGGCATAACACTCCACTTGTGGCAAATTACCGTATTCCCTAATAACTTTGATTTCTGGACGAGTTTCGTTAGCCTTGAGGCGATGTTTCAGAATCATAATGGTGCTATCGATGCCATCGTGGATATTGCAAGCTACGGGATAGTTAGTATCGGCACGGGAGAATGTCCGTAGACTTGTACTAATATCCAGAATCCGCTTCACCCCTTCCCGCATCGAACCTACTAATTTCGGTAAATCTTCCCGGAGGTAGTCCAGATCGATGTTCTCGATTTCCTCTTGAATCTCTGGATCGAGTTGGGGATATTTTTGTTCATACAAATCGAGCAATCCAAACAAATCTTTTATGTAATCTAAGGCGGGTTGAATATTACCAACCAGAAAACCAACCGGGTTATTAATTTCGTGAGCAACCCCAGCCACTAAGTTTCCCAATGCTGACATCTTTTCGCTTTGAACTATTTTTATTTGTGCCTGTTTGAGATCAATAAATGCTTGTTGAGATTGTTGATACAAACGGGCATTTTCTAAGGAAATAGCAGCTTGAGAAGCCAGCAGATTTAGCACTTCAATGCGATCGCTCGTAAACGCCCCTACCGTCAGGTTGTTTTCTAGATATAAAATCCCAATCAACTTACCTTGATTAAGAATGGGAATACAAAGAACACTTTGAGGCTGGTGCTGTTCAATATAGCGATCGCCCGCAACCTGGGAACTTACCCTAGCATCAACTATTACCAAAGGTTTCAAACTACGCTTGACAGTATTGACCAAACTAATCGCTACATCCTGACTTGATTCTAGCGGTATTGATGGTAATAGCTCAGGTTCCTGTCCCTCTTCTACAAGAGCCGCTACCTGTAAATACTGTTCTTGTTTGAGCAATAAGACACACTTAGTTGCCCCAGCATTCGCGATCGCTATTTTTAAAAGAGTAGTCAGGAGTTTATCTAGTTCAATTTCCCCAGAAACGGTTTGAGAGGCTTTGATCAGAGTAGGCAAATCTAGAAATTCAGAGTGGCTGCTAGAAGAGTGAGTAGAAGTAATCGTTCCCCGGGCGATCGTTTCCTTAAAGGAAGTAAAGGATTGGGCTTGCTGAAGGATAATACCGAGTAGGCGAGGATAACGTTTTTCCAAGTCGTCTATTTTGGCTTTAGCTCCCCATCGGGCATAACAATAATACGCTTCAATCATGTAGGCTTGAGCTACTTTTTCTTTGCCCCATTCCAAGTAGAATTTCGCGGCTAGTTCGTTGGCGAGGGCTTCTTCGTTGATGAATTTATGATCTTGAGCTAGTCGGATGGCGCGATCGTACATTTCAAGTGCATCTGCTTTATTGCCCAAAACCCGCTGCCGTTCTGCTTCAACTAAATACCACTTATGCAGATGATTCATGGGAGCATTTTGCGCCCACTGGTGCAGAGTCGTTTGATGGATTTCCACAGAGGCCAGAATATCAGCTTGCTCAATTTCTGGCTGTGTGTAAAACACTGCCAAGTACGTCAGGGCTGCATAGAAATGGAAAGCGGGAACATGAGCCAATCCCGATAATGCCATCAAATAGGGCTTGACTTGGGAAATATGGTTTAAAGCAGCCGGATAATTGCCCCAGGAGTAGGCAAGCAGCAGTTTGTAAATGTAGACAAGAGCGATCGCACTGAATTCATGATCCTGATAGTGCTTAGGAATCATCACCGTTTCATCATAGGCAGTTCCGATTAAGCAATCCGGCTGATTCACGACTTCCCTCAAGTTATGCAACATCTGCTGCTCCATACGCAAATAAGTCTGAGCAGAATATTGCTTCACCTGAGCCAAGGTAGCATTGTAGCCTGCAAGTTCCGGTTCCCAAGTATCCAGTTCTACCCCACCGTAAAAGTTGATGTAGCTGTAAGTAGCTATGTTGTAGCCAGCGTTGAGAAAATCGCCAGTTTCCATACCAGCCATAAAGCCCTCTTTCAGCGTTGGTAGCCCTGCCCTCATAGCATTTTGATGGTGCTGAATAAATGCCCCAAACATATTATGAGTAATGCACTTAAATTCTCGTGCATTTACTCGATCGAGCAAATTCAATGACAATTTCCCAAAGCTATAGCCCGTTTTTGCCTCTCCCAAAAAGGCACTTAATACAAGTCCGTGAATCGCATAGCCCACCGTCGATGCGGGTGCATTCCCAAAGGAGAGCGATAAACTTACCATCGTGGAGCTAAGTAGGGGTACTAAGCCTGGAATTCCCTGGAGAATGGGTGCAAATAGCATGGCCAATATTGGCATAGCTGCCTGAGTCTGAGCATCGCTCATCACAGGCAGATCTATTAGTTCCTCAATCTTTCTGCCGCCGAGGAGGCCCGCCAGGCTCTGTAGCGCTTTACCAATTTTGGCTTCGTCAGGTTCGGCAGGCAGTTCAACCCCCAATTGCAAAAGTGCATCTCTTGCTACTGCAATGGCTTCTAACGTCTTGCTCTGTGCTGTCTGGGCGGCGATTTGAATTTCGTAAATTTTGATTTTGTCTAAGATTGTCTGTGCATTCTGTAACACCGGTGCTGCCATCTTTTCCATGCCATCAAAGTCACCATTCAAATAGGCAGCTTCGGCAACAGCAACATAGAGGTTCAGCGTCAATTCATACTGGCTTTGCCAGCAGTTGGCTGTCAGTAGCTCAACCCCCACTTGTAGATAAACTCTGGCTGCAGTGTAGGCGGTAGAAGTTCTGGCTTTACAACCGGCTTCTAAGTTTAATTGAGCTAAGGCTTCCCGTGCGCTCGGTTGGGTAATTAACTCAATTCCTCGATTCAAATGCCCGACAATATCAAACAATTTTTCCTCTTGCTCTATCTCGGCGCAATTTTGCTGAAGTAACTGTCCTATTTTGAGATGAGTTGCTTTTTTCTGTGAATCGGGAATTAGCGAATATGCCGCTTGCTGGACGCGATCGTGTAAAAATCGATAAGTTGGATTAGCTGAAGCCTTGAAAACTTCATCACTCTCCGATTCCGTAAAGAACTTATAGATTTTGGTCGTGGGAATCACCAAACCTTCCTGTAATGCTTTCCATAAAGCCGTAGCCGTCATTTCAGCAGATTTCTCACCGACAATTACTAACGTATTCAAATCAAACTGCGATCCTATACAAGCAGCTAAGGTGAGAAGATACTGAGTTCCTTTGGGCAGCTTCTGCAATTGCAACGCCATGAATTCAACGACATCATCAGTGATAGCTAAGGCTTTCACTTGGGCAATATCACACTGCCAATGCCGAATCTCCCAGTTAAAGCTAATTAGCTGCTCGTCATGTAATGTCTTGAGAAACTGAGTTGCAAAGAAAGGATTCCCCTGAGTTTTTAGATAGACTAATCTTGTCAAAGGTTGGGCAAGTGATGATTCGCAATTCAGCGTATCCGCCACCAACAAATTCATATCTAGTTCGCTTAACGGTTCCAAAGTAATTGTATTGACTGTTGCCCCCGTTTTAACGATCTCATTCACTCTTAAGATAAATGGATGCACGGGCCAAACTTCATTATCTCGATAGGCCCCCAATACTAATAAATATCCTGTATCGATCATCAATAATTGTAGCAAATTCAGAGAGGCTGAATCCGCCCATTGCAAGTCATCCAAAAACATCACTAAAGGATGTTCTTTGCTCGTGAAAACTTGCACAAATTTCTGCATGAGCAGATTAAAGCGATTTTGGGCGGCACTTCCTGACAATTCTGCTGCAGGAAGTTGAGCACCAATTATACGTTCTAACTCAGGAATCACGTCAATCAAGACTTGTCCGTTGTCTCCCACTGCTGCTAAAATCTTGGTGTTCCATGTTTGCAGTTCGGTATCCGATTCTGATAGTAATTGACCCATTAAGTCGCGGAAGGCTTGCACAAAGGCACTGAATGGAATGTTGCGTTGAAATTGATCGTATTTGCCTTTGATAAAATAACCGCGCTGACGGACAATGGGTTTATGAACTTCATTGACAACGGCGGTTTTCCCAATTCCAGAAAAACCTGCTACTAGCATCATTTCCGTTGCTCCCAGGCTGACTCGCTCAAAGCCAGCTAATAGTTGATCGACTTCTTTTTCTCTACCGTAGAGCTTTTCCGGGATAGTAAAGCGATCGCTAATATCTCGCTTTCCAAGTTCAAAAGATTCTATATTGGCTGTTTTTTGTAATTGAACTAAACAAATCTCTAAATCGTGCTTGAGGCCTAATGCACTTTGATAGCGTTTTTCGGCATTTTTAGCCATCAGCTTACTGACAATTTTCGATAAAATTAGGGGTATTTCTGGATTGATTTGATGAATCGGTATCGACTGTTTTGCGAGATGACAATGTACCAATTTCATCGGATCATCCGAGATAAATGGCAACTTTCCTGCTAACAATTCATAAAAGGTCACACCCAGGGAATAAAAGTCACTACGATAGTCAATACCTCGATTCATCCGTCCTGTTTGTTCCGGGGAGAGATAGGCTAATGTTCCTTCTAAAATATTAGGATTCTGGATTTCTTGGGTTTCTCGTGGTAGGAGGGATGCAATACTAAAGTCAATTAGTTTAATTTGTTTGGTGTCTGGATTAATGAGAATATTAGCGGGTTTAATATCTTTGTGAATAACTCGGTTTTGGTAGAGATAGTGGATAATGTCTGTTAGTTGTATGGCGAGTTGGAGAAATTCTGCTAAAGGTAAAGCTTGAGAGGGTTGGGTTTCATTTGTTGTTGTTTTGAGATAAGTAGGTAGGGAGACTCCGCCAAAGTCCTCCATTACTAGGGCATAGCTATTGTGGTATACTTCCAGCGTCAGGGGTTTGACGATGTTAGGGAAGTCGAGATTTTTGGCAATGGTATATTGGTTGCGAAACTCGACTAGCTCGTTGAAGGTGGGGTATTCGTTTCGCAGCAGTTTGAGGACGACTGGATATTGGTCACGGGTACGAATGCCTCGATAGACTAGGGTGCGTGTACCTGCATAAAGTTGCTCTGTAATCTGATAACCTGACAAATTTGCGATCGCATCCATAACTCGTTTATACAACAGTTAAATTAAAACATTCCATTCCATTGTATTTTATTATGTGACAAAGATAGCGATCGCAAACTCTGCACCCTCGTTAGAGACAGAATTAACTGTAACTTTTTCCCCATGTCGAGCAACTATTATTTGACCGAAAGCAATTTGATCGCAAGCATCCGGATTCATCCATGTACTTTTGAAAAAAGCTCCGCATCCCGATCGCAAGCCCCCGGACTCATTCCTTCGCAGGCTCAGGACGGGAGCAATTTCAAATCTCAAATTTCAAATTTCAAAGTGCATGACGTGCGATCGCTAATCCTAAATTAGTTCCTTTGCCTACTCCGCACTATTTGCGCTATGTTATGTATAGTATGGTTGCGTAAGTTGTGATGGTATCAGAAAACCATAATTTATAATTTTTAACCGCAAATATACGCAGATAAACCAGGATATAAACTTGATACTATCTGCGTACATTAGCCTGCATCTGCGGTTTTATTATGCTTTATTCCCCGTAGTGGCCACCGACAACCTTACCCCGAAACACAACATAATTGTAGATGTTGTAAAAAATCATAATCGGGAGCAGTAAGCCCATGAACACAATCATAAACACCAGCGCGCTGGGAGAAGCTGCGGCTTGGTAAATCGTGATTTGGGCGGGAATAATGTAGGGAAAAACAATCAATCCCAAGCCGAGAAAACTGAGAACAAAAATCAGAAGTGTCCAGATAAACGGCGCCCGTTCTTCTTTGTTTGCGAGACTTTTAAGCAGCAGTCCCACAAACAGCACTCCCAGCAAAGGAATCGCGGCAAAGATATAAACTAGCGGTTTCTCGAACAACCTCGCTCTCGTACTTTCATAAAAAACCGGAGTGGCGATCGTAATTAAAATCGCTCCGATTAAAGTCGTCACCGTCGCAATTTTAGCCGTGCGGTAGTGATTTATTTGCAGTTCCCCCTCCGTTTTCATAATTAGATAGGTTGAACCGATCAAAACATACCCTTGAATCAGCGTCAAAGCAACCAATATCGATCGCAAATCCAGCCAGTCCCAAGTAGTACCCACAAAGTGACCCGCTTCGTCAACCGCAATGCCTTCGAGTACCGCACCGAGGGCAAATCCTTGAGCTAAAGCGGCTAAAAAACTGCCAGCACCAAAAGCGTAATTCCAAAATGTTTTGCGGTTAGAATGCTCGCGAAATTCAAAGGCTACAGCCCGAAATATCAAACCAAAAACCATCATGCAAATCGGTATGTACAGCGCTGTCAAAATCGTGCCGTAAGCGAGGGGAAATGCGCCAAATAAAGCGCCTCCCATTAAAACCAGCCACGTTTCGTTAGCGTCCCAAACGTTCCCCAGACTGGCCATTAAGATGCCCCTGCGTTCCTCGTCGTCAGCAGCTAGAGACAAGATTCCTACTCCTAAGTCAAAACCGTCTAGCATGACGTAGAGCAAGAGAAAGATACCTAAGATTACGAACCAGGCTTGCGGGAGAAAATGCTCCAAAGCGTGCATAATATCTCTTATTGTTGTGCTTCTACGGGACGTTGCTCGGGAATGTGTTCTGCGGGTTGACTTTCGATTGCGGGTTGATTGTCAAAACCGGGCATCGGCAGAGTTAAATTAGGGCCTTTGCGGATAATTTGGCTGCCAAAATACAAGGCACAAACAAACAAAAAGCTGTAAATAACTGCAAAGAAACTGAGAGAAGTTAAAACATTGCTGGCGGGGATGTTTGACACCGCGTCAGCAGTGCGAATTTGCCCGGATAAAGCCCACGGTTGTCGGCCGACACAGCGGACAATCCAACCCGACTCTACAGCAATATATCCCAGGGGAGCAGCGAATACCCAAGCGCGCATCAGCCAAGGTTGATCCGCAATATTTTCAGCAGCAAGTTTGCCTCGCATCCACTGAATTATACTGAACAGCATCAATCCTACAAAGAAGAACCCAATGCCGGACATGATGCGGAAACAATAGTAGATTAAACCCACCATCCGGGGTCTATCTTCTGGCTTCCATTCCTTCAATCCGAGTACGGGTTCGGAGAGTTTTTGTTTGAATCCCAGAACGTATCCTAAGCCATTGGGCAGGCTAATTTGCCAGTCATTCTTTTGGGCTTTTTCATTAGGCAAAGCTAACAAACTCCAATCTGCTGACTCTCCCGCTGTTGAGGTTTCCCACTTAGCTTCGATTGCTGCTAATTTAGCGGGTTGATAGTGATAAACTTGTTTGGCGCTCAAATGTCCGATGTATATCTGCAAAGGTGCAACGGCGATTGCTGTCGCTATGGCAATTTTTAAAGATTTGGAAAAAAAGGCTTGATTGCGCTTATTGAGAATGTACCAGGCGCTAATTCCGCCAATGACAAACAGCGAAGTTTCTAACGTCGCAAAAAACATATGGAGAATACTGTTTAATGCGGACGGGTTCATAATTGCTTTAAAGTAATCGCTGACAATAAACTTGCCATTGACCATTTCTCCGCCTGCAGGAGTTTGCAGCCAAGAGTTAGCGACTAAAATCCAAACTGTTGATAGGTTAGCGCCGAAAGCTACCATGATTGTAGCGAAATAATGGACGATGGGGTTAACGCGCTCCCAACCAAACAGCATAATTCCTAAAAAGCCGGCTTCTAGCATAAATGCCATTGAAGCTTCAAATCCCAAAATGGTGCCAAAAAAGTCGCCAACAGCTTCAGAAAAGGGTGCCCAATTCGTGCCAAATTGAAATTCCATAGGAATTCCTGAAGCTACTCCTATACCGAAGTTTAGGAGGTAGAGTTTAGACCAAAAACGAGCGTGATGGTAGTAGTCGGGATTGCGAGTTTTGAGCCACATTCCTTCAACAATTACCAGATAAACCCCCATTCCAGTAGTCAGAACTGGCCACAGCATATGGAATATGGCGGTTAGGGCAAATTGCATCCGCGATAGCGCCACGGTGTTAGATAATATATCCATGGTTAGATCCTTTGGTCAGCTCAAGAGAGGTTAGCTTGCACAAATTCCAGAATTGACACTGACAAGGTAACGCAGAAATTTACTTAGTACGGAAGGCACCGACTTATCTTTATTAAAAATTAAGATTTGCTGTTTTAAGGAAGAAGCAAGAAGGAAAGCGCAATAAAATCAAGGGTCTCAGGAATTAAGTACGTCTTCACCCTTTTGGCCGTTGCTATAAGAGTAACTTAACTAAATTATTGCTGGGGTGTCCGGCTCAACTTCAAATAGAAAACTTGCTCTCAATCATCCTCTTCTTTTCTGCCCTCTCGGCGATCTCTGCGGTTAATGAATATAAAATCTCTAGCTCATCATTTATGACCAATCTCAACTATGAAATCTTAAATTGTATTACCTAACGGTGACAGTATAACTCAGCTCAAAGGGTTTAAAATTAGCTTTTGTTTTGGCTGTTCCGCTCAATTTCAGTTCGTAAATCCCAGCTTTTGGAAACACGATATCAGCCCCCGGAATCCCTTGATATTTCTCCGCAAATATGGCGGTTAAAGGCGGCTGCATCAGCGGCTTACCCCCATCTTTACGATTTTTCGGATAAACAGCCAGTTTGCAATTGCACTGCTCTAGCGGGATAATTTGACCGCCCCTGCGAGTTAGCGCAAACCACACTCTCGCAGGCTGTCCGGCGCGGGGGTTGTGGTTGGGTTCTAGGTGAAAGGTAGCAGCTACATCTCCGGATACTTCGACTTCGTGCGCCAAAACTGAAATCGAGTTTAACTGCGGCGCCCTGGGAATTGCTGCTTCAACTAGCAATCCCAAAAAAACTAACAATCCCAAACTTTTACTTTTGTTTGACAGGCGAAACATAGAAATTTTCTAGTGATAAAACTGACCAAAACAAGCGCGATCGCACAAACATAACTAACACCACAACCACCGCTAACACTGCTGTAAGCAGTTGATTGGGCAACTTCCATTCAAAGCCGCCGAGATAGTGGGAACCGATGAGTGCCGCGTGTACAGCGCACAGCAAGAAAGCTGGAACGCTTAACAGATGAAGCATTCGCCACAGCTTTCCTAAAAAATTTTGAATGCGATCGACACTTGTAACCGCCGCCGGTAGCATCAACAGCAGCGACAGCATCCCAGCCGCCATTCCCAACTGATGCTGCGGCAACATGAAGGACACAGCATCAAAATTCCATTGCAGCGTATGATCGAGCATATGAAACGTGTGGGCGACTGCTAGGACAAACGCGCCCACACCCAAGGCGCGGCGGTAGCGCAGCAGTTGCGGCAAAAACTTGCTAACCGGACGCGCCAACAGTGCTAGCATCAAGCACAGCAGCGCTGCGTGGCCGGTAAAATCGACCATTTCATCGGTTCGCAGCAAGGTAAGAATCCCGATCGATATCGTCACCCACCCACCCATCCGAAACAGTTGACTCCGCGTGTTTGCGCTCAATCTGCCAGCAAAAAAACCCACTCCCAGCATAGTTGGCAGCGTGCCGAGTCCAAAAGCCAGCATCGTCGCCGCACCCAAAACCGGGTTTCCGGTTTCAGCCGCCTTAATCTGCGCCGCGTAGAGGAAACCGCAGGGAATCAAACCCCAAAGCAAACCCAAACCAATCGGCACCCACCAGTTTTTTTGCGCCGAAAGCTTGCTCATTGCTTGTCCGACTCGATCGTGCGACATTGGGTGCAACAGCGGCAATCGGGGCAGCAAACCCGGTTTAATTTGCACTACTCCGAACCAAATCAGCATCGTGCCCGTGAGAAGTGCGATCGCCCGCCGCAATTCGCTACCCGTACCGGCCAAAAGTCCGCCAGCAATTAACACCGAACCCAGTCCGCCAATTGCAGCACCAACCAAAGCGTAAGCAGCAATTCTCCCCAAATTCAGCAGCAAATGAAAGCGGAAAGCAGCTAATTTATCGTTGCCGGAATTAGAAAGAGAAAACGCCATTGTCAGCGGGCCGCACATCCCGGCGCAGTGACCGAAACTGCCGAGAAATCCCAAAGCGCTAATTAGCAGCAGGTCTAGCATTTTGCTGTTTTTTTCCCAAACAACGCGATCGAATATTGACAAGAGTTGCTTTTACTATTGCACGCTTTTTTCTTAACTTTCTACAAATATTTATCTTAATCGATCGCTTTTGTCAACAGACAAGTTGTCAAACTTCTCTCAGGCCTCACCCATATCAAAAATGATTGATGACTGATGACTAATAACTACTTTTGTTCTGGATGCGTCGCTTCCGGCGAAGCTGCACCCATTTGATTTATAGCAGCAATTAGCTGATAAAGCCGCCCTAAATCCCGCTGGTTGAAATGCAAAGTTAGGCGCGGCAGATCGAAAGTTTCATCTCCTATTTCCGGTTCCAAAGCTTGACTTTTTTCAATTTTTCCGGTGACAACAATATCGCTAAAATCAGTATTTAGCCGATCGACATTCTCCTCAGAAAGCTCTGTTTTCAAGCGAATTACCAATTTTTCGCGCACGTAGCGGCAGGAGTGATAAACCAGATAAAAACTACCGATCGCCTCGCAAGCGACATTTACATCGTCAGTAATCGTATACAGGCTGCGATCGTCGGGTGAAATCAAACCCCGACCCCGCAATTGTTTTTGCACAAAATAATCCCAATCAAGCCAATAATCTCCTCCCGGTCGATCGATCAATACCAAAGGAGCCGGCCCGAACTTGCCAGTTTGAGTCAAAGTCAGACACTCAAAAGCCTCGTCCAGAGTGCCGAAACCGCCCGGAAACAGAGCCAAAGCATCGCTCTCCCGGAGAAAAAATAACTTGCGAGTGAAAAAATATTTAAAAGTGAGCAACTTGGGATCGCCCGCAATAAAAGGATTACAACCCTGCTCGAAAGGCAACTGAATGTTCAGCCCAAAAGAATGTTCAGCAGTCGCCCCCTCGTTCCCCGCCTGCATAATCCCGCCACCGCCGCCAGTAATCACCATAAACCCCTGCTGGGCCATCGCCCGCGCAAAGTCTCTGGCCATCAAATATTCCGGCGATTGCGGTAATACCCTCGCCGAACCAAAAATCACAATTTTGCGAACGTGGCGGTAAGGATAAAACATCTCAAAAGCGCTCTCCATATCTCGGAGCGACGCAGCCAGAATCTTCCAGTCTAGGCGATCGAGCTCCTCTCCGGCCATTTCCACTATAGTAGAGAGCGATCGTTCGATCCACTCAGAGTGCTTCAACATTGGGAAGCGATCGATCAAATCGATCAATTCAGCTTGGAGGGACTCAAGACCTTGACCAGACCCAGAAGGAATCATGAATTTCTCCGAAACGGTAACAATTTGTCGCTAAAAAAAATTAAGGGGCAAGCTAAATTTAGAAGCCTATAGCCACCAGCAAATTGCCCTGCTGCCAACTAATAACTTTTCCAGTAGCTTTGCCCCGGTTCTGAAGCGAGTTAGCTTTCGCGGCCCAAAAAGAACAGCGCGAAACCGCTCGCAGTTCAGTTAAATGTACTTTTCCAGAGTGTTTGCCAGAGTAGTTTTCGGAACTGCCCCAACTACCATATCCACCCGTTGACCGCCCTTAAATATCATCAGCGTCGGAATGCTGCGGATACCGTATTGGCTGGCTACGTTAGGATTCTCGTCGGTATTAACTTTTACTACCTTGACCTGCCCTTCATATTGCTGGGCAATTTCGTCTACGACGGGCGCCACCATCCGACAGGGCCCGCACCAGGGAGCCCAAAAATCCACTAGAACTGGAACTTCGCTATCGAGCACTTCCTGCTTAAAGGTAGAGTCGGTTACTTGCGCGGCTGCTGACATCCCTAGCCATCCTTGTAAATACTATTTCTCGGATAACAAGTCTAGCAAAAAGTGTAACCACTTGCGTCAACGATTTTAACAGAAGGCTTCTGAAGGAAGAAGGAAGAAGGCATTCGGCTTCCGAAGCCAAAAGGAAGAGGGTAGAAGGTTGAAGGCACTTAGGTTTCCCAAGGCATAAGCCATTGAGCAGAAAATTTCTCCCCCACTTTCCCACTTTCCCACTCTCCCAGTCTCCGGAGCGAAGAGCCTCAGCCCTGTACCTAGTAAGCAAGAGCGAAGATTTCCGGCAAAAAAGGAACCGCCCGAACAGTAGTCCGGGCGGAGTGTGGTGTGAGGAGTGAACGGAAACATTCGTCTCCGCTTCTTATATTGTGACATCTCCTTCTCGATAATTCCACAACATTCTGTAAATTTCGAGACTCTTGAACAAATTTTGTCAAGGTACGCTGGTATTTGATTGGTAAATCTACTTACCCATGCCCAACTGCTGAGCTTTTTGATAGACTTTACCCTCAGTCAGCAGAGAAGGAGCAATTACCACTTCCACTTGCTGCATCTCCTTAAGATCCTTAGCGCCCAGGGTGCCCATGCTAGTTTTCAGAGCTCCGAGCAAGTTGTGCGTACCGTCATCTAGGAGGGCAGGCCCGCGCAAAATTTGCTCCACAGTACCCGTAGTCCCCACGCGAATGCGAGTGCCGCGCGGCAAAACCGGGCTGGGAGTCGCCATCCCCCAGTGAAAGCCGCGGCCGGGAGCTTCGGCGGCCCTGGCAAAGGGCGAACCAATCATCACTCCATCGGCACCGCAGGCAATGCACTTGCAGATATCGCCGCCGGTAATTAAACCGCCGTCAGCAATCACCGACACGTATTTGCCAGTTTCGCGATAGTAGTCGTCCCGCGCCGCGGCGCAGTCTGCTACCGCTGTGGCTTGGGGAACGCCGACACCCAATACGCCTCTAGACGTGCAAGCAGCCCCCGGCCCAATGCCCACGAGAATGCCCGCAGCGCCAGTTTTCATTAAATTCAGGGCGACTTCGTAGGTCACGCAGTTGCCCAAAATTACTGGTATCGGCATCTCTTGACAGAATTGAGTTAAGTCTAGAGGCGCGATCGCTTCAGGGGAAAGGAAAGCTGTCGAGACTACTGTTGCTTGCACAAAAAATATATCGGCTCCCGATTCAGCAACTGTTGAGCCGTATTTGCTCGCAGCAGCCGGTGTACCGCTGACGGCGGCAATCCCTCCTCCTGCTTTAATTTCTTTAATTCTCAGGTCGATTAATTCTGGCTTGATCGGTTCGGCATAGAGTTGCTGCATCAGGGAAACAAATTCGTGGTTCCCGACACTCGCGATGCGCTCTAATATTGGCTGGGGATCGGCATAGCGGGTTTGAATTCCTTCTAGGTTGAGCACGCCCATTGCTCCCAATTCCGACAGCAAAATCGCCATGCGGACATCGACTACTCCGTCCATTGCGCTGGCGATAATCGGGATTTCTCGATCGATCCCACCAATCTGCCACTTGGTATCTGCCAAACTCGGATCGAGGGTGCGCTGTCCTGGTACGAGCGCGATTTCATCTATGCCGTAAGCTCGGCGAGCACTTTTGCCCCGCCCAATTTCAATATTCACGCTGTTTCACTTCCACAATGTATTTAAATTAGAGTAACAAAATCGTAGCGTGTCGGCAGGTAGCGATCGCGCAAATGAGTTTAAAAAGCCTGATCTTGATTGGATTTTATGAAATCGAAGGGGATACTTTTCCTCAGCAACGGCCACGGGGAAGACGCGGTTAACTGTCAAATTCTCAAAGCTTTGAGAGCATCTGGCGCGGATGTTGATGTTTCGGCGATGCCGATTGTCGGTGACGGGGCTGCTTACAGCCGATCGACCGTGCCAATTATTGGGCCCACCAGTCAAATGCCGTCTGGGGGAGTTTTTTACATGAATCCCCTGTTTTTCCTCAAAGATATTGGGGCCGGGCTGATTGCTTTGACTTGGCAGCAATTGCAGGCTGTTTGGACGCATTCGCGCCACTGCGATTTGGTGGTGGCGACTGGGGATATTGTCGATCGGGCGATCGCCCATGCCAGCAACCGCCCCTATATAATTTTTCTATCGGCCCATTCTAGTTATTACGAGGGGCGAGTCGATTTGGGTTTAATCTTGTGGCAGTTGCTTTGCTCAGAGAAATGTCTGGCGGTTTTTACTAGAGATGCTTTGACTGCTGCTGACTTAAACCGACAGGGTTTAAAGAAAGCTCAGTTTGTCGGCAATCCTGTCATGGACAACCTCAATTCTACGGGCAAAGATTTGCAGTTAATGCCCGGAGTTCGGACGATCGCCCTCCTCCCCGGTTCTCGCCTCCTGGAAGCCACCCACGACCTCGTTTTGCTACTGCAATTGATTAATAATTTGCTGCTAATTCTGCTTTCCCGGTGCAGTTTTGGGCCGCTTTAGTTCCGAGTTTGATGCCTCAATTAGATGATATTGCAGCCAGATCGGGATGGCAACTGCGATTTGTGAGAGTAGGAATGGTTTGCCAACTCCTCTCCCCTCGCGACAATCATTTTCACGATTTCTTGATGTTTCTCAATATTATTGCGGTTTATTTCAAAAAAAGTTGCTTTAACTTGATAGCGGTCTAAGATATCTAAAAGCTGATTTGTATAGAAAGGATAGGCGTCGTCGTAGGTGATGGCAACAACTTTCACTTCGGTATCGGCGCGGTTGATGCCAAAATAATTGTTAAAGTTAATAACTTTTATTAACAGCGATACTGCACCAAATAATGCTATTGTGAACAGCAGTAAATTTTGTAAATTTTTACCGATTCGTATAGCTGGACAAGACTCGATAGAGAATAAAAGTGGATTGCTGTCAAATTATCACCATTTGCGGCGGATGGCATTAATATCGATCGCGCTTGTCCAGTCTGCAAAAAAACGTCAGCACTACTGCCGGCGGCGAGTTGTTGTTGAGCTTCCACGCTAGAAAATCGAAGCCAACAGAGGTGAGAAGAGCGATCGCGCCTGTGAAGAGATTTGAAGAGATATCCGCCTAAATGGCAGCGCGATCGCAAATTCCGACATTTCAAGCCATACCCTCCAGCAGCAAGGTAATCATGTCAATTCCCATCACATAAACCAGCTCCCCCGGTTTAAAAGTTATGCCTTTATCGCACCGGAACAGGTCACAAACTGCTTTGAAAGCGGACGGAGCCGCATTTTTCAGACCGAATTTTTTCATCTACAATTGCTTTTTCCAAATAGCTGATACTCATAATTTTTGGCTCCTAATTCCAATTTTTCCGGAACTTTGAGATGCGAACAACTTATAGCTCTACTCGCTAAATCCTTAATTCCCAACTACGCTTCAACTATCAGAGTAATGTTTTCAAGTCTCACGACGCGAACCACATCACCCGGTTTCAAAGTTATTTTTCGATCGCATTTAGCGGGCCACCAACTGCTTTGGAAGCGGACGAGTCCGGATTTATCAGGTCTAATTTCTTCTTCTACAATCGCTTTTTCCAAATAGCTGACAGTCATATTTTTGTGATCCTAATTGCAAATTTTTTGTAATTTTGAGATGCGAACAACAGATAGTTTGAGTGTCTAACTCATTGATTTATAACGACGCTTCCACTATCAAAGTAATATTTTCAATGCCGACTACGCGAACCACGTCACCAGGCTCAAAAGTCAGGTCTAGATCGCACTTCGCCGGCCACCAACTGTTTTAGAAACGAACGCGACCGCACTCATTAGGTCGAATTTCTTCATCCACGATCGCTTTTTTGGAATTGTCAAAATTCATCAGTGCTTACTCCCGATTGTAGATTAGCCTTCACTTTCAGAATTGATGACAAACGACGCTGCAACGATCAAAGTAATATTTTCAATTCCGACGACGCGAACCACCTCACCGGGTTCAAAAGTCATGTCTCGATCGCACTTCGCCGGCCACCAACTGTTTTGGAAACGAACGCGGCCGCATTCTTGAGGGCGAATTTGTTCATCCACGATTGCTGTTTCAACATCAATAGACATAGCTGCTTGCTCCAGAATATAAACTCGACTCGATCTGTGTGTAAGTTAGAAGCTTGCTTGTCAACTTCCCCTCCACACTCAACAGTATCCCCGGCCAACCTCGGCCGTGTCAGTCGGGAAAAGTCTATACAAGTCCACTGTTTGAGCGTGTAAGCGAGTCGGAAAAAGTCTGTTAAAGTTGTGTCATATGGGTAACGCTAAACCTGGTGACTCAATGGAAGCCGATCGTGCGCTGGATTTTACCAACTCCTTACTTGTGGCTCGAAACCTGAAAACTCTCGACAACCTTGACAGCGCGATCTTTCGCGAAGCTTGGCAAGGCGTGCAAGGCAGGACGTACCAACAGGTTGCAGATAGTGAAGGGTATGGAGTAGGGACTGTTAAGGATGCTGCCTCTAATTTGTGGAAGCGGCTTTCAGCGCTGTTTGGAGAAGGCGAAAAAGTCAAAAGAGACAACCTTCAAGCGGTTGTAGAGCGGTATTGGCGCAGCTACTCGAAACTCGAACCGCAGTCGGGACAAACTGTTCCAGCCCAAGTATCTCTCGGACTTGATGCGGATTTGGACATGGAAAACCCGAACTTTTTGGGCCGATTCGGGGCGATCGAAGATCTCAATACTCTTGTCGCCCAAGGAGCTAAAGTGATTGTCATCCAAAGTGCCGGCGGTATAGGCAAAACGACTTTGGCCAGACAGTATCTCAAATCTCAAGGGTTCGATCGGGTAATTGAACTGTTGATGGCAAAAGAGACAGAAAACATCACGGCCTTGGAAAGCGCGATCGAAGAATGGCTCAAGCAAGACTTTCAGGAAGAACCAGGGCCCGACTTTGGCGTCACCTTGGGGCGGCTGAAGCGGCAGCTTCAGACTCACAAAGTTGGCGTATTGATTGACAATTTGGAAGCCGCACTCGACGGACAAGGTAAGTTTATTGAACCGCACCGGCTTTACGTGGAACTGTTGCGAGTTTTGGCCGACGCAGCGGTGCAGTCGGTAACGCTGATTACCAGTCGCGATCGACTGTGCGATTCAGATGTAACCGTCGAACACTACTTGCTTCCGGGATTGGAAGTTGAAGTTTGGCGGCAGTTTTTTAGCGGCCGCAACATCAATATAGATGATGTCGCCCTCAAGGAAATGCACAAAGTGTACGGCGGCAATGCCAAAGCAATGGGCATTATTTGCGGCACGATCCGAGAAGATTTTGACGGAGATATGGCAGCCTACTGGCTGGAAAACAGCGACCATCCGCTGGTTGAAACAGACTTAAAAAATTTAGTTACCAGTCAGTTTAACCGCCTGCAAGAACTCGATTCGGAAGCCTATCAACTCCTCTGTCGCTTGGGCTGTTACCGATATCAAGACGTGCCGACAGTCCCTACTGACGGACTTTTGTGTTTGCTGTGGGACGTGCCCGAAGCCGGACGCCGACAAATCATTAAATCGCTGTTGCACCGATCGCTAGTCGAGTCTCAAAAGGGCGAATACTGGCTGCATCCAGCAATTCGGGAAGAAGCGGTCGATCGGCTCTCGCCCGGAGACTGGGAGACTGCCAACCGCAAAGCAGCCGAGTTCTGGACAGAGAGCGTCGAGATTATTGAAACTGTAGAAGATGCGCTGAAAGCTTTTGAAGCTTACTATCATTATGTGGCAATTAGCTGTTTCGAGCAGGCCGCTAGCGTCATCCTCAAAAAAATCAATATCCAGTTTGCCAAAGATTACAATCTCGGTCGAGCGCTCTATAAATTAGGTTTCTTGCAGCCAATAATTTCAGCAACTACTCGCATCGTCAACAATGTAACTTCTGACTATTATTTGAGCGGTCTTTACAGTATTTTAGGCGTTTGTTACCGGATCTTAGGCGAGATAAATCAAGCCATAGAATGCCACCAAATATCCGAAATAAAAGCAACTAAGTCTTTACAACTTATAGCGAAAAGCAGCGAACCGGAAAACGACAAACAAGCTAATCTGGAATTCTGGAAAGTTAACGCTGCCATTAATATAGGTTTTTGTAAAATAGAAATGCGGGAATTAGAATCAGCTATGGAGATATTTGTCAAGCTGAAAAATTCGCGGGACGAAATCGGGATTAACAGCTATTCGATTAATGTCGGGTTAGCTTTCCTCAACTCCTGTATCGGAGACGAAAAAGAGGCGGAGGAACTCGCCGAAAAACTCTATGCCGATCGGGAAGACAGTCAGTTGGTGGGTACGGGATACAAGTTAGTTTTTCTCGCCACCACCTATCAAAACCTGGGAGAGACAGAGAAAGCTTTGAGCTTGTACCGCCAAGCGATCGCCCAAGCCGACCAAAACCAGTACAGCACCATCAAAGCCAAAGCTGTCAGCGCTACAGCCGCGCTGTACCGAGAACGGGGAGAACTTGACCAAGCCCTGCAGCACCATGCAGAAGCAATCGAAATACTCGATCGAGCCAGCGCTAAATTAGACCGAGCCGAAGCTTGCTATCAACTAGCACTGACAGAACAAAAACTTGGTAACATCGAGAAAACCCAAGAAAATTTTGACCGCGCCGTTCAACTGTTCAGCGAAATGGACGCCCACAAACAAGTAGAAAAAGTACAGTTAGCCGCAATAAAAAATCCCGAAAAAAGACCTAATTAATCTAGTAATAAATGACAAAATAGATACAATAAACTAAAGCACAACCATAAATTTTGTTGACATGAAACTAAAACGATTGGGACACGTAGCAGTCTGCGTGCAAGACATCGAGAAATCTGCTGAGTTCTACCTAAACTTGGGCATGGAGTTAGTCTGGAAAGATGCAGACTGGGCTTATTTGAAAGCAGGAGAGGACGGATTGGCGCTGTTGAGTCCGAGTTACGACCAAGCAGGGCCGCATTTTGGGTTTGTATTTGACGATCGTACCGAAATGGAATCCGCCTACCAACAACTCAAAGCCGATGGTGTTTCCGTCACCCACATTCACGAACACCGCGACGGTACAGCATCTTTTTACGGCAGAGACCCCGACGGTAACGGTTTTGAATACCTTTACGAACCAGCCTGACGATTCTAGAACTTGCGGCTCGCGATCGGGCTATTGTGCGATCGGGAACCGCCGGTTGTCACCTCAAACCTTGATTTGTCGTTCCAAATCCGGGTAATGTGCGTACTGTGCACCCTACAGGGAGATTGGTGTTCCGTGCGCACCCTACGAGGTTGGTGTGTCCGCGCACTCAAGGCTCGTTGCTGACGGCCCGGAACCCCCGTAAAACTCGCCGAATAAAGTGACATACTGACACCGACGCTCCTAAAGTAAGGTGCAGGCTCTGAATCCGAACTATATCCAGAACTTCCGAAAATCGGCTCGATAATCTAAAATCTAAAATCTAAAATCTAAAATCCTCATGTTGCAGAGAATACAAGTCAGAAACCGCTGGAAATTCATCTTCAAACCCTGGGAAGAAGCAGACCCTTGGCTGTTTGCCGCTTGCATCGGCCTCACCATCTTCGGCGGAATCATGATCCACAGCGTCGAAATCAACCAGGGACTAATCAACTGGTGGCGGCACTGGGTAACTGGGGCAGTCGGTTTGTTCTTCGCCATCATCATTTCCCGCTGCCGCTACCAAATACTGATTGAGTGGAAATGGCCGATTTACATATTAATCAATTTGTCGCTGATCGCAGTGCGGTTTATCGGTACTACAGGGCTCGGTGCCCAGCGGTGGATCAACATCGGCGGCTTCTACCTGCAACCGTCAGAATTTGCCAAAGTAGGCATGATTGTCACTTTAGCTGCTCTCCTCCACGACAAGACTGTTCCCACGGTGGGTAATATGTTGAGGATGCTGGCGATTATGGCTGTACCCTGGGGATTGATATTTGCCGAACCAAATTTAGGTACTTCCTTGGTGTTCGGCGCAATCACAATCGGGATGTTTTACTGGGGAAATGTCAATCCCGGCTGGCTAATATTGCTATTCTCTCCTCTAATCTCTGTTCTCCTCAACAACCTGTATACACCGATTTGGGTAGCCTGGGTAGTTATTGCGGGTATTATCGCTTGGCGAACCCTGCCTTGGCCTTGGCTGGGGACTTTCGGTGCTGTGCTGGTGAACGTTGTTTCTGGACAAGTCGGACAGGTTTTTTGGAATGTGCTCAAGGATTATCAAAAAATGCGCCTGACAGGGTTTTTAAACCCCGAGAAAGACCCTTTAGGCAGCGGATATCACTTGATTCAATCTCGGATTGCTATTGGGGCCGGGGAACTGAAAGGCAGGGGTTTGTTTCACGGAACGCAAACTCAGCTTAACTTTATTCCCGAACAGCATACAGACTTTATCTTTTCAGCTATTGGCGAAGAATTGGGCTTTATTGGCTGCATTTGCGTGCTGTTGGTGTTCTGGGTAATTTGTTTCCGCTTGGTGATGATCGCTCAAACTGCTAACGATAATTTTGGTTCTTTGCTGGCGATCGGCGTACTGTCAATGTTGATTTTTCAGGTGTTCGTAAATATTGGGATGAACATTGGCTTGGCTCCGGTTACGGGCATTCCGCTGCCTTTCCTGAGTTACGGGAATGCGTCGCTGCTGAGTAATTTTCTCGGACTGGGACTGGTGGAGTCGGTGGCGAACCAGCGACAGCGCAAGAAGCGTTGGAATTAGGGAATTGGCAATGGGCAATTGCTAATTGCAGGACTTACGCAGAACCTCTATGTTGAGTCTGCACTGCCAAAGAGCACCTTACCGTTATAATTCGCGCGTCAAATTACTTTTTGCGTCCCGGACTATCATTACTAATTGCTAATTGGAAATTAGAGCCATATCTAGTCCGATAAAATAAGCGTTATCACTACAAACGTGATAACGCTTATTTTATCGGACTAGATATCAGCAGATTATATCGTTTTGTTTTGTAGCGAAATAATAATTTTATGAGTGCAGCAGTGAGAGCTTCCCACTCGCTATGGAGAGGGCGGAGCCAAGCGGGACGCACAGCAAAGCAGGGTATAGTTCCGATGTTACCGTATTTGATATTACTCGTTCATATTCTTGTATGTAGCAACTGCCGAAGGCGAACTCCGGTTTAAATACCGGAATATCCAATACTTAAATACCGTATCCAAAATAACTGGAAACGTCGCAATGAACAAAAATATGAACTGCCTATTTTCTGGCAGTCCCAAATGCCTCGATACACCTTCGAGAACTACTTCCCAACCGTGAGGCGAGTGGAATCCGACAAACACATCCGTAAACAAAATAATGACGAAAGCTTTAGCACTGTCGCTGAGGCCGTAAACCACATCATCCATGAAAGACTTTAAAATCTCAATCTCTTTCTTGTTAGTGACGATAATCGCGGCAAAAACCATGCAGGAAATCAAATCGGCAAAAATATTTTTAATAGCTCCACCACTTTCAGAGCGGTATTCCTCCGCTAGCTCAACTGCTTTCTCGGCAATCTTCTTTTCCGTTTCTTCTACAGAAAGCGGCGGAGCCGCGCCTATTAACCTTTCAAAGTTGAGGTGATGCTCAAATCTCTCCAGTTCTCTGAAGGCTTCTTCTTCCAGGTTAACATTTATGAATACTGGAGCATTTTGCTTAACTCTAAAATAGTCAACTACCGGGCCGACTATAAAGTTTTTGGAAATTTGATTCGCCAACAGCGGAACTAAAATCAAAAGCAAAATAAACCTCATAGAAATGACAGTTTTTACTTTGGAATTGCGGAAATTCTTGACTACTTCTTTTTCCGCTTCCGGGTCTAACTCTTTAGTAATTCGATTCAAAGTTCCCAAAAGCGAGCGAGGCAATAAATTGACCTCTTCAAAGTTAGTGTCAACCTCGCCATCGTGAATTTGAACAGAATTAGCTGAACCTTTATTTGCTTCAGGTTGAGAACTGCTATTGGTAGATTTCACCTGCACATTTACTGAACTAACAACCGGGACAATTGCAGTTGATTTACTATTATTAATATACTTGTCGATGACTTTATCAATAAACTCTAGCTTCTCAAATATAAGAGATGCTCGATCTTTATTGTCGAGATGTAATCCGTGCTGGTGACGATCCGCGCTGTACCCCGCCTTCGGTTTGGCCCCCACTCGCTCCGGCAGTTCCAAAAAAGAACGGCTAGCATTAAATTCAACCATTCGGGTTTGGATGACCTTGAGGTATTTTTGCAGTTCGGATTTAAAGTAAGACAGGGTGCTGTGTCCGTAATCTCCCGATCGAGCGGAGATTCTTTGGCCGCCAAAATGCTCGTCTTCGATCGCCTTAATTGCTAACGCAGCATCATAAGCCTGTTCTAGGGCCCTGTCAGGCGTTTCTCGATACCATTGGTTAGCGCTGTAGAGATATTTTACAATCCTGTTCCACGGAGAAGTATTCATAGCTAAAGCTGGTTAGTTGGCTGTATACATTAGTGATTAAAGTATTCACGGTATGGTAACAAATTTACATAAATTGGGAACCGAGGCCTCGGATTCAATTTGGATTGTCGGAGCCGCCCGCAGTGGCAAAACCGCTCGTTTAGTCGAGCAATTCTGCATTTGGAGCCAAACTGTCAAGCCTGTCCCATCAAAAGTTTCAGACGGCTGGCGTTCCGGGCGGCGCCGGGCCGGACAAACTGCCCCAGCAATTTTAGTCTTAGCAGCTAATGGCGACAACCGCCTAGAATTGGCCGATCGCATCGCCGTCGCTACCCAAGGAAAATATACGTTTCACTCGACAACACCCTTCGGTTTTTTTGAGCAGGAGGTATTGCTATTTTGGCCGCTGCTAGTTCAGTCGCTGGATTTGAGGGCTCAATTTCCCCTGCGGCTGCAACCTGAAACAGAACTGGAACTTGCCGCGAGACTCTGGCGTCGCGAACTAGACGAAGGCATTTTGCAACAAACAGGGGTAAGCCCAAACCGAATGGTGCGTCGAACACTAGACTTATTACAGCTTGCTGCTGTCAGCGGTACGCCGAGAGAAGAGATTCCCAGCATTCTGGAACAGGGATTTGCTGGTGACGGCGGCTCGAACAACCTGTGGACTAGCATGGGAGAGTTGCTGGAAAGGTGGCGGGAATGGTGCTTGACGCGGGGGCTCCTGACTTACGGGATTGTTTGCGAACTCTACTGGCGCTATTTGTTGCAGGATGGCACTTACCAGCAGCATTTGGCCTCTAGATACCAAGCTGTGATCGCAGACGATGTTGACGATTATCCGGCGATCGGCGGCCATTTGTTCGATCGAATGCTCGACCAAGGTGCGGCGGGGGCGTTCTCCTACAATCGGGATGGAGGAGTGCGTTTGGGCTTGGGGGCTGACACGGAATACCTAGCGCGACTCGAAAACCGCTGTCAAAGCGTGGAAAATTTGGACGCAAAAGCCGGTTTAGCCCCAGAGATTGGGGATTTAGCGGTAAGTTTAGCCGTTAATTCTGAGGGTTTTTATCCTTTAGGCTTGAGTTTTCCCGGATCGGTTCGATCGCTCCAAACCACTTCCCGGGCTCAATTGCTGCGAGAAACCGCCGAAATCATCGTGGATGCGGTGAAGTCAAAAGCCGTGGAACCGCAGGAAATCGCTGTAATTGCTCCCGGGATGGATGCGATCGCCCGTTACAGTTTAACGGAAATTCTCGCGCGAGATGGTATCGCCGCCGTATCTCTCAACGATCAGCGTCCCCTATCGAGTACCCCAGAGATTCGAGCTTTGCTCACTTTGTTAGCGTTGGTTTATCCGGGACTCGGCCGTTTAGTCGATCGAGACGGCGCAGCCGAAATGCTGGTAGTGTTGGGTAGCCAGAAACACCGTTCATTGGAAACAGAAGATTCCAACCCCACGTTCAATCTAAAATCTCAAATCCAAAATCAAAAATCGATCGACCAAGTGAGAGCGGGTTTAATCGCCGATCACTGTTTTTGCCCAGATATCGATCGGCCTCAATTGCTACCCATTACAGCCTTTCCCCGGTGGGACAGACTGGGACACCGAGCAGCCGGGGCCTACGAGCAGATTGTGGAGTGGATCGAACAACAGCGGTCGCAACAGCAGGAGCGGCTGTTGCCGAGCCCAATTGCCCTGCTCGATCGAGCGATCCAGAAATTTCTCATGAACGACAGATACCTCCCTTACGATCGGCTAGCAGCCCTGCGCGAGTTAATGGAAACAGCCGGCCACTACTGGGAAATACAGGGGCGCCTGCAGCGCGTTGAACCAACAAACGGCGGGGACTCAGAAACGATCGCCCGCTTCATCCAGTTGTTGCGCCAAGGAACCGTCACCGCCAACCCATTTCCAGTCCGTTCAGAAGGCCCAGAAGCCCAAGCCGTCACCCTCGCCAACATCTTCCAGTACCGCAGCAGCCGCCGCGCCCACAAATGGCACTTTTGGCTGGATGCCGGCTCGCCCCTGTGGCTGAGCGGCGGTGCGGCGACATTGTTTGGTGCTCCCTTATTTTTGCGATCGCAACTCGGCCGCCCCTGGGAAACAGAAGACGAAACGACTGCCGACCAACAGCGGCTGCGGCGAATTCTGCTAGATTTGTTAAGTCGCTGTTCCCTGCTTTACCTTTGCCACAGCGAACTATCCGTCAGTGGACAAGAACAAACCGGGCCGCTTCTGCCCCTAATTAACAGCTCTGTTTCTTGTCAGCAGTCAGCTTAAGGCATTCGGCTCTTATGTATTTAGCATTCGGCTTCTGAAGGCAAGAGGCACATATGTATTCGACATTCAACAGGAGGAAAGAAAAAAATATCAATACAAAAATTTTAATTTTTTCCCTTCTGGATCAATACCCCGGGCTGACTCGAAGCCCGACTTCTACCTCGTATCGGAATGAGGCGATATTAAAGTATACCCAACATAGGCATCAAAACGTGCAATCATTAATATTTTGATATCAAAAGATGCTCTGGTTAAAAAATATCTGTAGCCGTTGCAGTTTTGATTTAGTATGCTAGAAATGATCGGGATTATTAATCAATTTTAAGCCAGATTGGTGGCAACAAACTGATACTAATCAGTTCTTAAAGTTAATCGGGATCGTCGTTTAAAGGAGCCAAAATAATGCCCAGTGCAGTACCATTAGTAGTTATACCACCTCCAACACCAACACCAGAACCAACACCAGAGACGCCAACACCAGAGACGCCAACACCAGAGACGCCAACACCAGAGACGCCAACTCCGACGCCGACTCCAACACCAACTCCCTCCGGGGACGACACATTTGGCGGCATAGACGACACATTGGGCGGAGGCCCAGGTACCTCGCCCGCAGTCATCGGCGGCGTAGTCCGCGGCACCGAAACCAACGACTCCTTAGTTGGCAGTCCCGGGCCCGACGTGATTTCCGGGCTGCAAGGCAACGACAACCTGCAAGGAGCAGACGGCGACGATTTAGTATTCGGGGGCGACGATGACGACGTGCTGTTCGGCGCCCCAGGCAACGACGTTCTAGACGGCGGTTCAGGACTCGATACCCTGTACGGAGGCAAAGACAACGACTCCCTGGAGGGGGCAAATAACCCTGACCTGCTGTACGGCAATGACGGCAACGACACGGTAATCGGAGGCGAAGGCAGAGACACTGCTTACGGCGGCAAAGGCAGCGACAGCTTGCGTGGGGGATCTGGCGACGATAGCTTTTTGGGCGATCGAGGCGACGATATCGTGTGGGGCGACCAAGGTAACGACTCGCTCTTCGGCGGCGACGGCGAAGACTTGCTATTTGGCAACGAAGGAGGCGACTGGCTCTACGGAAACGCCGGTGGGGACACATTTTTTTCCGGCGACGGCGACGACATCGTATTCGGCGGCGACGGTGATGACATCGTGGACGGCGGTGCTGGCAACGACGTTCTTTGGGGCGAAACAGGCAAGGACATAATGGCAGGAGGCGAAGGCAGAGATGTCTTCGTCATCGGTGCATTCAGTTCCCCCAGCGGCAGCAGCGACGGCACTAACGCGGCATTTCTCACTACAGGCGGCCCCGACATCGCCGATGCCGACATTTTCACAGACTTTCGCCAAGGCGAAGATGCGATCGGGTTAAGTGGCGACCTCAAGTTTGAAGATTTGGTGATCTTCCAAAGCACAGAAACCAAAGCCGGCAGTACGATTATTCGCAACGGCGTCAGCGGCGACTTTTTAGCAGTATTGCCCGGAGTAGACAGCAGAACCCTAGGGCGAAGCTCATTTGTAATTGCCCCCACAGTTCCCGGCAGCGCAACTCCGCTTCCCCTACCGACGCCGACAGACAGTCCGACACCGACGCCGACGCCGACGCCGACAGCAAGTCCGACACCGACGCCGACAGCAAGTCCGACACCCACGCCGACGCCGACGCCGACAGCAAGTCCGACACCCACGCCGACAGATGGTCCGGTGCCGACGTTCCCAACGCCGACAGCAAATCCGACACCGGCGTTCCCGACGCCGACAGGAAGTCCGACGCCGACAGGAAGTCCGACGCCCATCCTTAACCAACCTCCAAAAGCAGTTAACGACAACTTCACCACGGTTGCGGGTCAACAACTGAGTCTCAACGTTCTGTTGAACGACACTGACGCGGAACAAAGCGCTCTGACTGTCACGACTTTTAGTCCAACCGCGAAGGGGAGCCTGGTTCCCGTGGGCGGCGGCGTATTCAAATACACCCCGAATCCGGGCTTCTCGGGTACTGACAGCTTCAGCTACTCGATTTCAGATGGCAACGGCGGCACAAGTCAGGCGGTAGCAACCATCCGCGTCAGCAGCCCGCCGCAGCTAGTAATTAACGACGGTGTGGTGGTTGCCAAAAGTAATCCTATCCAGACAATCACCGCTGAGGATTTGTTAGTCACAGATCCCGACAACACGCCGTCGGAAATCTTTTACACGATTACCAAAGCCCCCGACGCTACCAAAGGTTTTGTCCAAAGGGGCAGCACCTTTCTCAACGTCGGCAGCAAATTCACCCAAGACGATATCAACAACAACATCGTCAAATACAACTTGCTGGCGACAGGCGGCAGCGACAGTTTCACGTTTACAGCCTCCGACGGGTCTGCAACTATCGGGCCGACATCCTTCAGCATCACCGTCGTAGATAATATTGTCGATCGCAGCGCACTCCCGGCCAGCAGCTTTACAGGCAGCAACCTCAGCGACTTCATCCTCGGCGGGGCCGGCGACGATACCCTCTCTGGGGGCGACGGCAACGACATCATGGATGGTAATGGCGGCAACGACCTCGTATTCGGTGAAGCAGGCAACGACTCGCTGGTGGGTGCGATCGGCAACGACACCGTTGACGGCGGACTGGGCAACGACACCGTTGACGGCGAAGACGGCATAGACTCGCTGATCGGCGGACTGGGCAACGACCTGATGTTCGGTGGCAATGACAATGACAACCTCTTGGGCGGTGACAACAACGACACCATTGACGGCGGAACAGGCGATGACTCGATGTTGGGAGAATCCGGCGACGACTCGATACTTGGAGGAACCGGGCTCGACACCTTACTTGGTGGCATTGGCGACGACTCGCTCGATGGGGGTGTAGGCGACGACATCCTCGACGGTGGACTGGGCAGAGACTTGCTCGACGGCGGTATCAATAACGATTCCGTCTCCGGCGGCGACAACGATGACACGATTTTGGGAGGTTCGGGCAACGACACGGGAGTCGGAGGTTCGGGCAACGACTACGTGTTGGGCGAGGCCGGCAGCGACTCCCTGTTAGGCGAAGCGGGTGACGACACTCTCGACGGCGGTGCCGGCAGCGACTGTCTCAGCGGCGCCTTCGGCAATGACTTGGTATTGGGCGGCGATGACAACGACTCGCTTTCCGGCGGTGCAGGCAATGACATTTTGGGTGGCGGTGCCGGTTCTGACTTGCTCACGGGCGATGCTGGCAATGATTTCTTCTACTACGAAACTCCCAGCGAAGGCGTGGACGTGATTGCTGACTTTAACGCTAACGGCAGCGAGACCGACAGATTTTTGTTCAGGTCGTCAAATTTCGCAGGTTTAACCAACTCAGGAACTACTCTCGATTTCACCAGTTTTATCGTCAGGAATATCGGGTCTAGCGGCGACGACATCAGCAAGCAATCAGTCATTTTGTTTGAATCTAAATTTGATAACGCTCAAGCAGTAAATGCAGTGTTGAAGAATCAAAAGGGTTCTAGCAAAACGGGCGCTTTCTTCGTGTACCTGAACAATACTTTTAACAAGTACGTTCTCGGCTTCGACCCGAATGTGGCAGATGACAGTCTCCCTGCTTTCGATTTGGCAGTGTTGAATTCTATTCCTACAGTGCCGGGAGCCCTCAGCACCGTCATTACTGCATCTGACTTTAAGTTTATTTAGTAGTTTTTGAGTAGCGTCGCAAGGAGTCGGAACAATGCCAAGTGCAGTACCACTAAATTTTCTCATCGGGCGACTACCCGATGAGAACGAGGATAGTTTGGATAGCGGCACGGTGCCGCAGCCTACGCCGTCGTCGGGGACTTCGACGACGATGACGGGGACTTCGACAACGATGACGGGGACTTCGACAACGATGACGGGGACTTCGACGACGATGACGGGGACTTCGACAACGATGACGGGGACTTCGACGACGATGACGGGGACTTCGACGACGATGACGGGGACTTCGACGACGATGACGGGGACTTCGACAACGATGACGGGGACTTCGACAACGATGACGGGGACGGGCCCGGACATTTCGATCACCCCGGTGCCGCGGCCAACTCTGACAGTTCCCACGCCTCCCCCACAGCCACTTTTTGTCGATGGCTTAGTTGTCGCAAATGAGGCCAGTAACTATTTAATCGGCAGCTTGTTCAATGACACGATTTCCGGGGGTGCCGGCGACGACACGCTTCTGAGTCGGGACGGAGACGATCTACTCAGGGGCGAAGACGGTAACGATTCTCTCAACGGCGGCGCTGGTAAAGATATCGTTGAGGGCGGGCGCGGCAATGACACGGCGCGGGGCGGCAAAGGCGATGACTTGGTTTCTGGCGACGAGGGCGATGACGTAGCTTTTGGCGACCAGGGCAACGATCTTGTCTTGGGTGCTGAAGGCAACGACTCGCTGTACGGCGGTAAAGGCAATGACTGTCTGCGCGGTGGTGGCGAGGACGACCTGATTTTTGGCGACAAGGGCAGTGACAGTGTTTTTGGCGACACGGGTAATGACTGCCTGATTGGCGCTGCTGGCAATGATATTTTGTTGGGCCAGGAGGGCGGGGATGTCATCACCGGCGGTGTTGGTAACGATACTGGTGATGGCGGCGAGGGTGATGACCTGATCTTCGGGGGCGACGGCAATGATTCTTTGTCGGGAGATGCAGGGGATGATATTCTTTCGGGCGATCGCGGGTCTGATACTCTCACAGGAGGCGACGGATCGGATATCTTTGTTCTCGGTAGGGTGGGCACGTCGCCTGGTGACAACGGGTTTCTCACTACTGGCGGCCGCGAAATCGGCGATGCTGATGTAATTAGAGATTTTAATGCGGGAGATTCGATCGGTCTGGCTGGAGGTTTGAACTTTACAGAGTTAGAAATTTTCCAGGGCCAAGGCTCGAATTCTAGCAACACGATTATTAGGGACAGGCGAACTGGGGAATTTTTGGCGGTGTTGATTGATGTTCGATCGAACTCGCTAGATGAATCTCGGTTCACTACAGCTCAAATACCCCGCGTAGACGACAATCCCTTCACCATTGAGGGGACAAGTCCGAATCCGGTAGCATCACCGGGGACAAGTCCGGCAGCATCACCGGGGACAAGTCCGGCAGCATCACCGGGGACAAGTCCGGCAGCATCACCTGCAGCATCACCGGGGACAAGCCCGGCAGCATCACCTGCAGCATCACCGGGGACAAGTCCGGCAGCATCACCTGCAGCATCACCGGGGACAAGTCCGGCAGCATCACCTGCAGCATCACCGGGGACAAGTCCGGCAGCATCACCTGCAGCATCACCGGGGACAAGTCCGGCAGCATCACCTGCAGCATCACCGGGGACAAGTCCGGCAGCATCACCCGCAGCATCACCAGGGACAAGTCCGGCAGCATCACCCGCAGCATCACCAGGGACAAGTCCGAATCCAACTCCAACAACGGGCACATTGCCGACACAGGTTCCGAGTCCGAGCCCGACTCCGACTGCGGGCGCGACAACTCCGAGTCCGAGTCCTTCGATCGTCCCCACTCCAACTGCGACGACCCCTCCGCCTTTGGGCGGGGGGCCGAGTCCGCCGAGTTTTACATCTCCGACTCCTAACCAGCCGCCGATCGTGGAAGCGGGCAAGACGTTGACTGGTTTGCAGAATTTGCCTCTGTCTCTGAGCATTTCGGCGCCCAGCGACCCGGAGGGCCAGCCGCTGTCGATCGCAGTAGTCGGACTTCCCAATCCTACTTTTGGTCAGGTAATTACGGGTACGAACCCGGTCGCCGTGAACCAAAAGTTAACCGTTCAGGATTTACTCGGGCTAAAATTCCAACCAGGAACAAACGCGATCGGGCAAGCCGGTTCTTTCAGCTACAGCGTAGCTGACGACCAAGGCGGCACGGCAGCAGGGTCAGTGGCTATTAACATCAATTCTTTCGATACCTCGGTAACTGTTCCAACTACCCTGTCGCCGATTGCTGTCAATGACGGCATCGTATTTACGAGTACGAATAATTCGCTGCCCACTTTCATCGACGTGCTGGCCAACGATTCCAGCCCGCAACAAGGGCCGCTCAACATTATCAATGTCAGCACACCGCAACTGGGGATAGCTGTAAATCTTGTCTCTAAAGTGCAATTCATCCCCGGCAACGTAGCGGGTACAACTGCTTTCACGTACAGCGTCAGCGACGGATTCGGGACAATTCCGGGCGTAGGTACTGTCACCGTTCAAATCTTGCCTGCAGATAGCGGGCCTAACAATTTAGTTGGAGGTTCTTTGCCGGACAATTTGGACGGTTTGGCGGGCAGCGATACTGTTGATGGTCAAGGCGGCAACGATACGATTAACGGCGGTGTGGATAACGACGTACTCGTAGGGGGCCTCGGCGCAGATACCATGACGGGGGGCGGCGGCAGCAATCAATTCCGCTATACCAGCCCTGCACAAGGTGGGCCGGTTTTTGATGCGGCTTCTTCGGCGGCGATCGAGGCTGCGATCGCGGCGGGCGGATACGATGTGATTACTGATTTTAGCGGTCTCGGTGTGCCGATCGCCGATCAGTTTAATTTTGCCCCCGGATTTGCCAATCTCAGCGGTAACACCCAAGTTCTGCTGGATGTGCAGACAACTGTTTCTGCAAATATTCTGGGAGGAACTACTTTCTTGTTTGCCTACGATTCCGGCGGCAATACTTACATCATTTATGACGGCAATGGCAATAACGTCACCGGCAGCGATTCTCGCATTTTGGCGCAGTTAAATGGTGTAACTGGGGTTTCTTCTCTTTCGGGATTTGACTTTACTTTTATCTAGAAACGAAGTCATTAGTATTGTAGGGTGCGTCAGCCCGCAGCGTTTCCCTTGCTGCTGGAAGCGATCGAGCTGACGCACCCTACAGCTACAAACTGATGCAGCGGACGTTCAAAAAATGATTTATAATCTCAAAAAGTGGTTCGTCGCCGCTGACCAGAAACGTTAGCCGACATCTATGCGCGAGTGACCGATTAAAACACTACACTTCTGGATTCGACATGCACAGCTTTACTGAACTTGTTGATAGATGCGCAGCGTTTACTCTTAATGCATTAAGAGAGGCAAACGATAGAACTATTGAAGGGCTTCAAACAAGCGGTTCGACTTCACTTGTGAAGACTCTTCAGATGGTGCAGCTTCAAAAGGCGATCTTTGCTGTCGGTATGTTTTCCATTTTTGAAGCAAATTTGCAACAGGGATTGAGCTGTAGCAATGGATTTTCTGAAGCCAAGAAAATATTGGAGGATGAAGGAGAGCAAGAACTAAAAGAATGCTTTGATAATCTCTGCCTAGCTGTCAATGTACTAAAACATGGACGCGGCAGAAGTTACGATGCTCTTGTCGCGAAGGCAAAATCATTACCTTTTAGAATAAAACTACCAGACGAGTCTTTTTTCTTCGAGCGTGACGTGTCAGAGGTATTGACGTTAGTTGAAGTGAACGATACGTTCGTGCAGCATTGTGGCAAAGTAATCAGTGATGTATCTAGGGTAATAAGGCGAGTACGCCCATAGTTTGCATATGCGTGAACTCACTGCTGGCAGCTAAAGCTAAAGTCGGCTAACAATCCGCCTGCACACTGACCGTATAAAGTATTGTAGGGTGCGTCAGCCCAAAGCGTTTACCTTAGCCTTTGGGGCGATCGAGCTGACGCACCCTACAGGCCTGCGTTCATCTGCGGTAAAAAATTAAATCTGGTTGTCCTCAGAAAAAAGTCCCAGCAAAGGGCCGAGAATAGCGCCGAAAACAAAGCCGCCGGCGTGGGCCCAGTAGGCAACTCCCCCGGATTCCATGCCGACACTTGCCGGGGCATTCAACGAAGCCAGGCCGCTCAATGCTTGCTGTGCAAACCAAAATCCTAGAAAGAAGAAAGCGGGGACTCTGACGGTGGTAAAAAAGATTCCCAAGGGAAGCAGTGTCAGAACTCTGGCTTGGGGATATCTGAGAATGTAAGCTCCCATGACGCCTGCGATCGCGCCGCTAGCACCCAGGGACGGAATGGCGGATGTTGAGGAAAAAAACCACTGAGTTAGTGATGCTAAAACGCCGCAAGTAAGGTAAAATATTATAAATTTGACGTGTCCTAAACGGTCTTCTACGTTGTTGCCAAAAATCCACAGAAATAACATATTTCCGGCAATGTGGAGAAAGCCTGCGTGCAGAAATTGGGAGCTAATTAGTGTCGTCCATTCGGGAAATGGCCCAACTGGCACAGCAACCCGACACATATTGCTTAACTGGCAAGGAATTACGGCCCAAGAGTAGAAGAATTGGGTTAATTGTCGATCGGGCAAAGTGATTTCGTACAAAAATACTAATATGTTTGCGGCAACCAGCCCGTAGGTGACGTAGGGAGTGATAGTAATGGGATTTTCATCGCGTAAGGGAACCACGGTCTTTTTTCCTCATCAAAATATTGGCAACACAATAGCGCATTTATCTCCCAGGTGTCTCCTGTCTAAAGGAAGAAGCCATTAGTCATTAGTCATTAGCCATTAGTCAGAAGGAAAAAGGAAGACGGGTATGGGAAAGGCTTTGCTGACAATGGCGACAAATTGGGCGCGGGTTAAGTTGGTGTTGGGGCCAAAAGTGCGATCGGGAAACCCGCTGATAACTGCCCGTTCTACTAAGCCGTCAATGAATATTTTCGCCCAATGGTTTTGAATATCTCAGAAGCGATTTGTGCTGGAAACCATAGTTATATTGATTAATTTAAGATTGATATATTTAGTTTTGGATGCAAAAGAGATTTGACGCCGTAATTATGGCGGTAAGGCGCTCCATGCGCACCATACCGAGGCTCTGTGTAACTTATGATTCAAATCCCGAAAAGCTTATAACAAACCTGCATTTTCGTACAAAAGCCGGATTGTATTGATGATTTTTTGTCCGTATAAGGGATCGGAATTCCAGCGGCCTGCAAGTTCGTTGACGGTGGGGGCGACGCCGCGCTTGACAAAGCGAAAACGCACGTTTTCTTGAACTAAAGGTTGGTTGATGGGTTCTGTGCTGCCGTAAGCTTTGAGGTGCTGAATTTGCGCTCTAATTCCTGTCCGGGCGTCGGGAAATGAGATGCCGGAATTTGTGGGGCTGATGATTCCCATGTCGGCAAAGTTAAATTGTTCTGGTTTGACTGCACCGCTAAAGTTGAGATAATTTGTTTCCAAACACATTTGGCAAAAAGCTAGGTCGTGGTTGACGCCTTCTGCGGCTGCTTCTTGCACGTAAATTTGAGGTAAATTGGGAAATGCTGCCAGCGCTTTGCGGTTAGTTTTGGTGAGAAATACTGTCATGTGTTGGGCGGTAGTTAGACCGCGACCCATGATTTTTCCAACGCCTGAGAGGATATCGCCGCGCGATCGCAGCGATACTGATATTGTGGCCCGATCCCAAGCTACGGAAATGTCGCGATCGCGCAAATCGATCGCCCGCACAAATACCACTCCATTGTAGGTGATCCGGCGATCGACTGCCTCTGGTTTGATGTCGAGAACGTCTAGAACTTCGGAAGGCACAAAGGCATTTTCGTTTACCAAAATGCCTTGTTCTTCGTGCGGCGCACCGTTGATTTGGATATTAATTAAGGAATAAACTATAGGTGTCGGTGCAGGTGTCGGCGCGGGACTCCGTGCGGGACTCGGTGCAGGTGTTGGTGTCGGCAAGGGTTTCAAATCGGTATTTTTTAACCAAGCTTCGAGTCCGTCAGCGAGTCCGAGGGCGACATCAGGGCGACGAGTTTGAATAATTCGCAAGTCGTCGGGATTAGTCAAAAAACCGAGTTCTATTAACAGCGAAGGAATGCTCACGCCCCGACAAAATGCGAGGCTACCGACATCGGCTTCAGTATCTGCTTTGGCGCCACGGTTCGGTATTTCTGGGCACCTGCGCAAATAGCCGTTTAAGATTAAATCGGCATCTGCTTTTCGTTTGGGGTTGCTGCCAATATAAAACGCGCTGGCACCGCGAACTTGGGGATTAGAAAAAGCGTCGGCGTGCAGTTCTACCGCTACATCTTCCGGGCGGCACCGGTTGTTGATCCAAGCAATAGTTTCTACCAAACTAAGAATATCGGGTACGGAGAAAGTTTCTATGCCTCGCTGCTGCAATTCGGCTACTAATAAATCCCGAGTTAAGATCAATTCCTGCGCTTCGGTTGTGCCAAATGCGATCGCCCCCGGGTCCCGCAAGCTTCCTTCAAACCCGCCGTGTCCGGCTGAAACAAAAATAGAACCCATTTAATAAAACCCTGCACCTTGCAGTTAGTTGAACCTCGGCTTTTTTGTCTTGGGTTTTATTTTACCCCAAAGGCGTATATTGTATTATTGCATAGCAAGTTTGTAGTTGCGCTCTTGGTGATGGTCTTAACCCCTCAGCACAACTACAAACTTATTTATCCGCTTGCTGATTACATTTTTACAGCGGGGCTAGTCGAAGGTTTAGGCGACTTAATTTCTTGGGAAACCGCACGGGCGCGGTAGAGTTTAGCAACGACTTGCTCACACTTAGACAAATCCGATTCTATCTCTGTCAAAATCGCAGTTGATACGGGATCTGTGAACTTCACCCGCAGGTTGTTAATATCAACAACACCGGTTTGCAAATCACCCAGGGTGCTCCGCAGCAAGAACGTTTCATCGGTTCCTTGCATCGAGGCTTTTAATTTAGCGTATTTGTCAGCAACTTGGGCGGGAATTGAGGGTTTTTCGCCGAAATCGTTGAGGCGCTTTTCGAGAGCGAGGATGTGGTTCTGTTTATTTTGAATCATTTCTGTCAAGAGCGATCGCAAATCGCTGTCTTGGGTTTTTTCCGCATAACTTTGAAAGGCTTCGCAAGAATAGCGTTCCCCTGCGAGGGCGGTATTCAAAGCTTTAACAATGTCGCCTTGTGTCGAACCTCCCCAACCATTAGCTAATTTCCACCATTCTGCATTTGTGTCAGTTTCTTCTGGCAAACCGACTTCTTTTCCGCCGTAACCGAGGCGAGCCAGAATTGCGGTGGTAAATATTGCTAAATCTCCAGGTTGGCGAGAAGTAATCAAGTTGCCGTCAACTACTAAAGCTTCGTTGATGTAGTTAGCTCCGGCATTGCTCATGTCTTTTTTAATTGACAAGAAACCTGTGGCATTTTTGCCTTTCAGTAAGTCGGCTTCAATCAAAACTTGCGGGCCGTGGCAAACAGCAGCGACGATTTTTCCTTGCTCAAATGCTTCTCGTACAAACCGTACTGTATTGGGATTAGTCCGCATTGTATCGGGAGCCATACCGCCGGGAATTATCACTGCATCGAATTCTGCGGGTACTGCTTCTGTGGTAGTTCCGTCAGCCTGCTGGGCAACTTTTCCTTGTTTCCCTGCATACTTTTCGTTTGTCCGGGAACCGAGGACAACTACTTCAAATCCTGCTTGTTTTAAGGCGTTGTAAGGAACTAGAAATTCCGAATCTTCAACTCCATTTTCGATGAGTATGGCAACTCGTTTGGTTTGGGCTTTGTTATCGGCTGTCATAATCACTTTCCCTCAAGATAGAATTTTTTCTCAACTTAATTCATTTGTTTATGTTTTCGCGTCTGGCTAAAGTTATAAATTAGTTGGTGGGAAAATGTGTGTTCGTGAGTCTTTGGAGGTAGTCGTAAAGTGCGCAATGCGCACCCTACAATTAGATGTTTTGTGCAAATTGTGCGATCGCATCAATGCACGTAAGAGGCTCCATTAATGTCGATCGTAGTCCCGGTAGCGTGCGCAGCCAAACCCGACGCTAAAAACGCGATAACATTGGCAACATCTTGAGGAGGAGCGATTTTGCCGATCGGGATATCGCGAATAATATCAGCTTCACCGAACTCCTGAATAAACTGATTAGACATTTCTGTACTGACAAATCCCGGTGCAACTGTAAAAGCCAAAATATTATCAGCCGCAAACCCTCTCGCAATACTGCGAGTTAAAGCAACAATAGCACCTTTTGACGCGGCGTAGTGCAGATAATTCGGGTCATCGCCGCGAAAAGCAGCGCGACTTGCTATATTAATAATTGTACCGACCCTGCGAGTTTTAAAATAAATAATTGCTTCCCGGCACAAGTCGGCAACGGCAACTAAATTAACTTGTAGAGTTTGCTGCCAAGCTGACGACCAAATATCGAAATCGTCCTCTATACCTGCTGACTGCATAATTCCAGCATTGTTAACTATAATATCAATATGACCGCGCCATGTTAAAGCATCTCGCCACAAAGTCGAGGCAGCGTTTTCCTGCATCAAATCTGCTGCTAATAAATAACATCGATCGCGCGCAACACTTGCTGCTACCGCTTCAGCTTCTGTGTGACTGCGACAGTAATGCAAAATCACTTCAGCCCCAGCATTAACCAGAGTCCGCACCGTCGCTGCACCAATCCCTTTCGAGCCGCCCGTTACTAAAATTACCTTTCCGGTTAAATCAATCATTTCTATATCTCTATTTTTTCTCTTTCTGTGCGCCCTCTGTGGAACAGGCGTCCCGCCTGTGAATTTCTGGGGTTCATAAAAAAAATAAATCCCGTTCACACACGAAATAGAATTGCTATATGATACAGCACTTTCCATCTCAATGTGACACAGTAAATTGAGTCAACCTTGTAGCAGCGGGCGATCGACTCTTGGAGGCCTCCAGACAGGACTCTGGCGATCGCCAATGAGCACGCTCTTCTGGTCTGGGTGGTATTATTCTCAAATTTTAGCTGTGCTAAAATTTGAAAACGAGACATGAATATCTTTCTCGCTCGTCTTTTTGAGGCTCAATAAACTCGATATTATTCAATAGTAAAATCAACCGTTTGCTTTATTTGCAAACGGATTAAGGAATGGCTAATTTTAATTTTCAGGAAAATCAATCCGGCGCTCTACCTTTTTAACTGACTACAAAGTATGAGATTTTCTGGGCGAGAGTTCAGCCATCATGCCAACAGCATCGGGTTTTGAGCCACAGGCAATTTTTGTACTGTCATCCATAAGCCACGAAAGTAGATATTCCCAGCAAAATTCCTAGTCTCAAAGTAACAGGTAAAAAAAATAGGCTATTGTTAAATTTTCTCCAACTGTGTTGGGGCATTTCCGTACAACATCAGTTATTTAATTCGCCTTAGGCAAAAACGACGGAAAAGCCTTATCTTTTGAGGTTTATTTATTGGAGATATTGCCACTCATTACAGCACTCTAGCTTCTTTGTCCTTAAACTCGATAGCTACAGTGGATTCGGCAGCAGAGGTCGAATTAACTCCATAATTCGGTCAGAATTAAAATTATTGATATAATTAGTTAATGCCTTGGACAAACCTGCTTTAGATTCGGGAATTTGTACAATTAATTCGCTCATAACTTCGGTATCGAGATAGTAAGCGGCGTGATACATTTGTTCTAACCACTGAGGGGACATACTGGATAGATCTTCTACAGGCAGCGTTTCAACCAATAGTTTTTGTGGAGTTTGTCCTGCGACTTCGTAGATATATTGCACTCCCAAATATTTAGCGAGTTTGTCAAAGATGTCTCTCTGCTGAAATGGCTTGCTTATAAAGTCGTTACAGCCAGCCATAATAATTTTCTCTCGCTCTTGTTCAAAAACATTGGCAGTTAAAGCAATAATGACAGTTTCTGGGATCTTAGGGCGTTCTCTATTAGGGCGTTCTCTAATATATTTAATAGCAGTGTAGCCATCCACGACCGGCATTTGCAAATCCATCAGAATCAGGTGCGGCCGCCAACTCTCCCACAGTAAGAGTGCCTCCACTCCTTGTTTTGCTTCTCTCACCTCAAAACCAACCGAGGTAAGGCTATCGACTAACAAGCGGCGATTTTCTTCTAAATCTTCAACAACAAGAATGCGGTAAGTCGGTTGTCCTGGAGCTAAACCAATTACTCTTTGATTAATTGATTCTGGGGGTAAGGATTCTGCTTGAGGTAACTGTACACCAATCTCAAAGAAAAAAGTGCTACCTCGGTTCAACGTGCTTTTAACGCGAATTTGACCGCCCATGAGTTTGACGATTTTTTGACTGATCGCTAAACCAAGCCCACTGCCTTGACTCAACTTATTTCCAGCTTGGGCTTGCACGAATACCTTAAATAATTTATCCATTTCTGTGGGCGCAATTCCCACGCCTGTATCCTCAACTTCAAAACATAGGTGACAGGATGTTTTGTCTCTTTGTGCTGCTCTTACTCGTAGGGTGACGCTTCCTTGCTTGGTAAACTTAATCGCATTACCCAGTAGATTGGTTAAGACTTGATATAGCTTTTTCTCATCACAATGCACAAATTGGGGTAGATCGGGAGCTTGCTCGACAACTAGCTGTATTTCTTTAGATTGGGCTCTAAATTGCAGCATTTCTTCAATAGATGCCAGCAAAATTGTCAAGTCAAAGTCAGAAGGATTGAGTGTCATCCGTCCGCTTTCTATTTTGGATAAATCTAAAATATCGTTAATCAAGTCCAATAAATGTCTACCGCTACGATTGACAATCTGTAAACGTTCTTGGAGAGAAGGAGCCAGATTGCTCTCATAGCTCATCAATTGCGTGAATCCCAAAATTGAGTTCAGGGGGGTGCGGAGCTCGTGACTCATATTGGCGAGGAAGACAGTCTTGGCTTGGTTTGCTTCATTTGCCTGATGAAATTCCAACTCAGCTTGTTTGCGATCGCTAATGTCAATTAAATATCCCAACATTTCTACTGGTGTACCTGAAGGATCTCGAATTAGCCTAAGCTGACCGAGCATCCAGCGATAAACCCCATCGGAGCGACGAAGACGGTATTCGTGGATATAAAAATTATTAAGTAATAGATTTGCTAAGCCATTAACCACTGGTTCTACATCATCGGGGTGTAAGTGATTCACCCAAAATTTAGGATCTTCTAAGAACTCGCTGGTTTCGTAGCCCAATACATCTTTGATATTTTCGCTGATGAACGTTGCTCCATAATCGCCAGCAGGTTGACAGCTAAAAATGACAACGGGGCTGTAGTTTAGAAGAAAGTTAAGGCGATTTGTGGTGGCTTGCAAGGCTTGCTCAGCCAGTTTTAGCTCTGTTGCGTCCTCCTGAACGGCAACATATACAGTTCCGTATTCAGGATGCTCAAACATGGATGTATGAACTCTGCACCAAAAGAGAGTTCCATCTTTCTTTCTATTGTGGGCTTCATATTTAGCTTCCCCGGTCTGTTGAATTTGAGTGACGACATCTAGAACGGTTACATCTGATGTAAGGTTTGTATCGACATAATTCAAGACACCAACCGATTGACCTGCGAGTTCGCCATCTGTGTAGCCAAACATAGCGTCAAAGGTAGGATTGGTGTAGACGATTGTGAGGTCTGAGGCTTTAATTAAACACACTCCTCCTGCCATGTTATTCATGATAATGCTTTGAATCTCTAGGGCTTTTTGAGCTTCTTTGCGAGCCGTAATTTCTTGTATTTGAGCTATAAAATGCAGTGGATTTCCCTGTTCATCTTGTACTAGCGATCCAGTAACAAGAATCCAAATAATATGTCCTTGTTTGTGGAAATACCGTTTTTCCAGTTGGTAAGTTGAAATTGTTCCTGCTAATAGTTGATGTGCATAACTAAGATCCGTGTCTAAATCGTCAGGATGGGTGATGTCTTGGAAAGTTAACGCTAACAACTCTTCTGAGGAGTAGCCAATAATCTGACATAAGGCAGGATTGACTTTAATCCAGTGCCCATCAAGTGAAACGAGCGCCATCCCGATAGAGGCATCTTCAAACGCATGGCGAAACTGCTCTTCACTGTTTCGTAAAGCTATCTCAATTTGTTGGCGATCTATTTCAGCTCGTTTGCGCTCGGTGATGTCGCGTTTAATTACAGAACACCCAATAATTCTGCCTGTTGTGTCCTTCAGAGGTGATATGGTACAAGATATGTGGATAAGCTGTCCATCTTTGCGAACACGCACGGTTTCATAGTTTTCAATCGTTTTTCCTTGTCGAATCGTTTCTAGGATTTGCTGTTCTTCGTAGGTAAGATTGGAGGGAATTAAAATGAGGATCGATTTTCCTATGATTTCTTCAGCCTTGTAGCCAAAGATTTTTTCTGCTGCATTGTTCCAGGTTAAAATGATGCCGTCTAATGATTTGCTAATAACTGCCTCACCAGAGTATTCCACAATCGCTGCCATGTGAGCCAGTGATGCTTCTACTTGCTTGCGATCGCTAATATCGCGAAGAATAACAGTAAATACCGTTTCGTCTCCCATTTCCAGCCTAGACATAGAGGCTTCCGCGGCAAACTGCGTTCCATCTTGACGACGACCCAAAATCTCGCCTCGTTCTCCCATCTTTCGCGCTCTGGTAGAAGACTGTGCAAATTGTTTGATATGCTGCGGATGTGCATCTCTAAACTGTTCTGGCAGCAGTAAATTCACTGGCTTCCCTAAAATATCCTCAATTTTATAGCCAAACATCTTTTCTGCCCCTTGATTAAACAGGGTAATGCGTTGAGTGCGATCGACAGAAATAATTGCATCATTGGCGATTTCTAGAATTCCCGCAAAACGAGCCTGCGATTTTTGTAAAGCCTCTGTTCGTTCAGCCACAAGAAATTCTAAGGTTTCGTTAAGTTTTTTAATTTCTTTTTCGGCTTGTTGGCGCTGGTAATCTATCTGGTTTAAAAAGCGAGCCGTCCCCAAGATGAGAATTGAGAACGTGACAACCATAACAATTGAACGCAATGTATACCCAAAATTAACGCTATACCACCCTAAATTTTGTCCCTGAAGAGTGAACCAGTTCAGTGTCACTGGAAAGATTGTCCCCCAAGGCAGCAACCACCGAACCATTACTCCGCCGACCTGGCGACTCGTTACTACTTGCATTAATCCTTCGTTGGGGCGGAGCAATAAAATTCCTCCATAGAGGATGAAAAAGGTGGCGATCGTGTTTAGGGGTTGAGTCGTCCTAATTGTGAGCAACCGTTCAAGAATATCGACATTGAATAGGTGTGCAAATAAAGCTAGTAGAGAGATTAAAGTTGCAACACTACTAAAAATCTGAGCCAACCAAGTATCCCGTTGGGAATTTTGCCCTAACAGTAACAGTCCTAGTCCCATCAGCACAAAATTTAGGGCGGTATTTACTCCCATTCTTCCCGGATAAGGAGTCCCTGAACACGCGAAAGCTCGGAAAAGCCACTCATCAATACCCAGCTTCCAACCAAAAATATACTCGCTCAGCGTCAGCAGACCCATGATGATTATGAATCCTGCCATCCCTTGAGCCATGCGATGGTGCAGTCGGGTTCTGTGGTATTGCAACAATCTCAAAGACACTCCGGCCAGCAAAAAGCAAATTGCCGTGTTTGCTTTCATGGTCGAAGTCATACCGGGAAAACCACTTTTGAGTAGCGAGATGTCAAATTGCCAACCGAGCAGCACGAGACATCCGCTCGCCATGACGAGTAGACTTGCCATTTTAGAAATGTGCTTTTTCATAAATCGGCTGTTTGGGTTGAAACAATCTTCTTCTAATGTTAGGCGAAGCGAAGAAGGGCAACCACAGGGGGACTGCTCATACCCGAATTCAGATTTTGTAAGGCTGCACCCCCTTGCCAGCCCCATATCTCGGGGAGCCCAGGACTCCTTTCTGCGTAAAGTGACCTTTATAACGCAATAATTCAACTATACTATTGGTGCACAGGCTTATATTCCTCTAGCAGGAAACTAGGGAAATTAGTATGATTGTCAATAGAACTAGCGATAGGAGTAGCGATGGAGCTAAAAACTACCGAGGCAATATTTTAATTGTTGACGATCTGCCTGATAACCTGCGTCTTCTCAGGGATACTTTGAGGGCCGAGGGTTATAAAGTTCGCAGTGCTCTAACAGGGGAAATGGCGATCCGAGCCGCTCAATCGCCATCGACGGAGTTAATCTTACTAGACATTAAATTGCCTGATATTGATGGTTATGAAGTTTGCAGACAATTAAAATCTGACGAGCGCACCGCAGACATTCCAATAATTTTTTTGAGTGCGCTCAATGAAACTTTTAATAAGGTGCAAGGGCTGGCTGCGGGAGGGGTAGATTATATTGCTAAGCCATTTCAAGTCGAAGAAGTATTAGCTCGTGTCGAAACCCACCTAACTATCGGAAGGCTGCAACAAAGACTCCAACAGCAGAATTTACATCTCTTGAGAGAAATTGAAGAACGGCAACGTCTCGAAGAGTCACTCTTTGCCGAAAAGGAATTGGCTCAAGTGACACTGCAATCCATTGGCGATGCGGTCATTACTACTGATGCCCAAGGTAATGTGAGATATTTCAATCCTATAGCTGAGCGACTGACAGGCTGGAAGGCGGATGAGGTTCAAGGAGTTCCTTTCTCTACAGTCTTCCTAATTGTCGATCAAGTAACGCGAGAGCCAGTAGAGACTCCTATAAACAAGGCTCTATTAGAGGAGCGAATTGTGACCTTACCTAACAATACTATTCTGATTTCCCATGATGGAACGGAGTATCCCATTGCTGACTCGGCAGCACCTATTCGAGACCGCCAAGGTCAAATTATCGGGGCAGTCATCGTCTTTCATGATGTTACTGAATCGCGCTATCTCACCCATCAACTTTCTTGGGAAGCCAATCACGATGCCCTGACGGGGTTAATCAACCGTCGAAGATTTGAGCAGCACTTAGTTGATGCGATCGCCTCTGTTCAAGATAGCAATGAGCAGCACGCTCTCTGTTATTTAGATTTAGATCAGTTCAAAGTCGTTAACGATACCGTAGGTCATATTGCTGGCGATGAGCTACTGCGCCAAATCACCGCACTTATTCAAAAGGGAGTCCGTGCTAATGATATGCTGGCTCGCTTGGGAGGTGATGAATTTGGTATTTTGCTCACTCAATGTTCTAGTTCTCAAGCAACTGAAATTGCGGAACACCTCAAAGACCTAGTGCATCAGTTTCGGTTTATTTGGAATGGCAAAACCTTTATCATCGGAGTCAGCATTGGAGTGGTTGCCATCGATCAAACCAGCCAAGATTTGATGGAGCTTCTGGGAGCGGCTGATGCAGCTTGTTATGCGGCCAAAGCCAGAGGGCGCAACTGTGTTCATCTTTATAGTCTAGATGATGGCGAACTAATTAAACAACGCGGTCAGAGGCAGTTGATTTACAAAATTAGCCGAGCGCTGGAAACCAATCGTTTTTGTCTCTACTACCAAAAGATTGTCTCTATTACCTCTAAACCATTAGTAGAGCATTATGAAATTTTGATCAGAATGCTGGACGAAAATGGAAATTTAGTATCTCCCAATGAGTTTATTCCCGCCGCCGAGCGTTACGGCTTGATAACTGAGATCGATTGTTGGGTAATCGAAAAGTTTTTCTCTAACTATCACAAATTGCCGGATAAAGATGTTCTTAGTCAAGGCTTGTATACGATCAATCTTTCTGGGGCTAGTATTAGTAACAATCAGTTTCTCAAGTTTTTAATAGAACAATTTTCTCGCTACCAAATCCCCCCACAAACCATTGGTTTTGAAATCACGGAAACCGCAGCGATTGCGAATTTTGAGCAAGCCCGATATTTCATGACGGAACTCAAAAAAATTGGCTGTTGCTTTGCTTTAGATGATTTTGGCAGTGGGTTGAGTTCCTTTGCGTATCTGATCAATTTACCAGTTGATTATCTAAAAATTGATGGTGCTTTTGTCAAGAATATTAGTCATAATTTGATTTCTCAAGCGCTCGTTGAAGGCTTTAATCGTATTGCCCATGCGATGAATCTTGAAACTATAGCTGAGTTTGTCGAAGACGAGACTATCTTAGAAAAATTGCGGGAGATTGGAGTAGATTATGCTCAGGGTTATGGGATCGCCCGCCCTGTTCCTATTAACTTTCTTCCCTAGTCGATCGCACTCAGCCAGCGAACCCATTGCCTCACGCCTGCGCCCTGTCAGGAGGCCTCCAAGAGTCGATCGCCCGCTGTTACAAGGCAGGCTCAATTTACTATGTCACATGGAGATGGAATGTGCTGTAATTGTAAAGGATTGAGTGTTCTATTAAAAATAGACCGGAAAATTTGCCATGAAAGCAGTTGCGTTCGATCGCTACGGTTCCGCCGAGGAATTGCAGTACCGAGAATTGGAAAAGCCGATCGCCAAATCCAACGAATTGTTAGTGCGAGTTCGCGCTAGCAGCGTCAATCCCGTAGACTGGAAAATCCGGCAAGGACACCTCCAACTATTGACAGGATTTAACTTTCCTCGAATTGTCGGTTCTGACATCTCTGGAGTTGTCGTGGAAGTCGGCCGGGAAGTCAGCAACTTTCAACCCGGAGATGAAGTTTATACTTTCTTAAATCCCATCAATGGTGGTGCTTGTGCCGAATACGCGGTTGTGGCAGAATCCGATGCAGCAATTAAACCGAAAAACATCACTCATGCAGAAGCAGCAGCAGTACCGATCGCAGGTTTAACTGCTTTGCAATCGCTCAGGGATTTGGGTCAAATCCAAGCAGGAAACAAAGTATTAATTAACGGCGCTTCCGGCGGAGTCGGCACTTTTGCCGTGCAAGTTGCGAAAGCAATGAATGCGGAAGTAACGGGAGTTTGCAGTGCTAAAAATATAGAATTTATCAAGAGTTTGGGAGGGGATTTAGTTCTGGATTACGCAGAAATTGACTTTACTCAACAAACCGATAAATATGATATAATTTTAGATGCTGTGGGGACAAGAACATTTGCTGAATGCGAAAAAGTGCTGCAACCAGAGGGAGTTTATATCTCGACTTTGCCAAGTTTCGAGAACCTCGCACCGATGTTAACGAGCTGGTTTTTATCGGGTAAAAAAGCTAAATTCATTCTAGCCAATGCCAACACCAGCGATTTACAGGCTTTGCGGGAGTTAATAGAATCCGATAAAGTTGAGCCGATTGTCGATCGCACTTACAGCTTACAAGAAGTAGCAGCAGCCCACGCTTACAGCGAAACGGGCCGCGCGATCGGCAAAATTGCGATCGGCATTGACAGTTAAAAAAATCATGTTTAACCAAAACGAATTAGAAACAAAACTCTCTGATTGGAAGCTGAGAATCCAATCAGGTTCGGAAGAAACTCAAGCTTACATTCGGGGGGGATGGTTAAATTTAAACTAAGACAAATTGCCGAGTCGATCGCTGATTCCGACACCGCCGAAAAACTAGACTGGCGCATTATACCTTACCTGTGGCAGGGCGGGCTTTCCTACTACTACCCCGCCAGATTGGCCGAGGGAGGAAAACAGTTTGAAATCGACTTAACAGTCAACGGTAAAGACGTACAGGAAACTGTTTGGCGCTACCTTTGTATTGCCAAATAATTGGGTGCAGCCATCGCCAAAAACTCGCTGCTTGCCGTTAAAAATGACGCCAGATTGGTGATACGGCAAGTTTACGAAGTTTTTGCCGTAAACTGCAAGCCCGACGATGTTTTAGCCGCAGGGAAAAAAGAAGGCAAGCGCGGCAGTTTCTAGAGCCACTGATACTTAGGATTGTACTCGGAAGCGGAAAATGACCGAAGAGCGATCGCAAACCTGCATTCTCAAAGCAGAGTCAGAATCCCAGCCCGCTGACTATACCTGGTACGTGACAAAAGTCCACCAAAAAATGCGCGGTTGGAGTTAAAGTAAAAGAGCGATCGCCTGCAGTTTGCATAAATAGGACGCTTGCCCAAACAACCCGGTTTCTACGCAAAATCTTTGTTGTGAGCGATGGAAGTTCACCCATAAACCGGGTTTTTGAATTTACCTGCGTCCAGGACTAATAAACCTAAAACCTAAATAAAATCAAAAATCCCTATGACTGCTCCCTCAAACTTGGAGACATCCGAACAAGGTTCCGACAACAACCTCGAAGCAATTAGCCCGGAAAACAGCATTGCACCAATCGCAGGCGGTGCGATGGGTTCTCGCAACCTAGAAAACGAATTTCTAGACGAACTTCCCGACGAAGTTGAAATGTCTTTATTCGACCATTTAGAAGAATTGCGCCAGCGACTTTTCTACTCGCTAATTGCAGTAGCAATCGCTGTAATCGGTTGCTTTTTCACAGTGAAACCCATCGTGCAACTGCTAGAAGTACCGGCCGGGCCCGTCAAGTTTCTGCAACTAGCTCCGGGCGAGTATTTCTTTGTTTCTATCGAAGTAGCCGGATACAGCGGTTTGCTCATCGCCACTCCGTTTATTTTTTACCAGATAGCGCTGTTTGTTCTCCCCGGCTTGACTCGCAAAGAACGCAGGTTGCTGGGGCCGGTGTTTTTCGGTTCGAGTTTCCTATTTTTGGGCGGGTTAGTCTTTGCTTACATCGCTCTGATTCCGGCGGCGCTTAACTTCTTTGTTACCTATGGAGCGGATGTTGTAGAGCAGTTGTGGTCGATCGACAAATACTTTAAATTTGTGCTGCTGTTAATGTTCTGCACTGGCTTAGCTTTTCAAATCCCGATCTTCCTAGTATTGCTAGGCGTTTTTGGCATTTTTTCGTCGAACCAAATGCTATCGGGCTGGCGGTATGTCGTCTTGGGAGCCGCAGTTTTGGGAGCGGTTTTAACGCCTTCTACTGATCCTTTAACGCAAAGTCTTTTAGGAGGTGCGATCCTCGGCTTGTATTTGGGTGGCGTTGGTTTGGTGAAGCTTTTAGGACGCTAAAAACTCCCAATATCTACTCGCAGCAAAAAAATATAGAGACGCGATCGCCCGCGCCTCTATAATTACTAAAAGTTAAAATTCAACACCCAAGTTTTGTCAAAACTTTGACTACATTCGGAACTGTTCGACTTCAGGAGTGTAGCCGATCGGCAAAACGTAATCTAGATTCTCGTGGGGACGAGCAATTATGTGATACGATAGCAACTTTCCGCCATCGACCTTTTTAACTGATTCAATTCCAGCAGCCACTGCTGCTTGCACTTCAGAAACATCTCCTCGCACTATAATTGTCCAGTAGGCGCGGGTTATTTTCTCATAGCGAACTAAAGTAACACTGGCTGCTTTCACCATTGAGTCCGCAACTTCTACTGCAGCGGGAAATCCTAAGACTTCAACCATTCCCAGTGCAACACCCATTACAACATTCTCCTAAATTTCACAAGATATCTGACACTCATTGTATGTGAAATTGTTGACAGAAATTGGTTCCGATGATTTTGGTAAGCTAGAAGCCCGATCGCCCAAAATTAAAAAAGCCCCTAAAAAGCCCCAGAAACTGTTGCGGCATTTAAATCCCACAGTTGGCGGCGCGCAGGAAAGCCCGCCACACAAGACTTTGAATCAAAACACCTGTGCAAATTAGATGCGCCACAGCTTAGTTTCTCACCAGCAGCAAGTCGTATGACAAGCTCGCCGATCGATTTTCGGGACTTTGGGCTCAACTAATCCAGCCGCGGCGCGACACAAAACTTTAGGGAACTCCCCCAGATCCCCGCTGTGGAGTCAATCTAAAATCTAAAATCTAAAATCTAAAATCGACTGAGTGATTCAAAACTCGTCTAGCAACCACTCCGAGGCTCTTTCACCCAAATCTAGGGGAACGCTGACAGCTTTGCCCAAGCGCGGGCGATCGCGAGTAGTTACGATATATTCTCTCACCTGTGCCGTGCTCCCCCAGCCGTTGAGGTAATTGGCCACCGCATCCAAATGCTCGAAATAATCAGCCTCCGTCATCGGAAAAGATGCCTGTTCTAGATATTTCCACATAACTTGCACAAAAATCTTGCCCCGCGTCCGCCGCAATCTGATATCGTAAGACTTTCCCCATTTTTCTAGCAGTAGCTGGTGTAAATCCTTGCCCGTCATGGTTGCTCCTGAGTTAATTCATTAAACAATAAAAGACAAAGTTCAAAAAATGTAATAATACTCTAATAAAGGCTGGAAGGCGCATTCTTAAAAGGAATTTTCGCGGCCTAAAATTTGTGCGAGCAGATTAACGGCAATTATCCTCCTTCTTCTGCACGTACAGGTTCGCTAACAGCTAACAAACAAACGTAACTTAAAACCGTAAAGGCAGGTCATGGCTCAATCTTCTGCTGGAAATCCCGATGTCCCCGATATGGGGCGTCGCCAATTTATGAATTTGCTGACGTTCGGTACAGTCACAGGTGTTGCACTGGGCGCACTCTATCCCGTTGTCCAGTATTTTGTTCCTCCGTCGAGTGGGGCAGTTGGCGGCGGAGTGACAGCGAAAGATGCTTTGGGTAACGACATCATCGTTAGCGAATATTTGACTTCGCACCCTGCGGGCGATCGCACCTTAGCCCAAGGTCTCAAAGGCGACCCCACCTATGTTGTGGTCAAAGAAGACTTATCTATCGCCGACTACGGCATCAATGCAGTCTGCACTCACTTGGGTTGCGTCGTGCCTTGGAATGTTAGCGAAAACAAGTTTATCTGTCCTTGCCACGGTTCTCAATACAACAATGAGGGCAAAGTGGTGCGCGGCCCCGCGCCTTTGTCTCTGGCCCTGGCCCACGCCACTGTCGCAGATGACAAGATCGCTTTTACAACTTGGAAAGAAACTGATTTCCGCACCGGCGAAGCACCTTGGTGGTCTTAAACTATTTTGGATTTTAGATTTGAGATTTTAGATAGGGGGTGAATGGTGAAAACCACAGATAATTGCATCCCTAAAGCAGTCTAATAATCCAAAATCCAAAATCCAAAATCCAAAATCCAAAATCCAAAATCCAAAATTGTCTGACCTTTGAGATTGAATACTCTAATGCCACAAACTAATTTATCTGCGATATTTCGCCGCAGTGCCAGGACGATCGCGAAAACAGCCTTAATTGCGATCGTAGCAGCAGGATTTTTCCTCACCAGCGACATCGCATTTCCCCAAGCAGCATTTGCTTACCCTTTCTGGGCCCAGCAAACAGCACCCGCTACTCCCCGCGAAGCAACCGGTCGGATTGTTTGCGCTAACTGTCACCTCGGTGCAAAAGTGACTGAAGTTGAAGTGCCGCAATCTGTTTTGCCTGACACAGTGTTTGAAGCTATTGTCAAGATTCCCTACGATACTAGCGTGCAGCAAGTTGTCGGCGACGGCAGCAAAGGCGGCTTGAATGTCGGCGCAGTGGTGATGTTGCCCGAAGGTTTCAAGATTGCTCCCGAGGACAGAATTCCCGAAGAAATGAAGGAAAAAGTCGGCGATCTTTACTTCCAACCTTACAGCGAAACCCAAGAAAATATTGTTTTAGTGGGCCCGGTGCCGGGAGAACAATACAAAGAATTGGTATTCCCCGTTTTGTCGCCGAATCCGGAAACTGACAAGTCGGTTCACTACGGCAAATACCAAATTTATGTCGGAGGCAACCGCGGTCGCGGTCAGGTTTATCCTACTGGCGAAAAGAGCAATAATACTGTTTATAATGCTTCGGTAGCTGGCACCATTTCTAAGATTGCTCAACCTGAAGATGGCGGTTATCAAGTGACAATTCAACCTGCCGAAGGTGCAGCCGTTGTTGATACGATTCCCGCAGGCCCGGAACTGATTGTTACCGAAGGACAAACAGTTGCAGCAGGCGAACTTTTGACGAGCAATCCTAATGTGGGCGGCTTCGGTCAAAAAGACGTGGAGATTGTGCTGCAAAGTGCCGATCGAGTTAAAGGATTGATGGCTTTCGTGGCTTTGACCATGCTGGCTCAAATTATGCTGGTTCTCAAGAAGAAACAGGTCGAAAAAGTTCAAGCTGCTGAAATGAATTTCTAAGCGCGGCTGTAATTAGTTGGGTAAGGTACTCTGTGCGCACCCAACTATTAGGTAAGTAGGGCGGGTATTCCCCGCCTTATTGTTTGATAAATAACCAGTAAAATAATGTCAATTGATGAAAAAATAGTTGAAGTAGGCCCGCTGCAATGGTTTTATCGGGAAACAAATCCGGTTAACGAAACTGGTAAACCGCCCGTACTGCTGCTGCACGGTTTGCCGTCCCAGAGTTTTACCTGGACTGTAATGATGCCAGATTTGGCGGCCCAGGGATTTAGATCTATCGCCCCCGATTGGGTGGGTTACGGGCGATCGACAAAACCAGACAAGCGCGACTTTGCCTATACTCCCGATGCTTTTGTTGACGCCCTCACAGGCTTTATTCAAGCTATAGAATTAGACCGATTTCACCTCGTTGTCCAAGGATTTTTAGCTTCAGCCGGCATTCAATACGCTTTGCGAAATCCCGACAAAATTGAGCGTTTAGCTGTCATCAATACACCAGTTTCAGCAGATATAAAATTGCCTTGGAAAATGCAGCAGTTGGGGCTGCCTTTTATTGGCGACATGATGACGCAAGACCCGCTTTTGGTTGACAGAACTCTCGAAGGCGGCAGCGGCCAGACGATATCAGACAAAGATTTAGATGTTTACCGCCGCCCGTTTTTGAAGAGTTCGGATGCGGGTCGATCGCTCATGAATACAGTCCGCAATATTCAATTGCCGCAGTCAATGGCCGAAATTGAATCCGGCTTGAAAGCATGGACTCGACCAACTTTATTTGTGTGGGGTTTGACAGATCCTTGGCTGAGTGTTGAACCCGCTCAAAAGCTAGTCGGTTCCCTGCAAAATGCAGAGTTAGTCACACTGGAACAAGCGGGGCATTATCCTCAAGAACATTGGTCAGAAAAAGTTGGCGATGCTGTGATAACTTTTCTGCGCCGCCAGGAGGTAAAATAATATTTTGTACATAACTCTCGGTGCTAGGTCAGTGAACCAGCTCCTCGCCGAGCTGCATTCCCAGGCAGAGCCTGAGAACGAGAAATCTAAAATCTAAAATCTTAAATCAATATGACTCGTACCCGTTCAATTTTTGCCGTGATGATGGCGTTTTTGATGGCATTTCTGGTTAGTTGCAGTAGTGTCGAAGCAAAAGTTCCAACGACTTACACAGCAGCCCAGATCGAGCAAATTCAGCGTTCTGTTCCTACCCTGACAGAGTTGCGATCGCGCATGGATAGACTGGACACCCTAATTCAACAGCGCCGGTGGGTGGATGTCAGGACGTACATTCACGGGCCTCTCGGCGAATTGCGCAGCGCCATGAGAAGCGTGTCTGGCAGTTTGTTGCCGAAAGCTCAAGAGCAAGCTGTTGATTTGACTAAGAGTTTGTTTGCTGATTTGGTTGAAATTGACAACGCTGCTAAAGCGGTTGACTATGCCAAAGTCACAGCTAGTTATCAAAAAGCCGTGAATGATTTCGATACCTTCTTGCAGCTAATTCCTAAAGCCTAATAGCTTTTGGGCTTGGCGTAGGGTGCTTGTGGCGCACCGAGAAGATACAGCACTTTTGGTGGTAAGTAAGGTACATAGAAAGCCCTTGTAGGGACACGGCAATGCCGTGTCCCTACGGCGCTCGATTGGTGTGCTTCATACACTTGCAATCTGCTGTAATGTGCGCCATAAGCACTCTACGAAAAACTAAGAGAAACTTCTATAAAATCTAAAATCTAAAATCTAAAATCTAAAATTGAATGGTTCGTGTTGCAATTATTGGTTGCGGTATTGTTGGGGCTTCGATCGCCTTTGAACTAAGTCAATTTCCCGAACTGAAAGTTACTGTGTTCGACAAGCAGCCGCCGGCACAAGGTTCTACTGGCGCTGCACTGGGTGTTTTGATGGGAGTTATCAGCCACAAAACTAAGGGCAGAAATTGGCAGTTGAGGGAAACCAGCCTTCAGCGCTACGAAACTTTGATTCCTGAATTGGAAGCAGTTACGGGGCGAAAAATTCCTTTTAACAAACAGGGAATTTTAATGCTTTGTTCGGAGGGAGAGGATTTAAGTAAGTGGGAAAAGTTGATAGCAACTCGCGAGTCTCAAGGTTGGAAATTGGAACTTTGGGATGTTGAACGAGTGCGCGATCGCTGCCCTCATCTCTATTTAAATGATAAGATTATTGCTGCGATTTATTCGCCTCAAGACCGGCAAGTCGATCCGACGGCGCTAACTTTGGCTTTGGTTGATGCTGCTGAACGAAATGGGGTGATTTTTGAGTTTGGGGTGGAAGTTGAAGGAGCGGCGATTGCTGCTAGTTTGGAGTTCGATCGACTAATTGTGTGCGCTGGTTTGGGATCTGCTGCTGTAACTGCATCGTTAAGTCAGTTGGTTGACATTCGCCCGGTGTTGGGACAAGCGCTGCATTTGCGATCGCCCAATCCTTTAGGAAACCCAGATTTTAGCCCGGTAATTACTTGCGATGACGTTCACATTGTGCCTGTGGGAAATCAGGAATTCTGGGTGGGGGCGACACTGGAGTTTTCAGAAAATGGCGGGGAAATTCAGGCGAATGCTGATATGTTGGAGCAAGTGATGGCGAGGGCGATCGCACTTTGTCCGGCCTTAGCAGAAGCTGAAATCATCAGGAAATGGTCTGGATTGCGCCCGCGGCCGGAAGGGCGGCCGGCTCCAATTATCGAGACGCTTCCCGGTAACGACCACGTTTTGATCGCCAGCGGCCACTATCGCAACGGTGTTCTGCTGGCCCCTGCAACAGCGCGATCGATTCGAGAAGCAATTTTGCAATAATTAACAAATGTTAATACAATCAAGATAGCCATTCATATCTTACATCTAAATATGTCCGACAAACCTTTAGGTAAACCGCGCTCTTTGTGGCGAGTAATTTTGCTGTCTGGAGTCAGCTTGCTGCTATATTATGGATGGTACAAATGGATTATTCAAGAAGAATTGCGTCGCTATAACGGCAGCGGTTGGTCGGGAACTCTTTGCTTGCTTCCCTTTGTTTTAGGAGTAGCCGTCCCCCAAGCTTTGCGGATATTCGACCCTGACGTTCCCGGATGGTTTGGTTGGTTTTCCTTGCTCGGTATTGCTTGGATTTACATCGTCCAGTTCAAACTTTACAACACAGTTAACGAATTGTACCGCCAAGAAGGAATCAAAGAACCGCTAACAGTTTGGTGGATTTTTGTACCCGGTTTAAATTTAGTTGTCGGCTTGCGGCAAATTCACTTTTTAAGCCAGTTTTGGGCAAGAAAACAGGGAATTGAAGTTAAGGATAACCTAGCCGAAAACATTCCTTTCCTCTCAGCTAACGCCTAAATAAATTAAGCTCCAATCGCTTGGCGCTGCGAGTAAATTTCTTCTATAAGCAGGTCACGCAGTTCATCAGCAATGTCCGTGGGAGGGTTGCCTGCGAGGGCGCGTCCAATCAGGCGTTCTGCTTCTCGGAGTTGGGCACACTCAATGCCAAGTACGGCGGCGCTCCGATGCAGTATAGAACGAGTAGGCTCAAAATCCCATTCGTTTGCTACTAAATCCGCTGCCGCCCGTTCTTTGGCAAAGGCGGCTCTGGTGAGTGCAGTCACTTGGTCGATATCACCGCACTGACGGGCGAGAACGGCTCGATCGACCAGTTCCATTGCTTCATGGTGAAGGGCTTCTACGGTCTGCATTTTTTGACGATCCGTGCTTTGGGTGTACCGAACTCAATTACACATACATAGCCAGGAGCTACGTCATCTGAAGGGCGGATTTGTTCTAATTTTATGTTAACTCTGGCTTGAATAATGCTGTCAGAACCTTTACGAATCCCGGAGACTTCTAAGCGGGCTTTACGCTGAAATAGCGTGCCTGGATCTTCGAGCGAACCAAGCCAAAAGTCAAAACCTAACCCTTTACCTTTGACAGAGCGTTCGATGATGGTGAGTCCAGTGAGGTGAGGCATAATGAGGGCCGCGATCCCGTAGGCTCCATATTCAGTGGCAACTTCCCGATCGGCGTTGAAGCGACGGATGGTATCATCGATCGCATCCCATTGAATTTGGATTTCACAGGGTTGAATCCCCTCGATTGTCAGCTTCACAGGGATAGAGTGTCCTCCATCGTCGAGGCAAACGGCGGCTGCATCTGCACAGATGGCTCCGAAGGTGAGTGACCAGCCTGGACGTTCGGGCTTGTTCTCGCGCAGGTCATTGAGGGAGAGAATTTTAATCGGGTTAAGGTGGGTCATCAGAGGAGATGGCATGGCGATCGCATCTCCAGAATCTTACAGCATATAGTCTTCAGTCATTTTGTTCTTTTAGCGGGTTCACCCGAATTTATGGTTGAAAACCAAAGTATTGGTAAACCCGCCCTTACCGAGCGACTCTTCACCAGAACCTAGTAGGCAAATCCGCAAAAATGAGTTTGAGTTCCGGTTCATTAACCCGCTTAATTGCTTTAGGAATACTTACCCACTGCCGCTTTCTCTTGCTAGCTTCGGGCCAAATTTCTAGAACTGATTGCACTTGCAGTAGAAATACTCCTACCAGCCAAGTACAGCCGGACTTTTGATACTCGTAAGTTCCTAACAAATCCGGGAACACTTTACCCAACAAACCTGCTTCTTCCCAAGCTTCCTTGGCGGCGGAATCTTGGGGAGTCATGTCAGGTTCAATTAATCCTTTGGGAATAACCCAGCGCTTGCTAGCCGAAGAAGTAATCAGCATTACTTCAATTTTTCCGTCTTGAATACGATAGGGAATTACCCCCGATTGCTCTATCAATACAGCGGTTTTTATACTCATGATTTTTGCAATATTTATGGGTTAAAAAGCCAATGCAACTTCATCAACAGTTGACAACTCAAAAATAAAAATTGCATCCACATTCTCGATAATTCTCCAGTTGAGACAACAAAGTGGAGAATAAAGATAGTTGGTTTTTCCCCTCTGTGGAAAATAGGAAATTCCCATGCACTCCCACTGAACAATAATATTATTATAATAACTGCGCGAAATCCTCTACCGACAAGCAGATAAAAGCCGATCGACAATATCTGCCTTTACCTGCGCCGGTCTGTGGTTTTACGCCTAATCTTTCTTCGACTTAGCCTCCAAATTTTCCATACGACTCTTCAAATCTTGATTCTCCTTTTTCACTTGGTCTAATTCCTCGCGCAACTGCTTTACCGCTGCATCAGAACCAGCATTTTTCTGCACTCTTTGCACAGCTTCATCAGCCATGCGGCGGACGCGGCCATCGGGAGTTTGGTCAGCTAAAGAACGCAAAATGCGAATTGCTTTGCGAGTTTCCATTTGTCCTAATCCCACTACGACAGATACTTGAGTCAAGAAAAACGTCTCTTTAGACAATTCTGCCAATCGCTGCAAAATCCGTTCTAAATTGATATTAGTTTGACCTGTCGAAATGGTACCCAAAGAGCGAATTGCAGCCAAGCGCAAAGCTTGCGGAGTACCCGCAGCAGTGTATTTCAAAATTAAATTCAGCGCATCTTCAGAAGTTTTCATTTGCGCCAAACCGGCGATCGCACCCGATCGCACAACCTCATTCCAGCCCTGACGCTCTTTCAGCACCAATTTTAACTCTTTTACTACCTGTTCCTCCGTCGGTTTTTCGTCGGGGTTAGCCGCTACAGTTCCGCCCATAGCACTTGCTGCGGCTGCTTCTACGTAATAGCTGGCGTCGCCTTTTTCTAAGATCGATCTCAGCGCTTTAAAAGTTTCGTGAGTTTTGATTTTACCCAGCGCCCCCACCACAGCACGGCGAACGCGAGCATCTTTATCTCTCAAACCACTTACTAAACCTTCAAAAGCTTGGTCAAGTTTAATTTCAACTAACTGACCCGCGACTTCGGCGCGCACAGCCCAGAACGGCTCTTTATTGAGAACTTCTGACAGCGTTTTCACAGCTTCCAGTCCTCCCTTTTTCGCCAAAGCGTGGGCCGCGTAAATCCGGGAAACCGGGTCTGGATCGAATTGCAACTGAGCTTTTAGTTCCGCAACTCCATACTCTAACGCAACAGTTTTTAAGTATTTATTGCCGACATCAAAGCTGATAAACGCAGGCTTCTCTTCTAGAGGAAAATAGAAGCTTTGCTCGCGTTCGTAGACTCGCACTGTGAAAGTTTTTAGGTTCGGGGTTGAACGTGCAGAACTCTCATCGTCTGCCTCTTTTTCCGGCTTGTAACCGAAGCCGATCGGAATTTTCAGATCGAATACATCTTTGCTGTTGCCGTTCCCGTTGCCATTTTTGCTGTCTTTTACCTGAGTTTGTGTTACAGTCACTTTTGCTAATTTGCTGTCGCCATCCCAGGAATAAGCAACCTTATAATCTGGATGACCGCCGCGATAAACGTACTGGTCAAACAAAAACATGAGATTGCGACCGGTAGCCTTTTCTATAGCCCTGAGCAAATCGATCGTTTCTACAGTTTTGTGAGCGTTATCCCGCACAAAAGTGTGAATTGCTTTGTAAAATAATTCGTCGCCCAACTCGGCGCGAATCATGTGATAAACGCAAGCGCCTTTTTCATACAAATGGCGATCGTACAATTCAATGGCTTCGCGGTAAACGTGAGTAACCATCGGGCGGCGGTAGCGGGAACTATCTTCAGCTAAATAACTGCGGGCTTCATTTAACATATAGTAAGCCGCGTCTTCTTTGCCATATTCTTTGTCAGTCCACAGCACCTCAGAATAAGAAGCCATGCCTTCTTTCAGCCAAGCGTGAGACCAATGTTTAATTACTACTAAATCGCCGAACCATTGGTGAGCCAATTCGTGGGCGACTAAGCTTTCAGTACCGCGATTGTCGAGGGTGGCGCGTTCGTCTAGCAAGCACCTATCTGTTAGCAAAGTTGTCGAAGTATTTTCCATACCGCCGAAGATGAAATCATCGACGCATACTTGAGCGTATTTGGGAAAAGGGTAAGGATAGCCAAATGCTTGAGAGAAGAATTCAATCATTTGAGGCGTTTTGCCCATGCTGCGCCTAGCGTCTGCTTCGCGGCTTTTTTCAACGTAATAATTAACTGGTTTGCCGTTCCATTCGTCTTTGATTTCGGCAAAATCTCCGACTGCTAAGGTCATTAAATACGTCGGGTGCACCTGGGTTTGCGACCAGTGATAAATTTTATCGTCGCCGTCATTTTTTGTGCTAATTAATTCACCGTTGGAGATGGCAAAAAGTTGCCTTGGAACTCGCACTCGAATTTCGGAAGTTGCCAACTGTCCGGGATAGTCGAAACAGGGAAACCAGAAGCGGGAATCTTCGTCTTCGCCTTGAGTCCAAACTTGTGTTGGTTTGTCTGGATAGTTTTTGTCCGGGCCGACGAAATAAAGACCGCGCTGTGGTTTTTCGACCCAGTAGTCGATCGCAATAGTAATTGGTTTGTAAGCTTCTGTTGGTTCGTGCAGTTGAATTTGCAGCACTTCGCCGTCGCTGTCGAAATTTTGCTCGGTTTCGCCAACTTTTACCGATTCAATGTTGAGGTTTACCGCATCTAAGGTTAATTTGTCAATGCCGCTGCGGACTGGATTGATGCGGATGCTGCAAGTGCCGCGAAAGCTTTGTTTGGGAATATTCAGCACTAAGTCGAGGAAAATGTGCTCTACTTGACCAGGGCGATCGGGATTGTAATGCGGCCGAGCACCGGGCATCTCGAAGGATTTGTGACCGTTTTCAGAATCGAAGTAAGTATTTGACATTGTGATGGCAAAGTTGTGAGTCGAGCGACGATCGCTGGCAGCGCCGATCCGGCTGAACTGCCAGCTTATTATAGAGTAGCGCGTCCTAGCTGCTGTTGTCGCTAACTTGTTAAAAACTGGGTCTATCGTTGAGGGGATGAAAAATATGATTTTTTCGCTACAATATCACCAAGGCTAATGTCTGCAATCATCAGCCTGCAATTGAAATTGTGAGGGAAATCTGCATGACAGCTACACTATCAGTTCCCAGTTCACTCGAATCTTGGCTGGGCGACGAAGCCGAAGACTTGCTCACCCATCAAGCAAAAGTTTCTAAAGATTTTTTGCATTTGCCTGGCCCGGATTGGGTCGATCGCATTTTTGCTCAAACCGATCGATCTCCTCAAGTTTTGCGATCGCTTCAACAACTCTATTCTAGCGGACGCTTGGCAAATACCGGCTATTTATCCATCCTGCCAGTAGACCAAGGAATAGAACACTCAGCGGCCGCTTCTTTTGCACCGAATCCCATCTATTTTGACAGCGAAAACATCATCAAACTAGCAATCTCTGCTGGCTGCAACGCTGTCGCGACAACCCTGGGAGTTTTGGGAAGCGTATCTCGCAAGTACGCGCACAAAATCCCTTTTATTGTCAAGCTCAATCACAACGAATTGCTGACTTATCCCAATCAATACGACCAAATAATGTTTGCGACCGTCGAACAAGCTTGGAATTTGGGAGCAGTTGCAGTGGGAGCAACAATTTATTTTGGTTCCCCGGAATCTACGAGGCAAATCCAAGAAGTCAGTCAAGCTTTTGCACAGGCTCACGAATACGGAATGGCGACAATTCTGTGGTGCTACCTCCGCAACGATATTTTTAAACAAGACAAAGATTATCACATTGCGGCAGATTTGACAGGTCAAGCAAACCACTTGGGAGTGACAATTCAAGCTGATATTATCAAGCAGAAATTGCCCGAATGCAATAACGGTTACGAAGCTGTTGCTAAAGCTAGCGGTCGCAGTTACGGCAAAACCGACAAGCGGGTTTATTCTGATTTGACAACTGATCACCCGATCGATCTAACTCGCTATCAAGTGCTCAACTGTTATGCGGGAAGGATGGGTTTAATTAACTCCGGCGGTGCTTCCGGGAAAAGCGATTTTGCAGAAGCAATTCGCACGGCGGTAATCAACAAGCGCGCTGGCGGCTGCGGCTTAATTTCCGGTCGCAAAACTTTTCAGCGTCCCTTTGAAGAAGGCGTAAAATTGTTCAACGCCATTCAAGACGTTTATTTGTCGCCAGAAATCTCGATCGCCTAAAAATTCACAGTGCAGAGATTTGCCTCAATATCACAATCTAAACGTAGGGTGCGCACCGCGCACCTTACCTGATTAAAATCCTTTAATATAAGTTGCAACTTACCTGTAATCTTAATACTAGCTGAAAATATATAGAGACACAGTATATAATTTAACAATGCCCCACAGTCTTGTTTTAAACCTGCTGCCAGTTGCACCAATTCCATCTCAGTTTTTAACGGGACGGCATCTCCACGCTTTATTTTTGAACCTTGTGAGTGCTGTAGACAGCGATTTGAGCGCGTACCTGCACGACCAATCTCATGAAAAAGCTTTCACTTTAAGCCCTTTTCAAGTAAGCAGAAAAGAGGCTTACAGAAGCAGCACGCCGCAGCCACAAAAGAGAGTTTTGCCTCCTGCTTCCCGCACAATTCTTCAGGCTGTACAGTGGGATTACAAGCAAGCAATTCAGGAGAATACGCCGATTTGGTGGCGGATTTCTCTGCTGGATGACGGTTTGTTCGATCGCCTAACTCAACTTTGGCAGCAACTCAATTTCGATCGCCCCTGGCATCTCGGGCCGACAAATATATACATTACTAATATTTTGAGCGAACCGCAATCAAACCAGCCGTGGGTCAACTTTTGTACTTACGCTGAATTGTTCGATAGAGCTTCGGAAACTGAGCGTCAAATTGCTTTTACTTTTTGCACCCCTACTAATTTTCGGCAAGGTGTATACGATAGTGCTATGCCCACTCGTGAGAGTATTTTTGGCAGTTTAGCGAATCGCTGGAACAAGTACAGCAACATTGCGATCGAACCTAATTTCACAGAAGCTATTTTCCCTAGTTTCTTCGATATCCGAACAGAAGTTAGTACGGATTCTCGAAGTAAATTTATTGGCTGCGTCGGCGATATTAGTTACCGAATTATGGGAGATATAGCTCCTGCTACTATCAAGCAAATTAATACTTTAGCAGATTTTGCGCTTTACAGCGGAGTCGGGCGAAAGACGCCGATGGGAATGGGAATGACGCGCCGGTTGCAGGATTTTTAATCATGCACTTTTCGGCTGAATTTCACTGACGATTTCATAAACATCAGTGTCGGGAATTTTCGCAAACAAAGGCGTCATCTGCTTTAATATTTCCTGATAAGCTTCGCTTTGATTTGCGGCCATTTCTTCTACGCTTTCCCAAAAAATGATGGCAACACCTTTGTCTGTATTGGGCAATTGCAGCAGGTATGCTCCCTTAAAACCTGTGGCATAAGTTGCAACGGCTTTTTCAAAAAGTTCTTCTGCTTCTTTAAATTTTCCCGGTTTAAATTCGCCAATGGCAACGTAGGCAAACTGATGTCTGAGAAAGTCTAGAAATTCTGACATATCCTTTTCCTCAACAAATCGCGATACACCAAGCTATATTTTACCCTAGCGCAGTAATTTGTGAACTTCACAGTTTTTAGTTTCGCGCTCAGCTCATCAGCGCATTTATTAATTACACGTAGCTGCGATCGCAACTCAAATAGAAGGTTTTTGAGTCAGGCGGCTGGAATCTCTATTAAATAAACTGTTAAATGCAAGATTTTAGGCCTTCACAATCCTAGGTAAGCCGGAGCGAGTGAGAGCCTTAGTACAAAAGGTAAAGCTGCTGATAGATCGCATAAGCGGGCGATCGCAGCTACGCACGCTTATGCGTAAAAAGCGGGCAGTAAAAAGCGGTTTTTTGCAATAACCCTATTGAATACCTTAAAACTTACTTGCAATAATTATAACAGATAAATAACAACAAAGTAAAGAGCAAGCTCAAACAAATGAAAAAAATATTAGTAATTGAAGACAATAACTTAATCAGAGAAACCGTATTAGAACTTCTGGAATCGCGAGGTTTTGAAGCTGTCGGCGCCGAAAACGGACAAGTTGGTATCCAGTTAGCTGCCCAAATTCCCGATTTAATTTTGTGTGATGTCATGATGCCAGAACTAGACGGTTTACAAGTTTTCGCGGTTTTGCGATCGCAGCCTGCAACCGCCAGCATTCCGTTTATTTTTATGACCGCCTCCGAAATGGAAAAAGCCCTGGAACTCAAAGCAGATGGCTATCTCAAGAAACCTTGCAGCGCCACAGCAATGCTCGGGGCGATCAAAACTCAACTAGAAAAACCGACAGTTAGCAACCCACAAGATCAAAAAGTACAGGACAATTCTGCACCATCAAATCTCAGCTTGCGCACCAAAAATCAAAAATCTCGGTTTGAGATTGCGTCGGTTTGCTGGCAATGACACGCACAGTAACGTTATTCATACATAAGTTGAGGGAATTTCAAACAGGTTCCACCCAGGGGTGGCTTAGACTGGGTATGTTGAATTTGGTTAAAAATTTATGAACGCACAACCCAAAGGCCGCCTAGTTTGGAACCACTCTACCCACCTTCCCGGTTTGATACCAATTTTAGAGCGCCTCACCCTAAAAATGGGAATTCAAACAGTCACTCCGGGCGTCATCAACAAAGTTAAAGGACACATCCCCCGCATGACATTAAGAGTGTCAGTACCCATCCGCGGGGGATTTAAAATCATCGCCAGACAGGGCAAAACCGTACAAGAAGTCTTTATATTAACCACTCTCAGTCAAGGGGACTTGGAAGAGACGATCGCCCAAACCCTAGCCAAGTGACAATTTTTCCTTAGCAAGCAAAGCCCGGGCCCTAACTGAAGTAGTTTCATCGGTTTGGGCGATTTCCTCAAGCCTGGCCGAAACTTCGGCTAACCAATCCGGTTTAACAGTCGCAGCACCCGCCAAAGCTTGCAAACCCCCCGCTGCTGCGTAGCGAACCACCCATTCTGGATCTCGGGACGCTTGCAGCAGCGTTTTCACAGCGCGCAGTTGAGCATCTGCAATTTGTTCTGCAGGCATCAGTTCCCAGCAAATCGTCCCCAAACCCCTAACCGCCGCCCGCCGCACGCTCAAAGCAAAGTCATTCGCCGCTGCATCGAGCAAAATCTCCAAACCCCTGGGGTCGCCAATTCCCGCCAAAGCCCGAACAGCCCAAGCTCTCGCCCCGTAATTGTAGCCGTCAAGCTGTTCTAGAAGCGGCAGCACCGCAGCTTCTCCGAGTTGAATCAGCCCGTCAACGGCCGCAACAGCGGCGCCAGGGTTGTTGTAACCGAGCACTGTAATTAAGGTAGGAATTGCTTGTTGTGAGGAAGCTGCCGCCAGTGCTTTGACTGCGTTTAACAAGCGCTCGGAAGAATCTGCTTGTTCGACAGCCTGAATTAGTTCTAATGCCATTTATTTGTAAGCTTTACCGTGACCATTTTAATTGTAGGTTGGGTCGATCGCGCGATCGAGCTTTTTGCAGTTTCACCCAGGAACATTCTGATCAAAATAGGTAGGGAAACAGCACTGCTGTGTCCTGAAATGTGCTGTGTCCTGAAATGTGCTGTGTCCTGAATATACGGCAGACAATTGAGAATCGCTACAGCAATCCTATTTCAGTTGTGAACTAATTTTTTTCACAGTAAACTATCCATTAAGTTCATAACTTGGATAGCTTCATCTGACAAAGATAGAGATGCTTGTTGTTCGAGATGATGCTCCAAAACTCCTTTCAGCGCAATCAATTTTATGCTATTTTCTGCTAAAGTCTCAGAAATAGCTTGCGCTCCCGGCAAATAGCCGATCGCTCCCAAATCTATCAAAGCCGATCGCCTCAACTGCAAATTATCCCCATTCAAAGCACTTACCAACCGCTGTCCGTAAACCCGCTCACCAGTTAACTGATACATCGCCCGCGCCGCAGCGTACTGCACCCGCTCCACAGAATGTTCTAAAAAAGGTGAAATTAGCGGTACTGCTTCTGTCGCTTGCAGGGTTCCCAAAGCTTCAATTACCGAGTCGTAAGGTTGCACGAGGTGCGATTTTCCTGGCACTCGCACAGCCGCAACTACGCCCCCATCCAATAGCTTCATTAGTGGCCCAATAGAATCGCGATCGCCCAGCATTTCTAGAGCTTGAGCCGCCGCTTCCCGCACGTAATAATCGGCGCATTCCAAACAGCGAATCAGGGCCGGCAAGGCTTGTTTGTCGCCCAATTTACCCAGGGCCCGCGCCGCATTTCGCAATAGGGAATAGTCGCCGATTTTTGTGTGTTCTGATTCTTCTTGCAATGCGGCAATTAAAGCTGCAATAGCTGCCGGTTCCTTGACTCGAAATCTGCCAACCCACCAAGCAGCATAATACCGGAGACTGTAATCTTGGGAGTGCAAATTTGCGATCGCCTGTTCAACCGTTAAAGACTCGCCCTCAGCTACACCCGCCGGCGGTGAGTCGGATTCGTAATAATCCATAGTCATTAGTTATTAGTTATTAGTTATTAGTTATTAGGTGATTGAAATCGCTGCTACCCAGACAAAACCTGCAAGGCAAGGGTTGGGGAAACTCGGCGATTTAAATCCCTACTAAACAGACAAAACCCGCCTGCGCGGGTTGCATTAACTCTTAGTCCGCTTGGAGTGGACTTTGTTTGTCTACCAGCGATTTCAATCGCCCGTTCTAACTTATCTAGGAGCGATTTTCATCGCCCCTTCTAGCTTGTGTCGGAGCGATTTTCATCGCCCCTCCCACCAAACTATTGGTGATCGCCCGATGATTCATGGGATGACTCATGGGATGACTCATGGGATGACTCATGGGATGATCCTGCACCCGCGCTTAAAGGATGAATGCTGACAATTTTCCCCCCCATGCGAGTAATCCGCTGCATTTCTTGATTCATCCGATTGTAAGGCACGTTGATAAATGTACTCGCGCTCGATCGAATCGAATAATCCACATTATTTGTTTCATCGCTTTGGCGCAAGCCCACAACTTCATACCGAAAGCAGCGACTAGCCGAAGCTGTATTGCCACTTTTTCCAGCTACAATTTGACCCAACATAAGCTTCTTGGTAATTGGTAATTTTGACTGTTGACTGTTGACTGTTGACTGTTGACTGTTGACTGTTGACTGTTGACTAAAAGCTAGTAACTCCCAACTGCCAACTGCCAACTGACTAAATTGGAGTAATGCTGGAGATTTTCGCGCCCAGGCGTTGAAATTTCTGCAGTTGCGAGGACAAATCCTCAACAGGTACGATGAAAGCCTTGCTGCTGCGGCGCACGCTGGGATAGCCGCCCGTGCGAATTCCCGAAACTTCCACGCGCAACAGCCGCCCTTCTTTGCCGTAAGCTGCCGCGCCGCCGAAAGTGCTGCTGGGAGTTACGTTTCTGGCAGAAGGCCGATATGCCCAACCTTCGTTACCGCCGGAGGGACCGACTACAGGCGTAGCGGTGTTAGTGCCGAGTTCGACAGCTAAGCGAGAGTTATTGCCTTCTAGTTGAGATGTATCGCTGTTTGCATAGCCGCGATACAGGCGAAACATCCGGGTAAAACCAACGGTTTTTTGACCGCGCTGGGTGTTAAAGCCGCGGTAGTAAGGCACGATACTTTCGCCGAAGTTTTCTTGATACTCTACTGAATCGATGTAAGAATCAATATCAGCGTCGTAGCCTTGTGTTTGGTACAAATCTAAGTGCTCAACTACTTCAGATTCGTCGTAGGGAGCGCGACCGAGCAAGTGTTTGTAGTTTAGTTCGATCGTGCGAGTTTGGAAGCTGTTGTAGAAAAACTTGGTTTTGTACAGTTCTGACTTAGCTACCGCCCGTACAAATTCTCGTACTGTCAAACTGCCGTCCCGCAGCAAAGACTCGGAACTTGTAAGTCGCTCGGATTTCATTAAATAGTCGTTGCCCAGCACCTGACGGTAAACCGCACGAATCACAGTTTCCACGTCGTCTTTGGTGTAGTTCGGGCGCAATTCTACCTTCGGCGCATCGCTCAATGCGGATGTTCCCAGTCTGGACGCTGCTGTCGTAATAGCCACCAGATTTTCTCCTAAATTAATGACAAAAGTTTAATGCTTTGTTGCACTTGAGATTTTTAGGACTAAGGCTAATATGTCTCAAACTAGGGCGCGCACTTCGCGCCTGCTCAAAGTAGGGTGCGCACTGCGCACCTTACCTATACACATAAAATTGAAGAATTTTTTAGCCTTAGTCCTAATTTGTTAAAGACGTTTCAAAAAAACGTCTTTACAAACTTTAAGCTGTGGTAATACTTACCACTTTGCCGCCACGTTTGTTGATTTGCTGCAATCGGGTCGAAAGTTGCTCGTAAGGCACGAGATATTCGGTAGTAGTCCGCCGCACTTGAGGCGAAAACTTAGCCGAACCTTGCATTGCGGTGACTCGGTAGAGTTGGCCGCGAGAACCGCCGGAAGTCCCGCCAAGGGCTTTTCCAGTGGAGGCCGTGTATATCGGCGAAGCCATATTTCTCGCTACTTCCCAAGTCAGCCGGGCTTGGGTTTGGTTTTGCGAGCGATCGCTAGAAGCAAAACCCCGGTACAGTTGAAACATCCGGTTAAAACCGACGGTTTTTTGACCTTTTTGAGTCGCGAAACCGCGATAGTAAGGCACTATACTTTCGCCAAAATTTTCTTCATACTCCACCGAGTCAATGTAAGAATTGATTTCAGCTTCGTAGCCTTCTGCATTATACAAATCAACGTGGAAAGCAATTTCCGACTCGTCGTAGGGAGCGCGGCCCAACAAATGCTTGTAATTAAGCTCGATTAACCGCGTTTGCGAGTTCGGGTAAAAAAACTTTTTCCGATAAGTTTCGGAATGTGCAATTGACCGCACAAAATCTTTCACTGACATCTCCCCTTGGAGCAGCAGAGATTCAGCACTGGTAACTCGTTCGCTCGACATTAAATACTCGTTACCGAAAACTTGGCTATAAGCGGCGCGAATTACTGCTTTCGCATCGTCTTGTGTCCAGTGGGGACGCAGTTCTACCCGTCCCGCTTCTTCAAATGCTTTTATTCCCAACCGTTCTGCTGCATCCAATCCCCCCATCTTCGCTTCTCCCTTTTTTGCTTTAAAAACGGATTAACTGATTAAAAAAATTATTTGGAAAAGTCGGGTTCGATCGCAGATGCCCGGAATTCTAAACAACCGCTAACACTCAAGCTAACAGTAGCTTACAATTCCGGGCATCACGCAAATCTAGCTCAGGGCGTTGATTGCGTAGTCGATGTAGGAAGTCGCTTCAGTTGCAGCGTCGCCACTCAGACCGTGGTTGGCTTTGATGTACTTGAGGGCTTCAATGTACCAGCTAGGAGACAAGTCAAATGTCCGGTTGATTTCGTCAACACCTGCAATCAGGTACTCGTCCATCGGACCGGTGCCGCCTGCAACTAAGCAGTAGGTTACCATCCGCAGGTAGTAGCCGATGTCGCGAGAGCACTTGGCTTTACCGGCTGGGGTAGAAGCGTAGTTCGGGCCTTGCATTTGTTGCGTGTACGGGAATTTGTTGTACACAGCTTGAGCTGCACCGTCGATCAAGCGCTGAGAGTTTGCTGTCAAAGCTTTGGCTGCTTCCAAACCTGCTGCTGCTTGGCGGAAACGGCCGAAGGCGACTTGCAGTTCAGTGCTGCTCAGGAAACGGCCTTGAGAATCGGCTGCGGTTACTGCTTCAGTCAAAGGGGTTTTCATTGTTCTGGTTTCTCCCTAATGTTGTGTTGTTTTTGTACAAAAATGATTGTTTGCAAAAATGCGATGCTCGCTTCTTTACAAGAAATGTTCGCTTGGCTATTTTTAGCCGACTGCATTGGCTGCGCGGTCGAAGTAGCTGCCGATTTCAGACATCAGGGAGCTGCAATCACCACGGGTAACACCGTTGGGGTCGTTAGCGATCGCGATCGCTGCTTCTTTCATTTTTTGGACACCGGCTGCAACCGAGCCACCGGGAACTCCCAGAGCTTGGTATGTTTCGCGCAGACCGTTCAAGCAGCGGTCGTCCAAAACGCTGGCGTCGCCTGCAAATGTTGCGTAGGTCACGTAGCGCAAGATGATTTCCATATCGCGCAAGCAAGCTGCCATGCGGCGGTTGGTGTAAGCATTGCCACCAGGAGCGATCAGTTGCGGCTGTTCGGCGAACAGGGCGCGAGCTGCATTGGCTACGATGCTGGATGCGCTGCCGGTGATGCGGTTTACTGCGTCAATCCGCTTGTTAGCGTCGGAAACCATGCTGCTGAGAGCATCTAGTTGACCCTGAGCTAGAAATTCGCCCCGAGCGTCAGATTGGGAAACCACTTTTGTAAATGCGTCAAACATGAAAGAACTCTCCTATTTGAGTTAATTGAGTTTGGTTGCGGTATAAAACCGTTAAGTTAAATTTGTTCAGGCTACGAGTGCCTGCAAGGGTTGAAATTTGATGTCAGCTAATCTGCTGATCCCATCGATTTCTCCCTTTCCGCTACCTGCACTATTGTTACATTGCAACGGAGGTTTAAGAAACCTTAGAAAATTTTACACCTTTTATGAGATGCGACAAACCTTGTCAATCAGGGTTTTTGTTAACTTTGGCCTGTCGTTTCAACCCTCTGATAATCTTTATACAATGCTCGCCCGCGTTTGTTTATTACAAATTATTACAGAAACTTATCTCTCTAAGAAGGTAAATATCGGGGGGGTAAGTGCGGGCAAATCTCCTTCCTCGGGTAGATGCGACAAGGCAACATCAAACGCAGAGTTTGCTTCGATCGCCCTGCTGTGCCGGTAGAACCGCCCGGAACCGTCCCGTGGCCCGATCGCCTTTGTTGGCTTTCTCAGGAAAAGCGGGATTGTTAAGAAGTGTTAAGTAAATTAAAGTTTTTGTAAAAGAAGGCTGGGGGAATAGGGAAAAAAGCAAAAATTCTGCCCAATGTCAGGATGCCTGCAGAATTCGGTGTGGGATAAAATCCAAAAGATTCTGAACCCCCTCGCCACAGCCTCAGCTTTTGCCGGAAATATCAGCATTTAGCGACAAAACTCAGCCGTTGGAAGTTAAAAGACCGGGCCCGGTCTTTCATAACGCGGGGATTCTTGTATCGTGGGGAGTCCTTGGACTTGACCCAAGACCAAGCATCTACTGTGTGCCTGCAGCGGTTGCAAAAAAACTTTCTTCATCTATATATCTGTATCTATGTTCTGCTTCCCACAGGCTAGTCCCACGCAAGCGTGTGGCAAGCTGAGCATTGTGGAGGGTGAGAAAACCAACATAGGCGATCGAGATTTGTTACCGCAGCGCCCTTTTTCTTTTAACATTAAACACTGGGGGAATAGATGGGTTCGGATACGCGCGCTTTATTACGTTTTTTTTTAGGTAGGTTTTAACCTGTGGCGCACCCTTGCATCCCCGGACTAAAATCACTCTTGCTCTCGGCTTCTTTTCTGTTTAATAGCCGAAGGAATTGCTAATTTTTAGTAGTAAGGTGGATAGGTGCTATCAGCGGTAGGTCTACAAACGGCGCGATCGAGCCGCCAGACGCAGTGAAGTTAAAAGCTTTTTGCTTCCCCGGCATCGAACGGCCCCAAACCAGTCCCAAGTTAAACAGTTTTTTATTCAGAACTAAAAACTTAAAACTCTCTTACTGTAATCAGCCAGATGGATCGGCTGTAGCTGTCCGGCCGCAACCACCTTTATGCCCCAGGATCGATCGTAATTTATGTCTTCAAATTCTCCCTCTTCTTGGCACACCGTAGCAATTGACCAAACTCTCCAGCAGCTAAGCAGCAACAAAGACGCTGGCTTGAGCAGCAAACAGGTGTCAGAACGCTTGCAGCAATACGGCCCCAACGAACTAGAAGAAACAGGAGGCCGCAGTCCGTGGTCGATTTTTGTCGATCAGTTCACCAACATCATGTTGCTGATGCTGATCGGTGTGGCCGTGATTTCTGGATTCATAGACATCAAAAAAAATACTTTTCCCAAAGATGCGATCGCCATTTTTTCGATCGTCATACTCAACGGCATTCTCGGCTATTTCCAAGAGCAAAGTGCTGAAAAAGCCCTCGCAGCCCTCAAAAACCTCGCTTCCCCCCTAGTCAGAGTCCTGCGGGACGGCAAAACTTCGGAAATAGCCGCCAAGGAACTCGTACCTGGAGACGTGATGCTGTTAGAAGCTGGGGTAAAAATAGCAGCAGACGCACGCTTGATCGAATCTTCCAACTTGCAAGTCAGAGAATCTGCTTTGACGGGAGAAGCTCTAGCAGTTACCAAGCAAGCAGAGCTAGAACTTCCAGAAGATGCTTCCTTGGGCGATCGACTCAACCTGATTTTTCAGGGCACAGAAGTTGTTCAGGGACGAGCAAAGGCGATCGTCACCAACACCGGAATGCAAACTGAACTGGGCAAAATTGCCGCCATGCTTCAGTCAGTAGAAAACGAACCGACTCCCCTGCAACAGCGGATGGATCAGTTGGGAAATGTTCTTGTCTCCGGAGCCCTAACCTTAGTCGCAATTGTCGTCATCGGCGGCATGATTACCTTCCAAAACGGCGGCATCGGGTTCGATACCAGCAGGTTTGAAGAGTTGTTAGAAGTTTCTCTAAGCATGGCTGTGGCTGTGGTTCCCGAAGGACTCGCAGCAGTCGTGACAGTCACTCTGGCACTCGGAACTAGGCGGATGGTGAAGCGAAACGCCCTGATTCGCAAACTGCCTGCGGTAGAAACTTTGGGCTCGGTTACTACCATTTGTTCTGACAAAACAGGTACTCTGACTCAAAATAAAATGGTAGTTCAGCTAGTGTCTACGGGCGACTGCACAGTCGCCGTCGCAGGCGATGGCTATGCCCCGATCGGAGATTTTACCGATCGCCATACATCGACCAAAATTAATAATTTAGAGGAATATCCAGAACTCGAATCTTTATTAATTGCCTGTGCAGTTTGCAACGACGCAGTGTTGCAACAACAACAGCAAGAATGGCAGATTTTAGGCGACCCCACAGAAGGAGCTCTGCTGTGTGTAGCGGGAAAAGCAGGCATTTATAAGGAAAAACAGTCTCAATTGCTGCCGCGGACGGCGGAATTTCCTTTTTCTTCCGAACGCAAGCGGATGAGCGTGATTTGCGAAGTGCCCGGCAGATCGGGACATTCGGGATTTCCCGCAGAAGAAGGACAGCAGCCGAATTATTTGATGCTGACCAAAGGTTCTCCAGAGTTGACTTTGGAGCGTTGCAAAGGCATTATAGTCGGCGATCGAGTACAACCTTTAACCCAGGAAATGCGCGATCGCATCCTAGCCGAAAACAACAATATGGCAAGCGGCGGTTTGCGAGTCCTCGGGTTTGCGTACAAACTCTGGGAAAACGTGCCACCTGAAGGTTCTGAGGAAACCAGCGAACAAGACATGATTTGGCTGGGACTCGTCAGTATGCTGGACGCCCCGCGCCCGGAAGTGCGGGAAGCAGTGGTGAAGTGCCGCGATGCAGGCATTCGGGTGGTGATGATTACAGGAGACCACCAATTGACAGCAAAAGCCATCGCCTACGATTTAGGTATTGCAACAGAGGGCGATCGAGTTCTCACCGGTCAAGAATTAGAAAAGCTCAGCCAAGAAGAACTCAAACAGCAAGTCGAACAGGTTAGCGTTTACGCCCGCGTCTCCCCAGAACACAAATTGCGGATTGTCCAAGCTTTGCAAAGTTGGGGCAAATTTGTCGCCATGACCGGCGACGGCGTTAACGACGCCCCTGCCTTGAAACAAGCCGATATCGGCATCGCAATGGGGATTACCGGCACCGATGTCAGCAAAGAAGCTAGCGATATGGTGCTCCTCGACGACAACTTTGCAACTATTGTCGCCGCCGCTGAAGAAGGGCGAGTGGTTTATAGCAATATTCGCCGCTTTATTAAGTACATTTTGGGCAGCAACATCGGCGAAGTTTTGACAATTGCGGCCGCACCTTTAATGGGTTTGGGAGGAGTGCCGCTGACCCCGCTGCAAATTTTGTGGATGAACTTAGTAACAGACGGCGTTCCCGCTTTGGCTTTGGCCGTGGAACCGGGGGAACCGAACGTGATGAAAAGGCCTCCTTTCAGTCCGCGAGAAAGTATTTTTGCGCGGGGTTTGGGTTCTTACATGATTCGGGTCGGGATTATTTTTGCAATTTTGACGATCGCGATGATGTCCTGGGCTTACGGATATACTCACTCTCCCGGACACGGCAATCCAGATGCTTGGAAAACAATGGTGTTTACAACTCTTTGTTTGGCACAAATGGGTCACGCGATCGCAATTAGGTCTAACACTCAGCTAACTATCGAGTTAAATCCCTTCACTAATGTTTTTGTGTGGGGGGCTGTAATTGTGACTACTATTCTGCAATTGATGCTGATTTATGTTCCGCCGCTGAGAGCATTTTTCGGCACTCACTATTTGTCGCCTTTTGAATTGATGGTTTGCTTTGGTTTCAGCGCTCTGATGTTTGTCTGGATTGAAATGGAAAAACTGTTTTTGCGCTTTTACAAATCTAGGAAATAGTGTTAACGGCTGACGGATAGTGAGCGAGGTTTCACTATTAGCTAAAGCGCTCGCATTGGGCGCTATTTTCAACAACATCTGCTAGGGGTTAAAACCCCTAGCTCACAGCGAAAGTCATCGCTATAATGACTCAATAGATTGCGTGACAATTAAATATTTATTACTTCGTTATAATGTCATTGCGAGCGCCCCGCTCGGCGAAAATCGCAATCGCAAAGGCTCGCGGTTGCCAACCTGTAAGGTGCGCCCGGTCGTGAACCCTACGATGACGGTATTACCAATTACCAATTACCAATTACCGATTACCAATTACTAATATTATGTATTTGAAAACGCTGCACCTACGGCAGTTTCGCAACTACTTCGATCAAAAAATAGTATTTGACGCTCCCAAAACCATTTTAGTAGGAAATAACGCTCAAGGAAAATCTAACTTGTTAGAAGCGGTAGAGTTGCTTTCTACATTAAAAAGCCACAGGGTAGGGCGCGATCGCGATTTAATACTCGACTCAAAGCCGATCGGGCAAATTGATGCTACACTCGATCGCCAAACCGGATCGATCGACTTAGCTTTAACTCTTCGCTCTCAGGCGCGTCGGACACTGAAGCTCAACGGTGAACCGCTGCGCCGCCATTTAGACTTTTTGAGCGTCTTAAATGTAGTGCAATTTTCTTGTTTGGATTTGGACTTAGTGCGCGGCGGGCCCGAAGGACGGCGCAATTGGATCGATCGCCTAGTCATCCAGTTAGAACCGATTTACGCTCACATTTTGCAGCAGTACAATCAAATTTTGCGCCAGCGAAACGCTCTGTTAAAACGTTCTAAAGAAATCAGGAAAGCGGAATTTTCCGAAGGTTTTGACAAAATGCGATTTATTGCACCCGAAAGCCCCGAACCGGAAAATACAGAAGACTTCCCAATTCCCAGTTCCCAATTCCCAATTCCCAGTTCAGAATTAGCTTTGTGGGACGCGCAGTTGGCGACAGCGGGCGCTCGCGTCATCCGCAGGCGCGATCGAATTTTGGAGCGTTTGATGCCTTTAGCTCGAAATTGGCACCGTTCAATTAGCGGTTCAGCAGAAGTTTTAGATGTAAAATACGATGCTAATATTGAAGTAAGTTCGGAATTAATCGCTAAAGACAATCTCGAAGGAGTGCGGCAAGCATTTTTAGAGAAAATTCAAAAAAGGGCGATCGCAGAACAGTTTCAAGGAACCACTTTAGTCGGCCCCCACCGCGACGACATTACATTTACAATTAACAATACCCCAGCTCGTCAATACGCATCCCAAGGTCAGCAGCGAACTCTGGTATTAGCATTAAAATTAGCCGAACTGCAGCTTATTGAAGAAGTCGTCGGCGAAGCGCCTTTACTATTGCTCGACGACGTACTTGCAGAACTCGATCTGAGCCGCCAAAATCAACTTTTAGAAACAATTCAAGAACGATTTCAAACTCTGATTACTACAACTCACCTAGGCGCTTTTGATGCTCAGTGGCTGCGACAAACCCAAATTCTCTCCGTCGTTGGTGGACAAATCAATCGATTTTAGATTTTAGATTTTAGATTTTAGATTGACAAATTTTCTGTTTCATGGTATGAGAACAAAAAAATGTATAAAGTGGCATTATTAGCTCAATTCGAGATAGGATAAAGGTTAATTTTGATTGCCGCTTTCGCTTCCATTTTTCTAAACCTTGTCAACGACCCAGGTCTAAAGACACTGGGCTTCTAGCCTAAGACTTAAACCACAGTTGACCAGACTAAGTACCTCGCGTACTACGTTAACGGTAAGAGTTTAAAGACCTACCAAGGGATGCGAAGCTAGTTCCTTGCTCTAGAAATTTAGGATTAAACAGACTTATTGGGTTAAATCAGTGTCCTAGATATAGTACCGGCCGTTAACTTTGTCGAAGCTAACATTACCCCGAAAGGGAGGCTCATAAAAGAGCGAACATTATGCGTACAGGGTTGCGAAGTTTGAGATGGTAATTGTCCCATCGAAAGTACACTACAAAAGTACACCGAATCTAGCAATCCCAAGGCGGTAATGGAAAGATTCACGCCGGTTTCAACCGCCGAGTCGTTTCCCTCTCAGCACTCTTCGTGACTGAGTTTCCCACTTACCGAATTTTTTTATGAAGCATTACATTTCCCGTCTGTTAGCCCTGGTATTAGTTGTTGTGATCGGCATAGCGGGCTGTACCAATGTTCCGGCCACTCTGAGTGGAGATTATGGTCAAGACACATTAGCATTAGTGAACAGCTTGAGAACAGCGCTCACTTTGCCAGAGGGCACGCCGGAAAAAGCAGCCGCTCAAGCCGCTGCTCGCACAAGTATCAACGATTTTTTTGCTGAATACCGCCGCGATCCCGCTCTTACCAAGCTGGCATCTTTCACGACAATGCGCACGGCATTAAACTCTTTGGCAGGACATTACAGTTCCTATCCAAACCGTCCCGTTCCTGAAAAATTGAAAAAGCGTCTTGAGTCAGAATTTCAGCAAGTAGAAGCTGCTCTCAACAGAGGAGCTTAATCTCAAAATTTAGGATAAAGGATAAATTTTAATAATTCATCTTTCATCCTTGATATTTGAGTGTTAACAATTTTTAGTAGAAATATCAACTGCTTTTAGCGCCCACTGTACCCTGGCGCTTTTTTCAGCAGCATTTAGTGAAAAAACACTGAAAAATTGAACTGGATATGATATCAAATTGGGGCTTTTTACCCCCTTTATTTTTGAGCCCGCGAAGGCGCGTGGCTGCGAGCCTTCGCTTAGGGGGACGAAAGTTTGTATAGCAGCGGTTTCAAGCGCCGAGTGTTATCTTGCCCGATCGCCCTTATTCGAGCTAAATAGCCGCCAGACAGAATTTGCATTGTGCGATCGACTTGTGCCATAACTAAGTCAACCGACAAAAGTAGAAAATTTGTAGCTGCTTGTGGAGCGCGATCGGCAAAATGCGATCGCCACCCAATTTAAACCCGAAAACTTCATTCAATTCTCCCATGAAAATTGCACCAACTCGCATCGCGAATTTTCAACACCAGCGACGCTTTTTAAGTGCGGTAACTGCTGTTTTAACCAGTAGCTTCATCAGCCAGCTTGTTTTGCCGTTTATCGAAAATCAACCAGCTTTTGCCGAAACATCAGCCTATTGCCAATTATCCCAAGAACAGGTAAATCAAAAAGAAGACTTGCGCCGCGCCGCGCTGTCAGGGAAACCGGAATCTCAGCAAGCATATTTTGCTGTTTTGAGCAAACACGCGCGGGAAATAGCAGAATGCCGCCAAAAAACTTGGCCCGAAACCCAAGCAGTTTGGCTGCGTTTGTATCCCTGCGATGTCAGACCCGGAGAAATTGATCGGGTATTAGACAAAGTTGTGAATAAAGGCTACAACCAAGTCTATATAGAAACATTTTATGACGGTCAAGTGTTGCTACCAGTTGCAGACAATCCTACGGCTTGGCCTTCTGTTGTGAGAAATCGCGGTTACGAGAAATACGACTTGTTAGAAAAGGCGATCGCCAAAGGCAAACAGCGAGGTTTAAAAGTATACGCCTGGTTGTTTACCATGAACTTTGGCTATAGCTATGCTCAGCGTCCCGACAGACAGCAAACCCTCGCTATCAACGGTAAAAATCAGACAAGTTTAACAGTAAGTGAAGGCGCAGCAATTAACGAGGACTTCGGAGAAGTTCCGGGCAATCAAGCCTTTATCGACCCCTACAACCCGCAAGCGAGACAAGACTATACTTTGTTAGTAAATCAAATAGTCAAGCGCAAGCCGCAAGGAATGTTATTCGACTACATTCGCTATCTACGGGGCGTCGGGCCCGCTTCAGTTGCTACCAAAGTTCAAGACTTGTGGATTTACGGCCCAGCATCGCAACAAGTTCTTTTGCAGCGGGCTAACAATCAGCAAGGGCGAGATTTAATTCAGCGATATTTGACTAGGGGATTTATCAATCCTAATGACGTTCAAGCAGTAGTCAAACAGTATCCAACTGAGCAAGAACCTCTTTGGCAGGGTCGAATTCCGCGGCAGATATCAGTAGCAACTCCACCTTCTAGAAGGGAGAATGCCGTATCAAGATCGGCCTCAACAACTCCCGCCGCTAACAAACCAAACCCTGCAACTCCCACATCAAAACCGACACCGCCGCTTCCCGATACCGGAATTCTGCAAAAAGACCTCTGGAAACTGAGTGTAGCTCACGCAGTCCAAGGGATTTTAGAATTTTTGGGAATAGCAATTCAACCCGCTCAAAGGATGGGAATTCCTGTAGGAGCGGTGTTTTTTCCAACTGCAAATCAAGCGATAAATCAAGGGGGATATGATTCGAGATTGCAGCCTTGGGACACATTTCCGGCTGCTGTGGAATTCCACGCCATGTCTTACGGAAATTGTGGGGATGTAAGCTGCATTGTGCCACAGGTGCAGCGGACAGTGAGTTTAGCGCCTGCGGGAGCAAAAATTATTCCTGCCATTGCTGGAGATTGGGGAAAACCTCTGAGAAATCGGCCGTCTTTGGAGATTCAAATGCGGGCAATTCGCTCGGCGACGCCGCAAATTAATGCGGTGAGTCATTTTGCTTTTGGGTGGCAAGAACCGGAGGATGAAAGGGCACGGCAAACTTGCCGATTCTAGATACATTCCGGAACGCACAGGGTGTGCTCACCTTGTTTTATGGTCGCGGAAAGAGCCTGAAAGGGTAGATTTTTGATCGATAAACCGGGTTTTTCTATCGGAATCAGCGGCGAACCACGATTGATTTGCCTAAAAAAACCCGGTTTTTGCTTCAGTCTTGCTTTAGTGCGATCGACCTTTCGCAAAAAAAAATAATTTACCCAACTTTTAAGCTGGCATAACAATCAGGCATAATGAGATTGTTCAAAATAAATCCTATACCTGATGAGTCCCAAAGTCAATAAAAAACGGGTTATTAAAACCGTTATACTTATCGGATTGATCTTCACAATTTCTCTGTTGTGGGAAAACAGAAAAACCGCCAATTCAAATCCGCTAATACCGATCGCACCCGTTGAAAATCCTCCGCCAAACCTGCTGAAACCCCGAAAACTACAAACACCCCCTTCTCCCTCCGCAACTCCCTCTCCCAAACCTCCCGAACAACCTTTAGTCTTCGCACCGCCCGCGCAATTTCGCAGCCAAATTGTTTATAAAGCAAGTATTAACAACTCAAAAGTTATCGCCCTGACATTTGACGATGGCCCAACGCCTGAAACTTTGAAAATATTAGAAGTTTTGCACAAACATCAAGTTGTGGGCACATTTTTCTGCTTGGGTGCAAATTTGCGGGAGTATCCAGAAATTGCGAAAAGAGTTGTGCAAGCGGGAAATGCGATCGGCAACCATACTTGGCATCACTATTCTCACAATGTTACCGAAAAAACAGCATCGGATGAAATTGATAATACTGGGGTTCATATTTATAGATCGACTGGCGCAAAAAGTTTCTTGTTTCGCCCGCCCGGCGGCCGCTTAAATAACGGTTTAGCAGATTACGCTAAAAAGAAAAATTATGTAGTCGTCATCTGGTCGATCGATCCTAAAGACTTTCTGCAACCTCCGGCGGCTGCGATCGCCCGTAGCGTGCTATCCCAAGCGACATCGGGGGCGATCGTATTGTTGCACGACGGCGGCGGCAATCGCCAGCAAACAGTCGAGGCGCTATCTGCAATTATTCCCAAACTCAAACAGCAGGGATATCGTTTTGTCACCGTGCCGCAATTGTTGCAAATGCAAGCTGGACAAAAACAACGAATTGCCAATCACAAATCCTCATGAACAGACATCTCAGCAAAATTAACTTACTCGGAATTTCATCTGCGTTCATTTGCGTTCATCTGCGGTTAAAAATCCAATTATGCTAAACTTATTGACAACCATATAAATTCTGCTAAAATAATGCAAAAACTTCAAGCTAGAGACATCAACCTCCGCTATCTAATTGATAACTTCGGCTTGCAGCGAGTTCGCAACAGCGAATTTTTCCGAGAATGGCAAGAAAACTTACCCGAAGTAACAGACTCAGAAAAACAATTGCTCGATCGCGTCCAAGACATATACTTCAACTTGGTAGACACCCCGCCTGTATTGGAAAATGCAGTCAAGCTAACAATCATCAGCCCTATTTTGTTTATTGCCGGTCTGTATGAGTCTCCTTTTCAAGTTAAAGCCGAAAAGTCTATAGCCATTCAAGAAGAAGACGAAGGCAGAATCATCGAAGGCAGAATAGATATCCTAATTATGAAAGCCAACTTGTGGGTGACAGTAATTGAATCAAAACAACTTTCGTTTTCAACTGACGAAGCACTTGCCCAACTCCTGACATATATGCTGGCAGATCCCAATCCTGAAACTCCTACTTTTGGCATGATTTCTACAGGTGCTAACTTCTCTTTTGTGAAGTTAGTTAGAGGGGAAACTCCCCAGTATGCCCGATCGGCTGAATTTGTTATTTCCAATCCCGGCAATGAATTGTACCGAGTTTTGCAGATTTTAAAACGCCTGAGTAAACTTCCACACTAGCAATAAAAGCCATTTTGAGTTATCTTTCAAAGCAGACAATATCTAATATCTCAAATTTCAAACTGGTGCGAGCATGGTAAATTACTGGATAGTCGGCGCTGTGGCAATAGCTTCTGTCTGCTGGGCAGAAATAATACGAGACTTTTATCACGTCGTGTCCCATTATTGGACACCCCTGCAAAAGCTGCACACTTGGCATCACCGCGTTTTCCGCCCGAATTTAACCGCCGTCAGCGAGACAATTTACAAGCAAGCACACTGGCGTCACGACGTGCCCGAAGGTGCGGCGATGATGGTTTTGGGCTTGTTGCTGTGGGTTGTAGCCTATTTTGGGCTGCCGGAATACCACTGGGGTGCAGCAGCAGGTTGTATTTATACTTTAGGCTTTTTGTTGAGCGCGATCGCCCGCGCGTGCGGCATCAAAGGTGCAGACGAATTAACCGACATAACCCACCAACCGGGAGATTTCCTTACTCCCCCTGGCAAGTGGTTAGTTAATAAACCTTATCACTGGCGGCATCACTTCGACAATCAAAATGCTTACTATTGCGGTACTTTCACCTTAATAGATAAACTTATGGGTACAGCACTTTCTCTCAAAGGCAAAACTGTAGCCGTCACCGGTGCATCGGGAACTTTAGGGCGTTTGCTACTCAAACACCTGCACAAAGCTGGTGCAAAAGTGATCGCCCTCTCATCGGGAAATGAGGAAATTACTTTGGATCTAGACGGCGAAAATTTACCTGTAAAAACCGTAACTTGGCAAGCTGGCCAAGAGGCAGACTTAGCCCTATTGTTAGAAAAAATCGATATTCTCGTCATCAATCACGGGATTAACGTACAGCGAGAAAGAACAGGAGAGGCGATCGCCAACTCATACGAAATTAACACTTTTTCCGCGTGGCGGCTGATGGAACTCTTTTTCTTAACAGTCCGCACTAACGAAAACATCGCTTGCAAAGAAGTCTGGATCAACACTTCAGAAGCAGAAGTAATTCCCGCTGTCAGTCCCCTGTACGAACTCAGCAAGCGCGCCCTCGGAGATTTAGTCACCCTGCGCCGGCTAGACGCACCCTGCATCGTTCGCAAACTGATTTTAGGGCCGTTTAAAAGCAACTTAAACCCGATCGGCATTATGTCTCCAGATTGGGTAGCGCAGCAAGTTGTCAAACAAGCTAAAGGTGATGCCCGCAATATCATCGTGACAATTAATCCTTTGACTTTTATCGTTTTTCCAGTTAAAGAGTTTTTTGTTTCTCTCTACTTCCAAATTTTCAGCCGGAAAGCGATTTCAGAGATAAAGGAAGCTGCCGCATCTGAAAAATCTAGCGCGAAAGCAAAGATTAATTGACAAACAAGAAACCCGGTTTTTTAGATAAACCGGGTTTCTAACTTGGGATGTAATACCCAATTCGGCTTTAATAGCCGTTTTATTGTTTGATTCCTCTCTGCGGGAACCAAAGTTTGTGTAGGATCGGTTTCAACCGCCGAGTCTTATCTAATTACTAACCTCAGCCATTTCAATCACCCGGCCATCGTAATCCTTGACTAAAAAATTCAGCGGCTTTTCCCGGCGAATTTTATAACTAATGCCGCGAGTTTGTACCCTCATCAATAGCTGATCCAAACATTCGCGATCGAAACAAACGTGACGCGGGCGATTTTTTTCCCCTGCACCGGCGCCGCTAATAATGTGCAGTTGGGTATTTTTCATCAACTGATACCACAAACCATCCGGACTCCCCATCGTTTGAGAGCTCGTTGCCCTCCCGACATTCGGCGACAAATACAGCGGATCGATACCAGTTGTTCCCAAACTTTGCTCGTAATTGTAGTAGTAGTGCAGCGGCACTTCTGCTACGGGCAGGTTTAGCATACCTTCATAGAACTCCCTCGCTTGTCCGAGATCCGATACCATCACCGTGTGTACCTTCGGAGCACTGGTGAGAAACATCCACATCGCCCCCGCATAGGCGGCCAGCAGCATCACCATAATCCCTTGAGTCGAAAACAAGCTGTCCAGGGGCAGGGACGGCAAGAAAGAGCTCAAGTACAAAGGCCGAAGTCCAAAAGCAATAAGACTAACTGCTAGAGTCATGAATTATAAGAAAGGGTAAACAACGAAATTTAGGAAGATTGCAGTCGCGATCGCCCGCGAGACTTAAACTATTAGCTTAGCCATCTATGTTAGCAAAAACTAGCGGTTAAGCCCTACCCGATGAAAGTCTTTGTCTACGGCACACTCAAACCCGGGGAGTCCAACTACCTCCGCTACTGCGAAGGAAAAGTTGTGGATGCTTGCCCCGCGATCGCCCGCGGTCAACTTTTTGCGCTGCCGATCGGCTATCCTGCGATGATGGCCGGAGATGGCACAGTCTGCGGTTTTCTCCTCTGTTTCGCAAACTCGGCTATTTTGGACGATTTAGACCGATTGGAAGACTATCATCCGCTGCGGGAACCGACACAAAACGAATATCAGCGACAGGAAATCGAAATCTTCGATCGGCACCTCAAACCTTTAGGCACGGCTTGGGCATACTTCATGTTACCCGATCGCGTCCGTTCCCTAGGAGGCATCTGGCTGCCCCACGGCAGGTGGGAAAATAGGTTTTTCACCAAATAAAGCGGTTAATGCCGATGAGCTTAGTAAATTGCCATTGCCGTGCGATCGGGCGGATCGAACCTGTAACCGTAACCCCGAATAGTTTTAATAAACTGCGACCCACTAGCATCAACTTCAATCATTTTCTTGCGAATCTGACCGATATGCACGCTAAAAATTTGCTTTTCTCCTGTGTCGTCGCAGTTCCACCCCCAGATTGTTTCGCTTAGCTGTTGGCGACTCCAAGATTGGCCGGAATGACTTGCAAAAAAATACAAGATATTAAATTCCCAGGCTGTTAACTTGATAATGCGATCGTTGAGTGTTGCTTCCCGAGGCGCTGAATCGATCGCGAACCAATCGAATACAATACGCGATCGAGTGACAGGCCTCATGCGTGTCAACACAACTTCTATACGAATTGCCAACTCGGCCAGTCCAAATGGTTTGCAGATATAGTCATCAGCACCTGCGGACAGAACTTTAACTTTATCAGCTTCGTCTGTGCGGCTGCTTAACACGATCGCAAAAACATTAGTACGGTGCTGTGCTGCATTTCCTGGCAGAGGTGGTAGCCTGTAGTATCCGGCAAATTCCAATCGAGAGCAACTAGCAGTGGCTTTAATTGCTCAAACAATGCTAAAGCCGTCTCGCCATCTGCTGCCGAACCTACGTGATATTTCTGATTTAAAAAACGATGAACTAGATTGGGGACGGATGGGTCATCATCCAAAACGATAATCTTGGGAGATGAACTAGATTGCGGATGGATGGGTCATCATCCAAAACGATAATCTTGGGAGTCGTATCAGTAGTCATAACAAAAAAGTTTCTTTCACTTGTTAATTTCAAGCTGGCAATTACAGAACAGCTTTAGTGAAGCATAAATCCCAGGTCGTTCCAACTAACTGACAATTCTTCTTTCAACTTCGCTTGGAGGTCAAAAGGCTCTCCCAAATCCCAAATTTTGAGTTCTAGGCGTTCGTTAAATACGGTTATTTCAAGCTCGATCGGAGTTTCTAAGGGCAGATTTTTGTGAGCGTGGCGAACAGCATTCGTAAACCCCTCAATCACAGCCAGTTTAAACTGATGCAAAACGGCTTCGGGAATTGATAGAGGATCTAACTGTTCAAGCCAGAATAAAACTTGAGCAACAGTCTGGATATCAGTATTTTGTTGAAGGCTAAATTTTTGAATGGGGTGGTTAGAACTTGGCTCGGATTGGCGAGTTTGTTGCTTGGGAAACCCGAAATTAAAGCTGTTTAAAACATCGAGCGACCGCTTAAAAATACCAGCTTTAGTGCTAGGTTGGGATGGTACTAGACCAGGCTGCTGATAATATTTTACAATTAACAGACAGTTTCGACCGTCAGATGTGCGGGTATAACTTAGCTCATCGGCAATTTTGCCAAGAATTTTTATACCTACCCCACCTGACGGAATTTCATCCATGTTATCTATCATGGTGCTATCCTTTGTCATCATTTAATGTGTACTTTTTTACCTAAAAAAGAGAGTGGCATTCTGAACGATTAAGTTTGCATGATTTATGCCTGACTTTTCCCGTATGCCGTGCAGTTGTTGTCCCGATCATTTTCTCTTTTTTGCTCGGATCTTGACAAACTCAGTTTGCGATCGCTAAACTGAGCGAAAACTGACATTGACAATTAGATAAGTAAATTATACAATGACTACCCTCAAAGCCTCTGAGGAGGGATTAGTAAAAATTAAGCAAGCTAGAAGAGAAAGGGGCTCGACTATAGAAGACCCCAGATGGCTAGTAGAAGCTAGTCAAAAATTAGAACCCGATCGAACTTGGACTGAGGCCGGGCCCTATGCCGATGGCCTCTCGCTGCCAACTTGGAGGCGTTTTTTACGAGGAACAGAACCAATTAAAGCCAATGCTTTCAGGGCTTTCTGCACGGTTTTGCAATTGAATTGGGAAGAAATTGTCGATCGTCCTCCAAGAGATTTTTGCCAACAGCCTATTGATTCGGTAGTGCAAGACATACGACAAAAATGCCACAGCAAAATCCAACAGCTTTACAGCAAAATGCAAATGTTGGATATTGCACAGCCCGTCGATCTCAGCAACCTCTACGTTGAAGTCAACATTTTGGAGGAAATTACCAGTTGGCAGCCGGGAGAAATTAGCGATTTACTGAGAGACTTCAACCCCGACGCGGATAATTTTAACCGCTTGGGATTAGGCAAAGTGCATCAGAAACGAGTACCAGGATTCGATGCGGTGAAATCTCACTCTAAACTAATGGTACTCGGCAAACCTGGTTCAGGTAAAACTACTTTTTTGAAACACATCGCCATTCAGTGCGATCGCTCTGAATTTGAAGCAAACAAAATACCGATTTTTATCTCTCTGAAAACCTTTGCTGAAATCGCTAATCTTGACTTATTAGAATATATCAGCGACGAATTTGCCAGTTGCGGAGTTGAGGCGCAATCGCAAACTGAATCTGTACTCAGTCAAGGCAGAGGGCTGATTTTGCTGGACGGCTTAGATGAAGTGCCAGAATCAGATAGCGATGCAGTCCTCAGACAGATTCGTCAGTTTGTCCAAAAGTATTACAACAATCAGTTTATTATTACCTGTCGAATTGCCGCTTCTAAGTACAGATTTCACGACGAAGCCTTTACCTGTGTTGAGGTAGCAGATTTTAATAACAAGCAAATCGCTGCCTTTGCTCGCAATTGGTTTGTGGCATTTTCCCAGAATATGGAGGCAGGGAAAGCTTTAGCATCTCAATTTGTAGAGCAGCTAAAGATGAATAAAAATCAGCAAATCCGAGAACTGGCAGTAACGCCTATCTTGTTGAATCTGACTTGCTTAGTATTCCAAGCCAAAGCAGATTTCCCATCCAACAGAGCCAAGTTGTATGAAGAAGGACTGGAAATTATGCTCAGAAAATGGGATGAAACTAGAGGCATTCAACGGGATGAAGTTTATCGAAATTTGAATTTGTGCCGCAAGAAACATTTACTTGCTTTTGTAGCAGCTATTACTTTTGCTCGGGGCGATTACTTTTTTGAAAAAAACACAGTTCAGCAATTGATTGCCGACTATCTAGCTAACTTGCCCGATGGCACAACTGACCCCGTTCAGTTGGAGAGCCATAGTGAGGTTGTGCTGAAGGCGATCGAGGCACAACATGGCTTATTAGTGGAGAGGGCAAGAGGGATTTATTCGTTTTCTCATCTAACATTTCAAGAGTATTTCACTGCTAGAGAAATTGTTACCAATTCCGCTCCACAAGCTTTGGAAAAACTGGTAATCCACCTGACAGAGAAGCGTTGGCGAGAAGTCTTGTTCTTAGCAGTTGGGATGTTGCAAAAAGCTGATGACTTGTTACTGTCAATGAAACAGCAAGTTGATGGGCTGGTCGCTGATGATGAGCAGTTGCAGCAGTTCCTAATGTGGATAAGAAATAAATCTTTTTCCATTAAGGCTCCCTATAAACCATCAGCTATCCGCGCTTTTTATCTGGGTCGAGAGGTAGAGCGCGTTAGTAACCCTCGTTCGGACTTGAATTTTGACCTAAGTTTGATCCGTATTCTTGGTTATGCCATTGACCATACCTTTAAACCACCCCTTGAACTTTTTTTCTTGGACTTTACTTCTTATTATGACCATGAACGTGACTCGGGCTTGGCTACTGAACGCCACTCTGACTTGGCTACTGATATTGTTCTTGACGTTGCAATGGTCTATGCAATTGACCTTAATATTCCCTATCTTTATGCTGCAGCATCAGGTCGCAATCTTCTCTCTATCCTCGCCTTTACTCTCAATTTAAATCTGGAACCAGAATTGAAGCAATCTCTGCAACAACTCAGAGACCAACTATATGCTTCAGCATATACAAACAGAATACAGGAGTGGTGGAGAAGCGAGCGGGAGTGGTGGAATGCTAAAGGTCAAGATTGGACTCAGCAATTAATAAATGTGATGATTAAGTATCGCAATATAGGTCGCAATTGGATCTTCAGCGAACAGCAGAAGTCATTACTGAGGAAGTATTATGATGCTAATAAATTGCTGGTAGATTGCCTCAATAGCGGTTGTAATGTATCTCCTGCTGTGCGGCAGGAAATTGAGGAGACATTGCTGTTGCCGATCGCAAATCTCCAAAAAATCGGTGACAAGTGCGATCGCGCGTTCTAATTCCACTAGCTACCTACTCCGATATTAAGATGCGATCGCCCCACAATTCGTTATTCAAAGCCGGGAAAGTGTCCAAGGATATATCCACCTTAAAAAACTGGGAAAAACAGCAAAAAGCCCCCTTTTTTAGGGAGCTTAGCGACTTCAGTTATGCTCAAAACAGAAATCCTGCTGCGCCTTTGACAATTACTTTTGAGGGGTTGCTACACCAACTTTGGGAATATCCATTATCGGTGCATTTACCCCAAGCATCAAATCGTTGGGATTAACAATCTCCACCAGAGGCTCGTTCAAAGCCACAATCAAACCGTCAGATTCAGCAGGAACGGGCGATCGAGCAAACTGGGGAGCAAACCATTGGCGATCGCCACCGACACCAGACACCACCGCAATCAACAAAGCTGCGATCGCACTTCCACCCAAAATCCAAGTTTGTTTCGGCTTGCGTTCCACCCGCTGCAAAACCTTCGTCGCCAACTCCTGTGCAGATTGTTCCGCAGCAGGCACCGGCATTGCCTGAAAACTCTGCTGCATCATCAGCAGTCGCGAGTACAAACGTTTCGTAGTGGGGTCATTTGTCAGCCAGTCCTCAACTTGCCGGCGTTCTGCAGCCGTCACTTCGCCGTCGAGGTAGGCACTCAGCAATTCAAAGCGATCGCGCATCATAGTAGTTACATTGCCCTGGGCATAATTTTTGTTAGCTTGAGTTTCAGCGAGTGAATCCCGGAGACCTTTCTGATTCTGATTTTTATCGGATTCAAAGTTACAATTCATATTTCACATTACTTGCTCTAATTGGTGGAAGCACGCACTCGCTATTAGGATGATTTACTGCTTATTTATATTTTAAAAGAGAAGTTTTGATGTCACAGCAAACTTTACCAAACCTTCTTGACCCGCCTCTGAAATCACTGTTGCTAATTACCGTCGAGATATTTTTGCAATTCCAACTGCAATCTTTGGCGAGCTCTAGCAATTCTCGACTTGACAGTTCCCAGAGAAACTCCGGTCATTTCGGCTATTTCCTCATATGCTAAACCTTCTATTTCTCTCAAAACAATTGTCGTGCGGAATACTTCCGGCAAATCTGCGATCGCCGATCGCAACTGGTCGTAAAATTCTCTAGTCGTCAAATCTTCATCAGGCCCCGGACTGTCGCCCGGAATTTCCCAATCAACCTCCCCATCTTCCAGAGCACGGGGCACGTCCAGCGACAGCGGAGTTCGCACCCGCTTGCGCTTGCGCAACTCATCGTAAAACAAATTAGTGGCGATGCGGCTCAGCCAGCCCCGAAATTTAACAGGCTCTTGCAAGCGGTTAATATTGCGGTAGACTCGAATCCAGACTTCCTGAGCCAAGTCTGCTCGGTCTTGCCAGTCAGGGGCCAAGTGATAAAGAACCCTGTCTACGTGGGACTGATACCGCTTCAACAGTTCTGAAAAAGCAGTGTTCTCAGGTCGATTTCCTTCCTGACAGCGCAACACTAAGTCATAATTAGAGAGTTTTTCGGCTGGCAATTGCACTCTTTGAACGGTCGCCACAACCGCAGACCAGGACACGGAAATAAAGTCGCTCATCGGTGGAATTGGCTCATCGAACATTCCACACTTTTTGACGGTAGCATACCGCGATCGGTTCCCGCACTGCGGAAACTGCGATCGGCATCAGTCATCAGACAGTCAATGACTGTATGACTGCATGACTAATGCCCGACAACTTCGCACGCTCCAATACTAACCCAACTGCTAGAACCGTCGGCCCAATGTTCCTTTTTCCAAATCGGTACATTGTGTTTGAGCGTATCTATCGCGTACTGGCAAGCTGCAAAGGCCTCCCCCCGGTGGGGACAGCCAACAGCCACCAGTACGCTGATTTCCCCCACCTGCAAGTGTCCGACGCGGTGGTGAATGGCGACCCGATTGACATCGGGCCACTGGCGGCGGATTTCAGTAGCGATTTGCTGGAATACTCGCACTGCCATCGGTTCGTAGGCTTGATATTCTAGGGAAACGACAGCTTGACCGTCTGTTTGGTTGCGGACTGTACCGCTCATCATTACTACGGCTCCGTTCGCGGGGTCATCTGCCAAAGCATATATTTCCTCTACAGACAAAGGCGCTAAGGTAATGGCAAAGCTGTCTGATTCATGGCGTTGAGGAATTGTGCCGATCGAAAGTGCAGCGCTAGAGTTCATTGCCAAAGAAGTGGTGGTGGGGAAGTTAATCGATCTTGACACAAATCAAGTCGCGATCGATCTTGCATCGTTGTCCGGGAAACGGGGTGGCTAATGTTGAGACCCATCTCGTAGCACGGGCGAGGACCCGACGCCATCACCCCGAACTTTTGTACCAGTGCGATCGGCTACAATATAACTCGCTCGAACCAAATTAAGAGCGTGATTGAAGACAAGCAGGATGCTTGTTCGATAAAATTAACTGCCGATATTGCTGTAGCAACTCAATAAATAAGCACACGCAAATAAGTAGTGTCATTCGCAACTCAGTATAATAAATCTCAAACCCCAAGCGATTACTTTTTTCCCTTTTGAATGACACAGTTAACTTTAATTCGGCCCTCCTACTTATCGGGGTCGCCAAAATTTTGACCAGCAGATGTAAACTTTATTTATTTTTTGTTCCGGAAAGCTACTTAGATGACATGATATACCTGTGCAGGGTTGAGGCAAATTGGCGGATACTACGCAAAAGCAAAACCGTAACGCCCTCATGTGCCTTATATGAAACATAAGTTAATAGTTTGGGCTGTTAATGGAGGTTTCGACCTGAGTCTGCACCAATAAATGTTAAAAACAATTACGAGGAAACTATGGAAGCACTAGCATTGAGCCACTCTTTTGTTGCTTATGAATCTCCAGAGTCCGAACTCCAAGTCAAGTCCTTAGACGAGCTGGGCTTGAAAATTCCTAATTCTGCATGGGTAGGCGTTGCAGGTATGGCAGTAGCTTTATCTGTTCTGAGTGTCGGTGGCGAAGCCCAGGCCGCTTGCTACTCCCGCTGCGGCAAGAAAAGCCATCACGCCAATTACAGCTACGCCAAAGTTGTCACGAATGGCGGCAGACTGAATATCCGCAAACGGCCCGATAGCTGTTCTCATGTAATCGGCAAGTTACATTATGGAGACCACATCAAATTGACTGGTCGTTACAAAAACGGTTGGGCACAACTCAAAGGTGGCGGCTGGGTATCTGCGTCCTGGCTTTCCTAACTCTTAACTAGAGCACTTTACATTTCTAGAAAGAGTTTTAATCGTTACCCGGCCATACTGGGTAACGATTATTGTAAACAGGCGATCGATCCTGAAAATAATCGAATATCCGAAATTCATGACTAACAACTAACAGCCTAAACTTTACCGCCGCCGATTAGATAAAGTAATGCCATCCGCACCGCCACGCCGCTGGTAACTTGCTGAGAAATCAGGCTAAACTGGGCATCGTCCATCAAATCCGAACTAATTTCCACGCCACGGTTAACCGGGCCCGGGTGCAACACCTTCACTTCCGGCTTGCAGAGTTTGAGCCGATCGCGCGTAATCCCGTACAAAGAATGATACTCTCGTAAGCTCGGCAGCAAATGCTCGCTCATCCGTTCCTTTTGCAGCCGCAAAGTCATCACAAAATCAGCATCGGCTAAAGCAGGTTCTAAATGCCAGTGCAAAAATAACTTGCCTTCCCTACCATCGCCACACTCAGCAAACAACAGCGGCAGCAAAGTCGGCGGCCCGGCTAAATGGACCTCTGCCCCAGAAGCCGTTAGACTCCAAATATTAGACCTAGCCACCCGCGAATGCAAGATATCCCCCACCACAGCAATTTTTTTACCCGCTAAAAGTTCCAGCTGCGGACGTTCGGTATCTAACAGAGTACAAATAGTAAATAAGTCTAGCAAACCTTGTGAGGGGTGTTCGTGCTGGCCGTCTCCTGCATTAAGAACGCTAACTCTCGAACCCAAGCGATCCATTTCCGAAGCAATCGTGCTGGGAACTCCTGCTTGTTCGTGGCGGATCACCATCAAATCCGTTCCCATCGCCAGATAAGTCTTAGCCGTATCCAGAATAGTCTCCCCCTTCGTCAGAGAAGAACTTCCCGGGGTAAAATTTAGCGTATCCGCCGACAGCCGCTTCGCGGCTAACTCAAAACTATTGCGAGTCCGGGTAGAAGGTTCAAAAAACAAATTCGCGACCACTTGACCCTGCAGGGCAGGCACTTTCTTCGTGCGGCGGCCGAGCACCTCCCGAAAACTGGCCGCAGTTTGCAGCACCGTATCGTATTCGTCGGAGGTAAAATCAGCCAGAGTGAGAATGTGTCGCCTTGTCCAAGTCATACAATTTTAGATTTGAGATTTGAGATTTGAGATTTACTGAATCAAGACGGACGATGGGTTTGGAACTTGCCTGCGGGGCCGCGTGGGGCAGCCTAGAATGTTCGATCGACCTGACGGGGATTCCGATCAACAGTATCCAACAAATTTTGACCGCGTTTGCCGTCAGTAGAGTTATAATTAGTTTATGCAGATCAGACCTCACTCTCACACCAAACCGAGCGTTAAAGGTGGAACAGGTGCGGTTGAGCTGCCCCAAATCGGAAATTAGGCTTTCGCAAGCGTTCGAGCAGTAGTTGCAGTTTCTCGCTTTCCTCTGCCTTGTCAAAAACAAGCCGAACGCAGCCCTTGCATCTGCGACTTGCGTGCAAACAATCGAGGCGGCAAACCTCCCACCGCCGAGCGACAGCATATAGCGGGACAATTTAAAGATGATTAATTCTTTGAAGTCGGTCTTGACTCTTCAGTCCTGCTTATAGCCCCTTGTCAAAACGAACAGTGTTAAGATACAAGTTGAATATGTAGCTTCCCGACAAAAATCTACACGTATCTTGGCGAGACTGTTCTTGGCGAAACTGCGGTAAAAAGTGAGAGCTGGGAAGTGGTAATTACACAAGATTTAAACAATTCAAGAGGTATTATGAGCCAGCAGGTTATACAGCCGATGGTTAAGTTCCAGCGTCAGGTGCATTCTCTTGTCGCGTCTGACATTATCAAGCCGACAGACAGCATTTGGAAAATTGCTCTGCTTTACGGCGACGAATGGCCGTACTGGAAACAGCAATTGCTAGAGTTTGATTTTTCTATGCAAGACCCCGTGAGCGAGTTGATAGCTGTAGAAGCTTGGGACGAGGAATAACAGAGGAGACGGAGGACTTGGGTGTCGCAGAGAAATTCCGAGGCGATCGGGTAAATTTTCTTTCATAAATTCCCGTTGCTAGCTTCTTCCCTCTTCCCTCTTCCCTTTGCCCTCTTCCTAATGACTTCTGGCTTTTGACTTTTGACTTTTGACTTTTGACTTCTGACTTCTGTTAAAGCGAAGCTGCTAAAGCTCGAGCTAATTGTTGAGCAGTTTGAAAGCGATCCCCAGGCTTAGCTGCGGTGGTTCGCAAAATGGTTTCTCGCAGCTTCGGGGCGATCGTCGGAATATTTTCGAGCTTAAACCCGTAACCTCCAGCTATTTTCCCGTAAAAGTTTTGAGGGCTTTGGGCCGTCAGCAAAAAAATCAAAGTAGGCCCAATAGCATATAAATCCGACTGAGGGAGAGGCTGTCCCCGGTCTTGTTCTGGTGCGGTGTAGCCTTCAACGCCGATGCGAGTGCCCGGAGGAGTGCCGATTTCTTTAACGGCGCCAAAATCCAGCAGTGTAATGCCATTGTCCCGGTGGCGCACCAGCAAATTAGCAGGTTTAATATCCCGGTGGACGATCGGGGGTTTTTGAGAGTGGATGTAGTCCAAAACCTCACAGGTTTGGATCATCCACTCTATTGCTTGTTGGGGAGCAACAGGCCCGCGGTTGTAGATGCGTTTTTCTAAATCCTCGCCGTGGAGCATTTCCATAACCAAGTATTTTTTGCCCCCTTCCACAAAAAAGTCAAAAAACTGAGGAATTCCCGGATGGTGCAGAGCCTTGAGAGTTTTAGCTTCACGTTCAAACAGTTCTTGAGCTTTGGCGATTTGAGCCATATCAGCATTCATTTCCTTGAGGACTACCAGAGATGCTGCGGGGGAACTTCCGGGTTGTTGAGCTTTTGCTTTGTCTCGATCCCAAGCTAAAGTCGTTGTCCCCATACCGCCTTGGCCCAAAGTTCGCAGAACTTGGTAGTGTCGGACAGTGCGATCGACTTTAATCGGTTCGCCGCAGTGGATACAGAATAAATTCCCCGGCGGGTTTCCCGCGTGGGTACACCTCGGGACGACGAGATTGACGCTGGGGTTCGCCTCAATTTTGCCGCCGAGTTCAATAGTAATAACTTGGAAATGCAGAATTGGGCCACCCCGCGCCAACTGGATCAGGGCACCGTCGGATATCCAACCCTGAGACATGAGAATACCGTTAACCAAAGTGCCATTTGTCCCGGAATTGACTAAGTACCACTGACTGGATCTCCCGCTATTAACTCTTTGCAATTCCAGATGCTGCCGCGACACTAGAGCATTGGGGATCACAACGTGATTTTCTGGAGAGCGGCCGATACGAATAATGGACTCGCTCTCGAAACTCCACTGTTGCAGGGGGATTTGTTTTTCTGGATCTAAAAGAGTCAGCAGCATTTTCGATTGATGTGGTTGAACTCCCTGATTTGGCAGTGAGAGTTGGCGGGAATTTACAGATTTAAGGCCTAGGGCTTTGAAAAATTAGAAATTAAAAATTAATTATGAGCTTCACACGTTTGTTTAACGAAAACTTTATAATATCCTGATTATGATTAAAGATTCCATAAACAATTAAGTTATAAATAGTTTTTTGGGAACAATTACTCGTAAAATTTCTGACCGATCGAGCGCTCCTCAAAACACAGTCGATCGATTTAACACTTGAAACTACAACAATTAGGTAAACAATCGCTAAACTTTTACGCAAATTTACTGTAGCACCAGGTTATGATTTACGGCCCACCTCTATATGTATAGCGGGCACTTCCCGCCTATGCCCACATTGCCCCGAGAGCGATCGGGTATAAAACCGATTTCGCATCAGCCCGCCTGCTGCCTCACTTCATTTTAGCTTAATTTATTTATATGAAATAATACCGGATGCTGGAAACTCACTCGCTTTAGCCCGCTCGTGGGAAGCGATCCTTCGGCTACGCGATCGGGCATCGCACGGCGAATTCAGTCGCTGTCAATCTTCGGCTACAATTAAGGAGCGAGTAGGAACAATCAACGGGAGCATCCCGCTTTTTAACTAAGCATAACTACTCATTTTAATCTCATTATTTAAATACGCACATCTTAGTCTTAAAATTTGAGGCACGTTTTTTTCTTTCCACTGTGCACC
>JACJNY010000024.1 GCA_014695295.1 Microcoleus sp. FACHB-61 | reverse complement strand
GGTGATGCGATAATTGCACAGCTCTTTGGGTGTTTTTACTCACTATTATCTCGGATGATTCACTTTTACCCTCTCAATCCGCGTATGTGCCAGTTGGGGGTGCGGAATGTGGGTTATCGTTCTCAACTGATGCAAGTACACAGTCGGAAGCGGAAGTTGATGGAAATGCTCAAAAGTCCCGATTTAGATTGAGCCTTAAGTTTACCGTAAATCCAAGTGAAAGCGACCCAACCAAGGAGCGAATAAACCTTACTTAATTTTTGCTTTCACGGCCCTAGATTCTACTGTGAATCCTGGAATATCTTGCAGTTCTGTTTCGCTCAAACTGTACTGTTCGCAAACCAAACTCAAACGAGTTCCGGTACTTTTAACAGCGTTGACAGAGTGAGTCAAATCTCCTTGAAAATAGATCAGCGAGTTGGCTTGCGGCTTAATCTGCCCGACTTGCTGTTTGTTCCGTCGCAGTATCAACTCTCCCCCTTGCAAGTTCGGCGGCACTTGTACGTATAAAACGCTGACGGCTGCGGGAGGTTCAACAGTTTTGCAGTACGATCGCAAAGATCGATCGATATGCGGATCGACGCGGGAACCTTCACCCAGCAACAGAGGGTTGAGGTAAAAAGCATTGCATTCAGGCTGTAATGCTTGGTCTAGATAGGGTTTGAACAAAGGGAACCGCCGTTCTACTTCGGCGATTTCCGCACGTTGAAACACCACGGAAAACCCTTTTGTGCCAATGAAATCGCGGTTGAGGTTGTTGATTGCTAGATACGGGGAGGCTAGAATTGCTCCTCGCAAGTCGTTGAGGTAGTCGATCGAGAAAGCGTTAGGATGTTGGCTATAGTATTTCAAGGCACTCAAAAATTATCAAAATTTAAGGAAACAGCAGATAGAAATGCAGCAATCGGTCAGACTTGGGATTGCTTCGTTCCGGGCAATGATCTAATAATGTTTAGAAGCTGTTTTAAACCTCCGGCGGCAAGTCCACGCTGTAGAGAATTTTGCCTTCAAGGTTGTGCAGCGCCACAGTCATCACCTGACTATCGCCATTAATTTTAACCGTACCAAAGAACTGAAAACCTTTTGTAGGAGGTAGATTTTCTACTTCTCCCGGCGGCAAGCTTTGGAACTTAACAAGGGGACCAAAAGTATTGTCAAGCTTGTTTGGTCCGTAAGTTCCAGCGTGAAGCGGCCCGGCAACAAACTCCCAAAACGGTTTAAAATCAGTGAATTGAGCTTGACCTGGGTCGTAGTAGTGCGCGGCAGCATAATGCACGTCAGCGGTTAGCCAAACGACATTTTGGATATTGTTTTGCTGGATAAAGCGCAACAATTGAGCAAGTTCGAGTTCGCGTCCTAATGCAGGGCCATTTCCATTGGCGAGGTTCTCAAATTTGCCGCTGTTTTTGCCATCTTCAATCACCAATCCAACTGGCATATCGCTAGCAATTACTTTCCACCTTGCCTTTGAATTCTGCAATTTGTTCTTTAACCAGCGAACTTGGGCATTACCCAAAAACGCTGTTTCTTCACTTGCTGCTGTCTGACGGTTGGTAGTGTTTGGTCCTCGGTAGCTACGCATATCCAGCATAAAAATTTCCAGGGAAGAACCGTAATTGAACGAACGGTAAATCCGTTCTGGGTCGTTGGCATCGAAGCGCATCGGCGTATACTCCATAAATGCTTGCTTGCCTCGCGCTGCCAGTAAAGAACTGCTTTTGACTTTGTAGCGGTCATCGCTCATTAGCATCTCGCCGGGATACCAGTTGTTTGTAGTTTCGTGGTCATCCCACTGAACTAGCTGAGGCACTTCGGCGTTGAAGCGGCGGATGTTATTGTCTAACAGGTTGTAGATGTAATTTCCGCGAAACTCTGTTAAGGTTTCAGCTACTTTTGACTTTTCTTCTGTTGTGATGTTTTTCCAGATGCTACCGTCGTCAAGTTTTACCTCAGATTTAATCGGATTATCTGCATAGATGTAATCGCCAGAATGAATGAAGAAGTCTGGCTTAAGCTGCCTGATAGTTTCATAGATTTTCATGCCGCCCCATTCAGAATTGATACCCCAACCCTGTCCGGCGGTGTCTCCCGACCAGGCAAAAAAGATGTCGCGCTTGCTGTTTGGAGGTGTGCGGAAACTCCCCGTAACGGGGGCGCTGTAGATGTTTGGATCGGCTAAATTCTGGAAGCTGACTCGGTAGAATATTTGCCGGTCGGCTGGTAGGTCAATCAGGTTAATACGCGCCGTGTAATCGCTAGTTTCCAACGCTGCAGGTCCGATGATGCGCTGCACGTTGCCAAAGGAGTCGGCGGTGTCATATTCGACTATCATCCGGGAGGAGCGATCGCACCGACTCCAAATCACCGCACTGTTGCCGGTAATATCACCGCTAGCAACACCGTAGGGAATGCTGGGGCGCATCCGATCCGAGGTGATAATTGCCGGTGCAGAAGATTGTGCTAACCCAGATTTCGATCGCAGGTTTGCGGCAACAATACCGCTACCTGCAATTGCCGAACCGAGTAGAAAATGGCGGCGGCTGAGTTGGTCTTGTTTTTTACGTTTCATGGCTACCCTCATCTTTAAAAATACCGAGACTGTACTTGGGCTAATTTGTGATGTACGCAACAATCAGCAAATTCACCGCTGTTCCTGAGACGCCCCGAACTGTGAGGAGGAAAACAACTCTCACAGACAAAGGCAGGTTTTCTATCAAGTTTTAGTGTACCCAAAATAAAGGTAGTAGGCGATCGATGAAAAAGCAACCATCTAGACTACCAAAGCACGATATTAACCATGTGTCTTCGCTTTTTCCTCTGCTATAGCAATCCTTGCAGGAGTCGTAAATTTTTTACCCCACCCCAACCCTCCCCTTACTAAGGGGAGGGAGTAAGAAATTCACAAATGATTTAGGATTGCTATAGTGCTTTCGCTCAACCAGCAGCAGCTTCAAAAGAATCTTATAAACCTTTACTAGCTACTTTGTTCTGAACATCAAATGGGATTAAACCTGATTAATTCAATAATTAGGCTACCACAAATTTTAGTAGCAACAGTCGATCCGAGTGAGATAACTCTTTGAGGAGGGGTAAAATTTCGGTAAGAGGCATAAGTTAAAGGTTTAATAAACTTAGGAACTGAAACAGCAGAAATATTAATTTCCGTAAAGCGATCTCCCTAGTGAATTGTCGGACACAATTCCACGCTTCAAAGATTGGCAAAAGCGTTTAGTCAGTGAGTCAAATATCATGGGAGGACAAACCGTTTTCCCAAATACTCGCCTCACTGTTCGCCGGGTAGCATCGATGCTCGAACGCGGTTCGGTGCAACGTAGTTGTTAGATTCACATTTCATGGATTTGTATTTACACCCTCGATTAAGACAACAGGATGAGCACGTGGATGTGGTGAACCTGGAAATGCAGAAAAACAAACACGACTCCCGACAGTTGGTTTATTCCCATAGACACTATCAAAATGGAAGAAGATAGTGTCTCCACCATCACTTTGAATAAGTCCCCAATCATAATTTGAATGTAAAGATTTACATATGCCAATTTGACGCTCAACAACTGGATAGCAAAGTTTTTCACACCGTTGTACTAGCTCATCGGCAGTAGGGCGAGCTTCTGGATTCTTATTCAAACATTCAAGGATTAGTGTATACAACTCATTGCCGAGGGACTGAAACTGTAGATTTTTATCAATATAAGCGGGTTTTTGGGGTGGAATAGCTTTAAGGATAGTGCGAACCGCAACTAATCCAGAACCAAAGGGTTTTTGACCGCTCATTAATTCATAAATCATGGCTCCAACCGCCCATATATCTGATGGCTTACCTGCCTTGCTAGCTTCTTCAATCATCTCAGGTGCCATGTATGGCAAGGCTCCCATGACTGTAGTGGAAGCACTTATTGAAGATTCGTCCTTAACACCATTTACAATCTCTTCCTCAGCCATCTTAGCTATACCGAAGTCTGTGATTTTAATCTCTGATAGATTGAAATCGCCTGAAAACATCACATTACTTGGCTTCAGATCTCGATGAATAACACCTGCATTATGCGAAGCTGCAACACCCTTAGCTAAGTAATGAAGAATCTTAGCAGTGAGATATGGATCGACGATACCTAATTGCTGTAATAACCCTTCTTTAAGATCTTTTCCTGATATAAACTCTTCTACTAAATAAGGGGATGAGTCAGTTTCAAGATAATCTAATGTTTTTGCTACGTTTGGATGATTAACTTTTGCACTGACCACAGCACTTCGCTTAAACCTCTTTTGTGCTGAGGAATTTTTAGGCAATTTAAGAGCTACTTCTCTGCCAAGCACTAAATCTCTTGCACGATAGACTTGCTGCATCCCGCCTTCACCGACAAAGCGAAGGATCTCATAACGATTATCTACTCGATCGCCGATATTATGAATGTGATTTTCCGTCATAAAACAACCTCTGGATTAGATATGTCAAAAGTCATAAATAATCTCGGGCGTCCACCCGAGTTATCTCCTAGTGTGATGACGCAACTTTTAGGAAGTGCTTGATTTTCTTGTACTAGCTGGTTGTTGACCAAAACTGAGCCATTCACTGCATCAACTAAGAAGTTAAAGCCGTCATACTTAATGTGGATAGAACCATACTTTTCAACACCCAGTTTCACGACCTGATTGATTGTTTCCAGCGTATATGTCTTGTCTCTGTATACAAGTAGTCCACGATGTTTGCCATGCAGAAGATAATTACCAAGAATATCCTTAATTTCTGACATTGCAGGTCTCTCAGTTGCATCTTCAGTTAGGGTGCGATCGAGTAATTTGACAATAGCATCAGGAATACCTAAAGGAAGAGAAGAAAAACTTGGAATAGTCGCAAGATGAGGTGGCCTTTTTAACAAAGCTTTTGGGATTCCCACCCCAGAGAGATACCAGGCAGTAATACCAAAAGCATAGGTATCAACAGCATTTGTAAACGGAACAAATCCCGCTCTACATAATTCAGGCGCTGCAAAACCCTCAGTTCCAACGAACCCCACAGTTGAGTCGTCTTTACCTGAAAACCTAGCTAAACCGAAATCAAATATCTTAATAATATTTGCCTGGTCAAACTTCATATTGTTAGGCTTAATATCTCTATGAATTAAGCCTTGGGCATGAATATCACTAATTCCCGAGGATATCTGATAGAGAACCTTCAGATATTCATCTATCGAGAAGGAACTCCGATCGGCAAAAGATTGTAAGTCATCACCAGAAACATATTCCTGGACGATCCCAACTCGTCTATCAGCTTCATTTAGGAAAACATCAAAGATTTGAACGACATGCTTAGAACGTATTTTTTGTAATGCAGTTAGCTCATCAAAGAGTCGGCGCTGATGTCTAACATCTTGAATGAACTTAATGGCAACTTTCCTGTCAAGATTCCTATCTTGACAGACCAAAACTTCTCCCATTCCACCGATAAGCACTTTTTCTGTCGGAACATAACGAGACGGGATGCCACTTGACATAACAACTAATTCTCCTCAGAAAACTCAATATTTAGTTGGGGTACTGGCTTGTCAACTTCACGTTGATCGCCATTAGTTTTGTTACTGTTTACACCAGTGAACTCTATCTTTTGAGCATTGTCTTGATTCTTTTTCTTGGGTTGCTTTTTCTGCTGTGGGATTTTTTTTTGTTTAAGAGGTTCCTCAACTCCCGAGGCGCTGGCATCTGGAGTATTTAAGGATTTATCTGGAAGAGCATCAGTTTGTGGAGCTTTAATACTAAAAAATTCTACTTTTCCGGGGATACTCCAAATTTCAAGATAACTTAAATCAGATTCTTCATTTTTTGAAAATAAAGCTTTTCCAACATTTAAAGCCGCTACTGTAGAATTATCCTTGCCACCCAACCATTCTGAAAGAGCGGTGAGTCTAGAAACAACTTCTCTGGGACTTTCTGCGTAGCTTACTAATGAATGAAATATGTTCTCAGGAATGCCGTGAGCACCATCCGACGTAATAAGCAACCATTTCATATCAGAAGAGGGTTTTAATTCAACACGTCGCGGCTCAATGCCTTCTCCCATACCAACGTACTGCAATAATTGCCTAAATTCAGGCGGGGGAGAAGGAAGATTTAAACTTGCAAGTTGTTTTTCTAATGTATCGTCAATCGTAAGTTGCTCTACTACACCGCTGTTGAGTACGCAATAAATTCGACTATCTCCTACGTTTACTGCGGCCCAATCTTTCGTTTCATTACAGATTACTGCTGACAAAGTTGCTCCCCCTTTTCCTTGGAAAGCGTTATAAACAGCCTCGTTAGCGTCCTGTATACCAACTTCGAGTTTCTTGATCAACGTAGAGGCATTGCTATGTACCAAGGATGCAGCAAATGTACTTATTGCTAGATTTGCACACTCCCCACCCTTGACCATACCCCCCATCCCATCACAAAGTACGAGTGCTGCAATAGAAGGTTTGCGGGATTTTTCAAACTTTACTCTCAGAAAAATTGCGCGGTCTTGATTCTCTGACCGTTTTCCTAAAACGCTACTTAATACAACTGTTGCAGACTCTAATTCTGTAAATCCAGATTTTTCTCCAAACTTTAACCATCTGGAGATTCCTTCTTGGAGCTGCTTATAGAATTGACTTTCCGCCATATCTTGCACCATCCAAAATACTCGACTACCTAATTTATTTTACTCAACGCGATTCTGATCGTAGTGTGTTTCGGAAATAACCTTCTACATATTTTGCGTGTTAAACTCTACTCCGATTGCTTTTTAGCCAAAGTTTACCTCAGTCATTGGGTAAATTATATCACAACTTCGGTATAATTTACCGAATATGGCTGTCAACTACCGCAAACAGCTTTTCTATGTCTAGCTTCATTCTGTAGACGCGCTCGCATAAGTTTTTGAAATAATTTTAGCAAACTGAGAAACTGAACCCGGAGCCGATCGCGCTTTATTGCTTCTAACCTAAGAGAGAGCGAGCTTTCGCCCTCGACTGGCATTATAGTTAGGAACGGGAACCTAAAATCGCATATGCCGCAATACTTCGGAAAACTCCAAACTACTGAACAGCCTTGGTCAACGATCGGCTCAGTACAATCTATAAGTAAGAGCGATCGCACAATTCACTTTAATTGCGGCGAGACCTCCCTAAAAATCAGCATCCTCGCACCGAATTTAATCCGAGTGCGAATGTCCCCGACAGGTGAATTTAACAGCCGATCGTACTCAATAACCCTCGCTGACGAAGAGTGGGAAATTATACCATTTGAAGTGCGAGAAACAGACGAAAAAATAGAAATTGAAACATCACAAATATTGATTTCCGTAAAGCGAGATCGCCCTGCAATCGAATGCTTTGACAAATCGGGAAAACCCTTTGCTAGCGACTGCGATCGCAGTATGGGATGGCGCGCAGGTGCAACCGCGGGCTGGAAGCGCATCGAAGCAGACGAGCACTTCTACGGTTTCGGCGAACGCACCGGCTTTCTCGACAAACTCTCCGAAGTCAAGACAAACTGGACAACCGACTCCCTCGACTACAATTCCCTCACCGATGAAATGTACCAGGCGATCGCATTTTACATCGCCATGAATCCCGATCGCGCTTACGGCATTTTCTTCAACACTACATTTTGGAGTCAATTCGATATCGGCGCGGAACAACCGGGGGTTTTGCGGATGGAAACCAGAGGCCCGGAACTCGACTACTACATCATTTACGGCCCGGAACCCGCCCAAATTATCGCCACCTACACCCAGTTAACCGGCCGGATGCCGCTTCCGCCAAAATGGGCGCTGGGATACCACCAATGCCGCTGGAGCTACGAATCCGAGGACGTTGTGCGCGAGTTGGCGAAGGAATTTCGCGATCGGGCGATTCCCTGCGATGTCATCCACCTCGACATCGACTATATGCGCGGCTACCGCGTTTTTACCTGGAGCCCGAAGCGTTTCCCCGATCCGGCGAAACTGATCGCAGACTTGAAAGCTGCGGGTTTTAAGGTTGTCACGATTGTCGATCCCGGTGTCAAGTACGAACCGGAAGCAGATTATGAAATATTCGATCGGGGTGTCGAGAATGACTATTTCGTCCGCACCGCAGAGGGAAAGCTATTCCACGGTTACGTTTGGCCGGACAAAGCGGTGTTTCCCGACTTCCTGCGACCGGAGGTGCGCCAGTGGTGGGGCGAATTGCACAAAACTCTGACAGATATTGGGATTGCGGGGATTTGGAACGACATGAACGAACCTGCGATCGCCGAACGACCTTTTGGTGACGGCGGCGAACACATCAGCTTTCCCCTGGATGCACCACAAGGCCCGGAATCCGATCGCGCTACCCACGCGGAAACGCACAATTTGTATGGGTTGATGATGGCGAAAGCTTGTGCTGAGGGGTTGCAAAAAGTGCGATCGGGCGATCGATCTTTTGTGCTGACGCGATCGGGTTTTGCGGGCGTTCAGCGTTACTCCTCGGTGTGGATGGGCGACAATCAATCGCAGTGGGAACACTTAGAAATGTCGCTACCAATGCTTTGCAATATGGGGCTTTCCGGCGTGGCGTTTGTCGGTTGCGACATCGGCGGTTTTGCGGGGAATGCAACCGCTGAATTGTTCGCGCGCTGGATGCAGGTGGGGATGCTGTATCCCTTGATGCGCGGTCATTCGGCGATGAGTACGGCGCAGCACGAACCCTGGGTTTTTGGCGATCGCACTGAGAAGATTTGCCGCGAATACATCAATTTGCGCTATCAGTTGTTGCCTTATATTTACACGTTGTTTTGGGAAGCTGCGACGGCGGGAACGCCGATTTTGCGACCGTTACTGTATCACTTTCCGCGCGATCGGGCAACTTATCACCTTTACGATCAAGTATTACTCGGCCCGTCGCTGATGGCTGCACCTGTTTACCGCCCGGGGGTTGAGCATCGCGCCGTGTATTTGCCGGAGGGGACTTGGTACGATTGGTGGACGGGTGAATGCTATCAGGGCCCGATGCACATTTTAGCCCATGCACCTTTGGAGAGAATGCCGCTGTATGTGCGGGGTGGGGGCATAATTGCGATCGCACCTGTGAGGCAATTTGTCAGCGAAGAACCGCTTGAGTCATTAAAAATGCGAATTTGGCCCGGAAGCGGTGAATGGACGCTTTATGAGGACGATGGACACAGTTTTGAACATGAAAAAGGTGTCTGGGCAACGACTAATTACAAGGTGTATTTGGAAGGGGAACAAATCATCGTTGAAATTGCCGCGCGCGAGGGTCAATTTTTGATATCAGAACGCGAAGTTATTGTGGAAGTTGTTGGCGTTGGCGAACAACGATTTACAGATGATGGTACTGTGCGGCGTTTGACATTTGGGTAGTTTTGGCATAAAGCGGTTTATGCTATGGTGGGATTGATTCAGGGCGATCGCTCGATCTGGCAGAGTTTGATAGAGAGAGGGCGATCGTATCATGGAAAATAGGTGAGTCTGTGATTCCGGTGTGGTGCGATCGAATTCATCAGCAATGGGCGGGTAGGTTGAATGGGTAGGTGCGATCTCCAGGAGTGTTCTTCCCGCAGGGTGCACCTAGATACAGAGATTAATATCATCAGCTTTTTCAGCTTGATGGTGAAAAATAGACCTCTTGCAAAATAATTTTATGATATAATGAAAGGTTTTGCTGAGAGTTGATTGAATCCCAACTCCTAACTTATTTTCACTCTGGTCTTGCTATAAACAGGATAAAATGCTAGAAAGTTCTGTTGTCGTTACACAATAAGTAAATCATGAAAAATCAATCTTATCTAAATTTGAAACCCGATCAATTTCAACGTAGATTTGGTATCAAGATTCAAACCCTAAAAGCAATGGTTAACGCCAAGCGAAAACTTCCGGCTAGAAAATCCTAAAGGGAGCATCCCAGTTTTGCAGTAAGTATAAATGCTGAGGAAAATTACCAGCAAATTGATGAGAGAATAGAAATCAGAGACAATACGATAAACCGAGTAGATATGACCCCAGAA
>JACJNY010000023.1 GCA_014695295.1 Microcoleus sp. FACHB-61 | reverse complement strand
GTTTTCAAAATTAGCTGTTTAATCTCCTCCTTCTTGAGTTGTTGAGCAACAGCTTGCCTGATCTTAAAAGGCAGCTACTTTTAGCTGAACTCATTTTTTAGTCTAAACTACAGTTAAGAAGGCGGGGACAAGATGTTAGTTGAAATTCTAGGTTAAGTTGCTTAGTCTTGGAATGATCCCCCCTAGCCCCCCTTAAGAAGGGGAGGACAAGATGTTAGTTGAAATTCTAGGTTGAGTTGCTTAGTCTGGGAATGATCCCCCCTAGCCCCCCTTAAGAAGGGGGGGACTGGATGTTAGTTGAAATTCTAGGTTGAGTTGCTTAGTCTGGGAATGATCCCCCCTAGCCCCCCTTAAGAAGGGGGGGACAAGATGTTCATTGAAATTGTGGGGGAAGGGGCGATATTTAGGGAATAGTTTCAGAATTAGTTTATCTCAAATGATGTCTACTTGACAACTAGGGATCTCGCCCCTTTGGAATAAGTCAAAAAAGGCGATGCTTGGGATTACAAGTGGGCGTTCTCTCCTCACTCATGTCCCCCCCTTCTTAAGGGGGGCTAGGGGGGATCTGGCCTCAAAAATCACGCTCAATCAAACCCAACAACTCCCCACAAACCCCCTCAAAACTCTGCAACACCTCAACATTTGTAAACCTGACAACTTTCAATCCATACCCCTCTAAAATCCCCGTTCTTTCTGCATCATATTGTTTCCCTTGTTCCGTAAAATGGCTCTGCCCATCAATTTCAATTACTAACAGTAAAGCCACACAATAAAAATCTACAATAAAGTCGATATCGCTTGTTGGGGATGGGAAGGGATCTCGCATTTTTGGGATGGAAAGGTCGATCGCTCTTTTGGGAATGGAAAGGAATATTTAAAAATACTTAAACTACCTGATTGCCAATCAAGATTTGTTCCAGCAGACAACATCCACAATTCGCGGGATGGTGGCAATCGAACAGGTGGAATTGAAACGGGAACAGGAAGAGAGGGAACGTCAGCGCGATCGCCAACAAATAGAATTATACAAACAAAAGGAACAAGAGCAGAAAGAGCGCGATCGAGAACAAATGGAAATCGGCAGGAAGAACGAAGACAAAGACAAAAAGCGATCTCGCCAACTTGAGAATATCATCTTTTTTGTCCGAACTGCGATCGGCGGCGGACAAATCTTTTCAGCCAGCTATCCCCTAATCAAAGATACACCCATTAAATGGCAACCCGATTTTTCTCTCCCGCTTCATCCCTTCACCGCGACGATTATCTGGAGTTTGCTTTTCGGTTTAATATTCAGCCTGCTGATACTGGGTATCCTGTCGCTGGCCAGAAAAATATCTCCCAGAATCCTGCCGCTGGTAAGAAAAATATTGCCCAGGTAAAGCGGTGCGTGAGAGTCAATAGTAAAGGGCTGCGGTACAATGATTAGTCACCGTCACGCACCCTACGACTCATACAAAACATTGTATTCGTAGGGAAACGGCATTGCCCTGTCCTTTAGCAAAACCGAACGGGAATACAATTCATCAAACAAAAAACCGGGTTTCTGATAAAACCCGGCCACCATGAACAAAAGCAATATTAACACTGCTCAAACCTCAATTATTTAATAATTTCATCCCCATTTTCACCTTGTCAAAAATCGTCTTTTGCGAGACACAAGTAATCAGACAAAGCTTGCCACAATTCAAAGTATCGCGGCGGACTTCCTGAGCTTTTTCGCCGTACCAAATCTCGCGGGCGCTGGCGTCTTTCACATTACCAATTACCGGAAACTCATCGCACAATTTCACATCGCCGCGCGTATCAATCCAGTAATTGCGCAGTCCAACGCGGCAAGGACGAGTTGAATCAGGAGCTTTTTCTTCCGCAAAGTGAGGAATCATCAATCGCAACACTTCATCGCTGTTCATAATCGGAGCGCCGTTCTTCTTCATTTCAATTAGGCGCTCGATTACTTGTGAAAATTCCTCCATGTCTTCTTTTTCAATCCACAATTCCTCGTATGTTTCTGGCGTCCAGCGGTTGACCGGTTGGAAGTTCACCGTCGTCGCCCCAATTCCCTGAGCCCAGGTGACTATTTCCGGGAGGTGGCGGAAATTGAGTCGGTTCATTGTCGGTTTGACGTTGATCGGAAACAAGACGTTCTGTTTTTCTTGTTCTTCGCGCAGATAACCGATTCCTTTAGAAAGCCGATCGAACAATCCCGGTTGACCCCGCAAATAATCGTGCAGTTCTGCATTCGGCCCGTCAACGGACATATTCACATTAAAAGGACGAGCAGCGACAGTTTTGGCTGCGTTTTCCCTCGTCATGCAATAGCCGTTGGTGGTGACCCCGGCGTGAATGCCATTTTTATTCGCAAAAGCCAGCAAGTCTAGAAAACCTTTTTTAATATAAGGTTCGCCGCCGCTAAAGTTGATGGAAAATTCGCCCACAAATTCTTTGACGCTTAAGAGGGCATTTTGCCATTCTTCGATCGTCATTTCGTCTTTATATTCTTTGAGCCGCCAATACTCGCACTGGCGACATTTAACATTGCAGCGTTCGTTGACAATCCCGTAAAAAGTTACTGGGCTTGTCACGTCGTATCCTGTATTGATCCGCAGCGATTCGGCTACTGCACTCTTGGTGTGCTTGACGCCCAGTCTCGATAATGTTAAAGCATCCATGTCTTTTTTTTCCTTACGTGTTGTTGCTTAAGTCAATTTCTCGAACCCTTTTTTGTACGTATGATTACGTATTTCTGATGACGTATTCCTTTTGAGTACGTATGCACCATCCTAAGTGTTCCGTTTGGGTATGCCTAGATGTTTCTCAAATATTTATAATATTAAGGGTTGTAACATATTAGTATTTGCAATCAATCAAGCAAGACTTTGTGTAAAAACATGAATCATGCTTAATAACTGCCAAAATATATTGGCTTAAGATTGACTTAAATTAATAATTATTGTAATTTTTGTTTAAATTGTGTTAAATAACTTAATACAGGCTGTCAGTAAAACTACTGAAGTAATGGGTTTCAATAATTTATTGTTATAGTGAAATGAGCAGCCGTACAGCAATTAACTTCACACAACCTTTACAATATGGGAATTTAAGTATTTAGACGGCAAAAAATGGCGACAAACATGGGACGATATTTGCACGTACTGAAATTGTTCTGGGGTGCGGCGATCGCAGCGGAACTAGAATACCGAATCAACTTTGTCCTCGCGGCCCTCAGCAGCCTCGGAAATCTTACTGGCAGCTTGTTTGGGCTGTTTTTGTTCTACCGTACCGGCTACACGTTTTCGGGCTGGAAATGGGAAGAGGCTTTAGTTGTACTCGGCATTTTTACGGTTTTGCAGGGGTTTTCGTCAACCTTTCTCGCGCCCAACCTCAGCCGTATTGTCGATCGAGTGCAGCAAGGTACTCTCGATTTCGTACTCCTCAAACCCATCAGTTCCCAATTCTGGCTGTCTGCAAACACAGTTTCCCCTTGGGGAATCCCAGATTTAATATTCGGCGCCGTATTGCTGCTGTATGCTGCTAACAAGTTGGGAGTAGAAATCGGCAACTATTTTTTAACAGCAATACCCCTGTTATTCGGAACTATTACTCTTTACAGTATATGGTTTATGTTAGGTGCAACCAGCATTTGGTTTGTCAAAATTTATAACGTTACCGAAGTCCTCAAAGGATTGTTAGAAGCGGGTAGATTTCCAATGGCAGCTTATCCCGCAGCTTATCGATTTTTCTTCACTTTCGTAGTTCCCGTTGCCTTCTTGACGACCGTGCCTGCAGAAGCCATGCTGGGGAGAGGTGAAATCGTTTGGATCGCAGGGGCGGGAATATTGGCGATCGGGCTTTTATTTTTCTCGCGCTACTTCTGGCAATTTGCACTCCGCTTTTACACCAGCGCTTCCAGCTAGTTAAGTAGGTAGGTAAGCTGCTGCACATCTAGAGTGTCTATTATGTTTGAGAGGGAGAGGATTTGACAAGTGGGGAATAGGGAATTGAAATATACATTTTCAAGGCAAAACAGCTTATCTAAAAAATATTTGTTTCTATTTACTTAGATAGTTCAATAAATGTAAAATTTCAACCTATCCTTGAAATGTAAACTGGAAATAAACCACGCAAACGAAGGGAAACCAATGAAAAGAAAAAAACTGGGTAACAGTAATTTTACTATCAGCGCGATCGGTCTTGGAGGTATGCCAATGTCCTTAAGCGACCGGCCGCCAGAATCGCAATCAATTGCAGTAATCCACCGCGCCCTCGATTTGGGTGTCACCCTAATTGACACCGCAGATTCCTACTGCCAAGATGAATCCGACAAACACCACAATGAGCAACTGATTGCCAAAGCTTTGGAACAGTACACCGGAGATACTCGGGCAGTTACTGTCGCCACTAAAGGCGGCTTAATGCGGCCTCAAGGTGCATGGACGCGCAACGGCAATCCCCATCATTTGCGCCAGACAATTCGCGAAAGTTTTGAAGCGTTGGGCGGCAAGGAACCGATCGACCTTTGGCAATACCACTCGCCCGATCCCGCTTATACCATCGAAGCAGCCCTAGCACCCGCAAAAGAAGCAGTAGAAGCAGGAATGATTCGATTTATTGGAGTTTCCAACTTTTCTGTAGAACAGATCAAACGTGCCCGCGATACAGTAGAAGTTGTCTCCGTGCAGAATCAGTACAATCCGTGGCACAGACAGCCGGAATCAGACGGCGTTCTGGAATATTGCGAAACCGAAAAACTGACATTTTTTCCTTGGAGTCCTTTGGGAGGAAGCCGCCGCGTCACCAGCTTGCAAGATATGCCCGCGATCGCAAAGTTAGCCGCAGAAAAAAACGTTTCAGTTTACTGTATAGTATTAGCTTGGTTGATGGCTCAATCGCCCTGCATCGTTCCGATTCCCGGTGCGAGCAAAGTATCGAGTATTGAGGACTCTGTGCAGGCGCTCGAAGTTAAATTGACTGACGAGGAATTGCAACAAATTGCCGTAAGTTAAGTATATAAGGGCAAAAAAAACAATAGAACAGGCTTTCCGGTTTGTTCCACAAACAGAACTTGATTGTGGGGTGGGCATCTTGCCCGCCCCTGAAAGCTGGATTTAATGAGTAAAGTGGACATTTTTTGAGGAATTGGGTTTTATGGAAGCTAATCAAGTAAATGCCGATCGAGACGTAGCAATTGAACATCAAAACGTACCTGTCGCCCATGAAGGACTGCACAACTTTTTATACAGTTCCGATTCAGAACACAGCGCAGCAGCGACTGTTTCTGAATTAGAAAATGACGGCACGCAAGTAATGTCGATCGATACCTGGCGTGCTCTAGCAACTAACGCGAAAGTCGCTGGAGTTTACGCTGTAATGGATATTTCCCGCAACACTCAGTATGTAGGTTATTCGCGAAATATCCTGCTTTCAATCAACGGTCACATCGCCCAAAATGGCGCCGAAAATTGTGCTTTCCTGCGCGTGCAAACTTTCAAATTCCCGAAGCGGGAAGAAATGGAAAGTTTGCGGGATGCTTGGATAGCAGAAATTGGCAGCATTCCGCCTGGAAACGGTGCGGAAAGCGAAATGTGGGCGGCTACGGTAGGCCAAGCGGCGCGATCGGCAATGTCTGCCGAAGAACAAAAAGCTTATGAGGAAAAGAAGCTGAAATTGCGCAAAGCAATGGCAGATTCTACTCTTACCAAAGAGTTAGAAACAGCCGCTAAAAGTGACGGCGAACGCGCTAAGGATTTGGAAGCTGCTGTTAATAATGATGACTGGAGTGCGGTGATTCAATCGCAAACCCAGGAAACAAAGTCCGGTTCCTAAATCTGAAAAATGTTGGTAGTGCTGATATCTTGTACTATTTTTAGAACGGGCAAGATGCCCGTTCCACAATACATCAAGTTTATTGTGGGGTGGGCTTCTAGCCCGCCCAAAAGACTCAATCTTAATCATCAACAACTGATCGGGATTAATGACTAATTTTTCGTTCTTTAACTAAAGTCAAACTTACCCATTCACCCCGATCGTTGTAACTGCGAATCATCCGAAACCGCAAGTCAGGTTCTACCAACCAACCAGCCTCGAAAAATATAGGTTTTCTCAATTCAATCTTCACAGGTAAAGTGCAAGAACCGCCGTCAGGAAGGAGTACAACTTGCACGGGGGAAGCACCTTCGTTAAAGTGCAGAACTGAACCGTCAATGGTGGCGCTAGAACTGATAACAGTAGCATTACTGCCAAAAGTCATTTTATGCACTAGGCGATCGCTACTTTCCAAATGCAATTGCAGTTTGGTAGAATAAAAGTCCGGAGAACGCGAATCTGGATACATTGTCACGGCCTCGCCCTGCCACTCTCCCAGCAAACCCTCAACAGTTAAAGGCGGACGTTCGGGGACATTTTTATCAAGCTGCTTTTCCCGAATTAAGGTAAGTTTGGATAAATTGCCGTCGGTATTGTAGATCTGAATGAAGCGCAACCGGCGATAATTGTAGATAAAACCAAACTCGGCACCGCACTCAGAAAAAGGCGCTAGTTGAATAGTACCCTGAGAAAAAGCTCCATTCTCAAAAAATAGGATATCTCGTCCCAAACTTTGATATTCTCGCACAAGTTCGCTCACTTCCGGTTCGCCGACACCGCTAGGATTTGGGGAAAACCGACGGAGTTTTAATCGCACATTTTTGTTGTCATTGAAACCTTCGAGAGAAATAATGCTAGGAGTATCTTGAAGTACCTCTCCCCGGGGCGATAACTGAGTAAAAGAACCGTGCCATTCTCCCAAGTTTTGCAGAAAGTTTTCCCATTGTGATACCATATTTTTACCTGTGGATATATGTCTAAAAATAGAATTATAACTCTGGTGACGGATTTTGGATTAAGCGATGTTTATGTGGGAGTGATGAAAGGTGCGATCGCCCAAATTAACCCGCAGTTAAAAGTCATTGACATTACGCACCAAATACCCTCTCAAAATATTGCGGCGGCGAGGTTTTGTTTGATGACTGCTTTTGCTTATTTTCCGCCGGAAACCGTACACGTTGCTGTCGTCGATCCGGGCGTGGGAAGCAAGAGACGCGGGGTTGCGATTAAATGTGCTAATTGCTTTCTTGTCGGGCCGGATAACGGGTTGTTTAGCGGGGTGTTGAGTCGGGAAAGTGCGATCGCATCTGTCGAGCTCACCAACCCCAAATACTGGCGCACGCCTCAACCCAGCAGCACTTTTCACGGTCGCGATATTTTTGCAGCAGCGGGCGCTCACTTGGCGAACGGGGTGGCTTTGGAAGAGTTGGGGGAGGATCTCGACCCTGCAAGTTTAGTAGAGTTAGAGATACCAAATTGTGCCGTTACAGCCACAGGTGCAGCAGGCTGCATTCAATATGTCGATCGCTTCGGCAATCTCATTACTAATATCCCCAATCATTGCATTATAGGTAACAATTGGTCAGTAACAATTAGCAATAGTTCTGATGCAATTCGCATCCCCAGCGGTAAAACCTACAGCGACAGCCAACCGGGCGATTTAATTGCCATAACTGGTTCTGACGGTTGGGTAGAAATTGCCGTTAATGGCGGCAGCGCTCAATCAGTGTTAAAATTGGAATGCGGAGCGATCGTGCAATTGGTTTTTGAAACTAACAATTAAATAGGACTTAGGCATGAGTGATCGAAAACCTGGTTTTTTACGAAAATACTTTGTTGGAATCAGGAGATTCCGTAAAAAACCAGGTTTCTTTGGCGGAGTGCGTAAGTCATAGTCGGGAATTTTTTAGATTACTCATTTTTGGACTGGCTAATTTTTAAATGCAAGTATTAAAAACCCGGTTTCTTCAATAAACCGGGTTTCTCATCTTTATCCCGCTACCACGAAATTAACCAACTTTCCAGGCACGACAATTACCTTTTTAATCTCCTTACCTTCCAGGTGACGCTTGGCTAATTCCGACTCGCGAGCAAAATTTTCTAAAGCAGCTTTGTCAGCACCTGAAGGAACTTGAATTGTGCCGCGAGTTTTGCCCATAATTTGAATTACCAGCGTGATTTCATCGGTAACTAATGCAGATGGATCGACACTCGGCCAAGTTTGCGTATGCACCGATTCACTGTTACCAGTATTGTGCCACAATTCATCAGCAATATGCGGCGCAAAAGGCGCTAACAAGCGAATCAAAGTGTTAATTCCTTCTGCATAAATTGGCGAATCTTTACATTTAGCATCATTCAAAGCATTGCTGAGTTTCATCATTTCTGAAACAGCAGTATTGAACTGATAATCGCCCTCCAAATCTTCGCTCACTGCCTTAATAGCAGTGTGAATCGCCCGCCGCAAATCCTTCTCAATTTTACTTAATTCAGGATTCTCTCCTGCTTGATCGGGGGTGGCAGTGACTCGTCCAGCAAACTCTGTCACCACGCGCCAAACGCGATTTAAAAAGCGAAATTGCCCTTCCACATCAGCGTCGTCCCACTCCAAATCCTTCTCTGGGGGCGCTTTGAATAAAATAAACATCCGCGCCGTATCTACCCCATATTTGCCCATAACTTCCAAGGGGTCAACGCCATTGTATTTTGATTTGGACATCTTCTCGTAGAAGACTTCCAAAGCTTCGCCCGTTTGAGGATCTTTGGGATTTTCGGGGTCTATATCTGCTGGGGGAACGTATTTGCCAGTAACAGGATTTTTATAGGCCATTGCTTGCACCATGCCTTGAGTTAACAGGCGTTTAAATGGTTCGTCACAATTGATCAAACCCCGATCGCGCAAAACCTTGGTAAAGAACCGCGAATACAGCAAGTGCAAGATTGCGTGTTCGATGCCGCCCACATATTGGTCTACGGGCATCCAATCATTTGTCTTCGCCGTATCGAAGACTTGCTCTTGATTTTGAGCATCTGGATAGCGCAAGAAATACCACGAAGAATCGATAAAAGTATCCATCGTATCTGTTTCTCGCTTCGCGGCAGTGCCGCAACTCGGACAAGGAACGTTTACCCATTCTTCCATCTTTGCCAAGGGCGAACCTTTGCCAGTAAATTGTACATTTTCCGGCAACAATACGGGCAAATCCGATGCGGGTACGGGAACAGTTCCGCAGGTGGGGCAGTGAATTACGGGAATCGGAGCGCCCCAATAACGCTGTCTGGAAATTAGCCAATCTCTCAAACGATATTGCACTCGCGCTTTGCCATAACCTTCATTTTCGGCATATTCAATCACTGCTGCTTTGCCTTTAATTGAATCCATGCCGTTGAAGTTGTCGGAATTAATCATAATTCCTGGTTCGGTGTAAGCTTCCGTCAGCGGCAGCTCATCATCATCCACAATTACTACTTTAATTGGCAGTTGATATTGATTGGCAAATTTGAAATCTCGCGTGTCGTGGGCGGGTACTCCCATGACTGCGCCGGTGCCGTACTCGTACAGCACATAATCGGCAATCCAAATGGGAATTTCTTCGCCGTTGAAAGGGTTGATTGCTTTGCCGCCTGTGGGGATGCCGCGCTTTGGTTTGTCTTCGGCTGTGCGATCGATCTCGCTTTGGGCGGCGACTTCTTTGATGAAGGTTTCTACGGCGGCTTTTCTGTCTGCGGTTGTCACGCGCTGAGTGAGTGGATGTTCCGGCGCTAAAACAAGGTAACTGACGCCGTAAACTGTATCGGGACGTGTGGTGAAAACGGCGATTTTTTCATCCATTCCGACAATCGGAAATTCTAAGTAAGCGCCGACTGATTTGCCGATCCAGTTGGCTTGCATTAATTTGACTCTTTCTGGCCAATCTGGCAATTTGTCTAAGTCGTTTAATAACTGTTCCGCGTAATCGGTAATTTTGAGGAACCACTGCCGCAATAATTTGCGCTCGACTTTGGCACCGGAACGCCAGGAACGTCCTTCGTTATCTACTTGTTCGTTTGCTAAGACTGTTTGGTCGATCGGGTCCCAATTAACTGCCGCTTCTTTTTGATAAGCTAATCCTGCTTCTAAAAATTGTAAGAAAATCCATTGAGTCCACCGATAATAATCGGGAGAACAAGTTGTAACTTCTTTTGTCCAATCGAAAGAAATACCCAAGCGGCGAAATAAGCCTTTCATTTGGGCAATATTTTCATACGTCCATTTTGCCGGGGGAATTCCGCGCTCGATGGCGGCATTTTCTGCGGGCAAACCAAAAGCGTCCCATCCCATCGGATTGAGTACGCGATAGCCTTGCATTCGCTTGAGTCTGGCAATTACATCGATGATTGTGTAGTTGCGGACGTGTCCCATGTGCAGGTTTCCCGAGGGGTAGGGGAACATGGATAAGGCATAAAATTTAGGCTTTTGCGTATCTTCTGGCATCTGGTCTAAGTTTTGCTCAGCCCATGTCTGCTGCCATTTTTCTTCTATGGATTGGGGGTTATATCTGGAATCCACAACAATTGCTCCGTGCAGGGTTTAGTAATGTTTGCTTCAGTATTTTTACACATTCAAGGGGCTTCGATTCTGATTTTTCTGAGCTCCAAGGATTTTGGCTCAAATGTCTGTATTATATATTGTAGTATATGTAATTTTAGCTGGGGGGCGATCGACCAAATATCCCCGTTCGCCCTGAAAAGAATAAGACTTACGCACGGGTGGTCAGAAACCGGGTTTTTACCAGCAGACTTCGTTACAGTCGGCCAAACCGCAAAAAACCCGGTTTTTTTGGTCTTGATGCGTAAGTTTTAAAAGAATAAATAACCCCAATTCCCAGAAACCAGATTTATGAGAGAAACCGGGTTTCTTAGCATTTATTCCGGCTTAAATGCTATCTCGATCGCACAGCAATGTACCTTTTAATTTGTCATTGGGTGGGGGCGGGTTTACCAGATTATGGGTTTTAGGCAATTATTGTAGGTGAAATCCGCCCCTACATAGATTTTGTTCAACCCGCAATTTATCATTGGTAATTGAGAAATCTGTAGGGGCGGGTTTTACCAACCATCTATGTTTAAAACCAATAATCTCATAAACCCGCCCCCACCCAACGACAAGCCCCTAAAATTAGAAAAAATGGCGATCGGCGATCGAATATATCGCTCATTGGCGTTCTAATCTTGCCAGTTTTTTCTGGGCAAATTTGCGGAGTATTTCGTCAGAATCGTTCTGTGCGCGATCGCGCACAAGTTCTAAAGTTTGAGGGCGATCGGGATATAGCTCAATCATAGCTGTAAGAGCTATTTGCCGGGGGTTGTCTTGCAAATCATAATCGCGAGCGAAGGGGTGATTGATACTAACATCGCACAATAATTCAAATATTCCAGGCTCATCTTTCCACCCCCGTGCTAATTCTTGGACTGCTGCATATCGCACATCCGAATCATCGTCTGATTGAGCGCGTTGTTTGAGGATAGGTAAGGTTTCCGAGTCATCTTTCCACCCCCGTGCTAATTCTTGGACTGCTGCATATCGCACATTCCAATCATCGTCTGATTGAGCGCGTTGTTTGAGGATAGGTAAGGTTTCCGGGTCATCTTTCCACCCCCGTGCTAATTCTTGGACTGCTGCACGTCGCACAGCCGAATCATCGTCTGATTGAGCCCGTTGTTTGAGCCAAGGTAAGGTTTCCGGGTCATCTTTCCAAGTTGCTGCAACTGCTGCTACTGCTTGTCGGCGAATTTCATAAACTAGGTTGTCATCTTCTTGAGGTGCTGGTACTGCTTGTCTGCGAATTTCCCAAACTAGGTTGTCATCTTCTTGAGGTGTAGAAGCCCTGCTATTTTCGTATTTAGTTAACTCTTTGACTCGCTCGCGCAACTTACTAGCAATAGCAGCGATATCATTTCTATTCTTGACTTCGGAAACACAGTCCGCCGCCAAAAATAGATTGCTAAACTTTTCTGCTTCCCCATTCTCACCAATCAGGTATTCCAGGACTTCACCGGTAAATTTAGCATCCACCATTCCTGCCATTAAACCTAACACTTCATGCCAAGACTCATCTCGCCAGTGTTCCCGGTAAACTTGAATCAAGTCATCTAATTCAATCGTTTTTTGTTTTTCAAATTCCCGCAAAAACTCCCAAGCATAAAGAGATAATATCATATCCGGTTAATTCTCCATAATAAAAGTGGTTGGCAGTCGCAAAATTGAGTCCTGATTAGCTCAAAGCTTTCAAAACAGGGAACAGCGGCGCTTCAAAGCTGCTTGCAAAAGAGTGTTGTACAGTTTTTCTTTAACAGTATAAGCTCCGAATCTCTCCAAATGCGGATTGTTCATTTGAGCATCGAAAAGCAGATAAGATCGATCGCGCAATCTCTCCACCAACTTCACCATCGCCACCTTAGAACCCTCGGGAATTCGGTAAAACATCGACTCCCCAATAAACGCACCGCCGATCGACAATCCGAGAATACCGCCCGCCAATTCGTCCCCGCACCAAGTCTCGAAGCTATAAGCCCAACCGGCCTCATACAAACCCCAGTAAATCTTCTTGAGCTCCTTAGAAATCCAAGTCGTTTCGCGATCGGCACAACCCTCAACCACCGCCCCAAAATCGCGGTTCACAGCCACCGAAAATCGATTTTGATTGATTTGGCGACGCAGGGATTTCGGATAGGTAAATCTTTCATCCAGGGGAATCAGCGCCCGCTGCCGGCTCGAATACCACCCCAAACTCTCCTCCCCGTCATTTGCCATCAAGAAGTAGCCTTGTGCATATCCTTGTATAATTGTCGGTATATCATATTGCATATATTTATCAGTTGTCATTTCTCAGTTAACTTTTCAAAGTCAACATTAGCAATTAGGAATAATCATGTCTGAAACCATTGAACCTATTACCTTACCGCCCGCCAAAAACCCCGAACAAGAAGGCCAATGGCTCCAACAAACCCTGCTGGCCTGGCTAGACTCCGAGTTTATCCCAGAAGCAGCCAACCAGCAAATAGCTAAAAGAGCTGCCCAAATCTATGTCCGCCAGCGTATGGAAGGCGAAAACGACGTGGGCAGCCTTGTAATTGCGATCGTCACCGAAATGCAGGCTTATGATTTTTCTAAAAGCTTCTACGGCGAATTTGCGATCGCCAACGCCGTCAGCGACTTGTTACTCGAAAGTCTCGGCATCGATAAATGCTGTGGCCAGTGAAGCAAGAAGGAGAAAAATTTAACTCATAAGTCTGAAACAAAAATCAACCCCAAACCTAATCCTGCCGATTAATTGTGAGTTTTTTTCTTCTTTCTTCCTTCTTCCTTCTTCCTTCTCCCTTCTTCCTTCTTTCTTCGTGCTACCAGCTAGACTTCACAACACCGGGCAAAAGACCTTCGTGAGCCATTTCTCGCATCATGTTGCGAGACAGTCCGAAGTCACGATAGACACCTCTGGGCCGTCCAGTTGCCCAGCAGCGGTTCCGCAAGCGAGTCCGCGAACTGCTGCGGGGTAGCTGTTGCAGTTGGCGGTGAATCGCCATTTTGTCCATCTGATTGGTAGCTTGGTCAAACTGGTCTTTCAGGTCTTCCCGCTTGTCGGCGTACTTGTCTACGAGTCTTTGGCGCTTTTTCTCGCGCTCGACCATGCTCTTCTTAGCCATAATCTGTTGATATCCTTAGATAAATCACAATCTACTATTTTACTATATTTTGGTGATTTCGGCTCGCTTGTATTTGAATTATTTCTTTTGTCAACAAGATTTTTAGCAACAGGCAAGATGCCTGTTCCACAATAACTCAACATTTTTGTGGTACAGGCATCTTGCCTGTACTTAACATTGGTGCAACACCTAACTATTAGCAAAAGGACACAAATCTGCAATAACTCAACATTTTTGTGGTACAGGCATCTTGCCTGTACTTAACCTTGGTGTAACACCAAACTATTAGCAGAAGGACACAAATCTGCAAGTTCACAAATATTGCAAGCCGGATTTCTCGCATTACAAACCGCCCTGCCGTGATAAACCAACCGAATCGACCAATTTTCCCAATCCGGCTGCGGCAACAATATCATCAAATCCCGCTCGATCCTTGTAGGATCGGTATGTTCGGTCAATCCCAACCGCTGAGTCAAACGTTTGACGTGAGTGTCTACCGTCACGCCCATATTAATACCAAAAGCGTGAGCGAGAACGACATTAGCTGTTTTGCGGGCAACTCCCGGCAATTCTAGTAGCAATTCCATCCGCTGCGGCACTTGATTGTTAAATTTATTGACGATCGCCTGACAAGCAGCTTTAATGTTTTTAGACTTATTGCGGTAGAAACCAGTCGATCGCACCAGACTTTCCAATTCTTCTAAATCAGCATTTGCCAAAGCCACCGCATCGGGAAAACGCTCAAACAAAGCGGGCGTTACCAAATTTACTCGATCGTCCGTACACTGAGCCGAGAGAATCGTCGCCACCAGCAACTGCACGGGAGTTTCGTAGTTGAGAGTGCAAGGAGCTTCTGGATAGAGGCGTTTGAGGCGAATCAGAATTTCGAGCGATCGTTGTTTCAAACTTAACTTTTTGCGAGTAACAGTCATTAGTCTAAATGTAGGGTGCTTATGCGCGCACCTAGTCTAAATGTAGGGTTCCATGCACACCGCACCTAATCTAAAGGTAGGGTGCGCACTTAGTTTAAATGTTAACTTCCAGGCTCTGCCCGGGAATCGATATCCAGAGGCTCTGCCTCGCTTGCGGAGGAAAAAAAGGAGAGGGAAAAACAGGAAAATAGGAAAACGGAAAAGTAGAGATAATTCGTCCTTCTTCCTTCTTCCTTCTTCCCTCTTCCTTCATTTACTATTGCATGAAATTTCGCAAATCAAACCCAGCCAAATTAGCAGTATCGCGAATAATCAAGAAAACTCCCAAACCCAGCAACAACACCAAACCAGTCTGCATGACATTTTCCTGAATGCGGTTCGGCAGAGGCTTGCCCCGCAGTCCTTCTATTAACAGAAAAGCTAGCTGACCGCCGTCCAAAGCAGGTAAAGGCAAGATATTAATCACAGCCAAATTGACGCTAATTAACACCGCATACTGAAACAAACTCGCAGCATCCGATTTGGCAATCCCTGCACCAATCGCCACAATCGCCACAGGCCCGGACAACTTGTCGGCAGTCTGGCTGAAATTGCTAAGTAACTGCCCGAAACCTTGAACCGTCAGCACCACAATCCGCTCAAATTCTTTGGCGGCCTTGCTAAACGCCTCTACAAATCCGGCCCTCTGCCGCACGACAGTGCCGTTAGAAGTTAGCTGCACCCCAATGCGACCTTTGCCGTCGGGCGACTCTTCAGGAGTTACTGTCACCACAAATTTTTGTTCTTGGCGCTGAATTTCCAACGCTAGGGGTTGGTTGGGATGATCTTGGATTGCTGTGACCAATAATTTGATTGCTTCGCGGGAAGCGCCCAATTCCTTGCCGTCAACAGACAGAACAACGTCGCCCGATCGAATTCCCGCTTGTTTCGCGGCCGAACTGACTTCCGCAGCGACTTCCGGGACTTTAACTCCCGGTAGGTAGTTCATTTCTGCCGCGCCGACAGTACCCAATTGCACCACCAACAGGAAGTAAGCAAAAATTAAGTTGGCAATTACCCCTGCGCTAATGACGATCGCCCGATCGAGCACGGGGCGATTTTTGAGCAAATTCGGGTCATTTGGGGGAATTGTACTGTCTGGATCGTCGTCCGGGAAACCCACGAAACCTCCCAGGGGAAAGGCGCGGAGGGCATATTCAGTTTCCGGGCCTTGGTACTTCCAGAGGACGGGCCCGAAACCGATAGAGAAGCGGTTGACGTGGATGTGTTGAAGTCTCGCCGCCAGGAAGTGGCCGAGTTCGTGAACGACAATCAAGATACCTAAAACTGCGATCGCTGCCAAAACTGACATGAAGGATTCCACTAACACTTTTACTTGACTTTAATTTATTTTAATATCTTTTTAATATCGGTGGCTTCTGAGCGGCAATTTTCAGTCAAACTGGAAGATGGTGTTTTTGTCGGAAGTCCCGGGCCCTGCGATCGACCCGACGCTGCCAAACCGATCGCGCGATCCTAGCTGAGTTTACCTCTAAAACCAATTCCCCATTACAAATTATCCATTACCAATTCCCAGTTACCAATTCCCAGTTATGAAAGACACTTCTTTGAATATTATCGCTATTTCTATCTTTGCCATCACCGTTTCAATATTGTTGGGCCCCCTATTCAACTTGCCAGAAGCCGTACCTGCGATCGCCACTTTTTGCCTGTTGGGGCTAGCCACCCTAGACAGTTTCCAGTGGCAAGGTCAAGGCGGTACAATTTTATTAGATTGGCTGGGGGGAACTTCCAAACAAAAGCGCGATCGAATCCTTCACCACGAAGCCGGACACTTCCTAGTTGCCCACCTCTTGGGAATTCCCGTAACCAGCTACGCCCTCAACGCTTGGGAAGCATTTAAACAAGGTCAAACAGCCCAAGGCGGCGTCCGATTTGAAGACGAACAATTAGCATTTCAACTCCAAAGTGGCACTCTTTCCGCCCAACTTTTAGACCAATACTGCACCGTGTGGATGGCCGGAATAGTCGCAGAAAAATTTGTTTACGGCAGCGCACAAGGAGGAGCAGAAGACCGTACAAAAATTAGCGCAATTTTAACACAACTGCGCCGCCCGAGTTCGGAAATTCAACTCAAACAAAACTGGGGTTCGCTGCGAGCCAAAAACCTGATTGAAAGCCACCAATCAGCTTACGAAGCCCTAGTAGCAGCAATGGAAAAAAGAGCAACTGTCACAGAGTGCTGCGACACAATCCAGCAAAATTTATAAACAAAAGTTACGCATTATTGCCTTGCTCAACCCGGTTTATTTATAGATTTCTCACTACAACCCAGATTTTCCGTAGAAACCGGATTTAAGAGCGTAAATTTTATAAGGATTAAAAATTCATGTCACAACACAAAAAATTCCCAACAACACTGCAAACAGCAAACCTAAATACAGAAAAATTGCTGTGGCTGTTCGGTTTCCGCATCGACCCCGACACCGAAATACCAAATCTATATACTCTAATTGTCTATGGAGAACAAGAGCCGCCTTTAGTAGCCGGCGGTCAACTTGTATTTTTTACCCGTCCAGAACTAGCGATTAACGCTCTCCAATTGTGCAATATCGATGTCAGCAAGCAGGGAAAGCCACCCACACAAATAGACGCTATTTGTGACATTGCAGAAACGCTGTATTTGCTCGATGCAGAAGATGTTGACGAATCAGGGACTATGCTTAACTGTTTGAACGCGCTGTTAAATTTAGTTGCAGTCACATTAACACCGATGCCCACAGAGTACAAGCAAGTGCTTTATGCTTTGGCAGACAACCTGAATATCGATCGAGAGTTTGCGAGTTTTTTAGCTGAAGAGGACATCCAGCGTTCAGAGATTGTCAATGCTATTTTGTGGTGTGTGGGAGCAATTACAGCAAAATCTAGATTGCTGACATAGCAATTTTAGATTTTAGATTTTAGATTTTAGATTTTAGATTGGGGATTTTGGATTTAAAGTAGTCCGGGACTATACCAAAGAAACCGGGTTTTTTACCAGTGTTAAAGTCTCTAATTCTGTATTTTGATAAAAAACCCGGTTTCTGCCTTTATTGGAGTTTAGACTAAGCAGGTCAAAAAATACGCTCGCTGTGAGACTAGCGAACAGTTCTCAAGAACGGCAATGGTCGCTGGCGATCAGCTATCAGACTCAACCATAAGATAA
>JACJNY010000022.1 GCA_014695295.1 Microcoleus sp. FACHB-61 | reverse complement strand
CAGTTTTACCTAAGTTCTTTACCAGTAGATGCCCAGCTCAATGGTCGTGCTATTCGTCAACATTGGAGCATTGAAAACCAAGTGCATTGGAGTTTAGATGTGACTTTTAATGAAGATAAATCCCGGATTCGCTCGTTAAACAGTCCTCAGAACTTCGCTCTGGTAAGACGCATTGCCCTTAATGCGGTCAACCAAGAAACAACTCTCCAGCGTAGCCTGCGACAAAAAATCAAACGGGCTGCGATGAACAATGACTATATGATGCAAATTCTCAAGTGCTTTTGTCAAGCATGATTGAGATGCTCTTACCCTGTATATGTTGCCTCTTTCTTTAACAGAAAACTCGGCTTTTTTTGGAAAATTGAAATTTTTAATTTCATGACGCTCGCTCACCTATTTTTCCGAGCGTTCGGAATTTTTATTACCTTATATTATATAGCGTGCATACGTAAGTTCTGAGGGACTCTCGATCGCGCAGCGCGACAGTTGATGCAGCAAGAAAGCCCGTCTCCGATAATTGTCGAGCCCGTGAGTGAGCACGCTCGCGAGCAAGAGTTCGTTTATGTTTCCAGTCGCTCACGCTCGCGTCGAACTCATGTTAATCAAGTTAGTTGTTGATAGCCGATCTGATCCAGTGCTGCTCACATGGTGGGTGAAGCGGCTGTAGAGATGATTAAATGTCTGGCTTTATCCCCCCGCTTAAGGGCAACCAAGAAACATTTCGATGAAGCAATCGGCTTCATCCTTTAGTTGTCGAAGAGCTTGTCACTCTGCGTTAATTATACCGCTCTAATTCTTCCTTTTGATAGAGTAAACGGGCTAAAATATGGCTTTAATAGAAAGTATTATTCCACTGCTTCTAGGAGATTCTCAAATGAAGAGTGGGGAGTACGTAAAGAATAGGGATAGATAATCTGGCGGTAATTGTGGGGTATATCTCTCATCAGCTTACCCAATAGTATTTCTTTCTATTCTTTAGGGAACTCCGTTGAAGTGGAAATAAAAGCGATAAGAACACGATTCAAGAAGATTTGAAAAAATGAGGGAATAAAAAAGATGGACAACATGAACAGGGAAAATATGGGACAGCGTTACTGTGCCCTGATTATCGGAATCCTCTTCGCGGTTATAGGCTTGGCTGGATTTGTACCAGGTCTTGTTTCACTGCCACCTACAGGTGCGGCTATCCCGGTTGATACATCTCCTAACATCTATTCGGCGGGATTTGGCTATCTATTCGGGCTATTCCCAACCAATCTCTTGCATAACATCGTACACATAGTAGTTGGCAGCGTGGGGATTGTTGCGTATACCAGTTCGGGTGGTGCGCGTCTATACAATCGGGGTTTTGCGATCGCCTATGCCTTAATCGCAATCATGGGATTGCTGCCTGTCGCTCAGACAACGTTCGGCTTAATGCCGATTTTCGGGAACAATGTTTGGTTCAACGCCCTAACAGCCACCGTCGCTGGCTACTTTGGGTTTGTCCAACCGACACAAACAATGCCACAGATGAACACGTCGCCCAGATCTTAAGAGAGGACTGATACCGTCTTACTGCGGGATGAGTGTATGCTCATTCCCGTAGTGGGATAGTTTTTGGATTGAAAAAATGCGGTACAGTTTCCTGAATTTATTCGTGGAGTTCTTTTAAGAAGAGCTTAGAAAAAATCCTCTTCCAATCTATAAGTCTAGGTAGAAAGCGAGGGAAACAGTAGCCGTTACTTTGTCTAAGTAGAGGAAGCAAATAAACCTACAATACTAGGCTCTCTACAGCTCTGTTTGTTTAAGAAGTTTTTGAATTGATTCAAGTTTTTATCCCGCTCTATAGCACATCAAAGCACAGCAATATTAGGTAACAAATCCAGATATTTTATCACGTCAAAGAGCTGGAATTCAATGCGCGGGTGTTCGATGCCGATCCACGCTTTGCTACGTTGCTCCTAGAACAGTTCGGTGGAGCTAATAGCGAACTCAAACTGGCAATGCAGTATTTTACTCAGGCATTGGCCGTCCACAAGCCTTACTCCGACAAGTACGACATAAAGATGGAGATTGCGACTGTAGTTTACCATTAGTCCAGTCCTTTAGGTAGAAGCATAGGTTAATCAATAGGGAATGGGTTGGAAAAAAGTCGGGAAATTCTAGTAATGGAAGACTTTCGAGCAAGATGCTTAAAATGACTATGTTTCTCTCAAGAGATGGGGCTGATTTAGCCGGAAAATCTCTAAGTGGAAGGCGAGTAATTTTTAAATTGACGATTAAGATTTAATATGCCTCTATTAGAACCTTCAAATGATTCTAATCGTCTGTTCTCATAAAGAGCAAGTTGTCGCTTCATACCCTAATTATTCCCCAGGAAAGATTGGATCAAAAAGGAAGACGAATAACATATAGAAACATATAGAGTCAACGGATTCAGACGCAAGTTTTCTGAGGAATATGAGCGAAAATATTTACGGCAATCTTAAAGGATTACAACCGAGTCACATCAAACAATTACAGCAGCTTTCCGAGCAGCGGCAGCCAAGCGATCGCCCGATCGCCCCCGACTTTGCTCAGAAGCTAGCAGCGATTAGTACAGAAATTCATCAGCCAGTATGCAGCTACATCAATCGACGCGGGCAGGTAGTCCGAGTCGGGGTAGGTACGCCGCAACAGACTCAAATTCCGCCGCAAGAGCTGCCTCAACAGGGCGCTGGGCACTTGAGTGGAATTCGTTGCGTTGCCACTCAACTCAAAGGAGAGGCACCTGATACTGCGGCACTGATGGCAATGGCACGGCAACGCTTAGATGCTTTGGTGGTGTTAATCCCCAACAGCAATGGAACCCACAGACGAGATGACAGCGCTAATGGCTATGTCAAAGAAGCTTACCTAGCTCACCTCGTACCCGATTTAGACACGCCTTGCCTCGTTTCTCCTCCCCTCAGTCTGGATGACCTGACTGAGCAAGACTTCGACGACTTAGTTGATGGATGGGAAAGGGAGTTTCAAGAAGCAGGCTTTGAAACATCTCAATTGCAACCAATTGAGACTGAGGGCGATCGCGTTCTGCTGGTTGGGTTAATGACCGAGGATCTTACTGGCCAACGATTTCAAGATGGACTAGACGAACTCGTCCGGTTAGTTGAGAGTGCGGGAGGAGAGGTAGTGGAGACGGTGCACCAAAAGCGATCGCATCCCCATCCTCAAACTGTCGTCGGTCAAGGAAAAGTAGAAGAAATTACGCTGTTGGCTCATCAGCTTGGAGCCAATCTCATTGTCTTTGACCGAGATATCTCTCCCTCTCAAGCGCGAAATTTGGAAAACCAGATTGGAATCGAAGTAGTAGACCGGACTCAAGTCATTCTCGATATTTTCGCTCAACGTGCTCAATCCCAGGCCGGTAAATTGCAAGTGGAACTGGCGCAATTGGAGTATATGCTACCTCGGCTTCGGGGTCGAGGTCAGGCGATGTCAAGACTAGGGGCTGGAATTGGGACGCGAGGCCCTGGTGAAACCAAACTAGAGACTGAGCGACGAGTCATTCAGCGGCGAATCGCGCAACTCCAGCAATCCGTGAACCAACTACAGGCACATCGCGCCCGCTTACGGCAACAACGACAGCAGCAAGAAATCCCATCTATTGCATTGGTAGGTTATACCAATGCGGGTAAATCCACCCTGTTAAATGTGTTGACTCATGCCGAAGTTTACACAGCCGATCGCCTCTTTGCCACCCTCGACCCGACGACGCGAAAGGTTGTCATTACAGATCCGCAAACCCAGGAACGGCGATCGGTTCTTCTGACAGACACGGTTGGATTTATTCACGAACTCCCGCCACCGCTAATGGATGCGTTCCGAGCCACACTAGAGGAAGTTACTGAGGCAGATGCCCTGCTTCATGTCGTCGATCTTTCCCATCCAGCTTGGCAAAGCCATATCCGTTCAGTGATGGACGTGTTAGAAGAAATGCCTGCCCTTCCAGGGAAAGCTTTGATTGCCTTTAATAAGATGGATCGGGTCGATAGCGAAACTCTAGCTTTAGCCCAGCAAGAATATCCCGAAGCTGTATTTATTTCAGCCACTCAAAGCTTGGGTTTAGATACTTTAAGGCAGCGATTGCTGCAATTTATTGATGACGGCGTTTTATCTCCAACACTTGTAGAACAGTAGAAGGGAGCGATCGTGTTGACTATAAATTTGAATTTGCTAATGCGGCTATTAAGCTGTTGTGCATCTAAATCGCATATTTAATCCCTCTTTTTTCAATTCGGGGAGAATATAAGACGCTCGCAGCCCAACCAAATCCATAACTACTCCTTCATTAAGAAGAGTCCGGAACTCATTCAAATAATGGATTAATTTGCACAATTTAGTCTCAAAGTTGTCAGCTTAAACCCTTCTAACCAGGGACGAATTAAACAATAAAAAATGTACGGTTGAATAATTAACTTTCAATTATTCATCGTACTTTTTAATGTGTTAGCATTCTACCACCAACGAGGTTTCTGAAATTGGACACTTAACTGAGATAAAGGAGTCAATTTATTGCTTGAATTCCGAGCTAACTCATCATCGTCATCGAAATAGTTGACATAATCATTGGCTTTGCCTTTTTTAACATCTCCCTTTTTATCAATACACAGGATAATTGGTTGCTCCCCAATTAGCTGAAGAACAAATTTTAATCGAGTCTCTCTTAAAGGTGAATGTTCTCAGATTGAATTTTGTAAAAAGTGATGTAAAGATTGGCTATTGGATAACCAAACCCTTCGGGCTATTTTTGGCAAGGATTTACGGGGGAGCTGTGATAACAGTTCGAGATTTAGGAGTTTAAATACTTCATAATTTCTGACTTCATCAAACAGGTGTCGATAGTTGTGGCTCATCGATGAATTTGAACGAGGGTGAGGCTATACGTGGTAGTGGAACCATGAAATATATCCTCAAAAAACTGAAGAAAACTCTCGCTATTTTACAACGCAAGGATTTGAAGAACCATTAACAGCCACTCGTCAACTGATGAAATTAAGGATCGCCGTTCCAGAAGTGATCGACGAGCGGGATAACTAGCGCTCGACCCCGAGAGAATTGGCGATAGAACCAGGGATAACTGGCGATCGTTCGTCAAAGGTCGATCGGCATCGTAAAAAATGTTGAACGAACCCAAAAATAATTAGATACCATACAAAAATTATCCCGATTTGCCCTACTTTATATTTCTGAAAAAAACGACAAAACAACCGTCACATCTTAGATTCTCTGATGAGTATTCTAACATTTTAAAAATAGTTAATAAACTCTTTTATGAGTTATTTTTGGAATTTTTTTAAGGAGCGAGCAGTTACATCTTTGGTTGCTGCCGGCGTCTTATACTGTCCCCAAAGTGACAAAATAGGGAGCGTGAGAGCAAACGCGAGCTCCTTTTTTCGGCACACTATATGTATGGTGCCTGCGTAAGTCCTGAACTAAATACTTCTTTCCTAGATAACTAAATACTTCTTCTTTCTACGTCGCAATTTCCTATTACCAATTCCCTTGATTCACGCTCCGGAAGTCACAGATACACGGATAGCTGTTTTTTCCTTCTTCTTGCTTCGACCTAATTCTCCACGATCAATTCAAATACTTAGCTTATGAGAGCGAAATCTGCTTGCGTAAAAACAGTCGGCGCGGTTGGCCGAACAGCCAACAAGTCCAATTCCAATCCACCTGTTGCAAGCGATAGCCGGCCTGATAGTACAACTGCCGCGCCGCATGATTATTTTCCAGAACGTGGAGGTAAATCTCAGAAAATCCCCATTCTCTGGCTGTCTCCTCGCAGTTGCTGAGCAATTGTTGAGCAACTCCCTGCCGCCTGTACTCCGGGTGAACGGCTAAATTCGACAAATAAAGATAGTCAGAACTCGGGATTTGCCAAGGGAAGCGAGAACGCAGAGCCATTTCTACGGTTCCTGCCATGCGCTGAGCTCGGTGCGATCGATAATTCTGCGTTCCCTCTTCGCGCGCGACTAGCTCAGCAACCAGACAAATGTAATGTTCTGCCTTAGAACGCAGTCGATTTTTTAAATCTTCGTAAATGCCCAAACGCAACACCGGATACACCCATTCTACAAACCCCTCGCGGGAGTGAAAGCTCATGGCCAAAATATCAGCTAGCTGCGTCAAGTCGCTCGGCGCAGCCACCCGGATCGAAAAACCAGAAATTCCGGGAGTTTGTTGTTCGGGAGATGGTGAGGAAAAAAAGGAAGGATTCACAATGCCAGCCCACTATATTAATTTTTCTACGCGGGTTTCTAAGCTGCCCTCTTAGAAAGTTCACTGATGTTATACTGATCTTATAACGTAACTTATAGGGATAGTTTATTAGCAAGATTAAATTACATTTTTTTTTCTTGACTTTAAGTAGTATTATGATGTAAATTGGAAGTTTTTAGCATTTAAGACTCTAGTTATGACCAAATAAAATCCATCGCCTAATACTACATTTGTGGAGCAGCTATTTGGGATTTAAATTGAAGCTCGATCGCGGACAGGAGAACCCGCACCACAAGAGTTTAAGTAAACAGTAGCTTACCAATTAAATGCGCGACAGTTTAGCGGGAAAGGTATTAAAAACAATCAAAAAGGTTTTAAGGTCAGGTTCCCGGAATCCTACCGCTCTCTGCTTGCGGAAATAGCCGCTCGAATATAATTTGTCCGTCAAGGGGTAATTGAAAAACTCAACGACTGGCGAGACTAACACCGGGCGCGATCGCGCGTCGGATGTTCACCGTCGGCCCCTGACCTGGCAACCCCCAGCTTTCAGCAGTTCTGTGCAATCCCTCGCCCGTCCGCGATCGAACCGGCCTTACCTGTTGCGGCAGGGGGTACTCTCCCAACCGTCCAATTTAAATTTGGATGCCTGGAAACACTCTGCGGGGGTTTTCCCCCCTCGGCTCGATATTTGGCTGCGATACTGCTGCGATACTCTGCTGCGCGCGATCGGGACTTTCAAAACCTCGATCGACCTGATTGACCCCGCCCAAAAACCGATACAAGCCCCCGACACTCGTCGTGGAGAGATCAAAATTTTAGACCCTAGTTCAAGCTCCCCGATTCATCTGTGGAGTAAATCTAAAATCTAAAATCTAAAATCTAAAATCGACTGACCGGTTTCCACAGAGTACATCCCTAGCTAAGATTAACAGATGGATGCTCTGGCTTGCGGTGTTTCGCCGCAGTAATTGGCTTGTCGAAGGCCTGCAGGAGGCACAAAAAAGGCCGCGATCGGTAAAAAAAGTGCAAGTCTAACTAAAATGGTACAGCAATTGCGTCACTCCCACAGACGCCTCTGTTGTCTGTGGGCCACCCCCGAATATCAGTCAAGGGCTTGGCGCCGGATGGCGGCCCGTATCCTTGGCTGACTGTTAAAGTTGCTGTTACCTGTGGGGGAAAACACAGGCGAAGATGTTGGTTGTCTATTGTATCGTGCTGCGGGCAGCTTTCACATACCTAATAAAACAGGCCCAGGAGCCAGAATAAAACATAAATTTGGCAAATCAACTCACAATCAGGACGGTTATTCCTATGTATCCTGAGATATCCAGACGGCACTTAAAAGTACCCGATTCGTGTTTGCTGTGCTCCATAAAGGTAAAGGGTCAAGGAAACTTCTCGGGAGACGAGTTTATGTGAATATCATTAAATAATAAAATTGGGGTGCACGACAGATAACTGTGGCTCAGAAGAATTCCGAATTGAAAACCCAGACATCAAAAATTAAGGTTGATGCTTGCCTCGGCACACTCACAACAACTTCATATCCACGAATTATTGTGATACCATTTTCCCAAAATAATCGCACTGCAGGCAAACTCCCAACCCTTATTTCATCAGTCATTCCCAATCGAAAGTCTCAAATCTCAAATCGAAAATGGTATGACTTCAGCAATTGAAACCGGCGAATTCTTCCTTTCATCAGACTTATTAAATCGAACAGCCCCGGAGCACAGGAGAACGGTGCATGAATTCCCAAGAAAATCCTAAGCTAAAAATTCTGATCGTCGATGACGAACCGGATAACCTCGACTTGCTTTACCGCACCTTCCATCGAGACTACAAAGTGCTCAGAGCCGAATCGGGCCCCGCTGCCCTCGAAATTTTGGCAAAAGAGGGAGAAGTTGCGGTGATTATCTCCGACCAGCGAATGCCAAAAATGAGCGGTACGGAGTTTCTCAGCCTAACGGCGGCTCAATACCCCGACGTGATCCGAATTATTTTAACTGGCTATACGGATGTTGAAGATTTAGTTGAAGCTATTAACGCTGGCAAAGTATTCAAGTACGTTACCAAGCCTTGGGATGCTCAAGAACTCATAACTCTTGTCAGTCAAGCTGTTGACACTCACAATCTTCTGAAAACGCGCACCAATGAACTGCGCAGGGCTTTGAGCCAAGAATCGCTGCTTTATGCCGTTACCAATACTATCCGATCGGCTCCTAATTACCAGCAAATGCTGCAAAGGATTGTGGAAACCATCGGGCAGATGTTTGAGGTGAGTTTCTGTCTGCTGCGGCCGTTCCAAGACGGGCAGGTGGCCGATGAGTGGTTCGTTTACCAGAAGGCTGAAACTCAAGGGTTGGAGGGCGATGAGGAAGCCAGGCCCGGAGATGCTTCTGCTGCCGAACTCTCCCCGGATTTGCTGCCGGATTTGGTTTGGGAAACTCTGGATGTGGAGGTGATTCAAGATGCCCAAACTGACGATCGAGTTTTAAACAGCGATAATCAGCACCGACAGCAGGCTTACGAAGCTGCGAATATTCGATCGAGCTTGATCGTACCGCTGTTTTACAAACTTGAACTGATGGCAGTCTTGGCCCTGCACCAGTTCGAGCGACCGCGCCACTGGGAAGACCACGAGGTACAGTTGGTAATTACGGTGGCCGACCAAGCCGCTTTGGCGCTTTCTCAAGCCCGGGCTTACGAACAGGTGCGGGCGCTGGCCAAGCGCGAAGCTTTAGTAAATACTATTACTTCGGCAATTCGATCGAGTCTCGATCCCCAAAATATTTTTGCAGCCATTACTCAACAGCTCGGCCAAGCTTTGCACGTTGACGGCTGCGCCCTATCTCTGTGGACAGAAGATGATGAATACGTCCAATGCGTAGGACTATACGACACAGCTAGGGATACCGTGGCTGTAGAACAGGGTTTTAACAATCCAGAGGTAGTTGCGAACCCTCTCGGCCATGAGACGGATTCTGCTACTGCTGCTGGGAACACTCGCGGCTGGGTTTTTGCCCATCCTTCCCTGCCGCAGTCTTTGGTGCCGATTCGGGGCAATCCGGTATTGCTGCAAGTTATGGTATCAAAAGAGCCAGTGGCGATCGAAGACCTCGACGAACACCCCGAGTTAAATGTTACAGAACTGCAAGTTCGATCGCCCGCCCGCGCCTTGTTAGTCGTTCCCTTGCTCTCAGAAGGCAAAATCATCGGCAGCATTTCCCTGCGCCAAAATCGAAGCATCCGCCGCTGGAACATCTCAGACATTGACCTGGCTCAAATAGTCGCAACTCAAGCTGCTCTGGCCGTGCAGCAGTCGCGCCTCTATCAGACTACCAGACAGCAGGCAGAACGGCTTCTGGAAGCCGATCGGCTCAAAACCGAGTTTTTCCAAAATATCTCCCACGAGTTCCGCACGCCTCTAACTCTAACTATCGGCCCCCTGGAATCAGCTTGCAGGCGCCAAGAAGACTTGCCCTACGAACAAGCCGTAATTGCTTTGCGCAATTCCCGCCGCCTCCTGCGCTTGGTAAATCAACTGCTGGACTTGCAGCGGCTCGATGCCGGACGGATGCAGCCGAGTTTTCGCCCCTGCGATTTGGTCGGTTTCTGTTACTCTACCGCAGAGTCGTTCCGCGCCTACTGCGAGAAAAAAGGACTGCACTTAATTACCCAACTGCAAGAATGTCCTTTACTTTATTTGGATCTTGAAAGATTTGACAAAGTTATTTACAACCTGCTATCAAATGCTGTCAAATTCACCCCCGAAGGCGGAAATATCACCCTGAAAGTTGAATCGGCCGGCGCTCACTGCTTGTTGCAAGTAAAAGACACAGGTATCGGCATTCGCACCGAACAAATCCCCTATTTATTCGAGCGGTTTCACCAAGCCGAAGGTTCTGCCAGCCGTTCCTACGAAGGCAGCGGTTTAGGTTTGGCACTTGTCAAAGAATTAGTCGAACTCCACGGCGGTAAAATTTCCGTTGAGTCAGTTTACGGCGAAGGTACTACTTTTACCGTTTGGCTGCACTTCGGTTCGACTCACTTGCCCCCGGAACAGGTACTAGAAATACCTGCGGAGTTCCACTCATCCAAAGCTGCGGTGGAACTGGCAGATGTGGAGGCGGATTTGTCGGAAAATGAGGCAGAAAATCATAACTTTGAGGCGCTCGAACCGGTCAGATCAGAAACTGCCGTGGGAACGGTTTTGGTGGTTGACGACAATCCCGATTTGCGCTTTTATGTGTCGTCAATTCTGCGAGAGTCCGGTTTTGCAGTTTTGCTCGCCCGCAACGGAGAAGAAGGATTTGCCGTGGCTAAAAAACGCCGCCCTAATTTAATTATAACGGATTTGATGATGCCTTTGATCTCGGGTTTGGATTTGATTCGGATGATTCGAGAGGATGAGGAATTGCAAGGAACTCCGGCAATTTTGCTGACTGCTAAAGCAGATGAAGATACTCGAATAGAAGGAGTAGAACGGGGTGCTGATGCTTATTTGTCCAAGCCTTTTAACGATCGAGAATTGTTGGCGGAAGTGCGGAATTTGATCGCCCTCAAACAAAACGAGCGCCGAGTGCAGCAGTTGAACAGTTATTTAACTGAGTCGGTGCTGCGCCGATTTTTGCCGCCGTCGATGGTGAAGGCCGCAGCGGCTGGAGATTTGGCCCTGGATTTGCGCCCGGAACCGCGATTGATTACTATTTTGTTTAGCGATATTGTCGGTTTTACTCAAATGGCAAATACGCTGCGATCGCGCCGGGTAGCTGAGCTTCTGAATGAATATTTGGCGGCAATGACTAAGGCTATTTTTGACAGTGGCGGTACGGTGGACAAGTTTGTTGGAGATGCGGTAATGGCTTTCTTTGGCGCGCCGGAGGAACTAACGCCTAACGAGCAAGTACGCCGCGCTATAGCTGCTGCAAGGCAAATGGTGCTATCTCTGAAGGAGCTTAACAAGCGCTGGTTGGAACAGGGAATTGTTGGGGAAAATGGGGTGTCTCCAGTGCGGTTTCGCTGCGGAATTCACCAGGGTACTGCGGTAGTGGGGATGTTTGGTGGCCCCGACCGATCGGATTATACTGCGATCGGGCCGAGCGTGAATATTGCCGCCCGCTTGCAAGAGGTGACTGAACCAAACACTGTGCTAATTTCGGCGGCGGTTGCAGATTATGTGGAGGAAAATCGAATTATTAAATATAAGCCACTGAAACTAAAGGGAATTGATGAAACAGTATTGACTTTTTTACTTAATTGTGATTAGTTATTGGTTGTTTGTTAAGTATTATATATTGACATACCGCCCACAATCTCGGAAACAACCTATTCCTAAATAAGTAGATGAGCGGGAAAATATGTATGTAGTCAAAAACAGCGATCGTCACTCCGTGAAAGGCTCCTTAGAAGCGATATTTTATGAAAGCAATCGCCAAATTTATGATAGTTTTACAGTCTGTGAGATCCCAAAGTTTATTTGCACCTACCTACTGACAGTACACAACGTGTTAAATTTAACTTTAATCACGGTAGTTAATGTTTCTTTACATAAACATAATTTTTCCCGCCTACCTACTTAAGCGCGCGGATATGCGCTCCGCCTGCGGAGTCAATTGTGGAATCTTTAATCTTTAATCGACTCACCAAAGTTCAAGCTTCCAAATGGTGGCCGGGGAGTCAACTCTAAAATCTAAAATCTAAAATCTAAAATTGAGTGATATTCCTTGCTTCCATCTATCAAAAGAGGGAATTTTTTTAACCGTTCGTCGGCGGATAACCTCTATCTAGAGAACGGTTCAGCCGAGCGCTCTGATCGGTTAGAAATAGAATGTCATATCTGATTGTGTATTGTATGAAACTGAATTCTTTTACGAAACGGCTTTCGACTGTCGGGCGCTGGATGGCTACAACTGTGCTTTGCGTGTCAGCGATGGCCTTCGTTTGGTCTGGTGCGTTCTTCTCCAACACCGCAGCAATGGCCTCTCCTGCTGTAAACTCGATGGCAGCAGAAGCAGATGCGGGCGATAAGGTTCAAGAAAAAGTCAGCAAAGATGCTGGACGAGCCAAGAACTTCATCCGAGATACAGAAGAGAAGGTTAAGGAAACTGCCAAGACAAATGCTTCTAAAGTCGATCGAGCATCGGAGGATGGTAGTGTAGTCGAGCGCAAAGCTAAGAAAGATGCGGCCACAATTGAGAAAAGAGCAGAGGAAGATTCAGAGCGGACTCAGAAAGCAGTAGATAATACCAAGAATGTTGTAGAGCGCGCTGTTGACAGCATCAAGGATGTTTTTAGCAATTAGACCATAAATAAGTAGGTAAGTGCAAAGCCCTTGTCTACTTAACAGGAGTTAGGCACTCCGACTCCTCGAAACCGGGTTTTTTACCGAATCTGAGCGCTGCAACGAAGTATTGTCGTAAAAAAACCCGGTTTCTGAACCCCCATGCGTAAGTCCTACTTAAGTAAGCCGGCGTGAATAAACTGATGTGGGCGGGGCGGGTTTTGACCGGAAAAAAAGTCTGATAGCAAGAGTTACTTGCCCTCACCCGCCCACAATATCTTATTGTTTTTTCGCCCAGGTCTGCTTACTTGGAACTGAAAAATTGATGTAGATTAATCAAAATTTCTACGGGGTTTGTAGAACCGACCCCAAGCCATTATTTAAAACTGCCGCAAAAAGCGCAAATCGCTAGCATAAACCCGGCGAATGTCGTCGATTTCATAAAGTACCATTGCGAACCGCTCGACACCAAAACCTGCCGCAAACCCAGTATATTTTTCTGGATCTAAACCGACTCCTTTAAGAACGTTAGGATCGACGGTTCCGCAGCCCAAAACTTCCAGCCACTTGCCGTTCCATTGCAAATCAACTTCGGCAGAAGGTTCTGTAAACGGAAAGTAACTCGTGCGGAAACGAATCGGCAAATCTTGACCGAACATTTGCCGCAAAAACTCTTTAATTGTGCCTTTTAAGTCAGTAAATGTCAGACCTTCATCAATTGCTAAAAGTTCAATTTGGTGGAATACTGCGGCGTGAGTAGCATCAACAGTATCGCGGCGGTAAACGCGGCCGGGAGAGACAATCCGAATCGGCGGTTTGTGCTGTTCCATGTAGCGAATTTGCACCGATGATGTCTGAGTCCGCAGCAAGTCGCCTCCGGGCAAGTAAAATGTATCTTGCATATCCCGCGCCGGGTGGTCGGGCGGGGTGTTGAGCGCCTCGAAGTTATAATAATCGGTTTCCATTTCCGGGCCGTTGGCGACGGTGTAGCCGAGGCCGACAAAGATATCGAGAGCGCGGTCTATGACGGCGTTTAAGGGGTGAACGCGGCCTTGGGGGCGAAAAATCCCCGGCATGGTGACATCGATGGTTTCTGAGGCTAATTTGGCTTGGATTTGGGCGGTTTGGAGGGCGGCGCGCTTGTCTTCTAAATCGGCTTGCAGGGCTTCTTTGACAGTATTGGCGATCGCACCTACTTTGGGCCGCTGGTCTGGCGACAGTTTGCCCATCATGCCTAAAATTTGAGAGAGTTGGCCTTTTTTGCCGAGGTAGCCGACGCGCAACTGTTCGAGTTGTTCGAGGGTATTGGCAGTGGCGATCGCACTTTTGGACTCTTGACCGAGGGTTTCTAGTTGAGTTTCAATGTCGCTTAGCTGGACAGTCATTTTGATTTTAGATTTTTGATTTTAGATTTTAGATTGATGGCAGTTTTGAGCCAAGTTGAGTTTAGCGCAATTATGGCTCGACAGTATTGTTGATTTTAGATTTGAGATTTTCGGTATTTACGGATAATTCGTAATAAGTAATTGGATGTCAGAGCGATCGCCCTAGTTGAATCTAGTTTAGTATTGTTATCAGGCCTATAAAAATTTCGATGAAACTTTTAATTAGCAACGACGACGGCATCTTTGCACAAGGCATCCGCAGTCTCGCCAACGCTCTCGCCACCGCCGGTCACGACGTGAGCGTAGTTTGTCCCGACAGAGAGCGCTCCGCTACCGGTCACGGCCTCACCCTGCACCAACCCATCCGCGCCGAAATTGTCGAATCTATTTTTGATCCTGCAGTCCAAGCTTGGGCTTGTTCGGGCACTCCCGCCGACTGCGTGAAACTCGCTTTGTGGGCTTTACTTGACAAACCGCCGGATTTTGTCCTTTCCGGTATCAACCACGGGCCCAATCTAGGCACGGATATCATCTGTTCGGGCACGGTTTCGGCAGCAATGGAAGGAATTATGGAAGGCATTCCCAGCATTGCTTTCAGCCTCGCTAGCTTTACTTCGCAGGAATTTGGGCCGGCAGTGGATTTCGCTGTCACCTTGCTGTCACAGTTGGAAAAACAGCCAATGCCGAACCCGGTGCTGTTGAATGTCAACATACCAGCAGTCACACAAGCAGAAATTACCGGAGTTACCATCGCCCGTCAAGGCATTCGCCGCTATTTCGACATATTTCAAAAGCGCACCGATCCGCGCGGCAAAACTTATTATTGGCTGGCTGGGGAATTGTTAGAAGATGTAGAAGAAATCCCCAATTCGGCGGTGTTGCATGATATTCCTACGGACGTACAAGCTATTCGCGACAACAGAATAACGGTTACTCCCCTGCAATACAATCTCACCTGTGTTCCAGACTTGCACTCGTTGCGGGATTGGCAATTTGAAGGTTTTCCAAAGGAGTGAGCTGCGATCGACCCGATCCGAGCGGTAAACTAGGAATTAAGGAAAAGTGCCTCTTCAGGTCTATACCTTAGGCGTTAACACAGGTTCCCAATTAGTTGTTAGTTTTTTTTTACTCAAGAAAAACAGTTATGAACGCTCCCACCTATAACACTCATTCTCTCACTTGCCCGATCTGCAACCGTTCCAGCGTCGTAGGCCCTGTCGGGATGGTTAGCGGACTATTCACTTGTCCTCACTGCCATTCTCATTTAGTAATTAGCTGGAGCGGTCATTTTGTGCGAGATCCTTTTAGTCTCAAACAACTGACGGTGGGAAAGATGCTCAGGCGCGAGAGCAGGCCGCTAGCTCGCATTCAGCGCGACTTTGGGCTGAGTAAGCATTTTCCGCTGATTGCTATTTTGGGGAGTATGGTATTTTTGGGATGTGCGATCGCCGCCACGGAACAATCCCTACCCCGACAGAATTCATTTCAAGGATTAATAGAGTGGGTGAGCGGAACTGGTAATTCCGAAGATGCCTCGCGTTAACATTTCTTAACAGAAATTGTGACAGATACTCCGTGCAAATATCTATTCCTTTAGGTATAAATCACAATATTTTAGCCATTGCAGCAATCTTGAGCTGCGGGTAAGGACTTAGGCGCCGTGTCCAAAGCGTGTCCCCAAAAACGTCAAAACCCCAGTCCGGCAGGGGTTTTAACCCCTGCCTCAAAGCTCGAACCCGGTGGACTTAAGTCTCACAACCGTGTTTCGGGTTAAGTTGACACATATTACATCGCTCAATTTTGAAACTCAGCAATTTTTCTAACTGCTGCTTCCAAAATTGCTGGCGACTCGACTAAGGCAAATCGCACGTAGCCTTCTCCTGATTTCCCGAAACCGGCACCGGGGGAAGCTGCGACTCCTGTACTCTGTACTAGCTGAGTGCAAAATTTTACCGAATCTTCAGCCCAAGGTTCGGGCAGTTTCGCCCAAACGTACATGGTGGCGGGGGGTACAGGCACTTGCCAGCCGATGCCGTGCAGCGCGTTTACAAAGGCATCCCGCCGTTTTCTGAAGGTTTCTACGCTGGTTCTGACGGTATCTTGAGGGCCGGTTAATGCTGCGATCGCTCCGTTCAAAATCCCTCGGTATTGGTTGAAGTCCACTGCGGCTTTTACCTGTCGCAGCGCTGCAATTAGTTCGGAATTGCCGATCGCATATCCGACTCGAAAACCTCCCATACTGTAGGATTTGGATAGTGTAAAAAACTCGATCGCCACACTCTTATCTCGATCGGCCTGAAAAATTGACGGCGCCATCAATTTTCGATATTCTTCCTCGTTACCAGAGGGCGGGCACGGGGGCACCGCCCCTACGGAATCGTCAAACACCAAATCCACATAAGGAAAATCGTGAACTAAAACAAGTTGATGTTCCCGACAAAAAGCCACAGCTTTCTCAAAAAAAGCAACAGGTGCGATCGCACTTGTAGGATTGTGAGGATAGCTCAAAACCATCATCTTCGACTGAGCCAGCACTGCTGTCGGAATATCTTCAAATATCGGCAAAAACGCATTTTCTGCTAATAGCGGCATCGGATAAATTTGACCGCCGGCCAAATGCACACCCCCCGCGTGGGAAGGATAGCCCGGATCGAGCAGCAAAGCAAAATCTCCGGGGTTGAGTACAGCTAAAGGCAGATGCGCCGTGCCTTCTTGGGAACCAATTAACGGCAGCACTTCTGTTTCTGGATCGACTGAAATCCCAAATTTTTTCTCGTACCAAATAGCTGCTGCTTCCCGGAAATCTCTTGTCCCGTTAAACAGCAAATAACCGTGAGTTTTGGAGTCAGACAACGATCGGGCGATCGCATCTGTAATGTGAGCAGCCGCCGGCAAATCCGAAGAACCCAGAGACAAGTCAATCACATTCTGCCCCGCTGCTCTAGCTTGAGCTTTTGCCCGATCCATATCGGCAAATACATTAAATTGCAGTGGATCTAAACGTTTAGCAAATTGCATATTTTCTGTATTTCTGGTGATTTTAAGGAATATTTTTATATTAGCTAAATTATTATTTTTTATATTGCATTTTTATGGCGTTTGTGAATTATTTTTTTTTGACTGACCGCAGAGAGCGCAGAGGGCGTAGAGTCAAAGAGGAATATCGAGGATAAAAGAGATATCTTAAAAAAATATTGGCGATTGCTATAATTGTAAGTTGGGAGTTGGAAACTCCCGAATCATTTCCAAACTTTATAAGTGAGCGTCGAGCAAACCGACCAAAGTTTGTTTAGTAATAGCTCCCTCGTGAGAAAGCACTACTTCGGCATTTTTAAACAGCCGGAGAGCTGGGACTCCTTCTACTTTATACTGCTTGACAGTATTAGGATTGGGGTCAATTTCCATTTTAACCACTTTCAGCCGATCGCTGTAGTTGGCCGCCACCCAGTCTATCGAAGGCGCGATCAGTTTGCAAGGCCCGCACCAAGTAGCCCAAAAATAGGCAAGCACTGGTTGCTCTGCTTTCAGGACTTCTGTTTCAAATTTTTCGTCGTTAATGACAATTACACTGTTGCTCATGGTTTTGCGATTATTTTTTCTATTTATTTCTAAAGCACCGGCTCGGTAAAACTTGCACCAACTGACAAGACAGGCCCAAAAAACTGTTACTAATTTTAAAACATTCTGCGAATTATTGAATGCAAACTCAGGACTGGGGACTGATGGCTAATTCTGTATGGCGTTTAATTCCACTGTTGTCGGCGTCTGGTAGCGTGCAGATGGCGATCGACCAATGGCTACTGGAACAGCATCTAGCGGGCAAAAATCCGCCAACTCTGCGATTTTACACTTGGCAACCGGCGGCAATTTCCTTGGGCTACCACCAGCGCAGGTGGCCGGAGTTTTGGCAGCATTTGTCTTGGCGGGGAATGCCTGTGGAGTTGGTGAGGAGGCCCAGCGGCGGGCGCGCCGTGCTCCACCAAGGGGATTTAACTTATGCAGTTGTGGCGTCGGGATTTGGAAGCAGCCGCCTGAAAGCTTATCAGACTATTTGCGAGTTTTTGATTGAGGGTTGGAGGGCGATGGGTTTGGATTTGCAATACGGGGAAGCTGGAAGGGGTTATCTTCACAATCCGAATTGTTTTGGTACTGCCACGGGTGCGGATTTAGTTACACTTGATGGCTGCAAGTTAATTGGTAGCGCGCAATTGCGACGGGGTGATGCTATTTTGCAGCATGGTTCGATGCGTTTGCAGCCGGATGTTAAATTGTTTTCTCAAGTTTTCGGAGAGCAATTAGTTCCTGTGCAATTACCTCTATCTGAAGGGGGAGATGATTTGATTGCAACTGTAATTGATGTTTTGAGTGCGGCGGCTTGTCGCTGTTTTGGGATTGAGTTGGAGGTGCAGTCGCTTTCAGAAGAGGAATGGCAGGATATTTTGGAATTAACAAGTAGTAAGCTGTTTTACATTTAACCTGCATATTTGGCGGCGGGCTTTCCTGCCACCTTTTCGGAACAGCCCAGATGGCCGTTCCACATATTTCTGGGATAATTATTGTGGGGTATACCGCCTTTTTGGAACTTTGGAACAGCCAAGATGGCCGTTCCACCATAAAAATTCTTTGTTGTGGAACGACCATATTGGCTGTTACTGATACCAGTTAAAAATTTGTACACTTATTTTTATTAAAACTCTTGTGGGCCGTTGCTCCGACTCCAGAAAAGTTAAATTTAAATGCTGTACAGCTTATGGCTGTGGCTTAGTTTGGACGATCGGCTCTTTGGCAATTTTGCCCAATGTCACTGAATCCAGCAAGCTTTCCCAATCAGCCTTGAGCGCTGTATCATTAGGTTGATCGCGGCGAGCGGCAGCTAGGGTGCTGAGGGCATCTTGCCAAATCCCATTTTTAGCATAAATAACCGTTTTCTCGCGCGGATCTGCCTGATCTAATTGATTGCGGATATCTGCACTGAGTTCAACTCGCCGTACAACACCGCTTTCGATCTGATCGCTCGATCGGTCTTGAGAGTCGCAAATCAGTGTAAAATTCCAAGTGTAACTTTTGCCTACTTCCAAGGGCGGCACATTTTTGTTAGTGGGGATACTAACGCCGATCACCCCTGATAAATTGCTAATTGTGAGATCCTGTTTATAAATCTGCTTGCCGCTTGGATCTAGTAGGATAAATTCGGCTACTTCCGCCTCTGTTTGAGGCAAGTAGAAAAAGAATGTTGGATAGTCGAAAACAGTCCGTCCGATCTTATTTTTAGGCACTAAGGCTGTGAGACCTAGCTGACTAATGCTCGCGCAGCCACCGCGCACAGGCCGTCCCGGTTGAGTGGGGGGGCGATCGTCTATATCTTCACGGGGCTGAACGAAGCGCGGCCCTCCCGGTTCAGTGCGTGGCCTGCCCGGCTGCAGCGGTATCTCCGGCTGTCCCACAACTGCAAATTGGGAAATGTTAAGTGTGACGATTGATACTACCGCTGTGATTGATGTCAGGTGGATGATAAACTTAGTAATTTTTTTCATTGGCTTCATGAATGTTTAGGTATAGCGGCTATTTATTTACTTTTTTTTCATTCCCAAAACGCGGTAGACATTAACTTTTTGTTCCCTGCCTTTTAACGGTAAAGGTCCCCAAGATTCTACGTCAAATTTGTCTGCCAGATGCAGTAAGGTTTCTTCTGCAATCAATATCCGGCAAGTGTCCTCTTGCCGATCCTTTGCGCAGCTTTCCAGCCGAGAGGCAATATTTACGCTGTCGCCGATCACTCCATATTCTAAACGGGTTGTGCCTCCCAAACTACCTACCATAACAGGCCCTGTAAAGATTCCTACTCGCATTTTCGCGGATGGTAAACCGCGATCGAGCCAATTTTGATTCATTTGTGGCAAGCGCGAACTTATAGCTAGAGCGCAAGATACGGCGAGGCGAGCATCTTCTGCAATTTCTTCTGCGGTAGTGCGGGGAATGGGTACGCCAAATACTGCCAGCATTCCATCTCCGGTAAATTTATTAATCACGCCTTGATGTGCTTGGACTTCTTGGGCCATTGCTGATAAATACTCATTTAACCAACTCATTACCACTTCTGGCGCTAGTTTTTCGGAGATTGTACTAAAACCCTGCAAGTCGGTGAGGATGATCGTAGCAGTAACTTTTTGCCCTGGCAATAACCCTGATTCGAGCAGATGGACGCGTTCTTTCCACAAGGCATTTGCGATCGCCGGTGAAGTTTGTTGTCCTAATAATTTCATCACAATCCCTTGCTGTTGCCTCGACTGCTCGTATTTATAGGTGACTGCGACTCCTGCGGTGATTAAAAGTCCCAGGGCTGGAGTGATTAGAGGTATCCACCCCTGTTGCATGAAGAGGAAAAAGGTGAATCCGAATAATGAGCCGCAAGCTGCGAGCGCGATCGCGATCAAATTCAGCGATTTTTCTAGCCGCCAAGCTAAACAGCCGCCCACGGCACTCCAAACAGCGATCCATAGAATTTCTTGCCATTCCTCCCAATACCAAAATAGCCCTTTGCCGTCTAAAACTGCACTGAGAATTTGGCTGGTAGCCGTTGCGTGAATTAATACCCCAGGCGTCGGGATATTACCGTTTTTAGTTGCGCTGTAAGGGGTAAAAAAAATATCTTTTACAGTTCGGGCTGTAACGCCGATTAAGACTATTTTATTTTTTACCCATTTGGGGTCAACTTTGCCCTCCAAAACTTGAGTTAGCGTCACTGTCTCTGCTATATTTTTAGGAGAGCGGTAATTTAGCAATATTTGATAGCCTTGGGCATCAATGTTCTGATAACCTCCTGAGTTTGATTGCAACTTGGAAAATACTGTTTTATCTACCAAAAATTCATTTTTTTCTGTGGCTTTATAATTTATTTTGTTCCTATCAAAATATGCAAAAGCTAGCCTAGTTGACAATGAATAAAACGTCTTTTTACCATCGCTAACAGACATCAAATTGCGACGCACTATACGGTCTGGATCGACGACTAAATCGTTAAATCCTACCCGCTTGTCTGGTATGTTGGGAGGTGGCTGCACTCGATCGTACTCTGAGTCGCTGATGAAGGTAATGGGAAATACTTTGGGGTTTTTCAGTTGAGTTGCTAATTCTGCATTACCCGGTTCGTAGGGAGTCGTGCGAAGCATATCTAGGCCAATAGCTGTGGGTTCAAGACGCGCTATTTCTGCGATCGCTTTTGCTAAAGTGCGATCGGAAATTGGCCATTTTTCAATAGTATCAATATCCTGCTCGGTGATGGTCACTATCAGCAACCTGCGGTCAGGGCCCGGATCTGGTCGCAACTGCACCATCAGGTCGAAAGCATTTAATTCTAGTGGCTGCAACCCGCCTAAATGCCGCACTCCCAATAGAGCTCCCGTCACGACAATCCAGATAATAGCAAGAGGTTGCAAGTCAGGGTAGGGGAAGAAATAAGTTAAGTTTTTCCAACGTCCCTCCCCCAATCTATGAGAAATTCTCTTAAAGAATTTGGGCATAAAATTTAATGTTTGAACCCTGAGTGACAAAGTGTGCTACATCTTAACTTATCACTAATGCCCATTGCCGATGCCCAATTTTTAGTTTTCTTGTGCGGTTTTGGCGATCGCACTTAATTGCAATCCCTGCGGATAGCTGTTTTCTTCTTTGCTGCGCTTGATGTCGGCTTCGGAAATCTGGGGTTTGAGATATTTTGCTAAAACTTTAACCACGTCACCCCGATCGATCGTCCCCGCTACTGAACCAATCGGCGAGAGGACGATGATTCGGGGCAGTTGACGGGCTTCCATGCTGTTAATTACTTCTGCAAGGGATGCTTTTTCGGAGACTGTGGGGGTTTTTCCCAGGGGTTTCAAAATGTTGTGCAAAGTCTGAACTTGCCACTGACTGCGTTCTGTGAACCGGATATCGTCGATCGACACTAACCCCAAATCCCGGCCGTTGGTCGCAGCAATGTAAAATGGAAACGGATTGACTTCTAACAAATATCGATCGGCAAATTCTCGCAGAGTCAAATCTGCATCTACAACTCGAAACTCGCGGCTCATCGCATCGCTGGCTTTAATTTTGAGCAGGGCTTCTTGCAGTGAAGTCAATCTGCTATAAGCAGTGGCATTGCGAATGCCAAATCCGCCGATCAGCGCAATCCACAAGCCACCGTACTCGCGCGCTAACAAGCATAAACTCAGACCCAAAGCAACACCCAGCCAACCTAAAACTTGTCCTGTTTTTGCCGCCCAGCGAACGCCGGCAAATCGAGAGCCAGTGATTTTCCAAATTGCTGCTTTTAAAACTTGTCCTCCGTCCAAAGGCAGACCGGGAATTAAGTTAAATAATCCCAAAACGAGATTGATTAGTGCTACCCTTTCGGTGACAATTGCCAGCAAACTTTTCGGCGGAAGAACTTGAGAACCCAAACCGAGGATTAAAAACACCGCAAAGCTGACGAGAGGGCCGGCAATAGCTACTTGAAAAGCTTGACCCGGAGTTTTTGATTCCGAGTCGATCGAAGCTACTCCGCCAAATAAGAATAAGGTAATAGAATTAACTTTAATCCCTTGCGATATCGCCGCCAAGCTGTGTCCCAGTTCGTGCAAGAGTACGGAAGCAAACAGCAGCAGAGCTATTGCTAACCCCGCACTCCAGGAGAGCGCAGGCCCCCACAGGCGGTAACTGCTGGCGTATTCGCGGGTTGCTAAGGCTAAAATTATAAACCACGAATAATCTATAAGTAGGGGGATGCCAAATAAAGAGCCGATTCGCCAACCTGTCTGCATGAAGTTTCCTGGGAAAGGGGAGCAAGAAAGAGTTTCTATTATATCTTTTCTACCCCTTGCCTTTGCCTTTCCCCTGATTTTTACAGAACTCCGGCGCTACCCAAGCCCAAGATTACTCCGGTTCCCAGCAAGTGGCCGAAGCTGGTTGTTGCCAGCAATTCTGGTATGCCGAAGCCTTTGAACATTCCAGGTACTGCAAGGGGTAAAGCTGGGCCCTTGCCTCGGTTTTGCTTGGAGATCCCGTAGTAGCCGATCGCGATCGCCAGCAAATTGCATAAAATCATTGTAAGTCCTACCATTGGCGACCACTCAGGCGTTGAGGGCGCGGTAGATTGTACGGCTAACAGCAAAGATGAGTCGATCACGTTCTTATCTCCTGATTTCACAGATAAATTGATTTCCAAGATTATAAAAAGCGGTTTGCATTAAACTAAGATTTGTTTTAATAGTTAACAATCCGTTGATATTTTGATACAACTGCGGAACCGAGGAGGAAGAGTGCGGGTTAAAATTTGCGGAATCACTAAATTAGACCAAGGAATTGCGATCGCCCGCTTGGGAGCCCAGGCTTTGGGGTTTATCTGCGTGCCGGCTTCCCCCCGCTATGTCAGCCCAGAAACTATTCGCCTCATTGTCGAGCAGTTGCCGCCAAATGTCGATCGCATCGGCGTTTTTGCTAATACCACAATAGAAAATATATGTCAAGTAACGGCAGAGTCAAATTTAAGCGGAGTGCAGTTGCACGGAGATGAAACGCCGGAATATTGCGATCGGCTGCGGGAGTTTTTGCCGGGAATTGAAATTATCAAAGCTTTGAGAGTTAAGACTCCTGAAACTCTAGAGACTGCGGCTATTTACGCTGTTCGTGTCGATACTTTACTGCTCGATGCTTACCATCCCCATCAACTCGGCGGTACTGGAAAAACGATCGACTGGATGATGTTAGCAGAGTTTAGACCGCAGTGTCCTTGGCTGCTGGCGGGCGGTTTAACAGCGGATAATGTTTTAAATGCAATTGATAGCGCGATCGGCAATAACTTCAGCGGTGTTGACCTGTCTAGCGGCGTAGAAATAGCGCCGGGAGATAAAGATTTGACCAAAGTTGCTCAGTTGTTCGCTAATTTAAGTCAACTTGCTAATCATGGATAAATTGGCAATACCAAATTCGCGCTTTTTATGCGATTCATTCTTTACTCAACGTGAGCCAAGCCTGCCTTATACAAGGCAGACCTCGTTTCTACAGGAGCGGTTTCAACCGCAGTTTATTCCCTTTATTGTTTTATCGGCGGATCTCAAAAGTACGTGAAGCTGAGCTATCTTGAAGGGAATCGCCCTCCGGGTCTTCGTATTCCAAAACCAACTCACTAACCGTAGCACCGCTGGGGCCGCGGCGGCACCAACTAATCATTTCTTCCACAGCTTTTTTAGATCCTTCAAAGACAGCCTCGACGCGCCCATCGGGGAGATTTCTCACCCAGCCGCCCAGGCCGAAATACTTTGCTTGATTCCTCGTTGAATATCGGAATCCTACTCCTTGAACTAATCCCGAAACAAAAACGCGGACTCTGACGGGCGGCAATGATTGGTTTTGCATAATAAACGGCTCAACTTACTGCTAACATCTGTTTGAAAATTTTAAGGATCAGTTTGATTATGTTAAATTTTAGTGCGATGGCACTGCCGGGATTCCTGATACGCCGCGTCACCCTAGCTTTTTCAACTATTCCCGATTTCACTGATTGGCTGGTTGCAGCTATGCTCGCGCTGGTTTACACTTCGATCGCTCTTTCCGTGGGTTTTTGGTCGGGATTTCTAAAAGTAGACGTGCAAACCTCTCGGCGTACAATTGTGGGAGTGCTCATTGGCTGTTTGTTAAGTCCCGGCATCACCGAGGAATTATTGTTCCGGGTGTTAATGCTGCCACATCCGTTCGAGAATGCTTCTGGCTTAATGCTGTGGTTTTGGGGATGCGCGAGTTTGGCGGTTTTTGTAGTTTACCACCCGCTGAACGCGCTGACTTTTTACCCGGTTGGTCGATCGACCTTTATGAATCCAGTGTTTTTGCTGCTGGCGGCAATTTTGGGAGTTGCGTGTTCCATCGCATACCTGCAAAGCGGTTCTATCTGGCCTGCGGTGGCGGTTCACTGGCTGGCAGTGACAGGCTGGCTGCTGCTACTGGGCGGTTACAGGAGGCTGTATGGTTAAATGTAAAAAGTCCAGCATAACTATTTTGTCGGGAGGATCTCAGTTGTGGGTATTATAGGGGCGATCGTAGGTTTTTTGGCAGGGATAGCAGTTGCTTACTGGTTGGTGGAAAAGCGGTTAAACAAGCAAAAACAAGAATACTTGCAGCAAACTCGCAGAATTACTGAGGAAATAGAATTAGCTCAGATGTCTCGCGTGCGACAAGCTGTCGAATCTCAGCAAGGAGAACGGGAAAATCAGCTTAGAAAAGCTACTATCGAACACGAAAATTTACTCAGACAAGTTACTACCCAATACGAAAATCAGCTTAAACAAGTTGCGAATCAATACGAAAATCAGCTCAAGCAAGTTCAGGCCGAACGCGACAGTCAGCTTCAACAAGTTGTTGGCGCAAACGAGCATGAGCTGCGGCGACAAATCAGCGAGGAACTAGAAGCCGCTAACAATGCTAGGATGCAGCAAAATATACAATCTTTGCAAGCAGAACACGAACATCATTTACTCAGAGTTGCTGACGAATTGCATCTAAATTATCAAGCTCAGATGGAGCAACATTTGCAAAACCTGCAAGATGAACACGAAATTCGCTTGAGGCAAACGGCCGAGGAATATCAGAACCGCGAGGTTGAGATGCAGTTAAATATGCAGGCTTTGCAAGAGCAATACGAGACTCAGTTGCAAGCGGCTCACGAGCAGTTGAAAGCTCACGAAGCTCAGATGCAAGCTACTATCAGGTCTTTGCAAGAGCAGTACGAGAGTAATGTACAACAAGAAGAAGTCCCGGAGCAGCAGTTCAGTCAGTTAAATTCAACAGAATTTGAAGAAGGTTTACCACAACAAGAAGTTTGGCAGGAACAGTCAAGTGAGTTAAATCAAACAGAAGTTGAAGAAGAGTTAAATTACACAGATTTTTCGGAGTCCCAATCAATTGATTTACATCAACCAGAAGCCGAACAACAGCTTCCAATTGCCAGACAAGCACCAAGCTATTCGGTGGCGCAGTTGATGGGATGTGTTCAAAGTCAGGATAAAGAAACCCGCAAGTTTGCAGCGTCTGGTTTAGGTCAAATGGCTGCTGCTAATGCTCTGAGAGCTGAAGGGCAGCGAGCAATAGAAACCTTGGGAAAATTAGCTCTAGATGTTCACCCGGATGTGCGCGAAGCTGCTGTGGAAGCACTAGCAATGATTAAGTCTGAAAAAGTGATTCCGCTGCTACAAAAAGCTTTGCGAGATACAGATAGCGGTGTGGCTAAAGCGGCAAGTGCTGCGCTCAATAAGTTTAAGTTTTATCCGCGCACTCCGGCGCCTAAGCCGAAAACTGTTGATGTGAAGAAACCAAAGCCTTAAGTAGTTACTAGGATAAATATAGCAATTCTCAATTGCCTACAACGCAGTAGGGATACAACATTGTTGTGTCCTTACCCAGGTGCTTTATTGCGCTCATTGGCGATTACTATTACAAACATATAGTGAACTCTTTGGAGGTTGGGTTGAAGAACGAAATTAAACTCAATTATGCGATCGACAATTTGCCCTATCCTTAGCAGAAATCACCGACACGCCGCCAGCCTATGCCGATGGAGCCGCCTTTGGGAACTTGATTGCTGACACTATCCTCCCCTCGTTGGTGACGACATACACCCCTTGACATTGAAGTAGAGTATAAGGTTTAGACTGATCTCAGAGTTCACAAGGAGAAGTTGGGTGCATCTCACTTTTGCGAATGGGTCACAAAAGAGTTAAAATGAAAAAGCTAGTAAAATCCTCAAATAAAGATGAGGTAAATAAAATGACATTATCAGACCAACAACAGCTAAAAGCCCACTTAAAAGCGGCAGCATCCATTCTTTACAGAAATACAGATCCAACCGAGTTAAAAAGTTTTGAAAGTATAGAAAAATCAGTTTGTCATAAAATGTTAGAAGAAGTTGGTCCAGAACTAGCTAGCTTTTTTTTTCAGCAGTATCAGGAATTCAAACAGGAAAACCCCGAAAAATAAAATCAATAGTCGGCTCGCTCGACATTACCGACAATCAGGCAAAATATTTTGGCTTAAAAGCTTACAGTCAATTTAGTCCACTGATGGAACAATGCTGTCTTTTAATCAGTGCCAACGAATCTTATCAAATGGCAGAAAAAGATTTGGAAAAATTTACGGGTAGCAAAATTTCTCACAGTACATTACAAAGATTAGTCAATCGACAATAATTTAAATTGCCTACATCTAAAGAAGGAGTCAAAGAAATCACATTGGATGGCGGGAAAGTCAGACTACGCAAGGAAACCAAGGGTGAGAGGTGTTACTGGAAAGACTATAAAGCCGTGTGTTTAGATAATGTTTATTCGGCCGCATTTTTTCAAAATAATCAAGATTTAATTGATGGGACTAATAGCCAAAAATTACTACACCCTATGTATTGCCGAGGAGATGGTCATGCCGGGATTGGGAACATATTTAAAGAAATTGGAGATAATGAACAAACACAAGAAATCTTAGATTGGTATCATCTGAAAGAAAATCTCTACAAGGTAGGGGGTTCAATAAAACGATTAAAATCAGCAGGAAATATGTTATGGCAAGGCAAACTTGATGAAGTTATAAATTAATTTAAAGACTTTAAATGTCAAGCATTTAAAAGCTTCTGCAATTATTTAGAGAGCCATCGCTGCCGAATAATCAATTACCAATACTACAAAGAAGAATCCATAAGTTCGATAGGTTCGGGAACAGTTAAATCAACAATTAAACGCATTGGATTAAGGGTGAAAATATCGGCAGCGCAATGGAATATTGAGAACGTTTCCTAATTCCTTGCTCTTCGCTGTGCTGATCTCAACGGTCAACTTTCAATTTGATGTATTGGCCCAAGTGAGATGCACCCGATATGGTGGTATCCTCTCAAAGAAAATCTCTACAAAGTTGGTGGATCATTAAACAGACTTAGAAAGGCTGAGGTTCTATTGTGGCAAGGTGAGGTGCTTGAAGCGAAGGCTTTGTTTAGTGGTTGCCGAGGCAAACAAGCTCGCAACTTCTGTGCCTACCTGGAAAAACATAGAGAACGCAAAGTCAACTACAGTTATTACCAAGCTGAGCAACTATGTTCAATTGGTTCAGGAGCAGTCGAGTCGGCAATTAAGCAGATTGGAGCAAGGATTAAAATCGAGGCGGGCGAGCGTGGAACGCAGAGAGTGTAAATCAGGTGCTTTCAAATCGTTGTGCTTACCTCAAGGGTTTACTCGCGATAAGAGTGTTTCTGCCAAACTGGGATGCTCCCTTTCTTTGTAAGTAGCTCCACTTAAAAAAACATAAGATAGAACGAGGTTAGTCAACAGAGAGTAACAGATGCCAGCTCCTTTACGAATCAAACTCAGCCCAGAAGAAGATCGCACCTTGCGTGAACTTATACCAATTTCCTAAAATCCTGCTACAGATAGCCCCTCTAATATGAATGGATATCCTGTCAAAGAAGCAATCACTTCGTTAGTTAGCTTTTTCAACTCTTTTTGTACCGCTTCTCTCAATTCTTCTATGCCATCAAACCTTAACCATTTCAATTGTTCCTTGATATACCCCCATAGCCTTTCTATTGGATTGACTTCCGGACTATAAGCCTGCTGAAACAGTAAAATCACGTTTTCTGGTATATTTAGGTTCAACGAACTATGAAATCCTCCATTGTCTAGTTTAATTATATGCAAATCATCGGGATAAGCGGTGGCAAATAGCTCCAAAAATTTCTCAAAACACACTGTGTCTAGATGCCTAAATTCATAAAATAATCCCTCTCCTGTTTGAGGTTCTACTACGACCTATAACCACAGATATACAAAGTCCCATTGCACTTTTCCGTGAGGCTTAATTCCTTTGCCTGTTAATTTCCTTCTTTGAATTGTGTGTAGGCCCATTCGGCTTTCGTCTTGACTCCAATAGCGAATTTTTTCCATTGATTTAAAAATGTCTCACTCTGACTCAGGCTGGCTTTTACCAGGGATGGCAGTTTTTTTTTAATTCTTCTACTGCGCCTTTTTTCAGTTTTTCGCTCACGGGACGTGGCACCTTTAATTTTCCTTTGAGCCGATATCTAGCCCACTGATGTACTGTCCGATATGATACCTCTACTTCACAACAGCTTGTCAACCATTGATGTACTTCTTTGTAGCTACTGAATCCTTCTGGTTGGAGCAATTTCTTTGATAATCTCTCTACAGCTTCAGGATTCATTATTCTTGGTCTTCCCGAACGTGGTTTCTGCAATAATAATTCTTCTATTCCCCCCGCAAAGATAGCTAGACAACCATCTTTGTATTGTGGTACGATGTTTTCCTAACCGCACAGCAGCCGACAACACGGTTTCTACAGTTTGGGTCTTGAGCCAATACAGAACTTGCAGTTTTTCGTGGCGAGTCGCATCTTTCTCTTGACGCAGAAGAGCTTTCAGTTCTGATTCTGTTTCCCGAATCTCAATCTTGACAACTCCTGACATTTTTCTTCCTTCTTATATTAGGGTACTAACTCACAAAAAGGACACCTACTAACTGTAGCACTATTTTATAAAAATGGTATAATCAAACACTATCCGAAGTATTGAGATGAAGAATTGACAATAGCCTGCGAGAGCTTGCTGCATAGCCTTTATAGGCTAGCCAATAAAACTGTGCGTAGTGGGAACTGTCGGTTAAAATCCCGCCGCTTAGATCGATAAAACCCGCCTAATGAAGCGGGTTTTGTAGTTTTTGTAAATACTTTCACTCTTTGGCAATGATTAAACAATCACTATCAACTTTAGACAGCATATCTGGAAACGCTGATGTGTGATTGCCATCTTTGTCTACAACTCTGCGAAGTGTATATCCGTTGTCAGGAGGTCTGCCAAAAAAGGAGTTTCTGCGATGCCAGGTATCTCCATTCGGACTGTTCGGATCTCGATCGATCAAAAAATCTACAAGCCACTGCGGCACAGACCATCCAAACATTATCGGCGTAATGTGTCCGTGCTGCAAAGTTGCATCCGAGAATCGGAACAAGTAAGTGAAACGAGCGAATTTGACGAAATGAAGTAACAGCCGTCCGGTCGTTGATGAATGAAATGTCCAGATAACTGGGTCAAAAACGCGCAGCAATAATGTCAGATTGTCAGCATTCCATTCTGAACTGTACATCGTCAGACAATCGTCTGGGAGACCGTTTCCGTCCATAAAGAAGATACCTTGCAGGACTTCTGGTAACTCGGCTGGATGTTCTACTTTCATCCAATTAGCGATGTCTTTTAGTTGCTTTGTTTCGATTAACATGGTATTATTTATCCTCAAAAATAGTTGTAATTTCGTGTGCTGTTAGATACCCCCTTTATTTCTTAGTCCCTCGCTCGATCGGACGAGAGTTTGTCTAGGATCGGTTTCAACCGCCCAGTCTTATAGCAGTTTTCAATCGGATGAAATACAGCTTTAGAGACGGCTTGGCTTAAGTCTCTACCCGATATCTGCGATCGAGCTTTTGGATTGATTACGGCTGCAAGTTAGGCTCAGAGGATCGGCGCACTTTGCCTACCGTACTCACGACATCCACCAGCATCTTGAGAGCGATGTCTTTACCGGGGCAAATCCGTCCCGCGCTACGATCGCCCACGGAATGAAATCCCATATGAAAAGGGCACAGATTCTCCCGCTTAGCGTTGAATTCGTATACCGTAGAGCCCCAGAAACTCCCGTCTAGCAGCCCCAGACTGAGCGGTATCAGTACCTTGGTTCCTGCGGGGAAGGTGCGCTCTTTGCCCGCTACCGTTGCGGTGAAAGGCTCTGTGGCGACTCGGTGCGTGGCGCTGACGGGGGCCCAAAGGCGCGCGCATTCCAGGAGGAACAGCTCGATCGACTGGCGATCGTCCAAGTCGAGCTGATCCCAAAAATCAGTCGGGTTAATTTCGGCCGTCTGCTGTCCTTTATAGGCGGGAAGAGGCTGGTATCCCATTGCCGTGTAGCCTAGGTGCAGGGGGCCTTGCAGTCCCGCTATCCCCATAATCGATGTCATTAGCTTTGCCAATTCCCGCTTAGTCATGCCGTTGTTTTCCGAGCTCTCCTCGAAGCCGGCTAAAGCTGGGGAATTTTCATAGATAGTCGCTGCACGCTCGATTAGAGCCGACAAATCCCCATGTCCAAACAGGTTCAGGCTTTGCAGCAGGCTGCCGATGACGGCGAAGTAGTGCAGCGGGCTTTGGCGGGTGTAATGTAAATCGGTGAGGAGCTCGATCGACTCCTTGTCGTCTGGGTTAATCCCAAAGATGACGTAGTGCAGGTATCGGACTAAAAATCCCATCCAACCCCGCTTGACATCGGTAAAAAACGCTCCCCCCGCACCGTGCGGCATCTGGGTATAATCTGCAGCTAGCCGATCGAGCAACCGTCGGGCGATCGCGTCTCCCTGGCGATCGGTTGTGGCACTGTTGAACAGATACTTCTGCATACAGCTTCTGAATGCCGCGTGGTTGCTGCTAGCGTCAGTTGCGCGATCGGACAAAGACAGCAGGAAAAGGTTCCTACCGCCAACATCTTGGTTGGGCGCGAGATCGGGATCGAGTACAGAAGTACCAAGCCGCCATCCGCGCGCCTGGGGCGATGTCAGTGCTTTTTCCAGCGTGTCAAACTCTCCCATCACGACTTGCCCCGCGCAGCAAAAATTGGCTCCGAAAGCCAGCCGTTTTAGTGGCAAATAGGTGGGTTCGTTGGCAACCAAACCCTCAATCAGGGCGATCGGCGGCAGCAGCGTTTTACTGAGACTCTCCTCCGGGTTTTGCAAAGCCCAAGCCTGAAACTCGTTGAGGGCCGGGTTCATCAGCGCTGAGAAAATAGTATCTAAATTTAGGTTCATCATAATTCCTCCGAGATCCACTCGCTCTAACGCGCTTTGCATTTAGCAGCAAGAGGGTATTGAGCGGCAATTGAGCGGGATTCAATACCCCCAAAATTACCAAAATCAGTACGTATAGCTATAGCCATCTTTATTTGTGAACGCAGTGGCAATATAGATATAGTTGTACTGAATATATCTGCGCCCAAGTCTAGCCTTGTCCCGGAGATTGAGTGGAATTTCTAACGATTGCTGGTAAGTATATCTACTTTCTGCTTCTCAAGTATTAGCCCCAATCTCTGAGAGCCGCACATAACCGTAGATATTTACAGGAACTCGCCCTGACAAAATACTAAGGTTTTGTTTGTGCTTATATATTTAGATATAATATTTTAGGCTTCTGTATGCTTCTGAATTTAATTGAATAAAATCAGAGAATTAATTACTGAGTATTATTAAATAATAGAGCTAAAAACCCCAAATTCCAAATCCCCAATCCCCAATTCTTCAATTCTTCAATTCTTCAATTCTTCAATCAATTGAAATTCCCAATCCCCCATTCTTCAATCAATTAAAATTCCCAATCCCCCATTCTTCAATCTAAAATCTAATGAAATCCCCAATCCCCTATTCTTCAATCTAAAATCTAAAATCTAAAATCTAAAATAAAATGACGCCCGCTAAAGTTTCCCACCAGTACAAAAGCACTTTACAGGAAACCCGCAGGCGTCAAAATCAAGCAAACTTAAATCTTAAAAAAGACCCAGCGTGAAAGATTTGTCGATCGGGAAAATAGCACCAATACCCAACCACAGAGTTACCGCAGTTCCCAACAGGAAAACAGTAGTAGCAACAGGGCGGCGGAACGGATTTTGAAACTTGTTAACGCTCTCAATGAACGGAATCAAAATCAAGCCAAGGGGAACAGCAGCCATGCAAGCAATACCCAACAATTTGTTAGGCAAAACGCGCAGGAGTTGGAACACAGGCCACAAATACCATTCCGGCAGAATTTCCAGCGGAGTAGCAAAAGGATTAGCAGGTTCCCCAACCAAAGCGGGGTCCAGTACGGCCAAACCGACGCACAGAGCAAACGTTCCCATGATGACTATAGGGAAAACGTAGAGCAAGTCATTAGGCCAAGCTGGTTCGCCGTAATAGTTGTGACCCATGCCCTTAGCGAGCTTAGCGCGGAGGTCTGGATCGCTCAAATCTGGTTTTTTGATAATTGACATAGTGAGAGTGTTCTCCTTTTAGTTTTACCCGGGCGTGGGATTCCGCTGTATTCGTTAGTCTGAATCAGCGGCACGATCGCAGGAAGTATTGGCCGTAAATAAATATCATGAGTGATGAATTATGAATTTTCAACTCAAAATTCAGCGGGGGGCAAAAAAAATACCGCCCCCACAACTCAAAACTTACAACGGGCCAGAGATACCTTGCTTGCGAATCATCAAGAAGTGAGCCAGCATGAAGACTACAATCAGCCAAGGCAACACAAAAGTGTGCAAGCTGTAGTAGCGAGTCAAAGTGCCTTGACCGACGCTGACACCGCCGCGCAGCAGTTCAACCATCAAAGAGCCGACAAACGGGATGGCTTCGGGGACACCGGAAACGATTTTAACTGCCCAGTAACCGATTTGATCCCAAGGCAGCGAATAGCCGGTCACGCCGAAAGAAACAGTGATGACTGCCAAGATTACTCCTGTCACCCAGGTTAACTCGCGGGGCTTTTTGAAGCCGCCGGTCAGGTAAACCCGGAAGGTGTGCAAAATCATCATCAGCACCATCATGCTCGCAGACCAGCGGTGGATGGAGCGGATCAGCCAGCCGAAGTTGACTTCATTCATCAGGTATTGCACTGAAGAAAAAGCTTCTGCTACCGTCGGACGGTAATAGAAAGTCATGGCGAAGCCGGTGGCAAACTGGATCAGAAAGCAAACTAAAGTAATTCCGCCCAAGCAGTAGAAAATATTGACGTGCGGGGGTACGTACTTCGTAGTGATGTCGTCGGCGATCGCCTGAATTTCCAGGCGTTCCTCAAACCACTGGTAGGTTTTTGAGTCGGTGATTTGTTTAGAAAACATGGAGCCAGAATTCCTAAAAGAATATTGCTGTGGTTGAGGTTCAGGGCAGCAGCCACAAGGTTTTTTGTCGCCCCGCGCCGAGCAGCTTGCTTTTACTAGCAAATGCCTGAGGCTATTTTTTAAATTTGGAGCTAACGAAAGGAACTCTCTTGTGCGATCGCCTGCAAGCCCTGGGAAACTAAGCGGTCGCTTGTCCCTACTCGCTGGCGTTGCCCGATCGAATTCCAGACTGTGATAAAAAATGTAACATAATTGCTGTGCAAATTTCACGAGAGCGATGCTTTGGCAGACTCTCCAATACCATTTTCTGCAAGCTTAACATCTGCCCCAAGCTGGCATACAGCCAAGAGCCGAGCTACAGACCCAAGTCCGAGCCCGCCAGCGGGTCGCTGGGGCGTTAATTTTAATATTAATGATAAAACTTCACTCATTTTGCGATTAAATGTTACATTTAACTAATTTTTTGTTGACGGCGGACGTTTGACGAATGCCGAATGCCTTGGGGAGAGTTAAATGCGCAAAAGCTTAAAAGCCTACAAACTTAAAATACAGGAGATGAAATACTTGCCTATCTTTTACAGAAAAATCATGCACAGACGAGTTTTCCAGATTGCTATTTTACTTTTCCTCCAAGTCGCCCTGGTTCTAGGCCCGTGGGTCGGGCCTGCGGCGGCCCTAACTCCAGAACAGCAGCTTTTGAGCGAAGCTTGGCGAATTGTCAATCGCTCTTATGTGGATGAAAGCTTCAACAATCACGATTGGTGGTCGATTCGCCAAAAGGCTGTCAAGGAACCGCTGAACAATCGAGAGCAGACTTACGCCAGTATTCAACAGATGCTGGCGAATCTCGATGACCCCTTCACTCGACTGCTGAAACCCGAACAGTACCGCAGTTTGCAGGTCAACACTTCGGGAGAATTGACGGGAGTGGGGCTGCAAATTGCGATCGACCCCCAGACAAATACCCTGACAGTGGTGGCTCCTTTGGCCGGCTCACCGGCGGATAAAGCTGGCATCCAGCCCCTCGATCGCATCCTGAAAATTGACGGCACTCCTACCTCAGAATTGAGCCTAGACGAAGCAGCAACTCGAATGCGCGGCCGCATCGGCACTCCCGTTACCTTGACCTTGGGGCGCGAGGGAAGGGACGCTGCTGAGGAAGTTGAGCTAGTGCGCGATCGCATTGCTCTGAATCCGGTTTACGCCGAATTGCAGTCGGGGTCGGAGAATTTACCGGTGGGCTACATTCGCCTGAGTCAATTCAGCGCTAACGCCACTGAGGAAGTCGCCCGCGCGATCGACCGCTTGGAAAAACAAGGAGCCGCCGCCTACATTCTCGACTTGCGGAACAACCCGGGCGGACTGTTGCAAGCAGGGATTGAAATTGCCCGCTTGTGGCTCGATTCCGGGACGATCGTCTACACTGTTAACCGACAAGGCATCCTCGGCAGTTTTGAAGCATCGGGAGAAGCCTTGACTGGCGATCCGCTGATTGTTTTGGTGAACAAGGGAAGTGCCAGTGCTAGCGAAATTTTGGCTGGTGCGCTGCAAGATAACGGCAGAGCTCAACTGGTGGGCGAAAAGACTTTTGGCAAAGGGCTGATTCAGTCGCTGTTTGATTTGTCTGACGGTTCCGGGTTAGCCGTGACTGTTGCTAAGTACGAGACACCGAACCATAAAGATATTAACAAGCTGGGGATTTCGCCCGATCGCGTAGTGCCTTTGGAACCCATTGCGCGCGATCAAATTGGCACCGCAGCAGACTTGCAATATCAAGCTGCACTGCAGCTACTGAAAGAAAAAACCGTGCTGGCAAAGTCAGTATAAGCCGGAGTTTGAAGTTTTGAGCTTGCTGCAGGGCGTCAATACACAGGTCTAAGTCTGTCTCTGCGTTTCGCTCGCAATCACAGACAAGAATGATCCTAAAAACTCTTTAACTCAAAAGTCATATCACGTCCGACAGATTCATCTGTCATTGTTCGCTGTGCTAAGCAATGACACAAGAATGATGCTATCGGACGTGATATCAAAACCCAACACTCCCCTTCCCTTAAGGTTGCGGGGTGGATTCCTCGGCTTCGGGTACCTCGGGTTCCTGCAAAATCACCGGACGCTGCTGGGGGTCAGCTCGATTGCTTTGCTCTTGCATCACAGTTTTAGCAAGACTGGGGTCAAAGTAGCGCTTAAAGTCCGATCGCGATCGATCGACTCGCCCTTGGGTAAGATTGACTTCCGCTTGGATTTCGTGCAATTTTTCTTGCACAGCCCGGTAGTGAGGCCAAAGCTGAATCAAAGCAGAAGTCGCACAGACTGAAAGTACAATGTTGACTGCGAATTTGACTCCTGTTTCGGCCGCGAGGGTTTGGTGAGGGTAGGAACGCTGGCGGCTGCTGCTGCGACGAGGAGTAACCCGAGGGGAGTTTTTTACTGGACGCAGTGGAGTAACGGTGGGTTGAATCGCTTGCATAATTTTTTTTCAAATACCTGAAACTGAGGTTCTAGAGTTCTAAAGAGCAAATTCTGAGCTTAACGCACACCCGCCCCGGTTTGTCAGGGTGCTGAGAGCCCATATTTTTGAGACTGAGTAAACTACCCACCGCTAACCGCGGTTAGCCGTTAGCGGAGGCTTTCAACAGCTCTCAAGCTAAAGAATAGCTTGTTGCCTTCAGGTCGGTTTACAGACGACCCGAATAATTTAATCATCTTCGCACCATTCAAATCAGCATCGTTCGGCCAGCCACAATGTCGGCATTTAAAGCTTTTCCCGCTCAGATAGGATTCACCCCTAGCCGGATGGATGTGCAGACATTTATGGCAGGTTAGACTCGTGTAGCGGGAATTGGTAGCGAACTTCAAGCCTAGCACCTATAGCTTTGTACTCAAGGAATTGGGCTCGCACGTCGGCAGATTTGGCTTAAACTTCAACCTGATTGCGGGCATCTATAACTACGAACTCAACCTTTTAGCATGACTTTTCCAAGAGGTTCATACCATATATTCGATCGCCGAAGAACGAGTGGGAAGCCCCAAGCTACGGACATGGGGAGGAACGCGGTTGCGGTTTCAACCGCCGTCAATATGCTAGAACTAATCGGCCAGTAAGAATAACCAGGCGTAGCGTTGAAGTGTTTAAGGAGCAACCCCTGATTGCATCTCGGATCGGCATGACATAAGCCGGGGTACACAAGCAATGGTGGACACGCAGCTTACCCATAGGGGCGTTGTGATGGACTCGGAAAGCAAAACAAGATAAAACTAAGCGCAATTGCAATACGAATCGTACTGGTAGTGGTTTTGGATCGTGTAGAGGTGATTTGTCACCACCTGTAAAACTTAATTATGGTCTTATGAATCCCCTCCTATGCCAGGCATGGGGAGTTGTCCAATATGAGATTAATCGTCCCAATCATAAACTTAATTACTCAGTCGTCGCCCACCCGTGGCCTGTTCTCACTCAGCTCAAAATCGACTACGGGGGTCGGACTCCTCCTTCGGCCCCATTCCTCTATTAGCAACAAGCTTGCGCTGTGGCGGGGGCATTCTGGGGGTGCTCTTGTGACGCCTGATGACGGAATTTCGCAATAAAAATGCCTGCCCTGGCAGTCTCGTCTTGCTGACCACAGACAATTTACTCCATTGAGGCAGCAATTGTCTGTAATGCGAGAGAGTTAACTACTCGGGCAGGCGATCCAGCGGTTCGCGGCTGGTGCCTGGAAACTACTTGTACAGTTCAGTTGCGAGGCGGAAAGCCATGATTCCGGGAATCAAAGCAATTACGAGCGCTACGTAGACTTGGGTATCTGTTAAAGACATATTGGGAAAACTCCTTTTCGCGGGCACGAGCTTTCACCAATTTCAGACAAATTGGCGCTTTTGGGAATCATTTGTTACAACTTGAAATAAATTTGGTGCGTCCGGGGAGGAGTGGGAGAGTGGCAGAGTGGGGGAGTGGGGGAGTGGGAGATGGGGAGAGTGGGAGAGTGGGAGAGTGGGAAAAATCCTGCTTATTTCCTCTTCTTTGTACCCTCGAACCTCAACATCCATCCGTTAAATCCCTTACATCAGTTACATCCGAAGCAAACGAATCCGTTGCCGAACTTTCTTCGATCGCCCGATCGCAGTAGTGCAGAATTACCGCATTAGGTTAAGATTTAAGTGAAGGTGACACTAATTTTAGACAGAGCGGGTAATTTGCGCTGCGCTCGACCCTTGCCAATCTTAGGTGCACAAATAGTTAATGATAGATCAATTTCTCGACGCTTCGCCCAATGTTGGACTTGACGGCTTTTTATTATTGTTGGTTTTGGTGGCTTTGGAAGCTGTACTTTCGGCTGACAACGCGATCGCCCTGGCGTCTATTTCTAAAGGTTTGGAAGATGCCAAGGATCAGCAAAAAGCTCTCAACTTGGGTTTGATAATTGCTTTTGTACTGCGGATATCACTAATTTTAACGGCTACTTGGGTGATCCAATACTGGCAGTTTGAACTGCTTGGTGCTCTATACCTGCTGTGGCTTGTTTTCCAACATTTTACTTCAGATACAGACTCCGAAGGAGAACATCATGGGCCCAGATTTGCGTCTGTGTGGCAAGCAATTCCCATGATTGCTTTTACGGATTTAGCGTTTTCTTTGGACAGCGTTACTACTGCGATCGCTGTGTCTGACAACACTTTTATCGTCGTAACTGGCGCTACTATTGGAATTATTGCCCTGCGATTCATGGCCGGATTGTTCATCCGCTGGCTGGATGAATTCGTTCACCTAGAAAGTGCTGGTTACATCACAGTTGGGTTCGTGGGAATGCGATTGTTGGTGAAAGTAATTAATCCCGATTTAGTCCCTCCGCAATGGCTGCTCGTTTCCAGTATCGTCTTGATGTTTGTGTGGGGATTTTCTAAGCGCACTCCCGAGCCAATCGAGATTGCAAAATCTCTAGAAATTGCTCTCAATCAGGCGGATTCAGAAGTGGCAGTGCCAGAATCGCAAGGACAGAAGTCCGAAATTTAACATACTTTCATCTGAATAAAAGTAGCTTAAATCTGTAAAACCAACAAGATTGAAGGCAGGTTAAAACGTGCAAAAGCCTTTCATGCCGGTGACGTTAGTCCGGGGATGAAAGGCTTTTATTTTGTAATATCCTTTCCTTCACTACCCGATCGAACTTATGGGAGTACAATTGGGCCTATGGTTCGGCAGTTATCAAAATCAGACTCAGCAATGGTTAGGCTGGTGGGATAGCGAAGGGAATTGGTTGCTGACGGGGTTGGCGGCATATTGGCGATCGCAGGCGATCGATCCGGATCTGATTTGAGCCTTGGTGGTGGCTGTATTTTTTGAGGATAGGGAAAGAGGGTGAGCGATGGGAAGGAGTTGCGGGCGATCGCAATTTTTCGGTACCCTAAATCTAGTGTGCTTGCGTAAGTCTTCTTAAATAAGGAAGAAGGAAGAGGGGGAGACTGAGAGACTGAGAGACGAGAAGAGTGAGAGGATTTTTTCCTCATTAGTAATTAGGAATTAGGAATTAGGAATTAGCCATTAGCTATGGCTTAGGCTTACCGACAAAGAAAGCTAAGGGAGAATTCTCCCCACAAGATAACCGAACTTTAGAACCAATGGGAAAAACATTTCCTGTGGTTGTGAGTGCATATAACTTTTCGCCCGAAGGAGTTTTTAAACAATAACGATTTTCTCTGCCTAAGAATTGGCGATCGCAAATCACAACAGGCGACTCTTCATCTAAGAATAAACTCAAGTCTTCCTGCCGGATCATCAATTCTCCTTGAGTAGAAACATCACAGGGAACTTGTGAACATGAATCTCGTTTAACAGCAAAACAACCTACTTCTGTTTCCCAAAAATCCTGCTTCAGCGATGCAGACACAAAATTAGCTTGCGTCACAAACTCAGCCACAAATCGAGATGCTGGTTCTTGATAAACTTCCTCTGGAGTGCCAAACTGTTCTACTTGACCTTGACGCATCACCGCTACCCAATCTGAAATCGAAAGTGCTTCTTCGCGATCGTGAGTGACAAATACACCAGAGGTTCCCGTTGCTTTGAGAATATCGCGGACTTCCTGACGCAATCTTAACCGTACTTGTACATCTAAATTACTCAACGGTTCATCTAGTAAAATAATCGCAGGTCTAGGGGCTAAAGCACGGGCCAGGGCCACTCGCTGTTGCTGACCCCCGGATAATTCATGGGGATAACGGTTTTCCAATCCTTCTAATCCCACCAACGCTAATGCTTCTGCGACACCTTTCTGAATATTATGCTTTGACTCTTTTCCTTGATGCGTTAAGCCAAAAGCTACATTTTTCGCGACAGTCAAATGGGGGAAGAGTGCATAGTCTTGAAACACCATACCAATGTCTCGCTGTTCCGGCGGAACTGACATATTAACACTCGCTACAGTTTTTCCTGCTAAAGCGATCGTCCCTGCTTGTAGCTGTTCAAAACCAGCAATTAACCGCAGCAATGTTGTTTTCCCACAACCCGATGGCCCCAACAACCCCAGTATATCTCCCTGATGTAATGTCAGGGTGACAGATGCCACCGCAGGTGATGCTGCTTGGGCATACTGTTTTGTTACACCATCCAAATGCAGAATTATAGGTCGAGCCATTATTGCTATAAATAATCAACAACTTACTATTCTACAATAAACCAGTTTAGTGAGATAAATTGTCAGAAAGACTTGACAAATGTTTACACCTACTGATAAACTAGCAAGCTAGACTTTTTACTAGCGATGAAAAATTCCAAACAATCACTACAGCAAACAGGAATCAGGACAATCCAATGGCTATCGACCTTACGCGGTCTATCGGCTAGTGGGTGGACAGTTGCAATTATCGCTTTAGCATTGCCGATCGCCATACCAGTGATCAGTGTCTTATCCAGTATCTTTTTTGAAGCTAAAGATACATGGCAACATTTAACTGAGACTGTTTTAACTCGTTATATACTCAACTCTTTATTGTTAATGATCGGTGTCGGCGCTGGTGTTGTCGTGATTGGCGTAGGATGTGCATGGCTAGTAACAATGTGTCGCTTTCGGGCCAGCCGCGTATTTGAATGGGCATTACTGTTACCCTTAGCGGCCCCAGCTTATGTACTAGCTTATACTTATACAGACTTTTTAGAATTTTCCGGCCCACTTCAAACTGCTTTGCGTTCTATTTTTGGCTGGAGTTATGGAGACTATTGGTTTCCTAACGTGCGATCGCTCCCGGGAGCGATGTTAATGCTAATCTTAGTTTTATATCCCTACGTCTACCTATTAACAAGAGTTGCATTTTTGGAGCAATCCACTTGTACGCTAGAAGCTAGTAGAATACTGGGCTGTAGTCCTTGGCGGAGTTTTATTACAGTTGCCTTACCAATGGCAAGACCCGCAATTGTTGCAGGTTTAGCACTGGCTTTGATGGAAACTCTCAACGATTATGGCACTGTTCAGTATTTTGGAGTTGATACATTCACCACAGGTATTTATCGGACTTGGTTTGGCATGGGAGAACGAATTGCAGCCAATCAATTAGCTGCCCTGCTATTATTATTTGTTCTGGGTTTAATCTTGCTCGAACGCTGGTCGCGCAGTCGGACTAAATATTATCAAGCTAGCAGTCGCTATCGCCAACTGCAAACTTATAAACTTAAAGGAATTAGGGAATATTTAGCGGTAATTGCTTGTTTTATGCCGCTATTTTTTGGTTTTTTATTGCCAGCAGGTTTTTTAGTCAAGTTGACATTATCGAATTGGCAACTAACCTTAGATGAACGCTTTTGGATCTTTGCTCGTCACAGTTTAATTTTGGCAACACTGACAGCCATTTTAGCCGTAATTATTGCCTTGATTATGGCTTATGGCTTACGGTTATATCCTAATTTAGGAGTGCAGTTAGGAACTAGAATTGCGGCAATGGGCTATGCTATACCTGGTTCTGTGATTGCAGTTGGGATTATGGTTCCCATTGGTACAATTGACAATCTATTTGATAGTTGGATGCGTGAAAACTTCGGAATTTCTACAGGCTTGTTGTTAAGCGGTACGATCGCAGCTTTGGTATTTGCTTATATAGTTCGCTTCCTAGCTGTTTCTTTAAATGCCGTGGAGTCAAGTTTGAGCAAAATTAAGCCTAATTTAGATGATGCGGCGAGAAGTTTGGGTTATAGTCCGATGCAAACTTTAGTTACAGTTCATACACCAATGATGACGGGAGGTTTATTAACTGCTATGATGTTAGTATTCGTTGATGTCATGAAAGAGTTACCAGCCACTATAATTATTAGACCTTTTAACTTTGATACCTTGGCTGTGCGAACTTATCAACTTGCCTCTGATGAGCGATTGGCTGAAGCTTCTGGCCCTGCATTGGCAATTGTTTTAGTGGGGATGTTACCGGTTATTTTATTAAGTTGGAAAATTGCGCGATCGCGCAATTCTTCAACAGAGTTAACGGTTAACAGTTAAAGGTTAAAATTATCCCTTTACAAATCAAGATGAGTAATAAAAATTCAGCAATGTTTACCCGCACTACTGGCACAATTTCCTTGTTACTACTTACTATTTTTGTCACCTTTGGATGTCAAAAACAGGTGGCAAGCCCCCTCGAAACATTACAAAAAACTAAGCAATGTCCAGGATGTGACCTGACTGATACCAAGTTAAGTGACATTGATTTAACAAGCGCTAATCTCAATGGTGCTAAGTTGGAAGGTGCCATGCTAGAAAAGGTCAAACTTAATGAAGCCTTACTCGATAGCGTCAATCTCAAAGGTGCAAATTTAAAAGGTGCTTCTCTGGAAAAAGCAGGCTTATTTTCTGCTGATCTCACAAATGCTGATTTGAGTAATGCAAATCTCAAGGGGGCTTTTTTGCGAGGGGCGAAACTGAATAATGCCAATCTTAGTAATGCCAATTTAAGTGAAACAGACTTAAATAGTGCTGATTTGACAGGGGCAAACCTGAAAGGGGCAAACCTGAAAGGGGCAATAATGCCGGATGGTAAAATTAAAAATTAAAGAAGTTATACCAATTTCATGTGAAGTTACAGACGCATTAAACCCCATTCTCTAGTCCCCCTTACTAAGGGGGACTAGAGAATGGGTACTTGATTCCGTTTATGATTAGAGAGAAAGGATATCAGGAGTCAGAATTCAGAATAATTCATAGTAAATTATTCTAAAACTTAAGTTCCGACTCCTGAGTTGTTGTTCAAAACGTCTCTATTTCCATCCTGCGCGATCGGCAATCTTTAAAGCGTCGGGGTTATTTTTCCCAAACACGTCAGGGTTAAGAGGGTCAGATTTGAATGTACCAAAACTGGCAACTACAGGATCGATCGTCGCACCTGAAATCACAGGGTATTCGTAATTACCTCTAGCAAAAATTTGTTGAGCTTCGGGAGTGACTAGGTGTTCTAAGAATTTGATCGCGCCTGCTTTGTTACGGGAGGTTTTGACTACACCGGCACCACTAATATTGGTGTGAGTACCGCGATCGCGCTGGTTCGGGAAAAATACACCTACTTTCGCCGCGATCGCCTGTTCTTGTGGATCTTTGGATTTCATTAAGCGAGCTACATAATAGGTATTAACAAGGGCAATATCGCCTACCCCATCAGCAACAGCCTTGATTTGCGCCGTATCATTTCCTTCTGGAGGACGTGCAAAATTAGCCACCAATCCTCGCGCCCAAGCTTCTGTTTTTTGAGCTCCATGAGCGGCTAACATAGCGCCAACAAGAGACTGATTATAGATATTAGTGGACGATCGCACTAAAACTTTGCCTTTCCACCGAGGTTCTGTCAGCGCTTCATAGGTTGACAATTGCGCAGGGTTCACCTTGCTTTTGTTGTAAACAATCACCCGTGCCCTGCGCGATAAGCCAAACCAGAAACCTTGAGGGTCTCGCAAACTTGCTGGAATTGCCGATGTCAGCACTCTTGAAGACACAGGTTGGAGGATACCTGCTTGTTTCGCCCGCCACAAACGCCCACCATCAACGGTGAGGTAAACATCAGCGGGGCTATTTGCACCTTCACTTCTGATCCGTTCAATTAGTTGGTCAGCTTCCGCTTCAACTAGGTTAACCTTGAGCCCAGTTTTTTTCGTGAAGCTTTGGTACAACTCATTATCAGTGTCGTAGTGACGTGCTGAATAAAGGTTGAGGGTGCCCGTTTGGGCTTGGACTGGGGCTTTTTTGCTGAGTTCGCCTACTGCCACGACAGCCATTGCTGTACCGCTGGCAAGAAAAATACGCCGAGAAATGCTCATTGTTCTATAACGATAGATTTTATCATCTGGTAATTGACACGATGGTGCATCCACAGCCATCTATAGTCATTGCTATAATATATTAATGCAAGTCATTCTTATTTGCCGATCGACCTCGTAACGATTTTAGGGCTTAGGCCCGGGTGGTCACAAACCGGGTTTTTTTACGAAGAGACTTCGTTAGAGCATCGCAGATTAGGTAAAAAAACCCGGTTTCTTTGGCCCGAGTGCGTCCAGGACTGTATTTATGACACAGATTTTTGCTGACGAGGTATCACAACGGTTGTTTGCAATGATGTTGGCATTACCATGATTTGACGTTTTGTTTTCTCATCTAGGCGATCCCATAGTTGCCAGAACCATTTGAGCAATTCAAATAGCCAATTAAATATAATTGTTTGCCCCCCAAGCAAGCTTAAAAGACTGCCCCACAGTATCAATACCCGATCGCCCAACGAGTAGAACGGGCAAAGCAGTTGTTGAAATTTTCGAGATCGATTATGGGCATTGCCTTCGAGTGTGGGTTCAACAGCCACAGTCATTCGCAGCACACAGTTTCGGCAATTTACGGGCATGACACCGACAGTCAGAGCGATCGAATTGAGCGATCGTGGAGTCAGACCGAGTTTGGTCTTACAGGTTTAAAGCTTTACACTTCGCGCTCAAGCGGGTTGTCACACAGCAGAAAACTAAACATAAGTTGCTAAAGTCCTGACGTGAGCAGTAGCGGCTGCAACTGTAACTGGTAATCTGTAGCCACCTCCGTGAGTAGAGAGAACTTGACATCCACATCTCTTAGCAAAATCTAATACTATTTCCGTCAGTTTACAGAAATCAGCATTTGTCCAATCTGTGATTCCCTTTCCACAATCATCTCTGTGTGAATCGTAACCCGAAAAAATAGCAACTAAGTCTGGTTGCCAGGGAAGGTTTTCTAGAGCTTCCTCAAAAGTGCTGATACTCTGATGCCCGCAGTAGAATCTGCCAGTTATACCCTCTGACTCCAAAACTTTAACAGGAAAAGATTCACTAACGATCGGGATGTTACAGTGTCCCACAGCTTCGGCAACAGTTGTTGTTCCAACCTTCAAGTCTGATGCTTTAGCCATGTAGAGATCGACGCCACTATGAATGCTAATACAATAGATGCTGGGATCGTTGATAAAGATTGACTGAGTTCCATCGCCATGATGAATATCCCAGTCAACAATCAATACTTTTTCAAATCCTTGGGCTTGAGCATATCGAGCAGCAGCGGCAAGAGGATTTAAGAGACAGTAACCGTGTCCCCAATTAATATGAGCGTGATGCCCAACCATACTGAAGCAGTAAGCGCGTTCTAGGTTTCCCTGTTTCATTTGGTCGATCGCTTCCATCATTCCTCCCAAACCGTAGAGATAACCGGGCAAACAATACTCCAACCCTTGACATTCAATACTCAATTCTGGTAAGGATATGCTGATTTCATCCAGAGGTCGATCGAGGGCTTGCGATATAATCTTTTGAAGATATTCGCGACTGTGAACCCTAAGATAATCACTTATCCTAGCCTTTCTTAAGGGTAATGCTGGATAGTTTTTCAGAGATTTTTTAAGAGTCTGTCTAACTTGGTTGTAGTAAGTAAAAGAATAGCCGGTAAAAGAAATTTCTTGAATGAGTTTGGAAGTACAAAATGTTTGTGGGTGCAGATAGGTGGCAAATCGCATCGCTTTATTTCATCCGTAACGAGCAAATACACTGCTTCCAAGGTATTCAAGCATCATATCAAATCCGGGTTAGCTACCCCCTGGCTCGTGGGGAGAACAAAACTCACTTCTTGCGATCGTCAGAGAATCTGCCCGCTTGCTATTTTTCCCTCAGCAGGATTGTCATATTCCAGCAGATGGGTAGCAAGCCAAGACTTCCTGCTCATAAAATATGCAAAAAAATCATAATTTCAGTTAATTAGTGAAAACAACGATCGCAATTATGAAGTTACCAGCAATTGTTTTACGGTAAAATATCCGACGATCGCTACTCGGATGGTGGAGGTAGGATCTCGATACCGTATTTGGGAGCAGTAGTAAGAATTTTGTCAAGGTCTTCAGGGTTCAAAGATGCTCCAAGGGTAATCTCACCATTCACGGCCTTTCCAACTTCGGCCATAAATTTCTCAAAGCCAGCAGGATTGACCCAAACCAGCATTTTAGCGGGTGTAGCGGTGGTATTCGTAAATCGGTGAAGCTGGCCTTTCGGTGAATAAAGAAAGGTTCCAGCCGTCGCAACGAAAGTACGATCGTCAAGCTGGAATTCAATCTCTCCGTCTTGAACATAAAATGATTCATTTTCTCGGTTGTGCCGATGGGTTGGCGCACCGCCACCAGGTGCAACAATTACCTCACAAAGCGCATAGGCTTCCCCTGTCTCTTCACCAACTGCCTTGAAGGTATAGAGGTCTTGACCAAAGTAGTAAGAACGACCTTGACCAGGTTCAATAAAAAGTCCGTTTGATGAATTGTCATTTGTTAATTGGTAAAGCGAAGTGTTAGCTGGCTGGCGATGGCTTTTTGTGGAACATTCTTCACGAAGTCAGAATCTTCTCAATACGCCGATCGGGAATCAGCCACATGATTGCAACTAAAACATACAGCATGAAAGCAAACCATGAGTTGACAAAGGAAAGCGGGATTGCTACGGTATAAATCACCACTGATACTTTACCCTTAAAGTCTCGCCCAAGTGCAATTGCCAGAGTGGATTCTTTACCGTGGTGAGAAATAAGAGCACGAGTAAGAATGAAGTAAGCGATCGCAGCCAACAATAGCACTGTGCCATAAAGCGCAACTGGCCAGGCCGCAAAGTGGTTCTCGCCTGTCCAGCCAGTGACAAAGGGAATGAGTGACAACCAGAACAGCAGATGCAAGTTAGCCCACAACACATTACCATTGACCTGCCTAGCCGCCTGTAACAAGTGATGGTGGTTGTTCCAGTAGATACCAAGATAAATAAAACTGAGTACATAGCTCAGAAATACTGGAACTAGCGGACGCAGCGCAGCTAAATCAGCTTCATGGGGCACTTTCAATTCCAGCACCATAATGGTGATGAGAATGGCGATTACACCATCGCTGAATGCTTCTAACCTGCCTTTACCCATGTTTGTAGATCCTCCTTTTCTGCTGGCGCGGTCGATCGCTTCTAATTCCAAAAATAACTTAGCATAAGGTCGGTTGCAGTGAAGTGTTATACCGATCGGCGATCGCTGGCACTTACCCACAAAGCTAACGATTTTGCTTGTTGGCAAATTTTCTTGTTCTGTGACCTTCGTTGTCTTCAAGCTCTGCCAAAGCTTCAATACAATTAATCTTTAGCTCGTCCTCTGGCAAAATCTTCATGGCTTCGTGAATCATGCCATATTTATCGCCGAGCGTAATAGTCTGTGCCATACATAAACTTACGAAATCTGGGCAGCTTCTAGATCTTGATATAGAGACTCTGCTACACCCTGAGATGCTTTATCGAGCTCTTCGTGTTTGACTGCTCGAAAAAGAGTAAAAATAACTTGCCCAAAAATTGGATCTTCGTCAACTGCTCAAATTACCCTTAGTGTTCGAGAAATCCGTAGTGTGTAGAGTGAAGATTCGTAACCATTAAGATTTGTCGGTAAGCGCAGGCGACGCAGCTTACGATAGACATCAGCTTTTTGAGTGGGGAAGAGGCTGGCGCAATCGTTGATTTTTTTAATCACTGCTGCTTTTTCATCTTCACTCAACTTAGCAATATCTTTCTCAAAGCCCTTTGTTGACTCAATTAAAATATCCACGTTACAAACCGCCAGTCTGATTAAGTCTATTATACGGCTAAGCTTTACTTACTCATGATAATTATATACAGGAGTCTCAATAATACGAACAGGATCTTCTTCATTCAGAATGAGCTGCTGCAAATGCTTGACAACGGAAGGATCAAAAAACTGTTCTCCAGTCTCCTCGTTTACACGAGAAGGTACGTTCTCAACTAAGTAGAACTTGCCGTTGAGTTGTAGTGTGTAAGTTACTCGACAATTAACTAGAAATTCTTGGTCATCATTCATCATTGCTAATATTTCGCCTCATTGTAAAGTTGTCACACCATCGATCGTGGTCAGGTTGATACACTGCGATAATTTTAATTAACTCTCGCATGGGATAACTGCATTTGACATGAATTGGTCGTTGAGCTTGGGTGAAGCCACAAATAACATAACTTGAATTATGTTTACCGTGATGGTAGTCTCTAATTAGTTGTCCATTAGCAATTGCCTCTTTAATTTCATCGACTTGAATCCGATCCATTATAGACTGGCATACAGCATAATTGGAGAACTCAAATTTATTCCTGGTGACTTTGTGGCGAATTTCCATGACAGGGTGATTGCACAAGCCCAGATGAGGAGCAAGCAACCCAAGATAAGCATAAGCCACTGCATTATCAGGATTCAACCAAAATGATACAAGAAACTCTCTCAATGCCTCATCATTGTTATTGTCTAAGTCGAGATTAAGTTTCTTTTCTGCTTGGCGAGCTGCGTGGATGGATCTAATCTGACACAAAATTATCTGAGCTAATATAGCACTTTTTAGTGGCAAAAACATATAAAGGATTAAGAGTGACTCAGGAATTCTGCGTTTCATTAAATTTATTCGTGATTTTGTTAATTAGTAGAGCGAATTGACAATACTTCGGACAGTTTTTTAACTGCCCTGTAAGCCGAGGGCGAGGAAGCACTGCCATTTTTGACGCATTTTCTGAAACGAGTGCGCGCTTGCTCAAACGAAAGAAAAAATAGTCCAGCATATTATAGCCACTAAGGGTTTCGGAGACTCGATTAGATCTAAAACTGTCCGAAGTATTGAATTGAGCAATATCTTAATATCGAAATTTTATCCATATGGTTTTTGTTTGTCAATCCCCACTGCCGATCGCACTTCAGTCAAAGTTTACGCATTTATCAAGATTTAGATAGTCATAAAAATCGAGTTCACCCTTGTCCTAAAGAAGTTTCATCGGAACGATAGACCATATCCATGCAGCCGGACTCGATCGAACTAAGTTAAACTAAGTCAGGTAAATGACTTTCTATACAGATGACTATTTTTACTCTGCGATCGATCAAAAAAGACTTCGGCATCAAGGAACTCTTGACAGATGCCAGTTTCAGCCTCGATGAAGGCGATAAAGTCGGACTCATCGGCACCAACGGTTCCGGGAAATCAACCCTGCTGAAAATGATTGCCGGTATGGAGTCGATCGACTCTGGCGATCGCTGGGTCAATCCAGGGTCTACAATTGTCTATCTCCCCCAACAGCCGGATTTAGACGAAAATCACACAGTCTTAGAGCAAGTATTTGCCGACAGCGGCGAACAAATGGCTTTAGTGCGCGAATACGAGGAAATTTCCGCTCAACTGTCCCACGGCAAAGGCGATACAGACAAGTTGATGGCGCGTCTGTCTGCGGTGTCTGAACGCATTGATGAGGTGGATGCGTGGGACTTGGAAACCAAGGCGAAATTGATTTTGACCAAGTTGGGGATTGAGGATTTTGATGCGAAAATTGCCGACTTGTCCGGCGGCTACCGCAAGCGAATTGCCTTAGCAACCGCTTTGTTGTCGGAGCCCGATGTGTTGCTGATGGATGAACCGACAAACCACTTGGATGCGCTGTCTGTGGAGTGGTTGCAGAACTATTTGAACGGCTATCGCGGTGCTTTGCTGCTGATTACGCACGATCGCTATTTTCTCGATCGCGTTACCAATCGCATCCTGGAGATCGATCGCGGCGACCTTTACAATTATGCTGGGAATTACGCTTATTACTTGGAGAAAAAAGCCCTAGCTGAAGAATCGGCCGCCAGCACTCAGCGCAAATTCTCGGGAGTATTGCGGCGCGAGTTGGAATGGCTCAAGAAGGGGCCGAAGGCGCGCAGTACGAAGCAAAAAGCCCGGATCGATCGCATTAAAGATATGCGAGCAGAGGAATTCAAAACAGCCAACGGCAAAGTCGAGATTGCCACAGCGGGCCGCCGGATTGGTAAGAAGGTGATTGAGTTATTGCATATCAATAAAGCTTACGGCGATCGCACTTTAATTAAAGATTTTACCTACAATTTCACTCCCGAAGACCGGATTGGAATTATTGGCTGCAACGGTGCGGGAAAATCGACCCTGATGGATATCATCACCGGACGCATTCAGCCGGATTCGGGTACTGTCGAAATTGGGACAACCATTCATATTGGTTATTTTGACCAGCATTCAGAGGATTTGACGCCCAATGAAGACCAGCGAGTTATTGAATACTTGAAAAGTGTGGCGGAGTTGGTGCAAACGGCGGATGGGGAAATCATTACCGCTTCTCAAATGTTGGAAAAGTTTCTGTTTCCACCCAACCAACAGTATGCACCGATTAACAAACTTTCTGGCGGGGAAAAGCGCCGATTATTTCTCTTGAAAGTGCTGATGAGTGCGCCGAACGTGCTGATTTTGGACGAGCCGACAAACGACCTGGACGTGCAGACTTTGGCGGTTTTGGAGGATTATCTCGAAGATTTTAACGGCTGCGTGATTGTGGTGTCCCACGATCGCTATTTTCTCGATCGCACGATCGACATGGTTTTCGCTTTGGAACCGGGCGGCAATTTGCGTTTGTATCCCGGTAATTATTCGGTGTATTTAGACTACAAGAAAGCCGAAGAAGCCAAGGAAATCAAAGGGCAAAAAGAAAAAGAAAAACTTACACGCACGGCTGAATCTAATAATTCAAAATCCAAGAATTCCACTCAAAGCTCCACCAAAGTTTCCTTCAATGATAAGCGGGAATACGAACAATTAGAAAGTCAAATTCCGAAGATGGAAGCTGAGAAACAAGAGATTGAGAAGAGGTTGTCTAACAATGCTCCGAGCGGATTTGCGGAGGTGAAGAAGTTATCGGATCGTTTGGCTCAGTTGACGCAGCAGATCGATCATGCGACTGAGCGCTGGTTGGAATTGGCGGAACGGGTGGGTTAATTTGGGTTGTCCGAGAGTTGTGTTTAGCTCCTGCTCACAATGACAGGAGCTAGAGGAATTATGACTGAAAAAATCTCATGCTGAAACGAATATATATTGACAAATTTCAAGAGTTTTTTTCTTTTTATATTACAAATAGTCTGGTAAAAAAATATTAGGAATAATGCTTATTTAGCCGACAATTTGGCAACCTTTGACAATTTATCACCTAATTGTGATGAAGCTATGCTACTATTAAAGTTATAAAATGGGTCGTCTGTTACTACTGTCAAGCAAACTGACAAACAAATTTAAGACGGTTAAAAGTCTGAAATCCTTGTTAAAGCTGCAAGGCGATCGGAAACAGCGACAAAAAACCCGCTTTTTTTGCGAGAGCCTCAAGTAAAGCTGTGTGTCAAAAACAGCGAAGCCCCGGAGGGTGGGGTTGACAAAAGCAGTAGAATATGCAGTAAAAGTCAGGGTAAGCAAATAAGACTGGCAGCAGAAAACAGGGGCGAAAAGGCCCAAAACAGGTAAAACAAAAGTCGATCGGGCAAAGTAAGTTGGCCGAGGACTAAAAATATGGTGATGAGTGAGATACAATTGACCTGTTCTGAGCCAAGAATTGGTCAACATCACAAGTATCCTGTAGAAGTCTGAAGTTGAGAATCTCAGGGTTGTCGAGGAGCGGGAGCAAACACAAAACTATGCCTCAAAAAGTAATCGCCAAACAGATGTCTTTGGAATCAGCGTCAGATCCGATCGCCGTGATGGCGACGGTGGAAACAGTGCCAGCCGAAGCAGTGGCAGTAGAGTCCTACGCCGATCGGTTGATGGACGAACTGTTTGAAGGAGTCGATCAAGCATTCGACGGCAGTGGCGGGCTGCCAGCCGAGCCGGTAGCGCCAGAATTCGTGGCGCTCAAGTCGATCTCGGTACCTCAAATAGTTTTGTCGCCGTTGGCGCCCCCGCCGCAGCGAGCAGAAAAAGACGTAGAAGCGATCGCCCGCCAAGTCGCCCTAGAAACAACCAAAAAACAGCAGTCGAAACAATCATTTGACAGAATGTTGCTCGGAGCAGCATTTGGGTCGCTGCTGCTAGTCATGGGCTTGTGGCTGGCAAGCCGGTCGGGACTGGTGCGCTTGCCCGCCGCCTCCGCACCAGAGAGGCCCGTAGCAAGTGGCAAAACAGCACCAGACACCCCGTTTGTCGAATACGTGCAGCGTTCGCTAGAAGCGATCGAACAAAAAAAAGCACCCCAGGCCAACCCGCAACTTGCAGGAGTTCCCGGAGTTGCCACTCCAGGGACGCTGCCGAGCATTTCAATTTCCGGCGCGCCGCCGGCAACCGCAGGTCTTTCGACAGCAGTCAACCGCATCGCTGATGCCCTAGAACAAGTCGGCGCGCAACCGGGAGCACCTGCACCCCAAATCGTAGTCATCCCTCCCCCCGCTCAGGTGACTGTGGCTCCGGCTGCTCCGGTAGTTGTGGCTCCGGCTGCTCCGGTAGCTGCTGCTCCGGCGGCTCCGGTAGCTGCTGCTCCGGCGGCTCCGGCGGCTCCTCAAACCGCCGCAGTTTCGCCCTCGCCGGCGGCTCCAGCCTCCGGTCGAGCGATCGCCGCCGCCGGCACTCGAACTCCCCTCGCCGCTTCCCCTTCCCCCTCGGAGTCTCCACAGCCGAAGATTTTGGCTCGCGAAACCGAACCGGCACCAGCGCCTGCTGCAGCAGCAGCCCAGCAATCCGCGCCCGCGCCCGAGCAATCGGCACCGGCCGTCAGCAGCGCCCCGACTTCCGCCCACACGCTGGTAGGGATTTTGGAATTGGGCGACCGATCGGCTGCTTTGTTTGAAGTAGACGGCGTAGCCCGCAGAATTTATGTGGGCGAAAGCATTGGCGCTAGCGGTTGGACGCTGGCAGAAATCAAAAATCAAGAAGCCGTTATCCGCAAGGGAGGAGATGTGCGATCGGTTTTTGTGGGACAAAAGTTCTAATCAGTCATCAGTCATTAGTCATTAGTTATCAGTCATTAGTTATGAGTTAGGTAATAGGTAATAGGTAATGGGCAATTACGAGGCTGTACCTCACGAGCGGTGACAACAGTTATAATATAGCAACCGGCAAGACGTTCTTAATTGCTGAAAACCTAGCTCTTATTGCTTCTTCCTTCTATCGGTTAAATCGGTTCCACAATCCGTTGCCGAACTTTCTTCTGCTATAACTAACAAGTAATGACCGATGATCGATCGCCAGTGACTAAGCACCAATGACTAATAACTAATGACCAATGACTAATGACCTATGATTAAGGACTGAGGAATTATAAAAAATGGGCTTATTTGATGATGTCAGCAGCTTTCTAGAAACCAGATTAGAAGAATTTTTGCGCAGCAATCCCCATCTGGAATTGCAGGCAATAGAAGAACAACTGAAGGAACAAGAAGAAGACACTCTGCGACTGATTCTCGATATCCAGAAACAAGAGAAACAACTCCAAGCAGAAATTCTCTCCGCCGCCCAAGAAATTCAGCGCTGGAACGATCGAATCAACAAAGCTAAAGCGGCTCAAAGGCTCGATTTAGCTCAAGCAGCCCAAGAGCGACAAGCAACTTTGCTGCGTCAGGGAAATCAGCGCTGGGGGCAAATGCAAGGCTGCAAAGAACGGATTGAAAAAGCCAAAGAACTGTACCGCCAAATTCAAATGCGTCGCAAAGAAGTCCGAGCAAAAGCGGCAGAAGCTGCAACTCGCACTACCACTAAAACAGAGCCAAATTGGGATACAAAGGGTTGGAATCAGAGTTCAAATTATAACAGTTTTAATGCGGCCGATCCTTTAGAAGAAAAGTTTCAACGCTGGGAAGCAGACGAAGAACTCGATCGCATGAAGCGGAATATAGGCCGATAGTAACGAAAGCATCCCAATCTACTGCGGGGCGGGTTTACCCAAAACTCGGATTCCCAGTGCAAATATTCGTAAACCCTCATAACATAGAGGAAGACCCGCCTTCGTGGCATCATATAAACTTGTCGTTCACATAATTAAAATCGATGACCGCTCAAAACTCCCCTGTTTCCCCCGTCACTTGGATGGAAGACCGAGTTCTGCTAATTGACCAAAACCGACTGCCGAAAGAATACGGTGTAGTCGAAATTAGCCGCTGCGAAGATATGGCTGAGGCGATTAAAACTATGATAGTCCGAGGTGCTCCGGCGATCGGGGTAGCAGCAGCTTACGGGATGTATTTGGGGGCGCGAGAAATCGACACGGGCGATCGCACCGAATTTCTCGCTAAATTAGAACAAGTTGGCGAGTTATTGCGTTCCACTCGTCCCACGGCGGTTAATTTGTTTTGGGCAATATCGCGAATGCTCAAAACAGCCGAGAGAACTAGCGGTTCTGTTGAACAAGTGCAAAAAACTTTGTTAGAAATGGCCAAAACCATTCAAGCAGAAGATTTGCAAACTTGTAAAGATATCGGCGACAAAGGTTTAGAAGTTCTGCCAGCTACACCCGAAAAATTGAACTTACTAACTCACTGCAATGCAGGTGCGTTGGCAACAGCAGGCTACGGTACTGCTTTAGGTGTATTTCGTTCTGCTTGGCGAGAAGGAAGACTCGGAAGAGTTTTTGCAGACGAAACTAGGCCGCGTCTCCAAGGTGCAAAACTCACCACTTGGGAATGCGTGCAAGAAGGAATTCCCGTCACATTAATAGCCGACAATATGGCCGCTCACTGCATGAAACTCGGCATGATTCACGCAGTAGTTGTCGGTGCAGACAGAATCGCTGCTAACGGCGACGCCGCCAATAAAATTGGCACTTACAGTTTAGCAATTGTTGCCAAAGCTCACAACGTCCCGTTTTTTGTCGCCGCTCCTCTGTCAACAATTGATTTTGAACTTCCCGACGGCAGCAAAATCCCTATTGAAGAACGCGATCCAGTTGAAATGTATCAAGTTGGAACTACGCGAATTTGTCCTGTGGGAGTCGAATTTTACAATCCCGCTTTTGACGTAACTCCGGCCGAATTAATCTCAGGAATTATTACAGAACACGGCACGGTTGCTCCTTGGGCGTTGCAACAGTTTCAGGCAAAACAATTAGTTTAATTATATGTTCCTCAACCGCTCATTCCACCTGTTGTCTGTGAAATTAAGCCGGATTTCTAGCAGCCGCAACTGGCAGCTCAAAGTTGCGATCGCAGCTCTAACTCTGCCAGTTCTTTTCAGTCCTGTCTCGGAAGCTCAAGTGTCACAAACGCTTAAAGCTAAGGAATCAGAAGCCCAACAATTTGTGGGTTCGATGAATAAAGCTCAGCAACTTTACTATGCTGAAAAAGCAGGCTTTACAAGTTCTGTTTCCAATCTATTTGTTTATCTCGGTCTCCAAGTTAAACCTGAGGCAGCCAATTACAGCTACTCGATCGGCATGGTGAACAAAGGTGCTGTATTTAACTACGGAGTATCGAAGCAAGCTAATCTCAAAAGTTTTGTGGGAGGAGTCTTTTTGGTAGGAAACACTACCCAAGCAATCTTGTGTCTAAATGCTGCTCCTGGCAAGATTAAACCACCTAATCCAACTAATACCAAAGGGCTTCTAGCCTGCGCTGCTAATACAGTAAAAGTTGCTCAATAAATAATGTCTAATTTACTATGTAATTTAGCAAATAATTGGATAGTAAACGCAGATTTAGCTAAGCAATTGCTGGAACAAGGAGCTACTTTGCTAGATGTTCGCGAACCTATTTTAAAGTGGTTTTCTCCCTTGCAGAAAGCTGTTGCTGTAAATTGGCAGGAATTTTCTCAATCGCACTTTGCCGACAAAGGAAAACTCCTCGAAAATAACACAGTTTTAACTCAAAAACTGCAAGCAATGGGCATTTGTCAAGACCAACCTGTCATAGTCGTTGCCGATCCGGTTAAAGGGTGGGGCGAAGACGGGCGAATTGTTTGGATGTTGCGGACTTTGGGACACGAAAAAGCAGTTTTTGTCGATGGAGGATATCGAGCTTTAATCAAAGCTGGAATTAATCGAGTAAAAGCTGCAAACAATCCACCGAAAACAGGAGATTTTGTAATATCTCGCCGCTCGAATTGGGAAATTCAGCGGGATGAATTTAAAGCTATTTTAGGAGATGATAATTTAGCAGTTATTGACGCTAGAGAGCCGCGAGAATATGCAGGTAAAACGCCTTACGGAGAAAAGCGGGGCGGTCACATTCCCGGTGCGGTTCACCTCTATTACAAACAGTTAATGGACAAACAGGGAAAACTGCTGGATCGCGGGGAAATTGTCGCTATTTTGCAGCAAAAAGGAGTTTCGCAGTCAACTCAAATTGTGAGTTATTGCTCCGGGGGAATTCGTTCTGCATGGTTGACTTGTGTCTTGACAAATGTGGGATTTAATGCTAAGAATTATGCAGGTTCAATGTGGGAATGGTCGGCGTCGCCGGCAGATAGTTATCCCCTTTCAATAAGCCTTTCAGGGGCCGGCTAGAAGCCCAACCCCTACTCCCCACAAAAAAATTAACTCTTTGTGGAACAGGCCGGAAAGCCTGTTCTTCTTCAAGAAGTCGGGAATCTAAAACAAGAGCGTTTCAGGTTGAGAATCTCAACCGACTTGTTCGATATACTGAGCGAGATCGTCGCGCAGGCGGCTGAGTTCGGCTTCGGTGGTCACGCGCACGCGATCGTCCCTAACCGTAATCAGCACTTTTGCAGCAAAAGGAGTTGGCCAGATATTCGGATTGCAGAAAACTTCCAAAAATACATCTCCTGCATACCGATATTCCATAGGTTTCAGGGGAGAAGCTTTGCCGCCAGCAGTTTTGGCGGCTACAGCTTTCAAGCTTTCCATCAAAGCGGCGATCGCGCTTTGCAAATCCCGCGCGGCTTGCGGGGAAAAGCTAAAGGAGACAGAACCTTCGACTAAATTCAGTGTCAGCGGAGAAAGAGACATGGGCAATGAAATTTAACATACGATTGTTAATGATAAAAAATATAGTAACCCAAAAGAAGTACATTCCCGCTCAATTGGACTGCGAAATTGGTATTAATTAAAAATTGTCTCAAGAAGCTAGGCTAAATTAATGAATATAAATCTAGTCGCAAGCTTGATTCCGCAAGAGTTTTAACCTGTTATGATTTGATAAGCTTTAAACTAGAAACCAGAAAACTTGACGGCAGATCGAGGAGAGTTTATGGTTGCCGATAACCGTTCCGAAGTCCGCAAGGTTTTAATAATTACTTTATTGCTCAATTTGCTGGTGATGGCAATTAAAGCAGCCGTGGGATGGCTGACTGGTTCCCTCAGTTTGCTGGCAGATGCTTTGCACAGCGTCACGGACAGCGCTAATAATATTTTAGGATTGGTAACTAATCATTATGCCAATCCGCAGCCCGATCGCGATCATCCCTACGGACACCAAAAATTTGATGCTCTCGGAGCTCTGGGAATTGCTGCTTTTCTGGGAATTGCCTGTTTTGAAATTCTAAGCGGTGCTGTCGAAAGGCTGATTAACGGGGGTAAAGTTGTCAAAATATCCCCAAATGAACTGTGGATTTTGCTGATTGTACTGGGGATTAATATTTTTGTCACTTTTTACGAGCGCAGAGTTGGCCAACGTCTCGGTAGCGCGATTTTAGTGGCTGACGCTCAGCACACGATGAGCGATGTTTGGGTGACAATTATGGTCATCGGCGGGTTGATTGGTGTTTGGCAAGGGCAGGTTTGGAATATACCTCAACTGCAATTCCTGGATGTGTTTTTGTCTTTTCCTGTGGCTGTTTTGGTATTTAGCAGCGGTTGGAAGGTTTTAAGGGAAAATCTGCCTTGGTTGGTGGATGAAATGGCGATCGCACCGGAAGTTATTCACGCGATCGCGATCGATGTACCGGGGGTTGTCAACTGTCACTCGATCGCCTCCCGCGGTGTGGTAGGGCGTCAAGTATTTATTGAGATGCACATGATTGTGGATGCTGTCGATGTAGAAACAGCTCACCGGATTACAGAAGAAGTAGAAGCCCGTTTGGAAGAACGTTTCAGCCCTGTACGCATCTTAATTCACGTTGAGCCGCCGGCTTACCATTCCGACCAAATTAGCTACGATTCTCAAGAGAAGGAAGAAGTTAAGCGTGAAGTTCGGTAACGGATGAGTGTAAGGGATTTAAAGGATGTAACGGATAGACTGAAGCTGGAAGAGGATGGATGTGAAGGAGGAAATATTTAGGCTGTATTTCCAGCAAACAGCAGGTTGAGGGATGAAGGAGGAAGGCGGTTTTTGCGATCGCAATTCCTTTAATTTTTTAAATGCTATCAATGGAATTAAAGCGATCGCACTTAATTTAGTGCTAGTTTTCCACAGGAAAAGGGGGGTTTTCCACAGAAATCAGCAAGTTTTCCACAATAGCTTTGATAATTATCGAGCAAAAGACTATTGGTACAAGTTCCGAGTTTTTTGGATTTCTACGGCCATTTTCTGTCGCAAGTCCCAAGGTAGCAGAATTTCGACTTCTGAACCCAAAGCTCGCAACCACCTCAGCGGGTAGTAGTCTGTCTCTCGGTAAGTGACTTGGTAGTAAGCATCGTCGGTTGGGCGAGACTGGAGGATTTGTAAAAGTGCCGATCGATGTTCTGGGTTGGGAGTATATTGTGTGATTAATGTGGCGGCGCGATCGGGCTCTATGGCGGTACAGGTATGGTGAATGCTGATTCCCTGCATATAACTTTGATGAAAAGTGCGATCGAACCGCAATACCATCAGCGCAGTTTCTTTATAAAAATCGCAGCCCCAAGCTTCCTTTAACATATCGTTAACTGTTTTGGGAGTGGGCAGGTTATTTTCCTGATATTTCTCCTTGAGTAATTGGGGAACCCGAGAATCTTGCCAATCCAAGGATTCTAGACGTTTTGAAATTATGCGATCGAGCCGATATTTGTACCAATTAATTTCACCTCTGGGGGTGCTGCCGTAGGCACACAAATATTTAGCTCGATCCATAAAGTAAATACAAACAGGATAAACAACGCACTCCTTAATCTGATTTTGATGAGCGCTGCGATAAGTTAATAGCAAAGGAGCGATATTTTGAGAATCCCACATTTCCTGCAATTCGCTCTGAAATTGATCGACAGCATCTTGCATGGGACTAGATTCGGGTACGAGATAATCAACGTACAAAAAGACGCGGTGATTGTCTTCATCAACTACCTCTTCTGAAAATTGGTCGGCTAATAAAGGCAAACTCGGGTCGAGAAAACTAAACATCCCCAAAGTAGCAGCGAGATAAGCCTGTGTTTTTGGAGTCAAATTGCTGTCTGTATTGGGGTTTTCTGTTGGGCGGGAAATTGGCGGTATTATGTCAACTCGGCGGTAGTTTTTACTTCTACCCGTCACCCTGGTTAACCGTTGCAGCAAATGCCGCTCCACCAATAAATCGAAGTCATTTTGCAGCGATTTTCGCACCTGAGCGAATAACTTTTCTGCTAAGAGCTTGTCTAAATCAGCATCGGCAATAGCTATTTGTTTTTGTAAACATTGCCGCCACTCGTTTACAGATACATTCCATTTTCTCAACCACTGTTGCGTTGTTTTGTTGCAAGCACAATTCGGGTCTGAATAGTTAATAATATCTTCCTGCTTTTCATCTTTGTAATTCTCGCCAAAGAAAGCTTCGCGCCAATCAGCATAGGTAAAGGGACTGCTAAGGGCAATATATCCCTCGTCGCTGTACAGCCAACTTACCAAAACCCATAACCTGATGGCGCGGGTGAGATTTTGCATTTGGTCGAGAGTTCCGTTGGCGAAATCCTCTAGGAGTCTGGGGTGTGGCGGATTGCGAAATGTTGGGTTCATGGTGGGTTGAGGGATTTAAATTGTGTTTTATAGCGTAAGGGCGATCGGAAGGGGGTATTTCCGATAGTATGCAATAATCCGGGAGATCGAGTGGGAAGAGCTGATGACTACTTACAAGATTGAACTTCAGGGTGAAGTGTTAAAAATTGGATTTGGAGAAGCTGCTCAAAACGACCAAATTGTGCGAGATGCGGCGGCTCGTTTGGCAGAAATGAGCAATTCTGGGGAATTGTCGGGAGGGCGGCTAATTAAAATTAATGGGCCGACATCTATACCTGTAGCTTGTGTTTTGGCTCACAAAGTTTCTCATCTTTACGGTGCAGTTGGAGTTTTCGATCCCAAATTGGGAAAATATGTAATTGCTATTACTCACAATCCTGAGTATAATTTGGGTGACTTAGTTGATTGATAGTTCGCTAGGTAATTGAGGAAGTTTTAGATATGACATCACAAGAAGTTGCTCTCCAAGTTATCCAGCAAGCTATCTGCGCTTTAGCAGATTGGGCTGAGGCGAAATTACCCGATGGCTGTCAACTTTCAAAAGAGCCAAGGGTGACTGAAGCCGTTGATAAAGCGAAAGAATTATTGTCATCGAAAAAAACGCCAAAACTATTTTCATGGGAAAAGACAGAAATCAGTTACTTGGAGTTGCTATTTGATGCTGTCAAATTGTCAGAGGGTAACGAACGAAATCAGCAACACTATTGTCCGCCAAAGGCGATCGAAGCTAGCGATGATTCTTACCCGCCTATTCCTTATCCGCTGAAAGCACCTCCCGATTTAGAAGCGTATAAAACAATTGTCAGACCCGAGTTAGAAAATCTTCGGGAACAAGACTGGCAAAATTTATCACTGCTAACTCTGATTTTAGAGAAGTACGCTTCTTGTCTCAGTTTTGGCGAGCGGAATATTGCTTTGATAGATATGGTGCGATCGACTGCGGCCGTAGCATCTGCTTTGGTTGACAATCCTGATGCAACTGCGGTCGGTTTAATTGCCGGTGATTTATCGGGAATTCAAAAGTTTATTTACACCATTGCTTCTGACGGTGCGCTGAAATCTCTCCGCGCTCGGAGTTTTTATTTGGAATTAGTCACTGAAGAAATTGTTCAGCAGCTTTTGGAAGAGTTAAAGTTACCACGTACTAATGTTATTTATGCGGGTGGCGGTAATTTATATTTATTAGCGGCTGCTACTCAAGACACAAAACTTGTTTTAAACAGAGTCCACAGAGAATTCAACAAATGGTTGCTAGGAAACTTCCAGGGTAAAGTCTTTTTGGCTCTTGACTACATCACATTTCCAGTTAAAGATGTCAGTCAAAAAGACTTTGCTAAGCACTGGTCAACAGTTACGAAAAAACTGACTCCCCAGAAATCTCGGAAGTTTGCTGAGGAGATAAACTATTTTATTCGCCCGCGTCGTAGCTATGACAAGTGCCAAGTTTGTCATCGAGATGATGTGAAGAAGTTGGAAAACTTAAATACCGATCGACCTGATTCCGTACAGGCTTGTTCAACTTGTCGCCGGATGTTTCGCTTGGGTGGTAAACTATTTAAAGTTGAGGCTCTTGTGCGACAGGACAAAAGGCATCCACCTCAGCAAAAAGTCTCAAGTGCTTTTAGAATTTCATTTCCTAAAGCTTACTATTACCTTCTACCTGAGCGGGCACAGATAGATGAAGTTGAGGGGGAGAAAAATGTTTTCTTTATCAACAATTGGAATCTTCAAGAATATCGAGATGCTGAAACTCAAAATATAGTTCCGTTACTTTTAGGAAATTATGGTCAGCTCAGCCAAGAAGAATCGGGTTTCATCCGAGCGAATGAGATGGCAGAGAAAGCTAAGGGAATTTCTAGAGTTGGCTATTTGCGGATGGATGTAGACAGACTGGGGCGAATTTTTGCTGAGGGTTTGGGTGAGAACCAAACATTGCCGAGATTGGCGGGGCTTTCTCGCCAAATGAGTTACTTTTTTAAAGTCTATCTCAACAGTTTGGCAAAAAACCGTCTAGCTAATCTCGCCGATAGTGCTATTGTTTTAAACAAAGAGTCACGAGAAAATTTATTATTTATTTATGCAGGAGGTGATGATTTATTTGTCAGCGGCGCTTGGGATGAAATAGTTGATTTTGCTTTTGATGTATATCAAAGTTTTCGCGCTTATACAGGGAATAACCCAGATATTACTTTGTCCGGTGGCATTAGTATCGAAAAAGAAAAGTTTCCACTATATCAAGCTGCAAAGTTAGCCGAAAAAGCTGAGGATGCTGCTAAAGATAATGGTCGCGATAGTTTCGGATTATTTGATAACAAAGTGTTCAAGTGGAGCCAGTGGTTGGGAGCAAGAGATATTAAACTAGCAGATATCGCAGAGATTGACTCTAAAACCCAAGAATATTTGGGAACAGGGGAAACGCTGAGTTTATTTGGTGTCTTGCCTTTTGTCCAAAAGTTCCTAGATCCGTTGGAGAAAATTTACTCTCGCAGTTTTGTACGGAATCTTTTACTAACATCTCAAATGCAAGAGCAAATGATTGAGGATATCAAAACTAAAAGGAGAAAAGTTGATTATGAAAATGAAGAGAAAGATATTCGATATTATTTGCACCTACCTCAAATAGCTTACACCATCGCGCGATTGCCTGAAGAGCTTCAGAAACCTGTACGAAAATCTCTGATGAGTCCGTACAATGCACCTTATTTCGGGGCGATCGCAACTTGGATTGAACTACTCAACCGCGCTGAAAACGATGACAAATCCAGCTAATAGACCCAACACCAGACAGGAACAGAGAGCGATTCAGGGGCAACTCAGAAATCAAACTGATTTGAGTGCTGACCAACAAATGATTCAAACTATCCGCAGTTTAAAGGATGGACAGTTGCGAAATTACGAAATTCGCCAACTGGTTAAGGAGGCAGAGTTACTAGGGACATATCTCAAGGAGCAAGAATTAAAAACTAACCAAATTCGCAAGTTTTTGGATGCTGTTAAGCGTCTCAAAGTCAAACTTGCTCAAGATAAAAAAGAGAGTTTTTCTGTCATTGAGGATGAGCTGTTTCTACTAAAGCCAAAGTTAGCTTATGCTGCGGTTCGGCAACAAGATCGTCGCAGCAATCCTGTGAAACCACTGAGCGACGTGATTTCAGAAGCGATCGACAAAGTTAAAGACTCACCAGATTTCTATCGCCTAGTTCAATTGATTGAATCTATCATTGCTTATCATAAAGCTGCCGGAGGAAAAGATAATTAATCATGCTGCAACACAAACAACTACTCGGTAAATTTCGTCTAGAAAGCACCTTGCTATTAGAGACAGGAATGCACATTGGGGGTGGTGGAGAAAAACTCGACATCGGCGGTCTAGATAAAGCCGTTGTCCGTGACCCTATTACCCAGTTTCCATACCTTCCCGGTTCTTCAATTAAAGGCAAATTGCGCTCTATTTTGGAGCGGTTTCACAATAAACCTTTGAATCGAGCTGGAGGGAGCAATACTTATCGTTATGAAAGCGACGATCTGGTGGATGGATACAGTGAAATTAACCAACAGCCGATTTGTTATCAAGGTGCGCTGACTTGTCCTATTAGTCGGTTGTTTGGCTCTACTGGCGGCTCTAATTTTTGGGTTGAAACTTCACGGGCACAAGCCGAAGGTTTGGAGCGAGTAGAAAGCAACGGTAGTTTTGTTACTCGCCCTATAAATGGTGTGGTACACAGCCTGGTGAAAAAAGGTCGCAATTCTCCGGCACGGTTAATTGTACGCGATTGTCATCTCATCTCTGAATCTGCCGAGCAACTTAAGCGAGTAGACACCGGACTTTACATGACTGAGTGGAAATTTGAGAACGGTATTGATCGCGTAACTGCTGCTGCCAATCCCCGCCAAGTCGAACGAGTTCCCAGAGGTGCAAAATTCAAGTTTGAGTTAGTTTATACTGTCGAAGCTGATGGCGATCGCGCGGATAATGTCACTCAAGCTATAGAGGATTTGCAGAATATCGCGATCGGGCTTTCCCTCCTCGAAGATGATGCTTTGGGGGGACACGGATCGCGGGGTTACGGAAAAGTCCGGTTTGAAAACTTTAAGTGTTTCTGGCGCGACTTGGAGCAATATCGGCGGATAACAGAAGATGGTGTTGACTTTCGAGCTCCCATCCTGGAACCAGATGATACATCAGCACTTCTCAAAAACTTTGGCACGTTGAGTGACAGGATTCAACAAAAAAAATTGACCGGAGAAACAAAATGAGCGTCTGGAAACTTGTGCGACTACAATTTTTAGGGACTGCACACTTCGGAGAATTAGGTATTGGGATTGAGGAAACTAGCGAACGAGTGCGATCGGATACGCTATTTAGTGCGTTGATTGCGGTGTATGCTCGAATGTTTGGATCTCAGGCAGTTTCCGAATTGTTGCAACAGTTTTGCGCTCGGGAAAACCCGCCACCATTTTGCATCAGTTCTACTTTTATCTATCAGCAAGTAGCAGATAAAATTACCTACTATTTGCCGAAACCGCTCCGATTTCCCTGGAATTACCCAGATGACGATTTGAATTTTTTTAAGACTTACAAGAAAAAACTCAATTACTTGCCTTTGGAAATTTGGCAGCGGTGGTATCAGGGCGAAGGGTTTGCAGATAGCGACGAACTCATTACTTATACTAATGATGGCAAAAGTCAGGGAAACTTAAATCAAGCGAGAGCATTTGCTTACGGAACCTGTTACAAAAAGAGACCGCTGCCCAAAGTCGCGATAGACAGAGTAACTAGAGCAACTAACTTTTATCACACAGGCATCGTACAATTTCAACAAGATAGCCAAGCCCATTCAGGCTTATATTTTCTCATCCACTTTCCCTGCGTCAATAAAACCTTGGAACATGACCTACAAGCTGTCTTGAAGTGGCTGGGAGATGAAGGTTTAGGTGGGGAACGTTCTAGCGGAAGCGGACAGTTTAAAGCTAAGTGGGATTCTTTATGTCCGACTTGGCAACAAGTAGTAGATTTTAAAGACAACAGTTACTACACTCTTTTGAGTTTGTTTTGGACAAATGACGAACAAAAACTGCACGAGGTGATCGCAGATGAAAAGGCCAGTTATGAAATTATAGAAAGAGGCGGTTGGGTATCCTCTTCTCCTTCTGGGTATCAGTTACGTCGCAAGTCAATTAGAATGTTTGCTGAAGGTTCTGTTTTTTCCTCTGAACCTATCGGCAAACTAGCTGATGTAACCCCGTTAGGATTTACGAATCATCCAATTTATCGCAGCGGCATTAGTTTGAGTCTTCCTATCAAAGTCAAGAGTGAATAAATATCATGACTGCTACTTCTCACCTTGCCATCAAAAAACCTGAAGCTTCCGAATCAAAGCGGATTCAGCTAACAAGTCCTATTTTACATATCGGCTCAGAAGTCTCGCGCTTGAATCCTTTTGAATATGTCCAGACATCTAAAAGGGTTTATCTCCCAGATCGGGAAGCTTTAGCAAAAGTGCTGTATCAAGGGGGTCGATTGGACGATTATATTCGTACTATTGAAGAGCGCAAAAATATTACTAAATTGCTTGAAGATGTCTTGGGCGATCAATGGTGGAATGCTACAGGTGAAGATGGCGATCGCATTTTTCCTGAAATTGCCGTCAGTCATAAATGGACTGAAAATCCGGTGACAGATTTGCGTCCGATGATTCGCAACGGCATGGGACAATTGTATATTCCCGGTTCGTCGATTAAAGGGGCAATTAGAACTGCGATCGCCTACCACCTCCTCAAACATGAAAACAAATATCAACTCCCAGAATCTGCCAGCCTTAGTGTCATAGAAATCCAATTACGAGAAAAACTTGGTAGAGGGGAAGTCGCAAATAAACACAAACAAAAATTTTTAGATGATGAACTATTCATGGATAGTTTATTCACTGATTTTGCTCTATCATATCAAGGGCGATGGGTCAAAAGCAAAATTGGGCCTAACACGGACTTCATGCGAGCCATTAAAGTCACCGATTCTCAGCCTTTGCTAGAAGTCAAAAAAGTTACTAAGCAAGGAAAAAATGTATTTTTCAACTTACCTATAGTTGCTGAAGTTATTGTCTCCAGCCGCTTCCCAGATTATAAAGCCAAATATCGCGCTTCCATTTATGCCGAAATGGTTCGCAACGTACAGACTGAATTCACCCTGAGTCTGGATACGGAAATGCTACAATGGTTCAGTCACAGCGAAGGGATGAAAATACCGTTTAAAAATCTGGACGAACTGCTGAAAATTTGTCGAGATTTCGCTCAAGAGCAATGGGATGCTGAACATGATTATTGGGAGGATATCAAAAATAATCGCTCTCAAGGTAAAGACTTAAATTTCAGCTATATTCAGGAACTATACGAACCGACTGAGTGCCCTTATAGCTTAAGGATTGGTTGGGCAAGCGGAATGTTGGGAACTACGGTTAGTTTATGTCTTGATGAGAAATTGATAGAAGAAATCCGTGATACTTGCGGAATCAAAGCACCGGGTTTTGAAGCACCAAAATCGCGGCGGACTGTTGTAGATCATAAGGGCGATATCAAATATGTACCTGGATGGGTAAAGTTTAAGCCATGCTAATTCGTTCTACCTGGACATTAACTGTATCCGAACCCGCTCTTTTGCCGCGCGCTTACCATTTAGAATTGGTGAAGGAGTTGCATCGCCGATTAGGATTAGAAGTCGGGAGTGAGACCGTACCTTCTGTAAGTTTTTCAGGAATTCAGGGTTTCTACCAAGTTTCAAAAGATTTTCAGACGTTTACACCAGATGAGTTTTATACCTTGTCTTTGTCTGGCCTGCAGGAAAATGCTGCAAAAGCGATCGCCTCCTTGAATCTCTCAGCATCTCTCGAATTTCTCGGGGCTAAATTTGATATAATTAATCGAGAAGATGAAATCACCAGCTACGAACAACTTTACACAGAACTTGTAGCCAATGAACCAGAACCCGTCCGCCGCTTCGACCTTAAATTTACAACTCCGACTGCTTTCGCACAAGGTTCGGCGCACTTAGCTTTACCGGTTCCCAATCAGATGTTTCGCAGTTGGTTAGAAAGGTGGAATCACTTTGCTCCTGTTTATTTGGGGAGTGATGAATTACTCGCTTATTTGAGTCAGGCTGTTTTATTAAAACACCACAAGATTCAAACGCGATCGCAGCAGTTGCCGAGAGGATATGTAAACGGGTTTGTTGGCCAAGTAACGCTGCAAATTCCTTACCGCACTGATTCCTTGCTGGCTAATGTTGCTAATTTGCTGGTTCAATACAGTCAGTATGCGGGTACGGGAATTAAAACCCGTTTGGGAATGGGTCAAACCAAGGTTAAACTAGATTAAGGAGATTAGCAATGAGTCAAACAAAAATCATTACAAAAATCATTACATTTTTAGGTAAATATCCAAGAGAAACTATTTACAGCCATAGCAATCGCACCTACAAGGGTCAAGTATTTGCTGAAGCACTGCACCAGTTTTGTGAATATGACACTATGTTAGTGTGCGTCACAGAAGAAGCAAAAGCAACTACTTGGCCTCTATTAGAAGCACTAGGAGATGCGCGTATCAAGCCGATTGATATCCCAACTGGTAGAACTACGGAGGAAATGTGGGAAACTTTTAAAATCATCACTCAATATGTTGATGAAGACGATTGCGTAATTTTTGATATTACTCACGGACTCCGATCGCTCCCTTTTCTCGTCTTTTTATTCGCTGCTTACCTCAAAGCGGCTAAAAACGTAACAATTGCAGCTATTTACTATGGTGCTCCTGAGTTAAGCGACAGCAAAAATAACGTACCAGCGCCTGTCATTGACCTATCTGAATTTGTGTCAATGATTGATTGGATTACAGCCACTAATCAATTTGTCAAAATAGGAGACGGACGAGAACTCGCTAATTTACTTAAAAGTGCTATCCCCTCAACTTTTGAATTAAGCGAGATTCCATCTAGCAGACAAATTAGAGACAATCTTAAGAATTCGGTTGAAGCAATTGAGAATATCTCTCTAGCTTTAAGTGTAACTAGACCTATTGAGACGATGCAATCTGCTACTAAGTTAGAAGAAATTCTCCAAAAAGCTGCACCGAGTTTTGCCGATAGAGCAAAACCATTTTCACTTTTATCAGATAAGGTAGTTCAACAGTACGGACAATTTGCTCTCGAAAATCCTAAAGATGAAGCAGCATTGAGTCAGAATCTGCGGCTACAATTGCAGATGATTCAATGGTACATTGACCGAGATCAATTAGTACAAGCCGTCACTTTAGCACGTGAGTGGTTAGTTTCTATCTTAGCGCTGCGATTTGGTGAACCCATGTTCGATTATTCAAGAGGTCGCAAGTATGTAGAAGCTGCTCTAAATAATGCAGTTGAACAGAATAGACCTCATCCTCGCCCTCCTCTTGATAGCCGTTGCAATGAAAAGTTTGCAGCTTTGCCACAAGCAAATGAACTTGCTAGTGTCTGGAGTCAAATGGCAGAGTTGCGTAATGATATTGCTCATTGTGGCATGAATAATCAACCTCAAACTGCTGGTAGTATTAAGAAAAAAGTTCTATCACTATCTCCTAAATTCAAGACAATTAGTGAGGAACTATTGCCAGATAAATAGACTAGAGAAGAAATAGACTAGAGAAGAAATTTTTGTCAAACCGATCGCCCTTCCCACTCCCCCATCTCCTTTCCCCATGCTAAAATCAACTCAATAAAATACGCAACCTAAACTTGGTAAGTGATTATGCCTTTCAGCGCTTACAAAACAGTCGGTTCAGTCCTCAAAGAATTTCAAATTACCTACACCGAATCTAATTTTATAGTAGAAACAGAGTTTCATGTCTCTGACTATTTTCGAGAAGATTTAGAATTTACAATGCGAGAAGGAGTTGTTGATAATTCGGAATTTGCAATTTGCGAAAATTTAATTTACCCAGTGCTCAAAGAAGTTTGGAAGCGCTATTATAGCGGGTTTGTTTTGTGGAGCCATCAATCTCTCACCTACGACCAATATCTTTCGGGATTTCCTGAATATATTTTAGCTAAACGTTCTTCATTAGGAAAAGTCGTTTTTGAACAACCTTACTTTCTGTTAGTAGAAGCGAAACAAGATAACTTTGAAAATGGATGGGCGCAGTGTTTGGCTGAAATGATTGCGGCACAGCGACTGAATGAAAACTCAGAGCAAGAAGTATTTGGAATTGTCTCGAATGGGGGAGTATGGCAGTTTGGCAAGCTGAAGTCAAATAGTTTTACTAAAAACAAACAGTCTTACTTGATTGATGACCTAAATCGACTATTTGCCGCTATCAATTACGTGTTTCAACAGTGCGAATTGTTGCTGGATGCTGAAAGGCGCGATCGCAATTAATCCGCTTCCCCAATCAAGGTAAAAGCCGCCCAATCGCTCGGTTGAGGGTGCCGTCGCATCGTCACTAACATTGCCTGCCGCAGCGCTGCCGCTTTATCGGAATTCGGCTGCAATTGACGGTAAAATTCTGTCATCAAATCCGCTGTCGGTGCGTCGGGCACAAACCACAGCGATACTACAATACTGGAAACTCCCGCAGCAATAAACGATCGCGACAATCCCAGCACTCCATCTCCCGAAATCGTTCCCCTACCGGTATTGCAAGCGCTCAGTACCACCAATTCCGCGTTCAGCTTCAGGTTGAAAATCTCCCCAGAAGTCAGCAAACCGTCACCTGCACCCCCCCCTGAATCGGCGGTAGTTGAAGTCATAGCCCCCCCTTGATGTAGGGGCAATCCCCCTGTGGTTGCCCCGGCTGGGGGGGTGCGATCGGGTGCAAGCGCGATCGCCCCCGGTACTCCCAAATCCATATCTTGCAATTCGTTGAGCAATCCGTGAGTCGCTAGATGAATGATTCTCGCTTGCGGCATCTTCTGCACGATCGCCCTTTCTGTAGCATCCTTGCCGACAATAGCTTGCGTTTGGAGTATTCTCGCAATTGCGATCGCTTCCTGTTCGGCCCCGGGCAAAGGACTCAAAGGTGTCGGCGCCTCCTCCGGGATCGATCGAATGCTGGGCATTGTCGGATTTCCGACTACCAATAACTGCGAACTCGGGTGCGATCGCAGCCGCTGCCGATGCTGGCGAGTTAAATCCAATACTTGAATTGAAGGTGCAATTGAGACAGTATGTTTTTCTATTATATAATTGCCCGCTGCATCTTGTAAAGCTGCAAATGGAATTAAAAACAGCACGCCTTGGGGGATGAAAATTACCCGGTCGCCCTCATTTTTTGGCAAAATATTGGCGAGCGGTTCTATCAATAATTTGTAAGTTTGATGCAGGCGGCGGTTGAGTCTTCGAGTTGAAACCCCTGCCGAATTATTTGCACTTTCTGCGGCGCGGGCATCCGGTGCAGAACCGCGAGTTCTGCCCGTAGCAGCAGCTACTAGCGTATTCCTCGCCACATCAGCCAGGGAAATATCTAAATTGCTGGTATCAATTTGGCGGAAAGCAATATCGCCGCTTGGGGCTATCGCCCAGACATAAAGTTTTTCATCAACAATTGAATATTCAATTAATGTCGCTTTTTGCTCCGCAGCTATCCGTCTGATTTGCGCTAAATTTGGCGGTTTTGGCACAGCTAATTGTTCTGAATTCTCAGTTCCCATTCGAGAAGCCAACAGCTCGGCAAATGCTCGCGCCCTGCCTCTTTCCGCAATTTCTAAAGCGGCTTCTATTTGGTTTTGAGCAATCAAAGCCTGCTGCAAAAAACTGTAAGTTTCAGCTTGTTTTTCAAACAGGGATACTTTATTTTCGTCAGTCAATCCCGGCCGCAGGGATTCCCAAACTTCCACTGCGGTCATTAATTGCTTTGTTGCCTCCTCAAAGCGGTCGCTTTTTAACAAAGTTGCGCCGATATTGCTGAGAGTATAGCCGGCACCTGGGCTGTTATTTACTTCCCGAAAAATGGTTAAAGCTTGCTGGTAAAATTGCAGCGCTGTTCGATCGGACTTTTGCTGGCGGTGAACAGTTCCCATGCGATCGAGGGTGACAGCTTCTCCGGGGCGATCGCCGATTTCCCGCCGAATTGCCAAAGCTTGTTCTAAAGATGCCAAAGCTTTTTGATATTCAGCGACATTGCTGTAAGCAAAACCGATATTAGTTAAAATTCGACCTACTCCCATGCGATCGCCCGCTGCTTCCAAAATCTCCAGCGCTTGTTTGTAGTAAGATAAAGCTTCGGTATATGCACCTTGATTGCTGTAATTCAAGCCAATATTATTGAGAGTAGTTCCTTTACCTCTACCGTCCTTTACTTTATCAAAAATTGCCAAAGCTTGCTGGTAAAATTCCAGAGATTTTTTATACTGACCGAGATTGTCGTAAACGGCCGCCATGTTATTGAGAGTTATCGCTTCACCGAGCGCATCTTGGACTGCGCGGCGGAGTGCCAAAGCTTGCTGGTAAAATTCCAAAGCTTTTTGATACTGACCGAGATTGCGGTAAACTGCTGCTATGTTTGTCAGGGTTGTGCCTTGCTCTTTCCGAGCTTGGTGCTGTTGAAAAATTGTCAGGGCTTGCTGATAGTAATTGAGCGCTTTTTGCGACTCGCCTAGATTGTTGTAAACCAAACCAATTTGGTTTAGCGTTGCTGCTTCTGCTTGCGGAGCGCTCATTTCCCTGAGAGTTGCCAAAACCTGCTCGAATGTTTTCAAAGCTGGGCGGAGTTGACCTTTATTTAATTGCTCGGTAGCTGCTTGATAAAGCTGTTCTGCTTTCGATTTGTTGGTTTCGCGAACTGTTGGGGTTTGTGCCAGAGAGATTTGAGGACAGAAAAATATCTGCCCAGATGGAGACGCCCACAGCAGCAGCGTTGCAGTCGCTAAAAATAGGCATCGGGTATAAAATGTTTGGCAGTCGATCGCCACAAGCAGCTTCTATTCTTAGGATTATAATAATGAGTGTAGGTTATTTCTGTAAATTCACTTATAAATTATGAGCAAATTTTACAATTCTCAAGGATGGCGCGATCGCGCGGCGGTGCTAGCGGGAATTCTTGGCCTCAGCAGTCTCTTGATTTTACCCGTCTTAGCGCAATCTAACCGCGAATCCCAGAGCACTTTTCAGCCCTCTTCCGTACTTGACTCCCCCCAGCGATCGGGCGGCAACATTGCAGATACTCTCAAGAGAGAAAGCGAATTCCAAACTCTTGCTTCTGTGTTGGCTGTTGCTGGTTTGACGGATCTGCTCAGACAAGAAGGTCGCCCTTTAACAATTTTCGCTCCTACCAATCAAGCTTTTCGTAAAAATGCTGCTGTTTACAGTCAGCTACTCCAGCCGCAAAACAAGGAGAAATTAGCGAGAGTTTTGAAATATCATTTAATTGCTGGCAGTGTCACTGCTGAAGATGTGAATAAAGGGGAAATTAAAACAGTTGAAGGCGGCACAGTGAAAATTCGCGTCGCACCTGATGGAGTGATTATGAATGATAATGTTAAAGGAGTTCAACCGTCTATTGAGGCTAAAAACGGGGTAATTGTGCGGGTAGATAATTTACTTTTACCCCCGGATTTATGAAACGGACTTTGACGCGATCGGGCATTTCGGTAGTCCGACAGTCCGGCAGGGGTTTAACCCCCTGCGTCATAGCTTAAGTCGGTTTCAACCGACTGTTAATTACGATCGCACTTCCGATAAATTTGAGTTTTCTTTTAGAGGACTTTAGCTGTGAGACCGGGGTTGAAAACCCCTTTCGGACTATCGGAACGATCGACCAACCCTCAGAACGATAGAAAAAACTGCGTTAACAATTGCCAATAATCAACTATCAACTGTCAACTATCAACTGTTTGCTGCTACTTCCAATTTCCCACTAAAACATAAGGCGCCCAGAAATATGGATGCTGGTATTTGCTATCTTTTAAAAGCTTGACTTGAGCTCGGCGCAGCGCTTCAGCTTTGTTAACCTGCCCTTGAGATTTAGCTAATTCGCTGTAGAATTCACTCATAAACACAGCCGTGCTTTCATCGCTAACTTGCCACAGCGTCGCTAGGGTGCTGCGAGCGCCCGCGCGCACCGCAACTCCGGCCAATCCCAAAGCGGCCCTGCTGTCTCCGGCTACGGTTTCGCAAGCGCTTAAAACAAGCAGTTCGATCGGTCTTTTTCGATCTGTTACCCGCAGCAATCCATCTAAATCTTTAACATTTATCTGTCCGTTCCAGTCGAGAATAAATGTTCTTTCAGCGTTGGAACTAAACTGTCCGTGGGTGGCGATGTGAACTACAGGAAAAGGCACTCGATTAATAGTAGCTTGCAGGTTAGCTTTGGTAAAATTCTCATTTTCGCGCTTGTCATTATTCGGCAGTGTTTCGGCAATATCGTTCAATTCTCTTTCGACACCGGGCAGCGGATTGAGATTGTTTGCTTGAAAGCTGGGGGCATTAGCGGCGCCGGCAATTAAGGCTCTTAACTGCGCTTGCGAGAGAGGTTGCGGGTTTAGCAGTTGCAAACCGGGCGTGAGAGCGATCGCATATTTTTCTACTAAATATTGACTGCCGTCGTGGAGCACTGCCATCGGGATATTTCGCAATTCGCCGTCGAGGACAAAAACTAATATTTTGGCTTGGCTTTCTTGCAGCCCTGTTTCGATCGGGCGGATCAACCAATTATAGACTTTTTGAGTTAAAGGCAAAAAGTTATTGCGGCTGGCTGTGGATTGAAGAGAAGCGTTTTTTTCGCCAGATCGCAATTCTATTAAAGTATTTTCTAGTTCTTGTTGAGTGACAGCCTGACTGTTATTATCAGGGTTAGTGGGAGTGTACAAAAGCAATTTGCCACCGGGCAAGCGAACTATTACTTCTAGCTGCTGTTCGAGGATAATTGGATAGATAATTGCTGCGGTGCGATCGACTTGATCAATTTGTTGGGTTTTGACATCAATGCAGGCATCTTGAAAGAAGTTGTTGAGTTCCGCTATTTGCAGGGATTCTATGACATCTCGAGCTTGTTTGAGAGATTTTTGGCTGTCATCAATTTTGCCTTTACCAATCAGAGATTTGGCGACTTGCAAGTTCAGCGCTACTAATTGGCGGTAAACTGGTTCTACGCTGTCGCGGAAGGAAAATTGCACTTCGGGATTGAGCGCTACCAAGTCGCTCCGCAGCGATCGCAAATTTTCAAACGCATTGGTATAAGCTGCAACTGCTGTTTCAATATACTTTTCGGCTTTATCGGTATTTCCCAAGCTTTTCTCAATATCTGCTTGCGCTTTGTGGATGCGTCCCAACTGCCAGAAATATTGATAGGTAACGTCGGCTGCTTTCGAGGATGAAACTAAGCTTAAAGCTCGATATGTCAAATTTTCTGCCAGTTTCCACAGTTTCGAGCTTTCGTACAGAGTACCCAAACTGCCAACTGCATAAGCTTCTGCTTTTTTATCCCCCAATGTTCTAGCTTGTTCTGCTGCTTTTGTCAAGATTTTATTAATCTCGCTAGCTGTTGGCAATTGTAAAGGCAATCTTGCTGCGGTTGCCCCTCTTTTGCTCAGTTTGATATAATTTTGAGCTAAGTTAATTTGAGCGTAAATTCCGCCTCTGCTGGCGGGCAAGTTATTGATTTTTTCTTGAATGGACGGCCACAAATCCCCAGCTTTTGTTAATTCGCCCTCTCCTATCCACGGCTGGCTTTCTAACAGCAAACTGAGCTGATTTAGTTGGGCTTGAAGTTGGGCTGTTGGAGATGGAGATAGCTGTGCGGCTTCGCGGTAAAAGTTTAAAGCCTCTTGAGTTTTTAAGATAAGTATGGTGGTATCTTGGTCTTGGGGAGGCAGCAAGATTTGCCTTTCGACAAATGCTCGGGCTGTATTCCCCAAACCGAGCATTGCTGTACTTTCCTCTAAGGGCGATCGCAAATTCCGCGCAACCGTTAAACTCGATTCTAAAATATTTTGAGATAGCTGCAAATTGCCGATAACTCGCAGAATTTCGCCGAGGCCGTACATTGCATCAAATTTCAGCAGCGAATCGGGTTGGTTTGCGATAATTTCTAACTTTTTGCTTGCGGTTTCTGGCGGTAATTCGGTTAAACTTTTACAGTCTTGGATATCCAGAGCGAAAGCATTTAGTAAAGTTTTGCAAGCTCTGGGGTAAAGACCCAAATCTTGTAGGGCTTGGGATTGATTTATCCGATTTTGAATTGCAGCGTCTTTGTTCCCGATTTGAGTATAAATTTCGGCGGCTTTTTGCCAAGTTTCGATCGCAGTTTCTGAGTCGCCGCTGGCTCTTTGCAGCCGCCCTTGAATGTCGAGGCTTTGGGCAAAAATTCGCTGTTTTTCCGAGCTATTTGCTAATTTTTGCAGGAGATTGATGCTTTGGTAGATCGCAGTTTTTGCCTGTTGCCACTCTCCGAGCTGCTGGTAGGTGAGCGACAGATTGCTGAGTGCCATTGCTTGATTTAAACTGTCGCTTTTGGCGGCAAATGCAGCGGCGGCTTGCTGCCAGATATTCGCAGCGCCCTCGAACTGTCTCTGTCGGTAAAAATTTTTAGCTTGCTGTACTAACTGCGGGGTATTTTGTTGAGCTTGAATAATTGGGATTTGAGCTGTTGCCGAGAGGATTGGCGGCACTGCTGTGGAGATGATAAATAATACAGCAAGCGCGATCGACCAGTGCCGGCCGTACAGTCTTTTGATGGCTGCAAATAGAGAGATACCCGCCAAAATATCGAGTATTTTTTGAATTTTTCCCATCTGTTTGCGTGCCATTTACGGTTCTCAGCTAAAGTTCATCTCGATCGAGCCCCATCGCCCTCAACCTTTCGGCTAAACCTTCTGCCCGAACAGCGCTGCTGTTCGGCTTGCTGCCCCGGCTCCTTCGGCAGTCGCGGCAATCCAATTACCATTAGCATCATACCAGCGCAGGCGATGCCACCTTCGCTCAACACAAAAGCCCGGAGATTATTAGTTGCTCCATCATAACAGATCGAACTCTATCAGCGTTAATTTGTGTTAATCCGCTGATATCTGCGGTTGAAAAAGCACCGAAAAACGAGCGAGAAGCCCCTGGCTGTAGACATGGGGAGGAAAGCGGCAGCGACTTCAGTCGCCTACAACTAGAATCCATAGGAATAACCATCTTTTTTGTGAATTGCACGGCAATATTTGTGACTAATCCCTGCCACTCTTCCCGTGGTTGTAGCAATATCAAACGAACCGGATGCGCGGCAAAGAACTCGTCCCGTATAACAGCCAATTTTCTTTCCTGCGGTGACTGTCGCGCTGACGATATCGCCAGTTTGAAAACAGAAATGAATTTGCTTTCTTGATTTATGACGAATTGGGAATCCAAATTTATCTGTACCGCACATCTGTCGCGTTCCGTGTCCCATTGCTTTGATTAACAGCGGTTGAGAAGTTAGTACATTCAACTCTTCGACCTTGCCTACACACGCCGCATCCAACCAATGAGATTTAGGCAGTTGTAAGCGAGTTCGATTAAACTTAGTTCGACCTCCCGACCCCGTAGCCACGGGGAGTCCTGTTTCTTTTAGTCGATTGAGTAACGTCCAGCGGGTAGAATTGACCGCAGTCGCATCCTTGAGAGGGCGTTTTCTTTGTGCTTGGATACGTTTGAGAACATCAGGCTTCTTGGCTAGGAATTGCTTGATATCCTGAGTACCTTTATTATTGTTGCAAGTATCGCAAGCAAGACACAGGTTAGAAATTCGGTTACTACCACCTTTGGCCTTGGGGTGGATATGTTCTACCTGTAATGGTACATTTTTAATGCCACAATAAGCGCATTTCCTCTCCCAAACTTCAAGAAGGTATTCGCGGACTTCATATCCTAAAAGTGTTCCTTGTTGGTATTCAATCCCTGAGATTTCAGGGTGAGCAAGTTGTTGTAAGTCGAACCGTACCAGTTCTTGAGTGATTGAGTTTGTCGGCGCAAACTTAATAAGTTTGTTGACCCAGGTAAGCGTGGTTTCGACACGATGTTGTAGACTGGGGGCTAGCCAACCTTGAGGACAGGTACGATTTAAGAATCTTGGTTGACGATAACGAGTGTGTCGATTTCGTCGGACTCTTCGTAGTTGACTGCGTGAGAGTAAAGCATTTTTAATAGCCTGACCTCTATGCGTTAATTCTGCCGCCCAAATAACTTTTGCGCCGTTGAGTATCGCAAAACCTGTTACCCTAGAACCAGGATCTATCTTGAGTTGCAAGTCGGGTACGGTCAGATCGGAGCGTGATTCTTTGAGTATCAAAGTAAACGGAAACTTGCGGTAAATCGCAGCCTTTTTTTGCTTGAAAAGTCTGCGTGCAAAACCCGGATGAATCGGTGTTAGTGGTCGTTTGTTCGCATCAATTATGAAAACAAAATTAGACATAATGTCCTCCCTTTCGGGGTAAAGTTCGCTTCGAGAAGGTTTCATGAGCTTGTTGAGCTAGTCGCACTTCCTTAACCCTTGTACAGATGTTTAACGACTAGCAATAGAGCGGAAAACTAGCGACGCATTATCCGGTATTATGACTCAAGAAACGTAGGTCTAATCCTGTCTCTGGTAAGGTTTGGGCTTTTTTCTTGAACCGCTCGGAACGAGCCGGACTTTCCAAAAGCCCCCGCTTTTAAGCGTGGGGTTCCTTACATTCTACTCCGGTAAATCAACGCAGATGCTGCCCACAAGCAGCCCGAGTTTGAACTCGATGATTTGTTCCCGTACCTGCAGGGTTATAGCCAACTAAAATTACTTCCCCCCGTTCGTTTTGAATCCACCCATTAGCAGCCACAATTATTGGCGCAGTTTCCCCATTCCCTCCCTCAATATTTGATAGCGGCTGCGTTTGCAGTGTATTTCCCGAATTTGCCGGTGCTGCGGGTTCGACTAAATTAACTCGCACGCTATCGCTATTTAACGCTTCGCCGGGATTCGCAGGCAAGCCGCCGCGCCCGGTAATTGTGAATTCGCTTTCCCGCCCTCTTTCGCAGGGATTCTGCCCGATCAATGCCGCCGGATCGACAACGTTTTCCGGCAATTCGACTAACCCAGATGCGGGGTCAGTATCAGGAGTTACGATTGTTACCGTGCCGCTAAGGGTGGGGTCTGTTTGAGAAATTGCTACGATATCGCTGGTCGGCAAAAATCGCTGGCTGAACTCTGTATCGAGAATTTGCTCGCCTGTCAATCGAGATTCTACTTGCTGTCTTGTCTGGGATTTTGACCCAAAAATTGCTTGAGAAGAAATCGATATTACTCCCCCTCCTCCATTTCGGGCGTTGGCTGTAATGTCGCTATTTCCTAATCCAGCTAATGTACTGAGTCTGAGAGTAATATTCCCGCCGTTGGTATTGTCGGCATTAGTAGCGATCGCGCTATTTCTCAGCATTTGCAATCCCGCTGAATCTAATTGTATTTCCGCTCGTTTCCCGGCTTGCGTGTTGGCTTCAATGCTGCCTGTTTCTAAACGGATGTTGCCGGCTTTAATGTTGATGCTGCCTGCATTGTTCCGCAAATTGTCCGCTGTTTGCAGCGGTTGAAAAGTCTCGCTGCTTGCCGTTATTTGGGCGCCGTTTCTGACAGTAACAGATCGGGCTGCGATCTTGATATTGCCGCCAAAACCGCCTTGCGCCCGATCGGTAACAGTGGCAAAAATGCCCGATCGCTCGCTGGGATTGGCGCTGTTGCTGCCGGCAATCACCACGCGATCGCGCACGCTGATGTCAGTATTGCCCGCGATCGACCGATTACCCGGGTTCCCCCCAGAAGTCGCCGTTTCCAGGCGAGAACCGTTGCCGAGCGCCAGCGATCGCGCGTTTATGACAATTTCGCCGCTTTTTCCGAGCACTTCATCTCCCACTGCGGTGACAATAAAACCGCGATCGAGCGTCACCCCTTCCCGCACGTTAACAATCGCATTTCCCGCATTTCCCCGGGAGGCCGGCTTTTCGGCTTCTGCTTTGCTAGCGCGCGTTACCAGCGCCGCGCCGTTTGTCAGGGAGAGCGATCGCGCCACAATGCTGACATCGCCGCCGTTCCCCACAGCACCGCTGTCAACTTCCGCTTCGATCCGGCTGCCGCCAGTCAGGGAAACTGCATCTCCCGCGCGCAGGGTAATTTGACCGGCATTTCCCTGTCCCGACGTACCCGTCCGCAGCTTAGCGCCGTCAGCGAGGGAAATTGAGCCGCTGCTAGCAGTAATTCTAATTTTACCGCTCCTGCCGACAACGCCGTTGCCGATGTTGGCGACGATCGCAGTATCGCTCCCAGTCAGGGAAACGCGATCGCGCGCTTCCACAGCTATATTGCCCCCATTTCCTTGACCGGCAGGGTTTTGAGCGTCGGCTTTCCGAACGCCGCTCAGCAGCACCGCACCGTCTCTGACAAACAGAGAACCCGCCCTCACTTCGATCGGCCCGGCATCGCCGACACCTCCGCTTTTAACATCGGTTTCGACGCGGCTGTTCGCGATCGCCACCGCATCCGAAGCGTTGATACTGATGCTTCCGGGCACAGCGCCCCCCAAATTGAAACCCGCGAGCACGCCCGCATTCAGAGAGCTCTGCGAAGCAATGTCTAAATTTCGAGCGGCGATCGCAATGCTGCCTCTGCCGCTAGCTGACACGTTCAGGCTGGCGCGGTTGTTCAGGGATACGTCAGCGCGCGCCACGCGATCGGGAAAAATCAAGCCGTTAGCGCTCAATTCCACAATTCCCGCCGCCGCCAACCCTCCCAATTCAATTCTGCCATCAGCAGCAGTCAAACTTCCTGCCGCTGAAACCGTCACTCCTGCCGTTCCCGGTGCCGTATTTTGCCCCCCCACTAAAGCCAAAATTCTGCCATTTTGTACCTCAAGTTGGCCGCCTGCATTCAGAATTCCTTTTTCCGTTCCCCGAAACTGCAAACCTACAGGAATATTCACAGTTAACAGCGGCGCAGTTTGCGGATTAGCTGCACTGAAATTCAATCCGCCTCTAAATACCAAATTGCTCGCAGTGGAGGCATAAAAAGCACCCCCGACATCCAAACGCGCCTTCGGCCCGAAGACAATACCGTTGGGATTGAGCAAAAATAAATTGGCATTTCCCAAAACGCCGATCGTTCCCAAAATATTAGAAGGATTGCCGCCAGTTACCCTAGTCAAAATATTTTCCACACCCGCCGGATTGGCAAAATAAACTGCCCTGCCTTCGCGGACGTTAAATTCTCGAAAACTGTGGAATAAATTAGCACCGCGCACCGCGCCCCCCTCTGCGCGATCGCCCGAAATTCCTTTAATCTCGACATTCGGCGCAACCAGAGAATTTTCTGCCCCTAAAGTCGTGTCGGGAACGAGCTGCGCTGTGGCTGGAGTCGAACAGCAAAGATTTGCTAGTTCGGCAAAGATTAATGCACTCAGAAATAAACTTAATTTCATGACGGCTAAAATAGTTGTTTGGCGATCGCCTCCAGTCCTTGACGCATCAACGCCGCAGCAGGTCGATATTTCTGTATAATATCAGCTCACCCTCGGGCCGTCATCCAAACTAGAAAACCCAAGATTTGCTCGACCCGAGGTAGCGGATAATCGGTAAGATCGATGGACGCGCATTGCTATCCTAGCTTGAGAAACCGCCAAACCGTACCGCTAGTAACTGTTCCGTAAATCGTCGATATCGGCTGTTGCTTTTGTCGGTTAAACCGTTGAACCGCCACCATTTCTGCAAGGCATTGTCCTAGAGCGGGTTTCAGGTCTTCTTTCTTGGCTGACACCAATATAACCGCAGGAGCTTGGATAAATAATTGCTCCGGGGAACGACTCAATAAAAAGTCAATATAACCTGCGAGCTCGGCCTCCGGTTCTCCATTGAATTCCTCGCCGGAAAAAATGCTAATCTGTCCTTGAAGTTGGCGTTTTACTTCCAATAACACCGGATTGATAATGCCTTCCGATCGAGCTTTTTCGCTACTCACTGCTATTGCCCAGGGAATCGTTTCTCTGAGAGTATCCTGCAGTAAAGAACTGGGAGTAACTGGGGAAATTTCCGGTAAAAAGCGAGTTCCTTCAACGATCGTGAGATCGAAAGCTTCTACAGCTTTGCTGAGAGTGAATTTACTATCAGGCATCGGCTTTCAATTCCTGCGTACCTAGAGCTTCTTGAAATATCGGGCGATCGGCAACAGCCCGAAGCCCAGCTTTTGATAAGTGCGACGCGCTCTTTCATAACCGCGATCGCCTCCAGTCTCGACCATAGCAACAGCCATCCCAGCATCTTTCATCCAATTATAGTAGTTGACAGTTGACAATTGACTGTTGACAGTTATGCTACCCGAATCAAACCGTTTATGAAACGCTTCTTTTAGACTCTATTCATGATAGTTATTTATGTACTAAGCGATAGGGCTGTTGCTATAAGAACGAATTCCATCAAAGCAGTGCCAATCCCGTTACCTTGAAAGTCGGGATCGACAGCTACCATGTAGATTTCACCCATGCGCGACTCGGAATCTAGTTTCACAGCTACAAAACCCACGGTTGAATCAGCGGCGATCGCCACCCATACATTTGTGTCTTCGATAGCAAATATAAATGTTATGTGTAAGTCCCGCGTTAATTACATGACTTGCACATAACATTTAGAACTCTCGAAAATTGAAGATCGCAAGCCGCCAATCGAACGCGATATTATTCCCATTCGATCGTACCCGGCGGCTTAGAAGTAATATCGTAAACCACCCGATTCACCCCCTTAACCTCATTCACAATCCGATTCGAGATCAGTTCCAACAAATCGTAAGGAACCCGCGCCCAATCAGCCGTCATCCCGTCTTCACTCTTAATAAACCGCAGAACGATCGGGTAAGCATAAGTGCGCTGATCGCCCATCACGCCTACACTGCGAACCGGTAGCAAAACAGCAAAAGCTTGCCAAAGTTCACCGTACAATCCGTGGCGGTTAATTTCTTGGCGAACAATGAAGTCAGCATCTCGCAAAATATTTAGTCTCTCTGCGGTAACTTCTCCTATAATCCGAATCGCCAATCCCGGGCCGGGGAAAGGTTGTCGGTTCACAATTTCTTCGGGAAGCCCGATCGACCGGCCGACTTTTCGCACTTCATCCTTAAACAGTTTTCGCAGCGGTTCAATCAGCTTAAATCGCAAATCTTTCGGCAAACCCCCCACGTTGTGGTGGCTTTTAATTTTAACAGCAACTCGCTCGCCGCTTTTCGGGTCTACATTAGTGTCAGCCGACTCAATCACATCAGGATAAAGAGTACCTTGTGCGAGGTAGTCGAAGGGGCCCAGACGCTTCGATTCTTCTTCAAATACGTTGATAAACTCGTGACCGATCCGCTTGCGTTTTACTTCCGGATCGGTAATCCCTTCAAGTTGAGCTAAAAAGCGTTCGCGAGCATTAACATACTCAACGTCAATGTGGAATTGCTCTTTAAATAATTTTACCAACCGTTCTGGTTCATACTTCCGCATAAACCCTTGGTCGATAAACATACAGGTAAGTTTGTCGCCGATCGCCTTGTGCAGCAAGAAAGCCAAAGTAGAAGAATCTACACCGCCCGATAGAGCCAGCAAAACTCGTTTGTCTCCGACTTGCTCTCGAATTTCGCGAATCGATTGCTCCACAAAAGTAGCAGTCGTCCAAGTCGGTTCGCACTCGCAAATGTGGTAAACAAAATTGCGAATTAAAGCTATTCCCCCGATCGAGTGAACTACTTCTGGGTGAAACTGAACGCCGTACAAATTTTTCTCGTGGTTAGCAACAGCAGCAGACGGAGTATTGTCCGTGTGAGCGAGGATCTCAAAACCCGCCGGCAGCTCAGTACAGGAGTCTCCGTGGCTCATCCACATAGTGCTGCCCTCTTCGACATTTGTCAGCAAATCCGTAGGATCGTCAATAAATAACGATGCCTTGCCGTATTCGGCTAATTTAGATCGCTCAACCGTGCCTCCGAGCTGCTTTACCATCAACTGCATCCCGTAACACACTCCCAACACCGGTATTCCCAAATTCCAAATTTCTGGGTCGCAGTGGGGTGCTTTTTCATCGTATACAGAACTTGGGCCTCCTGAAAGAATAATTCCTTTAGGATTGATAGCTTTTAACTGTTCTGCCGTAGTGCGGTAAGAAATAACTTCTGAATATACTTGAGTTTCGCGAATTCGACGAGCAATCAGTTCGGAATATTGCGAACCGAAGTCGAGAATCACGATAATCTGGCGCTCTATCTGCTCCACAAAAGAGTTTGTGAGGACTGATTCAGTTTCTATTTGAGTAGTCACGGTTATTGCGTAATTGCTAAGTGCTAATTGGGCAGAAAGTAGGGGAGGTATTTGTCGCGGCTTCACTACAATACTGAGGAAACCGAGCAAGCATTAGTCGCTAGGAATAAATCTTATTTATACTAGATTGCAGTCAGCGCTCGTAGTCGATTAATAAGGTCGAGGGCAAGCATAGATTTACTTAAATCCTTACCCTAATTAATTGAACTCTGGCGTCAAAAACTGCGTCCCCAAGCAACCTAGTATAATTAAGGTCTAGGGACAAAGAATTATTACTTGTTAAATATTATCCCTGACCGATGTTTTAAACAAAATTCAGGGATATTCACACTAGATTAACAAATTTGGGTCATAAATGTATCTCCTATGTCACTTTTAACAATAATTTTGCGATCGCGCCCGAACATCACCGAGCCCACGGGGATGCGCAAGTTAGTGTGAGTAAAAATGCAATCCGATGACCGCAAGTCTATTTGTCGGGCGATGTCCCCGTAAATTCGATCGACCCAATTGCTGCCTGTTTGGGCGTCCAAAGCCCGCAGTTGCCCGAGAGCGTCTTCGGCTGTCGCTGCGGCAAAAATCGCGGAACACGCATCGGCGGGCATTCCAGCTTTAGCACAGTAAGCTGTGAGAATTTCCCTGCGCCCGTCGGCGAGGTGGTGGTGAGTGTGAAAAATTCCCGCCGCCAATTTCATCAGTTTCCCGTGATAGCCAAACAGCAAAATCGATCGCACGCCCTGACATCCTGCTTCTACCAGCAGCGGGCCGAGCCAGTTAGCGGTTTTGACGAGCCTATCAGGATTAATCCCTAGTTGTCGCGCCAAATCCAAGCCGTTTTCGCCGATGCAGAACACTAAAGTGTCAAACAGTTCGGCTTTTTGTTGCAGTTGTTCGCGGTAAACTTCCAACTGTCCGGGGGCGCTCAGCGGTTGAGAAATGCCCGTTGTACCCAGCAGCGAAAGTCCTTCTACCACACCGAAAGCTTCGTTAGAAGTGCGGGTGGCTAGTTGGCGCCCTGACGGCAGAATCAGGGTGACAGTAATTTTTTCCGACGGTGCGAGTTCTCGGCTCAGATTCGATCGCAGCAGCCGCATTGCGTAATCATAGATCGCCGCCCCTCCACCGACTGTGTGACGCCCTATACCTTCACCGCCGAGAATGACAATTTGCTCTCCCTCTCCCCGATTCTCTCCCTCTCTCCCCGTCTCCCTCTCTCCCTCTCTCCCGCTTTCCCCCTCTCCCCCTGGGCCCAATTCCACCATTGCCCAAACGGGGGTATTGCGAGTCAGATCGAGGTTTTCCCCCGGATCGGAGCGAGTCACGCCTAAAGCTGTACCAGTTTTGAGTACAGACGCCTGCTCGATCGGAATTTCTGCCGTTATTTGCGGTTCCAGTAAATTTACTGATACGCTCTCTAGAGACTGAATACCCTCACGCAAGCACCGCAAAGCTGCAAGTGCGGCCGCACACGCAAATACTGGCAGTGTATACCCGGATAAAGGTTTAGTTTTGGTCACGCTCAAATTCAGAAATCCGTAAATTTGCCGACGATCGATATCACACAGTAGCAGTGATACCCCTCAAACATTTAAGTTTAATTCTAAGGTTTGCTATTATCAGCAGTTAGCGTAAATTTTGTCAAGTCATAATTTTGCCCTGCGAGTTGCCGATCGCAGCCACCCTTTTCTTGAGGTGCGCTCGCCAACAACCGACTCCGAAGCCTTACGGGCACGTGCCTGTGATTTTCACAAAAAACCCGGAATCTCGATTTCGATCGCTTGGACTGAACAAACAGATTCCTGGAATTAAGTACAAATACTGTAAACAGGTTCAAAAAAAAGATGGTTATAGCTATCTCCCACAGACGTTGCACCCTTTTTCCTCCCATCTACCCCGTGCTCAGTACAGCTATGTTGAGAGTCTCCCAGGGGGAAGAAAGATGAAGACCGCCACTAACCTCATTCCTTCAGTTGTTTCGGGTTCAACCGCTCAGCTAGATCCAGAAACCGCCGCATCCAACACCATTGTTTTGCAACCCAAGGGCTGTCTCGGCGGCATAGCTGTCCTAGATTTCCAACATAATTTGGAGCAAGCTTTAGAAAATGCTGCCCTTGGAGTTGTTGTGGATATGCAGCAAGTGGATGCTGTCGCCCCAGAGGGAATTGCCGCCCTGGCCCGAGGGCTGGAGTTAGCAGCTATACTCGGCAAGTCGATCGTCTTACATTCTATAGATTTAGCCAGCCGTAAAGGTTTGAGAGCGGAATGGAGGATCTCGCGCGAAATTTGTTTTGGCCCTTGGGGCGACTTGTTTGAGGCGGAATTCGAGCAATTTTTGGCAGGCGAAGTGCTGAGTTCGCTTCCTTGTTAAGCCCTAAAACCTACTTTTGTACAATTAGCAAATTTATATCTCCCAAGCGGTTGATGTGTCAGCGATCGCTTGCCATCTATATTAATAACAATTACCCGGAAGTGCCAGTCTAGCTTTCAAGCTAACACCTTGAAGGCCGGGCTGGTTTTATCTTAAGAGGCTAGCTTAGCAATTTCTAGCAGCAAGATTAAATTTTCTTGACACCTGCGCGTGAAAAAAAATTTAATGGCCAGCCAGCCTCAAACCCTTGCCCAACCAAGATTTGGCAATTCTTTAATCTACAGCTAAAATCCTATGACTATGTTTGAACCAGTTGCACAGTTAAATGAACCTCTATCTCTTCAGACTCCAGAAATACTAGACAAGAAAATATTTAAGCTTGTTCTATCTCCAAAAACAGCTCTCAAAATTTCTAAACAAGAGGTGCGATCGACCCTGAAAGCCTCAACTGTAGACGGTGTTTTTGCCACTGTCTTTGAGTCGGCGACCGGCGGTGTCCTGCTGAGCAACTTCTTGCTGCAACTCGGCGCCAGCAGCGTGGAAATAGGTATATTCTCGGCTATTCCGATGGTGGTAAATCTCCTGCAGCCATTAGGAGCCTACATCGCAGACCGCACAACCAGCCGCCACTGGTACAACCTAGGGATATTCGGCGTGTCGCGGCTGCTGTGGCTGATGTTCGCGGTGGCAATTGTTTGGGGTTCCCAGTACGCAGACCCCCACCAACTGCTGCAATGGACGCTGGTAACAGTCGTAGCAGCTAGCGTGCTGGGAGCTTTTGCCAATTCTAACTGGTTCAGTTGGATGGCTGCCGTGGTTCCTCACCGCTTGCGGGGACGCTATTTTGGCTTTCGCAACAGTGCTCTGAGCCTCATAACTTTGCTAGGAGTGCCGTTGATGGGATGGGGAGTGTCAACTTGGGGCGCCGATCCAATTTTGGGCTACGGTATTGTTTTATTGGTGGGTGTTTTGGCGGGAATGATTAGTTTGGGGTGTCAATTCTTCATGGTTGATGTGAATCCCCAGCTATATAAAAAAGATGCAGAGAGGCATCGAGTTACAAAGAAAAAAGAAAAGCAAATAACAGATTTTGTGCCTTCTGTGCTGAAAGATTCTAATTTCTTAATGTTTATTCTTTACTTCAGCGTGTGGACATTTGCAGTTAATCTCAGCGCGCCATTTTTTAATATCTACCTGCTGAAAGAATTAAGCTTGGATGTGAGTTTGGTAACGATTTACAGCAGCTTCAGTTCCGGGGCTAATCTACTGCTGCTGATGTTTTGGGGCAAGTTGGCCGATCGCTGGGGAAATCGCCCCCTGCTAATTGCTGTTGGGCTGGTGGTGGCTGTAACGCCTTTGCTGTGGTTGGGTACGGGCAATTACCCGTTTGCCGTGTGGGTGTGGCTGCCGCTGCTGCACTTGCTGGGGGGAACGACTTTAGGGGCGATCGGGCTTTGTACTAACAATATTCAAATGGAGATAGCGCCGATCGAGCAACCCTCGACTTATTTTGCGATCGCCGCAGCAGTTTCGGGAGTAGCAGGGGCTTTGGGAACTACCGCCGGCGGCTTTCTTGTCGAACTTCCGGGCATGAGTTTGGGAGCACTGTTTGCCCTTTCGGCTGCTGTGCGGTTGGTAGGCTTGCTGCCTTTGATTTTGGTGCGAGAACCCCGCAGCTTGTCGCTGCGGTCGATCGTCCCCACTTTTGGACGTTTCCAATTTAACCGGGGCTAGGAAATTTTCGCACAAATTTATCGATCGAGAAACCCGAAAAGCCCATAGATTGTTAAAAACTTCAAGCACATGGCAGAAAAGCTTAAAGTGACTGAAACAAATTTTAACCGCACCCAGAGCATCGAACCTGCTATGGGTGCGGTCAATACGTCACTATTATCTTGCAGCCCACTGACAAATCGATAAGATACAGCACTTCCGGGTGTTATGAGGTACAATAAGAATAGATAAAAAAAATACACCAATGAAAGCATATTCAGTAGATTTGCGAACAAAAATAGTAGCAGCCCATCAAGATCAGAAGCTGTCGATCAGAAAAACAGCAGCGATATTTTCCGTCAGTAAAAGCTTAGTTCAAAAACTGGTCAAGCAACAAAAAATAGAGGGGAATTTACAGCCCTTACCCAGGGGGAAACCGAGATACAGTCATTTGAATAATTCCACAGCAGAGTTGAGAGAAATAGTGGCAGCACATCCCGATGCAACCTTACTAGAATTGTGTGAGTTATTTGCCCAGAAGACGGGAAATTGGGTGGGTAGAACAGCCATGTGTAATGCCTTACAAAAGTTGGGATTAAATCGTAAAAAAAAACAGTGAGAAGTAGCCAAGCCGGCACTGAAAGAGTCATGAAATTAAGGTTAGAGTATTGGGAAAAAGTTAAGCATATCGACCCAAAAAATCTAGTATTTTTAGATGAGACTGGAGTATTACGCTTGTTTAACCAGAACTCATGCACGTTCCCAACAAGGAACGAGAGCCTATGCGGTCAAACCTTTTTATCGAGGTAAGAAAGTCACAGTAATTGGTGCAATTAGTCTCACGCAAGTAGTGGCATTAATGACCATAGACAACTCGATGGATAGCCAAGCATTTGAGGTGTTTATGGAGAAATGTTTAGTGCCAAAATTGTGGTCGGGAGCAGTAGTAGTGATGGATAACTTACCAGCGCATAAAGTAGATTCAATTAAGCCTATGATTGAAGCGGTGGGTGCTTCCATCTTGTGTTTGTCCCCATACTCTCCTGATTTTAATCCAATTGAATTATGGTGGTCGCAACTCAAATCTTTATTGATCCAGTTTTCACCAACCAGCACTAAAATGGTTGACACGATAATTGCTGTGGCTCTTGACTTAATTAATCCGAAACATCTTAAAAACTGGTTTACTAATTGCTGCTACTGTACCTCATAACATCCGGAAGTGCTGTATAGCTGTTGTAAAAGCTAACAAAGCAGAGCGTAAATCTGTTTAAAGGTTTGTTAGCTAGGGCGTCGGCTCAATCCTCCAGTTAGGAGAATCGAGCATTTTCCCAGAACCAAACCTACGATTTCACGCTCTGAAATTTTTACGTTTTAGGAGAATCGAGCATTTTCCCAGAACCCAACCTATGATTCCACGCTATTAATTTTTTTAATTAAGAAAAATAAATAAAATTGACATTTTAATACAACAAACTAGACGGGATGGTGTTTTAGAACTAATATCCTGAGAACGGAAATAGCTAAAGATTGGCCCGCCAGATCCAAATTTCGAGCAAAAAATGAGGAGCGATCGCCTGAAGTGCTCGAAAAGCGGGAATTGGCGATCTCAAATAACCGATTGCCAATGACAGCTCGCTCTCAAATTTCAGATTCAAAGAGAGAATATAAAAATGAAACGTCTGATCGTTTGCTGTGATGGAACTTGGCAACAACTAAATAGTAGTTACCCAAGTAATGTGATTAAGCTGGCCCAGGCAGTGAAATCGACCGCCAGTGACGGGGTACCGCAGATCGTGTTTTATGACGAGGGAATTGGATCGGATAGTAACAAGATTTTGGGCGGAGCCACTGGACTGGGAATCGATAGAAATATACAAGATGCCTATCGTTTTCTTTCTCTCAACTATGAGCGTGGTGACGAAATCTATCTATTCGGGTTCAGTCGCGGTGCTTACACAGTCAGGAGTCTAGCGGGGATGATCCATTGCTCCGGTCTCCTAGACCGCCCTCATATTACCAGGGCATCACAAGCTTACGAACTTTACCGTAACCGAGACATTAAACCAAAGGATAAGATAGCAGCCAATTACCGCGAAGAATACGGCAAAGATAACGGCAAGCGCGTCCCGATTACCTTGCTTGGTTGTTTCGACACCGTTGGAGCCCTTGGTATTCCTACTCTACCCGCCTTCAAGAAGTATCACGAACAGCTCAATAAAAGGTACAGATTCCACGACACCACTTTAAATAAGTCGATTCAGAATGCGTTGCACGCCGTGGCGATCGACGAAATTCGCGAAATCTTCGATGTTACCCTGATGAAGAAAGATCCTGATGCTGAGAACCAGCGGGTTATTCAAGTTTGGTTTCCAGGCGAGCATGGCTGCGTCGGCGGTGGAACGGAAGAATACAGCGGTTTATCAGATGCCGCCTTACAATGGATGATCGATTCAACCCGTAAACTTGGATTGGGGCTTGAATTCGATCCAAGTGTCATTCCCACAGGTATCAATCCCAATTATGAGATTGATTTTAAAAACGATCCTGGGTTTTTCAAATTGGCAGGAATCAAGTTCCGCGAAGTGGGCGATGCTATTGAGGAGCTTCACGAAAGCACGATCGAGCGATTGAAAAAACGCCAAGACTATCGGCCTAAGAATCTGCAAAAGATTCTCTCCAAAGTAATTGAAAATATAGAAAAATGATAAAACTTTATCAAGCTCTCAGAACCGAACATAAGAAGACGATCTAATCTACAACAATCGAAAGGAAAAGCAATCATGAAAAGAGATACATCTAGAGATGGATTGAGCAACAAAGCTTTAGCATATACGTTGACTCATTTCAAACCAATTTGGGATTTAGTTCAAAGTTACGAGCCTCTGAAACGTAAACTAAACAAATTTTTTCTCAATAGTATCATTTACAAACTTCCGACTCGCCCGCTTCCCTATAGCTTAATTGGCTTAGATCCCAAAATTCCAGGGACAGATATTCCCAAGAAAACTGATACCTATATCTCTTGGGATTCACTTACAGACAAGACTTATACTGGGCGACATTTACGCCCCGATCCGGAATTTAACAAAGAAGGAAATTTACCACCACTGGACAAAGTAAAGACCTTATTCCAAAAAAGAGACGGAAAAACCATTTATTCGGAAAAATCGACCCTGCTCTTTCCCTATTGGGTGCAGTGGTTTACAGATAGTTTTCTCCGGATCGATCAGCAAAACCGCTTCAAAAATACCTCCAACCATCAGATTGATATGTGTAATGTTTACGGGTTGACCCGCAAACAAACAAATATGCTCAGAGCTTTCAAAGACGGTAAATTTAAAACCCAAAAACTCAAGCGCAAAGATGGCGTAGAAGAAGAGTATCCACTCTTTTATTATGCCGATCCTGAGCAGGGTATTATCGATCCTCAATTTGAAGGTCTTCATGCACCCCTTAATGATGAGAAAAGACAACCGCCCGAAAAGAAAGGTAAGCTGTTTGCAATGGGAGTTGAACGGGCAAACGTCCAAATTGGCTATGTCATGCTCAACACTTTATGTATCAGGGAGCATAATCGAATTTGTGATATTTTGTCCAAAAGCTATCCGGAATGGGACGATGAGAGGCTCTTCCAAACCGCGAGAAATATTCTCATGGTGATTGTTCTCAATATCATTATGGAAGAGTACATTTTCCACATTACGCCCTATAATTTTAGGTTCTTTGCCGATCCTGAAGCTTTTACCAAGGAAAGTTGGTATCGAGAAAATTGGATGGCGATTGAGTTTAGTTTTGTCTATCGCTGGCATAGTGCGATTCCGGAAACCTTTATCTATGACGGCCAAGAAAAATCTATGTACGATTCCCTCTGGAATAATCAGATGTTAATCGATAAAGGGTTGGGTGCATTGATGGAAGAAAGTTGTTCCCAACCAGGCACTAGAATTGGTTTGTTTAACACGCCTGATTTTAAGATCGCAGGAACACCCTATACATTTATTGATGCTACCGAACTAGCATCTGTTAAACTCGGACGGCAGGCGCAGTTAGCCAGTTATAACGATTACCGCGAAATGTGTGGTTATCCCAGGGTGACTGATTTCAATCAAATTACGGGTGACGAATACGCTCAACAGAAATTAAAAGAGTTGTACGGTCATGTTGATAAGATTGAATTATTTGTCGGATTGTACGCTGAAGATGTCCGGAAAAATTCAGCAATTCCGCCTTTAGTAGCACGGATAATTGGCATTGATGCTTTCTCCCAAGCTTTAACTAATCCTTTGTTATCGCCTAAAGTCTTCAATAAGGAAACTTTTTCTGAGGTTGGTTGGGAAATTATCCAAAATACCAAAACACTCTCTGATTTAGTGAATCGTAATGTTCCTCCAAGCGATCCCAAGTACAAAGTCTCCTTCGATCTTTAAGTTGTAGCTGACAACTAAGACTCAAGGTAGTGGGGGGCGCAAAGACACCTGCGCCCTCAAAAATGAGGAAGAAAAAGGCGATCTTTTCGCAAGCGATCGGCTACGGCAATTCGGGAGCAATTGCACCAGCAGTTATACTGTTTAACAGATGCAACGTTTTGTGTAGAGCCTTTTTTAGCGATTAACCGAAGGTTATGTTATGAACAAAAAGTTATTTACCGAATATCCGGAACAGGACGAACTCAAATACTACGATCTTCTTGTTGAGCAAGCCAAGCTTCGGATGGATAATCTTTACGGCAATAAGGAGCGGGCGCTGCGAGATACTCACGCCAAAACTCATGCTTGCGTTAAAGGAACTCTGGAAATTTTTGACTTTGATGAGGAAGCAATTAAACGGGAATTGGGCAAACGCGCTTCGTTAAGTTCTTCGCAACTCAATGCGATTTCCCTTAAGCAAGGTTTGCTAGCAAAACCCAAAGAATATCCTGTTTGGTTGCGATTTGCTAACGGGGCTACCAAAGTATACCCTGATTACCAAAAAGATTCGCGCTCAATATCAGTGAAAGTGATGGGGGTGGAAGGGGAACGACTGGCGCAAAGCCACGAGTCAAAAACCCAGGACATCATTGTTCACAATTCAGAGATATTTGTGAGCCAAACCATCAAAGACTACTACGGCTTTTTTTCTGCTCTGGTTGAATCACCAGAGGCATTGAAAAAGTGGCTAATACGACATCCCAGACACTTTCTAGCTGTCTCAACGCTTACGGGTAGCCGGACTCCGAAGAGTTTGCTAACAGCCAAATATTGGAGCGGTTCACCCTCTGCTTTGGGTCTCCATCCCGATTTCGATCCCTCCCAGCCTGGTCTAGTTCCTGTCGAATATCCTGCTGTAATTAAGTATGGGTTTACTCCGGTTTCATGCGAACCACCGCACGAGATAATTCCAGAACAATCTCGACCGGGAATTCCTAAATTTCCCTTTGTCGATCGCGCTAAAGCCTTAGGTTTAGATCCCAATAAACCAGACAATTATTACCGGGAAGATCTAATTCAAGCCTTGGCGAAACCTGACGCTCAATACTGTTGGGATTTTGGCATTCAGTTCCAAACCAGCCTAAAAATGCCGATCGATGATGGCATCAATGTCTGGAAGGAAAAGGATTCACCCTTCTTAAGAGTAGGTCGTCTCACTGTCAAGCATCAGATTATTGATTATGAAAAACAATCTGATTTCAACGAAAACCTGAGATATTCTCCCTGGAACGGCTTAGCAGTTCATCGTCCAGTAGGTGCGATCAATCGGATACGCGGTGTTGTTTACCCCGTTGTAGCGAATTATCGCCTTCAAAAGCGAGGCCTTGTCCACCAAGAACCAACAGGAGAAGAAACATTTTAAGGGAATAATTTGAGGCTGGGACATCATTATTTAATGCCATCAACCAGGTCTCATCTGAGCAGGGAATGCAAGGAAGTTAACAAGCGAAACTTCAAAAAATCCCATCCCTTTTTAGGGGGTGGGAGTGTTAAAAATTATGAATTCTTAGTCCTCAGTCCTCAGTCCTCAGTTCTGTGTCAGTAGAAATTGATTAATCCCCGTAGGGACACGGCATTGCCGTGTCCCTACTTTATAGACCTGGAATACGCTGTAATAATTCCACCTTCAACCAACTGATGACTAATGACCAACGACTGATGACTAATAACTTAAGCTTGCCGCGAGTAGTATTCCACGACTAGCAGTTCGTTAATCTGTAGAGCAATCCACTCGCGTTCGATAACGCCGTTAACTTTGCCAACCAGTTTTTGCTTATCAAATTCCAAGTGATTCGGCAAGTGAGCCAAGCCTGGGTCTTTGAGATTAGCTTCTACCATTGTGCGCGAGCGCTCTCTATTTTTCACCGCAACTACATCACCAGGCTTGCATTGATAGCTGGCGATATTGACTTCACGGTCATTGACAGTTATGTGACCGTGATTTACCAATTGTCTAGCGGACGGAATGGTTGGAGCCATTCCCATCCGAAACACAGTATTGTCCAAGCGCATTTCCAAAAATTGCAGTAACACTTGACCTGTGGAGCCCGTGACACGGCGGGCTTTGCGGACGTAACGGAGCAGTTGGCGTTCCGTCACACCGTAATTGAAACGGAGTTTTTGCTTTTCTTGCAAGCGAACCGCATACTCAGAGAGCTTTTTGCGGTTTTGACCGTGCTGTCCGGGCGGATAATCTCGTCTGGGGGTTTTGCGGGTTAGACCCGGCAACTCTTTCAGGCGACGGACGATTCTCAATCGGGGGCCTCGATATCGAGACATTTATTTTCCTCTCTTATATCTGTATGCAATTTTATGCAGACTCTATATTATATGTGTGTAACGGTCAAAATTCCAACAAAGATCGATAAAAAAACGATCGACCGCAGCGCGATCCATAATGTGCGGTAAATTCTCAAGGAAAAGCCGATCGATCGATCGCCCCAATCAGCCAAAAAACTCACTACTCGATCTGCCATGCACAACCGCAATTTTTCCCACAATTCTTCCCCAAAGCCAGCACCGACAGGCTCAAGGCCTACCGGGCGCTGGGTGTTGGCTCTCGGCACCCAGCTAGCAGCACTCGGTTTGTTGGCCAGTGCACTGCCAATCTCGCCAGCATCAGCCATCACTATTAGAATCCCTCGCAATAGGAATCCCTATCGCGTGTGCGCCCTGGAACTACTCGATGCCGGAGTGGGGGCAGAGGCAGCCGCCGCCGCTTGTGCTGACGCCCTCCGCCCCCGCGACATATCTAAATGCGCCCTCCAAATCAACCGCAAAACTAATATTTCTGGTGTGGAAGCGCTCTCTAGCTGTCGGCGGGTGAGGCGTCCCAACGAATTGGCTACTTGCGTAGTGAATATTAGCGGCAAAAGTCGAACTCAACCTGCTGCTCCCCTGTCAGTGCTCGATGGATGCCGCCGCAGTTTATTGCCACAACAGTTTGCTGAATGCGTAGTCGGCTTGAGCGGCAGGCTCGACTTTCCCACTGACAGCTTAATCGCCACTTGTCTAGACCCGAGGGGCAGCGTGAGCCAGTTGGACGGGCGTCCTGCACCTACCCCTCCTGTGGAGCTAATTTCACCGCCTGCGCCCCCCAATTAATCACTGTTAACAGTTGACTGTTGACTGTTAACGGTTAACTGTTGACTGTTAACTGACTAATGGCTGATGACTGATGACTGATGACTAATGACTACTTTTTTCTAATCAAATGTCAGAAATGTTTGCTCAAATTACAGTCGAAGAATTAGGTCGCCAATTAGCCGAAACCAATGCTGAGAAATTGCAGCTTGTAGACGTGCGGGAACCTTACGAAATTGAACTTGCTGCGCTGCCAGGATTTGCAGCTTTTCCGCTGAGCGAGTTTGCCGAATGGTCTGGTGAAATTGACGATCGACTCGATCGCGACACAGAAACCCTAGTTCTGTGCCATCACGGAGTGCGATCGGCTCAAATGTGCCAGTGGTTGGTCGATCGAGGATTTACCAACGTTAAAAATATCGTTGGCGGTATCGATGCTTACTCAATGGTGGTCGATCGAACCGTCCCCCGCTATTAACATCTAATCCAGTTCTTAACTATCGTTTTCTTCAGAGTCCGCGCGGGCGGACTTTGTATGTCTAGAAACGAATAATATTCCCCCGGAATTCGCTAATTAACAGCAGCAAATCGAAAATTTAAAAGCGTACTCATAGTGAGCCGATCGCGCCCCTGCCTTTTCGAGTCATAAAGAGCCTCATCAGCCGCCAGTACCAGCGTTGCTGGATCATTTTCCGGCCCCGGAACAACGCTAGCAATTCCCAAACTAATCGTTACCACAGAATTAGGCAAACAGTCATGTCTCTCCGGGTTTAAAAAAATATTCAAATCTTTAACTTTCGCTCTAATGTGTTCGGCAACAAGCAGAGCGCTCGCCGCATCAGTTTGAGGTAAAATCACAGCAAATTCCTCGCCCCCGTAGCGAGCGGCTACATCAGCAGGACGCTGGAGCGATTGGCGAATTGTCTGAGCTATCGATCGCAAACAATTATCTCCAGCTTGATGTCCGTAGGTATCATTATATATTTTGAAATAATCGATGTCGCACAAAATCAAAGATATCGGCGATCCATCGCGGGCCATGTGTTTCCATTCCGCTCGCAAGCAACTGTCAAAATGCCGTCTGTTGCCAATTTGAGTAAGTTCGTCCACATTCACCAAAGCTAGCAGCCTTTCATTTTCTTGCTGCAACTCCTCCAAGCCAACAGGCGAGAAACTGTCCTCGCACAAATTTTGCTCTTGAAAATACAGGCGATATAATTCGCAAGACAAGCTACAGTTATTTCCCTCTAATTTGACAAGTCCCATGCTGTCTAACTGATAGGCCATCAAAGGTTCGAGGTGAATGCTATTTTTAGCATCGACAACCTGTTGGAAGGCGGATGCCAGTTCCGGCTGCTGTTGAATGGCGATCGACTGATTTCGCAAGTAGTCGCTATAAATTCCGCTGTGAGTAGGAGCTGCTGTTAACAGTTCTTCCAACTCGGCTCGCCCCAGTTCCTCCCCAGACTCATCCCGATCGCCCGACTGGCGATTTTGTTGCAGCAAAATAGCTAGGTGATAGAGCGCTAAATGCACTAAATAAGGATGCCCGCCTACCATGTTCATTAATTGCTCGATCGGATAGCTATCGCTCCAGTTCAGTCCGTGTCTGCGCGCCAAATCTTGGACTTGTTCAGCAGTCAATTCTGAGAGTTTAATCGGCAGTCCTACATTAAATGGAGATTGATTAAGACTCAAAGCAATATAAATTTCTGTGGAGTGAATGACGACGATGCGGAGTTTTTGCCACGCTTCGCTAGCGCGAGCTTGTTCGTACCAAAAACGGAGCAGTGGCAGGAATTCTTGAGCTATATTGGCGCGTTCAAATACTCGGTTTAATTCGTTGAGTACCAAGACAACCGGACTGTCAATTTCTTCGAGCAAATAGTTTTCAAAGTAAAGAGAGCAGCTTACCTTGCTCCCCATATCTTCATCCCAGAATTCAGCAAGATTTGGTTCGAGTTTGAGTTGTCGAGCGACATTGACACAAAGCCAGCGCAAAAATTTATCTAAACTCGCAAAAACCGCTTCCTCGGCTTGCTGAAAGTCTACAGTTACTGTGCGGTATCCACGATCGACTGCCGCGTGAATTATGCGCAGCATCAGCGAACTTTTGCCCATTTTTCTGGGAGCTTTAATACGAATTAAGCTCCCAGGCTTGCTAATTTCTGCGCAAGCTCGGGCTTCGGCGGGCGATCGATCGATATAAAATGGAGAGTCAATCGGTATTGGGCCGCCGGGAAATTCTAAGTCTGCAACCGTTTGGATTAAGTTTGGTGATTTTTGGATTCCTGCCATAGTCCTTCCGCGAGGCGATACCCTGACTGTATCTTACCTTTGTCAGGTTAGGGGGGTAGACCAGCGGTGTGTCCGAGAGCGATGGAGAATTCTACAAAATCTAAGTTTTTCGGGACTTCCCGGAACTGACTTTGCTATAGTAGTGTCACTTTACTCAATCTCAAACCCTGCTGCAACTAGACCAGACCGACACAAATTTTCCGGCGACCGAGACGCGATGATTCTGCGCCTCTACCTGAAAAGTCAGTCGTCTGTTGCCGATGTCACGCAGCATTCGCCCCCATCATAGGAGAAATAATCATTGTCACGCCGCTACCTGTTTACCTCTGAATCTGTTACTGAAGGCCATCCCGATAAAATCTGCGATCAAATTTCAGATACGATTTTAGATGCCTTACTGACCGAAGACCCTAAAAGCCGCGTCGCAGCCGAAGTTGTCGTCAACACCGGCTTGATGCTGCTGACTGGCGAAATTACGACTAAAGCTCAAATAAATTACATTGAATTGGCGCGGAAAAAAATAGCCGATATTGGCTACATCCACGCTGACAACGGCTTTTGTGCCAATAGCTGCTCGGTGTTGGTGGCTCTTGATTCTCAGTCTCCCGATATTGCGCAAGGGGTCAATACGGCTCAGGAAAGCCGGGAACAAGCTAGCGAAGAGGAGTTGGATTCCATCGGCGCTGGCGACCAAGGCTTGATGTTTGGTTTTGCTTGCAACGAAACGCCGGAATTGATGCCTCTGCCGATCAGTCTGGCGCACCGGATTTGCCGTCAACTGGCTGCGGTCCGCAAAACAGGTCAGCTATCTTACCTGCGTCCCGACGGCAAAAGCCAAGTTACGGTGATTTACGAGGACGGCAAACCTGTAGGCATAGATACGATTTTAATTTCTACGCAGCACACCGAAACGATCGGCGACATCACAGAAACGACCGCAGTTCAAGCCAAGATCAAAGAAGACCTTTGGGCTGCTGTCGTCCAACCCGTGTTTGCCGATATTAGCGTGAAGCCGGATGCAGAAACTCGCTTCCTTGTCAACCCCACAGGCAAATTTGTGGTCGGCGGGCCTCAAGGAGATTCGGGTTTGACGGGCCGCAAAATTATTGTGGATACCTACGGTGGCTATTCGCGCCACGGCGGCGGCGCTTTTTCTGGGAAAGACCCCACCAAGGTAGACCGCAGCGCGGCTTATGCTTGTCGCTACGTTGCTAAAAATATCGTGGCTGCTGGTTTGGCCCAAAAGTGCGAAGTGCAGTTGAGTTATGCGATCGGCGTTGCGCGGCCTGTTAGCATGATGATCGAAACTTTTGGCACTGGAAAAGTTGATGACGATCGCCTTTTGGAAGTTGTGAAGCAGCATTTTGAACTGCGTCCTGCGGGCATCATCCAGGCATTTAACTTGCAGAATTTGCCTGCTGAAAGAGGCGGCCGTTTCTATCAAGATGTGGCGGCTTACGGTCACTTCGGACGCACTGATTTAGAGTTGCCTTGGGAGCAAACTGATAAGGCCGAACTTTTGAAAGAAGCTTTGAGCCAGCAGTTGTTGGGAGTAGCTGGATAGTACAATTTTGGGGTGCGCACTGCGCACCTTATCCATAAATAATATCGGGTGCTACTAATCAAGTTAGGGTGCGCAATGCGCACCTTATCGATAAATAATATCGGGTGTTCTGCGACGCACCTTATCCATAAATAATATCGGGTGTTACCCATCAATAACGTAGCGGGCGCGGTGCCCACCTTATCCATAAATAATATCGGGTGCTACCAATCAATAACGTAGCCTGCGCAGTGCGCACCTTACAAACAACAAAAAAAGAATAAATAAATGCGATTTTTCACACCTATTCAATCAGCAATTCGCAGTTTAGCCTCTTCGCTCCAACAGCGGTTGGCGACTGGATCTCCAGCACCAAATCCCGCAGCGCTGCCAAGTTCGTTTGCGGCTAAAAATCCTGGTGGAATTCGCGGCGTTTGGATACCCACCACTGACTGCAAAGTTCTCAGCTCAAAAGAACGAATTGCTGAGGCAATGGACTTTCTCGCCGATACGGGATTTAATACCGTTTTTCCTATAATTTGGAGCCAGGGTTATACGGTTTATCCTTCTAAAATTATGCGAGAAAACTTTGGGGTGGAAATTGACTCGCGCTATCAAGGTCGCGACCCCTTAGCAGAAATATGTGTTGAGGCAAAGAGAGTTGGTTTAAAAGTTATTCCTTGTTTTGAATACGGATTTGTGAGTTCTTACAATCGCAAGGGCGGTCATTTGCTGGCGAAAAAACCTGAGTGGGCCGGGCGTGATGCCAGCGGCAATTTACTTAAGAAAAATAACTTTGACTGGATGAATTCTCTTGACCCGCAAGTGCAAGACTTTATGGTGGGGTTGATGCTGGAGGTTGCTAAGAATTATCCGGTAAACGGCGTTCAAGGAGACGATCGCATTGCGTTTCCGGTAGAAGGCGGTTACGACGAAAAAACGGTTAAACGCTATCGAGAAGAGTGCGGTAAAGCAGCGCCGTCGGATTGTAAAGAGCAACATTGGCTGCTGTGGCGCGCTGATATTATTACTAAGTTTGTGGCTCGTTTGCACCGAGAAGTAAAAGCTATTAATCCTGATTTGTTGCTGTCGATGTCGCCGAGTCCTTATGACTGGGGACTGGTGGAATATTTGCAAGATTCTAAAGCTTGGGTTGACAAAAATTTGGTGGATCTGTTTCACCCGCAGTTTTATCGCCGCGATTTTAACGCTTACAAACAATTGGTCGATAAAATGATGGAAATACAGCTTAGCGGGGACCAAGTAAAGTGCGTGTCGCCCGGTATTTTGTTGACGAATCGAGGCAGCAAATATAGCATAACTCCCGAGCTGTTGTTGCAAGTAATTGCTTACAACCGCTCTCGCGGCATTCAAGGAGAAGTGATGTTTTTTTACGAAGGTTTGCGAGATAACGATAACGCTTTGGCTAAGGTTTTGAAAAAAGGGCCTTATGCTCGTTGAGAGATTGTCCCGCAATCAAGCTGTTTCCGGTTGGCTGCGGTCAATCGATTTTAGATTTTAGATTTTAGATTTTAGATTGAAGTATTGACCCCACGGATAAATTCGGGGGGCAAGTTTCATCGGATACAGGTTTTTTATTTCTCCACGGATGAATCCGGGGGCTTCTATCCTGGATGCTTTCGGTCAACCCCGCAGAGCGCTATTTCAAACCAAGTTGGTATAAAATAAGATGGGGCACCATTTTCAATAAGCTTGGATTAACAGGCAAGATGCCTGTTCCACAAAGATTGAATTTTCTTGTGGAACAGGCATCTTGCCTGTTGCTGACAATGGTGCAAGATGTGAGTATAAAATGATATAGCAGAGTTAGGCTATCTAAAAAGCTAGCGATGCCAAGCAGCAAGCGCTACTAATTGTCAAGCTGATTTCCCAAACAAACCGGATAATTAATAATTGGGGAGTTGCAAAAATAGTGGAATCCGACATATTTTAGAAGTAGTGCAAGCTTTTTTTAGAAGTAAAGTTTTGTAGACGCTATATTTTTTAGACAGAGAGTTTAAAAGAGCAACCTCAAGCGCTCGCCAAAACATTAGGATAAATCAGTGAACTCAGCAGCAACCCTCATCCAAGAGCTACCCGAGCTCAGCGATGCTCAATTCAATCAAAAATATTTGAAACAAAAACAAGGGATGCGCACCTTGGCGACAATATTGCCGCAAGTAGAACAGCAAAGTCTGGCTTTGCGGGCAGTAAAATTAGCTCTAAAAGTAAATTTAAAACTCGGCTCGAAGCTAGCAGGAACGGTAAAGCCTGAATTTCAAACAGCCACAATAAAAATAATCGAAAAAATCCCAACTTCGCCGCTGCTCAAAATTCAACTGCTGGCCCTAACAAGTTCCGATATGGCAATTCCGATGCTGGTGGCCGCATTGAACCACAAAGAAAGTGCAGTGCGCCTTCATGGGATTCGAGCGATCGGGAAAATCGGCTCGGAAGCTGCAGTAATTGAATTAGCCCGATCGCTCGAATCCGAAGATTCCCAAGTGCAAGCTTGGGCGGCTTGGGCTTTAGGAGAAATTGACTCGAAACCAGCCGCCGCCGCACTGCTCAAAGCCCTCAACCACAAAGCCTCCGGGGTGCGCGCCTGGGCTGTTTGGGCCTTGGGCAAAATTAACCCCAAAACAGCCGTCCCCGCACTGCTCAAAGCTCTCAAACACCAAGACTCCGAGGTGCGCTGGCGGGCGGCCGTCAACTGCGGGAAAATCGGCGTCTCTGAGGTAGTTCCCGGGCTAATAAACGCCCTCAGAGACTCGAATCACATCGTCCGCGCTAGGGCCGCGACGGCTTTGGGGAAAATCGGCGATTGTGAGGCAGTACCCGGCTTAGTAGAATTGCTGCACGACGATCCCGACTCGTATGCAGTTTCTTTGAGGGCCGCCGAGGCTTTGGGACAAATCGGCACGGAAACGGCTGTGGCCGGCCTGCTGGAAGCCCTCAACCATGACGACTCAGACGTGCGCGGCAGTGCAGTTTCTGCCTTGGGGGAAATCAGCAGCGAGGTGGCTGTGGTGGCGGTAATGCGATCGCTCTCGGATCGAGACATTTTCGTGCGCGGCAGGGCGGCAGTTGCCCTGGGGAACATCAATACAGCCAGAGATGCTAACTTGCAAAAAATGGTGACAGCGGGACTGGCGATCGCAATTGGCGACAGCGAATCTTATGTCCGGTGGAGAGTTGCTGCTGCTTTGGGGGAAATTGGGACAGAGGAAGCTGTAGCAGGTTTGGTGCGGCTGCTGGGGGACGAAACCTCTGGAGTGCGTCACAATGCTGTTAAATCCCTCGGTCAAATTGGCTCGACGGCTGCTCTTTTGGCTCTGGAAACAGCTTTAAACCGGGAATTTGCTGACGTTCGCGCGCTGGCTGCCCAATACTTGCCCGATTTCAGCACTGAGGCAGAAACCGATGATTTAGAGTCTTCAGCTTCCGCAGATTTCTCGGGTGAAAAACTGCCGCAAATCATGATTGCTTCGCAAGCAGAAGCCAGCGAATACATTGTCGATCGCCCTGCGCGGCGCGAGATTAAATACCTGATCTCGATCGGCAGTCCAGGCGTGCCCGAACCCAAAACTTTTCATCAAATCCCGAACCGACTGTGCCTGGAGTTTAACGACCTCGACACCCCCGTTGACGACCCCGATCAAATCTTGCCTACCCTTGAGGATGTACAGAAAATTATTGAGTTTGCCCTCAAAATCTCGTCGCACAAAGGCAGTTTGCTTATCTGCTGCCAAAGTGGGATCGGCCGTTCAACGGCTACAGCTTTGACTGTTTGTGCTGCGCTGTTGGGTCGCGGCAAAGAACGGGAAGCTTGGGCCCTGGTTCTCGCCGCCAGACCCCAAGCCAAGCCGAATCGCTGGATGGTAAACTTGGCGGATGAAGCTTTGGGTAGAGACGGTAAGCTAGCACTCGCGATCGAATTGACCGCTGCTACTCCAGAACTCGCAATCGCCAACAGTTGACTCGCAGAAACCGGGTTTCTTTTGGTAAGCCCTACAGTTATACTCAACTAACGAGACTTCACCTCAGACTTGTCTGTGCGGGCAACAATGCCAAAAGTCGATCGCCAGGGTGCAAAAGTTCGATCGGCTGCCGCATTTGTGACATTCTGTGCTATGAAATTCGTCAGATGCTCAACAAAAATCGTCAAGCAATCGTCGCATTGCTGGCAGCCAAAGTCCAAAGCGAAGGAATCGGGTGCATTGTCAACAGACAATATCAGCTTTGGGCCACTCACAGGCAAAACGGGTCAGACAGAATTTTCTGCCTGGGAAATTCCCTGCGGGGAGAATTCCATGCTGGGATTAAATTTTCTTTATTTTGCCTGCTGCAGACTTTTACGAGTCGAAAAAGTAATTTGGCAACAGCCATCAACAGCCTAATTATCTATTAGACATCAACCGAATTTAAGTTTCTTCTCTGGCTCGACAAGAGTTTCAGATGCTTTTTCGCAGATGTCTAATGGAAAACAGACAAGCTTTTCCGTTTGGAGAACTTAAGAGCGTGCTAGATTTTAACAGAATACAGTGGTTGCATATGTCAAAAATTAACTTGCTAAAAAAAACAGGGAACGAAGCAAGTTTATCGGTTGCCGTTTGGGAATGCCAGGGCGAACTCAATTCCGAGTTAGAACCATTTAACCCGCAGAAAAAACCTGTGGCACCGCGAGAGGTAAACCAAAAAGATAGCAAGGTAGGTAAACTGATGCCGCTCTTTATTTCTGAACAAGTTGCTTCTCTAGAAACCGCACAAAAAAAAATATCCAGCCAGGATTTTGTAGAAATATCATCCTTAAAAATCCGCAAAATGTTGCCATCTAAAATTGGCGGTTGGTCCATTCATAAAAAAATTGGCGGTGGGTATTTCTTGGCAATAGGAATCGGATTTATTGGCTCCATGAGCGGGCTGGTGATTGCCGATTACTACCAAGGACAAGGATTAAAACAATTCAATGACGCTCACTTACAAGCGCAATTGCTCGGGAATTTTAAAGATGCAGCGCTGGCGGCACAATTGCAGGGAGCGCAGCTAGATTCTTTTGTAGATAATTCCGCCAAGCTGAAACTGCAAGAAGAGCAGTTTATCAAGAATATTGTTCAGGCAAAAGAGCTGCGGTTGCGCATAGAAAAGTTTGCCGACAGCCAACCTGCTTGGCAGGCAGCAAAGCCGGAAGTTCTCAAAAGTTTACTGAAAGATTGCACGGAAGATTTAGAATCCTACGCCGATACTCTCAAGTCAATTTTGCTGCAAATCCAGCAATCGCAACTGTCACCTCAGGAGATAGAGTCGGCCAGAAAATTGTTGGCGACAGAAAGCGGAGAAGGTGTAAAACAGCTCAACAGCAGCCTTGAGAAATTGAGCAAAATCCTCTATATTGCCCAGCAGCAAGAGGGGCAAGGCGGTGAAGTGATGGAGGAAGCTCAAGGAATGGAAAAAGCCATAATTATTTTTAGTATGCTGCTGTCGGTAGTGGTTGCCGGAATGGTGGCTTACCAAACGAGTCGGGCGATCGCCAAACCAGTCGTGAGCGTCACTCAGATTGCCGAACAAGTAGCTGCTGAGTCTAATTTTGATTTGCGAGCTCCTGTCACCGGACAAGACGAAATAGGCTCATTAGCTGTGTCTCTCAATCACCTGATCGAGCGAGTTTCCCAACATACAAAAGAATTAAAACAAGCTAAGGAAGCCGCCGTCACCGCTAACACTGCTAAAAGCCAGTTTTTAGCAAATATGAGCCACGAATTGCGCACGCCTTTAAATGCGATTATCGGCTACAGTCAACTACTTTCAGAAGATGCCCAAGATGCGGGATGCGATGAGTTTGTACCCGACTTGGACAAGATTCAGAAGGCGGGCTCGCACCTGCTATCTTTGATTAACGATATCCTCGATTTGTCAAAAATTGAAACGGGGGGTATGAAACTCGAAATCGAGGAGTTTGGCATCGAATCCCTGGTTGACAATGTTGCGTGTGCCGCGAAACAGTTGGTAGAGAAAAATGGAAATGTTTTAGAAATAGAGTGCGATCGAACTGCGGGTATCATGCACGCAGATTTCAAAAAAGTGCGGCAGGTTTTGATGCACTTGCTGAGTAATGCTGCGAAGTTCACCAAAAACGGCACGGTGAAACTGAGTGTCAGGCGCATTGAAGGAAGCGGAAAATTGCAGACAGCAAACCAATTGGCAATTGACGATTCAATGGCTGCCGATGAAACTCATGCTGCGGCGATCGCTTGTCCCCTGCTGAATGTTGAAGAGTCGGATTGGATTTGCTTATGTGTTAAAGATACCGGAATTGGAATGTCGGAAGAACAACAGCACAAATTGTTTGAAGCTTTTGTGCAAGCTGACTGTTCATCAACGCGACCTTACGACGGCGCCGGATTGGGGCTGACACTTAGTCGCTACTACTGTCACATGATGGGTGGCGAGATTTTGGTAGAAAGCGAGGAGGGGAAAGGGTCTATTTTCACTGTACGCATACCGGCAGGAAACGGGAAAGTAGGTTGTTCTAATTAAATGTAAAATGCGATCGCTTTTAGAGAGACTGCTGTGCGTTCACGCAAATTAACTGTGCATATATTACCTATTTATAGGGAGCGATTTGGCGCACCCTAAAGATAGAGTTTTTGCGTAAATTCTCTTATCAATATCCTCCAGTATATACAGGGGTAGGTTTGGGACGACGTTCTACTGGCATGGAGTATTGGAGCGAACTTTGTACGTCATAAAACTGCACATTATGTGTACGCAAGAATAGAAATGATGGATCTTGAGCAATATAATCTGTCCCGTCCTTAGATGGTAGCCAGCGATGCTCGTAAGCTTGGTAGCAGAGTAACCAGTTAGATTTACAAAGTTCATCAGCGGTCATACACTCAGCCCAGAGCTTAAATTCAGCCGTTTTGCTAATCAATCCCTTGGAGCGGGCATCAAGGGCAAGTAAAGCAACAATAGAATCACTCATTCTTCCAATAATGTTGGCAGTCTGATCCTCAATGGGAAATTGCAGAATGAGAGAACCCCAAATTACCCACGCAACCTCACTGCTATGACCGCGAGGAGCGTGTAATTCAACTATTCGTTTGAATGCTTCACGAATTAAATCTTTATTAAGATGATAGCCCTCGTCGGAATATTCCTTAATTATAGGTATGACAATAGACAGTGCGCCTGATTCTACTATGGCACATTGTAAAAGAAATGATTCATACAAAGACCAATTTTCCGGTGGAACAGTTACAGATGTCGATCTTGATAACGCATACTTAAGTACAGATTCCTCTTGATTGTGCGACCATAATTCAAATGCACAATCGAAAAAGTGGATGAGATCTGTATGCTGTGAGCGCGAGCCTGGTCGAAATTCAAAAACACGCAGTTCAGCAACCCACTTTGGTTCCACCCGACACGGTAATTCTATAATCTTTGTCTTGTTGGGATTTAATTGAAGTTCAAAATCGGTGAGTAATTCTTGGAGCTTAAATAGGGCTGCTTCTGCATCAGCCAATGACCAAAAACACAATTCATAATCATCTACATATCGAAACCCACAATTTGGGAATTTCTTCTCCAACTCTTGATCAACTATTGCTAGAATCGATTCCGCCACAATTAGAGATGTATCAGGTCCAATAGGAATTCCTTTTGTTTGCTTATCTTGTGCATTCCTAATCAATGTATCAATCTTGTTTCCCAAGGATTGCTCGTATTTCCGTTGAGTTTTCGCAACTTTTTTAGTGTGAAGAGCCCACGGAATACTATGCGTGTAGACAGATGGGTAGAAGGCATTAATATCAGCTTTAAGAGCATATCGACGACCAACGCGGTTAACAGCCCGTATTTCCGGCAAATCACCGAAACTTTTAAACCGTTTTATATTCCCATGAGTCTGAACAGGTTTACTCATCGAAATTTTTGACTGATGACAATGTTGTAATAATTGCTGCCAATCACTACTGATAACCCGCGCCAATTGGGTATAATTAATTGGATTTGGGATACTGAGAATGCGCCGCAAGGTTCCTGCTCTAGCTAAATTAAACCTCTCTGATTGAGAGACAAATTCTTTTTGATTATGGTAAATGAACTGGGGAGGTAGAGGCGATATTTGTGAAGTAATAGCTAGTGCAAACGAAGTTGTTTGAAAAGGTGGCGGTAGTTCTTGAGGAAAATAGCCCCTTTTTAGCAGAGCATCAAACATTATATCACTCATGGATTTTACGGATTTTCATTATTTTAGTAGAAATTAACTAGCAATGATGAGTCTCTATAACTTATTATTAATCATCTGCATAGACCGGACTAATGCCTCACTTTTTCATTAAATACCGCATATTTGTGCGTTTTCTCAAGATTCACTAAAAAAATAAGATTTTTCTGCATCTGTAGTTTGCAGATAACCTCGATACGATCGCCTTTATTGATTTCTCATGTTGCGATCGCAACCAGCGCCACTGTTATATATATATAATCACATAATTTTACCTGCGTTATATTCCTGTTTTAGCAATTTCCAGTAGTTATCTATACCTCCTCTTTACCTTCCGTCGCCCGTTGGTCATATTCTGCAATGATGCTCCGAAGGTCATCTGCTGCAATATCCACTTGTTCAGATTATGTGTAAATCGTCAGCAAAATGATTGCCATTGCTGTTTTGACATAGTAAATCAGACGGTAGCCACCGCTTTTACCTTTCTGAGTATCGCTATTTCGGACTCTCAGCTTGAAGACGGCATAACCAATATCCGGTATTTGATCACCGGGCAACTCCCCCTTTTCGAGTTGTTCGATGACGGGTTGTATATCATTCCGAATACTGCGATATTTCTTGGCAAGAGCGCGTAGATTTCGGTTGAACGTTGGCGAAACTTCAACTTGAATTAAAGGCTGCTCAGACATCTTCAAGCCCTTCCCAAAGCTGAGCAACTGATATAGTTTGTCCAGTCATGGCTTCGCGCCAAGCTTGCCGAAAATCTGCTAATACTTCTGCTTGAGATCGATCGTCTAGGTCTGCCTCTTCTGGAATTATAACTATTGCACCCCTTGATGCCAGTTGATTCAGAAGTGCGTTCTCAAAATCACTATTTTCAGCAGTTTCTAGGCTGCATCCTTCCTCCTTAGCAACTGCAAGCAGCAAAAAATGGATGAGTCGCAGTTTGTCTTGATGAGATAGTTGACTGACAGTAGGTAGAAGTTCAATGAGAGGCATATCAGTTATCCAAAGAGCTTTGATACACCTCTAGTTTAGATTATTTTCCCACACCAGCCGGCTGCTGACGGTTTCGCACTTCCAGAAAAATCAACAAAGCATTAACATCAGCCGGATTCACCCCGCCAATTCTCGCCGCTTGGCCAATAGTCAGCGGCTGCACTTTAGCCAACTTTTCCCGCGACTCCTTCGAGAGAGTTGTAATTGCCATGTAATCCAAATCGGCAGGCAATTGTCGGCGTTCGTGTTTGGCAATGTCATCAATTTGATTTTGCTGTCTTTGCAGGTAGCCAGAATATTTGATGTCAATTTCTGCACCATCTTTTTCAGCTAACTTCAGACTAGAATTGCCTAAATTGTAGCGTTCCAAATCGACATAATGAAAACCCGGACGGCGCAACAAATCCGCGAGAGTAATCGAACCTTTAATCGCTTGTTGAGTATCAGCAAAAATTGCCTTGCCAACTTCCTCGTGCTCTTTCACCCGCGTCGAGTACAAGCGTTCCTTCTCCGCCACAATATTAGCTTGTTTGCGATCGAACAACTCCCAGCGGCGATCGTCAATCAAACCAATTTCCCGTCCCAGCGGAGTCAAGCGTTGGTCAGCATTGTCCGATCGCAACAACAGCCGATATTCCGATCGCGAAGTCAACATCCGGTAAGGTTCCCGCAAATCCTTCGTACACAAATCATCGATCAAAGTGCCGATATAACTTTGCTCGCGAGGAAACACAATCATCTCCTGATTTTTCGCAAATCTGGCTGCATTAATCCCCGCCACAATCCCCTGTGCAGCCGCCTCCTCATATCCAGTTGTACCGTTCACCTGACCCGCGCAAAACAGCCCTTCAATCTTCTTAGTCATCAGCGTCGGAAAGCACTGAGTGGCCGGCAAATAATCATACTCCACAGCATAAGCAGGGCGCATCATCTCGCACTTTTCCAAACCCGGAAGAGTCCGCAGCATTTGCAATTGCAAATTTTCCGGTAAACCAGTAGAAAAACCTTGGATATAAAGTTCAGGAATATCCCGACCTTCCGGTTCAATAAAAATCTGGTGACTTTCCTTATCCGCAAACCGCACAATCTTATCTTCAATACTCGGACAATAGCGCGGCCCCTTCGCATCAACCCAGCCGCCGTAGACTGGAGAAAGGTGCAAATTGTCTCTAATTAACTGATGAGTTGCTGGCGTAGTTCGAGTCAAATAACAAGGCATTTGTTCCCGTTCGATCCAAACTTCTGGATCGAAACTAAACCAGCGAACATCTGCATCTCCCGGCTGCGGTTCCAGGTTGGTGTAATCGAGAGTCCGCTTGTCAACTCTTGCCGGAGTTCCAGTTTTTAACCTTCCCGTTTCAAAGCCCAAACGATTGAGAGTTTCCGTCAAACCAACGGCGGCAAATTCTCCCGCACGTCCGGCGGGCATCGACTTATTGCCCACCCAAATCGTGCCGCCTAAAAAAGTGCCTGTAGTCAGAATTACAGCTTTGCATTCAAAAGCGACGCCGAAGTATGTTTCGACTCCGATCACTTCTTCGTTTTTGCCCAAAACTAAGTCTGTAACCATCGCTTCGCGGATGGTCAAATTCTCTTGATTTTCAACAATATTATTCATCACAGCGGCGTATTCCCGCTTGTCAGTTTGTGCTCTCAGCGCCCAAACTGCCGGGCCTCTCGAAGCGTTGAGGACGCGCTTTTGCAAATAAGTGCGATCGGCCATTTTGCCAATTTCCCCGCCTAACGCATCAACTTCGTTAGTTAGTTGAGTTTTAGCGGGGCCGCCGACGGCGGGATTGCAGGGTTGCCACGCAATTTTGTCGAGGTTGAGGGTGAGTAAAAGGGTGCGACAGCCGAGGCGAGAAGTGGCGAGGGCGGCTTCGCAGCCGGAGTGTCCGGCACCTACTACGATGATGTCGAAACTGTCTTGGAATTGTACTGGTGTTTGTGCGGTCATGGTCGGTGTTTGAGTTGCAAAGACTCGTACTTTATTTTAGCAGTAATGTCGGTCGTTTTGGGATTGGGTTTTTGGCAATATCTTGATGGGGAATTTTTAACCGCAGATCCACGCGGATCGACGGGGATGGATGTCTGGTGCAATTTGAATTTTTCTCGTTAATTCAGATAAAGTTGAGGTATATTAACCGAGAGCGAGATGATGCGATCGACTGCCAGCGACCTAAAGCGCAAAATTACCACAAGCTTGTTAGGGCCCGAAGGCACATTTTAATGTTTAGAACTTTCAGCCGGAACCGAACCGCTGTGAGGAGTATGGCTTCTCGAAATGCTAGGAATTGCACTCGGCTTGAAAAATAAAAGATTGTATCTTTTGCCGATCGACCCGACAGAAATCCCTCTCACAATTAGGTAAATTTATCCCCAACAGCTAGAAAATTGCCTACCTCTTCTCTACTCTTCCTTCGCGTCCTTGGCGTCTTCGCGGTTTAATAATTCGGTAATCTTGCAGTTTTGCGCTATGTTAGACACAAAAATCTCAACAAGCGTACACAAGTGAAATACTTCTTCTTATCCGACGGCTGGAAAGTCGGGCGCGTCTGGGGCGTAGGCGGCGAGTGGACTCACGCCGCTTGGAGACGCAACCCCGACATTGTACAACTCGACCTCTGTCTCTGGGATAGCAAAGAAAAAATGTGGCTCTACCGCGTCGAAGAGGCTGTACTCATGGTAGAAGTCAAACCCACAGACCCCGCAGACCCGAACGATCCTGCCAAAAACATCGGCAACGTCGTGCTGACCAGACTCATCGATGCGGAGCAAGTCCTCGAACGCCTCGGGACGATCGCCGCCCGCTGCGAAATGGGCAAGTCGCAAGTAATGTAATGCCCAACATCTTGCAATCGGTTCTAACACTCGATACACTTCTTTAAATAACTTTCATTTTTATGCCTCCACCTTTGAAGGTAGATGGCATTCGGCAAAAGGCAGAGTTTAAAGCCCGCAGGTAACTGCTCGGGATTCAGAATCTGAGTTTTCCGTCAAAATAGACATCCTCACTTACACCTTGGAGAACCGCAGTCAATGGGACTACCCTGGTATCGCGTACACACAGTCGTCTTAAATGACCCAGGCCGATTGATTTCTGTACACTTAATGCACACTGCCCTCGTGGCAGGTTGGGCCGGCTCAATGGCCCTTTATGAATTAGCAGTTTTTGACCCCACAGATCCAGTTCTGAACCCGATGTGGCGTCAAGGGATGTTCGTGTTGCCCTTCATGGCCCGCTTGGGAGTCACGGGTTCTTGGGCCGGTTGGAGCGTCACCGGCGAAGGTAACGTCGATCCCGGCTTCTGGTCTTTGGAAGGCGTCGCCGTCGCTCACATCATCCTCTCGGGCCTGCTGTTCTTAGCAGCAGTTTGGCACTGGGTATTTTGGGACTTAGAACTTTTCAGAGACCCTCGCACCGGCGAACCAGCCCTCGACTTGCCAAAAATGTTTGGCATTCACCTGTTCCTCTCCGGCTTGCTCTGCTTCGGCTTCGGCGCATTTCACCTTTCGGGACTTTTCGGCCCGGGAATGTGGGTGTCCGACCCCTACGGCCTGACCGGTCACGTCCAGGCAGTGGCGCCTTCTTGGGGCCCAGAAGGCTTTGACCCGTATAATCCGGGCGGCATCGTGGCTCACCACATTGCAGCGGGCGTAGTCGGCGTAATTGCCGGTTTGTTCCACTTGACAGTGCGGCCGCCGGAACGTCTTTACAAAGCCCTGCGGATGGGGAATATCGAAACTGTACTTTCTAGCAGTATCGCTGCCGTATTCTTCGCAGCCTTTGTGGTTGCCGGTACGATGTGGTACGGTTCTGCTGCTACTCCGATCGAACTTTTTGGCCCGACTCGCTATCAGTGGGACAGCGGCTATTTCGGACAAGAAATCGATCGCCGAGCTCAAGCTAGCTTGGCCGGGGGCCAAAGCTTGCAACAAGCTTACGAGCAAATTCCAGAAAAATTGGCTTTCTACGACTACGTGGGCAACTCTCCTGCTAAAGGCGGTTTGTTCCGCGCCGGCGCGATGGTCAACGGCGACGGCATTGCTAAAAGCTGGCTAGGCCACCCAGTATTTACTGACAGCGAAGGTCGGGAATTGTCGGTTCGCCGCCTCCCCAACTTCTTTGAAACTTTCCCAGTAATTTTGACTGACAAAGATGGGGTCGTTCGCGCTGACATCCCCTTCCGCCGCGCAGAATCAAAATACAGCTTTGAACAAAGCGGAGTTACTGTCAGCTTCTACGGTGGCGAACTTAACGGTCAAACCTTTAATAATCCACTAGAAGTTAAGAACTTTGCTCGCGCCGCCCAAAAGGGTGAAGTATTTGAATTCGATCGCGAAACCTTGAATTCTGACGGAGTTTTCCGCACTTCGACTCGCGGTTGGTTCACTTTCGGACACGCTTGCTTTGCTTTGCTATTCTTCTTCGGCCATATCTGGCACGGTTCTCGGACTATTTTCCGCGACGTGTTTGCTGGAGTTGAGGCAGACATGGAAGAACAAGTCGAGTGGGGCTTGTTCCAAAAACTGGGCGACGTGACCACCAGAAGAGAAGAATCTCTCTAGATTTCGCCAGCCTCTCGGTAGCCGGGAAACTTCCCCGGTGTAAAAAAACCCGGTTTCTTCAAGAAACCGGGTTTTTTTAGTTAATAATAAAACCAGCAATTAAGATAAAATAATACGGCAAGGGAAGATAGGGAAAATTTAACATGGAAAGCGTTGCTTACATTTTGATTCTGGCTTTAGCCTTAGGTGTACTATTTTTTGCGATCGCCTTTCGGGAACCTCCCCGGATTGGCAAATAATTAGCTATACGCCTGCAGCAAGCCCAAAATATCCTGAACCGGAGTGCGGTCAGCCCGCACCATTGCATCGAATGTGGTGCGGGACCATTTCACCCGCTGTGTGTTAAGTCATTTTTCTAGTCCAGCCATTCATCAGACCCCAGGCGGTTAGATGAATGGCAATTTGCTGGCAATGCCTGTTAAAATCAGCAATCATGCGCTGTTCCTCCTGCCAACACACAAATAGCCGCGTTCTAGAATCGCGTTCAGCCGAATCAGGTCAAAGTATCCGTCGGCGGCGCGAGTGTTTGAACTGCCAGCACCGCTTCACAACTTACGAACGCATAGAATTTGTGCCGATTACGGTGATCAAGCGGGACGGCAAGCGCGAATCTTTTGACAGGTCAAAATTAGTCAGGGGACTCGTTCGAGCCTGCGAAAAAACCGGTTTGTCTTCCGGGCATCTCGAAACCTTGGCCGAAGAAATCGAGGCCCAACTCCAAGGTCGATCGCTCCGAGAAATCGCCAGTTCAGAAATTGGAGAACTGGTGCTGTTGCACCTGCGGCCGCTCAGCGAAGTTGCTTACGTCCGTTTCGCCTCGGTATACCGCCAATTTCGAGGCATCCGAGACTTTGTAGATACCCTAAATCACCTTCAGAATCCGCTCAACGAAGCTGAAGATCCAGAAACGGGGCGAGATTTTGACGCAGATTCGCCACAGCCGGATGCAGTCGATCGAGAAAGCCCCGCATCCTGCGCTACTCCCAGCTAAACTCGCTTAAATTAATTTAAAAGCAGTAGGCAAGTCAGCCGATTTGAGATTTGAGCTTTGAGATTTACTCCACAGATGCAATCTGGGAGCTTAAACAAAAGTCTAAAATTTCGATCTGTCCGCTACAGGAGTCGCGGGCTTGTAAGCTGACACGCATCTAAGTTTTACTGTCAAATCCGATCGAGTTTCTTGTGGGGTGGGCGTCCCGCCCGCCCAAAAAATACAATTTAGATGCGGGACAGCTTATCCGTTTTTGCGCCCGGTAAGTTATAGAAATATTTTCTTGAGATTGAAAACCCTGTCCCTTTAGGCCCCGGATTCCAAGCGACGGCTAGGCGGCTTGCCGAAGTCTGAGCGCTTCGCCGAACCTCTCAAGCGACGAAGACTTCCCGTGTTCTTTTTTCTGGGTCTTTGTGCTAGGTGTGTTATGATCGTCATCGGTCTAAAATTGAGTATAACTAAACAACGTAAAAACTTAACTCGATTAGTTAAGTGTTCCGTCACACCTCACGGTGTTGCAGTTTAGGAAAGCTAAATTTGAACAGAACCTAACTACAGGTGAAGAACTAATTAAATACGGTAAGGCATACCGGAATTTACGCTTCTGGAAAAACCGACCTCTACTTAAACAGGAGTAATCTTGTCGCAAGTGGCGTCGGCTCGTTCAATGAAGAATCTCAGTTTCTTTAAACCTGAGAGTGTCAATGGACTCTGAATGTTAAGATTAAACCTTTTAACGCAGAGTTTCGAGTAATAGCAGTGGCAAGCCCGGAAGTGCAATTGCACAGGGAAAAAGTTAGCAAAAACTGACTTTAGTAAAAGATTTTGAAAGAAGTTAACCGCTTTTTCACCAAAATCTCTAATATCTGCCGGCACAAACGAAAAACATGAAGGAGAGAAATCCTAGGAAACTATTCGCATGGTCAATCTCAAAACCACAGTCAAAGACATCGGCTTTACTCACGAAGATTTTGCAGCCCTACTTGATAAATATGACTATCACTTTAGCCCGGGCGATGTAGTAGCGGGTACAGTTTTTAGTATAGAACCGAGGGGCGCTCTGATTGATATCGGTGCTAAAACAGCAGCGTACATTCCCATTCAGGAAATGTCGATCAATCGAGTCGAAAGCCCTGAAGAGGTATTGCAATCAAACGAAACCAGAGAATTTTTCATTCTAACCGATGAAAATGAAGACGGACAATTAACCCTGTCCATCCGGCGCATCGAGTATATGCGGGCCTGGGAAAGAGTGCGACAACTGCAAGCAGAAGATGCCACAGTACGATCGCAAGTATTTGCCACCAACCGCGGCGGCGCACTCGTGAGAATAGAAGGCTTGCGAGGCTTTATTCCCGGTTCTCACATCAGCACCCGCAAACCGAAGGAAGAATTAGTCGCCGAAGAATTACCATTAAAATTCTTAGAGGTAGACGAAGACCGCAACCGCCTAGTATTGAGCCACCGTCGCGCGTTAGTTGAGCGCAAGATGAACCGCCTCGAAGTCGGGGAAGTGGTCATCGGTACAGTACGCGGTATCAAGCCTTACGGTGCCTTTATCGACATCGGCGGCGTCAGCGGCTTGTTGCACATCTCGGAAATTTCGCACGATCACATCGATACGCCTCACAGCGTCTTCAATGTCAACGACGAAGTGAAAGTGATGATCATTGACTTGGATGCCGAGAGGGGCCGGATTTCTCTCTCCACCAAGCAGTTGGAACCGGAACCGGGCGCGATGGTTAAAAATCGCGAATTGGTATACGAAAAAGCTGAGGAAATGGCAGCTAAGTTCCGCGAGAAAATGCTCGCTCAAAAGCAAGCTAAAGCAGGCATAGACATTCCTGTAGACGCGATCGATCCTGATGATGACCTCTCCGACGAAATACTCGAAGACGTGCCCTCAGCAATGGAAGAGGATCTGCCAGAAGAAGCAGCACCGGAAGTAGCACCGGAAGCAGAAGCACCGGAAGCAGCAGCACCGGAAGAAGCAGCACCGGAAGCAGCACCGGAAGCAGTATTAGATGTAGAGGAAGAAATCCCTCCTGCGGCGGTCGAATAACATCGCAAGTCATTGCAACTCACTGTCATTAAAAGAGGGTATTTTCCCTCTTTTTTTTGCCTTCAGCGCCCCCATTAGCAATTATATCAATTCCGGTTGCACAGTCCGTGATTGTTGAATGTTGACTGTTGACTGTTGGCTGTTAGCTGTTGGCTGTTAGCTGTCAGTCGAAAAACTGAATGATGGTTGAGTCTTGACTGTTGACTCGATTTTTCGCCCGACGATGAAGCGCGGATTTGATATTAGCAATTAACTATTACCAATTAACAATTAGCAATTAGCAATTAGCAATTAACTATTAACAATTACCAATCATTTAATACCATTATCAAAAAACAATGCAACTGTAAGTCCGCGATCCAAACCCTTACGCAATCAGTCATTGCCTATGGAATTTAAAATCGTTTGACAGAAAGCTCGCGCCGAAATGTCAATGCTAAAAGAGTAGGAAATATTGCTGCAGATAGATGCAGCGATCGCTCTTTCCACCAGTACAAGTAGTGGGTAGCTATACCTAAATAAACATGGCTTTCAGCCTGAAAATTTGTTAAGATTTATAAAGATCGGGGACATCCGCACAGGTGCAAACTAATCAAAATTCTCAGACCAGAACAAACCAGACAAACAATCACACAACATAATCCTTAGAAATTTCTTGCCCTGAGGCTCAAAGGCAAGCTGATAATGAACATCGTACTATTAAAAGAAAAATTAGAACAGCTTAAAAAGCGCCCCCATGCTAGCAAAGGAACGATCGACCAAATTGAACAATGGTTAATCGGGTCCCACATTTTGCAGAGATTGAGAATTAACCCTTACTACGTAGCAGGCGAGACAGTCAAGAATATTAAAAGAATTACTTCGGAATTTCTGCACGGAGTGAAAGCCGGCGCCTTCGACTTGCACTGGGATATTCACTGCCCGCACTGCAACATGATTACAGACGAATTCAAGGATTTAGCAGACACATCAGAAATGTCTTTTTGCCCGATGTGCGAGCGCGAGTTTAAAATTGATTTGCTCGATCGCGTCGAAGTTACTTTTTCCCTAAACAAAGAAATTGAAGACCCGCAACTGAGGCCCGTCTGCGCTCCCCCTCCCGTACTCCAGAGCAAACTGCAACTGGTAACGCCTTTATACTGCACCGAATCCGAGACTGTCACCTTAGAAAAAGGTCGATACCGCTACTGCTGTCCCCTCACTTTAGCTAAAGGGATTTTAAAGGTTGAAGGCCCAGAAACAGAAGACATACAAGAAATTAAACTCAAGCAGTTGGCCGGCAAAGATTTTGACAAAACACACCTCGCCGTGCGTCCGGGAAAAGTTAAGATCGAATTAACTAATACCGATCACAACTTGTCGGGGCTGATTTTGCATTCAGATGAATTGCCCCAGGAACTGACATTAGAACAACTGCCCCTGCGACTATCAGGAATCCAACTGCTCCATCACCCGGATTACAAGCGTTTGTTCGGCGATAAAGTAATCTCGGAGAGAGAGCGAGTCAAGATTCGGGCGATTACTATTATGTTTACCGATATTACGGGTTCTACCAGAATGTACGAAACACTGGGAGATACTAAAGCTTACAATATTGTCCGCGATCATTTTGAAATTTTCTTTGAATCGATCGAGAAAGCTGGCGGTAAAGTCATTAAAACCATCGGCGATGCCGTCATGGCTTCCTTTATCAGCAACGAACAAGCAATTCAGGCAGCAGTCGGTGCTGTTGTCAGTTTCAGAGAGTACAATTCAGGTCGCCCGCAAGCAGAGTGGATTCAAGTCAGAATTGGCATTCACCGAGGTACGGCTTTGCTCGTAAATCTTAATAATTCGCTCGACTATTTTGGTTCCACAGTCAACAAAGCCGCCCGCCTTCAAAATCTTTCTAAAAGTGACGAAGTTTCGTTTTCCGAAGATGTTTACACCGACCAAGCATTTTTAACAGCATTACAAACTGCTGGAGTGTGCGAAATTCAAAAACGTGTTGAAGATTTAAAAGGCATACAAGGCGCACAAGTCGCCTATACTGCTAGAATTAATACGGAATCAGTAATCTCGCTGTCTCCTACACTGGTAGGTGAAAGAAACTAAGTACGTAAGCAGATCTACCTGGTTATTGCCAGCCTATTGTTATAATCGCTACGAGAGTAGATAGAGTTCTTCGATACCGCTCAGCTCGTGGCTCCAACAGTTTAGCTCATCCTTAATGGATTTCCAGAATGCCTACAACTTAAGTAGGCTCTCATTAAAATAGCCCGAATTACTCAGCCTTACGCTTTCCAGATATGTATGCTGCTAAATAACTGAAGTCCAGGACTTCGCACGATGACTTTTAATCAATTATCTCCAGACAATACACCAGAACCGATCGCCTCCCGCGCCATCGATCTCGAAGAATTACCCGAAATAGAGGCCCCGTTTCCCATCGTCGGAATTGCGGCCTCTGCCGGAGGTTTGGAAGCATTCACCGAGTTACTGGCCCATTTGCCGGTAGATACGGGTATGGCGTTTGTGCTGATTCAGCATTTAGATCCGAATCACAAAAGTTTCCTCGCCCAGATTCTCTCCAGAACGACGCAAATGCCTGTTAATGAGGTACAAGACGGCGTAGCTGTAGAACCGAATCAAATCTACGTCATTCCGCCCAACACCAAGATGGTGGTATCTAAAGGCGTGCTGGAACTCTCACCCCGCGAGAAGGTTTATGGCAAATATATGCCGGGAGATGCGTTTTTTACATCATTGGCGTTCGATCGCGGATACAAAGCGATCGCCGTAGTATTATCCGGGGGAGACGGAGACGGTTCACTCGGGTTGATGGCAATCAAAGCAGCCGGAGGCATGACTTATGCTCAATGTGAAGGCACGGCAAAATTCGATAGTATGCCGAATACCGCTGTTGCGACAGGCAATGTCGATTTTGTTATGCCGCCGCAAAAAATTGCCGAGGAACTGACAAACTATAGTCGCAGTTCGTTTTTCAATCGCCCGTTTCCCCAGACAAAAGCTAAGGAATCGCCCGCAGAGGGAGATGCCCTGGCAACTATTTTTGCGATGCTGAAATCGACCACAGGCGTTGACTTCAGCCAGTACAAACCGGCTACCGTGAACCGACGCATCGAGCGACGGATGGTTTTGTACAAGATAGAGAACTTGCATGATTACGCCGAACATCTTCAACACAATTCGGCAGAAGTCAAAGCTTTGTATGAAGAAATCCTGATCCACGTCACCAATTTTTTCCGTGACAGCGAAGCCTTTCAAAAGTTAAAAGAGCTGGTTTTCCCCGCGATTACCCAAAATAAATCAGCAAATGCTCCGATTCGGATTTGGGTGGCGGGATGTTCCACTGGCGAAGAAGTTTATTCGATCGCCATGTGCTTGTTAGAGTTTTTGGGCGATCGAGTAATCCCGCCGCCGATCCAGATTTTTGCCACAGACATTGGCGACACGACAATCGCCAAAGCTCGGGCAGGCGTCTACTCAGAAAACCAGATGATAGACGTTTCACCAGAGCGACGTTCTCGCTTCTTTATTTTCCAAGAAGAAGGTCGTTATAGAATCTGCAAGGCTATCCGCGAACTGTGTGTATTTGCCCGACAAGACTTAGGTAGTGACCCGCCTTTTGCCAATCTCGATTTAATTACCTGTCGCAATGTGCTGATTTACTTGGGAGATTCATTGCAAAAGAAGGTGATGCCGATTTTTCATTACAGCCTTAAGTCCACAGGCTTTCTCATGTTAGGTACTTCTGAGAGTACCGGAAAATTTTCATACTTGTTTGATTCAGTGCATAAAAAGTCTAAAATTTATGCAAAAAGGTTGGCTGCAAAATCTCCCAGTTTTTCATTCACGCCGAGTTCCTATCCCACCGTTAAAGAAGGTGAAAGGCTAAAAGTCCATGAAAAGGTGGCGAAGAGGTTTGACTTACAGCGAGAAACTGACCTACTGATTTTGAATCGCTATTCCCCAGCCGGTGTGGTTGTGGACGAGCACATGAAAATCCTGCAAGTGCGGGGAGACATCGATCCTTACTTGAGAATGGCAGCCGGAACGCCCGACTTAAACTTGCTGACAATGGCAAGGGCAGGATTGCTTCTTGAGCTTCGCATCGCGATTTATCAGGCACAAATGCAGAACGTGACCGTTAGGAAAGAAGGACTACTTGTTGAAGCAGCCGGCCGATCGACTCTGGTTAATATTGAGGTGATGCCGTTCCAGCCGCACACCGTCGAAGAACGCTATTATTTGGTGGTATTTGAAGAAGTTTTACCCACGGCGGGCAACTTCTGCAACATCATTTCTGAAACCTGCACGAATTGCGATCTAGAGCCGGAAAATGAGCGGCTGAGGCAGGAACTTGCCACCGCTAACCAAGCAAAAATTGTGGCTCAAGCACACCTGCAATCGTTGATCCACGAGCAGGAACATCTCAACGAAGACCTCAAAATTGCCAACGAAGAAATCCTATCGAGCAACGAGGAATTGCAAAGCGCCAACGAGGAGCTAGAAACTGCCAAAGAAGAGATTCAAGCCACTAACGAGGAACTCACCACCACTAACGAGGAACTTCGCAGCCGATATTTTGAACAAAGCCAGCTCAATAACGATCTGACAAATTTGCTGGGTACTATCAATATCCCAGTCTTAATGCTGGCAAAAGATTTACAGATTCGACGCTTTACCTTAACGGCGCAGACACTTTTTAATTTGATTCCCACAGATATGGGACGGCCCTTTAGCGACATCCGATCGAATATTGACGTTCCTGACTTGGAACAGATGATTCTGCAGGTGATTGATACTCTGGAATCGCAAGAGCGAGCAGTTCAAACTTTATCGGGATATTGGTACAGCCTGCGCATTCATCCTTACCGCACAACGGAAAACGAGATGGACGGTGTGGTAATGGTTTTGCTCGATATTGACGCTCTTAAACGCAGTGCCAGAACCTTGGAGGAAGCCCGAAATTATGCTGAGGCGATCGTAGAAGCTGTGCCAACGCCTTTAGTCGCGCTAAATGCTGATTTGCAAGTGAACAAAGCAAATCGAGCGTTCTATGAGATGTTTCAGGTTTCATCCTCAGAAACAGCGAATATTTCGCTGTTTGAGCTAGGTAACGGGCAGTGGCATATCCCGGAACTGCGAGAGATTTTGGAAGATATTCTGGTTAGTGATGTTGAGCTTCAAAACTTTGAGTTGGATCGCCTGTTTGAGAATATCGGGCAGAAAACTATGCTGCTGAATGCTTGTAAACTTGAGCCAGAAGGCGGGGTTTCCATGATTCTGTTGTCGATCGAGGATATCACCGATCGCAAGCACTTTGACACAGAGCGTTCGCGGTTATTGCAGCAGGAACAGTTAGCCCGCCAACAAGCAGAAAAAGCTAACCGAGTTAAAGATGAATTTCTGGCCAATCTCTCTCACGAATTGCGCAATCCCCTGACTCCTATTCTGGCGTGGGCACAAATCCTGCGTTCCGGGAAGGTTAAGCAAGAAACTACTAATCGGGCTCTAGAGGTGATCGAGCGCAGCGCGCAGTCGCAATCTCAGTTAATCGGAGATCTTCTCGATATTTCTCGGATTACCAACGGCAAGCTTCAACTGTCCATTAGTCCGATCGAGCTGCCGTCAGTGGTGCAAGCTGCCGTGGATGGGACTCAATTATCAGCCGAAGCAAAAAATATTGAAATTGTTTCGGATTTGAACCCTGCAACTGTCTTAGGCGATAGCGATCGCTTGCAGCAAGTTGTGTGGAATCTTCTGTCTAATGCGATTAAGTTTACTCCGGCGGGGGGACGAGTGGAAATCGTGCTGCAGGATCTCGATAATCAGGCTGAACTTCGAGTCACCGACACCGGAAAAGGGATTTCGCCTGAGTTGTTACCGCATATTTTCGATCGCTTCCGCCAAGGAGATTCCAGTTCCACTAAGGCGAATCAAGGGCTGGGATTGGGCTTGTCTATCGTTTACCATCTTGTCGAACTGCACGGGGGAACGGTGCAAGCCGAAAGTCCGGGTGAGGGACAAGGAACTACAATAATTCTGAGATTGCCGTTGCTAGCCCCGCCTCAAGAGTTGACACCGGCGATTGAATGAAAGCCAACTGTTTCGGCTGCGCCTTTGAATCTCTCTAGCGAGATTGTCCCTTGTCTCGAAGGCTTGCAGGTTTTAGTTGTGGACGGATCGGATCGATAGGCGCAATCTCTGAGAATTTGCGATCGAAGGCTACGGGGCAGAGGTTTTGACTTGCATCTGCCAAAAGTAGGATCGATCGTTTGACTGAGAATTCCGACAGATACCGCGCGCTAATCTCTGATATCAAATCCGCGCTTCATCGTCGGGCGTAAAATCGAGTCAACACTCAACAGTCAACCATGAACACTCAACAGTCAACCATGAACACTCAACAGTCAACACTCAACAGTTAACAGCCAACAGTCAACACTCAACAGTCAACACTCAACAATCACGGACGGTGCAACCGAAATGGATAGGATATCGGAATGCGTCAGGAAAACGGGTATTTCTGTATTCGAGGAATGCGAATCCTTACTGCGGAAGCCGGAGGACAAATGCCAGCCGCCGCGCTGACTGCGTATGCGATCGCTCAAAAACAAGAAAGGGCGATCGAAGCTGGTTTTCAAACTCATATTGTTGAGCCGATCGAGCAGATTCAATTAAGATTAATTCTTGCCAATCTAGCAGGGAGCTTTTTAATTTTTTTGAGATTCAAATCGGCGGTTGAAACCGCTTAAAAGTCAAACAAACCCCAGCCCAGCGCCGGACTCAGCCTGGGCCCAAAGCGTGTCAGCTTAACGTACAACCAATAGTCCGGCAGGGGTTAAACCCCTCCCTCAAAGCTAAATTCCTCTTGCACAGGACTAATTAGTTCTTGAGTCCTCTTTGAAAAGACTTTAGCTATTAGACAGGGAATTCATTCCCTGGCGGCGTTTAGGTTTAAGTTGGCACCCATGAGCACTGTTGTCTCCTAATTTATTAGGGGAACAATATTCCTCAATAGACCTTTTGCAAAAATAATTAGGACGAGTAAGATGCCCATCCCACAAAAGTTATTTTTTTCTTGTGGCCTGGGCGGGAGAACCCGTGCGATAATTGATGAAAAGGACTTTTGCAAGAGGTCTAATCTTCTACCAATTATTAAAACTCCCAGAGTCCAGCGCTGAAAATTCCAAGGCCGTTTCTCTACAAATATTGTGTCTTAATTTTGCCGGAAAAAAAGATTATTGAATTTTGCTTTCAAAAAAAAAAAAAAACAAACACGTTTATACCAGCCATTAAAAGCCGCAGAAACCCGCACCGGACACAACAATGCCCAGTCCCTAAAAATATCGCTTACAATCTGATTTTCTAGGAAAACCTTATTGTTTATTCGTATCAACTTAAGCCCATCGCCTCCTGCAACCAAAGATAAAGCCCTCGCCGTCTTGGCGATTACTCTGCCTAGCGCAAACAATGACATGGCATTTACGTAAAAACCCTGTGTTTCCCGGCAAAAAGATCCTTATATTTGCCCGAGAAAGTATAAAAAACAGATTTTTTTAGTGTTTTTGCTTAACTTATTAAATGTTTGTAATACCGTACCTAATCCTTAAGGCAGTTGCCGAATGTGGGCAAATTGAGGTGCGATGTATGTAAGATATATCCTCCGTATTACTTACTTCCCGGTTGACGAAATAAATTAGCTCTAATCTGCATTACTTAAGTAAGTGGGTGTTTATGAACTTATCTCAGAACAATACATTGGCACCGATCGACCTCAACGCGATGCAATTAGATCCGGATGTAAAAACTGATGCGCCGTTTCCCGTTGTCGGGATTGCGGCTTCTGCCGGAGGCTTGGAAGCATTTCTCCAGTTGCTGAGCGACTTACCCGCAGATACCGGCATGGCATTTGTGCTGATCCAGCACTTAGCGCCCGATCGCAAAAGCCTGCTGAGCGAGATTATCAGCAGAAACACGCAAATGCCCGTGTGTGACGCCGAAGACGGCATGGCTGTAGAGCCGAATCATGTCTACGTAATTGCGCCGAATACCAAGCTGTTGCTGTTAGCAGGGCTGCTGAGACTGCTGCCCCGAGAGAAGATTAATGGCAAATATATGCCTGCAGATGCGTTTTTCGAGTCCTTAGCAGTCGATAGGGGCAACAAAGCGATCGGCGTAGTTTTATCGGGGGCCGATGGAGACGGCGCCTTGGGGCTGATCACAATCAAAGCAGCCGGAGGCCTGACTTTTGCTCAATGCGAAGGAACGGCAAAATTTGAGAGTATGCCGAGTAGCGCGGCAGCTACAGGTAATGTAGACTTCATTCTGCCGCCTGAGGTAATTGCGCAGGAACTGGCAAATCTCAGCCAGCATTCGTTTCTGGCTGGGCCGTTCCCCGCCACCATCGCTGAAGAACCGCCAGAACCGGGATCGGCCTTGGCCACTATTTTTGGGCTGCTGAAATTGAGCGCAGGGGTTGACTTCACCCAGTACAAAGCGGCCACCCTAAACCGGCGAATGCAGCGGCGGATGGTTTTGTACAAGATGGAACGATTGGAAGATTACGCTCAATTTCTCGTCGATAATCCGGCGGAAGTCAAAGCTTTGTATGAAGAAATTCTGATCCACGTCACGAGTTTTTTCCGTGACTTAGAAGCTTTTCAACGCTTAAAAGACCACGTTTTCCCCGCCATTACCCAAAATAAATCAGCAGAAGTTCCGGTGCGGATTTGGGTTGCAGGATGTTCGACTGGTGAAGAAGTTTACTCGATCGCCATTTGCTTGTTAGAGTTTTTGGCCGATCGACTTCCCCCGCCGCCGATTCAGATTTTTGCCACGGATATCAGCGAGGCGGCGATCGCCAAAGCTCGGTCAGGTTTCTACCTAGAAAACCAGATGTTAGGGGTTTCCGAAGAACGGCGCCAGCGCTTCTTTGTCTCCGCAGAAGGAGGCGGATACCGCATCTGCAAAGAAGTCCGGGAACTGTGCGTATTCGCCAGACAAAATTTAGGCATCGACCCGCCTTTCTCTAATCTCGATCTGATTAGCTGCCGCAATGTGATGATTTACTTGGCAGAACGTTTGCAAAAACGAGTTTTGTCAGTTTTTCATTACAGTCTTAACCGAACAGGCTTCCTGATGCTCGGCACTTCCGAAAGTACGGGCAAATCTTCCGACTTATTTACTTTAGTGGATGCGCCATGTAAAATTTATGCAAAAAACTTAACAGCCAATGCTCCCCGGCTTCCCTTTGCCACAACTTTCTTTCCTCTAGCCCGAGCAGAGACGCAGCCAATGAATGTAAATATTTCTAATAACTTTGACTTACAGCGCGTAACAGACCAATTGATTTTAAAGCGCTATAATCCTGTCGGTGCGGTGGTCAACGAGCAGATGGAGGTTGTGCAACTCCGGGGAGACACCAATCGGTACTTAAGACTCCCATCTGGAACGCCGAGTTTAAACTTGTTCGCAATGGCGGTAGGAGGATTGTCTGTTGACATTCGCACCGCAATTTATCAAGCGCAAACTCAGAACGTGACCGTGAAAAAAGAACGGGTGAGGCTGCAAGAGAGCGATTGCACGGATCTCGTCAATTTTGAGGTGATTCCGTTCCAGGCTGGGAATGCGGAAACACGCTTCTTTTTGGTGCTGTTTGAAGAAGCTTTACCCGCAGCGATCGACCTGGGAATCGAAGCTTTTGATGAGTTAGAACCAAGCGATTTAGAACGAGAAATAGTGCGGCTGAGGCAGGAACTTGCCCGGGCTAAGCAAGAGAAACTCATGGCTCAAGCGCACCTGCAAACGGTAATAGAGCAACAAGAAAATCTCACCCAAGACCTCAGAGTTGCCAACGAAGAAGTTATATCGAGCAACGAGGAGCTACAAAGCATCAACGAGGAGTTAGAAACGGCTAAAGAAGAAATTCAAGCTACTAACGAAGAACTGATTACCACTGTGGAGGAACTTCGCACTCGAAATCTCGATTTGCAGCAGGTTAATAACGACGTGACTAATTTGCTGGCTAGTATCAATATTCCAATTTTAATGCTGGAAAACGATTTGCGGATTCGCAGCTTTACGCCAATGGCGCAGCGGCTGTTCAATCTCATTTCTACGGATGTCGGGCGTCCGTTTAGCGACATCCGAGTCAATCTGGAGATTCCCAACTTGGAAGAGATGATTTTGGAGGTAATCGAGACTCTCAACACGAAAGAACAAGAAGTGCAAACTCAATCGGGATATTGGTACGCCCTCCGCATTCGTCCTTACCGCACAACGGAAAACCAGATTGAGGGTGTGGTAATGGTTTTGATCGATATTGACGCTCTCAAACGCAGTGCTGCCACCATAGAAACAGCCCGCAACTATGCGGAAACAATTGTGGAAAGCGTGCCAACGCCTTTAATGGTGCTGGATGCTGATTTGCAAGTGAGCACCGCCAATCGAGCGCTATACGAAACGTTTCAAGTTTCACCTTCAGAAACCGCCCAAGATTCTTGGTTTGAATTTGCTACCGGGCCGTGGAATTCCCCGGAACTGCGAGAGCTTTTGGAAGATATTCTGGTTAATAATGTTGAGATTAACAATTTTGAGCTGGAGCAGGCTTTTGGGCGGCTCGGCCAGAAAACTTTGCTGCTGAATGCTTGTAAAGTTGAACCAGAAGACAGGGTTTCTATGATTCTATTGTCGATCGAGGATATCACCGATCGCAAGCAGTTTGAGACACAGCGATCGCAGTTATTGGAGCAGGAACAGTCAGCCCGCCAACAAGCAGAAAAAGCTAACCGAGCTAAAGATGAATTTCTGGCGAATCTCTCCCACGAATTGCGCAATCCCCTGACTCCGATTCTGGCCTGGTCACAAATGCTGCGTTCCGGGAAACTGAAGCAATCAGACGTTAATCGCGCTCTAGAGGTGATCGAGCGCAGCGCGAGGGCGCAAGCTCAGTTAATCGAAGATCTTCTCGATATTTCTCGGATTACCAACGGTAAGCTGCAACTGTCTACCCGTTTGATCGATCTGCGGTTAGTGGTGAAAGCTGCGCTGGAGGGGGTTCAATTCTCAGCCCAAGCAAAAAACATTGAAATTGTTTCGCATTTGAGTTCTGCAACTGTCTTAGGCGATATCGATCGCTTGCAGCAAGTTTTATGGAATATCCTGTCTAATGCGATTAAGTTTACTCCGGCGGGGGGACAGGTGGAAATCGTGCTGCAGACGATCGAGAATCAGGCTGAACTTCGAGTCGCCGACACCGGAAAAGGCATTTCGGCTGAGTTGTTACCGCATATTTTCGATCGCTTCCGCCAAGGAGATTCGAGCACTACTAAGGCCAATCAAGGGCTGGGATTGGGCTTGTCGATCGTGTACCATCTTGTTCAACTGCACGGGGGAACGGTGGAAGCCGAAAGTCCGGGTGACGGACAAGGAACTACAATAACTTTGAGATTGCCGTTGAGAGCCTCGTCTCTAGAGTTTACACCGCCAAGCTTACTAGAGCAGGCTCCACTGCCAGAGTCCGCCACAGAGGCGATCATTGATAATCGCACCCCCTCTTTGGATGGTTTGCAAATTTTAGTTGTAGATGATGAGGTTGATACCCGGGATCTCTTAAAATTTGTGCTGGAAAACTACGGCGCTGAGGTTGTGACAGTAGAATCTGCAAGAGCAGCGATCGGGGCTTTGACGGAACAACCCGGCAGATATGACGTGCTAATCTCGGATATCGGAATGCCAGAGGAAAACGGGTATTTCTTAATTAGACAAGTGCGAGCTCTTGCTGCGGAAGCAGGAGGAAAAATCCCAGCCGCCGCGCTGACTGCGTATGCGAGCGATCGAGAACAAGAAAGGGCGATCAAAGCTGGTTTTCAAACTCATATTGCTAAGCCAGTCAATCCGGTTCAACTAGGATTAATAATTGCCAATTTAGCAGGGCGATTTTAATTTATTTTGAGATTCTAGTCGGCGGTTTCAACCGTTTCTGGTCACGCGCAGCAGAGTCCCGCACCGGACACGGCAATGCCGTTTCCCTACTCGTATACAATCTAATTTTGTAGGGACACAACATTGTTGTGTCCTGATTTTGTAGGGACACAACATTGTTGTGTCCTGATTTTGTATGGAAACAACATTGTTCTATCCTGATGTTATAAAAACACAACATTATTGTTAGCAATTAATATCAAATCCGTTAGCATCGGAATTAATATTACCCACAGTCAGGACACGGCAGTGCCGTGTCCCTACAATTAATCTGGCGTAGGGACACGGCACTGCCGTGTCCTCTATATCATTCCGGTCTAACCGGAATTGATATAACAATTCCTAAAAATAATTGCTAAAAAAAACACAACGTGAGAAAATAGAAAAAAATATAGAAATTAGGGAGTTATGATTCTTGGTAACAATTAAATGTCGGGGCATTACCTTCTCAAATATCGAAGCCGTAATCTTTGACAAAGACGGCACTCTAGAGGATTCTCAGGAGTTTTTGAGACTGTTGGGGATGAAGCGAGCGCGCCTCGCAGACGCTCAAATTCCGGGCGTTGGAGAGCCTTTACAAATGGCTTTCGGTATCGAAAGCAACAGCATCGACCCCACGGGCTTGCTAGCAGTCGGTAGCCGCAGAGAAAATGAGATTGTTGCGGCGGGATACATCGCGGAAACCGGCAGGGGATGGCTGGAATCTTTAACTATTGCGCGCCGCGCCTTTGACGAAGCTGACGAAATGTTTAAAAATAGTGCTGTTTCTCCTTTATTTGTCGGCAGTTTGGAAGTGCTGAAATATCTTTCAGAAGCGGGTTTGAAGCTGGGAGTTCTTTCGGCTGCTACGACTCCGGTTGTGCAGAAGTTTGTGAAACACCACGCATTAGCTGACTACATTCAGTTAGAAATGGGAGTTGATTCAACGGTTCATAAACCAGACCCGAAATTGTTTTTGCAAGCTTGTGAGAAACTCGGAGTAAATCCCGCAGCAACTTTGATGGTGGGAGATTCAGCGGGCGATATTCAGATGGGTAAAAATGCGAATGCGGCGGGCTGTATCGGGATTTGTTGGGGGAATGCCCAGGCTAGTCATTTGGAAAAATCTGATGTGGCGATCGCATCTTTGGATGAAATTACAATTTTAGCAGATTGAGCAAAGATCACATCAATTCCGGTGCAACCGGAATGATATATAGCAATCCTAAATGAGTAAAAAGATGTAGGGGTAGTGCCCCCGTGCCTACCCCGGCCTCATGGGGGCAACCACGGGGGGTTTGCCCCTACAAGAATTACACAAATGATTTAGGATTGCTATAGAGGACACGGCAATGCCGTGTCCCTACCGAAAATAATAATATTGTAGGGACACGGCACTGCCGTGTCCTAATTTTGGCTAATAATCCCGATGCTACCGGAAACGATATCAGTCCCTAAAGACAGCGCAAACCGAGAATTACGACATCTCTTTCAACGCCGTCAAGTTCGGCAACTTGCGGCAGATATCCCCACTGCTGAAAGCCAAATTTCTCAAACAATCTTAAACTCGGCTGATTGTGAGCAAAAACTATGCCCATGAGAGTTTTAAGCTGCAATTCTCGACTCCGCACAATTGCCGATTGCAATAATTCTTGTCCGATTCCGCAGCGCTGGCGATCGGGTGCGACGTAGATGCTAACTTCTGCTGTATGCTGATAGGCGGCGCGTCCGTAGAAAATCTGCAAACTCAGCCAGCCAACAATATTTTCTTCTGATTCAATTACCCAAATCGGCCAGGAATTGGGGGAGTGTGCTCTGTACCACTGAAGGCGGCTTTCGACTGAGACTGGTTTTAAATCTGCTGTGGCCATTCTGCCTGGTATTGCTGCGTTGTATATTTCGACAATTGCTGGCAAATCGCTTTCTACTGCGTCGCGGATTTTCATCGTTTCGTTGACTGTTGACTGTTGGCTGTTGACTGTTGGCTGTTGACGGTTAACTGTTAACTAATGACTGTTGACGGTTAACTGTTAACTAATGACTGATGACTAATGACTAATGACTAATGACTAATGACTCATAACTAATGACTAATGACTCTTCTTGTACAGTTCCATAATATCGCTGACAGCCATCCGCGAATTTGGGCCCAAAGTCAGCGGCGAAGTGTGTCCTCGCTGCAAGTGTTCTGCCGCCGCACAGCCGATCATTGCTGCGTTGTCTGTACAATATTTTAATGGCGGAAACAAGACTCGCAAGTTGTGTTTTGCTGCTGCTGCTTGTAAGTGTTTTCGCAGTCCGCTGTTTGCTGCAACTCCGCCCCCGACGGCAATGGTGGTAAGCCCGAAATTTAGGGCGCAGTCGATCGCTCTTTTTGTTAAACTTTTAGCTACCGTTTCCTGAAAGCTGGCCGCAATATCATTAATTGTAGAGGCAGGCAAAAAGCCTTCCCCATCCACATGGTTATTTTGTTTTTTGAGTTTCTGCACTAATTGCAAAACTGCTGTTTTCAAGCCGCTAAAACTGCTGTCGTAGGGATGGTAGCCGCCACCAGGCAGCGAAATTCTGCCTTCAGGCAGGGGGTATGCTTGGGGATTGCCAAGGGCGGCCAATTTGTCAATCAGTGGCCCGCCCGGATATCCTAGCTGCAACAGTCTCGCGACTTTATCAAAAGCTTCGCCGGCGGCGTCGTCGCGTGTGTGTCCTACTGTTTCGTAAATGCCGCAATCTTTGACGTAAATTAAGCTGGTGTGTCCCCCGGAAACTAACAAACACAAAAATGGTGGCTGCAAGTCGGGTTCGGTAAGGTAAGAAGCGTAGATGTGTCCTTCGAGGTGGTGGACGCCTAAAAAAGGTTTTTGACGGACTATTGCCAAGCTTTTCGCCGCTGTCAGCCCGACTAACAATGCACCTACTAAACCGGGGGCACAAGTCGCTGCAATCCCGTCAATTTCTGACCAACTCAGGTTTGCTTCCGATAGACACTGGGCAATTACCTGATTTAGCATTTCTAGATGACTCCGCGAAGCGACTTCGGGCACTACTCCGCCGTACTGCTCGTGGATTTTAATTTGCGATGCTACAACATTGCTGCAAACTTGACGATTCTTAACAATTGCTGCTGCTGTTTCGTCACAACTTGTTTCGATTGCGAAAATGGTTGCCATTAACTGGTAATTTTATTTGATAGGTTAGCTATTGCTAGCTTAACTAATTCGGCGCAAGTCCCCCGCTATACCTGTACTCAGGTTATTGTTAAGGGATATTTGCCCGATCGACAGGTAAGGCCATCATCTGATGCAATGAAGGAATATCCTCGCGGTATTGCTAGCTCAGCATTGACCTATGAAAATGCGAATCCCTCATTCTATTGGGCTTTGCTGCATCAATGATGGATACTTTAGACTGTCAACAAACACGGTAATCTGGATTCCAGATTGGCAAGTTGAAATGCTTGTACAAAAACTTATTGTTTTGTAACAAAAGGAAACAATTCCATGCGACGATTGTTTGCTGCAATTTTAGTGTTGAGTGTCTGGTTCAGTTTTGCTCCAGTTGCTTCGGCTTACAATTTAGTGCCGTGCAAGGACTCTCCCGAATTTCAAGAACTGGCTAAAAATGCACGTTCTACCAATGGCGACCCGGCATCTGCGAAAGCGCGGTTCGATCGCTATTCTCAAGCTATGTGCGGCCCGGAAGGATACCCGCACTTAATCGTAGACGGCAACTTGAGCAAAGCAGGGGACTTTTTGATTCCTAGCATACTGTTCTTGTATATCGCAGGTTGGATTGGTTGGGTGGGCCGTTCTTATCTGCAAGCAGTCAGAAAATCAGCAACCCCAGAGGAAAAAGAGATTATTATCGAAGTTCCTTTGGCAATCAAATTGATGCTGAGCGGCTTTTTGTGGCCTCTGGCAGCTCTCAAAGAACTCACCAGCGGTGAAATGTTTGCGAAGGAAGACGAAATTACTGTTTCCCCCCGCTAAAATAGGGAAATGGAGAAGCGCTAATAGCTAACAGTTAAGTAATTAACTGCAAATTAGCAATTAGGCGTAGACCGATCGGCAATTACCAACTGTCTCGAATTTTCAGGAGCAGAATTTATGCAATACTTTGTCAGGTTTCTTTCGACAGCACCAGTATTGGCTATCCTTTGGATATCTATTCAAGCGGCGGCTTTAATTGAATTTAACCGCTTTTTCCCAGACCTGCTTTTCCATCCGATGCCTTAAGATTTGAGGTAAATTAGGTTGCAAAACCTAGGAAGGAAAAGTTGAGAGTTTTGATTTTTGAGTGATGAGTTACAGGTTAATTTAAAGCTCAAAGTTCAAAACTCTCAAGCCGTACCAGTTGGTGCAAGACCAGCGCATAAATGGGGCAAAGCAAAGCATCTCAACTATTTAGTTATCAAATTAGTTCCCAATGACTAATAACTAATGACTAATGACTAATGACTAATGACTAATGACTAATGACTAATATTTTGAATCGATGAAGTCTTATCTCGCCGCAGCAATTCAAATGACTAGCTTGCCTGACCTGCAAAAAAATTTGGTTCAGGCAGAGGAATTAATCGACCTGGCAGTGCGTCAGGGTGCTGAGTTAGTTTCCTTACCAGAAAATTTCTCGTTTATGGGAGAAGAGGAGGAAAAGATTGCTCAAGCAGAGGCGATCGGACTCCACAGCGAAAAATTCATCAAAACGATGGCCCAGCGTTTCCAGGTAACGATTCTGGGCGGCGGATTTCCAGTGCCGACAGAGGGGGGGAAGGTATACAATACTTCTTTGCTGGTAGACCAAAACGGCAGTGAAGTTGCAAGGTACAAAAAAGTACATTTGTTCGATGTGAATGTGCCAGACGGGATTACTTACAGGGAATCGAACACTGTGAAAGCTGGTGAAGATTTGCCGCCAGTTTATGTGTCGCCGGAGTTGGGGACGCTGGGACTTTCCGTATGCTATGACGTGCGGTTCCCAGAAGTGTACAGGCATTTGTCGGAAAAGGGGGCTGATGTTTTGTTCGTGCCGGCGGCGTTTACCGCTTACACGGGCAAGGATCACTGGAAGGTTTTACTGCAAGCTAGGGCGATCGAGAATACTTGTTATACGATCGCCCCAGCACAGACTGGACGCCACTACGGCCGCCGTCAAACACACGGTCACGCGATGATTGTAGACCCTTGGGGCGCCGTTTTGGCGGATGCTGGAGAGGAACCGGGTGTGGCGATCGCAGAAATTAATCCCGATCGACTAGAACAAGTCCGCCGCCAGATGCCGTCGCTGCAACACCGAGTTTTTCGGTGAAGGAGTTTTGAGACCCATTGGGTCTCAAAATTTCAGTTCCAGTCAGGGACAACACCTAAATAATTTTTATGCGATCGAGTGATGGTGTAGGTTCGTACACAAAAAAACTTAGATCGCGTGCGATCGACCACAAGAACTCGGTGGGGGCAGTTTACCCCGATCTATGACTGATATTGTCGATCGGGCGCGAACCTACCCCTACAGCTTAAATATATTGTTTTTCCCCGGAGATGAACGGCCAATAACTCGCGATAAAATGTCTAAGGCAGGTTCAATGGGCGTGCACTTCTGCTAAAAGGGGAATTGGCGAAAGTAGAATTGCACGAAATGCGTCTTTTTTGGAGAAATGAAACACACTCTTTCGGTTTTAGTTGAAGATGAAGCGGGTGTCCTCACTCGAATTGCTGGTTTGTTTGCCCGTCGGGGTTTTAATATTGAAAGTCTGGCCGTTGGCCCGGCGGAGCAAGTGGGAGTATCTCGGATTACGATGGTTGTACCCGGAGATGACCAGATTATCGAGCAGTTGACCAAGCAACTGTACAAGTTGATTAACGTGCTAAAAGTTCAGGATATAACAGAAATTCCCTGTGTGGAACGGGAGTTGATGTTGCTGAAAGTTAATGCAGCTAGCGGGACGCGATCGGAAATAATTGAGTTAGCTCAAATTTTTAGAGCGCGAGTGGTGGATATTGGTGATGATACGCTGACATTGGAAGTTGTGGGAGATCCCGGTAAAATGGTGGCGATCGTCCAGGTTCTGAATAGATTTGGGATTAAGGAAATTGCTCGTACTGGGAAAATTGCCCTGACGCGAGAGTCGGGGGTAAATACTGAGTTTCTCAAGTCTTTGGAAGCAAAAGTTTAAGGAAGTTGACGGTTGACGGTTGACTGTTGACGGTTGACTGTTGGCAGTTGACTGTTGACTGTCAATGGTTTGCCATCAACTATGTTAAAGGAGCTAATATGGAAAGCTTTCAACAGCTACAAGTTTATCAATTAGCTGAAAAAATATCAAACGAAATATGGTTGATTGTTAAAAAATGGGACGAGTTTACGAAGGATACGATGGGCAAACAAATAGTGCGATCGGCTGATAGTGTTGGTGCTAATATTGCAGAAGGACATGGACGCTATAGCTGCCAAGAGAATCAGCGTTTTGTGAAAATTGCCAGAGGCTCCTTAAACGAAACAAGACACTGGTTAAGACTTGCCTACGCTCGAAATCTTTTAACTCAAAAACAGAGCGATCGACTGCATCCCTTATTAAATGAACTTTCACCAAAACTGAATGCCTATCTTAACTCACTAAAACAAAAAGCCAAAGACAGGACTTACGCAACTGGCACAGGGTGAAGAGGCGATCTCTGCCACTTTGCATTAGACGAGTAACATCGGAACGTCCGGACGTTTCAGTTGTTCAATTAAATAATTTGACAGCAATCCGTGTTTAATTTGATAGACAGTTTGACAAGTTTTAGAGGCTAAAATGAATGAGCCTCACCCACACCATTCGAGCGCAAGCAATGTGATTCCTTTGAATACGAGCTTTGCGACATTGGCAGGACTCTATTCCTGTTAATTGTTTAAGTTCTCTGTGAAACTCCTCAATCTTCCAACGAATGGCACACACTTCTTGCACGTCATCCGCATTCGATTGATTTAAATCGTTGGTCACAATATATTCCGGATTGTTGGTAGAAACAATGACTCGGAATAATTTCACTTTCTTGTCTTTAGGAAACCCTTTAATTTTAATAAGTTTTCCCGCTTCTGACTCGGCTGGTGTCCAACTTAAAGATGCAACAGATTTATAGCCTTCTTGACCTCCCGTATCATCCACCAATCGGTTCTTCTTTAACGGACAATAATAGATTTTCCCCAGCTTGTCAATCGCTTCCATTACTTTTTGACTCGCATACCAACTGTCCATTAACACGGTTCTCCAGCTCAGACATGAAAGAAAATACAACCCCTTGCAGCATCTCTAATAAATGGTTGATTTTCGTTTTCCCATCTCCTTCTGGGTCATAAATTCGGTAATCTATTACCCAAGATGACTTCGTGACTGGATTCACATAGATACAACTGACTAATCCAATTCCTCTGATGACTCTGTGTTCATTTCCGCTATATTGCCGTATAGTCAATTCAATATCTTCACCATATCTTTTGTCTAAAACTGTATCATCAAAGATTAAATAGCCTTCAGTATGAGCTTCAATCAGTGGCGCTACATTCTCCCATAATAACTGAGGTGTTAATTTTTCTCGTCTCAGATACCGATTGATGAGGTCGTGACTGATTGTTTCTACATGGAACGCTCAAATTTGTTAGTGTATAGTTAATGTGACTGCTTAATAAATATTGACAATAGTTAAGTTTTGTGAATCTCATGGCGACTCTGATTAAAATATTCTGACGATCAATCCTACCTCTGATTCGACGGGCGGGTAATGGATGGTTGAAGGCGTGAGCTGCTCAAGCAAGTGGTCTGTCTCCCAAGGCTTGTGAGTCAGGGGAGTTCAACAGCCAACGCCTTTCCTCAGGGAAAGGCCTGCCAACGATCGCGCTTGCCTCGACGGTGCAGTGAGCCGTGAGCTAGAACCCGCCAATCGCGCCCGTTCCCCGGCTCCGCCTTGCCGACGCGATCGCAATCTTAGGTTGTGCCAGTTGCGTAAGTCCTGTAAATATATTTTTTCTCATGCAGATCCCTTTACCGGAAAATGAACGCGAGAGACTGAAAGCGCTTGAAAGTTATCAAATTCTTGACAGCCCTCCTGAAGCAGAATTTAACCAGATCGTGCAGTTAGCTCAAGAAATTTGTGAAACGCCGATCGCCCTCCTTAGCTTAATGGATAGCGATCGGCAATGGTTTAAAGCCAAAATAGGTCTGGAAGCGCCGGAAACTCATCGCGATCGCGCATTTTGCTCGCACGCCATCTTACAACCCGATCTCTTCATCATTCCTGATACTCTGAAAGATAAAAAGTTTGCCGACAATCCGCTAGTCGTCGCTGACCCTCATATCCGGTTCTATGCGGGAATGCCCTTACTCACCCCAGAAGGACACGCCCTCGGCACTCTCTGCACGCTCGATCGCGTCCCTCGCGAACTCACTCCAGAACAAGAGCAAGCTCTCAAGAACCTCGCCAAGCAAGTCCTGCTAGAACTGCAAAAACGCCGCAACAGGCTTGCTCAACAAGAAAAAGTTGCTCAACACCAGCGGCGAAAGAAAAGTTATCGGCGATTTCTTTGGCGAGTGAGCGCTGGGTTCGGGTATGCGTCGGCTATTACCCTTGGGTTAGGAACGGCCTTCTACTGGCTGACCGCTCAAGTGATTGAGAGCGAACGGTGGGTATCTCATACCTTAGAAGTGATTGCCAAGTTAGAAGATATTAATTCCGACATTCATAAGGCTAACTCAGCAGTTCAAACCTATGCGATCGCAGGTCAGACACGACATTTACAGGCTTACTCCGACAGCTTCGCAGACATTGAAGAAGATATCAAAATTCTTCAGCAATTGACAGCAGACAATGCGGTTCAGCAACAGCGCATTCAAGCGCTCAGGGCGCTCATAAGAGAGTGGCAGGCGATATTACAACAGGCAGTTAATCTGCGCCAAAATCAGCAATTACAAGCAATCCCAGAATTTTTCGCCCGCAATCTCAGCACTTCGGAAACGGCAGTTGACAGCCTGCTACAGCAGATGGAGCAAACCGAAAATCAACTGTTGGGACTGCGGACTGCCAGCGCCAAACGCAGCGCTGAAATAGCTACCTCAATCGGCATTATTGCCATAGTTTTACTCCTGCTGGTTGGCATAGCCGTGTATTTTCAAATTTACCGCGAGATTGCAAGGCGAAAGCATACGGAGGAGCAGTTAGAACAGCAGCGAGATTTCACAGATACTATTCTTAATACTGCGCGAGCTTTAGTCGTGGTTGTCAACCGTTCCGGCAAGATTATTCGCTTTAATCAAGCTTGCGAACAAATTACCGGCTACACGGCTGCGGAAGCCCAGGATAAGTATGTGTGGGAGTTTGTGTTTCCCCCGGCAGAAGCAGAAGTTGTTAAAGCTATTTACCAGCCCCTTCAGAGCGATCGCTTTCCTTACCAATGTGAAAATCATTGGACGGCTAAAAATGGTTTCCCCCGCTTAATTGCTTGGTCGAATACAGCCATATTAGACGAGCAGGGAGAAGTCGAATACGCGATCGACACAGGCATTGACATCACCGATCGCAGGCAAGTAGAAGAGGAGCGCGATCGCTTTTTCTCCCTATCTTTAGATTTATTCTGCATTTTCAACCTCGACGGTTACTTCGAGCGCCTCAATCCTGCTTGGGAGAAAACGCTCGGTTGGAAAGAAGAGGAACTCTTAGCCAAGCAGTTTATGAATTTCGTCCATCCAGAAGAGCGTCGCGCAACGCTTAGAAAATTGTGGAAAAGTGGCGAGGAAATGACAGCTTTTGAAAATCGCTATCTCTGTAAAGATGGTTCGTACCGATGGCTGCTGTGGAATGGAGTTCGCTTTAATGGCAAAGTTTACGCAGCCGCCCACGATATTACTAGCCGAAAACAGCGAGAAGCTGAAGTACAGAGCGCCCTAGAAAATGAAAAAGAATTAAATCAATTAAAATCTAAATTTATTTCTCTGGTATCTCACGAGTTTCGCACGCCACTCACGACAATTTTATCTTCGACTGAGTTATTAGAAGTGGCGAGTCAGAAGTTTATTGAGGAGCGAAAAAAGCGACATTTCAAATTCATCAAGAATGCGGTCAGTCGCATGACTACCTTGCTAGAAGACGTTCTCGTAATGAGTAAGGCAGAGTCGGGCAAGCTGCAATATAACCCTCAGCTTATGAATTTAAACTTGCTATGTAGCGAAATTACGGAAGAAATACAACAAGGAATAGGAAACAACCACAAAGTTTATTTTAGCGATCGAGGAGATGCTTCAAATGTTTATATGGACTCTAAGCTACTGCACCACATTTTCACCAATCTTCTCTCAAATGCCATTAAATATTCGTCTCAAGGAAGCACAGTTAAATTTGAGTTAAATATTGAGGGCGATACAGCTTTAGTAGAAGTTAAAGATGAAGGGATTGGTATTCCTCCAGAGGAACTGCCCGAACTTTTTCAACGATTTCACCGAGCTGGCAATGTAGGAAATATTCCAGGTACGGGATTGGGGCTTTCTATTGTCAAAACCTGCGTGGATTTGCACGGGGGTTCGATAGAGGCTGCCAGTGAGATGGGAGTTGGTACAAAATTTATAGTCAGGTTGCCCCTAAATCGCGAGGAGGTTGTCAAATGAGTAAGATTCTGGTGATCGAAGATGATGAAAATATTCGAGGTAATATTGCAGAAATCCTTGAAGATGAGGGTTGGGAAGTGATTCAGGCAGAGCATGGAGCCATTGGAGTGAAGCGGGCGCGAGAAAGTCTCCCTCAGTTGATCGTATGCGATGTGATGATGCCTGAGTTAGATGGATACGAGGTACTAGCAGCATTGAGGCAAGATATGGCAACTACCACCATCCCTTTCATTCTGTTGACGGCTAAGGCAGACAAGAGCGATATACGGCTGGGGATGAATTTAGGAGCCGATGATTATTTAACCAAACCATTCAAGCGAGAAGAGTTAATCGAGGCAGTGAAAGTCCGGCTTCAAAAACGAGAAGCGATCGCGAAACAGTCGGAACAGAAATTAGATGAATTACGCAGCAACCTAACGCGATCTCTTCCTCACGAACTCTTAACTCCCCTCAATGGCATTATTAGCTATTCGCAATTGTTAAAGGAAGACTACGCCGTAATGGACTCGGAGGAAATCCGGGAAATGTTAGAGAGCATTCATACAAGTGGCAAACGGTTATACCGCCTCACGCAAAACTATTTACTCTACGCGAATCTAGAAATACTAGCTGCCGATCCTCAAAAAATTGAATTTTTACAAAGTCTTAAAGTAGATTTTCCTAAAGCCATCATTGAACCGACGGCTATTTACCAAGCAGAGCATTTAAACCGCTCTGAAGACTTAAGTTTAGAAGTGACTGATGTCTCTATTCAGATCGTCGAAAATAATCTTAAGAAAGTTGTGGAAGAATTGGTTAATAATGCTTTTAAATTTTCTGAACCCGGAACACCGGTGAGAGTAGAAGGTCGCGCCGATGGTAGCCAATTTGTTTTATCAGTTTGCGATCGCGGGCGGGGAATGACAGCCGAGCAAATTGCCAGCGTCGGGGCTTATACGCAATTTGAACGCAAAATCTATGAACAACAAGGGTCAGGCTTAGGGCTGACTATTGCCCACCGCATCGCCGAATTACACGGAGGGAAATTGGAAATTGAAAGCATCCCCGAAAAGGAAACGATTGTACGGCTCTTTCTTAGCTGTGCAGGCAAAAGGGAAGAGTTTTGAGTCAGGACTTACGCAACTGGCACAAGGTGAAGAGGCTTTCTTCCGCCATCTTGTATTAAACGAGTAACATCGGAACGTCTGGACGTTTCAGTTGTTCAATTAAATAATTTGACAGCAATCCGTGTTTAATTTGATAGACAGTTTGACAAGTTTTAGAGGCTAAACTTTTGAGTCTTACCCACACCAGTAAAGCACAAGCAATGTGATTCCTTTGAATCCGAGCTTTGCGACATTGGCAGGACTCTATTCCTGTTAATTGTTTAAGTTCTCTGTGAAACTCCTCAATCTTCCAACGAATGGCACACACTTCTTGCACGTCATCCGCATTCGATTGATTTAAATCGTTGGTCACAATATATTCCGGATTGTTGGTAGAAACAATGACTCGGAATAGTTTCACTTTCTTGTCTTTAGGAAACCCTTTAATTTTAATAAGTTTTCCCGCTTCTTGCTCGGTTGGCGTCCAACTTAAAGATGCAACAGATTTATAGCCTTCTTGACCTCCCGTATCATCCACCAATCGGTTCTTCTTTAACGGACAATAATAGATTTTTCCCAGCTTGTCAATCACTTCCATTACTTTTTGACTCGCATACCAACTGTCCATTAGCACGGTTCTCCAGCTCAGACATGAAAGAAAATACAACCCCTTGCAGCATCTCTAATAAATGGTTGATTTTCGTTTTCCCATCTCCTTCTGGGTCATAAATTCGGTAATCTATTACCCAAGATGACTTCGTGACTGGATTCACATAGATACAACTGACTAATCCAATTCCTCTGATGACTCTGTGTTCATTTCCGCTATATTGCCGTATAGTCAATTCAATATCTTCACCATATCTTTTGTCTAAAACTGTATCATCAAAGATTAAATAGCCTTCAGTATGAGCTTCAATCAGTGGCGCTACATTCTCCCATAATAACTGAGGTGTTAATTTTTCTCGTCTCAGATACCGATTGATGAGGTCGTGACTGATTGTTTCTACATGGAACGCTCAAATGTGTTAGTGTATAGTTAATGTGACTGCTTAATAAATATTGACAATAGTTAAGTTTTTTGAATCTCATGGCGACTCTGATTAAAATATTCTGACGATCAATCCTACCTCTGACTCGACTCGGGGTAATGGATGGTTGAAGGCGTGAGCTGCCTTGCAGCGCGCTAGCGCTTCGCTACAATCACAAGCAGTTTTTCTCCCAAGGCAAGTCTTACGGTAGTTCAACAGCCAACGCGAAAGTCATGTTTTGCCTGACAACAATCCAGCAGGCCTGGGCGGTGCAGTGAGCCGTGAGCTAGAGCCCATCCTGTTGCCCGCGATCACCCACTTAGGTTGTGCCAGTTGCGTAAGTCCTGCAAAGATTAACAGTCAACCCTCAACCCTCAACAGTCAACAGTCAACAGTCAACAGTCAACAGTCAACTCAAATTACCATTTAGGTTGACTTTCTATCAAACTTGTGGCGGCGATGCTGTCTATCGGCGTTGAGAAAAAGTACCCTTGTCCGTATTCGCATTGCAGTGCTCTGAGTAAATTAAGCTGTTCGATGGTTTCAATTCCTTCAGCAATTACATCCATGCCTAAATGACTGGCTAAAATTAAAATTGTCTGTACGATGGCTTCGTTTCCTTCATCTTCAGTCATGCGGCTGACAAAAGCTCGGTCAATTTTTAAAGCGTCAGTTGGAAAAGTGTGCAGGCGGCTCAAAGAAGAATAGCCAGTGCCGAAATCGTCAATATATAATTGAATTTCTAATTTTTTCAATTCCGCGAGGATAGCGACTGCTGATTCGGCATTCTCCATGATGACGCCTTCAGTAATTTCTAACTTTAAAGTGCGGGGGTCAAGCTGAGTTTCTTGTAAAATTTCGCGGATGCGATCGATTAAATCCGGTTGTTTAAATTGTTGGTTAGAAAGGTTGACGCTGACAGTCAACGGCGGATTTGAGGGGAATTTTTGGTGCCATTGGTGGATCTGACGGCAAGCCGATCGCATCATCCACCAGCCAATAGGTATAATCAATCTAGTTTCTTCTGCTACTAAAATAAACTCGCCAGGAGATACGACACCCCGCTGCGGGTGATACCACCGCAGCAGCGCTTCAAAACCCTTGATTGTACCGCTAGTTAGAGAGACTATGGGCTGGTAGTAAAGCCGAAATTCCTGGGAGTCTAAAGCGCGCCGCAGGTCGTTTTCCAGTTGCAAAAGGGCGACGGCGCGAGTGTGCATACTTAAGTCAAAAACTTCGTGGCGAGCTTTGCCCAATCCCTTAGCATGATACATGGCAGCATCAGCATCTCGCAGCAGTTCTTCAGGTCGATCGTACAACATTGGGAACGGGGCATTGGGAACAGGAGAGTCGGAAGATGACCGAGACAAAGAAGTTTCCAGATCGATATTTCCCTGATTTCCCGGGTTCGACAGTTTGCTGGTTTCCGTTGGATACGGAGGATTACCAGAACAAACAATCCCAATGCTAGCACTGGTAAAAACTTGATACTCGTTAAGGTAAAAAGGCTCTGCCAGTTCCGCTTGCACTCGTTCGGCAATTTGGAGCGCATCCTCGGTGCTTTTGATATTTTCCAGCAAAATAGCGAATTCGTCGCCGCCGAGACGGGCAACGGTATCTCCAGCGCGCAAACAGATTCCCAGGCGCTGCGCGATCGCGATCAGCAACCGATCGCCCACTAAATGCCCCAAACTGTCGTTAACAACCTTAAAGCGATCGAGATCGATAAACAGCACCGCAAACACAACCTCGGGGCGGCGTTTTGAAAGCTCGATCGCGTGTCCCAAGCGATCCATAAATAAAGCTCGGTTGGGCAAACCGGTTAGCATATCGTGCAAAGCATCGTGTACTAACTTCTCTTCTGCTATTTTGCGGAGGGTGATATCTTCGACAGTGCCTTCGTAGTAAAGCAATTTGTCGCCAGCGCCCCTAACAGCCCGGCCGTTCTCAGAAACCCAGATGGTGGTGCCGTCAGCGCGATAAACTTGGGACTCGAACTCTGACACAAAACCGTGTTTTTCGATCTCTTGCAAAAACTCGACGCGGCGGTTGGCATCGAGGTAGAGTTGGCGGTCGATGTTGCGTATGTTCGCGATCAAGTCGGCCGCCGACTCGTAGCCGTAAATTCTCGCCAAAGCAGGGTTAGCGCTGAGGTAGCGCCCGTCAGGCGTTATCTGGAAAATGCCTTCGATCGCGTTTTCAAAGATGCTGCGGTATTTCTCTTCGGCCTGTTGCAGCGCGAATTCTGCCTGCTTGCGATCGCTGATATCGGTCAACGTGCCGAGATAGCCCAGAACTTCCCCGTTTTTGGCAATTTCTGGCACTGCTTGCCAAAATACCCAGGTTGTGAAGTCGCCGTTGCAAAAGCGGTACTCTAATTTGCAGGGCAACTTTTCTTTGACAGCGCTATACCACTGGCTCAAAACGCGATCGCGGTCTTCGGGATGCAAACTTTGCGCCCAACCTTCGCCCAGTGCCTTTGGCGCAGTCAGCCCCGCCATCTCCAAAAATCGCTGGTTGACGTACAAGCAATCTCCAGCAGCGTCGGCGCGGAGAATCCCGACCGGGAGTATTTTTGCCAAGGTGTAATAGCGGTATTCGCTTTCTAGCAGCGCGCTGGCCGCTACTTTAGTCTCCGTGATGTCAAACATGGCGCCTTGAAGGATAACGGACTTGCTTGCTTCATCGCGAACTGCTGTCGCTCGATCGCGGAACCAGACGACTCGGCCGTTGCGGGCGATCGCGCGGTATTCTGAAACCAGCGGCCCCTCGCAGAAGATATCTTCTCCATCGGTGAATTTCTGTGTGGCGTTTTCAACTAACACGCGATCGCGGTCTTCTGGGTGAACGAGTTTCAGCCACAGGTCGGGGTCTGCCCTCCATTCAGCTACAGAATAACCCAGAAAAGTCTCGATTTGCGGGCTGATGTAAAGTTTGGCAGCGGTGCGGTTGAGGGGAGAAATGTAGGTGACAGCCGGCATTTGTTCTACAAGCGCGCAGTATTTCGCTTCTACGGTGGACAGTGCTGCTTCTAGGCGCTGGCGCTCTAATTCGGCGGCTGCCCGTCCGGCAAAGATGCTGAGAATTAGCCGGAAGTTGGGAAGATGTGCTTCCGGGATGGGTCGATCGTGGAAAATACAAATAATGCCTAAAGGTTCGCCGTAAGAGTTTTTGAGCAAGACTCCCATGAAACTGCGCGCACCTGTAGCTATCGGTCTGCGGTCTTCTGGAAAGGTTTCGAGGAGGCAGTCAGGACAGGAGTACATTCCCCGATCGAACACCAGCGCTTCGGGAGTATTGGCGGTGTCGCACTCAAAGTTTGGCTGCTGCTGTCCGTCGCCCCAAAAACTGATAACTTGCAATCTATCGGCAGCAGCATCCGCGCGTTCCTTCGACTTAATCGATTTGGCAGCGATGGCCCTGCGAACTCCGAGTGCTGAGGCTAAGTGGCGAATTAAGGCATCAAAGAATTCTGCTCCCCCCGGGGAATCAGTACCCGCGAGAATGTTGCCGAGCAAGTCTTCTTCTAATTGCGCGGAAGCAGTGACTTTGGGAGGATTGCCGGCATTCGGGCGATCGCGATTTTCCCCCATCGCATCCGAAATGCTCATACTTAGGGTTTTGATGTTTCCAGGCCCGGCAAGAGGCGAATAATTCACAGTTAGGCGCTGTTGCTGGCTGCAGAATAGAGCGCCGCCAATACCTAAAACTTTACCCAAGAAGCAGTCTGTTGGCGACAACGGATTTAATTTGGAGAAAATCCCCAAGTTTTTCCGAATTTTCCATCCCGCAGATAAATCGTCGGGGTTTAATTCTGCCAACGGCCGTTTCTCTTGGGCCCGAGGGAGACTGGGGGGTCTTCGCTGGCACTTGAGATAAATCTCGGACGCCAAGGCTAAAATCGCCGATAATCCCACAAGATATGCAAGAATCTCAAAGTAAAAAAATAAATCTAGCTCGAACATCGATTAGCACCGCTCGACAATTGTTGTATTTATCTGAAGCCAATCTATTTAAAAATAACTAAGTATCGTCACGGATGGGTAACAAATACAAGGTAGGATCGCAGTGAAGGCGACAAGAGAGTTAACACCCCCGATGAAAGCGATCGTTTTTGAAACCCCCGGAAGCCCGTCCGTATTGAAATTGCAAGATATCCCCGCCCCTACTATACAAACAGAAACAGATGTTTTGGTGCGGTTGCGAGCGGCTGGTATCAATCCGATAGATACTAAGTTGCGGGCGCGCGGCACTTTTTATCCCGAGAAAACTCCTCACGTTTTGGGGTGCGACGGTGCTGGAGTCGTAGAAGCTGTCGGTGCTGGTGTGCAAAGTTTCCAAGTGGGAGATGAGGTTTTTTTCTGCAATGGCGGTTTGGGCGGGTCGATCGGTACTTATGCTGAGTTTGCCATTGTAGACCAACGCTTTCTCGCCATCAAGCCTGCTGCTTTAAGTTTTTCTGAGGCGGCGGCGGCACCCTTAGTTTTAATTACAGCATGGGAATCGCTGTACGATCGAGGGCGCTTGCAAGCCGGCCAAAAAGTGCTGGTTCACGCTGGTGCCGGGGGTGTCGGCCACGTCGCGGTACAGTTGGCGAAATTGCAGGGTGCTGAGGTTTGCACTACTGTTAGTTCGGAGGAAAAAGCCAATTTTGTCAAGCAGTTAGGTGCAGATTCAGTAATTTTATACAAAAATACTGATGTTGTCGATGAGGTTTTGACTTGGACTCAGGGACAAGGAGTTGACTTGGCTTTTGATACAGTCGGGGGAGAAACTTTTTACCAAACTATTCCGGCGGTGAAGATTTATGGAGATTTGGTAACTATTTTGGAACCCGATCCGGCTTTGGGCAATTTGAAAACAGCGAGAATGCGCAATCTGCGAATTAGTCTGGAATTAATGTTAACACCGATGCTGCAAAGTTTGGTGGAGGAACAGGAACAGCAGGCTCATATTTTGCAGAAGTGTGCTCGTTTGTGCGATCGCAACTTGCTCAAAATTCACGTCAGCCAAACTTTCCCCCTCGAAGAAGCCCGAGCCGCCCACGAACTGTTAGAAACAGGCTCTGTAACCGGTAAAATAGTGATTGAAATTGCGGGCGCTTAAAATTGCGGGAGATTGGGATGGCGCCTACACAAACAAAACCCGACGAAAGCGGGTTGAAGGCAATTTTACACAGTTTAATACCAATGAGAAAAAGCTTTACGCAGTTGTATCTTCATTGTGCTTGGGCAACTTGGGATAGATTGCCTTTGATTACTCCTGATATTCAGCAAGTAATCTAGGCACCAATTATTGCAGAAGCCAAGAAGTTGGGATGCAAGGTGATTAATGTTGGCGGTATTGAAGATGGCATTCACCTGTGAATAGATTTTCCGACGAGTTTGGGGCGGTATCTGAGATAATTAAGCAAATAAAGGGCAGTTCTTCCCATTGAATCAGCCACCAAAGTAAACCGGGTAAATTTTTTAAATGGCAAGGCAACTATGGAACATTTACCGTTAGCCATGATGCGAGCGACATTGTAGCTAAATATATCAGAAATCAAGCTGTTCACACCGGTCAAAAATCAAGGATTCCTGCTTGGGAACTGACTCCGAAATGACTGGGCGATTGAAAACACCCGCGATTCTTCAACCCGCTTTCGTCGGGTTTCGTTTGTGTAGGCGCAATCCCAATCACCCAAATCCCAATCGCGCGCAATTGCTTCAACCCGCTTTCGTCGGGTTTTGTTTTTGTAGGCGCGATTTCAATCGCCCGCAATTTACATCGCCCGGACTTATTTAAGTCGTATACTCCGCATTAATCTTCACGTAGTCGTAACTCAAATCGCATCCCCAAGCTTTCGCAAAACCGCTGCCATCCCCCACACTAACCTGAATTAAAACCGTATCAGCCTTCAAATATTCCCCCTCCGCAGCCGCTTTCATGTAATGACTCGCAGCAGCGCGATCGAACTCCTTCGGTTGCCCGTTTTCCATCATCAAAAAATCCCCTAATTGAATCCGCAAATTCTCTTGATCGAAAGGTACACCAGCGCGCCCAGCCGCCGCCGCAATTCTGCCCCAATTCGGATCGCGTCCGAAAATAGCAGCTTTCACCAAAGAAGAACCGACAATTGTTTTGGCAATTTTACTCGCAGAAACTTCATCCAGCGCGCCGCTAACTTGCACTTCCACCAAACAAGTTGCACCTTCGCCGTCACGGGCGATCGCCTTTGCCAAATGCACGCAAACTTCTGTCAGCATCGCCTCTAATTTTTCAGCATCCGCACCCATTTCTGTAATCGCCGGCGTGCGGGATTGACCGTTCGCCAAAGCAATTAGCGAGTCGTTGGTACTGGTATCTCCGTCAACAGTTATTTGATTGAAACTTCTGTTAGCGGCCCGACTCAGCATTTCCTGCCACAAATGCGACGACACTGCTGCATCGCAAGTTACAAATGCTAGCATTGTTGCCATATTCGGGTGAATCATTCCCGAACCTTTGCAAATGCCGCCGATGCGCACGGGTCGATCGCCAAACATGGTTTCCAGGGCGATCGTTTTCGGCACTAAATCAGTCGTACAAATAGCCTTAGCCGCCGCATCGGAACCTGTTTCCGATGCCTCAGCAACTAATTGCGGAATTCCCGCCCTCAGGGGCTCCATTTTAATCCGCTGTCCGATGACACCAGTGGAGGCCAAAAGAATTGATTCTGGAGGAATATTCAGCGCTTCTCCCAACAATTTGGCACTTTCGAGGGCATCTGCCCAACCTTGTTCGCCAGTAGCAGCATTAGCTTGTCCCGCATTGCACAAAATTGCTTTCGCGCTGGGTTTAGCTTGCAAACGCTGGCGGCAGTAGTCCACACAAGCGGCCCGGACTGTGGATGTGGTGAAGACTCCTGCGGCGATCGCGTCCACCTCTGACAAAATTAAACTTAAATCTGGCAAGCCTGAAGGCTTCAAACCCGCTGTAATTCCCGATGCTCGATATCCTCTGGGTGCTGTAACTCCGCCGCCAATTTCTTTCCAGTCCGACATGATGACCTCCCTAGTAGCCTTCAATCTGCTGAAAGGGGATTATATCAAGTTTCTCGGCACAAACGTCTTTTATTGGTTGTGATGTATACGTTTGAGGCTATCCAACTCTGAACTCCTCTCAATACCAGCAGTGCGATCGAGATATTACTAATTCCCAATTCCCAATTCCCAATTCCCAACCCAATAAAACTAATCGCGGCTTCCAATCTAGAGTTAGAACTCAAGAAGAAGTCGCGACGGTTTTTTAACTGGCATTATTAATTTTTAGCTGGCAAACAATAAAATCGATTCAACTATCTCGCCGTTGAAAAAACGAGTTATTTGCGATCGATACTCGCTTGAGAACCAGCATCTAAACCAACTTCAGCAGCCGCACGGCTCAGCATGGATTCCTGACGGTTTTTGACGAGGTGTTGGTGGCGCATCATCAGGTTGCGGGCTTGTTCTTGAGTTGACATAACTGGTTTCTCCAAATATAGGTAATAACTTCGTATCCAATTGGGCAAATTGAGCTTGCCCTAGCTCATGGTGGCGTTGCTGCGATCGTAACTGGCTTGAAGGCTGGGCTGCGGTTTGCCTTGAATGTGACCCCAGTAGTGGGTATCTTCCATGCCGACTTCGGTGGCGGTGCGGTTGAGCATGGATTGCTGCCGGTTCTTCACCATGTGGTGGTGGCGCATCATCAGAGAGCGAGCTTGATTTTCGGTAGACATATGGAGTTCCTCGGTATTCTTTAGATTAATGTTGGGCTGGTTCTTTCTTCCTTTCTCTAACTATAACAGACAATTCTGTATCTAAAGCTACCAAATGAAAATTGTCATAAAACTTTACAATTGGGCAGTTGGGTGAGAATGTCGATCGAGGTTGCAGGGAGTGCGATCAGGCTTGGGCTAGTTGATTCAGCCCCAACCTCAAGCAGCAGTTGACAAAATTTGACACTATTCATCTTCTAAGAGCCACATTTTAGCGACTACGTAATTGCCAAGGGCCCAAATAACTTTATAGTTTGGTTCAGAATTATAGAGGCAGAATTTTGCCTCTCAAGGGAGTCGAATTTGCCTTAGTTAACAGTAAATTTAATAAGTAGCTAAGTAGGGAGGCGCTGTAAAACACAATTATGTTAAGGATTGTAAAGTATCCAAATGCCCTAAGCGTGGGTAAGGTAGCCCTGTTTACATATTGTTACATAAATCGGTTTAATCCCGCTTACCTACTTAAATCATTATTATTGAGTTGTGTAATTAATTTTGTTTAGGTACTGAATACAACTATTCACAATTAATTATTACAGACACAACTTATTTTAATGAAGGGTTTATTGGGGTAAATCAGGAAATTGAGGTGGGAACTTACCATGCCACCAAAAATGGGGTTTTTCTCCATTGGGAAAAGCTCCAACTCTCATCTGAGATGTTTTAGAATCAGCAGTTAATGGGGTTGGGTTACTGACCGGAGATTTTAAGTAAAAATTCCCTTCTTCAGGATTAACAAATTGAGGTTCTTCTCTGACCGCAGCAGTTCCATTCGTTCCATAGATATTCGCATAGTTATCAGGAAGCCATCCAGCATAAATCGGACGGGTGGTGTTATTTTCTCCAAAGATTAAGTTCTGGCTAATCTCAATATCTTTTTGACGAAAAATCTTTTCGATGTCAGAGTTAGCCGCCAAATAGCGATCGCTATAACCGATTTGAAATCCCCTATTCTTGCTAAAAATATTATTCTTGATTTCAACATTTTGAAGATTATCAGAAAATAAATATAACCCTCCAGTAATCCAAAAAAAGCTATCTCCTTGGTTCGGTTTACCATAACCATTATGATGAACCGTGTTATTATAAATTTTAATATTATGCCGTAACCCATCATTTCCCCATCGGGCAAAGAGAATTCCGGTTCCCCAGTTATCATAAATTAAGTTATGGTGAAATCGAATATTTTTTGCTTCGGCTCCTCCTTCTACTGCTAAAGCAAATCCTGCCCCATTACAATCATGGACAACATTATTAAAGACCTCAACATCTTCTAAGACTCCAAACCAACTATCAACATATAATCCTTGTCGTGCCATGTGGTGAATATAGTTATGATGGACGGTTCCATATTTACTCTTTTCTTTAACATCAATCCCTTCTTTTTTCCCATCCTTAACTAAGTTATAAGCAACTTCAAAATTTTCAACCCCACCGATTGAAATTGCTTCATGGGGAGCTTCTGAAAAATCATTTAAAAAGTCAGCCATCTTCAGGTCGTTTGCATTAATAACCGTATTTCCCATTACTTTATAGTGATCGCCCCACCAAACACCAATACCTGGAGAAAACGTATTTTCTGTTTTATTATTATAAAGGTTAATAAAATGGCTATTTCTAACTGTAATCCCAGAATTATGAGAATTAATAACTTCTAAATCTTCGACTTGAATATAACTAACATTTTGTAACAAAAATGCACCTTGATCGTGAGGATGAGGGGCTTTCTTAGCAGAGGGAGGCTCTACTTTAACCGCATTCGCATCAATAATAACTCGTTCTTCAGGATAGGCTCGATAAGTAATCCAAGCCTTTTCTGTCCCTGAATTTTTAGCTTGAATTTGTTGAGTGAGGCGATAAGTTCCAGCCCGAATATAAACTGCTTCACCCGCTTTTAATACCGACGCTGCGTGATTAATTGTTGACCAAGGATGCTCAAGTGAACCGTTATTTGTATCACTGCCATTTGGTGCAACATAAAAAACATGAGGATGGATTTGTGCTAAATTTCGCGATGTCCAGCACTCGCCACTAATCGCCCATAGAAATCCTGCTAATACTAACGTGATGAACCTATGAACGGTTTTTCTAACCATAAAGTTTTTTTAAGTAGCATTTAATCCTCACTGTTTAAACATTAAAGCACTTTCGTAATTGTGTAAATCTAGTAAGTAGGTAGGCGCTGTAAAACACAATTATGTTAAGGATTGTAAAGTATCCAAATGCCCTAAGCGTGGCTAAGTTAGCCCTGTTGACATATTGTTACATAGCTCGGTTTAATCCCGCTTACCTACTTATAATTTCAATTAACCTCCAGTCCCGCCCTTAAGAAACTATGCTGTACCCACAATTCCAGAGATCCCCCTAGCCTCTTTTTCAGGAGGATGCCAGGGGGAGCGAAAGGCTCTGACGTTAGTTTTTCAAGTTGTGTGTACAGGGTAGCCCTTAAGAAAGGCGTGCCGGGGAATAAGCAGCCCTAATCGTCAAACAGCAGACTGGTACTACATAAGACGTTAAGTTGAAACGAATGCTACTCGGCGACTTCCGCTTCAGCTTCCGCTTCAGGTGCATCTGGCACATCTTGCTTGATTGTCAAATAGCGAATCACTTCTTCGCTCAGACGCATCGCGCGCTCCAGGGTGAAAATTGCAGCGCCCGGAGCTGTATAGTTCATTTGAACGTATACTCCGTCCCGGTGCTTGCCGATTTCGTAAGCCAAACGGCGCTTGCCGCGGTGCTGAGTTTCGATGTTTTCAGCACCTTGATCGCGCAAAATAGTTTGATATTTAGCGATCGCCTGGTCTGTCATTTCCTCACCCAGATCAGGGCGCAGAATGTACATAGTTTCGTAAATAAACGGTTTCATGGCAATAATCCCCTTATGGACAACAAGGCTTCTCACGAAGCAAGGACTTATTATCATATCCCAACAATGAACAATCTCAAAACCAAAAAACCAAATTCCCCAAACAACACCCCATCGCGGTGGAGCACCCTGTGGACGTACAGCATCATGAGCGCGATCGCACTTTTAATGCTGTTTCCCCTGCTGTGGCTTCTGAGTACCTCTCTCAAATCCCCCACCGAAAACATCTTTCAATTTCCCCCGCAACTGTGGCCGCAACAGCCAACCCTCGAAAACTTCATCAAAGTTTGGCAAACCAACCCCTTCGGCCGCTACCTGTTCAACAGCACCCTGATTGCCGGCCTCACAGTTAGCATCAACGTCCTCTTTTGCGCCCTCGCCGCTTACCCCTTAGCCAGACTCAAATTTCGCGGTCGGGAAGCCATCTTAATCACAATCATTTCCACCATCATGATTCCCTTCCAAATAGTCATGATTCCCCTATACATATTGACAGTACAGCTCGGACTAAAAAATAGTTATTTAGGCGTAATCTTTCCCGGCCTAGCCTCAGCCTTCGGCATATTTTTATTACGACAAGCCTTCCTAGCAGTTCCCAAAGAACTCGAAGAAGCCGCCCGCATCGACGGCTGTACAGAATTAGGCATTTGGTGGCACGTCATGATTCCCGCAATTAAGCCAGCTTTAGTCACTTTAGGAATTTTCGTATTTATCGGTTCTTGGAGCGACTTTCTGTGGCCGCTGCTAGTTTTAGACAGACCGGAATATTACACTTTACCTTTAGGCGTAGCCAATTTAGCCGGGACATTTTCCTTAGATTGGCGTTTAGTTGCGGCGGGTTCCATTATTTCTATTGTTCCAGTTTTAGGACTATTTTTGCTCTTGCAAAAATACATTGTGCCAACAGAAACCGCCGCCGGAGTCAAAGGATAAAATTAACATAAAAAATCGGCGTTTATCCGCGTTCATCTGCGGTTAAAAATTAAAATCTTTTGAATTCACAACTCACCAAATTTATTTTTTATGTACGAACTGCCAGAACTCCGCTGGATTATCGATCGCACTGCGGTCGTAGATACGATCGTAGCATTTGCAAATGCGATCGATGCCCAAGAGTGGCAAAAATTGCGATCGCATCTAGCAGACGAAATAGATATCGACTATTCAGAATTTCGAGGTGAAACTCCTCGACGAGTAACCGCAGAAGAATACATAAAACAGCGGGTAGAAGGTCTTGCCGGTTTGCGAACGCTGCACGTCAGCACAAATCACGAGGTAACTATTAAAAGCGATACTGCCAAATGTAAGTCTGTGTACCGCATTTATCGACTTGACCCCGATCGCAAATCGGGACAGAATCGGCTGGATACAGGAGGTAACTATTTTCACACCTTGATTCAAAAAGACAGACATTGGCTAATCACAGGAATCAAGCAAACTGTGGTAATTGTCAGCGGCAATACTCAAGTGCATAGCGCTTTGCGGGACACCTCGCAATAAAATCTAATTCACAACTGAAATCAGATCCTATTTTTCCTAGCTCAAAATTGCCTCCTACCTAGGCTTGAAAACAGCACTAGGATAAGCAATCCGCTTGTGATTGAACTGTTCCCAGACCCGCACAAAAATTTCCGCAATTAGAGACATATCCTCCCGAGTCAAACCCGAATCAAGCAACTGATTATCCTGCCAGCGAGCTCTCAAAATCCGATTAACCATATTCAAAGCCTCTTCATGAGTAGCATCCTTGAGCGATCGCAAAGCAGCCTCGCAAGAATCCGCCAGCATCAGAATCCCCGTTTCCCGCGACTGCGGAATCGGCCCGTCATAGCGAAAATCCTCCTCCCTCACTTCCCGACTTTTGATTGTTAACTTTGAATTATCCGCATCTGGCAAAGCACTCTTTAAATCTTCTGGTTCTGTTGCAGCAATTTGCTGCGCTTGGTGGTAGAAATAAGCAATTAACATTGTACCTTGGTGCTCGGGAATAAACGCCTGAATTGCCTTCGGCAATCGATGCTTCCGCGCCATCACCAACCCCTCGGTAACGTGCTTTTTAATAATGTCCGCGCTCGCCCAAGGGTTATTAATTTCATCGTGTTTATTGGCCCCGCCCATTTGATTTTCACAAAATCCGAGCGGGTCGTGCATTTTTCCAATATCGTGGTACAATGTGCCAGTTCTGACCAGCTCAACATTGCAGCCGAGCTCCCGGGCCGCAGCCTCCGCCAAACTAGCCACAAACAGCGTGTGCTGAAAAGTCCCCGGCGCCTCGGCAGCCAACTTCTTCAACAGCGGGCGGTTGGGATTGGCCAGTTCCGCCAGCCGGATCGGGGTAATCAAGTCAAAAACGTGTTCCAAATAAGGGCTGATGCCGATCGCCACAATGCTCCAAGCCAAACCGGCCAAACTTTGTGCGCCCACCGTACCGAGTACCACGTACCAAATCGCACCGGCAGCCGCGCTGGCAATCAGAGTCCCCACCAGATAAACAGTGCCCTGAGTCAAGCCGACAACCACGCCCAAAAGAGCCAATTCCTCGCGCGATCGCAGCCGCCCGGCCATAAAAGCGCCCAGCAATCCCCCCGCCCCGCTAGCCACCAAATGAATCAACTCCACATTTAGGCCAACGGGCAGCAACGCCGACAGCAGCCCCACCACAGTCACTCCCACCGCCGAACCGTAGAAGCCACCTGCTAAAATCCCGATCGCGGGCAAACTCGTCCAAGGTAGCCCCAAACTCACCAGCACCGGCGCGCTCAAAGTCAGCAGCAGCAATAGTAAATGATCTCTCCGGCGCAAGCGGTAGTGCCTTTCCACCAGCAGTACGATCGCAATTGCCCCCGCGACTAAACAAACAAAACCCGCCAGCCCCAGCCAATTCACCCCCCGCCGGCTCAAACCAAAATAGTCGAGCAACACGAAATCTTGCTGCGCGATTTCTTTTCCTTGTGCAACAATTATGTCGCCCTGCTCTACTGCGATCATCACCGGTTTGACCTTTTGCGCCGCTAATTCAGCTAGCTGTTTGGTTTCCTCAGGATCTCTCACCAGATTTGGCTGCAAAATCGCTGTTAAACCCTCAACCGCCAAAGCTTGGGACTCTAACGGCACTGCATCTGCCACTTGCAGCTTCACAGCTTCTTTCAATATCTCTTTTGGCAACCCCTGCGGGATACCTTGAGCCAACATCATTTTTGCCGCCCGACTCATACCCGTTTGGGTTTTCTGCCAAGCTGCTTCGGACAAATCAAACAGCGAAGTATCGTAAATCTGTGGTATCCCTAAAACCGACGGTTTTCCAAGCGCCTCCACAGCCTTGAGATAGCGCCGGCGAGCAGAGGAAATACTGTCTGTCAGGCTTTGAAAGTCTGCCGCCCGGACCGATCGGCTGTAAGCTTGCAGTTGAGCGACAGCATCCTGCTGAGACTTGTTCTCCGTCTGGGCAGCAATTGCGGAGGAATCCAAACTCAACCGCTCGGAAGTTGCACTGTTGTCCCTTGCTTGCGCCAAAATAGATCGCCACTCCCACTCGGCACAGCCCCGCAAGTAAAGCTGAGCCGCATTTGAGAGCACTGAGGGACTCGCAAACGGAAACGGCCCTACCGCCTCCCGCAGCTTGCTTCCCTGCTGCAAAAATTGTTGCAATTCTTGATAAATTTGTCGATCGACGGCAGGATCTAGCATTAATATCGCTACAGCCCCGATCCGCGCTGCTTTCCGCTGTTCTTCAGTAGTTTTGTAATCCGGGATGCTAGCACTAGCAGGAGCCTTAATCGTTTGAGGAGCTTTCGTCCCCACATCCAGTTTCGGCTGGTTGTAGAAGCGGTGGCCCAGAGTGCTGCTTAGGGAAACTACCGCGACCAGCGCCAACATAGGGGAACGAGCTTGATTTTTGAGGCTTGATTTTGAGGTTTTACTTGAAGAAAATCTAGTAAAAGTCTCGGGCAGAACCCATTTCTGGCGCGACAAACGGCTCAGGAGAGGCCCGCCAGCGCGATCCGTATCTACTTTGCTGCCGCCATTTTGCACTTTAGCAATATGTTGGCGCAGTGAGCGCGCAGCCCCTAGCTGCTCAATCTGCCGCATCAATGAGGAGAGCGTATTCATTTGTGTCGAAGATATATCACTGTTATCCAGCAGCTTTGTCAGAAATTCTGACTGTGCATCTTGATTGAGTTTATCCGAACTACCGTGGCTCTATATTCAACCCCCCAGGCTACTTTGCCTAACTATCGCCAGCAGTTGGGTTTCCTGACTGTGGCCAACAACGCAAGAAGCTTATTTCCTTTTCTTGTCCATCTTGAACAGAACTCGCGCGCGAGGGCTAAAAACCCGGTTTATCGGTAGATTCTTCGTTTGCTAACCCCATATTCTCGTAGAAACCCGGTTTTTTGGGGCAAGCGCGTGCTATTTAATTTTTTACTTTTTAATCTTTAATTGTCGCTCTCCTTCGGCTTTCGTTTTTGACTTGTTAATTGCTAATTTCTCACTGCTAATTCATGCTTTCCCCTCCCTGTTAAAAGCTCAAAAATTTATATTTTACGAGGTCTAATGACATAAGGTGCAGCTACCGCTCGGGCTAGCGCTGCCGAATCCAGGCCCACATCGGGACTGTAAACTCCCGCCCAAACAGCAAACAGGTTATTTGCTAAGTCTACAATTTTTGCATCGCTGCCCGTTCCCCAGAGCGAGGGTTCTCGACCACAGGCCAACGGTGGCGATTCAACGGGACCCGAAGATACCTGTCGCCATTCTACAGGAATCGCACCAGCGCCGTTGTAAGCTCCAGACAAAGCTCCCGTCAAAGCGCAGGTGAGTTGTCCGGCTATGCCACAGCGGGCAGCCCGCACCACTGACAAGCGCAAGTCTTCTGGGGTGTTCAAGAAGCAGTAGAAAGCTAAGGCAATGGGAATGAAATTTCCTGGGTTGACAATTGACTCCGTTTGTAATTTTTTCTCGCCTTCGCCGTGTCTTTCTCGCAAAGCTGTGGCGCTTTTGCACAGATGAGTGGCCGCTGTTTCTAAATCGGCTCCCTGTTTTAGTAGTATTTGCACTTGCTCCAGCAGCTCTGTTAAGGCATTATCTGTTTTGAGGTAGGCAATTGTTTGCTCGATTGCTGTCGCGGGGTCAAGTCTATCTTTGAGAGTTCTGGCGATCGCATATCCTACTGCTAAAATTGCTGTTTCCCATTCTGGCTTGTTTTCGTTGGGCCAAACCTCTATCGCCAGCATGATTTTTTCTCGCAGCTTGGCTTTATTTTCGTGAAAAAACATCGCGGATGGCAGCGCAGCAACTGCCGCTTCAGAAGGGTTAAGCAGGCTTTGAAACTCACTGCTTCGCTGATGATAGATTTCGGAATTGGCAAATTCTTCCCAAGTATCGCGCCAATCTTTTAAATCTAAACCCCTACCCCGAATTAAACTTTGAGCGCACGCCACCGCAAGTCTCCCGCATTCGGATGATTGTTTGCCAGTTGGGATTTTGCTGTTGGGAGAATTCAACCCCAATGTTGGCCCACTCAGTGTCAATTGTTGGTGTTTCGTCAGTTGTAAAATCGGCGGCAAGTCTCCTGTTTGGAGCGGAATACCCACGAGTTGCCTCTGGTATTGCAGACCTATAGAGTCTCCTAAAACTGCCCCCAGGATGGTTCCTTGAAACTTGCTCAACAGGGAATGCCGCATTTTAATTTAACTCAAGTTCTTAGTAATTGGTAATTGGTAATTTATAATCGGCAATTTATAATTATTCTTGGTTTGCCTCTTTGCCTAACTCTTCTGATTAATTAGAATTAAACCCAAACATATAAGGGCTGGTTTTCCATCTAAAACCTGCCCTCCTCTGAACAATCAGTGAATTTTTAATTTTCCATGAGGTAGCTAACTAGCGCTTGCAGCCCCAGCCGATAACTTTGTGAGCCAAAACCGCTGATTTGCCCGATCGCCACCGCTGCGATAAACGAGTGATGGCGAAAAGCTTCCCGCCGGTAAATATTGCTCAGATGAACTTCTACCGCAGGGATATTCACCGCGGCGATCGCGTCTCTAATTGCCACACTCGTATGAGTATAAGCCCCAGCATTAATCAATAAGCCTTGGTGCTGCCCTAACATCGAGTGAATTGCATCCACCAAGACCCCTTCATGATTCGACTGCTGAATTGAGACTTTCACCTGGAGGGCTTGCGCTTCTCGTTCTAGCAACTTGTTGATATCATTTAAAGTCGCAGAACCATAAACTCCAGGTTCTCGCTGACCCAATAGATTCAGATTAGGGCCGTGAAGTACCAGGATATTTAACAATTTTAAAATTTCCAGCGCAACAAAAATTATGAGAGTTTTGACTTGGGATTTACAACCAGTCTGTAACCTCAAAGCTCCAACCTCAAAACTGAAAACTCAAACTTCAACTCCAGTCCCAACTACCGGCGATTCCTCGGTTGGTTGACAGGAATACGAATCGGTTCGAGTTCCGGTTCAGGTTCGGGACTCAGCAGTCCTTCTATCAGCTTGCGAACCCATTCTTTAATTTGTTCCAGCACCTTTTCAATGTCTTCCATTGAACGGATAGCTCCTTTTTTTATAGTCTAGATTGCTAAACCGACGGCTAAATACCTGAAAATAAGCAAGCACGACTTTGAAACCAAAGGTCAAACTTGCTTTCTCGCTTGCTGGTTATTTTGAGCAATGGAGAGAGTCAGTATATTGGCCAATCAGTCCTATCTTATTATCATAACGAATCTTTACAGATAATCAATAGGCCAGCGGAAGATTGCCGAACTATCTCGGAGTACAGAGTGTTAAATAAAGCTTAAGCTTAGGGCTGACTGTTGACAATTGACAAAACGCTGGAGATTTTTTACGCTTTTGCCAACAATAATTTACGCCGGAGCCGATCGAGCGCCGTACAGCTACTCAGATGCCGAATCCAATCGCGCCCTCGGGCATCCCCAAAGCGGTATTCAAAACTTTCTACGTCGCCGTCGGGGCCCGCTAAACCGACATAAACCAATCCGACAGGTTTAGCGTCTGTGCCACCTCCGGGCCCGGCGATGCCTGTAATGCTCAATCCCCAATTGGTATTGAGGCTGGCGCGCACTCCCGCAGCCATTTGTTTTGCCACTTGGTGGCTGACTGCCCCAAATTCGGCTAAATCTTGCGGATTAACACCTAATAATCCTTCCTTAACCCGATTGTCGTAAGAAATAATCCCGCCTAAAAAGTAGCTCGAACTGCCGGCAACACCAGTCAGCATCGCCCCCAATCCACCTCCCGTGCAGGATTCAGCCACGCTAAGAGTTTGTCCCGCATCGAGCAACAATTGGCCGACAGTCGAAGCGAGGGTATCGCTATCAGCACCGTAACAGTCTAAGCCAGCAATTTGTCGCAATTGTTGTTCGATCGGCTCAATCAAGTTTTTCGCGGCCACTTCCTCCGTTGCGCGGGCCGAAATCCGCAGTTTGACTTCGCCGTTATTGGCGTAGGGAGCCACAGTAGGATTAGTTAAATTGAGAAAACTATCTACTTTTTCGGCTAATGCCGACTCAGCAATCCCCCAAAATTTTAATGTGCGGCTGTAAATAGTTGCGCTGCACCAGCCGGCATTTTTCAGGTAAGGAACAGCGGTTTCTTGCCACATCAAGTGCATTTCCGCCGGTACGCCGGGAAATGTCATTACTGTCACGTTAGAAACCGGCTGCCAAATAATGCCCGGTGCAGAACCGCTGCGGTTCGGCAGAATATCCGCACTTTCTGGAATTAAAGCTTGTTTGCGGTTGCTGGGACTCATGGTGCGTCCCCGCTGGGCATATTTGTATTCGATATCTGCAATAATTTCCGGCTTTTCGATCAGGGGAACCCCAAAAAAATCGGCGATCGTTTCGACTGTGAGGTCGTCTGGTGTGGGCCCGAGGCCTCCGGTGAAGAGCAAAAGCTGCGATCGGCTGACTGCTATTTCTAAAACTTTTTTGATACGTTCTGGATTGTCCCCCACCACTGTTTGATAGTAGTGAGGGATTCCCAGACTCGCTAATTCTTTCGCTAAAAACTGGGCATTGCTATTAAGAATATCCCCTAACAGCAATTCAGTACCAACACAAATAATTTCAGCAACCATTCAATTTTAGATTTTAGATTTTGGATTTTAGATTGGGGAATTGGGCATTGGTAATTGGGAATTGGGCATTGGGAATTGGGCAGTGGGCATTAGAAATTATTTTTTTTCCTTCTTCCTTCTTCCTTCTTCCTTCTTCCTTCTTCCTTCTTCCTTCTTCCTTCTTCCTTCTTCCTTCTTCCTTCTTCCTTCTTCCTTCACCTAGCGTGTCTCCAAACTTTCCAGCTAGCGTATCCCAGCAAACTTGTCGCGCCCATAGCGTAAATTACGCCGCTGGGAAGCGAAAAAGCTAGGGCTAAACTTCCCACCCACAGTGTCAGCGAGTAAATAAATAAAACCGCAAATCGATGGGATAGTCCGGCTTGTAGAAGTCGGTGGTGAAGGTGGCGCTTGTCAGCAATAAACGGTGACTTGCCGTTGCGAAGTCGATCGAGAATCACCGCCGACATATCTAAAATCGGTACAGCTAAAATTAAATATGGCAGCAACACAGAAGTAACAGCCGTAGTTTTAACTAACCCAATTACTCCCACTCCAGCGAGAGTAAACCCGATAAAATAAGCCCCGCCATCTCCCATAAAGATTTGAGCCGGATTGAAGTTGTAGCGCAGAAATCCCAAGGCCCCGCCAGCCAAAGCCGCTGCAATCAGGGCCGCCGCCGGTTGGTGCATCGACAGACTGACAATCAGCATCACAACTGCTGCAATCCCTGAAACTCCGGCAGCTAAACCGTCCAAACCGTCAATCCAGTTGATGGCATTTGCCATACCGACGAGCCAAATCACGGTAATTGGCAAGCTCAGCCAGCCAATATTAGTCAGTCCCAGGGAGGGAACTGTGAGAAACTCAATTTGTACGCCTGCCATCCAAACGATGCTGGATACGCCAATTTGCATGAGCAAGCGTTTTAAGGCCGAGAGCGAAAATAGGTCGTCTGCTAAACCGATGAGGAAGAATCCGATGCCGCCGAGGGTGACTCCCCAAATTTCGTATTCGTCTTTGGGATTGAGAACTTGTCCGTTAGCATCGATGAAGCCTCCTGAGAGCCAGACAAATAAGAGGGCACTGAGAGTGCCGAGAAAGATGGAGACTCCTCCCAAGCGCACCATCGGGCGCTGGTGGACTTTTCGCTCGCCTGGTCGATCGACTCGCCCGCTTTTGAGACCAATTTTTTTGACTATTGGCGTACTCCAGAGGACGATGATCGCAGAAACCAGAAAAGCGAGTATGTGGTACAGATACTGGTGCGGCATCTGAAATCAATTTTAAATAGTGCGGGGCAATTAGGCTGTCAGGCAGAGTCTACTACATTTCAGATGGCTTATAACAAGGAAACATCTGGAAGAGCGACTGGGGGTTTGGGAGGCGGAGATTTGCCGTAGTGGCAGTTGCCGCGGCGCGAATTGTGAGGTTTTTAACTCATAACTCTCGAATTAACGATTTGAAATATTGACTTTTTCGATTGCGAAAGAGTCGATATTTGGCGAGCAGACCCAGTTGAGCGGTATTTTTCGCAACCGACAAATACCGTTAGTCAAACCAGCCCCGCCCGACAAATATCTTTAGTAAAAATCGTCTTGGCGATCGATATTTTTGGTAAAAACCGCTTGTCAATATCGCTACCCGCAACTCTCAATCTTTTGCTGCTCTTTTACCCTTTTACCCGTACACTTCCAACTACCAATTCCCCATTGCCGATCAGGAAAATTAAGCTAATGCCGGCACTTTCAAGTACAAGTGGGGATATAAGGGGAAGCGATCGCACAGTGTCGCTACTCGTCGCAGGCATTCGGCTGCGACGCTTTCATCATCTGGATTTAGCAGTCGATCGGCGATAATATTGCCAATCTCGGTAAATTCTGCTGTTCCCATTCCCCTGGTGGTCATCGCCGGCGAACCGAGTCTCAAACCGCTGGTAACAAAGGGCGATGCCGGATCGAAAGGCACGGTATTTTTATTAGCAGTAATATTCACACCGCTGACTAATTGGTCGGCTCGCTTGCCTGTCATATTGGCCGATTGCAAATCAACTAGCATTAAGTGATTGTCCGTGCCGCCGGAAACGAGTTTTAAACCCCGCTGCTGCAACTGTGCAGCTAAAGCGCGCGCATTTTCAATTACTTGACCGGAATAAGTTTTAAATTCAGGCTTTAATGCTTCGCCGAAAGCTACTGCTTTGCCCGCAATGACGTGTTCTAAGGGGCCACCTTGAGTGCCGGGGAAAACTGCTTTGTCGAACTTTTTGCCTAATTCCGGGTCATTAGTCATAATCAAGCCGCCACGGGGGCCCCGCAGGGTTTTGTGAGTGGTGGTGGTGACTGCGTGACAGTGGGGGAGGGGGTTGGGGTGGTGCCCTGTGGCGACTAACCCAGCGATGTGGGCGATGTCGGCTAGGAGGTAGGCTCCGATTTCGTCGGCGATCGCTCTAAACTTCTCAAAGTCGATAATTCGCGAATATGCTGAATAGCCACAAATTAGCAATTTCGGTCGGTTTTCTTTGGCCAGTGCCAAAATTTCGTCGTAGTCGAGCTGTTCTGTTTCTTTGCTGACGCCGTAGTGAAAAGCTTTGAACCATTTGCCGGATACGTTGACCGGCGAACCGTGGGTCAAGTGTCCGCCGTGGGACAAATCCATGCCCATAATTCCGTCTCCGGGTTCCAGCAAGCTCAAAAATACTGCAAAGTTGGCTTGAGCGCCGGAGTGGGGCTGGACGTTGGCGTGAGCGGCTCCAAATAGCTGTTTGGCGCGGTCGATCGCGATTTGCTCGATGCCGTCAATAAATTCGCAGCCGCCGTAGTACCGTTTCGCTGGCAGTCCTTCGGCGTATTTATTGGTCAGCACAGAGCCTTGAGCTGCCATTACCGCTGCGGAGGTAAAGTTTTCGCTGGCGATGAGTTCTAGGTGGTCTCGCTGCCGCTGCAGCTCTTGCCCGATTAAATCGGCAATGAGCGGATCGGTTTTGGAAAGGAATTCTAAGTTAGTGTCCGTCACAATAATCAACCTCTTGACAAATTTGGGATTGGGAATTGGGGATCTTATACCGTACTACGGATTTCGCACCATTGACATAAATATTACGTTGTGTTCAGGTTAAGCGGTTTGTCCCCAACTCCTGACATACAATGAAATTACTGGTGTGAAGCCTGCCGGAGGTATCAAATGTTAGTCATTTTAATGGAAAATCAGATGCTTGCCCCTCAGTGTGTTTGCCAAAGTTGTTTGCTGGCCGATCGCACTGGTCAACCGCGCTGGAGCGGTGGAGAGCTTCGCTGCGGCCATCCAGTTGCTAAACCTACGGAAAATTTGCCCGATCGGTACGAGTGTCAAATGGGCTTCACGATCGCTAATATTAAATAACAAAGCCTGCATCTGGTAGTTGAGGCTACTCCCCGCTGAGTGAAAAGCCAATTCCGGGCGAGTCGGAACACAAACCCTGCTGCTGCGTTATCCTGAGTTTAATGGAATTAATAGTTAATCGATCGACTCAGGAGAGTTCATTATGACTTGGCGCGGATCTACAACTGTTCCAGACCGGATTTTTGCTTCTTTGCCTTATTTGCTCCCGCTGATTGACGGGCTTGCCTTTGGCAGGTTTCTGTTTACACAGTTTCCTGTGCTGCAACTGTTGTTGATACCGCTAGCTCCATTGATGCAACTTTATAGTTTGCCCTTTGCTAGCTTGGCTATTTTCTTTGCCCTGTATTTAGGAGTAGTTAGAAACGAAAGCATCAGTCACTTCATTCGTTTTAATGCGATGCAGGCGATTCTTTTAGACATTGTTTTGATGCTGTGCGGTCTGGTCTTGCCGATTTTTTCTAAAGGCTTACAAGTCGCATTTATTGCGGAAACTCTGTATAACATGGTGTTTTTGGGCGCTTTTGCTGCATTTGTCTATGCAGTCGTTCAGTCGCTTTTGGGACGCTATGCAGAGATTCCTCCGCTTTCGGATGCTGTTTATATGCAGGTTCGTTAGTCAATTGGCAGTTGGCGGTTGACAGTTGTTAGTTGTTGGTGATAATTACCAATTACCCATTACCCATTACTAATAACTACTGTATTTTCAAGACTGCCGATGCCTTCAATTTCGATGCGGACTCGATCGCCTATTTGTAGCGGCCCTACTCCTTGGGGCGTTCCAGTGAGTATCACATCGCCGGGAATTAGGGTCATTATTTGACTGATGTAGGAGACGAGAAAGTCTGGGGAAAATACCATGCGATCGATCTGGGATGACTGTACTGGTTGATCGCTTTCATTGATAAAAGTCTGCAATTGTGCAGCAGGACTCAATTCGCGGACAATCCAAGGCCCCAAGGGACAAAATGTATCGAACCCTTTGGCCCTCGCCCACTGGTTGTCTCGTTTTTGCAAATCTCTGGCTGTTACGTCGTTGGCGATAGTATAGCCCCAAATTTTGCTGTGTGCTTGTTCGGGAGTGCAGTTGGTACAATGTTCGCCAATTACCAGGGCCAATTCTCCCTCGTAGTCTACCCTTTCCGACTGCTGCGGATAGCGAATCGCTCCACCTGCGGGGATGACAGCACTCGGAGGCTTGAAAAACAGCAGGGGCTCAGCAGGTACTGGGGTTCCCATCTCGGCGGCGTGATCGACATAATTTTTCCCTACGGCTACAATTTTTGAGGGAGAACACGGGGCGAGAATTTGGTAAGTATCTGGTGAAAGTTCCAAATCAGTTGGTTGCCCTTTTAACCAGGGAGGTGCATCAAATACTTGAACGCTGCGGCTCAGTTGCAGTAAACCGTAATGGATGTGTCCTTGTGTTGTTTTAACTCGAACGTAGCGCTGGGCCATACTATTTTAGATTTTAGATTTTAGATTTTAGATTCTAGATTCTAGATTAAGAGGATATAGGCATAATTGCGGAAAATTAATTTGTTTATGCCCGTTTAAGATTTTCGCTGGGCAATTTTGCAACCGCTTTCTGTACAAATGCCGTGCAGCGGTAGATCCCAGGGGTCAACTGGTAGTTGGGGGAGCAAGGCAAATTCAAAGATTGTGCCGATCGCAATTTTTGATTCCCACTCAGCTAAACTGAGCATTCTGTCGTAATAGCCGCCGCCGTAGCCCAAGCGATAGCCGCGAACATCGCAGCCTACTGCGGGTACGAGCATTAAATCTACTTCTGAGGGGTCTATTTTAGGAGCATCCGGCAGGGGTTCGAGTATGCCATAAGCTCCAGTATGTAAAGCATCTCCGGGCTGCCAGATGTGCCAGGATAAGTCTTTGCCGACACAGCGGGGAAATCCCCATTTGCGGGGAGTTACAAATAGGGGACTTAAATCTGGTTCTTGGCGACAACTGAAGTAGGCGAGGATTGTTTTTGCTTGGGTGAATAGGGGCGAGTTTTGCAGGTGATTGCAGAGGCGATCGCTCTTTTGTCTCCATTCTTGTACTGATAGGGATTTGCGGGTGTTGAGGAGTGATCGTCTTAATTGGGTTTTAGTTAATGAAGGTTCAGCACTATTCATATTTTCTATCGAATCTCTCGTTTGAGTTCCATTCCGACAGGGGTTTTCAACCATTGTCTCAGAGCGAAAGTCCTCGCTTCAGAGGACTACAATTAATTGCATTTTCATCACATTCTGTAGTCGGTTTTAACCGACTTTAGCTTTGAGGCAGGGGTTGAAACCCCTGCCGGACTGTCGGGAAGTATCAAAAAACTGGATTTGATATTACATATTGTCTCACCACAGGACAAACGCTGAATAGCGTTTCATTCTCCTGTTCTTCTATTTCAACTAACGATCGCCGCCCCAAAGATTGCAGCCCGTTGAATAACTCAGATGGCGATAAATCGGCATCTTTTAGCAATTGCTCTATTGAAACTGAATTTGCTTCGCGGCTGAGGCGGCAGATGAGGTTTTTTTCTAATTCTGACAAACGATTTATCTGCGGGTGCAATGTAGCTGCCAATTCTTGCCCTAAGAATAGCATATCATATTTTAAAAATTCTGCAACCCTACCTCGGAATATTTCTTGAATGGTGGTGGCGACTATTTTTAACCACAATGGATTGCCTCGGTAGGTGTTAATTAGGTTTTCCCATTGTTCGGGATTGAGTAAGCTTTTTTGTCGGAAAATTTCGGCTGCTGCTGCACCTATGCCTTTGAGTTGTAAGCTGCGAACTGGTGAATTTTCACCTTTTAAGGCGGTAATTTCTCTGGGTGGTTCCCAACTGTTGAGGATTAAGCAACTGTTGTGGGTTGTTTCTGCGATTTGTCTGAATAGGATGCTGTAATTTTCGCACTCGGGGCGGTAATTTCCTGCTAATTGTCCGCTGCTGAGAATGGTTTGCACGTCGTCGAGGATAACGAGACAGCGGTTTTTTCGCAGATATTCCATTAACAGGGAAAGTCGATCTGGAATGCTGGTAGGGAGTTCGATTTCGGGTTTATTTAAGAGAAATTCTAGGAGATTTTTTAGGGTAGTTTCTAACGGTGGGGAGTGGCAGAGACTTCGCCAGATGACGCATTCAAAGTTATGCTGAATTTTTTGGATGAGGTGGAGGGAAAGTGCGGTTTTGCCAATGCCACTGAGTCCTGATATTGCTGCAAGGTTACACTTTTCTTGGACGATCGATGTTTCTAGGGTGGCGAGTTCGGATGTGCGATCGGACAATAATGAAATATGAGGTGCGTCTGCTAAGTCTAGTCTGGTTTGGGGTTGGGATGTGTCTGATGTGGGGGTGGAGGGCGATCGGGTTTGTGGATATTCTGAAAATTGACTATCCTTACAGACATTGACATTACCAATAAAAAAATCGTTTCCCGAATTTGATGAAATGATGAATAATTGTCGTCTCTCAAGTGTCGATCGTAAATTCGATGTAGTAACTTCTTCACCCAATACATTTGATAAACGCTTCCATAATTTTGAAGCTACATTCCTGACGTGACCTTCGCTACAATGCGATGTTTCTGCGATTTGAGAGTATTTTTGACCTTCCCATACACCCCCCAGGATAGCTTCTTGCAGATCCTCCAAATGTTCTCCCGTCTTAGCGAAAACCAGGTCATCGGCAAATCTCAAGACTTCTTTAACGTCCATCGGTGAGTTAAGTTTAGGGGTTTTGCCTATTATACCTGCTATTTTATGACATTTTATGACATGGATGGCAACATTTGACTTTTTTTGACAGTTAGCGTCAGGTACAACAACTTACATTCTCTGACGTTTTATGACTGGACATCACTATAAATATAATGATATTATCCAAAGATAAGCGATAATTTTCCGCTAATAAACTATAGCAAAACATTGGAGTATTAAGCTCATGGCTAACGAACCCAAAAAAGAACCCAAGCTGAAATGTCCGCTGTCGCAAGAACAAAAGGATACGGTCAAAGAGGTTGCTGATGTCATTGATAAGCATAGAAGAATTGTGAGAAAAATTACGGGTTAAAGTTAATAAATAGTTGTTTTTTTGGCTTCGTATCGATATGAGAAATGATTTGAGTGGGTTTGAAATAATCCGAGTATTTTTTGAACGGCTTTTTCAGCTAGTTGACTAAGAGTATTGATTGATCGTAGGTATTTGACCCTAAAAGGAAAGAAGCATGGATGCACTGGTAACAGCAATCGCACAAATTTTAGATTACATTCACACCCAAGGCCCAGACGCGATCGCGCAGCTAACGGGACTACTCGAAGCTCTCAAGGTGGGCTCTGTTTCTGTTGCGGCTCTGTTTGGCTTAATTGCTAACGGACCCGCTGTTATTGAATTTCTTAGCCAGTTGATAGCTTTAATTAGTTCAGGTGCCGGTGTTACGGAAATAGCGACAGCGATCGGCTCCTTGGCCGGCTCACTGGGATTATCTATTGAGGCTGTCATCCATATCTTACAAATGATCGGCGCTTTCTTGCTGGCATTTTAAATTGAGTCCCCCAGCTTTTCAGGGAATTAACCATACCTTCCCACTTACGCGATCGCGCTTGGCGGCTCAGCTACTCCAGCAAGAAAACTGTAGAGTTGGGGCCAGGTGCGATCGCCTTCATAATATCACACTCTCAAACTATTTCCGAGGCTAAAAGCCTACCATCAACTCGCTCATATTCATCTTCCACTAGCCACGAGTGAGCCTCATCGTAACTTAAACTTAAAAACAGCAGTTTGTAATTCCCGGATCGCTCGTAAATACAACACTTACTATTTTGGTCGCTCGCTAACATCAGAATCCGAGGCGGGAAAACAATTGGATATACCCACAACTCGATAAATTCCCAATCATTGATTTGTTCGGGGAGGTTTTGCGCGGAAGATAACATAGTAATTATAGGTTTTTTTCGCGGTTAATCCCACTCATTAACTAATTACACAATAAATGTGCAATTTAGTTGATCATAACCTTATATCAAAAGCGATCGCACTTTCAATATATCCCCTAAATCCCCGTTCATCAATTTATGCTGCTGAATGTTCCGAAATTACATCAGCGTTTAGCTGTTAATATCTGCGGTTTTCAACAAACAATCTAACTGATTTTCTTTAATCACGATATCAATTACATTTGCTAAAATGCCACATCAACCGCAAACAATATAATTTGTTAAAGCGCAGATAAACACAGATAAACTTCCATGTGAGTTGGGCAATTTAAGCACTTTCATCGATTAAATCTGCTTCCGCATCCCGGCGTCTGGCTATAGCTTGTTCAATAGACATCTCCAATAACTGCCAAACCTTTTTCCCGCTTGGTTTCTTGTCCGAAGCTCGAAGCGAGCTTCGGACAAGAAACTAACAGTTAAATAAGGGTTTGAAGACTATATTAATCATAAATACCAATTTTTATGACATTTTTTTTACTATTTTTTCCGGTTGATATCGATTTTTATTGACATATAACTATTGCACCCATCCGCCATCTTATTAATCCACATACGACCATAATTACTGGCTCGGAATTGCCAGCTCTTAAGCGAAATCTCTCTGCTGCACACTAAATCTTCACCAACCTAATCATATGCTCTACTATTATTCTTTTTCTAGCCTTCTGTTTGTTTGCTTTTTTTTGAGCATCTGTAATATCTTTACTTCGACTTTTTTTGTCAGGAGTATCAATTAATAGTTCCCCTACATAAGCTTTGTCCCCGTGAAATTTTTGCTCTGGATTCCATTCTTTGCGTCGGGAACGCCAAATTTTTATGTCCGCCGTTGTTCCAGCTTCTCCAACTACTACATCAACAATTTCTTTCCCGTTCGGCATTACAACTATTTTATTTTTTAAGGTATGTTTTTTTGCTTACCTGAAGAGTATTTCTTCTGCTCTTTGTAGTCTGTAGGTCTTTCTCTTGCCTGTTCCTAGCTATCTACAATCAACTCAAATTCACTCAATATTTCAAGAACACATTGCCATTCCGAAGCATTTTTTTTTACCTGCTCTAACTCTCGAAGCAGGCAACAGTTATCTAAAAAAAATTATCCATTGGTGAAAGATATAATTAGCTGCTGACTCGCTGACTCCCTATTGAACTCCTAAAATTTGAAATGTGGAAAGATGGTGTAAATATACCAAAGTCAGGAGAATTTGATCGGCAATCTCTAATTTAGGTGGGCGACCACCTCCGCCTTTGAGGATGCGAATTTTAGAATTATCTTGAACTTTTGTCTGCTTATACAGATTTTCGGCGTGAGTAATTAGTCCTATAAGTTGGTCATAGTCTAGACCCAATAGCCGAGTAGTTTCTGAGGGATGTCTTTCTATGTGTTCGCGAAGTTGACTCATTTTTTTTACATAAATCTCCCTTATAATATATTGGCGATTCAACGATAGTTTGTTTTTTGGAGATGTCTATTGTATTATAAGGTATGAAAGCCAGGTATCGATACAGATTTTACCCAACAGACCAACAACGACAGAGCTTAGCTCAGTTGTTCGGCTGCTGTCGGGTCGTCTGGAACGATGCGCTGGCTTTTTGTCGTTCTGCTCAAAAGTTACCGGGATACAACAAACTTTCTGCCCTACTTACTCAATCCAAAAAAACAGAAGAGAGACAGTGGCTAAAAGACGTTTCCTCGGTGCCCTTACAGCAATCTTTGCGACACTTGGATGTAGCCTACCGAAACTTTTTTAATTCCCGAAACGGTAAACATAAAGGCAAAAAATCTGGTCTACCTAAGTTCAAGAAAAAGACAAACAAGCAATCGGCTGAGTTCACCAAAACCGCTTTTTCACTCTCTGGTGAGTATGTCTACCTCGCCAAAATAGCAGGGTAAGAGCATCTCAATCAAGCTTTACAAAAGGAGTTGAGAACAGTCATCATATAATCATTATTCATAGAAGCCTGTTTGATTTTTTGACGAAGACTACGCTGCAATGTTTTCTCCTGATTAAGAGCGTTAAGTGCTATCCGTCTCAGGATGGCAAAATTACGAGGACTATGACCTGAACGAATCCGACATTGATCCTCATGGAACGTGACATCTAAAGTCCAATGAACTTGGTTTTCAATCGTCCAATG
>JACJNY010000021.1 GCA_014695295.1 Microcoleus sp. FACHB-61 | reverse complement strand
ATCCATAAATAAGCTTGGGCTTCATTGATTCTTCGTTGTGAACCGCCAACCTTATTCAGATTTTCAATCAGATGATACCAGTCAAGGATTTCTCGGCGTTGTCGATTTGGGGCAACTAAAGCGATAATATTCCAAATTCCATCATGTCCATCTCCCAGACAGGTTACAATCTTAGCGATGGGTTGACTGTTGACCCAATTACTCAGCCCAATGTTATCTTGATAAACCGCGATTAATCCGCTGTTGGTGTGCATTGCTTTATAGTCTTTGTAGATACATTCTAGTCCCTGTGCAGTTCTTAATCTAACTTTTCCTCCATCTACACATAATTATTCAATTAGTTCTGTGACTATCGGCAACTGAAACTCTTGCCGATGCACTAATCTCTGTTGTGACATGGCATTGGTTTGGACACCGGTGATGTATTCTAAATCTACTGCCGTTTGCTCGTATGACATATTGGCACTTAATCTCAGACAACATTGTTCCAAATGTGGACTAATTCTTGTGCAGGGCTTAACTCCCAGTATTTTAGCTTGTTTTTCACTGATTTTTAGTATCCCTAATGTACTGGTAAGTTTTCTGGTTCTGCCGGAAGTTGTTCCTGTTGATTGCTTAAAAAAAAAGCGGCAATTTCGGGACTGACATACTGTTGAAGCTGTGTCTGAATAGTTTTTTCTATACTTTCCAGCGTCAACTGTTGTTCAGATTCAGCTTCTGTATATAAAATCTCAGCAATTGCTCTGGTATATTCTTGCAGCTTTCTTTGTTTCTCTGAATTCATAATTTTGCGAGAGTAGTAAACATATTTAATTATGGACTAATGAGGGGTAGGGTATTCCTGAGTATTTGTACTTAGCGCATAAGTGTTATGCTCCCGTAGTGCTTCTCCAACTGGACGGTAATATTTGGGAATTACTCCATAACCGATGTGTCTGCCTCCCAGTGCGTTGAGAACTGGCCCTAAAGCATCTGGAGAACGGAGATTTTCTACTACTAAAACCAGAGCACTTATCAGCTTTTTCTGTTGCTTTTCCATATCAGTTTTGGCAAACAGCGGTTTCAACTCGGGGTGAGCTGTAAACAATTTTTCGTAGAAGCTAGCGGCAAATTCATCAGCACGAGGTTTGATTTTCTCGAAACTTTGCTCTAAAAGTTCAACATTTAAAGACATATTTTTGTTTTTCTCTTGAAAGTTGACGCTCCCTTGTCTTTAGACAGGGTTTTTTAACTATTCGGCTGTGATGAATGCTTTTGATAGAGTGTTTGGAATCTGAGAGTTTCTTTGCTCACGCTAGGGCGAGATATTACAAACTCAATTTTTCCAACTCTTGCCCTAGGGTAGCCATAAACTCCTCTGCATCGTTGATGCCCATTTCTCCTAAAGCTTTCCACTCTTCACTGGTGTAATCTAAATCTAGCCCCATCACGTCTTGAGTCCAATAGGGCAAATTAGATGGGTTTTCCATTAGGTCACAGGTTATTTTTAATATTTCTGTTCCGGTCATCTTTTTTCTAACCTTTGTGGTCAAGCAAAAGGAGAGCAACTTCGCCAAATTACTTTCTGGTGGAATGGCTATTAGAAATGCCATATTTTGTGCTAGTACAAACTTGTCTAACTTCATTGAATATTTTCCTCTTCCTAGTTTTAAGGTACTCACGTAAGTATTTTTTTCTATCGATTCAACCAACAGAGCTTACGCTGTATTCCTTCTATTAATACACTATCTATAGTAGTAAGGTGCTTCAGGCGCACCCTACAAGTAGAGTCTGCGCATCAGTCCTAACAATTTATATTACCTCAAAATTCAATTTTTTTATTCTCTACCTCGAATTGTTACAGTTGTTTATCATACCCATCTTCTTGGTAAATTTTCTCTAACTTAGAGTTGAGGTGGGGATTACAAGTGAGAAACTCTTCAATGTCGTATTTGATTGTGTTGCAAATAGCATCAAGGGGCAAGTCGTTGGTATCGTAACCAAACGGGTTTTCTATTTCCAGACCAATTTCTTCAATGCCAAGTAATGTAAAACTAATCAAACTAACAAATATGGCTGTCCCCCATCCCAAATCTTTAACTAGCTGAAAAGGCAATAACAGGCAGTAAATTAATAGCAGTTGCTTGAGATGAATCGAATAAGCTAGGGGGAGAGGCGTTCTTAAAATGCGTTCGCAGTGTCCTACAGACTCCATCATACTCTTCACAGTAGTTTGCAGAAAAATTACATGACTGTAATGTAAGACAGCGTTACCACGTTGATACTGCTGTTGTAGATAATCTGCTATCCAAAAGACTATCTGTAGTGGTGGATTGTGGATTGTCTTTAGCTGCAAATACTGAGATGGAGACATCAATTCTTCTAATTCGCTATTTACAGCTTCTGACCTAAGATACAATTTACACGCCACGGGGAAAGCAGCTACGAGGCGAATGAGTGCAATTCTTTTGGCTCGATCTTCTGGTTCAATGTCGTTCATTATTGCCCCAATTTGCCAAACCATGTTACGGGCATCGTTGGCTAAATTTCCCCATAACCTACGCCCTTCCCAAAACCTTTCGTAAGCGGTATTGGTTCGGAAAACCAGTAATAAACCTAAGACGATGCTGGGAATAATACTTCCCAAAATAGGTTGGGATACAGGGAGGTTGAAATAGTAAAGTACAGAAACAAAAAAACTAAACAGACCAAACCCAATAACTCGTTGATAAATGGCTAAAATAACTGAGCCTCTGAACTGAAAAGCAAGTTTAAACCAGTTTTGAGTTTTTGTTTTCATAATTCCCAAAGTTAATATTTAATAAAAGTAAATTTTATTAAGTTTATTTGACAAGTCAACTAGATGATTAGTTGTATTTCCCGGATAATAAATTAATTATTATCGTCATCGCTAAAAGCACCGCTTGCGCCACGCAAGTGGTGGCGCAAGCTAACAGCCTTACTCTTGCATTCCTGCATACAGCAGTCGGACAAATAAGCGGACACCATCATCATTTTTTAATGTTGCATATGATGGAGCTTCACTGTTACCGATCGCGCGCAAATCGGAGAGAAGTTCTGGATGGAATTGGCAAGTAAACGAGCGGCGAATCTTCTTAGTTTCAAAGTCTTTGTAGTTAATGCAGGTTGCTGAACATTCGGTAACTATTTCACCATCTTCCTCTGCTGTTTAACACAGAATTTCAATGGCGTCGGGCAGTTGTATTAGCCAACTCAGAGAGCTACCAGCGATGATGTGCCGATAGGGAACAATAGCGTCATGAATACTGCGGTAAGCCCAGTTCGCAAACAATATTGCTTCTTCGTTGACTTCATCCGAATGAAACATCGAAATTGATACTCTGGCCTCATATTGAATTGTTGTGTCAATCACGCCTTCATGGCTGTCGGCTGTGACATCATGAGCATGGATAATTTCCCAAGGAATACCTAAAGCATCGCCGTCTGGAGACTGATAAGGCAACAATACACGATCGCCTACTTCTTTTAATTCATTGCGCGTCACGGCAAAATGCTCGTCATTCCAGCCATTCGCAACAACTCGTCCATCACGCTTTTTGACTTCGAGTGTCTTGCCCATTGCTTCGATGCGCTGGCAGACTTCTTGCAACGATCTCAGAGCCATGCCTGAGCGATCGCGATCCAGAGATGTCGTACCCAAAACTTCTTTGACTGCACGACGGATGAGCCGTATATGACATTCAGCAGCTAACTGGTGTCCCACACAAATAAAGATGGCAGCAGCACTGGTGGGCGATCGGGAAATCAGCAATTTTTCCACTAATGCAAACATATCCTCTCGCGGACACGCCGGACTTGTCCAACTGGAGGCATCGTATGTCGATGGATCGCCGCCTTCGACTACCACTGCATAACCAGAGTTAATTGCGGGAACAACTATTTCTGGATCGAGGACTCCTGTTGACCAAACAGGTAGTAATACTGAGTCCATATCGGCGACTTTTTGAGCAATGTAGGCGACATTTTTGGAAGCCCGAACATCTTCGCCAAGAGCGTTAACGCCTACGTTTTCCCAAGGTTCGATGATAGTAATACAGTTGCGTAACAAATTGGGATGCAACAGTAGAAACTCCAATTCTGACTGTGAATTAATCACTTTTTCTAAAGGCTTGGCGTGTCCCCACTCAAAAAAGCCGTCGCTAGCAAATAGTTGTTTTTCTACCAACGGGTCTTCTGAGGTTCTATCGGCTAAGAAACGACCTAACAAAATATGTGCTGATTCAAAATCCGATCTACCTTCATGCAAGTAGCCAGGAGTTAGTCGCCAGTCCGCTGTGGTGGTTGGATTTTTGTTAAATTTGATAGCTTCTACCATTTGGTTCCTACAATTTATAATCCGAAAGTAATAAGTGGATTGGTCAGGTTATGTATTTATTCCATGTTCGTTGGACTTTGACCATATTAGTCAAGAACATTTCGATATGTTAATATTCCAACGACGGTGTTTCGGTCATGTCTGCGTTTACTGTGGTGGTTTGATTCCACCGAGGATTTGTCGCCCCCAAACAGGGCGATCGCTCCCTGTGTTGCCAGACCTAAAATTAAAATGACGCCGAAAAAGATCGGGCTGTCAACGTTAATGGATAAATTGGCAACCTTCAATGTTGTGGCCAGAAGCGCCAGCGGAGCAACGATTGATAGCGTTCTTGACAAAAGAGCCGATGGATAAAGATTACCGCCCCAAAGCACTGATAAAACTGGGGAAGTAAGGGCGATTTTACAGGTTTGCCGTGCGCGTCTCCTGTGGGAGACATATACTGCATCAAATTTTGTACCTTTTTTCTTCAGGTCAACACCTGCACGGCGCGTCAGCAACGACCAAATGATGTGAGGTCAACATCCAGAACTCCTGCAAAAATAATGTTGCGTTCGTTACTGGTACTTTCACCGTGCCGAATAAAGTAGACACGTCCTAGCTGTTCTGCATTGAATTCTTTTGATGAAGCAGCAAAAGTTTTTGTGGCTGCATCCTGGAATTTACCTGTAACTTCGATCGAGCCATTTTCGCTACTGTGTACCTAGTCCTCTAATTTTCTAGTGTTCATTATTTACTTTCACTACGCCTTAAACAGGATTTAGATTGTTTTCTAACATTGAAGTTTCAGACTTTCAAGTCAAACGAGTTAACGCCCAAAGCACTCTGCAAAGTCTTTGACCGTGCAGAGTTCTGAGCCAAACCCCTCGGAGTGTAGCAACACTCACTAATTGCTCAGGAGCGATCGCACAACAGACAAGATGAAGACTAACCAAATCCCCAACGGATTAGGGGCAAAATTTTAGATAAAGAAAGCCCAGCTCGCTCTCGCCCTCCCAAAGCAACAAATTCTTGAGATGGGCTGCCGCTTAAGGATGAGTTTAGGGGATCGATCGTGCATCAAACTAATAAGTTTTGTACAAAACCCGCCCTGTACTTCGAGAATTATCACTTTTGCACCTGCATGACAGCCAAAAAGATTGTGCTAGAATCCATCAATACGTAGTCGTAGGTTGGGCACGGGCCGAGAAGAGCAATCTTCTTGCAGTCTAGGGGAGGTTGTAGGTCAGCCACCATTTGGGTCTTCCCAGTTGAAAGCCATCCTGCAACGGCAGCCTAGAATCTGCAACCGCAGCCGAGTGCGGCAGAGCGGTTGGGAGTGTCACGCTAGAATCAGCATTACGAGGTAACACTCGAACACAAACGCTCGTCGTGCGAGCGTGACCTCGAAACGGGCACATAGCAGGTGATGGGAATAAATCATGTTTGAACGCTTCACAGAAAAAGCAATAAAAGTAATCATGTTGGCCCAGGAAGAAGCTCGCCGCCTGGGTCACAACTTCGTAGGGACAGAACAGATCCTCCTGGGTCTGATCGGTGAAGGAACCGGGGTTGCAGCTAAAGTCCTCAAATCAATGGGGGTCAACCTCAAAGACGCTCGGATTGAGGTCGAAAAAATAATCGGGCGCGGTTCCGGCTTCGTAGCAGTCGAAATTCCGTTCACCCCCCGCGCCAAGCGGGTTCTAGAACTGTCCCTCGAAGAAGCTCGCCAACTCGGACACAACTACATCGGCACCGAACACCTGCTGCTGGGCCTGATCCGCGAAGGTGAAGGAGTAGCGGCCAGAGTCTTAGAAAACCTGGGAGTAGACTTGTCGAAAGTCCGCACCCAAGTGATTCGGATGCTGGGAGAAACCGCAGAAGTCGCAGCCACCGGCGGCGGTGCCCGCACCAAAACCCCAACCCTCGATGAATTCGGCGCCAACCTCACTCAAATGGCGGTCGATGGCAAACTAGACCCAGTAGTCGGACGCCAAAAAGAAATCGAACGGGTAATTCAAATCCTCGGTCGCCGCACCAAAAATAACCCGGTGCTAATCGGCGAACCCGGAGTCGGTAAAACCGCGATCGCCGAAGGCCTCGCCCAGCGCATCGCTAACAACGACATCCCAGATATCCTCGAAGAAAAGCGCGTCGTCACTCTCGACATAGGCCTGCTCGTCGCCGGTACCAAATACCGGGGCGAATTTGAAGAGCGCCTCAAAAAAATCATGGACGAAATCCGCACAGCGGGTAACGTGATTTTGGTGATTGACGAAGTACACACTTTGATCGGTGCAGGTGCGGCTGAAGGCGCGATCGACGCTGCCAACATTCTCAAGCCGGCTCTGGCAAGAGGCGAGCTCCAGTGTATCGGCGCTACCACCCTCGACGAGTACCGCAAGCACATCGAGCGCGATGCAGCCCTAGAACGGCGCTTCCAGCCCGTCATGGTCGGCGAACCCACGGTTGACGAGACGATCGAGATTCTCTTCGGTCTGCGGGAACGCTACGAACAGCACCACAAGCTGAAAATCTTGGACACGGCCCTCGAAGCCGCAGCCAAACTATCACATCGGTACATCTCCGACCGCTTCCTCCCAGACAAAGCAATTGACTTGGTAGACGAAGCAGGTTCCAGAGTCCGCCTGATCAACTCCCAACTGCCCCCCGCAGCCAAAGAACTTGACAAAGAACTGCGCCAAGTCCTCAAAGATAAAGACGAAGCGGTGCGTTCTCAAGACTTTGACAAAGCCGGCGAATTGCGCGATCGAGAAATGACCATCAAAGCCGAAATTCGCGCTATTTCCCAAGCCAAAAAAACCGACTCGGCCCGCACCGGCGAAACTGACCCATCGCCAGTAGTCACCGAAGAAGACATTGCTCAAATCGTGGCAAGCTGGACGGGCGTCCCGGTAAACAAACTGACCGAATCCGAATCCGAAAAGCTGCTGCACATGGAAGATACCTTGCACCAGCGCTTGATCGGCCAGGAAGAAGCAGTGAAAGCCGTTTCCCGCGCCATCCGTCGCGCTCGCGTTGGCTTGAAAAATCCCAATCGCCCGATCGCCAGTTTCATCTTCTCCGGGCCCACCGGCGTCGGCAAAACCGAACTCACCAAAGCCCTGGCCGGCTACTTCTTCGGTTCCGAAGACGCGATGATTCGGCTGGATATGTCCGAATACATGGAACGGCACACCGTCTCCAAACTCATCGGTTCTCCTCCCGGCTACGTCGGCTACAACGAAGGCGGCCAACTCACAGAAGCAGTCCGCCGCCGTCCTTACACCGTCGTGCTGTTCGACGAAATCGAAAAAGCCCACCCCGATGTCTTCAATATGCTCCTGCAAATATTGGAAGACGGTCGCTTAACAGATGCCAAAGGTCGCACCGTGGACTTCAAAAACACGCTGCTGATTATGACCTCAAACATCGGTTCTAAGGTGATTGAAAAAGGCGGCGGCGGCCTCGGCTTCGAGTTCACTGAAAACCAAACCGATGCCAATTACAACCGCATTCGCTCCTTGGTTAACGAAGAACTCAAAAACTACTTCCGCCCCGAATTCCTCAACAGGCTCGACGAAATTATCGTCTTCCGCCAGTTGAACAGGGAAGAAGTCAAGGAAATCGCCGTCATTATGCTCAAAGAAGTGTTCGGCCGCTTGACAGAACAGGGAATCACCCTCGAAGTGACCGAAAAATTCAAAGAACGGCTGGTAGAAGAAGGCTACAACCCCAGCTACGGAGCCAGACCCCTGCGCCGCGCCATCATGCGGTTGTTGGAAGACAGCTTGGCTGAGGAAATCCTTTCTGGCCGCATCAAAGACGGCGACACCGCTGTTGTGGATGTGGGCGAGGACGGAATTGTTAAGGTGCTGCAAGGTCAAAAGCGGGAATTGCTGCCCCAAGGCGTTGAGTAAGATTGAGTAAGTGCGATCGCGAGTAAAGTTTGGAAATAACCAATCTCGCAGTCGCAAACAACTCAAAATCCTCACATAAAAAAGGTAGAGAATTTAAATTCTCTGCCTTTTTTATGAGTTAATATCAAGAGTAGATTTATTGCATAAATCTTTGATTGATAGGGAAACCGCAGAAGCAACGCAGAAGCAACGCAGAAGCATTTCAAGATTGTTTGCGAATGCCTGCACTTCAAGTCTAGTAATTAACAGCGACATACTTCAATGGTAAGCTGTACTGCATTTAAATTGTATATTTTGGGCGGGATCGCGTTCCCAGCCCACTCATAGTTGGATTATTTCTTGAGATGCAATTTAAATGCTGATGAGCTTAATCAGATAATTAGTGGCAACTATATAGCGAGGACTTTCATGACATCTGAAAAAAATAATTTGGGTACAGAAGTAGCACAAAATCCGCCTGAAACCTGGTGGCAGAAAGCGTGGAAGTCTGGCTTTGAAAATCTTCAAATAGTGATTATTGCTTTGACTTTAGCAATAGTGATTCGAGCGTTGGTCGCCGAACCGCGCTACATACCCTCAGATTCTATGGTACCAACTCTGCACGTGGGCGATCGCGTCGTAGTCGAAAAAATCTCCTACTACCTCGAACCTCCAAAAACTGGCGACATCGTAGTATTTGCCCCTCCCGAAAAGTTGCAAGAACAAGGCTTTACCCAAGACCAAGCATTCATCAAGCGGGTAATTGGCTTACCGGGTCAAACCGTCGCCGTTAAAAAAGGTTTAGTTTATCTCAACGACAAACCCCTCGTCGAAAAATATATTGCCGAACCTCCTAAATACGAGTGGGGGCCTTATCGCGTCCCAGAAAATGAATACTTTGTGATGGGAGACAACCGCAACAACAGCAACGACTCCAGCAGGTGGGGATTTTTACCTAAGCAGAATATCATCGGCCGTGCTGTAGTGCGGTTTTGGCCTCTAGAACGCATCGGGGAAGTTTAAAGTCAGTTGACTGTTGACAGTTGACTGTTGACAGTTGACTGTTGTCATCGCCAGCCCAATGCCCAATGCCCCATTCCCATGCCTTATCCTGTACGGAAATTTCTACTTATTCTTGCGCCTTAAGGGGTAGGGACTTCCTCCGGCAACTGATAAAATAGTAGTAAAAGCAGCGGGATTTCTCGCCTAGATCAAAATTAGTAGAATCTTAAAAAATTAGAAAAGCTATGGGATTTTTTGATTCAGAAATTGTTCAGCAAGAAGCCAAGCTGTTGTTTGAAGACTATCAATCTCTCATCAAACTAGGTGGGAATTACGGGAAATTCGATCGCGAAGGCAAGAAAATGTTCATCGCTCAGATGGAATCAATGATGGAGCGCTACCGTATTTTTATGAAGCGCTTCGAGCTGTCTGAGGACTTCATGGCTCAGATGACTGTAGAGCAGTTAAAAACACAGCTCAATCAATTTGGCATCACGCCCCAGCAAATGTTTGAGCAAATGAACTCAACGCTGGAGCGGATGAAATCTGAGCTGGAAAAACAATCCTAGTGAGCAGAAGGAAGAAGGAAGAAGGAAGAAGGAAGAAGGAAGAAGGAAGAAGGAAGAAGGAAGAAAAAGAAAGTATTCCCAATGCCCAATGCCCAATGCCCAATGCCCAATGACTAATGACTGATAATTAAGGCCGCTCAAAAGCTGAAGGAGGTTTGAAACTTTCTGCGGGAACGCCTTCCAAAGCTTGGCTCATAAAATCGCGCCAAACAGGGGCGACAATAGTACCGCCCGTAGCACCGTAGCTCATCGGTCTATAATTGTCGTTGCCCATCCAAACAGCCACCGACAACTGCGGCACGTAACCCACAAACCAGATATCGCGTTCCGAGGAAGTTGTACCAGTTTTCCCCGCAGCCGGTCGCCCAAGTTGAGCAGCCCTTGCCGTTCCGCTGGTAATTACGCCTTGCAGGGTGCTGTTGACAGATGCTGCAGCCCAGGAATTCAGAACTAATTTGGGTTTGGGCGTATTGTCGAGCAAGACGTTGCCGCTGCTGTCAGTGACTTGCACGATAAACGTGGTGTCAGAATGCCATCCGTTGTTCGCGAAGGTAGCAAAAGCTCCAGCCATTTCTAAAGGAGTCAGGTCAACGGCACCCAAGGGCAAAGAAACCACTGGTTCCATCGGACTTCTGATGCCGAGCACGCGGCAAATCTCAATCACTTTATTCAATCCGACTTCTTGGCCGAGCTTGACGGCGGGAATGTTCAGAGATACTTCCAAAGCTCTGCGGATGCTGACGGCACCGGAGAAGCCGCCGCCGTAGTTTTGAGGGTAGTAGTAGCCGTCGCCGTCGCGGTAGCCGACAGGGGAGTCGTACACAACTGAATCAGGGCCGTATTTGCCGCTAGCAAAGGCAGCGTAGTAGATAAAAGGCTTAAAAGAAGATCCTGGCTGGCGGCGTGCTTGAATGGCGCGGTTGAACTGACTCTTTTCGTAATCGACGCCGCCAACCATTGCTTTGACAAAGTGGGTGCGGGGATCGACGGCAGCTAGGGCAATTTGACCTTCCTCGCGATCGTAAAACAGCCCTTGGTAGTAAAGCCGATTGTGCCACGCTTTGACGGTTTCTTCGGCTATGCGCTGCATTTTGAGGTCGATCGTGGTTTGAACGCGCATTCCTCCCTTAACCACGGCATCTCGCCCGAAACGCCTAGTCAGTTCCTGGACTACGGCTTGTGTTACGTAAGGAACTTGAGAGCCGCCAAAAGAGGTAATTTTGCCTAGCTTAATTTTTTCCTTGCGGGCTGCTGTCTCTTGAGCCGGCGTAATCCATTTAAGATCCTTCATGCGGCTTAAAACCATTATTTGCCGGTCTTTGGCCAACTTGTAATTGACGAAAGGACTGTATTCTTCGGGGGCAGAAATTAAGCCGGCCAGCATCGCTGCTTCTGAAAGAGTCAAATTACTTGCTGACTTGTTGAAATAGCTTCGAGAGGCTGTCTCTACGCCGTACAAGTTGTGACCTAAGTAGATTTGATTCAGGTACAGTTGCAGAATTTGGTCTTTGTTGAGAATTTGCTCCAAGCGGATAGACATTACCGCTTCAGCTACCTTGCGACTGAATTTTGACTGGGGAGACAGAAACAGGTTCTTGACTAGCTGCATAGTCATAGTCGAGCCGCCTTCAACGGTTCTCCCTTTCTCTAGGTTGACTATGAGAGCTCGGGCTATCCCGCCGGGGTTGATACCTTTGTGGGTAAAGAAGTTGCTATCTTCGATCGCCAGAACGGCTCGTTTCAGGTTCGGGGAGATTTGGTTAAGGGGTACCACATCCCGGTTGGCTTCGTCGTGGATGCTGGCTAGGGGCCTGCCGTTGATGTCGTAAATGTGGGTGGTTTCTGTAGGAGAGTAGGTTTGCAAGATCCGAACATCTGGCAAATTGCGGAAGCTGATAGCTAAGCCAACCAGTCCGCCAGCGACTACGGAACTGGCAAGCATTGTCATGCTGAGTATGGTTCCGGCGGTCACTTTACTGACTGACTGAACAAACTCGAATACGGGGGCTGAGTTTTCCGTGTTTTTGCGGACTGCGTTGGTTGACACGTGGATTTCACTTCCTCACTCGATTTGGGGTTTAAGACTTTTAATTTTAGATGCGAACCCTAGAGACTGTCAGCTAAGGAAAGCCGGTCAGCTTTGGGATTATAGTAGCTTGATAGTTATGTTTTTATGCGTCAACCAGTGAGTGTAACTAATTCTGCTGCACTTTGGCAAAATATGATGGACGATCGCTCCCCGATGATAACTCCTAACCTTTCAGCGCTTTACCGCGGCGTCAGTGAGATTTTTCCAGATCGACCTGATTCTAGCAACCCTGACGAAAATTTAGCCCAACTGCTGGCAAAAGTCGATCGACCCTTGCGCGTCAAACTGGGAATTGACCCGACAGGGAGTGACATTCACCTGGGCCACAGCCTTTGCGTCCGCAAGCTGCGAGCTTTTCAGGATGCCGGTCACACAGCCGTACTGCTGATCGGAGATTTTACCGCAAGAATTGGCGATCCGACTGGAAAATCCGAGATGCGCAGCCAGTTGACGGCCGAACAAGTGGCGGAAAATGCCAAGACTTATTTAGACCAAGTGCGTCCGATTCTAGATTTTGACACGCCCGGACGTTTGGAAATTCGCTATAACTCCGAGTGGTTGTCGAAATTGGACTTGGCGAAGATTTTGGAACTGCTGAAGACGATGACGGTGCAGCAGATGCTCGCTAAAGAGGGATTTGATAACAGGATGCAGCAGGAAAATGCAATTTATCTGCATGAGTTTTTGTATCCGCTAATGCAGGGTTACGATTCGGTGGCTTTGGAAGCGGATGTGGAGTTGGGGGGAACCGACCAAAAGTTTAATATTGCGGTGGGGAGAGATTTGCAGCGACATTTTGGAATGAAACCGCAGTTTGGTTTGCTGATGCCGATTTTGCTCGGGACTGACGGGGTGCAGAAGATGTCGAAGTCTTTGAACAATTATGTGGGTTTGTCGGAAGACCCGCTGACGATGTATTCTAAGTTGGAGAAAATTGCTGATAGTTCGATCGCCCAGTATTTTGAACTATTGACAGATTTGCCGCTTGATGAATTGCCCGAAAATCCGCGAGAAAAACAGAAACTTTTGGCTTTGGATGTGGTGCGCCAGTATCGGGGGAAGGAAGCAGCCGATCGCGCACAACAAGATGCAATTGCGCTGGTTAAAGGTGCTGCGGGACAAGCTGATGCTGTGGCAGAGTTTTCTTTGGCGAACGTCCAGTTTCCGGCTAAGTTGTTTTATATTCTGAGTGCTAGCGGGCTGTGTAAAAGTAGCGGTGATGCGAGAAAGTTGATGCAGGGCGGTGGGGTGAAGTTGGAGGGCGATCGGGTTTCTGATGTTAACCTTACTTTTGAATCACCTGCTGATTTATGCGGTAAGGTTTTGCAGGTTGGGAAGAATAAGTTTGTGCGATTGGTGTCTTGAATCTCTTTTTTTACCGCAGATGAATACTCAAGATGAACGCTGATGAACGCTGATAATCGAATTATTGTTGCTTTGGATGTTTCGAGTCAAGAAGAGGCGATCGCCCTTCTGGACAAACTCCCGCAAGTATCTTTCTGGAAAGTGGGTTTGGAGCTGTTTGTGAGCTCGGGGCAGGGGATTTTGGAAATTTTAAAACAGCGGGAAAAGCGGATTTTTCTCGATTTGAAGTTTCACGATATCCCGAATACTGTGGCTGGTGCTTGTCGTGCTGCTGCTAAGTACAATGTGGATTTATTGACGATCCATTCTACTTGTGGTAAAGATGCTTTGAAAGCGGCACAGTTGGCTTTGACTGAAGGGGCGGCGGCTGTCGATCAACCGACTCCTAAGTTGATTGCTATTACTCTGTTGACGAGTTTGAATTCGCGACAGTTGGCTTTTGAGTTGAAAATACCTTTGGAGTTGCCGGAATATGCTTTGCACATGGCATTGTTGGCTAAGGAAACGGGTTTAGCTGGTGCTGTTTGTTCTCCGCAAGAAGTGGAACAGTTAAGAAGGAGTTGCGGGGATGATTTTTTGTTGGTTTGTCCGGGGGTGCGTCCGAAATGGGCCGATGGGGGCGATCAAAAACGATCGATGACTCCGAAGGCTGCTTTGAAAGCTGGTGCGGATTATCTGGTAATTGGGCGGCCGATTACTGCTGCGGATGATCCGGTGGCGGCTTTTGCGCGTATTTGTGAAGAGATTGAATAACAATATGAATGTTTTTTAAACCGCAGGTAAATACAGATGAACACAGAGAAAATTTCATCAGCGTTTATCTGTGTTTATCTGCTAATATCTGCGGTTGAAACTCCGACTATTGCTGTTAATTTTGTAACAAATCATGCTCACAGTATAAATGCCAGTCGGTATGATTTGTTAGCGCGATCGCCCTGTCCCGCTGATTTAGAAACTTTGGTCGATCGCCTGTTGCAAGATTTGCCGAGTTATGCTAATCGCGTAATTGTGCGATCGCACTTTTCTCCTAACACTAATACACCGCCCGGTTACGGGCTGCCTCAAATAATTTTAGCTGGTCGCCCGGAGTTTGAACCGTTACCTTTAAATTTTGAAGATGCGCTTCCTGAAAATGCCAGTCAAGTTTTTATTACTACATTGGAAAGGCAGTATCGCGGGGGAAAGCGAGTCGAGATTCAGCAATATCACTGGCTGTTTTTAACTAAAACCGAGAAGGGCTGGGAATTAGTAAAGATTGTTTCTAGGTTTCGTACAGTGGCGGATGTTCGTCCGTTGTCGCCGGCAGAAAGTGATAAAAGCGCAATTGCTGAGGCGATTCGTTTGTGGTTGCGAGATTGTTATGCACAAGGAGAAGTGCAAAGGGCTAAGAAGTTCACGCGGCAACACAAGCCACCCGAAAACCGATGGTGTAGTAGCAGTCAGACGGCACATTCCTTTTGCGAATGGCCGAACGACAGATCCTGGGATAGTAGTTCCACGAACCACCGCGCAAGAGCCGGTCTCGTTGATCATTTTTAGATTGGACTAATAAATCAAGATAATTTTTATAACGATGATCATTGCTATTCTCATCCCATACGCTGCCATCAGTCGGTGCTCCGTGATAGTGTTCGTGCCAGGGGTCAGCGCACCACTCCCAAACATTGCCGTGCATATCGTATAAACCAAAAGCATTGGCGGAAAAACTGCCTACATCCGTAGTTTCTTCTCGAAACTGACCTTCTGGTGAATTATTGTAATAGTTGCCACAATAGTTAACCTGATTAGTAGTAATTGTTTGACCAAAATAGAACGGTGTAGTCGTACCAGCGCGACAAGCATATTCCCATTCTGCCTCACTGGGCAAGCGATAATTGTGTCCGGTATTTTTAGAAATTCGGGCACAAAATTCCACAGCATCGTACCAAGAAACTTGTTCTACTGGTCGATTATTACCTTGGAATTGAGAAGGGTTTTGGTTGAGGTCATATTGAATCTTTGGCAATTTAGCTACAGCTTTCCACTGTGCTTGAGTAATAGCATATTTTCCCATGAGGAAAGGTTGAATTGTTACCCGATGTTGCGGTCTTTCGCCACCGCGGCTTTCTGGCTCATATTCCGGCGCACCCATTGTGAAAGGGGAGCATCCCGCTTTTTAACTAAGCATAACTACTCATTTTAATCTCATTATTTAAATACGCACATCTTAGTCTTAAAATTTGAGGCACGTTTTTTTCTTTCCACTGTGCACC
>JACJNY010000020.1 GCA_014695295.1 Microcoleus sp. FACHB-61 | reverse complement strand
TTATCTTATGGTTGAGTCTGATAGCTGATCGCCAGCGACCATTGCCGTTCTTGAGAACTGTTCGCTAGTCTCACAGCGAGCGTATTTTTTGACCTGCTTAGTCTAAACTCCAATACAAATGCTTAGGGCTTATGCAGTTTTTCAAGGGCTTTAGGAACACGAGCCTCTGCATCAGCCATCACCTGCTCCATATTTTGCAAAAGTTCCCCACTATATTCTTCCAAAACTTTAGTAGACAGAGACATTCCACCCTTACCATCACCTGGGTTATCAATTACCGCCTTGATCGACTGACCGATTTTAAACAGGTCCTTAAGAGATTCACCATGAACATGGTCTTCGCTCACATTGCTGATATGGAGTAAGCCTTTAGTACCTTCTACATCAACAAATACACCATAGGGTTGGAACCCAGTTATTTTGGCTTTCACAAGTTGTCCCCTCTCTAATTTTTTGGAACTTTCGGATTGAGCAGCCAAGTAATTAGGTCGCATTAGCGGATCGGGACTCGCTCCAGGTTCCGGGCTGTCATCTGACTCTACACGATTTGTCTCACTATAATTTTGTGTTGCACTCGAATCATTTGCTGAGTCGAAACTGGAAGCCGATTCTGGTGAGCTATTATTTGACTCTACAGAATTTACGTCAGTGAAAAATGGAGTGATACTCGAATTATCTTCAAGTATTGTGGGCAGCTTACAGTGGTATAATTTCATTTCCTCTAAGCAGCTATTGATACCTGCAACTGCTTGGTTATATTCGGCAATTTTTAGCTCAACTTCTTTCAACTTCGAGTTACGCTCGTCTATTTTCGCTTGAGCGTCTTTTTCTATCGCTTGCCGTTTATTCTTACGAGCGCGATCGGACTTCTGCCAAATCAATTGCCGTTTATTTTCAGCCATTGACAACAGATATTTATTCAGCATTTTTATAATTTTTGAACCCAAATCAACTTCTATTGTTTGTTTAAATTTAGCTTCAAAATCAATTGCTAGCAGTTGACGTATAGGTGCTTCTGCATTTACCATGCGTTTGACATCTCGACTTTTAGATGCTTCTTGCAAAGTTTCACGGAACTGATAGAGCCAAACACTATCTTTGTAATCATAAAGACCGGGGCTTTCGACGATATAAAACACACATTCTGCACTCGCCAAAACCTTTACCCCCTCAATAATTATTTTTTCTATATTATGTAACTCTTGGACAATTTCACAATCATCACCCAACAAATTACGAAGCTGACCGTAGTATTGTTGCTTGCGTACTCGCTTAATCAAGCGTTGGAAAAAACGAGCAATCAAAATTTCTGATTCCTTAACCAGAACATTCTCTAATCCATTCGCAATGTCATAGAAGGCTTGTCCCAAAACAGCTACTAATGGCGCTGTGACATGACGATGATTGCGGCAGGTATTGGCGAAGGCATCTAATATAGAAAAGTTTTTTATCAACTCGGTGAGATTTTCCTGCATATTCTGGCGAAGGTTGTTAAAATCTTGCTGAAAATCTTCGCAACTATCCATCACCAATAGTTTAATTTCTTTTTCTATTTGTCGGTAAAATGCTTCGCCAACCTCCCATACTTCTTTCTCGATCTGTACCAAATCTCGTTCTGTCATTTCTGCAATATTTGCAGGTTTATTTTTCCACTGACGGCGCTCTTCTAAGTAAGATTCACACAACTCGTTACAGAGTTCGCTAATATCATTAGCTAGGTTGGCAAATAATTCTGGTCGCTTTTCCTCAGTCAAATAGCGGGTGATAGCATTACTAAATTCCTGAATACCACTATCCTGAAGCAACTGCTCGATTATGCTATCTTTATAAAGATTGAGAATTTCTATATATTTTTCGTTTTTGCTTTTATTTTTACGCAGTACAATATCGGGGAATTTATCAACGGGTAGCTTATCGGAATCGCAGTAGTCAAGAAACTCTCGCACAAATTCATGAGGGATTCCCTCAACTCCATCTGAGTTTTTTACAGGTTCAGTAGCCAATATAGAATTTAGTCCCCATCGATCACTTTCACTTGTATTTTTGATCTGACAAGCCCAGAAACCTAGCAAAGCGCTAGTTTTATAAAATCCTCTAGGTGTATCATTAAAGTTTGTGCTAATCAGGTCAGAGAGGTCTTGTTCAAGTTTGGGGTTACGCCAGGTTTTATCAATAAGGTTAAATACATAAAACACACGATCACGAATTCCAGTGTTTTCTCGCATTACCTGTATTAGTCTTTTTTCTGCTGTTTCTGTTTCCCCTTCTTGATTGGCCTTCATGACACAGACAACGGCAGAAGTATTAGTGTCTTCGACTTTGCGAGAAGTCAATTGTGCATCTCTTTTCACAGGAGCATCAATCCCTGGTAAGTCAATCAGAACATTACCATCCTCTAACAACTGATGATGACGATAATAATCAATACGTTTGAGAACAGCACTACTCCTTCCGCGACCAGCGTAATTATGTGAATCTTTGGCTGAAAGACCTAACTCCTCCCTTTCATAAACTTTATTTTCAGAGAAGTGAATGTTGTTGCGGTGAATCTGAAATCCTTCCAGTAATTCTTTCAGTCCATTAGCTTCTTCTCCCTTCTCTGTGTTTTTGGAACCGCCCTCCTCTTTAATGATTGTTTCACATTCTTCCACAAGCTGTTTAATTGCTTGCTCGTTAGTAATATCAATTTTATTTTTTAGTCTTAAGTTTTCACCCCGCTCATTCACTTCTTCCTGAATTTCCGATATGCTCAGAAATGTGAGTACATCTCGTTCTTCTTCTGGTGACTTGGCATACTCTATGTAGCATTCGATGCCAGTAGCATGACCGGTATTACTGTACAGTAAGTTTTGCCCTAACAAGGCATTGATCAGCATTGACTTACCGGCACTGTATGTTCCTGCAAAAACAATCTCGAACCTGGGGGCAATTGCCTTATCACGGGAAGTCCTAATTGCGGCAGTATCGTGCTTCCCTCTCAAAGACGGCTCCTTCTCCAACAGCCGCAACAGACGATTTACATCGGCTTCTAAACTTTCAGATTGATGTGGTTTTTGGGTCATGTGGAAAAAGCACTCTAATTTTCAGACAATTATCAGAAGAGCCGGACTCCATTAGCAAGTCAAGCCCCCCTGGCCTACCTACCCACCAGTTAGTCTCGCCAGGTCACCCGTACTAATCGCGATCGCGCTCACCTTATTTGCCCCTAAGTCAGTATAGCTGAATTTAAGTCTCTTTTTCACCCGATTAAATTTTGTCTGTATCCTGTTTTAATTCTGATACAACTGCGTCTCGATCGCGCCAAGCTTCCGCATTCTCAGGCTTAATGGCGATCGCTCGATCGTAAGCTGCCATTACTTATTCATACTAACCCAATATAAAATCAACGCTCACTTCTAAATCTGGAAAAGCCAGCGGCGCAACTTGTTGACCGCGCCAAAACTTGAGCATTAAACTATAACCGTTCGGGCCTGGCTGACGGTAGACTTCCAAACAATTTTCAACTAAATCTACCAGCCAAACTTCCTGAATGAGCGATCGAGCGTAAATGGATACTTTCACATCTCTGTCATAATCAACCGTACTATCTGAAACTTCAATTAACAGCAAAACTTCAGACGGTACTGGATGAGCTGTAGCGTAGTAATCAGCGCGAGGTTGCAGCAATACAACATCCGGTTGAGGTTCAGTGCGCTCAGTCAACTGGATAGGGTCTTGGACACCCAGAGTCGCCCAATCTTTTGGAATGAGGCTGAAGCGCCTAGTGAGACGCTTAACAGAACTTGCATGACGAGTACAAATTGCACCCATTTTAACAATCTCTCCTTCTATGAGTTCTACCCGATCGCCCTCGGAGAGAATACCAACCTCAGTCATCAAATGATATTCTTTTACTGTAAATAACCGTTTTTGAAGCTGAACAGACATATAACTATTCTCCTTGTTTGCAGCTTACCTAAATTTACCATAAAAAAAACCGCCCTAAACAGATGATGTACTTCCTTGTAGCTACTGAATCCTGCTGGTTCTGGCAATTCCTTCTCTATTTTCTCTACAGTTTCACGATTATTCTTGGTCTTCCCGATCCGGGTTTTTGGGATAATAATTATTCCCTTCCCCCTTGACGATAGCTAGACAATCATCTTTCATTGCAGGCTAGGTACGATGTTTCCTGCCGACGCGCACAGAAGAAGACGATACAGTTTGTACAGTTTGGGTTTTGGGCAAATACAGAGATTGCTGCTGTTCTTGTCCGTGAGCATCTTTAACTCTGAGCGAGAAGAGCTTTCAGTTCTGAGTCTGTTTCCCCCATTTGAATCTTGACAACTCCTGACATTTTCGCTCTTTATATTGGGGTAGTAACTCACAAAAAGGACATCTACTAACTGTAGCACTCTTTTAGGAAAGTGGTATAATTCCTGAAACTAATTTGAAGCTTTGTGAATTTATTTTTTTATTTATTTTTAAATGGTTAAATTTTATTTACTGATTGCTACAAAAATATAATTAAATGATATCCGTTTGAGCGCAATCCGATGAAGCCAAGGAGAGTAAAAGCCAATAAATAAATAAATTACACTTTATTAAGTTTTAATATGTTTTAATATTTTTAGTGCATCCTAGATAGATCGGCATAGTCCGCTAAAAGCAAGCATAGCCTTTCTAACATAGTAAAGTTTTGGCTGTAGAAAAAGCCTTTCTGACTCGCTGCCCTTGGCTCCTCTACGCTTTGTAGAAAAGTCCCGGCAAAAACTGGGCTAACTTTTGTTGAGTAAATTACTATGTTACAATCAGCTCTAACAATAATTAAGTTTTAAAATCGGCCTTAACCTCACGCTCAATTCCCTTGCGATCGGTAGAATAACAATGACTATCAACTTAGCTGGCTATCAATTCGTTGAAACCCTCCACAGCGGGATAAGAACTTCAGTCGATCGCGTTCGGAAGGATTCGGACTTTTCCAGCGCGATCGTCAAAACGCTAAAGGCTGAGTATCCCACTCTTTCTGACATCACCCGCTTGCGGCACGAATATCAAATTCTGCACAGCTTGAACCTAGAACCGATTATCAAAGCCATTAGTTTAGAAAGCTATAAAAACGGTTTAGCACTCATATTAGAAGATTCAGGCTCCGAGTCTCTCAACGATTGGATGAAGGGTAAAAAACTCACAATCATTCAATTTCTTTCTTTGGGTATCCAGCTTGTCTCTGCCTTAGCAGAACTCCATAAACATAACATTATTCATAAAGATGTAAAGCCACAAAATATTATCATCAACCCAGCCACTGAAAAAGTTCAAATTATTGATTTCAGCATCGCTTCGCGCCTGGAGCGAGAAAATTCGACCCTCAGCCATCCAGATTTGCTCGAAGGCACACTCGCCTATATGTCGCCAGAACAAACTGGCCGGATGAATCGGTCAATTGACTACCGCACTGATTTTTATTCACTAGGCGTTACCTTCTATGAAATGCTCACAGGCGAGTTGCCCTTTAATTCCACAGACCCGCTGGAATTGGTACACAGCCATATTGCCAAAACTCCCATTCCCCCTCACCAGCTAAATCCTGAGATCCCACCACAAATTGCAGCGATTGCGATGAAGTTATTAGCTAAAAATGCTGAAGACCGCTACCAAAGCACTGAGGGACTAAAATTTGACTTAGAAACTTGCTTGATAAAACTACAGGCTAGCGGATATATTTCCAATTTTGTTGTTGGAAGCGCGGATAAAGCAGGGCAATTAAATATACCGCAAAAGCTCTACGGTCGCGAGCAAGAAATTGAAAAAATTCTAGAAACTTTCGATCGCGTTGCCAGTGGCACCACCGAATTAATGCTGGTTTCCGGTTATTCCGGGATAGGCAAAACAGTCTTGGTGAATGAAGTTCACAAACCCATTGTGCGACAACGAGGCTATTTTATTGCGGGGAAATTTGACCAGTTCAAGCGCAATATTCCTTATGCTTCCCTGATTCAAGCATTCCAATCCTTAACTCAGCAACTTCTAACCGAAGGCGAAGTAGAAATCCAAACTTGGAAAGAAAAACTGTTATCCGCTTTAGGCGATAACGGACAAGTCATCATTGATGTTATCCCTGAAGTCGAATTAATTATTGGCAAACAGCCACCCGTAGCAGAACTAGGGGCAACTGAAGCTCAAAACCGTTTCAGTCGCGTCTTTAAACAATTCATTGGCGTATTTACGACTGTTGACCATCCCTTAGTTATCTTCCTCGATGACTTGCAGTGGGCGGATTCGGCATCGTTGAAATTAATTGAATTGCTAATAACTGATTCTGATAGCAAGTATTTATTGCTGATTGGGGCATATCGAGATAACGAAGTTTTTCCCACGCATCCAACGATTCAAACGATTGACAAGATTCGCCAAACTGGTGCGGTGGTGAATAATATTGTCCTTCAGCCATTACACCTGGTTCATGTCGAAGAATTAATTGCGGATACTTTAAATGAATCTGGCGGTTCGGAATCCCTGTCTGTAAAAACGCGAAATTTCGCGTCTCTACTTTTTAATAAAACGCAGGGCAATCCTTTCTTCTTAAGTCAACTCCTCAAAACTCTGTATCAGGAAGATTTGTTGACTTATGATTTATATGCTGGCGTCTGGCAATGGAATATTGAGCAAATTCAAGCAATCGGCATCACCGATTACAATGTTGTCGAGCTGATTGCTAGAAACATACGCAAATTGCCCGAAGATACACAAAAAGTATTAAAATTTGCTGCTTGTATTGGCAACACTTTTAACTTAGAAGTTTTGGCGATTGTCAATCAGGAATCATCCTTAATTACGGCGGCGCAATTGTGGGAAGCACTTCAAGCTGGGTTGATTTTACCTTTGAGCAATGAATACAAAATTCCCCTCGTATTTAGTCAGGAAGAATCGGGCGGTTTTACCTTAACTGATGTGAAGGTTGACTACAAGTTTTTACATGACCGAGTGCAGCAAGCCGCCTATTCTTTGATTCCAGATGAGCAGAAAAAAGAAACCCACTTAAAAATCGGTCAACTGCTGCTGCAAAGTACAACGCCAGAAGACCGAAAAGAAAATATTTTCGCTTTAGTTAACCAACTCAATTATGGTACTGACTTACTTACCACTGAATCCCAAAAATATGAACTAGCCGAATTGAATCTGATTGCAGGTCAGAAAGCGAAAGCTGCTACAGCCCACGATTCCGCCGTCAAATATTTGCAAGTGGGTTTATCTCTGCTAGCGGTAGATAGTTGGGACAATCGGTATGAACTGGCATTAAGGCTGCATGAGGAAGCAGCAGAGTCAGCATATTTGAGTGGTGATTTTGACCGAATGCAGAGATTCGTTGAGATAGTACAAAACTGCGCCAAAACGCTATTGGACATAGTAAAAGTGTACGAAGTCCAGATTCAAGCTTATATGGCGCAGAACAAGCTGCTGGAAGCATTGAATACGGGGCTGCAAGTCTTAAAGCAGTTGGAGGTAGAGTTTCCCGACTCGCCAAACCCATCTGATATTGGGCAGGCGCTGGGGGAAACTGCGGCAATTTTGAGCGGAACCCGAATTGAGGACTTAATCGATCTCCCTGAAATGACCGATCCTTATCAATTAGCAGCGATCAGGATTTTGTCAAGTATATTTTCTGCTTGCTATTCTGGGATGCCCGTACTGGTGCCTTTAACAGTGTGCAAACAGGTCAATTTATCCGTTCAATATGGCAATGCTTCTGTGTCTCCCTTTGCATATGCGGTATACAGTCTTCTTCTTTGCGGGGCGGTAGGAGATATTGAGCGGGGCTATGAGTTGGGCCAATTAGCTTTACGTCTAGTGTCAAAGTTAAATGCCAAAGAAATCGAAGTCAAGACTTGCCACTTAGTGTATGCAGCCGTTCAACATTGGAAAGAACACGTCCGGAATACCTTAGAACCTTTCCTGTCAGCTTTCTCTAGCGGGCTGGAAACTGGAGATTTAGAATATGCTGGCTATGCCGTCATGGTGTGGAGTCATTACTCGTTTTTTGTTGGCAAGCAACTAATGCAACTCGAACGAGAGATAGCAACTTACACAGATGCCCTTCATAAAATCAGCCAAAAAACAGCGCTTAATAATACAAAAATCTGTTGGCAAGCCGTCTTAAACATGATGGGAAGAAGCGAAAATCTATGCCAGTTAAAGGGGGAAGCCTACGAGGAAGAAAAAATGCTGCCGCTATACCAGCAAACCAACAATCAACTGGCAATTCATTACTTATACTTGCACAAACTTGCGCTTTGTTATGTGTTTGAGAATTACCAGGAAGCCTTAAAAAATATCCCTCAAGTAGAAAGTTCTTTCGGCTCATCTACAGGGCAGCTAACTGTTGTTATCTTCTATTTCTACGATTCTCTAGTACGGCTAGCTGTGTATTTTGAAACTTCGCAGTCCGACCAACAGGACATTCTTAACCGAGTACAAGCTAATCAAGAAAAATTGCAAAACTGGGCACATTATGCCCCAATGAATCATCTACATAAATTCTATTTAGTAGAAGCAGAAAAGCATCGTGTTTTAGGCGAAAAAGTAGAAGCGATCGAGATGTACGACAAAGCGATCGCTCTTGCGAAAGAAAACGAGTATATCAACGAAGAAGCACTAGCTCACGAACTCGCTGCTAAATTCTATTTTTCATGGGGTAAAGAAAAGATTGCCCGCACCTACATGACCGATGCTTATTATGCCTATATGCGCTGGGGAGCTTTAGCTAAACTTAAACATCTAGAAGAAAAATACCCGCAATTAATAGCGCGATCCTCTGCGGTCACCGAAACGCCTTTCGGGCCTACGATGACAATTGCTCCTTTGACCATTACAGGCAGTCAAACAGAGTTGCTAGACTTGGCAACTGTAATGAAAGCATCTATTGCCATTTCTAGCGAAATTGTTCTACCTAACTTGCTCACCAAGTTAATGAAAATTTTGATAGAAAACGCAGGCGCTGAAACTGGATCGCTTATTCTCTCAAAAGAGGGTCAACTTGTTATAGAAGCGGCGGGGACTAAAGATCGAGTCCGAGTGCTGGAATCTTTACCCGTATCAACTTCTGGGCAAGTGCCTATCTCGGTACTTAATTACGTTACCAGAACTCAGAAAGATGTCGTTTTAAATGATTCGGGCCGCGAGGAAATCTTTAACACCGACCCCTACATTGCCGAACACAAACCAAAATCAATTTTGTGTGCGCCTATCCTATATCAAGGTAAGTTAAGTGCCATCCTGTACCTAGAAAACAACGTGATTGCTGGCGCTTTCACGCCGAAGCGGGTAGAAGTTTTGCGGATGCTATCGGGACAAGTTGCGATCGCCTTAGAAAATGCCAACCTCTATCACACTTTAGAAATCAAAGTAGAAGAGCGAACCGAGGAATTAAAAGCCAAAAATACGCGCCTAGAAGTTGAAATTAAAGAGCGACAGCGAGCCGAGCAAGCGGCCGAAGCCGCAAACCGCGCCAAGAGCCAATTTCTCGCTAACATGAGCCACGAACTTCGCACACCGCTCAACGGCATTTTAGGTTATACCCAAATTCTCAAACGAGACATAAATTTAACCAGTCAGCAAAATTCTGGTATTAACATCATTCATCAGTGTGGCGAACACCTCCTAACTCTGATCAATGACGTTCTAGACCTCTCCAAAATCGAAGCCGGAAAAATGGAACTCTACCTCACCGAGTTTCACCTGTCAGACTTTCTTCAAGGCATTACTGAAATCTGCCAGATTCGCGCCCAACAGAAGGGAATCTCTTTGATTTACGAACCGCTAACTCAACTTCCCACTTGCGTCCAAGCCGATGAAAAAAGGTTGCGGCAAATTCTCATCAACTTACTCGGCAATGCCGTAAAATTCACCGAAAAAGGAGGCGTTAGTTTCAAAGTAGACAGACTGGAGACTCAGCAATCTTTGTCATCACCAATCGCCAATGCCCAATCCCTAACAGCGAAATTTATTTTCCAAGTAGAAGATACAGGCATTGGCATCGGGCCGGACGAACTCTCAAAAATATTTTTGCCCTTCGAGCAAGCCAGCGGTTCAGTTCGCCAGATAGAGGGAACAGGATTAGGGCTGCCAATTAGTCGCCAATTAGTGGAGATGATGGGCGGCGAATTGAAAGTACAAAGCTCTTTAGGTAAAGGCAGTATTTTCTGGTTTGAGTTAGAGTTGCCTATTACCGAAAGCTGGGAAGGGTATCAAAAAGAACCTGAAAAAATTATCAGGAGTTTCTCAGGCGATCGGCAGAAAATTTTAGTCGTTGACGATCGCTGGGAAAATCGCTCTGTCCTAGTTAATCTTTTAGCTCCCATTGGGTTTGAATTAATGGAGGCAACGGACGGTCAAGACTGCGTGAATAAAGCGCTATTATTTCAACCGGACTGTATTATAATTGACTTAGTAATGCCAGTCATGGACGGCTTTGAAGCGGTGAGGCAGATCAGAAAAATCCCTGCATTGAAGGATGTAATCGCGATCGGAACTTCTGCTAGCATTTTATCCGGCGATCCCGACAGCATTTTCCAGGCTGGTTGCAACGCTTTTCTCCTCAAACCAATTCGGACAGAAAAGTTATTGGAATGCTTGGGCAACCATTTAGGTTTAGAATGGATTTATGACGAGCGAACAAGTTTCAGTTCACAAGGTATCTTCACCGATTCCCCTTCCCAAATCCAAGACCAACAACTGATTGCTCCCCCTTCGGAAGAAGTTGCAGTCCTGTTCGATTTAGCCATGAAAGGTGAACTCCTCAGTATTGAGCAGCGAGCCAGCAAGCTGAAGGCAATAGATATGCGTTATGCACCTTTTGCCAATCAGTTGCTTGAATTAACCAAAAACTTTGAAGAAGACAAATTAGTAGAATTTGTTCAACAGTTTAGATGAGGACTAAGAATGACTAGCGAATCTTTAGACAGAGGAACCATTTTAATTGTGGATGATACGCCCACTAATCTGGGTTCAGTATTGGATTTTTTGAGCGCATCTGGCTTCACTGTTTGGGTAGCTCGCAGTGGGTCTAGCGCTCTCAAAAAAGTGCAATATTGCCAGCCGGATTTAATTTTGTTGGATATTCTGATGCCCGAGATGGACGGATTTAAAACCTGTCAACATCTGAAAGCAAATGACTTAACTAAAGATATCCCAGTCATTTTTCTGACCGCGCTGGACGATACAGAAAGCAAAGTCCAAGGCTTTAATGTGGGGGGAGTTGATTATATCACTAAGCCCCTTCAACACGAAGAAGTTTTAGCTCGGGCTATCACGCACCTGAATCTGCGAAATCTAACTAAAAAGCTTCAGGCGCAAATTGTCGAGCGCGAGCGAGCGCAAGCTGACCTACAAGTTTTGGCACAAGAGCTAGAGATGCGAGTAGAACAGCGCACCGCTCAACTTTCCCAAACGAATGAACGCCTCAAGCAGGAGGTTGCTGAACGCAAGCTTGCAGAAGCAGCTTTGCAAGCATCGGAAGCGCGAGAGCGGCACAAAGCCCTACAGCTCGAAAATTCCCTGCACGAACTCAAGCAGGTGCAAAGCCAGCTCATTCAGAGCGAAAAAATGTCCGGGTTAGGCCAGCTCGTGGCTGGCGTAGCTCATGAAATCAATAATCCAATTAATTTTATTTATGGAAATCTTTCCTATGCTCTGGAATATTCACAAACTTTGGTCACTATTCTTGACCTCTACGAAAAGCACTATCCTAATCCGGCTCCAGATATACAAGCAGAAATCGCAGCAAGCGAGCTAGATTATCTCAAAGACGACTTGCCTAAAATGTTCAAATCGATGTACTTAGGAGCCGATCGCATCCGCGAAATCGTTTTATCTTTGCGCCTCTTCGCACGGCAAGAAGGATATGAAATGAGATCGGTCAACCTTCACGAAGGCATGGACAGCACGCTGATGATTTTACAGAGCCGGCTAAAATTTAAGTCAGACCGCCCCTCGATTGAAGTGGTGCGGGACTATTGCCCAAACCTGCCCGAAGTGGACTGTTATGGGGGAGAAATGAATCAGGTATTTATGAATGTAGTTGCAAATGCGATCGATGCTATTGACGAGTGGAACACGCAGAGATCGCTAGAAGAAATTAAAGCGAACCCTAGCGTGATTCGGATTAGCACAGAAGTAACAAGCAGCAATTGCGTAGCTGTCCGAATTGTGGACAACGGGCCAGGGATCTCGGAAGAGGTTCGTCGCCACGTATTTAACCCGTTTTTTACGACAAAACCCCCCGGTAAGGGCACAGGGATTGGGCTGTCGATTAGCTGGCAAATTGTAGTGGAAAAACACCGGGGAAGCTTGGGGTGTATTTCTGCACCAGGCAGGGGAACAGAGTTTACTATTGAGATTCCGATTCGGCAGGAGTCTCCTGTCTTGTCGCTGTCAGCTTGATGTAATGTCGGGTATCTTCATCCATCATTGTGCGCTGTGATGGGCAATCGCGGGGTTTCTGCGATTGCCCATCACAGCGCACAATTACTAACAAGAAAATTCGGGTGCGCAGGAGCGGTGTAGGTTACACCTAACTAACTGTCCGAAGATTCATCGGATTGTGGCTGTTTCTGAGTATCTTTTTCCCCGGCAATAAATCATTCTGTATCCTGCTTTAATTCTGATACAAGTGCGCCTCGATCGCGCCAAGCTTCCGCATTTTCAGGTTTGATGGCAATAGCTCGATCGTAAGCTGCCATTGCTTCCTCATACCGCTTTAATTCAGACAAGACTATCCCCACATGACGCCAAGCATCGTAGGAGTCTGGCTTAATAGCAATCGCTTTCTCATAAGCTGCGATCGCTTCTTCATGGCGCTGCAATTTTGCCAAAGATTCGCCTTTACCAAACCAAGCTTCGTAGCACTCCGAATTAAGGGTAATTGCTGATTCGTAAGATGCAATTGCTGCTTCGTGCTGCGACAGCTTGTCGAAAGCTGCACCTCGGTTGTGCCACACTTCAAAATCCTGTGCTTTAATGGCTATTGCTTTGTCGTAGCATTCGATCGATTCTTGATATCGCTGCATTATTCCGAGCACAGCGGCTTTATTGTACCAAACTTCGTATTTGTCGGGCCGGATACCTAGAGCTCGATCGTAACAATCCATAGCATCGCTGTAGCGGAGGAGTCTCCACAGCATATTGCCTCGATTGTACCAAGTTTCGTATCTGTTGGGATTGAGAGCAAGAGCGCGATCGTAAGAATCGACTGCTGCTGCGTACTGCTCTATTTTGCCCAGCATCGCGCCTCGGTTGTGCCAAATTTCGCTGTCGGTTGCTTTGATAGCGAGGGCGCGATCGTAACTGGCGATCGCTTCTTCGTAATGCTGCAATTTACCCAACAAAGCCGCTATAGTGTGCCAACAAGCGTATTTTCGGGATTCGCTCGAACTTGCTCGCTCGTAACAGACGATCGCCTCTTCGTACTTCTGCAATTTGGCCAGCAAACTCGCTTTATTATACCATGCTTCGCAGTTATCCGGTTTAATCGATATTGCTTTGTCGTAACAGGCGAGTGCTTCTTCCAGGCGCTGCAATCTTATTAACACATTTCCGCGCCAATACCAAGCCTCATCCAAATTTTTATTCGCTAAAACAGCTTTTTCCAAGCAGACTAATGCCTCATCATAATTGCCTTGAAAATAAAGCCCTTCGGCTTGCTTGATATAATCGTCAGCAATCAATTTTTCGTCGCTAGTAGGTGCAGTTTGCGAATTTTGGAAATTGTTTGACTGCGGTTGAGGTGCGAGTTTGAGAGCTTCTTTGGCAACAACTGCGGGAACTTGGGAAATTTCTTGAACAATTTGAGATTTTTTCTCGTCAACTTCTGTCCGCAAAACTTGCAGGTGCAGGATAAATTGAGATTTGAGAGTCTCAATGTGCTCGACGGAACATTTGGAAAGTTCAGTTTCTCTAGTTAAAAAATCAATTGATTGTTTAGCGGCACTCATTTGCGCTTCTAATTCATTCCTCAATTTTTGAGTTAGTTGACTAGAATTTATGAGTTCTGATTCCAATACACCAATGCCCAGCAATCGTTTATTGGCATCAGCCACCAACTGTTTGATGATCAGCCGTCGCATCAGCCAAAAAAAGGCAATTGTCACTGGTGGAAAGACTGTACCAAGAATTAGTAAAATATTGAGCAGAGTTATAGTATTATTAAAACCGTATCCAGATTCAGCACTGCCAGTAGACGGGGAGATAAAAGCTAAAACCTCGCGAAGTTGAGGATTGCTTTCAACCCCGGTTTCGATTAATTTAGCCAGCCAAGTTTCTTGTAAAGATTTTGTTAGTTCATCGCCGGATGCAGTAGGAGTATTCGCCTTGGTTTTTGCAGCAGCAGATAAATCGGGTTGAGCGGCCGCTACCAGTAAACCTGTCGGCGATTTTACAGCAATTCGCGGGGAAAATTGTTCGTGGGCGATCGTCTCAGGCTCGCTAATTGGCTCAGCCCGACGGGATACGGTAAATTGTTCGTGGGCGATCGTCTCAGGCGCGCTAATTGGCTCAGCCCGACGCGATTCAGTATTATTTGGGGAAAATTGTTCGTGGGCGATCGTCTCAGGCTCGCTAATTGACTCAGCCGGACGCGATTCAGTATTATTTACGGCATCAACAAAGTTGCTAGCTTGCGGTGTCTGAGGAGAAATAGGAGGTGCAGCAGGATTGGCGTTAGTATTAGCAGTTAAATTGTGGGATGCGAGGGCAGCCAGACTTAGGAGAGCTATATTTGAGACGCGCATAAACGTCAACTCATTTAGGAGAAATTGGTGCTTGGTTGTCAGCGATCGGGCGATCGACCTCATACTCTCAGCAGTTAGAATAGCTGACATGAGGAATGCTGACTTACTATCTCCAAAATACGCGCGCAGCCTGACTTTTCAGGAAAAGTGCCAATAATTATGGCTGTGGAACTTTGATGAAAGAATATGTTCTCGCGCCTAATCCGGTTGAATAGACCTCTTGCAAAAAAAATATGTGTTAGGCTTAAAAGTTTGCTCAAGTTTAGGTCAAACTTTGAATTATTGGGTTGATTGGGATCTCATTAAACTTGCCCAGGCTGCTAGATTATAAAATTGTCTAAACTTTCTATGATAGCACAAAATTATTTTGCAAGAGGTCTAATAACTCTCGGAATCATCATTAGGCTGGTAGGGCCGGGTTCACCAATCTGCACAATTAGCCAAATATCCGGGTGAACCAGACCCGATTTTTAGCTCTAAACCTTAGCTAAAATCGCTTCCGGCTGCTGACGTTGGGCCGCCACTTCCTCTAAATCAGCACCGAAAATTTCACAGCTATTATTCGGACTTTCAATCAGCTTAATCTTGTGCAACTCTGCGCCCAATTCCCGAACGGGCGATCGCAACAATTGCCCGATCCGAACCGCAATATTCTCCGCAGTCGGCACAACGTTCTCAAAATAAGCAATATCCTTATTTAAAAAAGTGTGATCGAACGGTTCAACAACATAATCGTCAACGGCTTTTTGCAAAGCTCCCAAATCAGCAATCATGCCAGTCCGCGCATCAATTTCCCCTTTAACAGTCACCTCTAAATGATAGTTGTGACCGTGACCGTTGGGACGAGCACATTTGCCGTAAATTTCCGAGTTTTCTTCAAAGCTCAAATCGGGACGAGCCAACCGATGGGCGGCGCTAAAATGAGTGGACAGAGTTAGATAAGCTTCCATTCCGTTTCCTAAATATTCAGCCCAAAGTTCGGGATGTTCAAACAATTGAATTTTGCTCACAGGTAAATGAGGGGCTAGCCGCAGCCAAATTTGCCGTGCTATGTTTTCGGTAGTTGGCAGAGTCTGCTCAAATTCCGGCCACGCTTCGTTGAGAAAGGAAAAATCGAGATCCTTGGTAACTTCCCGCTTGATGACGTGCTTGACATCAGACAGGTTGAGCACCATGCCGTACTCGTCGAGTTCGCCTATCATGGAAACGTAAAGGACGTAATTGTGTCCGTGTCCCGGTGCGCGGGCAGTTGGGCCAAACCGCTCAAAGTTTTCGGCTTCGCTCAACTCCGGCAGCCAGTACCGGTGACTCGCCGAAAACTGTGCCCGACGATTGATGATGCACTGCATAAAAGTCAAGTAGGGTAAGCTTGTTAAGTTCTGTAAAGGACTTACTTCTTAAGGATAAACTAATTTTTGCTGGAATTTTTCGATTATGTGAGGGTGCTGTAAATGAATTTCTACCAATTTTCCAGATATTGGCAACAAGTCGCCGATCGATCGAGCCGCAGGGCCGGGTTTACGCCACAACACAGATATCCGCCAGAAAATACCGCTACAAAACAGTTTCTCGCCATCAGTTGCTAGCCCATAAGTTACGAGCCTTTGAGAAAGTGCGATCGACCCGCACCTGCAACAGCACGCGCCCGGAATTTCGACTTTTTAGTCTTGGCCCTGCAATAGTTAGCAGTTTGGGGTTCATTTGCGACCAAAACTAATCACCCATTATCAATCACCAATTACCCATTACCAAATATTAATGAATTGGATTACTGAACGAGCAGATCGCTTTTTTGAAAATTTGTCTGCTGTGCTGACAACCCCGCTATTTTATGTCGGAGACACTCATCTGTCCATCAGCGCGATCGTCAAAGTGATAATCTTAGCTATATTTGCCTTGATCATAGCTAAGATTATCAGTGAAGGAATCAAGCGCAGCCTGCTAGTTCGGATGGGATTGGATCGCGGCAGTCGAGAAGCAATTTCCACCATCATTAGCTATATCTTAGCAAGTCTTGGCTGTATCTTCGTCATACAAGGTGCCGGAATCAACCTCACTTCTCTCGCCGTCTTAGCTGGCGTCGTCGGCATTGGTTTCGGCTTCGGCTTGCAAAATCTCGCCAGCAACTTTATCAGCGGTCTCACCCTGCTATTCGAGCACCAAATTAGAGTCGGAGACTTTATTGAAATAGACAATTTATTAGGAACAGTAGAAACAATTTCCATCCGCTCCACAATTATTAAAACAATTGACGGACTGTTTGTGATTATACCAAATATTAAGTTTGTCGAAACTAATATTATTAACTGGAGTTACAGAGACCCCAGATGCCGCCTCCACATCCCCATCGGCGTTGCTTACGGTTCTGACCCAGTAATAGTTACGGAAGCGCTGTTAATTGCGGCGCGGATGGAATCGAATGTCTTGTCCCATCCTTCTCCTAAAGTATGGTTTTGCGGTTTTGGAGATAACGCTTTAAATTTTGAACTTTTAGTTTGGATTGACCAGCCACAGGAAAGCGATGCTATTAAAAGTGCAGTTAATTTTTTAATAGATTACGAATTTCGCCACCGAAATATCGAAATTCCCTTTCCACAGCGGGATTTGTGGCTGCGAAACCCGCAAGAGTTAACTCAACTTTTTCAGAATAACAAAGACGATAATTCCAACGGTAAAGTTTTTCCGCAGAATGGCACACATTCAACAGAACTAAAATCTAATTCCACCGTTTATGAGCATAAAAAGTCAGGGCCTAAATCGCCTAATAATTGGACGCTGCGAGATTTGTTGCGGCGAGTAACTTATTTTGAACAGTGTACGGATTTAGAACTGCGACAGTTAATTGAATACGGCTACCGACAACTGTTTCCAGCGGGACAGGTTGTATGTAAAGAAAATGACCCTGGCGATTCTTTTTATATTATTCTTTCGGGTAATGTAGAAGTTCTTTCTCAAAAAACAGGTCAGTATATTGCTACGCTTCACGAGGGCGAGTTTTTTGGGGAAATATCTTTGCTGTTGGGAACTCCGAGAACGGCGACTGTTAAAACTAGCGAAGATGCAATTTTGTTTGTGGTGGAACGCCACGACTTGCAAAAGCTTTTAAGAGAACAGCCGAATTTAGCAGATCAGATTGCTCAAAAATTGTCGGAACGCCAGCAAGCTTTGAGAGATTTGGGATTGTTAGATGGCGACTCTCTGGGACAAACTCCTTTTATTAAAATTCGCAAGCGAATTCAAGTTCTTTTTGGAATTTGATACGGAAAGGAAGTTCAGCAACGAAGCAGTGTACGGGATTTAATGGATGAATTTTGGGGGAATTGATAATTGGGAATTGGTAATTGATAATTGGGCAATTCTCCCCCTCTCCCACTCTCCCCCCTCCCCTATCCTTGACTAACTAACTTTTAAATTTTAATTCATCCTGTGCTTCCCGCCGCAGTCTAGCGGCAATTCTAAACAGTTCTTGACCGGTGTGCAAGTGGCGATCGTCATAATTGAGGGTAAATAGCTGCAATTCTTCTATCCCGTCTCCGACTTGATTGATGCTGTAGTAGAGATAGGCCGCAACTCCGGCTACATTAGATGGATTGGGCATCGATGTAAGAAAGTTATGAGCTTTTTTGATATACTCGCGGCTGGTTTCGATATAAAGTTGAAACTTTTCTATCAGTTCGTCATCAAATGGATCTGCGGACAATTCGTCAATTTCCTTTTTAAGCGGCTTCAAGATGCTGTTGAGCATTCTATTGACGGGTTTGTATACTTTAATCAGCCACTGTTCCATTTGTTCGTCAGCGTCCCGTGCTGTTTGTTGTTGCTGGCGGCTGACGTTTGGTGCCACTGGTGATTGCTGTTCGGTTTGCTCGGAAAATTGGCGATCGTAAGATTGTCTGCGCTGGGCGTCTCCTAATATTTCATAGGCTGCATTGAGGCGGACAATCTCTTCGTGATCGGCTTTGGAGCTGTGGGTGTCTGGATGAAATATTTTGACTAAACGGCGGTATGCTTGTTTAATCTCAGCTTGTGTTGCGGTTGGGCTAATCTTTAGGGTTTTGTAATGATTGGTAACGGAAGACACGCTGTTATTTCCTTGAAATCAAGATTATCTGCCAAAAAGTCCTTGACAATAGTTTCATAATTTGTTAATATCATAGGTATTTACTTGATATAAAACCTTGATATAAAACAATGTCAAGTAGAACTAAAAAATATAAGTTTTAAAATTATAGCAGTCGCCCAATCGGTTGGGGATATTTCTTTTATGGTGAGCGCCGCTATCATCTCATCCAATTAGGAGAAATATCTTCACAGCAGCGCTCACCCTCTTGCTGTTACTATCTCAGTCCTGGACGCAAAGCTTCTATATATGGTGTAATAGGGGGCAATCCCCCCTGGCATTGGTGTTAACTTAACGTCAAACCTAGTATAGGTCTGCTGTTTGACGATTAGGACTCGCTCCCCCCGCCGCCCCCCGAATCGTTGCGGGGAGAGAAAAGTCTTATCTTTCGTCCCGCTTCTTAAGGGAACCCGCTGCGGTCTTGGGGCCCCCCAAGTATCGCGGTGCGGCGTGAATTTAGGGGGATATAAACTCAGGTAAAAGCGATATTTATCAAGGGTTTTAGGCTATTGTTGACACCAATACCCCCCTAGTTGCCCCTATTTATAGGATAGTTGCGTAAGTCCTATATGTATTAACCGCCACATCGTTTTTTGCCGTTGCATAACTAAAAATTAAGCAATAGATAGTAATGACTTAATCTTGCCGTGATACTTTTTTATTGACCTTAACAGAAATTCAAAGTAATTATCTTTGAGTCAATCAGGTAAATCAAAATCATGGCGCTTAAACTGCAAATTATCCATGCTTCCAACCTTGAGGTCGAAGTTTCAGCGCTTGAGAGCAACCTCAAAGATACCGATTTACCTCCATCTGAAGACAAGGAGACTCAGGATTTACTTGTTCGCACAGCTTCAGTGCTACAATCTGAGTCTTTTGTGCTGACAAATAGCACTTAAAATTTCACCGTTACTACTGGTTCACTCAAGGGAATACTGGGGGGGATTTCAGCCCTGGGCGGTAACGACAATATTGTGGGAAGTGTTGATTCAGAGGCAATTAATGGGAATTCTGGTAATGATTCACTGTCTGGTTTTGGCGGAAACGACACCCTAATGGGCGGTCAAGGTAATGATATCTTGCTAGGCGGAGATGGGGAGGATTTTCTCAGTGGAGACAAAGGTTTAGATACTCTCACTGGCGGTGTCGGAAATGATACGTTTTTGTTGCGTCGCACTCAGGGTGCTGATATTATTACTGATTTTGGAGCGGGCGATAGCTTAACTTTGGAAAGTCAACTTCAATTCTCGGATTTGTTGATTACTAGCACCGCGACAAATACAGCAATTAGCCTCCGAGACGGCACATTGTTGGCAACAATAGATGGAGTACAAGCTATTAACCAAAACAATTTTGTTGAACTACCCCGCCGCCCTTTAATTATCGGGCATCGCGGCGCAAGTGGCTACCGCCCCGAACATACCCTAGCTGCCTACGAATTGGCAGTCGAGATGGGTGCAGATTTCATTGAACCTGACGTAGTTTCCACTAAAGATGGAGTGTTAGTTGCCCGCCACGAAAATGAAATTTCGGGGACGACGGATATTGCCAAACGACCAGAATTTGCCGATCGCAAACGCAAAAAGACAATTGACGGTCAAGAAGTAGAAGGTTGGTTTACAGAAGATTTGACTTTAGCAGAAATCAAAAGTTTGCGGGCGCGAGAACGGTTGCCAGAGTTGCGGGGTACAGCATTTGACGGTCAATTTCAGGTTCCTACACTTCAAGAAGTAATAGATTTAGCTAAGCGCAAAAGTGCCGAAAAAGGGCGGACAGTGGGAATCTATCCAGAAACAAAACACCCGACTTATTTTAAGTCAGTTAATTTGCCTTTAGAGCAGCGGTTAGTGCAAGTGCTGTCTGCTAATGGATATACCAAACGCACAGATCCGGTGTTTATCCAATCCTTTGAAGTGGGGAATCTCAAAGAGTTAAATCGCTTGACAGACTTGCCGCTGGTGCAGTTAATGGATGACTTTGGAAAAAAACCTTATGATTTTGTAGTGAGTGGCGATCGCCGTACCTACCGCGATTTAATGACCACTCAAGGGTTGGCAGAAATCAAAACCTATGCGGACGGAATAGGACCTTGGAAGCGGACAATAGTTGTGGAAGGTGCAGATAAGAAATTACAGCCCGCTAATAGTTTAATAACCGATGCTCACCAGGCTGGCTTATTAGTTCACCCTTTCACTTTTCGCAATGAATCTCCTACTTTTTTGGCTTCCGAGTATGGCGGTAATGCAGCTTTGGAGTACGAACAATTTTACCGTTTAGGTGTAGACGGTTTGTTTACCGATTTTCCCGATACAGCTTTTAATGCAGCGACGCGGCTTTATCCTTTCTCAAGTGTAGACTCTCTAAGAGGCGTGAGTTTGTAGGCATTGGATTATAGCAGTTGCCAAAAAGGAAAGCAGGGCGTACTTTTGTAACGCCCTGCTCTGTGTTTCTGCGACTTGGGCCGGAGGCTGACCTAGTTGAGGGCCATCGCCAGATTGAGTTCTGGATCTTGGAACAAGGGAGTGCTGAGATAGCGTTCGCCGAAGCTAGGCTGAATCATGACAATCAATTTCCCTGCATTTTCCGGACGCTTGGCGACTTTCACTGCCGCACATAGGGCCGCACCGCTGGAAATACCGGACAAAATTCCTTCTTCTCTGGCCAAGCGCCGGCTGTAGGCGATCGACTCGTCATCCGTAACAACTATAATTTCGTCGATCGATTTCACATTCAGCACCGGGGGCACAAAACCAGCACCGATACCTTGAATTTTGTGAGGCCCTGGCTTTCCGCCCGACAGTACCTGACTGTTGGCCGGCTCAACGGCGATCGCCTTAAACTCGGGTTTCCGCGACTTAATCACCTCTGCGACACCCGTAATCGTACCGCCCGTGCCGACTCCCGAAATCAGGAAATCCACCTCGCCGTCTGTATCTTCCCAAATTTCCTCAGCCGTTGTCGAACGGTGAACCTGCGGGTTCGCTGGATTCCGAAACTGCTGCAACATATACGCATTGGGAGTTTTGTCCACAATCTCTTGAGCGCGGCGGATGCAGCCGCTCATGCCCTCAATTCCCGGAGTCAGTTCTAGTTGTGCCCCGTAAGCTCGCAGCATCGATCGGCGTTCCGTGCTCATCGTATCCGGCATCGTCAAAATCAACTGGTAGCCCTTAGCCGCCGCCACCATTGCCAGAGCAATTCCGGTATTCCCAGAAGTCGGTTCCACTAAAACCGTTTTCCCTGGACTAATCAGCCCTTCTGCCTCGGCTTGATTGACCATACTGACACCGATGCGGTCTTTCACCGATGCTGCCGGATTCATGCCTTCGAGTTTTACCACAATCCGAGCCAAGCAGCCTTCGGCTTGGGGAATGCGGTTGAGTTGCACCAGAGGCGTCCGTCCTACCAATTCTGTAATGTCGCCAGCAATACGCATAATCTTTGTCAGTTTGTGGTTGAAAGTAAATCTTAATTCCTAGTTGGCAATACTAACTAGATGTAATACATGATATCTAGCTGCCGTCTGCCATTGCGCTTTTCGCACAGATCCTGTAGCGTATATTTTTGCAAAACCGAGTTGGCAATCGATCGGGCTTCTTGCCAAACTTCCCAAATCACAGCACTTTCTACAGTTTGAGCAGGCGAGTCTTTTTCCGAGCGATCGAACTCTGAGCCTTCGAGACAGTTGATAATTTCTAGGAGTGTAATTTTCCAGGGTTCTCTCGCCAAGATATAACCTCCCTTCGCTCCTCGCTGGCTGCGAATGAGCCCGCAGCGTCTCATGGTAGCCAGCAACTGCTCTAAATATCGATCGGGAATATTTTGCTGAGCCGCTATCTGGCGAATTTGCAGAGGCTCGCCTTCATCGTAGCAATCGGCAAGCTCCAGCAAAGCTAAGATTGCGTATTCGCTTTTACAGGAGAGTTCTACCATAATTGCTTCAAATATCAAAATTATCAACTCCGAAGTCAGATGTTAAAATTCTCCTCAATGTTGAGTTCCAAATTCTAACTCCTAACTTTACCTTTTATTATACCCCGGTTTTCCACTGAACTTAATCGACTTTCATCACTCGATCGTTGGAACGAGCGGCAATCTGAACCCAACAAACCCAGTTTCTCGTTTCGACTCCCTCCCCTTCCACGACCGCATTACCTCAAGAAACCGGGTTTCTGCGTCTATGACGGATATTTTTTAATTTTTAATAGATGCTCGGCGCCCCATTCGTCCCGCCCACAAAAAAGCCCTGCAGCAGGCAGGGCTAAACTTGGCATCTAGAGTTGCCAGCAGAGAGGGTATGACCCGCCCTGCCTCCTCTAACCCGCTCTTAGAACGTGAAAGTAGTTCTCAGAGTACCAATGATGATGTCATCGTTACGGTCATCTTGATTGGGATTGGTCACCCAAATCACGCCCGGAGTAACAGAAATGTTGTCCGATAGCTGAAACTTGTAGAACCCTTCGACGTGATACGAATCATCGTTGCGGAAGCTCCGCAAACTGCTGGCAGCTTCAAGTTTATCCAAGTAAGGCTCACGACCTACCACGAACCCTAGCAAGTTGCCTTCTTTCCCTAAATCGGGCAAAGCCAAGGTGACAGCGTAGTTCCAGATTCTCGCATCGCCGATGCCGAGAATGCGGGCATTGGTTAAACCAGCCCAGCCGCCAAGGATAAACCTGGGGCTCAGCCGCAACGAAGCCTGAGCGCCGTAGGAGTTGGTGACAACTTTGCGAGCGCGGAAGCCGTCAAAGCCTTCGCTCAAACCGTTGAGAGAATTAGCCACGCCGGTACCTGTGAAACCGCCGAGACTGCCTTCCCCATTCGAGAAACCATTGTCAAACCCAAAGTTACCTCTGCTAAAGTAACCGTGGTTATAGTTGAAAGCAACTTGCAAGTTGCGTCCGGGGGTAAAAGTCAACTGCCCCATCGCCGTGTAGTCGCCGTTCGTCAAGCCTGCACCCCTAGCCGGACTGGCTGCATTTGACGCCAAATAACCGAAGGACAGAGAAGTCGGACCGAACACGCCGCCGAGCAAGCCCCTGCCACCGAAGGCGTAGTCAAAGCCGATACCTGCACCGCCACCTAAGCGATAAATCGGGTTCCGCTGTCCAAAGGTACTCAATGACCCGTTGCCGCCGTCAAAGTCTTCAAAGTAAGGGTTGACAGTCGGCAGAATGTCGTCCCAGACGACAGAGTTGGCTGCAAGAGTAACGTTCAGTCGCGGACCGACGGGGAACTTGTACAGCAAGGTGTCGAGGGAAACAACGTTGTCGGTTCTGCCGACAAAATTCCAAGTTTGAGTGCCTTCGCTGGTAGCCCCAAGGTTGAAGTTGCGACCGTTACCGACTTGAAGCCTGGTCAGCAGCAAGTCTCTGCCGGTGAAGCTAGTGTTTAAATTCAGACGCACCCGTTGTTGGAAGACAGCTTCGTTGTTGTCGCTAGCGAGGGCTGTGTGGTCTCTGCCAAAAACCCTAACGTCGCCACTAAAGTCGTCGCTGAGGGCGAAAATAGCTTCCCCGGTCAGCTTGGTAGTGGTGGAGAATTGGTTGGCTTCGAGTTCGGATGTCCGAGCTTCCAAAGCATCGACGCGACCTCGCAGGGTTGCCAGTTCCGCTGCAAATTCTTCTTGGAGCCGTTGGAGGGCGGCCAAGTCATCTCTCGTAGCAAAGTTGCCAGTGCCTGCTCTAATTAACTCGCTAACTTTATCTAAGCAAGCATTTAAACCGGCTGCGAATTCGTAGCGGGTCATGGCTCGGTTGCCGCGGAAGGTACCGTCGGGATACCCGGCAATACACCCGTAGCGCTCGACTAGCGATTGCAGTGCTTGGAATGCCCAGTCTGTGGGCCGCACGTCGGAAAGTTGAGATACTGAGGTCACTTGACCTTGAGTTTCGCCGCCGGCAGCACCTTCGCTGCTGTACTCGTTGAGCTGTTCTAATGTAGCGGCTGGGTTTTGATCTTGTGGTGTGGCAGTTTGGGCTACAGATTCAGCCGGTTTGGGCAAACTTTGTTCTGCCGACTCTGCCACTGCCGGGGCTGGAGTTTCTAATTGAGCTGCACCGATTTGCTCTGGGAGAGCGTTAGCTGCCGGGGCTGGAGTTTCTAATTGAACTGCACCGATTTGCTCTGGGAGAGCGGTAGCTGCCGGGGCTGGGGTTTCTAGTTGGACTGCAGGGGCAGAATTTTCTACTGGTTGAGCGACTTTTGGCTCAACTGCGGCTAAAGATTCACTTGTAGCTTGTGATGCCGCTGCTTGGGGATTTGCCACTGCAGGGGCTGTGTTGGCTCCGGCGATCGCACTTTCAGTTGCAGCCTTGTCCGAATCTGCAATTGCTGCCTGGGTTTCGCTGCCTGCGGCGGCTTGAGAAATTTCTTCGACTGGCTCCGAGGCTGCGGTTGTTTCGGAAACAGCAGCTAAAGCATTGAGTTTCGCTTCGGAGGTTTCAGCGGTTTCAGCTTTGGCTGCAGCGGGCTTGAGCGCATCAGCAGCCTGCTGAGCGTCTGCTGCCATCGCGCTCGAAGAAACTACTAGGGTAGCTCCTAAGACTGCTGGGCTGATTAATAGGTAACTCCACAAAAATTTCGACATATTCACTCTCATCCTCACACCGATTACAGAGAAACTTTTCTAGTCTTCTATGTGGTCAGTTGTTGCTCAACTAGCATACTCTAAAAAAAGAGCTAAAATTCACTTTTTCTTTTGATTCTTTCGGGCTGACCGAGTTTATAGATGTGACTGAGGGCTGCGGAGAGCCTGTTTTTTAACCTGTACTCAACCGCGTCAAAACCAGACCAGACTTGGGCTGTCGCTTGATTTGACTGCTGACACTTGATAGCGCCCGATCGCCTTATTTACTTTTTAGCACAGCACGACCGACTCGTCTAGGCTGATTCGACTTTAACATCCAAGTTGTGTCCGAGGACGCTAAAGACTCGGCGATGATCGAACAATTCTAACAACTCAGCGTTGATTTTGTTGTGAGCTGCTTCTTGGCGCAAAATTTTCATCGCTGCATCTGTGCGGAGAGCTCGCTTGTAGGGCCGATCGCCTGCTGTCAGAGCGTCGTAGATATCGGCGATCGTCATCACTTGCGCTTGAATTGGAATTTCTGACTTGTTTAAACCTCGCGGATAGCCTGTGCCGTCCAGTTTTTCGTGATGTCCGTAGGCAATGTCTGGAACATTTTTTAAATCCTTTGTCCAAGGAATTTGCTTGAGAAACTCGTAAGTGTGAGTTACATGAGATTCTATGTCCGATCGTTCTTCCGGCGTCAGGTTGCCCCTCGATACCATCAATTGCAGGATCTCGTCTGGGCTCAGCAGGGGTTTCTTTGCGCCATCTATGTCTCTATAAGTTTGTCGAGAAATCTCTCGCAGTTGAGCTAGGGGTTCTGCTGCCAAAATGTGGGGTTCGTTTGCCTCTAGCAGCACTTCCCAATATTCTGCTAATCTGGTTTTCGCCTCTGCTAACTTGGTGTCTAGCTGTTCGATTTCCTGGCATTGAGCGCACTGTGGCTCCTGGCTCGGGTGTTTTCGGTAGGCTGAATGCTCCAGCAAGTATTTATATTTAGACTGGACGCATTCCATTTCCATAGTCCGCTGAGCTAAGCCAAAGCGGTGGCGAATGATTTCTAGCTGTGCGGGGTAGAGCTTTTTCTGCTTGGTCAAAACTGCTTCGGACACTCCGATTTTGCCAAAATCGTGCAGCAGGGCGGCGTAGCGAATTTCTTGAATTTGGCGGTTGTTAAAGTAAACAGAGCGCAGTCCTCCGCTGCTGACGGTGTTTACTTCTTCTGACAGGCGTACTGTGAGGGCTGCTACTCGTTCTGAATGGCCGTAGGTACAGGGGTCTCTGGCTTCTATGACTTGCACCGAGGCTTTGACGAAGCCCTCGAACAAATGTTCTATGCTGTCTTGGAGTTGATTGCGCTCGATCGAGATTGCTGCTTGAGAAGCGAGCGATCGAACTATCCTTTCTTCCCACTCCGAATACTGCTGCGTCGATTCCCAGGCATTGTCTGCTGTCAGCACCGTATCTACCTTTGTTTTGCGGTTGATCAGTTGCAGTACGCCTATTGTCTCGCCCTGTCGGTTTTGCATCGGCAGTACCATTACCGAGCAAGTGCGGTAATTAATATCCCTGTCAAAACTCGTATCTAGCCGGTAGGGTACGCCCGGGGGTAAGTCGTAAGCATCAGACAGGTTCAAACTTTGACCTGTAATTGCCACGTATCCCGCCAAGCTTTTGTCTGTCAGCGGCAGAGCAAACTCGTTAAACGACAGGCTGGGTTTAGAAGCGTTTTGCGCTACCTTGAACAGCAGCTTAGGTGTTTCGTCGCTGTGATCTACTAAGTAAACACTGCCAGCATCGCTGTAGGTAATTTCTCTACTTTTGGATAAAATTAAGTTTAACAATTCGCCCAAATCTTGGGCGCTCGACAGAGCCGCGCCAATATCTAAAAGCTTTTCTATCAGATCGGTTTTTTCTAGAGCAGACTCGTTCTTGAACTCTGGCTTTTCAAATACGATCATGGTCGGATGATGGGGAATAGCCTTTTATACATTGGACTTTTGGCATCTCGACTTTTTCACACCTGATTCTAACCCGGAGTCGATATTTTATTTGCGAGCTTTCCGCGATCGGGGACTGTCGCTAGATGCAGTGGCTGTTGTTGGGCCAACGGGAAGTCTTTTAAGCTAGCGTAGAAATCTCTTGGGCTAGCGCAAAGTCTTTCTCAGTTAAGCCTCCGGCATCGTGAGTTGTCAAGTTAACTGTAACTTTGTTGTAGGAAATTTCTATGTCTGGGTGATGTGCTGCGGCTTCTGAGGGGGCGACCAATTTATTCACAAAGGCGATCGCTTCGATAAAATCTTTAAATAAACGGGTACAGCGCAGTTGCTTGCCTTCAACCGTCCAGCCTGACAATTGACTGGCGCGCTCTTGAATTTCAGTATTTTTAAGTAGGTCAGCCATAATTTTTTTCTTTGGGATTAGCAATGGCAGATTAACTGCCCACCTGTAGAAAACCTGACCAAAAACTATCCGCTCTCACCAATAGTGTTTAAGCTCAAGTTTTAATACTCAAGATTTAACACTATTTGAGGTGAGAGCGGTCTAGCGGGTCTTCAGATTAGAACCTGACTGCCGGGAGAATCCCTAGCTCAGCCTGGTTCCCCGTGGAAGTCGTTTCCCGTTGGAGACGACGGCTGACTGCTAGTGAGCGGCCCCGGCGCACAGCCGGTAGTTTCCAATCTGATGACCCATGCGTTTACTACTTTCTATCATGGGCATCACCTCCAGGTTTAGCTAAATGGCTTTATATTTGAACGCACATCACCTAAATACACGATTTAAGGTGATGATTTGTGCGCTAGCCATTGCCAGCGTGACCAGAAGAACTTGCGTTCTGAGTATCGTTCTAGTATTCACAATTATTAGAATAACACAAGAAATTAGAAGTGGGGGATGCAAATTGAGAATTTTGCAAGCTCGGGGGAAATTAGTGCTGCTGCAAGGTCTTTGATCGATCTCTACAGCAATTGGACGATCGCAGTTCCAGCCATTTGCGGATATGTTCTTCAGAATCCGCGCCCTCGCGGCTATCAGGTGCATGGCAACTCTGGCTGCGGGGAAAGGCCCATCGATTTCTTGCCAGATAGAAAACTTAACCAGATATAGAGACACGAGTTGTTCTAGCCGCAGGCAGAGTTTGTTTTTGTAGTACAAAATCAACTTTTTTTAGGGCGCTAATTCGATCGAATCCTGAAAACAAAAAGCTCCCGCCTAGTGGCAGAAGCTTTTTAAGGATTAAGGGTAAAGCCTAAACAGCTTTATCTTACCCTTTTAAAATGTTGGAATTTTTGATATTTCGCGCTGATTACAGAGCGTTACCGCGAGGTAGAACTTCTTCAGGGAAGATGTAGTTTTCGTGAGGTTGGTCCGTAGGAGCCATCCAAGCACGAATGCCTTCGTTAAGCAGAATGTTCTTAGTGTAGAACGTTTCAAACTCAGG
>JACJNY010000002.1 GCA_014695295.1 Microcoleus sp. FACHB-61 | reverse complement strand
CAAAATGTTCTAAAAAACTGGCATTTAAAATATTAATTGACGGCAATGAATCTGTTTCTTTTTGTTGGGAAGTTACAGCTTTACTAAAACCTCTTGCCATTGATAGCACTCATTAACTACAACAAACTACATAGAAAATTAGTCGGCTCTAACTGTAGCATATTTTGGGTTAAAGTTAAGATGCGTTTACCCTGGTTTTTGAATAAGACTTTTTAAAATTAACCGCCGATGGCGCTATTGACACAGAGGAAGAGAATGTTAGCTCTGAATGTATTGCTATTTGGTATCGCCTGTTTTTGGCAGATTGCTAAATTTTTGCATAAATTGGCGATCGATCCAATCTTTCCAATACCACAACAACCGTGATTCCCACATGAAATTGCCGCGAGATGCGATCGCCCTTTTATTCCCAGTACCGATTAAGCCTAAATATTGTTCCTGCGGTGCAAAGGGTTTCAGCGGTTTTTCCAATAAAAACTGCTGCAAATTTTCAAACAGCGGTTTGCCCTGACGCACGGCAAACACGCCTGCTTTGGGACGGGGATAATTAACCATCGCAGCAATATCGCCAGCCGCAAATACGTTGGGGTGAGAGACGGATTGCAGGCAATCGTTGACTTGCATAAAGCCGTTTGAGTCGGCTGCTAAACCGGATTCTGTTATCCAATTGGCTGCCGATGCTTGTGTTACCCAAAAAACGCGAGCGCACTCTAATTCTAAACCTGATTTACAGGAAATTTTGTAATTAGGAATTGGGAATTGGGAATCGGATGCTATCTCAATCATTTCTTGTTTTTCTATGGCACTAACTTTTTCCATTAAATGGACTTTAACGCCACGGCTAATCAGAAGTTCTTTGAGGCGGCGACGCACTCGATGGTTATGTGCAGGCATCAATTCAGCACCGCTGTGAAACAAATGAATTTGTGATGATAAGTTTTCTAATGTTTCTTCCCTCTTCCTTCTTTCCTCTTCCTTCTTCCCTCTTCCTTCTTCCCTCTTCCTTCTTTCCTCTTCCTTCTTCCCTCTTCCTTCTTCCCTCTTCCTTCTTTCCTCTTCCTTCTTCCCTCTTCCTTCTTCCCTCTTCCTTCTTCTCTCTTCCTCCTCCAATCGAGATTGCATATTTAATGCTAATTCTACGCCACCTGCACCGCCGCCGACAATGGCTATCCGCAGCGGTTTTTCGGGATGGTTTTGCCTTTGGGAAATTAACTGATTCCAGCTAGCTAAAAACTCCGGTACGGGTTTAGCTGCGATTGCATATTCTGCGGCACCCGGTACAGATAAAGTCGCAGGAGTGCTGCCGATATCCACAGAAAGCAAGTCAAAATTAACCGGAGGGCGAGTTTGACAAATAACTAAATTTTTGTTAAGGTCGATCGCGATCGCCCGATCGATCAATATTTGACACCCGGCAAATTCAGCGAGCGATCGCAAATCGATGTGACATTCATCATAATCGTAAAACCCGGCAACGTGCCCCGGCAGCATCCCGGAATAAGGTGCGTGCAGCACGTCGCTAATCAGAGTCAAACGCACTCCCGGCAGCGGTTTGATACCGAACATTTTTAATACGATAGCATGACTGTGACCGCCGCCAATTAACACTAAATGTTTCACAATTACAGATGTTCGATCGAAATGTTCCAGCACCGATATTGTACAGCACTCACACTCCTTGGCCGCACTGTCCGGTAAGGAAAGCTTGCAGTGCGTAATTGATTTCCCAGCAGTTAGACAGAAGGCTCTCACTTACCCTCTGTCTCAGAGATTATACTTAGCTCAGTTGCGATCGGATCACACCAATCCACCCATTTTAGTTAACCGATTCCACATTCAGCGCAAATGGCTGTAGACTGTAGAGCGAGCAAATTTTATCACCAAATTATGCCGGGGTGCGTTTCGATAGCTAACTCACCATTCAAAACTATGACATTACGCATCATGCCGCGCAGTTGGCAGCGATCGATTAAAACTCTTTTACCGCTTCTGTTTGCCCTCTCATTCATTATAGTATTGCTGGCGAACAACTTGATTCCGGCGATCGCCCAGCAACCCCGCCAGGAAATTCGCGGCGTTTGGATGACGACAAACGACAAAGACATCCTCAGAGATCGTCGCAAATTAGGAGATGCTGTCAGCCAACTAAAGCGGTTAAATTTCAACACTATTTATCCTGTAGCCTGGAATTCTGGCTATGCAATGTATCCCAGCTATGTAGCGCAGCAAAGAGACATTCAACCCTTTGTTTACACAGGGTTAGACGGACAAGATATGCTCGCAGATTTAATTGATAAAGCTCACCGCCAAGGCCTGCTAGTAATTCCTTGGTTTGAGTTTGGTTTTATGGCTCCTCCCACCTCAGAATTAGCCTTAAATCATCCCGATTGGCTGACGCAAAAACAGGACGGTAGCCAAACTTCAAACGACGCCGGCGGCGAAGTAGTTTGGCTCAATCCCTTTCATCCAGAAGTGCAGCAATTCATTACCGAGCTCGTACTAGAAATCACTACTCAATATAACGCAGACGGCATTCAATTTGACGATCACATGAGTTTGCCGTCGGAATTTGGCTACGATGACTACACAGTTGCTTTGTATACCAAAGAAACAAAAAAAGCTCCGCCCAAAGATTTTCAAAACCCAGCATGGGTGCAGTGGCGAGCCAATAAAATTACCGCTTTTATGTCGCAGCTAAATCAAGCCGTCAAAGCAGTAAAACCCAATGCAATTTTCTCGATTTCTCCCAATTACTACGATTTTGCTTACAAACATCACCTACAAGATTGGCTGACTTGGGTGCGTTTGGATATTGCCGACGAGCTAATCGTGCAAGTGTACCGTCCCAATCTAGAATCATTTGTGGAAAAGATTAATCGTCCAGAAATGCAAGAAGCACAGCAAAAGATCCCCACCGGAGTTGGGATTATGACAGGTTTGAGAAATAGCCCCGTACCGATTCAGCAAATTAAATCTCAGGTGCAAGCAGTCCAAGCATACGGGTTAGGCGTTGCTTTCTTCTACTACGAAAGCTTGTGGGAATATGCCCCAGAACCCATTGCCGATCGACTTTCTCAATTTAGTGCTTTCTTCCCGTCTTCTGCATTCCGAACAGCACTACAAATACCGAGACGCGCGGCGACTTTCCCTCCGCCGCCACCAGCAAAACCCGACCCGAAAGCTAAGCCGGATCAACCTACCAAAAACAGCACACCTTCGCCCTCGCCAACCACGTAAAAGACTTAAAAAGTAGGGTGCGCATTGCGCACCTTACCGCGATCTCAATCATTAATCATTCAATAAAAATGCCAACTAACCACAAAATTTTACTACCAAAAATGGGCTGCGGCACTTGGGCTTGGGGCAACAGATTGCTCTGGGGCTACAATGAAAGTATGGACGAGGAATTGCAAGCCGTTTTCGATCTTTGTGTTAGTAACGGCGTCACTTTATTCGATACCGGCGACTCTTACGGAACTGGGAAATTAAATGGACGCAGCGAGCAGCTTTTGGGGCAGTTTTCTCAACAATATCAAGGTGTCAACCAAGACAGTATTTGTATTGCGACCAAACTAGCTGCTTATCCTTGGAGACTGACGCGACAATCAATGATATCGGCTTGCAAAGCCTCTGCTTCGCGCCTCGGAAAAAATGTAGATTTGGTGCAAATGCACTGGTCTACAGCTAATTACGCTCCTTGGCAAGAGGGGGCTCTTTTAGACGGTTTGGCTGACCTTTACCAGCAAGGATTGGTCAAGGGAGTGGGCTTGTCTAATTACGGGCCGAAACGGCTGAAATGGGTGTATCAAAGATTTAGCGATCGCCAAATTCCTATTGTTACTTTACAAGTGCAATATTCGCTACTTTCTACTTATCCGGTGACAGAACTCGGGTTAAAAGATGTTTGCGATGAATTGGGGATAAAATTGATTGCTTACAGTCCTCTAGCCTTGGGGTTGCTGACGGGTAAATATTCCGAAAATGGCTCTCTTCCTAAAGGTATCCGAGGTTTGGCGTGCAAGCAGCTACTTCCGGGAATGCGATCGCTTTTGGAATGTTTGCGAGAAATAGCGGCATTCAGAAACAAAACTGTTTCGCAGGTAGCAATCAACTGGTGCATCTGCAAAGAAACTATTCCGATTCCTGGGGCTAAATCTGTGGCACAGGCGAGGGATAATATTGGTGCTTTGGGGTGGGAGTTAGACTCGGGCGAGATTGCAGAATTGGATAAGGCGGCGGCGAGTGTAGATAAAAAAATGGTGCAGAATATTTTTCAAACTAAGTAATAATAGGTTCGTAGTTCAGTACCTATTACCCATTACCTATTTCTGCAAATTTCCCTTATTTCTGCTTCAGGATGAGTGACCCGGTAATCTTTTAGCCACAAGCAACCCCGCCCGATTAAATTATCTAAATCAAGTTCTAAATTCCACAACTTTATAGTATTGTCAAGCCCAGCAGAAGCTATTGTTTTACCATCTGGACTAAACATAACGCTAGTCACTCTGTTGAGGTGTCCTTCTAGGGTTGATATTTCCAGACCATTTTCTACATTCCACACCCTCACAGTACCATCTTCACTAGAGGAAGCTAAAATATTTCCGTCCGGACTGAAACTGACAGTAAATACCTCAGATAAATGTCCTTCTAGGGTAAGCAATAATCGGCCATTTTCTGCATTCCATAGTTTGACTGTACCATCATCACCACCCGAAGCTAAGATTTTACTATTTGGACTAAAACTAACGGTCTGTACCCAACCGCTATGGGCGGGAAAAGTCCACGTTAAAGTAGCTGTTTTTAAATTTAATAGCCTTATATCACCGTTATTACAAGCCACAGCTAGAGCTTTTCCATCTGGACTAAAACTTAAATCAGTGACAATACGAGGTTCTTTAAAGGTTTTCAGCAAGCTAGCATCTGCTACATTCCAAAGTTTTATAGTACGATCATCACCGCCAGAGGCTAAGGTTTTCCCATCTGGACTAAAGCGAACGCTCCTGACCCAACCACTATGATCGTTGAGGGTTTTTAGTAATCTACCATCTTGAACATTCCACCACTTAAGTGTTTTGTCAACACTGCCGGAAGCTAACATATTACCATTTGGACTAAAACTAACACTTAGCATCGGCTCTTGATGACCGTTAAGAGTTTGGAGTAAAGTGCCATTTCTGATATTCCATAGCTTTATTTTAGAATCGTCGCTACCGGAAGCAATAATCTTACCATCGGGACTAAAACTTATTGATCGAATATTATCGCTATTTCCTTTAATGGTTTGCGGTTCCCTAACTTCTAAATTCCAGAGCTTGATTGCGCTATCATAACTTCCAGAAACAAGAGTTTTGCCATCTGGACTAAAAGCGATACTGTCAATTTTCCCGTCATGTCCTTTAAGAAGTTGCGGGTCGGTTCTGTTGTCGTTTATATCTTCTAAATTCCACAACTTTACGGTACTATCCGAACTGATAGTTGCTAGAGTTTTGCCATCTGGACTAAAAATTGCACTCCAGACAGCCCTGCGATGTGTTGGGAGGTTTTGCAGTAAAGTTTTATCTGCTACATTCCATAGTTTCACTATGCCTTCTTGATCGGCTGAAGCTAAAGTTTTACCATCGGGACTAAAACTGACACTTATGGTATTTACTTGATGACCTTCCAGAGTATTTACAAGGGTTCCATCGCCAATATTCCACAGCCTCACGGTTCTATCCCAACTTGTAGAAGCGAGAGTTTTACCATCGGGACTCAAACTAATATGGGTAACGGTACTGGTATGTCCTTTCAGAGTTTTTAATAACGTATTATCTGCTGTTTTCCACAACTTGATAGTACCATCGTGGCTACAGGAAGCGAGAATTTTACCATCGGGACTAAAACTAACAGTTCTTATCCAGTCATTATGAGCGTTAATAGTTTTAATTAAACGGCTATGCCTTACATCCCACAACTTAACCGTACCATCTTCACTACTAGAAGCCAAAATATTGCCATTAGGATGAAAACTTACACTCGTAACTCTAGTAGTACGTCCGGTCAGGGTTGATATTAATCTAGCTGGTCTAGCATTCCACAGTTTTACCGTACCATCCTCGCTAGCAGAAGCAAAAATTTTGCCATCGGGACTGAAAGTTACACTTCTGACACCGCTACTATGACCAACGGCGCGATCGCGTTCTCTAACATGATATATTGCCTGTTGCAGTGCCCTCATTACCTGCAACTGTGTATCGTTGGTGGCTGATTTTTCTAAACTTTTCATCTGCTGCGCTGCTTGTAATGCTTTCAGCAGTGCTTCAAAAGGGTCGGAAACCAAAGCGGCTTTAGAGAATAAAGTTTGCAGAACTACTTGTCGTTGGGCTAGTTCCTGTTGAGCTTTTTTTACTTGTAATTGGATGGAGATTGCTGTGATTACAGAAATTCCCAAAACTACAGAACCCATCGCAATGATCCGGGTAGCCCTGCGCTTGGCTTGAGTAAATTCTACTTTTGCTTGTTGTTGAGCTGAAACTAAGGTATCATTCGCTTTAGCTAATATCTGACCTTCTTCTTCTTTAACGGCTAAAGCCTGTTGAACTTCACGCTTTTCCAAATCTTGAGATGCTGCTAAGAAGCGGTAATCCAGATGGCTTAAATTTTTATCTATCGACCATTCCAGAGCCTCTTGCAGCGCATTTCCCCGCAGCAGCCGCGAATTATCCTCAAAATTAGCCACAGCCCAAGCATTAAAAGTTTCCGAATAAGGCCGCAGCTTTCCTAACTGTTTTTCCACCCATTCCAGATTAAAAACTTCGGCATAAATGCGGTTGTAAACTTTTAATTTTCCCTGCTGTTGCACCACTAAACCAGACAGCCGCAACTCGGTTTGTTCGGGACTGCCATCGGCAAGAACCCCCAGGGGTAGGCACGGGGGCACTACCCCTACAAAACCCTGGTTTTCCTCGGTTTGGGGGGGATTCGCCGATTCCAAGATTTGCTGGTAAAGCCCTAATAACTGTCCGGCTTTTTGCTGATTTCTTAACAGGCGATCGCGAATAGTTTTCAAATGCTCCGGCTCATCCTGAGACTCCCAATTCTCAACAACCCGCAACCTCACCAACCCCGCAACTCCCTCCTCCTCTGTGGAACAGGCATCCTGCCTGTCTCTCTCTGCGCCCTCAGCGCCTCTGCGGTTAACTCTCTTCAACTCATTTTCCAACACCAACTTGCACAGCTTTTGCGTCAAAAAAGGTTGTCCCCCCGTCCAATCTAGTATTTGGGCGATCGCATTTTCATGATTGGCAACTCGTCCTTGCCAACCGTCAATTAAAGGCTGCACTTCATCAAATTTAAAGCCGTCTAAATGTATCGCTTTACCAATATTAAAAGGAGTTTGAGTTTTGTCGGCAATCAAATCTGAAGGTGTTGCCACTCCTAGCAGCGCAAAAGTCAGTTTGCGGTAGAGAGGATTGTCAACTCTTCGATTGTAAAACCAACGAATTAGAGCAAAAAACTCATCCGCAGAAAAGTTCATACTCAACACTCGATCTATCTCGTCAATAAAAATAACTATATTTTGGGAAATCTCAACTAAAATAACTTCTTCAATAAACAAATTAAACCGCTGGAGAGGTGATAATAAATCCCGGCGCTCGCGCCACCAATTCCGCCAATTAATTTGATTGCTTAGCTGGCCGCTACTCACCAAAGAATTAATCATTCCCGCATACCATTTTTCGGGAGTGACATCTTCCTTGCCAATACCAGTTAAATCGATACAAGCGCAAACAGTACCTTCAGCTTGCAGTCTTTGCATCGTCCGCACCCGCAAACTAGATTTGCCCATTTGCCGCGAATTCAGCACGTAACAAAACTCACGGGCCTTCAAACCTTCGTAAAAGTCCAAGTCTGCTTGCCGCATCACGTAACTCGACGCATCTGCTGGGAGACTCCCGCCAATCTGATATTCATCGCTAACTGGAAATTCTTTCATCATTGCCTGCACCCAAATCTAGATTAGATTGTACGATCGCAAACCTGACTATGTAGAGATTTACCAAACAACCTGACTTTTACTGATTTTTAGGACTTACGAATCGGTGGTCAGAAACCGGGTTTTTTACGAAAAGACGCCTTGTAGCCAACAGATTAGGTCAAAAGCCCGGTTTCTTTGGTCTGATGCCTCAGTCCTGATTTTTATGGTGCTTTGTCAGGATGCACCTGATTTTTCCCTATAAATTCAGAGCCTGAAGCTATTTATCAGTTCCTATAATACCTGATTTTATCACCATTGCGGTTCGCTAGTTTTAGCAACAAACTGATAACAACAAGCGAAAAGGGCAGCAAAAAATATAAATAGCAACCATTAGTTCCTAAATAAACCAATTAGTTTGAAACACAAAGGAGAAACTGAAATGGCACCTATCAACGGTACTCAATTCAATGACAACAACACTAATAACAATGGTCAATTTCGCCCATCGCTAGTTGGAACTAATCAAGCTGACACGATCCATGGCTTTGCAGGAAATGACATATTGTCGGGTCTTGGTGGGAACGACTATCTGTGGGGCGGCACTGGCAACGACCAATTGTACGGCGGCATCGGCAACGACCAATTGTACGGTGGCATCGGCAACGAGCAATTGTACGGTGGCATCGGCAACGACTACCTGCGGGGCGAGGCTGGCAACGACTATCTGAATGGCGGCAGTGGCAACGACAACATGCATGGCGAGACTGGCAACGACAACATGCATGCCGGCAGTGGCAACGACCACATGCATGGCGGGGCTGGGAACGACTATCTGAATGGCGGCACTGGCAACGACTACCTGCGGGGCGGCACTGACAACGACCAATTGTACGGCGGCACTGACAACGACGAATTGTACGGCGGCACTGGCAACGACCAATTGTACGGCGACACTGGCAACGATCAATTGTACGGCGAATCTGGAAACGACTTTCTAAGTGGTGGAAATGGCAACGATGTAATCCAAGGTGGCGAAGGTAAGGACACAATTAATGGCGGTATTGGTAACGACAACCTGGGCGGCGGCAAAGGCAACGACTCGGTGAATGGAGGTAGCGGTGATGATTTGATTGTCGGCGTAGCAGGAGCACCGCCAATTGGCGGGAATCCCGGTTCAGGAGAGCTTGATATCTTAACAGGAGGTGTCGGCAGCGATCGCTTCTCTCTTGGAGATAAATTTGCAGCTTACTACGACGACCAAGGAACAAGTGATTTCGCCGTAATTACCGATTTCACACAACTGGATAACATCGTGCTTAACGGCCAATTAAACGATTATTCGGTAGTCCAAAATCAAGCTAGTGTTGTTCCTGGATTGGGACGTGTTCAGGGTACGGGAATTCTCAAAAAGGGCGCTAACGGCACTAATGATTTGATTGGTATCGTGCAAAACATCGTTGGTTTAAACCTGAATAGTTCGGTGTTTCAATTTGTTGACAATGATGTTAACTTTTCACTCTAATTTGAGCGCAAAATGCGGGCATAATGCTCGTATTTTCTAAGGCTTTCATTTCAAAATTGGGCAAAATTTTGTATCAATTACCAAACAATAAGGAGTAATCAAAATGGCGAGCGCACGTATTCTCACAGGAGACAAGCACAGCACTAAAAACGCTGGCAGCATTGACATCGACATCAATATTGACGATGCTGACAAGGCTAGCATCATTAACATCGACATCAATATTGAGGATTCTGAAAAGGTTGGTATCACTGATGCGGAATATATCCCTACTGGTGCGGAACATATCGATGACTGGACAAGTAGCAATTCGATTTACCGTGACAGCGATGATTGGGAAATTGTCGATCCGATCGACGACGATATCGATGAAGAGGAAATTGTCGATCCGATCGACGACGATATCGATGAAGAGGAAATTGTCGATCCGATCGACGACAGCGAGGAAGAGGAAACTGTCGATTCGATCGACGACAGCGAGGAAGAGGAAACTGTCGATTCGATCGACGACAGCGAGGAAGAGGAAACTGTCGATCCGATCGACGACAGCGATGAAAAGGAAAGTGTCGATGTGATTGGCCGCGATCGCGATGAAAAGGAAACTGTCGATGTGATTGGCCGCGATCGCGATGAAAAGGAAACTGTCGATGTGATTGGCCGCGATCGCGATGAAAAGGAAACTGTCGATGTGATTGGCCGCGATCGCGATGATTCGCAAAGTGTCGAGGTGATTAGCCGCGATCGCGATGATTTGGAATTCGATCCAGAGCCTCGTGAGGAAAATGACACCCTAATTCCTGTCGAAATTGTTAACCCGGTTCCTAGGGCTGGCGGCATGAATAACCTGCCCTATTATATTGATGCTTTGCTTCCTCCAACTCAACCACGATGGAACAAAAATAGCCCACTAGGTACGCCCGTAGAAGTTACTTTTAGCTTCATGCAAACTAAGCCAGAATCTAACACATGGGATGAGTTCAAACCCTTCACAGCACAACAGCAGGAGTCTGCCAGACAAGGATTAAAACTTTACTCTGAGATTTCCAATATCACATTTAAGGAAGTTTCTAGTGCTAACGGTGGTGGAAAAATTCAGTTTGGTTCTATCGACATTATTCCCAATAATTATACGGGCTGGTCTACTGGAGTCGGGACTGCTACTACAAATAGTCGCATTTGGCTTGACAAGAATATTGCCGACATTACGCCCGGTTCATCAGGATTTACAACTCTTCTGCATGAAATTGGTCACTCCCTAGGGTTGAAACACCCTCATTCAGGGGCAGTAAATATGCCCAATTATCAAGACAACGATCGCTTTACTCTCATGTCTTACAACGGTCACCCTGATATGCCAGGGGTGACACCAAAAACCCCACAACTATTTGATGTTGCAGCAGTTCAATATCTTTATGGGGCTAATACCGATACCCGTTCCGGTAACAATACTTATAGTTGGGGCAAAGATGCCAAATTTATCGAAACGATTTGGGATGGGGGTGGCACCGACCAAATCAGTGCCGCTAACCAAACTAAGGATGTAGTCATTGATTTAATCACAGGTGGTTTCAGTTCTATCGGTGCCAATGGTAATGCCAATGCTCAAAACAATGTGGCGATCGCTCTCGGCGCAACCATTGAAAATGCAGTTGGAGGGACTGGAAACGACAACATCTCCGGGAATGCAGTTGCCAACAACATCCGAGGTGGATTGGGAAATGACAAGCTATATGGCAAAATCGGTAACGACTTTCTGAGTGGAGGTGGCGGCAACGATGCCCTTAGTGGCGGAGATGGCAATGACATTCTCAATGGTGACTTAGACAACGATATTCTCGATGGCGGCAACCAGAATGATACTCTAAATGGTGGCTTAGGCAAAGACACTCTCAATGGCGGAAACGGTAACGACAGGCTCATGGGTGGCGACGGTAATGACGTTCTCACGGGTGGCGACGGTAATGACACTTTAATTGGTGTTAATTCTTCTGAAGGGAGCCCTGGCATTCAAGAAATTGACATTCTTACTGGAGGTGCTGGAATTAACACCTTCGTCCTTGGGGATGCCAATAATATCTACTACGATGAGACTGATTTCAAGGTTCCCAATCCGAATTCATTTGTTAACGGCTACGGCTTAATTAAAGACTTTTCATCCGGTCAGGATACTATCCAGCTTAAAGGAGGAGTCAACTATAAATTGGAGAATGTCAGCCTTGACGGTGGAGTATCAGGTCGAGGAATCTTCGTTGATAATCCGGGATTGTCCCCCGATCAATTGATTGGTGTTATACAAGGGATACAACCTGTCACTAACCTTAAGATTAACAATGGTGCTAGTATAACCACCATTACTGGGGTTGGTTTGGGCGGGGGCTAATTCTGTCTGTAGATTGGGAAAGTAGCTCTGTATTGAAAATAGGGAATTGGGAATGAGTGTTGTTTCCGAAACCCTATTTTCAATAGTCAGTGAAGTTAGCGATCGCTCAAGTCAGTCTCTTTTATTCTTCATAAGCGAATGCCAAATGCACGCTACGCGATCGCGCGATCGCACTATCACTGCTTTTCAACCTAAAACACGGCAGAAATACTCGCGGTACAAATTGCAACGCAGCATGACATAATTGTTTTGCCGCCGCACAAGTCCCATGCTGTGCAATTTGTAAATTTGCATTGAATCTAATTCAACGGGTTCGGCAGAATTAACAACTTTTTTCAAAGCCAAAGCTAATTCTGGATTGTGTTTCAGTATTTCCAAATGCTTACGTAAATGACTGCTGTAAATTCCCGATTCTGATGCCGCCTTTTCTAATAGCTGAGTTAATGATATTTTGCCACAACTAATCTCATACATTGCCAATCTTACTAAATAAGGATGCCCGCCGATCGCACTTATTAACTGTTGCAATTGCCCCTCATCCCACTCCAAGCCGTGCAAGCGAGCTAAATCGTGAATTTGCGGCTTCTCAAACTCCAGCAACTCAACCGGCACCCCCGCATTAAACGGAGATTGATTCATGTCCAAAGGAATATAAACTTCGGTAGAATGCGCCATTACCAACCGCAGTTTTTTCCAGATATCCGAAATCTTGGCTTTTTCGTGCCAGCTTCGCAGCATCCCCAAAAAGTCTTCAACTACTTCGGTGTAGGGAAATAGGCGATCGACTTCATCCAACCCCAAAACTAGAGGCGCTGATGTTTCTGCCAGCAAATACTCTTCAAAGTAAACCGTACAGTTATCGTTGCTGCCCAAAATATCCGTATCCCAATATTCGTTTAACTTGTTTTCTAACTTTAACTGTCGGCTTACCATCAAACACAGCCAGCGCAGAAATTTATCCAAATTTGTTAATATTCCTCGGTCGGCAGCGCTCAAATCGAGATAGACTGCGTGATAGTTTTCCCGATCGCCCTGAGCTAAAATTCTGGTCATCAATGAAGTTTTGCCCATCATTTCCGGTGCTTTGATCCGAATTAGCGAACCGGGTTTCACAACTGTCTCGCAGCACAAAGATTCAATATTGCAACGCTCTACATAAAAAGGAGAATCTAATGATACCGAACCTTCGGGAAATTGCAAATTTGCGATCGCATTCAGTGTTGGCGAGGGCGGATTTATGTTAGTAGCTTGACGTAATTCTGGCGAGGAAAATCTTCTTAGAGCTTCTTTGAAATTTTTCTTACTAATTTTTTCTCCTAACGCTTCTGAAAGCTTGTGCCACAATTTGTTACCGACATCTTTGTTGAGGTATTCAGCACTGTAGCCGTATGTTTTGGCGATTTCCTCGTAACTTTTGCCTTCCCAAGAACCTTGAAGGACTTTCATTTCGATGTCGCTGAGATATTTGCCGGTGTTTTGAGCAAAAATGCGCTCGGCAGATTCTTTGGTTTGGCTCCAAGAGAAGTCTAATTCTGAGTTCATGGGTTCGGCCCGTAAGTACGTATATACGTAAGTATGCAGACTTTTACAAGATATCTATGGTTCCTGCATGGAAAAGCCACCCTGACTTTTCCCTATTTTAACTGATTTAACCTGAGTTTTTACTGTCAGTCTTTGTAGAAAGGCCTGATTTTACTCCCCTGGTGGGTTTTATTCTGGGAAAATAAACTGGTTTAGAAGCAAGTTGATTGCCGATCGCCCGATCGCAATTATCGATCGCCTCACCAACAATAGCCGAACCTCGCCAACACCAGGGTATAAGGAGAAACATTATGGCTGCTACCATTACCGTTAATAGCACAGATGACTCGAATATCAGGAATGCCGTCCTCACCCTCAGAGAGGCAATTCTGGTTGCCAATGGCACTCTGAATGTTCCTGCTTTGACAGTGGCAGAACAAGCACAGATTAACGGTACTGTCGGTACTGGGGCCGATCGCGACACCATCGCCTTTAATATCGGGGCGATCGGTTCTCAGCAATTAATTCAGCCTCTATCCGCACTGCCGCCGATATCCGATCCAGTGACCGTCGATGGTTGGAGTCAAGGCGGCGCGGGCTATAACGGTTTGCCACTGGTGGAACTCAGCGGCAACCTCCCCGGAATTGAGATGGTCGGACTTGATATCACTGCTGGGAACAGTACCGTGCAAGGTTTAGCAATCAACAGATTTTACTCGGCAGGCATCCGCTTGCAAACCAATGGCGGCAACGAGATCCTCAGCAACCACATCGGCACGGATCTGGCGGGTACGGTCGATCGGGGCAACCGCAGGGGGATCTGGATTGATGGCGTTCCAGATAATCGGATCGAGAACAACTTAATCTCTGGCAGCGACAATTTAAATAGGGGGCTTGGCATCGAGATTTCCGGCATCGCTGCGCGCAACAACCAAGTAATCGGCAACCGTATTGGCACTGATGTTACTGGTACTGTTGCGATCGCATTGGCGATCGCCAACACCAGTGGCATCAGCATCAGCAATGCGCCTGAAAACCTGATTCAGGACAACCTGATTTCTGGCAATGCGGGCAATGGTAGCGGAATTGGGATTAGCGGCCCAACTGCCAGTCAAAATCGAGTTGTCGGCAACCTCATCGGCACTGATATCACGGGTAATGTAGCGCTAGGAAACAGTATCTATGGCATCTCTATTGGCAGCGCTTCTAACAATATTATCGGCGGAACGACGCCTCAAGAACGCAATATCATTTCTGGCAGTCAGACTGCGGGTATTGCTTTTCTAGAAGCGCCTGGTTCAACCGCTGTACCTGCCACAAACCGAGTTGTCGGCAACTATATCGGCACAAATATCAGCGGTACTGCCGCTTTGGGAAATCTGATCGGCATCTATATCGAGTCTGCCGAAAGCAACATCATCGGCGGCACAACGGCGCAGGAAGGCAATCTCATTTCTGGCAACCAAATCGCTGTCTCTCTAGTTAGCAACCTTGCAACTGGCAACCGCGTTATCGGCAATTATATCGGCACGCAAGCTGACGGCAGCAGTCCTTTACCCAATACGTACAGCGTCATAGCTAGAGATACTGGCGTCAATAACCGCATCGGCGGCACCGCAGCAGGGGAAGGAAATACGATCGCATTTAGCGGTAGCAACGGCATTCAAGTGACTGGTGGCAACGGTTTGGCAATTTTAGGCAATTCTATCTTTTCTAATAATGGTTTAGGCCTCGATCTCGATAACGATGCCGATCCCTTAACTAGCGACGGCGTTACCCCAAACGACTTGGGAGACGGGGATACAGGCGGAAACGGCTTGCAAAATTTCCCGGTGTTAACCTCGGCAACTGCTAGCGGCGACAACATTACCCTTAGCGGCACTCTCAACAGCATTCCCAATACGACTTTCCGCGTCGAATTTTTTGACAATATTGCCTTAGATCCCAGCGGTAACGGCGAAGGACAAATTTATCTCAACTTTGTTAATGTCACGACTGATGCTGCTGGCAATGGTAATTTTACATCGCCGCCTTTAACTGCAACAGGGGCGATCGTCACTACTGCTACTAACTTAACAACTAACGATACTTCCGAATTTTCTCAACCTTCCCCCGGCTTACTGCAATTTAGCAATCCCGCTTACACGGTGAATGAAAACGGTACAGTTGTAGGTAGTGCAATTACCGTCAATCGCATCGGTGGTAATAAAAATGCAGTTGGGGCAACGCTGACGCTGACAGATGGCACTGCTGTTGCTGCTGACTACACCAATACGCCGATCGCGATTAACTTTGCCGCCGGCGATACGACACCAAAAATTGTTACTATTCCGATCGCCGATGACGCGATCGACGAAGCTGAGGAAACGGTTAATTTATCTCTAACTAATCCAACGGGAAATGCTACTGTTGGCGATCTATACAACAATGCAGTTTTGACAATTACAGATAACGATAACCCTCCAACTGTCAGCATCGCCCCCGCCACGATTAACCAACCTGAAGGCAATACAGGCACAACTACCTACAACTACACCGTTAGCCTCTCCAATGCTTCTGGTTTGCCCATTACTGTTAACTACAAGACAGATGACGGTACTGCTACTACGGGCGATCTCGACTACGAAGATAATGACGGTAATCTCATCTTTAATTCGTCAGAAGCGCTAACAAAAACGATCGCTGTAATTGTTAACGGCGACAACAAATTCGAGGCGAATGAAACTTTCAGCGTTACCCTCAACAACGCCATCAACGCCACCGTCAATCCCGCCGCCAACCAAAGTACGGGCATTATTGTCAATGATGATAGTGATGACTCTAATCCCACTCCAACTCCGACACCAACACCCAGGGTAAACGCATCTAAATTAATTTGACAAAAACGTGAATTTGTGCCTTACTAAATCACTAAAAAAACATACTTAAAATTCTTAATTTTCACCCGACTAGATCAGATTAA
>JACJNY010000019.1 GCA_014695295.1 Microcoleus sp. FACHB-61 | reverse complement strand
CTTTGTCTGTCAAATCGCTTGAATATCCCATTTTTCACCCCAGCTCACTTGAATTTATCTACTCCGCCTTGATTTTACGCGATCGCGCAAAAGATATCAAATAGGTTCTATAAAGTCCTATCATTCCCTCTAATTCCCACCGATTGAACCAGTTATAGAGTGTCTTATAACTTATTCTAAAAATATTCATTAACTCTCGTTTTTTTACTCCTTGCGAAGCTAATATGAGGCAATGTGCACGCGTGACGTACCTGATGATGTCGGCTTTGGCAATAAATTCGCTGTAGCAATTTAGACGAAAGAGGATTTATTTCCCTGATAAACATCATCTGAAATTCTAATTAACTCATAATTTTGCCTGGAATATCATTCTACTATGTATTTGTGTAATTAATTCTGTCTAACTACTTATCACCGGGGCGATCTCGATAGCTTGAAACATCAGATGTACCAATATATGCGGGGCCACATCGCCGCCCTTTTGATTCAGTTCGAGCGCTACAAGCACTGGGGGAACTTGCTTCGCTTATTCATCATTTTACCTATCTATTATGTAAAACGATTTTTAATCGGCTTGTTGACCGGATTTAAAGCGATTAATAGAACGCTATTGGCAGAGGTATTAGGTTGCTTTGCGGGAGTCAGCTTTTACTTCAAAAATCGTGTAAATAAGGATCAATAGTTTTTCCAATTAGAGGATGATTATGGCAACCGTTGTTGAAACCAAGAAATCTGAAACGCATAAAGAAAATCTGGGCAATTTCTTAGCCCGCAACCCTTTCGGTCAGCCCTTGACCCTGGGATTCTTTTACCGAGAAAAGATGCGGGCAATTCACCGCATTTCCCCAGATCTGCCCTTTAAAGAAATTTTAGAAGTAGGAGGAGGTCAAGGAGGCTTAACGTCTTTACTTTATCCGCAAGCGCAAATTACTAACATTGACCTCGATCCTAAATATGCAAATGTTCCTTGCAACCGGCAGGAAAAAGTACGCTTCATCTGTGGCGACGCGACCAATTTACCGTTTGAAAATGAGTCCTTTGATGCAGTGACGATGTTCGACGTTCTCGAACACATTCCCGACCACCAAAAAGCGGTATCAGAAGCGCTGCGCGTGCTTAAACCAAAGGGATTTTTATTAGTTAGCAGCCCCAATGAGAATTGGCAGTTTCCTTACTACGGCGTGATGAAACCGATCTGCCCGCCTGAAGCAGAGGTGATGGCAGAATGGGGCCACGTTCGGCGCGGCTATACGATCGATCAACTGACGGATTTAATTGGTTTGCCTTACCAGAGTTCTGCTACTTTTATCAATCCCCTGACAGTAGTCTGCCATGATTTTGCCTTCTCTCGCTTGCCCCGCCTCATGCGCCTATTATTCTGTACGGCTCTCACTCCTGTAACCTGGACGAGCTATTGGTGGCACAAACCTGATTCCCTGGGGACGGAAACAGCATCAGCTTGGCAGAAGCCATAAAATTTATGAATGTCCAACCAGAACCAACGATCGCCCTCCTCCACTGGGGCGATTTAATCGAAGATTTTCTCGATACCATCGGAGTTTCCTTTGAAGCTTTTTGCAACGAAATGACGGGGGGCTGGATGTTTGGCTACATTGAGGCGCTGCGACGGGCAGGGGTGCGGACAGTGTTATTCTGCATCTCTGGTAGCGCGGCTGAACCCGTGTACTACACCCACAAAGACACAGGAGCAAAAATCTGCACCCTGCCGGCACCTCAACTCTACCAAGCTGTCCGCCGCCAGATGGTTAACCCTCAAGGGTGGACAGTTCAGGATATGTTTGGAGAAGTTCGAGGCCCCCGCCGTCTGATGTTGGCAGGGATGAAAAGCGTTACTCCTTACCTGGCTACACCGCTGGGGTTGCTAGCGGGCGAACTGCGACGGGAAAACTGCCAAGCGATTCTCTGCCAAGAATACGAGTACCCGCGCTTCGACGCTTGCACTTGGTTGGGGCGACGGATGGGGCTGCCTGTTTTTGCCACGTTTCAGGGGGGCGATTTTCAGGTTAGTCCTTGGGAAGGCTTGTCGCGCCCGATCGCCCTCAAAGCGAGCGCGGGTTTAATTATTGCTTCGCAAACGGAGGTACAGCGCGTGCAAAGTCGCTATGGCGTGCCTCCTGCCAAGATTGCCCGCATTTTTAACCCGCTGGATTTGGAACTGTGGCAGCCAATGGATCGCGCTGAAGCTCGGCAACTGCTCGGTTTTTCCGGTGAGGCGGAAATCGTCGTCTGTCACGGGCGGATTGACATCCGCCGCAAGGGGTTAGATATATTGCTGGAAGCTTGGGAACGGATCTGCCGCGATCGCCCAGGCCGAGATTTGCGGCTGTTGCTGGTGGGGACTGGCAGCAGTGCGGAGGAATTGAGCCAGCTAATCACTCAGATGCAGCTTTCGGGCATTGTTTGGGTGAATGAATATGTGCGCGATCGCGCTTTGATGCGACAGTACCTCTCGGCTGCTGACGTTTATACTTTGCCTTCTCGGCATGAGGGGTTTCCGGTTGCACCGCTGGAGGCGATGGCTTGCGGGTTGCCCGTTGTGGCTGCTGACGCGCCTGGAGTGCCTGATATTTTCGAGGGGGGCGAAGCTGACGGCGGGATCGTTGTGTCCCGTGAGGATGCAACCGCTTTGGCAGGGGGGATCGGTCGGGTTTTAGACGATCGGGCGTGGGGGCGGGAGTTGGGCAAGCGCGCTCGCATTCGGGTGGAAACTCATTTTTCTCTGGAGGCGATCGGTGTGCAACTGCGGCAGTTTTTGTGCGATCGCTCTTTAGCGCACATTCCGCACATCTGACTCGCAACACTGCGAATGCGTGAAAAATCCCAGCCATAAAAATTTATATCCGCCTAATTTTTATGGCTTTATTGTCACTTTTTGGGCGAATTATCGCAAACATAAGGAAGTTAAGTTGACGGATTTTTTTAATAGCTTCATTCTTTCAACTAAGCAATTTATTCTAGGAGGGTGACAAAGATCTCTAGGAACTAGACCGAATCCGGGTCTCTCCCTGTATCCCCTGTTGATAAAAGCGAATTTTATTACGAGCTAACTTCATTAATTTTTGCACAGGTTCAGAAGATTGTTCCCGATAATTGACCCGCTGCCCTCCATCTCAACCAACGCCCAATGTAATCCCTCTACGGTATTTTCTGCTCGGTTATTTACGGCGAGATACATATCTTTGCACCTGCCTTTTCTGAATGTTAGTGCCTTCAAATACAGCATTGTTAGAAGTAAAAAATTCTGCAGATCGCCAATAGCATTATAGTAGCTGTAAAGGTAATCGATCAGTTGCTGGCTGCCAGTAGAATAGATGTTATCCGGCAGCGCGTTTACAGTTTAACCTCCGATTAAGCAGTCTGGTGTTTCTACAAATAAATCGATTTTCCAGATTTTGCAGCCAATCTGCCACCACTGTACAGTCATTGTATGTAAACAATAAAAATTTGCCTCTTGTGGCAAAAACTCCAGTATTTCGCGCCGTTGCGGGCCCGGAGTTTGGTTGTGTCAGAAGTGTGAGATTTAGCTGATTTTGAAAAGGGAAAATAGTAGTTTCTAGAGATATTTCGGTGCTGTTGCTGACAACAATGACTTAAAATTTATCGCGCGGATATTCTAGTTCCACAAAAGACTGGAGACACCCAGCTAATTTATCGGGGCGATTGTAAGTCGGAACAAAAATTGAAAATAGAGTTTTAGCTTGGTTCATGATTAGGGCTTAGGCACTCGCCCACAAATAAACCGGGTTTTCTAACCGAGATTGAGGGTTTTAAGCAAGTATTTGGGTTGAAAAACCCGGTTTCTGAACACCCGTTCGTAAGCCCTAATTATAACTGCTATATTTTAATTTTTCAAACGATACAACACCGACTCAGTGTTAAAATCTTTTCCGAAAACTGGTTGCAGCGGGCCCTCGGCACTTGTCAGCCAAGATAGAGCTTTTCTGGTAGCTGCGTCTGTCCCAGTCAGGGGCCCGAATCCCACAGTCCTAATTTTATTTCGCCGTAGGTTGTCGATCCATGCCGAAAGTCGATCGGCTCTAAAAGGCACATATAAAACTTGTCTGTCCAAATTTCTGCCGTAAAACAGGTAGCTGCGGGAACTTAAAAAGAAGCCTATTCTTTCATCTGGTACTGTATTTTTATCGATATACTCGTAAATACCGCGATACAGTTCTGTGCGAGCAACATCTCGCTTTTCCCTCGCCACCCAACTAGCACTTACCATCAATGCTATACAGATACAAATTATTATTATGTAACTCGACTTCTTCAGGCTGGTAAGTAGATTTTTTAACCAGATTAAACTAGGAGGGTGCTTAAATATAATCCAACCCAGCAGCAGTAAACCAATAAAAACTAACGGGTATATCGCTAAATATCGAAAACTGGGGGCTAATATTTTGAGCGCAAGATTGATAGCTTCCCCGAAATTAGATTTAAACTTGTCAATCAATCCGCTTCCCCAAATAATACTCTTTCCGGTAAAAGAAGCATTTTTAATAATGTCAAAAATTGTGCTGCTAGTAATGCCCGAAATACTGCTAACTAAAACAACTGCGACAACAACTTGATTTGGAGTTTTTATCCGAGTTGCTGTAGCTGCGGCTGCTATGCCCAGCAAGCTTAAAAAGGGAAAGCCGTATCTGAGATTAAAACCCAGTAAAGGGCTGATTTGACCGATCGAATCTCCCGCAGTACCGGACGTGTAAGGTGTAATTAGATACAGAATTCCTGTGCTGGCGAGAAGTATAATTAAAATGATATTATTTTGATTAATTCTTCTGCTTTTACCTTGCATCAAAGCCAGAGGCGCTGCCAATACCTGAAGTGCGATCGCCAGAAATGGCAGTTGCAATCTAATGATAATTTGTAAGCCGAGAGTTTGCCAGTGAGAAATATTGCTGGGATTAAATTGAGCTGCTAAAGTGCTTTGCCAAATCTTGAAAAGTGGCGAAGCGGGCGGCGCAAGTAGGGTAGGTGTTGGCTGCTGTACGGGAGGTGTTGGCGCAGGTACGGGAGACGGTAAGGCAACAGGATCTAAGGGAATAGTAATATTGCCGACATCACCGACAGGATAATTGATCTGCAGCAAGTTTCTGGCATACCAAAAACCTCCTAAAAACAAGCAACAAGCTATGCCGCACAGCAAGACTGGTTTGATAAAGTGGCGAATTCTAAAATTAGCTGGTGTGGAATTTTTATTAAGGGCGAATCTTTTAAGTTCTAATATTGCTAATCCTCCTAAAAGTGAGGCTGCATAGACTATCCCGGTGATTTTAATTCCGGCTAGCATTCCTGTGGCTGCCAAAAATAGGGATAGTTCGGATTGCGATCGGCTGCTATGATAGGATAAACCTAGATACAAACCCACTGTAAATATTGCAGCTAGCGGTAAGTCGGGGTGAATGCTGTTAACTTGGTTGAGCATCATCGGTACTGTCAATACTAAAGATGCTGCTGCCATACCGTGAATTCGGCTGGCTCCAAATTTTACGCTCAATAGATAGACGGCAATTCCCTCAAGTACCCACGCAATTAACAGGGGAAAAGTTGCGAGAAAATCTTCTTTGAACGGGATTAAACATAAAACAGATAAAACGTGCCAATTGTACGGATATACTTTAGCTTGATCTTGTTCAAAAATCCAATTTCCGGCGGCATCTAATAATGTAAATGAATGAGTTTGATACCATCTGGCGATCGCAGGCAGGTGAAACCACAATGAATCATAATTGGTTGTGGGTTTGGTTGCTAGAGTTTCCCACAGCACAAATCCTGCAAAAGCGGCGGCACCAATAATTAGATATTCGTATTTGCCCAGAGGTTGCTGGAGTTGGGGAATCTGCCACTGCGAGAAGGTAAAAGCTGTGGGGTTTTTGGCATAAATCAGGATTAAGCCGAGCGCACCAATCAGAATTTCTGCTATAATCACCGCAGAAATATTTAGTCGATCGGCACTTCCTAAAATCAAGCCGATACAAACTTGTGCAATGCTCCATCCCGTCAGGAGTACGAGTAAAAAATGGGGAAATGAATAGTTATTGTTTTCCTTCTGATTCTCGAACGCAAGAGACAAGCTTAAGGGAATCGGGCCGACTACAATAATCAGAAATAAAATTAATTCCCACAAATGCTGCGCTATTAGCATAAGCTGCAAGTTACCAATTTTTATCGGTTTTTCCTCGTTACCAGGCTTTTTATGGTAACGAGAAATCCATCAGATCTGATATCAACAAATCTTGCACCCGGCTCAGCAACAGGTTAGGAGTGCCCGTTCTACAAAACATCAATTTTATTGGGGGGTGGGCTATTCGCCCGCCCCTAAAAAAATTAATCCAGCCAAGCCGCCATTTTTACCTGCTAGCTTGCTTCTGAGTTTTTGGTTTGGGGGCTTGCTTGTCTTTGGCCACCGAAGTGTCAGCCTTTAACAGTTCCGGGAATGGCGGCTGGAGGTTGTGAACTTCGATGTCCATTCCCAGCGGCAGAGGTGGAAGCTGGGGCAGATCGTTTTCCAAATCCTTGAGTGAGTTAGCGGTTTGTATTTCCACCATTTTTGGCATTTGGGGTACTTTGGCGGTTTCCAAAGTGCCGATCATTTTTGCCAGAGCGAATTCTAGCTGAGAACCCGGGTCGATCGCCACCCAACCCTGGTCAGTCATTTGCCGAACCTCGAAGTGGAGGTGAGGCCCTGTAGACATTCCCGTACTGCCGACGCGGCCGATAGTCTCTCCCTGTTTCACCCACTCTCCCGGTTTCACAAACAGTTCCGAAAGGTGGGCGTAGAGAGTTTCCTGAGAATTTTTGTTGTGGTTGAGAACCACCGTCAAACCATAGCCGCCCAACCAATCGGCGATCGCCACTTGGCCCGCATAGGCGGCCAGTACCGGCGTTCCCAGCGGGGCCCCCAAGTCAGTTCCGGTGTGAAACCTGCCGTATCCCATAACCGGATGAGTCCGCCACCCAAACGGCGAAGTAATTGCCGAAGCAATAGATAGCGGAAACAGCAGGCTGGTGTTGCCATTTCCGGGCAGGCCTGCAGGACGCGGCGTGAGATTGTAGAAGGCAAAACCTGTATTGCTGCCGCTGCTGACACTAATCGCACCGACTTGAACCGGCCCGAGTCCCATGCTGGGCGCTGGAGCACCGCCGCCGTAAGATGCAGATTCGGCATAATATCCAGCGTCTGCGGAGTATCCAGCGTCTGCGGAGTATCCAGCGTCTGCCGAGTATCCTGGGTTTGCCGAGTATCCAGCGTCTGCGGAGTAGCCGGGGTTTGCCGAGTAGCCGGGGTTTGCCGAGTAGCCGGGGTTTGCCGAGTAGCCGGGGTTTGCCGAGTAGCCCGGGGGTGCGTAAGCAGATTCCGGCGGGTTTGATCCCCCCCAAACCTGGCTGCCTATTTGTTGAACGGCTTGACCGACTTTACTGACAACATTCCCGCTACTATTTCCGGCAACAGTTCCCTCAACATCGCCCGGAAGGCTTTCTGGCAGATTGCGAGGAGGAGGGGCTGCAATATAGCGGTCGTCTGCGATCGGAGTTTCCGGGCTGTAGTAGGGCTCTCCTGCATCTGCCGTCACCGGCTCGGAAACAGGAGGAGGCGCGCACAAACCGCCAACTCCTTCGCAGCCGGTCGATCGTTCTGCAAACTCTATTGTTGTTGGCGCTTCGTACTCTTGGTAGTCGCTGGTAGCGCCAACGCTGTAGTCTGTTTGGTCGATTTCAGCGTGGGCTGGGTTAACTGGCGCTTCAAAAGGCGGCTCCTGGGCCGTCTCTTCTGGCAGGGGAATCAGCGCGGGCTCCGGCAGATAATATTCCGTGGGAGGTGGTTCGCTGGCGTACTCCGGCTCACTGGGCGGTTCGGCATAGACAGGCTCGGGCGGTGGAACTTCTGCCTGCGGTTCAGGGTACGGTTCTGGCTCCACTTGGCTGTATTCGGGTTCCGGGGGCGGGAGAGGAGCTTCAAATAATGGCTGGAGGTCTGCTGCGCCGGGGACGGCTTGTTCTGCTGGCGGAATTTCGGCTTGGGCCCACACTATGCCTTTGCTGAGCAGTCCCAGACTGGCAAGGCAACCCAGTCCCACCAGCAGTGAGCGATCGGACAAAAGGCGCGATCGAGTCCGAGCGCCTGTAGGGTTCTTTTTTTGCTGTTTGGTGTTCAAATGGGCTGTTATTTGCTTGTCTGGAACTGGTTTCACGATTTTTTTTCCCAACTCAACAGGGGGTACAAGGAGATCGAAGTCAGGATCGAATGTATTGCAATCCTTGTCTTTATACAGCCCTAAATGATTTTACCGGGCTTGAGGCAATTTTTTTGGCGCATCGAACAAGTCGAATGTCGCTGGGTCGAGTCGCGATGGATACCCTGGTTTTTTCGAGCCTGACTGCACCCGTAACTCGTCTGTTACGGTCACACTGATGATAGCGCTTTGGCGTTCGTTTATGTTAATTAATTGCCGAAGTTTTGCATGACCCGAGAGCAAAATTTCGGCGGCGTCCGCCGGAGTTAACCGCCGAGGAATCGGAATTTTTGATTAAAGCCGATCGTGTGTTTAAACTTAGTCGGCAAAATTGTTGATTGTTTAGAATACAAGGCAAATGATTCGTTTGGGGAAGGATGGGTTTAATGACTGTAGCTGGCGATCGCTTGACAAATTTTCCTGACTCAGAGTGCGCCGGACAACCAGACGGTATCAGTTGGCAGTGGCAGAGCTGGGAAGGCTTGCCCTATTTGACTTGCAGCTTGCTTTCTCGCTGGTCTCACGGCTTTTTTACTCGCGATTTCTCGCCCCGGGGGCCGATCGAGCTGACGGAAGTTCTCGAACCCGGAGCTAAGGTTTACCGACTCCAACAGGTACACGGCAATGCGGTACTCAAAACCACTCAGTTGCCCCCGGTTGTGGCTCCGAACCCGGAAATCGCTGGCCCAAGCTATGCTGAGGCTGATGGCTTGGTGGCCGAGCGAGAATTGGAGGCGCTGTGGGTTTGCTCGGCTGACTGCGTGCCGGTGCTGATTGCTGACGATCGCACGGGACTGGTTGCGGCAGTTCACGCGGGTTGGCGCGGGACTGCTGCTAAGATATTACCAGAGGCGATCGCTCAACTTGTGGCACAAGGCAGTCAACTAGAAAATCTGAAGATTGCTATGGGGCCGGCGATCGCTGGAGAGGTTTACCAGGTATCTGTGGAAGTGGCAGCGGAACTGGGAGCCACCATTGCTCCTAAGAGTGCCGTTAGTCCAACAGCCGACGGCATTCTAGAGTTTTTGCACCAACTGCCCGAAACGCCTGTCTTGGCCGATCCAGAACCGGGAAAGGTACGCTTGGATGTTCGCCTCTGCAATGCTCTGCAATTGCAGCAGTTGGGAATTGATCTTTCTCAAGTGGCGATCGCTCCTTTGTGTACTTATTCAGACTCGGCTCGCTTTTTTTCCTACCGCCGCGATCGACTTAAAAAAGTCCAGTGGTCGGGAATTGTGAGCGCCTGCAGGACAAGTCCCTTCTGAGGGCATTTGGCAGAAGGTAAAATTTTAGATGGCCAAGATAAAAATAAAAATCTTTGGATTAATTATTTTTTATTTACGAATGCCGAATGCCTTCTAGCTTCTACCTTCCTAAGGTTTGCTGGTTCCTGTTTTAAAGCACTAAAAACTAGCAGCAAAACTTTTGGGAAAGCGGCAGAGCCCCCGCCCCGCTTTCCTCTCTTGTTAAGATTGCTCTATAACGAGAGTCTTCAGCGGGTTATTACAATGAGTGAGCCAACTCCCTATCAACTGCTTGAAGTCGATGAAGATGCTTCCTTTGATGAAGTGCAAGAGGCCCGCACACGCCTAGGCGAGCAGTACAGCGGTGACAAGAAACGTTTGGAATCGATCGAAGCAGCTTACGATGCGATCCTCATGGATCGCCTGCGACAGCGACAGGAAGGTAAAATTAAAGTACCCGAACGCATCCGCTTTCCCGAGCGGCTGACTCCCCCACCGGCAAGCTTTAGTCCGTCTCCTCCTAGTGGCAGCCCAGCTTGGTTGAAGCGGCTAATCGATACTCCTAGTCGATCGGACATTTTGTGGCCGGCTGGGGTGTATGTGGGGTTAGGCGGACTGAGTATTTATCCGGCGGCTAATGATGCTTTACTACAGTTGACTCTGGCTCTTGGGGTCGGCTCTTGTCTTTATTTTGTTAATCGCAAGGAACAAAAATTTGGTCGGGCCGTGCTGCTGACTGTGGCTGGATTGGTTATAGGCTTGCTACTGGGAGGCCTTGTGGGATCTTTTGTCAGTCCGGCATTTATAACAACAGAGAAATTTATCGCTGTGTTTACGTTTTTAATTCTGTGGCTGGTCAGCGGTTTTCTGCGATAGTCAGCAGTCATTAGTCAGCAGTTATTAGTCAGCCGTCATTAGTCATTAGTCAGCAGTCAGCAGTTAGCAGCCAACAACTAATAACTGTGAAATCAAGACCTCGGACCAATAACATCAGCTAACAATTAATAACTCATAACTAATGACTAATGACTAATGACTAATGACTAATTTTGGGAACCTAAAATAATCTCAACTGCTTCACTCAAATTGTTAGCAATTAAATCCGGTTCGTGGATTTCTAGTTGGGTGCGATCGCGAATTCCGCACAAAACACCAATTACCTTGACACCGTGGGTTTTTGCGGCTACAATATCCGCCTCCGTATCCCCCACCATCCAAATGTCAGAAGCCGGCGGCAGTTCGGCGAGAGCTCTCGCCATCAGCAGCGGCTTATCTTTGACATCCCCGGTTTTGACGTAATCGTTGGGGAGGCAATAGCAGCGGTTTTCAGGGAAAAATTGCCCTAAATTACAGCGGTTGAAGGCTTCGTCTAGTTCCCTGACGCGGCGCATCGTCAGAACCGCTAAGTCTACTCCAGCGCGCTGCACCTTTTCGAGCGTTTCCAGAGCGCCGGGCACTGGTCGATCGTAAATCATGTAAGGGAGGGTGTGAACGGTTTGACGGCGTTTCTGAGCAAAATCCTGGGCTTGGGCTGCGTCTAATCCTGAGAGGATGGCGATTTCGGTTTCGGGAACCCGCGCGCGCTTCATGTCCCAAAACTCGGCTTTGGGAAGTTCGCGCACTGGTTGGTCCTCACGTTGAGTCTCGGCCAGACACTGCTGGTAAACTCGGTAGTAGCGCTCGGACACGTCCATGATCGGGCCATCAAAGTCGGTAATAAGTCTCAGCATTTAGCAGAATATTTTTAAGCTTTTATACAAATTGTTCGATATTATATCACTTAAAGGTAACAGTTTCTTTACAAAAATTGACACAAATACCCAGGGGAGGTAAGGTCTATAGGAATGGTGCTAATTAAAGGAAACATTTGAATTAAACTGTGCGGCTCCTCAACTTTAGCGCTTGTAACCCATATCGGGGAATTTACAATGAAGATGTGCGGCACAAATAGTCCAAACCGCTACGTATTGTTCATAAATCTCAACCTCAATTGAGGCTGATTTAGACTGCGCTTTCTCAAAAAAAAGTTGGTCAAATTAATATTTTGCCCATTTTTAAAATAAGCAAAAAACTGTTTGGATAATCCAAAGTGTACTGTTTCCATAAATTAGCCAGCGGTAACAGTTGGTGACATCCGCCAGTATAAAAATTCCCATGAGAAATAGCAGCCAAACAACAACTAACTTTACCTGCTAACCTTGGAAAGTGATGCTCTACAATAACGAAATACTTCCAACATTAACTGTAGAGAGCAGCTCAAGAAGTATTAATATTCTTCTTTATAAGCTGTTATCCTTACGCAGGATTGAATACCTCGCAGTCGATCGGGAGCTTAAGATTAAAGAAATATCTTTGAAAGTGCAAGAATTTGCCGACATTCATGAGGAAATAGGCGAAGGAAAAGACGTGCGCGATAGTTTTCCTGAATTGAGCGGAATTGAAGGAATCCTTGAAGGCATTATTGAAGAACGAGAGCAAGACTTTCAGTTAAAATCAATTACCAGAACTCTCAAAGACGGCTCTAATTTGTATCTAGATTTGTACATCTTTGGTTATAAGGGACAAGCCAATGCTGACAGATTGATTATTTTATGCGAAGATGTGACAGAGAGCATTGCAGCTCAGCCAAGCCGGGTTCACCCTGCCAACGAAAACAGTATTAAAGTCGATTACTTAGCGGCGAATGGCGATTATATTGACAAAATTATTAATTCCCTAGGCGATGTTTTGTTAGTAACAGGAACATCGGGAAACATCAAAAAAGTGAATCAAGCTGCACAGCAATTATTTGGATATACCGAATCGGAATTAATCGGCAAGTCCATATCCATGATTACGACTGAGGAGGAATTGTTGCGCAAAGTCAGCCAGCTACCTCCTGCACTTAAATGCGAATATTGGCCTCAAGTAAAAGTAGCTTGCCAAACGAAAATAGGTTTAAAGGTGATTGTCGCGTTTTCATGCTCTACTTTCGAGACAAGCATAGGAAGCAAGGATGCAGATAGCGAGGTCATACAAGATTTTGTTTATATCGGCAAAGACGTTACCAAGCAACAGCACATAAAAAATAGTCAAGAAGCACAGTATGCTGTTACTCATATCCTGTCAGAATCAAGTTCTCTAGATAGCGCAACTCCGAGAATTTTGCAAGCTATTTGCCAAAGTTTTGGGTGGGATATTGGCGAACTTTGGACGCCCGCAGAGGGGGAGAAAGAAACTAGATTTGGTGCGGAAATAAAATCGGAAAAACAGCCGCTTTTGTGTCTGCCACTTTGCTGTTTGATCGAGGAAACTCCTTGTTGGCGGCGGGTGGCAGTTTGGCAGGCAGCGGAAGAAGTTAGCGAGTTTGCCGAAAACGACCCGCAGATTACTTTGGCTGCGGGTGAGGGTTTGCCGGGAGCGGTTTCCCGGAGCGGTTCTCCGGAGTGGATTACTGATATTGTGGGCGATCGCAATTTCGTGCGATCGCGCTTGGCCGAGCAAGCGGGACTGCGATCGGGATTCGGTTTCCCCATTCAGGCTAGGGGCCTAGTTGTAGGAGTAATGACTTTTTTTTGCCGGGAAGAACTGCCGCCGGATAAAGATTTACTTCAGATAATAGCTGTTGTTAGTTCTCAATTAGGGGAATTTGTCAAGCGCAAATATGCGGAACAAGAATTGCAAGAAGCTGAAGCTTCAATCCGATTTTTGTACGAACAAGAAAAACGGCAAAGTGAAGAATTAGCTCGGCAAAATTTAGCTTTAGAAAAAGCCAAATTAGAATTAGAAGCAGCTAACATGGAATTGCAGCGGCTCGCTTCGGTGGACGGATTGACTCAAATTCCCAACCGCCGCTGTTTTGACAAAAAATTGGAGTTAGAATGGCAGTGGATGGAGCGAGAAAAAGATTCGCTGTCTTTAATTTTGTGCGATATCGATTTTTTCAAGCTTTACAACGATCATTACGGGCATCAAGGAGGCGACGAATGTTTAAAACAAGTGGCCGAAATTTTAGCTAGGAACGCTCAGCGGGCGGGAGATTTAGCCGCCCGCTACGGCGGCGAAGAATTTGCGATAATTTTGTCGCGAACTGATGTGAAAGGAGCAATGCGGGTAGCTGAATCAATTCGCAGCGATTTGAAAGCTGCGGCAATTTTTCACGCTGCTTCCAAGGTAAGTAAGTTTATAACTCTCAGTATGGGGATCGCTACTGTTGTGCCTGCTGCTGGTTTATCGATTCAGGGGTTAATTGGACAGGCCGATCGAGCGCTGTATGGAGCTAAACTACAAGGGCGCGATCGTATAGTTTGCCTCGACTTGAAAAGAGAATTTCAGGGCGGGAAAGGAGTATTTTCTGATGATTGTGAGAGAAGCTAAAATCGCTGACGCACCTGCAATCGCACGGGTTAATCTAGATACTTGGCGGACAGCTTACCGAAAAATTGTACCGGCAGAGTACCTCGCGCAACTGTCCTATGAAAAAGGAGAAACCCGTTGGCAAGAAATCCTGGCAAACGTCAAAAATACTGGGGTATTTGTCTGCGTTGCTGAGAATGACTCGGGACAAATTGTGGGTTTTGCTGCGGGCGGTTGCGAGCGAACAGGCAAATATGTATATCAAGGAGAATTATTTGCTATCTATATTTTGGAGGAATATCAGCGTCAAGGAATCGGACGGCAACTCGTGCGAGCGGTTGCAACAAAATTGGCAGAATTAACTTTGAATTCGATGCTGGTTTGGGTACTGGGAGACAATTCAGCCTGCAAGTTTTATGAAGTTTTAGGAGGTGAAAAAGTGGAGGAACTACATACAAGCAGAGCAGGAGTTGCACTCAAAGAAATTGCCTACGGTTGGAAGGATATCGCAGTGCTGATCGACACGCCCGCCTGACATAAAAATTGCAAGTTTTATCAATCATTTATCAAACTTCCCCTCTTCATTTGTTCCCGTTCTATTGCCTCAAACAAAGCTCTAAAATTCCCTGCGCCAAAACCTCCAGCTTGCACCTGTTTGCCGTTAACTAAAGTAACTCGCCGCTCAATCATCTCGAAAAAGAAAGTGGGTTCTGCAAAAATTGGTTGGGTAAAGATTTGCAGCAGCATCGCTGCAGGAGTATCTTCTTGCCAATCTGCCAAAACTTCAGAAGCTGCAATAGATTGCCAATCTGCGGGCAAATAGTTTTGCCGCTGCTGCAATTCGGAGTAGTATGTTGGAGGAACAGGCAGAAAAGGCAAACCGCGCGATCGCAAATCGGCAACAACCCGCACAATATTATCCGTTTGCAAAGCCATGTGCTGAATACCCGGCCCCCGATTTGCACTCAGAAACTCTTGAATTTGAGAATTAGCTGATGCCGGTTCATTAATCGGGAATTGCACCCCACCTTCAGCGTGCACCATAACTTGGCTCCGCAAAGCCGATTTCTCAGTCTGAATGTCAAAATTTTGCTGCGGTTGAAAACCTAATATTTTTTCATACCAACTAACAGCACTTGACAAATCGCCAGATTCCACATTTAACACTACGTGGTCAATCAAGGTAAACAGCGGCAGCTTACCCGAAGTTGATAGCAGTGAATGGTCGCCAATTCGCTCAACGAGCGTGTGGCTTAAATCTCCCCAGCCAGCGATTTTTGCCCGCTTAAAATAGCCTCCTGGTTTTAGGTCTTCTTGAATCGGTTCCAGGATTTTAGCGCCTGCCGCAGCCGCTCTAGCTACCGCTAATTCGATATTTTTTACCCGAAAGCCCACATCGGCAATCCCGGGAGGATGAAACTTAAGCCAAGTAGCAACGGGACTAGCGGGAGTTAGGGGCGAAGATAAAACAAAACATACATTGCCGCTGCTGACAACTTCAGTTTGAGTGTGGCTGTTGGCATAACCTGCTGTTGATTGAAAGCCTAAGCGGCTGACAAACCAGTCGCGGGATGTTTTAGCATTTTCAACGTAAAAGTGAATGCGATCGAACTCCATAATCAATAATTGAAAATGGAAAGTGAAAAATGGATAATCCGCTGATTTTCAGTGGGAAACTTCAAGGGAGGAACTGAGGAAGGGATATTTTTCATGTGTTTTTTGTGCGCGCGCTTAATAATAACGTCAAAATTGAATACCCTAACTCCCTCTGAAGGCAGAAATAGGTCGGCAATTAAAAGAAACCCGGTGTCTGCGATAACTTAGATTTGGGCGCGAGGTCTTCATCAAGTGGTAAGGTGTGCCGAGGCGCACCCTACATATAGAGGTTCCGCGCAAGTTTTCAAACTTAAAGATGTCATATTTTTTTTTGCTTTCAGCCTTCGCTGCCGAATCCCGAATGCCTTCAAATCACTCCTCAATCGCTAAAAGAACAAATGACTTTCCGGCTGAATATTAATCTCCGCCGGCACAGCTTGCGGGTCAGCCGAAAGAGCAAACATAATCGCATTTGCGGCAGTTTCGGTACTCAGCATTTTTGACCTGTCTACCTTCAAACTCACATGATCCCAAAACGGAGAATCCACCCCGCCAAAATAGAATAGCGTAAACTTAATGCCGTAGCGTCGCAGCTCATCTGCCATGCACTTGCTGAAACCAACTACCCCAAACTTTGAAGCGCAATAAGCCGTTCCCATCGCCATCGAATGCTTGCCCAAAATCCCGACGACATTGCAAATGTGCCCTGATTTGCGCTCTTTCATCACATTCGCCGCTGCTTGAGACGTGTAAAAACTGCCTTTTAAGTTCAAGTCAAGCATTGCATCTAAATCAGCGGGTTCTAACTTGTTCCACTGCTTGAGAATTCCGGCACCGGCGGCGTTTACGAGGGCATCAATTTGTCCGAAATGCCCCGCCGCTTTTTGCATCAGCGTCTCGACTTGTGGCAAATCGGTGATATCTGTGGGTACGCACAGTACCTCTGTTGCTGAAAGTTCGCTAGCTAAAGCGTCTAACTTACTGCTGTCTCTGGCGGCGAGCACTAGCCTCGCACCCGCATCAGCGAGTTTGCGGGCCACTGCTGAACCGATGCCGCCAGTCGCACCCACCACAACCACAACTTTGTCGTGCATATCCCTTTACATTTCTTTACGTCCAGATTGTATGATAACTCAAGTTGCTAGTAATGGCGATGCTTATATATTTTAAATTTTAATTAATTGAGGGAAACTTGCCAGCCTTTTTCGGCTTTTTTTAGCTGGAGAGAAGCGCAGGATTGCAAAAATTTAGTAAATTTTCTACCGAGATTAAAATCTTTAATTATTTGGGTAATTTGTTTGCCGTATTGTCTGTGAAATTCGCTGCCTACATTGGATAGAAATACAGAATTTTCAGGAGAGTTGCCGGTTAAGTCGCCAACGATTTTAACAAGAGCTCTTTCCAAGTCTTCCAGAGAATTAATATCTGTCAACTTCGCAGGTGCTGCCTGGTGGTTATTTAGATTTTCTTGGTTAAGTATTGGCGGTGGGGGCGGCAGTTTGACTTCAAAAAGAGTGACATAAGTTTGAGAAGTTTCGGAGGGTTTGTGGAGGGCAAAATCGGTGGGATATTTTAGAAAGATATCCCTGGTTTTAGTGCCGAGCAAATGATGAGAAACAACTTGATTTAGGACTAAGCCGTAATTTTCCCTAAATAAAGCTGAAACAGTAGAAAGTTTGATCCACTGAGTTGAGGTGCGTTTTTGCTCTTTTTTGATCAATTCTTTTAGTTGAATAACTAATTGTTCTAGGGGTGTAATTTCCGGTATAGTTACGAGGGAATGGGTTTCAACTTGTCCGGTTTTGCTGTTTAAAACTATGATTTTATCTATTTGTTTGCGGACTTGAAATACGGTTAATCCGTGGGCTTGCAGTGTGTTGCTGAGGTGAGTGAGGGCGCGATCGGACGAACAGACAAAAATCTCTTTGGCTGTGGGATAATGTACGAAAATCGATGCGCCGACTGTAGCCATTTTTAAGTCGGCGCTGTCTTTGCCGGGGGGGACGTGAATTAGTTGATAGCCGCGCTGGTGAAATTCGGCATCTTTTTTGCCCATGCTGCGCCAGTTGGCAAAGGCAACTTTGATTTGGATGGGATAGTGGCAAATTCCCTCTAGGAATTTTTCGGTTTCGATGGTGAGTTGCAAGTTTTCGACATCTAGCAGCAAGATAGCAATGCCGACAGGAAGCGGGGCTGGTTGATTGGCTGTTGGAGTTGGAGGTTCTGACGAAACTGAGTTTTCTGATTTAGCTGGTGCTGTTTGAGATTGGGCTAGCTGGTGAATTTTGGCAGATAATTTGCTGAATTGAGGTGAATTAACGAATTCTGGAACCAGCAGAATTTGTAAATATTTTTTCGCAGTCAGCAGCAGGGAATCTGTATCGCTGGCTACTGTGAAACTTTTTGTCAATTTTCCAATCAAAACAGACTGAAAATCAGGTTTGGCCCAGGGGGTTTTCCTGTATTTTTCAGCTATCCATTCGGGATGCTGTTCCTGAATGGTAATTAGCGTTTGAGCGATATAGCGACTGATGGCGCTGAATGCAGGAGATTCTTGAGTCGCCAGCAAGGGAGTTCGATCGGGCATGGCCCTCTAGAATGCGGGATGCTGTTTCAATTTATCACAATTCTAGTTTCTCGCCGGGAGTCGGACGATCGCCCGCCAAATTAAACCGGCGACAATTAATGCCAATCCTGTCAGCCAAATTTGCCTCTCCACCCAGAAAGCCAGAAACAGACAATTCCCCAAACCAACCCAAGCCAACCACTGCGGATAAAGCCTTTCGGCGGGGGAAAGTTGCAGCGCGGCGAGGTTGGTGATAGCGTAATATATCAAAACGCTAAAAGCGCTAAATGACCAAGTGGTTTTGACATCGCCGACGAGGATTAAAAGTGCGATCGTAACTTCCACAACCACCACAGCCACATAAGGCGTTGTCCCCGAAGGATTCAGCCGCGCCAAGACTCTCGGCATATCCAAGCGCCGCCCCATCGCCAGCCAGATGCGCGAGAGCCCTAAAATTAAGTTCAGCAAGACTCCCAACATAGCGGTAATTGCGCCGACGGCTAGCAGTTGAGAAACTCCCGGAATTCGGAAACTCCGGGCGATGACTTCCAAGGGTGCAGCCGTGCCGCCTGGCAAGGACAATTTATCGGCTCCCCCCGCGCCCGCGACAACTACTGCTACCCCGACGTAAAGCAGCATTGTCAGCACCAAAGTGAAAATTATGGCTTTGGGAATGGTTTCCCTCGGTTCCCGCACTTCCTCGCTCATTGTGGTGATGCGGGCGTAACCGCTATAAGCGACAAACATCAGGGCGGTGGCCTGGAAGATGGAGCCGATCGAGCTATGATTCTGTAGCGCGGCCATTTCCCACCTTACCTCTGGCAAACCGACAGCAACAAACACCGCTAAGGATAGAAGTGTAACTGAGACTATGGCAGTATTGGCAATATTCGATCGCCTAATTCCCGTCAATACAATTAAAGTGAGAACGGCGAGGGCGACTAAAGCTGTTAGGATCAGGTAAGTGCGATCGGCTACACCAACTGCATTTAAAAAATACCCCGCAAAACCCAAAGCAGCAGTAGCCGCAGAAGCCGTTTTCGCCAACAAAAACATCCAGCCGGCAGTGAAACCTAGCCAAGGATTGAGATATTTGTAGCCATATTCATAAGTACCGCCGCTAACAGGATGATTTGCCGCTAATTGAGCGCTGTTAAGGCCATTGCAAACAGCAACAAAAGCTGCAATACCTACAGCCAAAATTACCCCCGGCCCAGCAACTTCCGCAGCAATGCCGATACTCACAAATACCCCAGTGCCCACAATCGAACCCAGCCCCATCAGAGTAGCGCCGAAAACACCTAACTCTCGCTTAAGAAGTGGTGAAGACATAAATATAGCGGTTTTCTGTTCAGTGCCATACTGATATTAGGTTACATCTAGTAATATTTGCAATAATTCCGGCAGGGGTCTAAACCCCCGCCTCAAAAATCAAGTCCCCAGCTAGGAGGACTGAAATACTTATTGATAATGTTTCCCAATCTGAGTCAACACTAATATCAATTCCGCTTGCATTGGAATGATTAAACCGCAGAGTACGCAGAGAACGCAGAGGAAGAGAACAGAGAGATGAATAATTCCGATACTAACGGATTTGATATAACTCAAATACTATTACTATTTCATAGTCCTCTTAAGAGGACTTTAACGGTGAGACAGGGACTTAAGCCCCTGTCGGAATATAGCGACTGAGAGACAGGAAAAAACCCTGGTATTAACCGAAACGGCCTTGAATGTAATCTCTCGTACTCGAATTGCCCGCCGAAGTAAAAATCTTACTTGTCGGCCCAAATTCAACCATGCGGCCGATGCGACTTTCATCTGTATTAAAAAATGCCGTGTAATCAGAAACGCGAGCAGCCTGCTGCATATTGTGCGTCACAATCACAACAGTTAACTGCTGGCGTAGAGTCTGAAATAACTCCTCAATCTTCATCGTTGAAATCGGATCGAGAGCAGAACAAGGTTCATCCATCAGCAAAATTTTTGGCTTCACAGCCAAAGCGCGAGCAATACAAAGTCGCTGCTGCTGTCCTCCCGAAATCCCCTGAGCCGATTTCTTCAAATCGTCTTTGACTTCATTCCAAAGCGCCGCACTTTTGAGTGCAGATTCCACAATTTCATCTAATTCTGCTTTGCTTTTGCGACCAAAAATCCTCACCCCGTAAGCAATATTATCGTAGATGCTCAGCGGAAAAGGATTTGGTCTTTGAAACACCATCCCAATTTGGCGGCGCAAACTATTAATGTTTACTTTCGGGCTGTAAATATCCTGTCCAAAAAACTCTACTCTTCCTTTAATTTGAACCTTTCCCTCCAATTCACCAATCCGGTTGAGAGCTTTGAGAAAGGTAGATTTGCCGCAACCTGAAGGCCCAATAATAGCCGTAATTTGCGGATGAGGGATATTCATCGATAAATTTTCTAAGACTTTGTGAGTTCCGTAATAAAAACTCAAGTCCTGAACCCGCAGTGCTGGCATTGCATTGGGGTCAATTTCTGGGGTAGCATCTTCTAGGAATTTATCTGTAGGATTTTCGGATTTCAAGTTAGCTTTAGGTTTCATTATTTGCCTGGTTATATTGTTAATATTTGACGGATAGATGCACTTTAGTTATTGATTTATCGATTTTGCAAGCGTTTCCGAGTTACTGTACGGGATGCGACGCTAGCAATCAAAACCATGCCCAAAAGCACAGAGGCAGCAGTCCACGCCAATTCGTTCTGCTCTTTATAAGGAGAGCTGGCGTAGCTATATATTAATACTGACATAGAAGGAGTCGGAGTCAGCAGTGTCTCGGGAATTTCTTTGAGTTTTGAGATAGTTTCTGCACCTATAGGAGACTGCATTATCTCGCCCACTTTATCAACTAAAGGAGGCCAAAATTGACTCGACAACGCCGTTACAATCAGCGGCGCGGTTTCGCCGGCGGCCCGGGAAGCAGCGAGTAAAATACCCGTGGTAATAGTTGGAAGTGCTGAGGGTATGATAATGCGAAACATAGTTTGAAAGCGTCCGCCTCCCAAACCAGCAGAAGCGAGGCGGTAAGAAGTAGGCACTAATTTTAATGCTTGTTCTGTTGTCAGAGCAACAACTGGAAGCATGATGATGCCGAGGGCAAAACCGCCTGCTAATGATGAAAATGCTTTGGTGGTAACGACGATTAAGGCGTAGGAAAAGACGCCAACTACGATCGAAGGGACGCTGCTGAGAATGACGGTGATAAAGCGAATAGTATTGGTAATCGCTTTGTTTTCTCTACCAAACTCCGACAAAAATATTCCCGTCATTACGCCTATGGGTACGCTGATTAATGTAGCAATTCCCACCATTAAAGCCGTGCCGAGAATCGCATTTGCAAAGCCGTTGGGCTGGTCTTCTACTCCGACGGGTGCTGGTAGAGACACTAGCACTTCCCAGCTCAAATGTGTGAGTCCTTCCCCCAAAATTTTGTATAAAATAGCAAACAAAGGGAGCAGGGCGAGAGCTGTCAGAGCGAAAGCGATAACTGTCATTCCCCGGCTGAAAAAAGTTCTGCTTAGCGACAGGGGATTGTTAATTTCTGCATCCAGAATACTGTTTGAATTTTGTGCTTGAGTCATGCGATTTGAGATTTGAGATTTGAGATTTGAGATTGAACCAGCGCATAAGTCCGGCGGCGCGGCTTGTGACCAAATTGCTTTCGATGATGCTAATTTTTAGCTCCCTTGGCGCCAATTAGCTGAACTAACAATACTGCGATCGCATTTACCAACAAAGTGATCACAAATAAAATTAAGGCTAAATACATCAAAGCGCCGGTGTGCAGCGGTTCGATAGCTTCCCGAAATTGACTTGCCAAAACAGCAGGAATTGAGTAGCTGGGAGCAAGCACGGATGGGTTAATTTGAATCGAGTTGCCAATTACCATTGTGACTGCCATTGTTTCGCCTAAGGCGCGTCCCAATGCTAATATGGTGGCGCCAATAATCCCCGAACTAGCTGCTGGCAATAACAGCTTGAATATCGTTTCCCAGCGGGTGGCACCGAGGGACATGGAAGCACTGCGCAAATCTACTGGAACTGACATCAATACATCGCGGCTGATGGCGGCTACTGTTGGCAAAATCATAATTGATAACAGTATTCCTGCAGGCAACATTCCGGGGCCTAAAGGTTCGCTGCTGAACAGGGGAAACCAACTGAAATTATCGAACAATGACTGCTGCAATGGCAACAAAAAGGGAATCAAAACAAAGATTCCCCACAGCCCCACTATCACGCTGGGAATAGCCGAGATTAATTCAACCATGAATCCCAAGGGCGATCGCACCCAAACGGGTAAGAAGTTCTCGCTAGTAACTATAGCTACTGACAGCCCTAAAGGAAGTGCGATGATTATGCCGATCGCAGAACTAATTACAGTACCGTAAATAAACGGCAAAGCCCCAAACTGCAACTCGCCGATATCCCACTTGGGATTCCACAAGAATGAGAGTCCAAATTGGCTAATAGCAGGCCAAGCATCTTTAAAAATTACCGCACTCATCCAAAACAGCGTGCCCGCTGTCACTAGGGCCAAACCCCATACAAATAGTGTAAATCCTGACTCCATCCATAGACCTTCACCAGCAGTATCTGTCAAATCTACTTCTGTGTTTGTTTCTGCAGGTTGCCGAGTCAATTTCTTCGCTTTTTTTGAAATATTGGTCATACCGACATTAGTGCGTAAAAAGTGAAATATTTGCTTAAAGGACGAGGACTTATAATGGGCTGGGTGGGCGCTGCGAAACTGGTTTGTAAGGTACGCGCTGCGCACCTTACCCAGTAAATCTAGCGCACATTAACCTGATTATTCATGAGTTTTGAGCCATACATTTAACCCGTCAACTCCTAACCCCGTGCGATCGCCGGAATTAACCTCTAGCCACCACGCTCTGATTAACTGTTTGAACCACCTTTTGAGCTGTAGCTGAAGGAATCTGAGTAAACTCTAGCTGTTTGTTGATACCTTGACCTGTAGTCATCACCCAATTAACCATCTTTTTAATAGCCTCTGCTTTCGCAGCAGGATACTGTTTGTAGATTAACAGCCAAGTCAAACCAACAATCGGATAACCGTCGTTAGGATTGCCTTCTACTAAGCGGAAGTCTGCGGGGAATGTTTCCCCTGCTAAAGCTTTCTCTGCTTCAGCCAAGCTAGGATCTACAAACCGGCCAGCTTTATTTTGAATAAATGCTGTTTGGAGATTGTTTTGCCGAGCAAAAGTATCTTGAACGTAGCCGATCGCACCCGCTGTATTCTTCACCAAAGCAGCTACGCCGGGGTTTCCTTGACCGCTGACAGGGCTTCCTGGCCAACTCGGCTGAGAGGCAGCTTTGATGCTGCTACCGGTCGCCTGCAAGTGGTTAGCAAAAATAAAAGTTGTACCGCTGCTATCTGCGCGTACAGCTACTCGAATGGCAGTATTTGGCAAGTTTTTAGCTTGTCCAGAAATTCCGGCTATTTTCGCATCATTCCAGCGAGTAATCTTGCCTTCAAAGATGCCTTTCATAGCATCGTTATTTAGCCTCAGATTGGTTACTCCGGGCAAGTTGTAGACAACTGCAACAGCGCCGCCAGCAGTCGGAACCGCCATGACGCCGCGCTTTACCTCAGCGATTTGTGCAGCAGTCATCAGCGCGTCGCTGCCTGCGAAATCAACAGTGCCTGCAATTAATGCTTTGATGCCAGCACCGCTACCAGTTCCTTCGTAGTTTACAGTAATTTGATTTGCACTTCTCATCTGAGAGAAGTAGCGATCGTAAAGAGGTTTAGGGAAAGTTGCTCCCGAACCGTTTAGAGTGACGGCTGCTACAGCAGAACTAATCAACGAGAGTGAAAATGCTGCTGCTGCTAACGTAAGTATAAAGGCACGTCGCCAACGTGCTGTGAAAAAAATCATATTCCTCCTCCTTAAATAGCAGACTTTGGGGAATCCCCTACATAGGATAGACTGAAATCCCCAAGTAAAAGCATAGGAAACAATAAGTTTGTTTTAAATTATGGTTAACGGTTGATTAAGTTTTTAAACATTAAGTAATGGGCGCCAAAACTCTAAGGTTGTTTTAAATTATGGTTAAGATTAGATTAAGTTTTTGACGGTTAGCTGCTGCAAGTTCTATTGAAGTTATTGCGCGTATGATTGACGCTCGAAATTGCCCAAAGCCGTAAAAAATGATTTGTCCGATCGTACTCGGCTAATTCCGCACGGCTTCGCGGGCGATTTACAGCGCAGGTAGGGCCGTATTTATAAAAAAGCTAGGGAAGTGCGATCGCCACTTCATAAATTTTACCGTTTTTCTTAATTTTAAATGTTTTGCATGACTGCAAAAATTTAATCAGCTTGTTGCCCAAATTCATCGATTGCAGTTTTTTAGTAATTGGTTGATTGTATAACTTATTAAATTCGCTGGCAACCTGGCTAATCGGAATATAGCTCCCGGGAGATTGAGCAGTTAATCCTTTGACAATTTTGACTACAGATGCTTCCAGGGCAGCAGAGGAATGAGTTTTTGAAGTGGAAGATTTTTTGGTGACGAGCGCCACTTGATGTTTCTGGTCGATTAATTTTACTTCAAAAACCCCAGATTCCGACTGCAAATATTTGATTAAACTGGATTTTTCACCCAAAAACTTTTTCACAACTAAATCAGCATGAGATTGATACTTAGCCCAAAAAACTTTCTTAATTTTTAGCAGAGGAATAGCATCCTCTTTTAATTCCTTTTTGGCAGCTTCAATTATTTCTACAAGTATATTTTTTAAAACATCCAGCGACTCAATAGCATTTGAATTGAGACCAGGTATTATTTCTGGCAAGTTTTTCTCCGCAACATTTTGATTAAAAGCAACGGTCGCCAAAGATGCTTCAGACACCGGGGTAACTTCGTTTTGTGCTGACTGCGACAGTGCTGCTGCAGGGGAAGTTGTAGAATTGAAAGCAACAGTTCGGCGCTCTTGAAAAAGCTCAGCCACAGTAGAAAAACGAGCTATTCGCTCATCAATAGATTTGTGTTCAGCCTTCAACAACTCTGCAACTTGATTAGCCAATTCCTCAAAACTAGGGATTTCTATTTCCCTCTCACAGGAATAGTGATGACTATCACCAGTCCGAGGATTTTCAACAGACAAAACCGAATTTTGCCGACGCACCCGAAACACAGTCAATCCCTGATTTTGCAACTGATTGCAAAGATGATTTAACAAACCATCGGAAGAACAGACAAAAACTTGTCGCACATCCCGATATCTATATAAAATAGCAGCGCCAAAAGCAATCATTTTACCATCAGCACTATTAGCACCGCCCGGAACGTGAATCAGTTCATAACCGCGATCGTAAAGTTCAGCATCCAACTTGCCCATACTCGGGTTTTTCCAGTTAGCAAAAGCAATTTTAACTTGCAGGGGATAGTCGCACAAACTGGCTAAGAATTGTTCTGTATTAACCTTAAGTTTCAGATTTTCGGCATCTAACAGCAAAATCGCAATCCCGCCGGACTCTGTGGTGGTTGCAGGGGCGATTTCCTTCGGGATAGCTTCGCTTAACCGTGTTTCAGTGCATTTGCGAGTGAAAGACTGCGGACTCAACTGCTCAAAAAAATGTTTGCGGCAAGCTTTGCAAAGATACCGCTGGTGCCCCTTGGGACGGCCGTTTTTACGAACTTGGTCAGATTCGCATCGAGGACATTTCATTAACCCATTATGCAACCTACTCCCGAACCGAACAAGGCATTACCTATCTTCTTCTTTCTCTTCCTTCGCGCCCTTGGCGTCTTCGCGGTTCGTTAAATACGTATCTTTTGAGCGGTTCAGGAGTAAATTGTGGCAGTCGATCGGCTCATAATAACAAAAGAACGTTAACAATTCTTAAAAAAAATGGCTAGAGACTTGCGGGGATTCCTAAAACTACTTGAAGAACGGGGACAACTGCGCCGGATTAGCGCCTTAGTCGATTCCGACCTCGAAATTGCCGAAATTTCCAACCAAATGCTGCAAAAAGGCGGCCCTGGACTGCTGTTTGAAAACGTCAAAGGGGCAGATTTCCCCGTCGCCATTAACCTCTTGGGTACGGAACAGCGGGTTTGCTGGGCGATGAACATGGAAAAGCCGATCGAACTAGAAGAGCTCGGCAAAAAACTGGGAATGCTGCAACAGCCAAAACCGCCGAAAAAGATTTCCCAAGCGATAGAATTCGGCAAAGTGCTGTTTGACGTAGTGAAGGCTAAACCGGGCCGCGACTTTTTCCCAGCTTGTCAGCAAGTGGTATTTGAGGGAGAAGGGGTGGATTTGAACAAAATCCCGATGATTCGCCCTTATTCGGGAGATGCCGGCAAAATTATCACCCTGGGTTTGGTAATTACCAAAGATTGCGAAACGGGCACGCCGAATGTGGGGGTTTATCGGTTGCAGTTGCAGTCAAAAAACACGATGACTGTACACTGGTTATCGGTGCGGGGCGGCGCGCGGCACTTGCGGAAAGCGGCGCAGGCTGGTAAAAAGTTGGAAGTTGCGATCGCCCTTGGAGTCGATCCCCTGATTATTCTCGCCGCAGCAACCCCAATTCCTGTAGATTTATCGGAATGGTTATTTGCCGGACTTTACGGCGGTTCCGGCGTGCAATTGGCCAAGTGCAAAACCGTAGATTTGGAAGTACCGGCGGACTCGGAAATTGTGTTAGAAGGAACGATTACGCCGGGGGAAGTTCTGCCCGACGGGCCCTTCGGGGATCACATGGGTTATTACGGCGGCGTGGAAGATTCGCCGTTGGTGCGATTCCACTGCATGACGCACCGCAAAGACCCGATTTATCTGACGACATTTAGCGGGCGGCCGCCGAAAGAAGAAGCAATGATGGCGATCGCGCTTAACCGTATTTATACGCCTATTTTGCGGCAGCAAGTATCGGAAATTGTCGATTTCTTCTTACCGATGGAAGCCCTGAGTTATAAGGCCGCAATTATCTCGATTGATAAAGCATATCCCGGTCAAGCGCGCAGGGCTGCTTTAGCATTTTGGAGTGCATTACCGCAGTTTACTTACACTAAGTTTGTGATTGTTGTGGATAAAAGTATCAACATTCGCGACCCGCGTCAAGTAGTTTGGGCAATTAGTTCTAAAGTCGATCCGGTTCGGGATGTTTTTATTCTGCCGAATACGCCTTTTGATACGTTAGATTTTGCCAGTGAAAAGATTGGTTTGGGAGGCAGAATGGGGATTGATGCTACTACGAAGATGCCGCCGGAAACCGATCATGAATGGGGGGAAGTTTTGGAGTCCGATCCGGATGTGGCGGCGATGGTAGAAAGGCGTTGGGCTGAGTATGGTTTGGCTGATTTGAATTTGGGAGAAGTCGATCCGAATTTGTTTGGATATGAGATGAAGTAGGGGAATCAACCCTAAAATCTGACATATCGCACATCCTCGATCGACCTCTAGGGGCGGGTTTTTCCAACCCTTTATGACACAGATAGACAATCTCAAAAACCCGCCCCCACCAAACGAAAAATCGCAACTTATCTCTTTTTAATGCGATCTGGACTTATGCGCTTCGTCAGAGAAACCGGGTTTTTTGCATTATCTGCGGGCTGTAACGAAGTATTCTCGAAAAAACCCGGTTTCTGGACCCCATGCGTAAGTTTTGTAGGAAATTGGCAACAATCGCTCTAGCAGCAACAGCTACTCCGTCTCCCGAAGTTGCTGAAGCAGTGCTTGCGTTGCTGGATGCTGGGAAAGCTGCGAGTCTTGACCCGTTGATATCGCCTGCTGGAGACAATCAATGAAATTGCTCCAAACTTTTTGGGTGTTGGGATGATTCTCTCCCAATCGGTTAAACAAGATTTTTAATGCTCTCACGTAAAGCGGTTCCGCTTCCGGGTAGCGACCCCTTGCATAGTATAGCTCTGCCAGATTGTTTAAACTTATTGCCGTATCGGGATGGTCGGCTCCGAGCTGCTGCTCCCTAATAGCAAGCGATCGCACTAACAAGGGTTCGGCTTCCGGGTAAGGTCCCATTGCATAGTACAGCCCTGCCAGACTGTTCAAACTCGTTGCCGTATGGGGATGGTCGGCTCCGAGCTGCTGCTCCATGATAGAGAGCGATCGCACTAACAAGGGTTCCGCCTCCTGGTAACGTCCCATTGCACGGTATAGCTCTGCCAGATTGTTCAAACTGCCTGCCGTATCGGGATGGTCGGCTCCGAGCTGTTGCTCCCTGATCGAGAGCGATCGCACATATAAGGGTTCCGCTTCCGGGTAGCTTCCCATTTCACCGTACAGTAATGCCAGATTATTCAAACTCGTTGCCGTATGAGGATCGTCGGCTCCGAATAGCAGCTCGTTGATAGAGAGCGATCGCACATAAAAGGGTTCTGCCTCCGCGTAGCGTCCCATTGCATTGTATAGATTTGCCAGATTGTTCAAACTCGTTGCCGTATTGGGATGATCGGCTCCGAGTTGTTGCTCACGGATCGAGAGCGATCGCACGAGCAAGGGCTCCGCCTCCGGGTAGCGACCCATTGCACGGTATAGCTCTGCCAGATTGTTCAAACCCAATGCCGTATGGGGATGATCGGCTCCGAGCTGCTGCTCCGAGATCGAGAGCGATCGCACTAACAATGGTTCTGCCTCCGGATAGCGTCCCATTTCACCGTACAGTAATGCCAGATTGTTCAAACTCATTGCCGTATCGGGACGATCGGCTCCGAGCTGTTGCTCACGGATAGAAAGTGATCGCACATACAAGGGTTCTGCTTCCGGGTAGCGTCCCATTGCACGGTATAGCTCTGCCAGATTGTTCAAACTCGTTGCCGTATCGGGACGATCGGCTCCGTAGCGTTCCTCCGTCATCTGCAGGCAAGCTTGATACCATTTCTCCGCCTCTGCCCACAAACTCTGCCCCTGGGCAACCCGCGCTAAGACTGTGAAAGACCCCATAGCATCAGTGCTATCTTCCAGCAAATGCGACCATTGTTCCGCCACCACCTCCAAATGGGGCAGCGCCTCCTTCACCCGTTGCTGCACCTCCAGCGTCACAGTCTGCGGAATCGTCTTTGCCACCGCTGTCAGCACCACCGCAAAACTTCTCCGCAAATTCTCAGCATCGGCGTATCCCTGCAATTTGGCTGCAAAAAACTCCCGAATCAAAGCATGAAGTTGATACTGCTTTTGCTCCACGCGCCCCAGCAAACTCAACTCCACCAAACGCCGCCGACTCTGGCTCAAAACCCGATCGTCCAGTAGCAAACACCACTGCTGAGGTGCTTGCACCTTTCCCCACACCACAAACAATTTCTTCAGCCAGTTTTGCTTTGGGGCTTCTACTCTACAAACTACGACCACTGACTCCACCAACTGCCAAGGCATGGGAGCCAAAGCAAACACACTCAGCAATACCGCCAACTGCTGTTCGGCAGCATTTAACTGCACCCAACTTAACTCAAAAGCCGCCGCTACAGGAGTCAGCACCTCATCCTGCAACAGCTTTTGCTGCAACTGTGCCAATAACTCTGCTACCGACACATCTGGCTCTACCTTGAGAAAGGTTGCCACCAGTTCAATCCCCAAGGGCAAATACTCCAACCAAGCACACAATTGTTCAGCAACAATCTGTTCCTGAACAATGCGAGTCTCTGCCTGACTAACTTCATACAGTAACTTGAAAGCATCCAAGGGTCTGAGCTTCTTTAAATCCAATCGCTGCACGGTTTTTTCTTCCAGTCGCTGTCGCGCAGTCAGCAACACCTTAAAGCGGGGATTTCTCGGCAGCAACCGCTGCACCGCGCGGTAATCGTTGACATCATCCAATACCAGCAGAGCATTGCCAGAGGTTTGTTTTGCCCACTCTTCGTAGCAAAACTGCAACCGTTCCTCCAGATTGTCGAGAGTATCCGGCGGCTGAATTCCCATTCGCAGCGCTTTCTGCAACACCTGCGGCGCTAAATCGTTGTCCCGCACAAACAGCCACCAAATCCCTGCTGGATAGGTGTTGTGTTCGCGGTGAAAAGTTGCATACTGCCATACCAATTCTGTCTTGCCGATGCCGCCCATTCCCGACGCAGCGGCAATGGCAACGCGGCTTCCATCCTGCAACAATCCGTGCAACTGCTGCATTTCCTCATCCCGTCCGACAAAGTTTTTTGAACCGAGTTCCGAGGGAATATCGTATAGTTGGTAAAAACTTGTGAAACCTGGATTAAGTGTTTTTCGCTCCCGGTCTAGGACTTTTTTGCTAATACCTTAGCCCACTTCCGAAACGTTGGGAAATGCCGCTGGAAAAAATTCTCTGTATCCAATTCAGCCTCGTAGGAAATTCCCACAAACGGCGGAATGCTTGAGATTACGCCTTTAAGTTTCGCGGCCGCTGTTGCTCCCGGTTGGTTTAGCTTGTCCCGAATCTCCTGCAAAATCTGAAGCACTTCATCTGAATACTGTCCCTGCACTTCAATTTGCCCAACTTCTTCGACAATCTCGGCAACAATAATCTCAGCCTCATGTTCGGGAATTTCCACCGTTTTCGTTTGCTGAGCGAGAACCTGCCAATACTCCTCTTCCTGCTCCCGAATCTCCTTGCGTAGCTCTCGGATTTGCTGTTTAATTCGGATCTTTTCTTCTTGCGGTGCTAAATTTAGAGCCTTTACCTTGCCCACTAATTGCTCTTTCAGATCTTCCAAGTTCCCTTCCACGTCAGACAGGTGATCGATCGGCATTGATATAACTCCGGCAGACTGAAAAACTCCTGACTTTAGTTTACAGCCGGAAAATTCCAATATTCATATTTTTTTACTGCAAAGAGCGACAAATCAGTTTGTTTTCGACGCACTCCGACTCCTCGAAACCGGTTTTTTTACCGAATCGGCGGGCTGTAACGAAGTCTGATGCAAAAAAACCCGGTTTCTGACCACCCGTGCGTAAGTCCTAAGCTTAATTTTCCAAAACCTCAACCAAATCTTCGATCATCAAATCGAAGACAGCAGCAAGTTTCTGCAAAGCCGTATAGTCCACCGTTGCCATTTTGGGAGCTTGGGCGTATTTTTTAACCGTGCTGTAGGGAATTCCCGTTCTGTCAGAGACTTCTTTCAGCGTCCAACCCTTTTCCTCAGCTAGTTCTCGAACTCGCAACCGTATTAGCCCCATCTTCTCGCTGACAAATCAGTTTATTGTTCCAAAATCTCAACTAAATCTTCGATCGCAATATCGAACGCACGGGCAATCTTGTCCAAAGCTGTGTAGTCAACGGTAGCCATGCCTGGAGAATTGGCATAGGTAACGATCGTGGTATATGGAATACCTGTTCTGTTGGATACTTCTGTCAGATTCCAAGCCTTCTCTTGAGCAAATTCTCTAACTCGCAGCCTAATTCGTCCCATATTCCCAGCAAAAAATCAGCCTACTCTTCCAAAATCTCAACTAAATCTTCGATCGCAATATCAAACACGCGAGCCATTTTGTTTAAAGCTGTGTAATCTACCGTTGCCAGCTTGGGAGAATGGGCATAACTTCTCACGGTACTGTAAGGAATGCCCGATCGCTCAGAAACTTCTTTAAGCGTCCAACCCTTTTCCTCAGCTAGTTCTCGAACCCGCAACCGAATTATACCCATCTTGCACTTGACAGCCGATACGAACGTATCATAAGATTAATATTATCAAATTAGCGATCGCCCCCTGACCTGAGAAATCTAGAGCGATCGCCTTTCATTCACCACCCACAAAAGTGGGAAGGATTTTCCTATGATACCAAAACAATCGACATATCGCGCTCGACTTCAACCTTGGTGCATAATTCGCCACCTCCCCAACTGTCAGCGCTTAACAGTCGCCCGTTTCAGCCGCCGCCCCGATGCCGAATCTTACCTAAATGCACTGCGCCGCTTAATGCCCGCTGTCCCGCATACAATTGTTTTCGTAAATGCGCTGTCTGTCTTAGATGAAAACAGCGTTCCAATTCCGATGCAATTGTCGATCGAAGTTTAAGCGTTAAAAAGTGCGATCGCCCTTCCACAAATAGGAATTATTCTATTTTACCGGAAGTGCGATCGCCCCTAATTTTCCCAAAACAACATTGCTAAACTATAAATAGAGTTGAGTCAAGGAGTCACATCAATGCCATCTCCCTTTCCTGGAATGGACCCGTATTTAGAGCATCCCGACTTTTGGCCTGGGATACATAACTTGCTGATTAGTGAAATTGCAAGATTTTTATCTCCCCAACTGCGGCCTAAATATCGAGTCGCGGTAGAAGTGCGAATGTATGAAACCAGCGGGGAAAGTTCTGTGAGTGTTGGTATTCCAGATATAACGGTACAGCGTTTGGCAAACGCCAGCAATCCTTCAATGCCGAATGTGGCTGTTTTATTACCCCCAACACAACCAGTGACTGTGACAATTCCTGTTCCTGAGATTATCAAAGAAGCTTATTTAGAAATTAAACAGGTGGAAACCAGAGAAGTAATAACAGCGATTGAAATTGTTTCACCCACTAATAAGCGTTCTGGTAAAGGACGGCAGATGTATGAAGAAAAACGCCAACAGGTACTAAGTACCCGCACTCATTTAATAGAAATTGATTTACTGCGAAATGGGGAACCCATGCCAATTGTTGGCAATAACATTGAGAGTCACTATCGCATTTTGGTGTGTCGCGGCAACCGCCGTCCTCGCGGTGATTTATATGCTTTTAATATTCAGAATGTAATTCCTTCTTTCCCGTTGCCTTTGCGTTCAGAAGATCCTGAGCCTGTTGTTGATTTGCAAATGCTGTTCAATGGAATATATGATATTGCAGGTTACGATATGGAGATAGATTATAATAGGCCATCAGTACCGCCACTCTCGGAAACAGATGCAGCTTGGGCAGATGCTTTGTTGCGCGATCGGGGATTGCGAGATTAATTTGGGCTGGAGCCAAAATCTGGTTAAATACCCTATTTATTTCTTAGTCTGCGGAGGCAGACTTCGTTTGACTTGCAGAGCGATTTCCCTCACAGAATGACTTAATTCTCAAATTGCTTAACAGCTAAACATCTTGGCTTTGCATCAACCGCTGCTTCAAACGCGCCGGATCTCCCCGATCGACCACCTCGCCCTTTTCCAACAAAAAAGCCCCATCGCAGTAATTCAACTCATCCAAACGGTGAGTCACCCACAAAGCCGTAATCCCGCGATTTTTCACCAACCGCTGCACCGCCGCCACCAAATCCAACTGAGAATCAGGATCTAACAAAGCCGTCGGTTCATCCAACAGGAGAATTTCGCAGTGACGGGCGATCGCCCCAGCCAGAGCAATTCGCTGCTTCTGGCCCCCACTCAAAGCATAAATCGGCCGCCGCTGCAAATCCAGCAAATTCACAGCCTCCAAAGCCTCCGCCACCCTCTCCCGCACCTGAACGTTAGAAAGCTTTTCCTCCACCAAACCAAAAGCCACATCCGCACCCACTGTCGGCATAACCAATTGGTGATCGGGGTTTTGAAACACAAACCCCACCCGCCCGCCGAGGTCAATTTCCCCCGACTGGGGGTGCAGCAGCCCAGCCATCAGCCTCAACAGCGTAGACTTGCCGCTGCCGTTAGTGCCCAAAAGCATCCAAAACTCGCCCTTGGGTACATCCAGAGAGCAACCTTGCAACACTCGATCGCCCGACGGCCAGCAAAAACCCAAATCCCGCACAGCAACGGCTGACTGGCTCATATCGGCACCAACACCCCCAGCCCTCATTCTGCCGCCGACATCGAGACAAAACCCGGGGATCTGCCTGTAGATGACGCCCCCGATTTCTGAGAAACCACCACCCCAGAAATCTCGCTGCTGACGACAGCCACCTTTTTCTCAGGATTTTTCTCGCAAGTGAGTTCCAAGATTTGCGGTTGCGAGTTGCGAATCGCCTCTAAAACCTGCTGGTAAACAGCCTCAGCGTCCTCCTGCAACTTCCGCTGCACCGACAGCGATACGGGCGTGTTCTTCACAATGATGTCAATGCTGAACATATAGTCTTAAAAACCTAAGTTTGGAGCTCTATCCTCAGTATATATATAGGACTTACCCAAAGAAACGCAGTTTCTTAGAAAAATAAGAGGTTGAGGCCGATATATCTACGAAGCCACCGGGCTTCTGACGCAAAGCGCAAAGACTCCTATAGAGTTGAAGTTCCCAAATGCAGGGCAAGGACTTCGGGGGCTTCGAGGGCTTCGGGGACTTCGGGGACTTCGGACAACTCAAGAGCCGGAAGTTTTTTAATAAAAACTTGCTCTTGTAAAGAATTACCTCTATAATCGTTAATACGGTAAAGAAAAGTAAACTCTGTTCATAATCCAACTTGTTTTCTGCTAAGCAGAGGCAACGGTTAGAGACTAATGACTAGAGGCAGATCCGTTGTAATTATATCCATTTGGAGATTTGCGTAAATGACAATCGCAGTCGGACGCGCCCAGACCGAAAGAGGCATCTTTGATGTCCTCGACGACTGGCTCAAACGCGATCGCTTCGTCTTCGTAGGCTGGTCTGGCATCCTGCTATTCCCCTGCGCCTACCTAGCCATCGGTGGCTGGTTAACAGG
>JACJNY010000018.1 GCA_014695295.1 Microcoleus sp. FACHB-61 | reverse complement strand
TAGGTTCCAAAACTCGTCAAAATCCATTAGTTAACCTAGGAAGCTCTCTCTAAATTCACCACAATTTCTACTCAGCGTTAGCTGAGTCAATTTGTGCTTAGTCTAAACTCCAACCTTTAGGATAATAGATAATATCGCCAAAGGAAATTGTGCCATGACTGTAACAGATTTACGCTTGTGGACTGTAGACGAATACCGCCGCATGACCGAAACTGGCATTCTCAATCCCGATGAACGAGTCGAATTAATTGACGGGCAAATTATTTCAATCTGTGCAAAAAATCCTCCCCACGCAGCAACAAATCTCTGTGCAGCCGACTATCTAAGAAGTCTGCTGGCAGGACTTGCTTTAATTCGCATTCAAGACCCGATCGCTCTAAGTTATAATTTAGAACCCGAACCTGATATTGCTGTAGTGCAAATCGACCCTCGGCTGTACCAAGATTTTCATCCTGCGCCCGACAATATTTTTTTATTAGTAGAAATAGCTGACACGACTTTAGAAACAAACCGCAAGCGGAAAGCACCGGCATATGCTAAGGCGGGAATTACTGATTATTGGATACTGGATGTTAACACAGGGCAAGTTTATGTTTTTCGCGAACCGGGCGAGGCAAACTACCGACAAGAAACAGTATTTAATGAAGATGATGTTTTGTCAATGCTGGCATTTCCCGAAATAGAAGTTCAGATTTCGCAACTGTTTCCTTAAATAGGGACGGGTTTACCAAAAATAATGGCCTCAGACAAATAATCTGATAAACCCGCCCCCACTAACCTATCAATTACCAATTACCCAATTATCAATTACCAAATTTTCAGGCTCGTCCCGATCGCTACAAAAAACTTAGTATTAGGGCGTAGCGCGAGTTATACTCCTACTGGAAAGACTGTGACTGTCAAAAAATCTCGAAATCAAAGTTTATGAGCAACACTTCCCCGGCTCAAACAGCCGCCGACAACCTCGAAACAAAAAAACTCAGTTTTTCAACAAAATTAGCTTACGGTGCCGGCGACCTCGGCCCTGCAATTACTGCGAATGTTTTGGTATTTTTCCTGCTGTATTTCTTTACCAACGTCGCCGGTTTGGCTGCGGGTACTGCTAGCAACATTTTGCTGATCGGCAAGGTTTGGGATGCCATAAATGACCCGATTGTGGGGGTTTTGAGCGATCGCACATCTCACCCCTGGGGGCGCCGATATCCTTGGATGGTTTACGGGGCAATTCCTTTCGGAATCTTCTTCTTTTTGCAGTGGATTGTTCCCAGCAAAGATCCAACGATACTATTTTGGTACTATGTGGCGATCGGCATTTTGTTTAACACAGCCTACACCGCCGTCAACCTGCCTTACACCGCCCTCACCCCAGAATTAACCCAAGACTACAACGAACGCACTAGCCTTAACAGTTTCCGCTTTTCTTTCTCGATCGGCGGCAGCATTTTGTCACTAATTATAGCGCAAATTATCTTTGCAATAGTTAAAGATGACACCCAAAAATACTTAATCTTAGGCGCACTATGTGCAGTAATCTCAGTATTGCCTTTGTACTGGTGTTTTTTAGGAACCCGCAAACACGTACTCTCTCAATTGCAAGAAAATCCAGTAGAAGACAATTCAACATCCTTGCCGGTGGGAGAACAGGTGCGGATTGCATTTAACAATCGCCCTTTTTTGTACGTAATTGGAATTTACCTCTGTTCTTGGCTGGGAGTGCAATTAACTGCTTCTATTTTACCCTACTTTGTAATCGACTGGATGAAACTGCCGCCAGCAACTTTTACCCAAACTGCGATCGCAGTTCAAGGCACTGCACTCGCCATGTTATCTGTTTGGAGTAAAGTCAGCGAGCGATATGGCAAAAAAGCAGTTTATTTTATGGGCATGAGTTTGTGGATTATCGCACAAGCCGGACTATTTTTCCTGCAACCAGGACAAGTAGTCCAGATGTACCTGCTAGCAGTCATGGCAGGTGTCGGAGTTTCCACTGCTTATCTTATACCTTGGTCGATGATACCGGATGTCATTGAACTCGATGAGCTTCAAACAGGAGAAAGACGCGAAGGTATTTTCTATTCGTTTATGGTGTTGTTGCAAAAAATCGGTTTGGCGCTCGGCTTGTGGTTAGTAGGACAAGCATTAGAAAGAGCTGGATTTCTCGCCACTATTCAGGGACAGGCTGCGCCCGTACAGCCTGAGTCTGCACTGTTTGCGATTCGAGTTGCGATCGGGCCGCTGCCGACAATTGCTTTAATTGCTGGCATGATTCTCACATATTTTTATCCGATTAGTCGCGAAGTTCATGCGGAAATTTTGTTGAAGCTTCGAGAAAAAAAGCAGAAACTCAGTAACCTTTAATCTGTCATGGGTAATTAGTAAAATCCAAAACTAACAACTACAAACAGCTCATCCTGGTATCTATAGCAATCCTCTCATCATGTGCGAACTCTTTCTCTTCCCTTAAAAATGTGTCATCAGCCTCTTTCATCGGTTCGTTCAAAAAAAAAACCGTTGCGCGTTTCCCGAAAGGATTGCTATAGCTTGCTCGGATGGCGAATAAAAGCGATAGTTTTAGTAATAGCCCAGGAACCCACAAACCGAGTTTTTCTACGAAAAAACATAACATTGCGGAGCGCCAGCCGCCGGTATAAAGACCCAGAACGCTTGAGTTTTTCCAGATGTCGATCGAGTTTGAGAGCGCAAATTATTAAATTTTATGTCTGTTGCGCACTATTGAGAGGGGTCTGTGATAATATGGAATGGCTCAGTAACTATATAGACTTAAGCAGTCATCTAGAACCTCAAAAAGTTTATAATTTAAAAAAGAAGAGACAGATTTTTATCGGAAATTGATTCGATTAGTTGCCGTTATAAAAATCTCTTGAATGCTGCTAATTATATCTACATGAAAAATGGAACACTTTTTAGCCGGTCAGTTAGCGGGTAAGTTAACAGGTGCTTCTGCCGTTGACTGCGAACCGAAAAATGGCCTAGATGACAAAGCAATACCAGCGCAAGCGAAGGCTGAGGTGTTACGGTCAATTGTAAAAGTTTGGTAAAGTTATTGCGCCCCCTGCGGCGAAGCTCAGCGGCACCCGAAAAAGTTTGCTTCGCCGCCCGGAAACCCTAAATACAAGCACAACGCAGCAGACGGAAATGCAGTCGGATACAACTCTCAAGCAGTTGTAAAAGAAATTTTGCAGCCGGCACAGCATAGGGATTTAGTTATTTTTGTATACTATGTGAAAGTAGTGAGAACTATTAGAAGGAAGTGGGCTCGACCAACCAAGAATTTCGTGTGATATCCTTAAGCCAATGCTCAAAGTATCCACCCGAAGGCTCGCAGAACAAAGCTGATTTTACCAACAAAATATCAAAGAGGTCAACATGGAAAGAGAACAGGACGCTCATATCGTACCCATTAGCAACCAGAGCCGACAGGTGCAGCAATTTTCCGTTGACGAGGGAGAAGAGTTAAGCGCGCAGCCTCAGAAAGGATTGAATCTAAAACCGTTCTTGAGGACTTTTCAGCGAAAAGCCCTAATCATTATTGGGATTATAGGTCTAGTAGGCGCTGGAGCTTTTTATCAGATCAAGGGAGGCAAGAAAACATATCAAGGCGATTTTCGGCTGCTAGTGGAACCCGTGACAACGGAGGCCAGAATTGCTGACCCCTCTGCCCTCGCCAATCGCGGCCAGGGGGAGGCAGTGCCTAATAGAGATTTTTTTAGTTTGGACTACGCAACTCAACTTCAAATTCTCCAGAGTCCTCAGATGCTGTCGGCTATTGTTAAACAAGTCCAAAAACGATATCCAAAAGTTACCGAGGAAATTCTTCAAAAAAATTTAGTCGTTTTGCGGATAGGAGAAGATGAGATGACGCTCACTAAAATTTTGGAAGTTCGCTTCATGGGGGAGGACTCTCAATTAGTTGAGTTTGTTTTACAAGAAACTAAAAAGAAATATTTAAAGTACAGTCTTGACGAACGCAAGACTAGCATTGGTCAAGGTGTTAAATTTATTGAAGACCAGCTTCCGGCACTCAATAAGCGCGTAAACAAGCTGAAATCGGAGTTACAGGTGATACAGGAGCAGCAAAAGATTACCGATCCTAAAGAACAAGGCGTGCAATTAATGGAGCAAGTTCGTACCGTAGAAACTTTAGAGTTAGAAACTCAAAGGCTACTGCAAGAACAGAAAACGCTGTACGCTAACTTGCAAAAACAATTAGATTTTACACCAAATGAAGCTATTGCCGCTTCAGCTTTAAGCGAAGAACCTCAATATAAAGAGTTGCTGACCAAGGTTAAGGAAGTAGAAGGTCAGATTGCTGTAGAAACAGCTCGTTTTAAATCGGCTAACCCTATAGTGGAAGCTTTAGAGCGCAAGCGGGCAAATTTAGTAGCTTTGCTCAACCAGCAAACTGATCGAATTTTGGGGCAAAATTTAGTAGGAACCCAAGCTAATTCTAAAGTTCAGAATTTTCAAAATTCGATTCGCATAGGCTTGATTAAACAATTGGTTGATACTGCCAACCAAGTTCAAGTTTTAGAAGCTCGCAGTCAGGCGATTGGCCAAACTAAAAACAATTTAAACAGACAAGCAAGAGAGTTCCCCACCATAGCCCGCCGTTACAACGAACTGCAACAGCAATTAGAAGTAGCCGCCCGCACCCGCGATCAACTTTTAAGCCAGCGGGAAACTCTGCGCGTCCAAGCAGCTCAAAGCCAAGTACCTTGGGAAATAATTTCTGAACCACGGATACCGCGAGATGAGAAGGGCAAACTGGTTCCTGTTCCCTCGAAAGCTAAAAACAAATTCGTGATGGCAGTTGTTGGGGCGCTAGTGTTGGGTCTGGGATCGGCTATCCTCATTGAAAAGTTCCGCAATATTTTCTACTGTGCTGATGACGTTAAAGATGCGGTTGAAGCGCCTTTATTGGGAGCAATTCCTCTTGACAAAAATGCTAAATATTTTCCGCCTTCTATTGCTAATGCCTATGCTTATCTTGAAGGAAAAAAGGGTAATAAGAAAAATGCTGCGGAATTTATAGAAGCTTTTGACTCTCTTTATACTAATATCCGCTTTCTTTCTTCAAATCGAACGATTAGCTCTTTGGCAGTTGGTTCGGCTACAGTGGGCGAAGGCAAATCTACCGTTGCTTTAAACTTAGCTCACGTGGCAGCGCTGGCGGGTCAACGAGTGCTTTTAGTAGACGCGAATTTGCATTCGCCCAGCCTGCACTTGCTGTTGGAACTGCCTAATCTCAAGGGATTGAGCAACTTGCTCGACAATAAAAACGAACCCCATGAAATTATCCAGCGATCGCATCTAGCAGATAATCTTTTTGTATTAACTGCCGGTCTCCCTGTTCCCGGTACTGCCAGACGGCTTGCCTCATCTCAGATGCAGTATTTAATGGAAGAACTTCAGGCAAAATTTGACTTAGTTATCTACGATACGCCGCCGCTGGCGGACAGTAAAGATGCGAATTTTTTAGCGGCGCGCACCGATGGAATACTGATGGTGGTAGCAATTCGCCAGGTTCCCTTTTCTTTAGTCCAAAAAGTTTTCAGTCAATTAGAAAATTTTGGCATACCCTGCTTGGGCACAGTTGCGAATCATGCCACCAAAGGCAAGAAGTATCAAGCATCTAGATCATCAGTTGTTGAAGAGAAAAATGAATATTTGAATTTTTCACCAGCACCGTCTGCCATCCGCAAGCTAGCTCCCAAAAAAGAGTGAGAGCCAACAAAGATGGCCCCGCCCCAAAATGGATACAACCCCCCGACAGGAGTCGGGGAACTCCCAAAATTTTAGACTCTTTTTCAAGCTGCCTGATTCATCTGTGGAGTAAATCTAAAATATCAAATCGTTCGACTGAGCGCTCGCCGAACGTCTTACGCCGAAGTCTAAAATCTAAAATCGACTGATGGCGGACTAATTTCCATCCAGCTTGGTAGGAAATGTCACGGTAAAATTAGTCCAGCCATTGCTGCTTTCAACCTCTATTTTTCCCTGCAACTGTTCCACAAGTTTTTGAACCAAAGCTAAACCCAAACCTGTACCTCCTTGTTTCCAAGGATCGGCGTTGGGAACTCGATAAAATTTCTCAAAAATTCGAGGCAATTCCTCTATGGAAATGGACGATTGATTGCTGAGTGTAAATTGGATTTCTGAAGCCAGTGCACTTGCTTGCCGGGAATTTTTCCTTTGTCCTGCTTGTTCCCAGTCTCCCTTTTTGCACTGAACTTTCAGAAAAATTTCGCCGTCATTGGCAGTATATTTGCAGGCATTGTTGAGGAGTTCTGCTAAAATGCGTCCCAAACTAGCGCGGTTGGAACTGATCGTGGGGAGGTGGCGATCGCACTCTACTCGCAAATCCTGGTGGCGGTCGTGGGCCCGGGTGTAAAACGGGTCGATAATAGTAGGCAGCCAGACTTCTAAGTTTACTGGTTCGAGGTCGATCGGACAAGTTGCGGCTTCGAGCCGCTGCAAATCTAGCAAAGCATTAATCAAGTCTGTTTCTCTAGTACATTCTGTTTCTAAAATTTCTAGATAAATCTGCCGCCTGTCTGGTGTGGGAGAAATTCTCAGCATATGAATAGCCATTTTTATATTAGCTAAAGGCGTCCGCAGTTCGTGAGAAACTGTGCTGAGGAATTCATCTTTGAGGACATTTAAATGCTGGAGTTCGTGAACTTTTTGCTGCAATTCGGCGGTGCGTTCTTGGACTTGGCGTTCGAGGTCGGTGTTGAGATTTTGGACTTGCTGATAGAGTTGGGCTTGCTGAATGGCGATCGCGATTTGAGTTGCCAGTTGCAGCAGCAAATCCACTTCCGAAGGCTGCCACTGCCGGGATTGGGAACACTGATGGACACACATCATCCCCCACAAATTGCCGTCTTGCAAAATAGGTACAATCAAATAAGCTTTGATTTGCGCTTGCTGGAACCGCGCATATTTTTCGGCGCTCAAACGGGCTTGGTCGATGTCGGGGACGGCATAAATTTCCTGTTCGATGATCGCCGAAGCAGATTCTTGCCAAATATTATCGGGCAGAATTTCTCCCAAGATTGAAGACCAATTTTCGGCAACGGATTCTGCCACTACAATGCCGTAATTGCTGGACTCTAAATGCAGGATTGCTACTCGGTCAGCTTGCAAAACTTGGCGAACTTCATCGACGCTGCCCTGGAGAATTTCTTCGAGGTTTAAGGATTGGTGAATCCGCAAGGAAATGTGAGTTAACAGCCGATCGCGCTGCAATTGTTCGTGGAGTTTTGCAGTCCGTTCCCGCACCTGCTGTTCTAGTTTGGCGTTGCGGCTTTGCAGCAGTTCCACTTTTTCGGCTTGCAGTTGATAAACCGACTGCTGCAACTGTTTGACAACTCGGTACATTTCGGTGGGGTCGAGGACTCTGAGCAAGCTGGTCTGAGTAATAATTCCCAACAGTTCTCCCCGCCCCCCGCACACGACCAACCGCTGTACTTGTTGCTGCTGCATTTCTTTGTGCGCCGTCCACAGGGAATCGGAGGGTTGAAGAAATTGCAGGGGAGTTCTCATGACTTTTTGAGCTGGGGTTTGCTCGAAATTTAGTTCTAGAAACTGTGCCTGCACGATGTCGTATTCGGTAATAATTCCCAGGGGTTGGTGAAAGGAATAGTGAAAAATGGAGGTATACTCATCTTTGGGCTTCTCCATTTTTAATTCTTTGTTTTTTGTAATGACTACGCAACTGACTTGATGCTCTGACATCAGTTCGGTTATGCTCTGCAGCGAGGCGGTGTGGGGCGCTGTAATTGGCGTAGTCATCAATTCTGCTACCCGCCGCAATTTGAGAATGTTTGAAGGCTGCAATACTTGGCGAATTCTTTCCCGCGTCAGCACTCCTACCAAGTGGCCCAATTGATTGACGATCGGCAAATAGCGAATTTTGTGCTGGCGAAATAAGGATAAAGCGGTAAACACGTCTTGGTCATCGGATTCTGTGAGGGAGACCGACACCGAGGACATCACTTCGGAAATTGGTATTTTGTGCAGGGCTACTTTGTGCTGGCTGTCTATTTTGCCAGAAGCTATCAGCCTCACTAAGTCGGCGGGAGTTAATATGCCGATTAACAGTCCGCGGCTGGGGTTGTCGGATAAGTTCCCTGTGGTAATCGTCTGCTGGTTCTGCACGACGAGCAGGCAGCGGGCCCGCACCTTGTCCGGCGCGGACGTTTCGGTCATCCCCCCCCGGTCGGAGGGTAAAGGTGTTTTGACTAGGGGACAACTGTTTTGCAACTGACTCATCAGGGCGATCGCCACTGCTAAGGAAGTTTCTGGCCCGGCAGTGAGAGGGTAGCGATCGATCGCTTGTTCTAAGGCTGAGGAGTAAAAGGGCGGGTGGTAGAAGGGCATAGTTGATTGCAGGTTGTCAGAGGGCGGCTAACTATCGGGCAAAGCCTTAGGGAACGGCAGAAACACCTCGCCTGTGCTTGGGATTTAAATAATAGACTTTCTAATTTATTATTTCCACGCAATCTGAGCTTTAGATTAATGGTGTCACTAATTTCGCAATCTCACCGATCTCAAATCCTTGGGCGGTTTTTACTGCCTGCTTTTCTCCTGAGACTCCCCTATAATCAAAATAACCCGAATGTAAAGTTTTACTACAAGATTTATCCATAATGACAACTTTAAGCTTAGAGCAAATTGCCGCCAAGTTAGAAAGCCAAAATTCAGCCGATCGAATGGTGGCTTTGGCCAACTTGCGGAACGTGCCTGCGGCAGAGGCGGTGCCTTTGATTAAAAAGGTGTTGAACGACGAAAGTTTGCAGGTGCGATCGATGGCTGTGTTTGCTCTTGGGGTCAAACCCACAGCAGAGTGCTATCCCATTCTAGTCAAATTGCTAGAAACTGACCCGGATTACGGCATTCGCGCTGACGCTGCGGGTGCTTTGGGCTATCTCGAAGATATCCGAGCTTTTGAGGCTTTGGTGCGGGCTTTTTACGAAGATACTCAATGGCTGGTGCGCTTCAGCGCTGCTGTTTCTCTGGGGAATCTCAAAGATCCCCGGGCTCGCGACGTGCTGCTAAAAGCTCTCGACAGCGAGCAAGTGGTGATCCAGCAGGCGGCAATTTCGGCTTTGGGGGAAATTAAGGAAATGGGGGCGATCGATCGCATCCTCGATTTTGCTCAGTCGGAAGATTGGCTGATCCGTCAGCGGCTGGCTGAAGCTTTGGGCAATTTGCCGAGTGTTAAGAGCGTTTCGGCTTTAAAATACTTAGAAAAAGACAGCAATTCTCAAGTATCTCAAGCGGCAACAATTTCTCTCGATCGTTTGTCAAAAGCAGAAGTGTAAAAATTTTTATCAGGCGGGTTCAGCGAAAATCTGTAATTTAAGCCGTAGAATCAGATAAACCCGCCTTGGCTGAGATGTTTGAAGGAAGTTATTGTGTTGGAGAGGCACTGAAATGCCCTAGAGTCAATTTAGGGTAGAACAAATTAAGAAAAATTTTGGCATCACCTTTACTATAACCGCTGGCTTGTTGGCAGACATTCCTGAAATATAACCTCGGAATTTTTTGGAATAAACTTTGCATTTTTTTCGGCATTTAGCATGAGAAATAAATTAAGAAAAATATCGGCGCCACCTAATGGTCGCGCCGATATTAGTCGAAATCAAAAAACAGCTACCGGAGCGGATGAGTTTATTTTCAGGTTGAGAATTAAATGTAGACGCTGCTAGGGGTTTGAGCGGTTATTGCGATTTTATAATTAGCCTATCGCCCGAACACCTAGTCATTGAATCCCTAGTTATCGTCTTGGTTGAAGCCAAAAATAACAACATTTAATCCGGCTTAGGAAAGTGGATGGCAGAAACGATCGCAGCACACATATTTAACCAGCGTCAAAAAAATGACATTCAGACAATTTAGGGAGTTGTCACAACGGGCAGTATCTGAAAAATTCTCAAACTAGAAGGACTGGCGATCTAGATTGACACCAGCGAATATATTATTAATAATGTTGGTCAAATTCTCGGTATCTTCATAAAATTTATAGAGTCTTGAGTGAAACCAGAATGTATTATTTAAGCTGCGAGGGCAAATCGCAAGTTAAAATAGTTGTTGATCTCCTTTAACCAAAGCCAGCCATGAATCAAGCGCCCAATCCTTTTAACTCAAATCCCTCCAATCCGCTAGACCCCTTGGAGCAAGAAGTTGACGATCAAGGTGAAGCATTGCCGAGACAGTACCACCCGGCAACTAAAAAAACTCTGCAAAAAGTCTTTATTATCCTGGTAGTTGTCGGGGCAATCATTGGGGGAATTCTATCTATAGGGGTGATTTCGCTGATGCAGAAGGCCGGACTAACAGATGTGCCGGCGCGGGTACAGAATCCTAAGTGAATGGGTGGGTTGAGCGTACCTGAAGCGATCGCCGAGCCTTAATTATAGTATCGTTCAATATCGCGCCCATGTTGCGCGAAATTAAGATGCGATCGCTCACCTATTACAAAAATAAATCTTAAGATTTTCGTTATTTTATTTGAGGCAACTGTGTCTATATAATCAAATTCTGTGCTGTAGCGGCCCGGGTCAAAAACAGTTTTAAATAAACCACACTTATTCTGAGTAATAGATAGAATGTTACTTATTGCGCTATTTCTCGCCACCTTTTTTTTAGCATACTGCAATGGTGCTAATGATAATTTTAAAGGCGTGGCGACACTGTTTGGCAGTCAGACGACGAACTATAAAACAGCAATTGGTTGGGCCACGATTACAACTTTTGCAGGTTCAGTATTTTCTATTTTTTTAGCAGAAACGCTGGTAAAAAGCTTTTCGGGAAAAGGGCTAGTTCCAGACGAGATCGCCAATGGCACAGATTTTCATTTGGCAGTCGCGATCGCTGCGGGTTTAACCGTTATTCTTGCTACCTTAACTGGATTCCCTATTTCCACAACTCACGGTCTTACAGGTGCGCTTGTCGGTGCAGGTTTAGTAGCAATTGCTACTGAAGTTAATTTTACAGCATTGCAGAAAAGTTTTCTAATGCCTTTGTTGCTGAGTCCCATGATTGCGATTCTATTAGGAGCTTTAATTTATGCGCTGTCTCGCTACCTGCGAGTTTGTTTAGGAATCCAGAAAGAATGGTGTATTTGCGCTGGTCAAATTCAACAGATTATTCCCATTCCCCAGCCCGATGCAACTAACATACTGAAGTGCATCACAACCGCTGATGTTGCGGTTGATTCTCTAGATAAATGCACGCAAAGGTACCTGGGAAATTTCTTACAAATTCCCAGCCAAAAGTTAGTGGATGTTTGCCATTTTATGAGTGCGGGAATCGTCAGTTTTGCCCGAGGATTGAACGATACTCCGAAAATTGTTTCGCTCATGTTAGTCGGTCAATCAATATCAGTTCAGTGGGGAAGTTTAGCAGTAGGTTTGGGAATGGCGATCGGCGGTTTATTGAATGCTAAAAAAGTTGCAGAAACAATGAGCAAAAAGCTTACAGCCATGAATACCGGTCAAGGACTTGTGGCAAACTTAGTGACGGGATTTTTAGTTATTGCTGCCAGTCGCTATGGACTTCCAGTTTCTACTACCCATGTTTCGGTAGGTTCAATCTTTGGTGTAGGATTGATTTCAAAAAAAGCTAATGTGCGCGTTTTCTATCAGATTCTACTATCATGGATTTTGACCTTGCCAATTGCGGCGGTAATCAGCGGCAGTGCTTACTGGGTGTTGCATCGGTAAGAGAATTAATCGTTAGTCCTAGAAGAGAAAGAGTTCGCAGTTGATTTGGGATTGTCATCAAAGGATAACCAGATCAAATCTAACGGTAAAAACAAGAAAGCACGCCGAGTTTTTGAATAAAATTTTTAGGGTAATTTATGGTTAAAAATTCTACGATCGCGCCACCTGTTGCAGATAAATTGATTGCTGCTGGCTTTCACGCTCTTTCTGACCCCCTGCGGATTCAGATTCTGGAGTTGCTGCGGGAACAGGAGTTGTGCGTTTGCGAATTGTGCGATCGACTTTCTGTCCCTCAGCCTAAACTCTCTTTCCACCTCAAAGCCTTGAAGGATGCAGCTTTAGTCCGCAGCCGCCAAGAAGGCCGCTGGATTTACTACAGCCTCAATTTAGCTCAGTTTGTCGCCCTCGAACAGTACCTCACCGAATACCGCCGCTTCAGTCAGATCCTGCCGGCGCGCCCTTGTTCCGACGCGGGTTAACCCATCAACATTTCTTAATCACTCAAATACTGATATGGCTGTTTTGATGATTGACATATCAATTTTTATTGATATGATGATGTGGAACAAATTAGTTGAGAGCGATGGATGCAACAGCTCATCGGTTAGCTTGTGCTCGGCCCGATTGCAGGCGAGAGGCGATCGCCGAATTTCTAGGTACATTTATTTTGGTTTTTGCAGGCACCGGCGCGGTGATGGTTAACAAAACTAGCACTGGTTCCGTAACTCATTTAGGCATCAGTTTTGTATTTGGTGCAGTAGTAACTGCGATGATTTACGCCCTAGGACACATCAGCGGCGCACACTTTAATCCGGCCGTAACTTTAGGGTTTTGGGCGAGCGGTTTTTTCCCAAAATACAAAGTTTTGCCTTACGTTTTAGCGCAGTGTGCGGGTGCGGTCGCAGCTTCTCAAGTGCTGCTAATTACCCTAGGAAAAGTAGCAAATCTCGGTGCAACTATCCCTCTCAACGGTAACTGGTTGCAGTCTCTAATTTTAGAAACTGTTTTGACCTTTATCTTAATGTTTGTTATTCTCGGTTCAGGACTTGACAGACGCGCTCACATCGGTTTTGCCGGGATAGCAATTGGGTTAACTGTAGGCCTGGAAGCCGCATTTATGGGGCCCATTACCGGAGCGAGCATGAATCCGGCGCGCTCTCTCGGCCCGGCTTTAGTTGGCGGCATTTGGGAACACCACTGGGTTTACTGGGTCGCTCCTATTTGGGGAGCACAATTAGCAGTCGCAGTTTATCGGGAAATATCTAACGGATTTCGGGATTTTAATTGAAAGTAGCATGACAACTTTTACGCACAAACCGAGAATTTTGTTTTTATACGGCTCGTTAAGAGAGCGTTCTTACAGCCGCTTGTTGGCTGAAGAATCGGCTCGAATTATTGAGGGCTTCGGTGCCGAAGTTAGGTTTTTTAATCCTCTAGAATTGCCGATTTATGGTAGCGTTCCCGATACGCATCCGAAGGTTCAAGAATTACGGGAATTGAGCCTGTGGTCGGAGGGCCAAGTGTGGTCGAGTCCAGAAATGCACGGCAATATTACCGGCATTATGAAAAATCAAATTGACTGGATTCCTTTAAGTATTGGCGCTGTCAGACCGACTCAAGGTCGAACTTTGGCGGTGATGCAAGTCAGCGGCGGTTCCCAGTCTTTTAATGCTGTCAATACTTTGAGAATTTTGGGCCGCTGGATGCGGATGTTTACGATTCCGAATCAGTCTTCGGTTGCTAAGGCTTATCAGGAGTTTAACGATGATGGGACGATGAAGGATTCGCCTTATCGCGATCGCGCGATCGACGTGATGGAGGAACTGTACAAGTTTACCTTACTGTTGCGAGAGCAAACAGACTATTTGACCGATCGCTACAGCGAACGCAAGGAACAAGCCGCTAAAGAGGCGATCGCACTAGCAAATCGCGCCCTTGAATTACCGGGCGCTTAGAAACCGCCGGCACCCCGACAACAACCGATAACCACCAACTAACAACTCACAACTAACAAAAACCATGAAAAAAGTAATGTTTGTTTGCAAAAGAAACTCCTGCCGATCGCAAATGGCAGAAGGATTTGCTAAAACCATCGGAGCCGGCAAGATTGGAGTCACCAGTTCCGGGTTAGAATCAAGCAGAGTTCATCCGACAGCAATTCAAGTCATGTCCGAAATCGGCATTGATATAACCGATCAAACATCCAATCCATTAAGCGAATTCAATGCTGAAGACTACGACGCCGTAATTTCTCTGTGCGGCTGCGGCGTGAATTTACCCGAAGCGTGGGTTTTGCGAGAAGTGTTTGAAGATTGGCAACTCGACGACCCCGACGGACAACCCATCGAAACTTTTCACCGAGTTCGAGATGAAATTAAAGCACGAGTTGAAACATTAGTGGACTCTCTAAAGTAAGATTAGTGTCAAAATTAGAATTATTGCCTTGTCGGTTTTAACTCAGCTTTTGCAGTATTGTCAATAAGCCTTTTATGAACAGGCAAGATGCCTGTTCCACAATAAAATTCCTCTCCTGTGGAACAGGCATCTTGCCTGTTTTTAATAATGGTGCAAGATGTGAGTTTCAATTAACTTTGTAGCGACCCGTTAAAATTGGTCCCTGTCACATCCAAAGAATTAGTGCTAAATTATGAGAGGCGTTCCGCCGGAACGCCTCTACATTCGTTGCGAGCACAGACCAAAAGGTTAGCACATGATTCAGACAGCAGTCACGCCTTTCAAAAACAAAATTAACTCAGCTTTAACTAAAAAGCAGATTACAGTTTTACAAATTAATCTCGGCAAACGCTGCAACCTCGCTTGCACTCACTGCCACGTAGAAGCTAGCCCGACACGAACAGAAGAACTTTCCCCGGAAATTTGCGACCAATTAATTGAAATCATTCGGCGCTTTCCTCAAATTCAAACTGTTGACCTCACCGGCGGTGCTCCCGAAATGCTTTACGGTTTTAAACCGCTGGCGGAAGCTGCCAGGGCTGCAGGCAAAGAGGTAATTGTTCGTTCTAATTTGACGATTTACTTTGAAAAAGGTTTTGAAGATATTCCCGAATATTGCGCGCAGCACCAACTCAGAATTGTGGCGTCGCTTCCCTGCTACCAAGCTGACAATGTGGAAAAAATGCGCGGCAGCGGTGTTTTTGACAGTTCGATTCGGGCGCTGCAAAAGCTAAATCAGTTGGGATACGGGAAAAACCCAAATTTAATTGTAGATTTGGTGTACAATCCACAAGTGCCGACAACAGACAAGTTTTCGCTAACACCGGAACAAGGCAAGTTAGAGCAAGATTACAAGGTTTATTTAGCCGAACATTTTGAAATTTGTTTTAATCAATTGTTCGCGATTACTAATTTGCCGGTAGGACGGACTAAGTTTCATTTGGAACATAAGAAACTGCACAAGCCTTATCTCGGGTTTTTGGAGGAGAATTTTAACCCCGGTACTTTGGAACATTTAATGTGTCGTAACGAATTGTCGATCGACTATTTGGGCAATGTCTACGACTGCGATTTTAACCAGATGGAAAATCTGCCGGCGAAAACTGGCAGCGGGGAAAAGATAACTGTTGCTAAATTGCTCGAATCTGGCACTTTAGATTTGATTCAAGAGGTGCAAACTGCTGCTTATTGTTACGGCTGTACGGCAGGTTGCGGTTCTAGCTGCGGCGGTACTTTGATTTAATTTAAGGGAAAAGTTGCGCTTTACATCATCAATCGGATGAAATACAGTAGGGACACGGCAGTGCCGTGTCCCTACCCTGGAAACGGCGGTGTGTGCAATGAATGAGTGGAGAGTTTAAGTAATGAATGATTCGCGATCGCCCGGTGGAAATCCGCCGCCATCCAACAGGTGGAAGCTGATTTTAGGGATTGGTTTAGCTGCGGCTTTAATTGCAGCGACCCAGTTTTTTAACTTTCAAGGAATTATGAAAAATGCCTTGGAGTCGATCGCTAGTCTCGGCCCTTGGGGCCCGGCAGCTTTTATTCTAATTTACATTGTAGCAACGGTTTTATTTATCCCAGGTTCTTTGCTGACTCTCGGTTCTGGCGTTTTGTTCGGAGTCGTTGGCGGTTCGGTTTGTGTTTCCATCGGCTCGGTTTTAGGCGCAACTTGCGCTTTTTTAACAGGAAGGTATTTAACTCGCGACTGGGTTTCCAAACAGATAGAGGGCAATCAAAAATTTAAGGCGATCGACTCCGCAGTTGCTTCTGAAGGATGGAAAATTGTGCTGCTGACGCGGCTTTCTCCCATTTTTCCGTTTAATTTGCTTAACTATGCTTTTGGAGTCACGCAGGTATCTCTAAAAGACTATTTTTTCGCATCTTGGATCGGCATGATTCCCGGAACTGTCATGTATGTTTATATCGGTTCCCTGGCCGGGAGTTTGGCTGCACTCGGATCGCAAGGGATCTCGCGCACTGCTGCTGAGTGGGTTCTCTACGGGATTGGTTTGGTAGCAACGATCGCCCTCACCGTTTATGCAACCCGCTTGGCAAAAAAAGCTTTAGACGAAAAAATTTCCCATTGAAGCCACAGCGCAAATTAGTAAAATTGTCAATAGGGGTGTACCCATAGATTATAATACATTGCTAATTTAAAAAACTCCGTATTTTCTCTGTGTTATTTACAATTATTTTGTTATACAAACAAGATAGATATTAAAGATATCGTAAAGCATGAACCTCAAGTAGGTAAACCGAAGGTCGAAATATAAAATTGATGCCAAAATAGAAGCCGATCGCGCGAGCAGAATATAAATTGTTTGCAGTCAGGAATGCAAGTCATACCATTTTAGATTTTAGATTTTAGATTGGTAATGACCGATCGCTACCGGGGTTTGGATCTTGGTTACAGTTGCATTCTTTTCTTAAACTCGTCTCACTACTTACCTGATATTAATTCTGCCGAATGACGAAGGCCGTTTGATGAATTTAGACTCTGAGGGAACATTGGATGATGCAAAACCCAGCAAATCAAGCCGGATCTGTGCCTGTGCAGCCCCCGCACCCCACAAAAAAGCTGCACCGCTTTTGGAAAAACATCAGCAGTTCTGCTCAATCAGGGTGGCAGCAAGCGCACAGTCTTTGGCAGCACAGACGGCAGCGCCGCCATTTGCTGACCCTGCTAATTCTGGGCACCACGGCTTTAACCATTAGCACAACTGCTTGCATCAGCTATTTTTTTGTGCGCGGACTAATCCTCGACAATTTAAAGCAAATAGCACTATTAAAACTAGAAAAAGGCACCGACGAAATCGACCGCTGGCTCAGCAGCCGCAAAGCAGAAATAGAAACCATTGCTTACGATCCTACCGTTCGCACTCTCAATTGGAAATTAGTCGAACCCCGCTTGCAAGGAGAAATATACAGGTTAAAAGAGTATTTCATCCTGTCCTTAACTCAACCCGACGGCTCATTTATCAACACTCTAGGCAACCGCGCGAGCAGCAAAGACCGCCAACACTTTAAAAAAGCAATGGCCGGGCAGCTCAACGTTTCCGACCCGCTGATCGCCCGCGGTACAAAAGTTTCGACGATCGTCATTGCAGCTCCTCTTTGGGCCTTACCTACGGCTCCCAATAAAGTAATTGGAGTCCTATCGGGCAGCATTAAATTAGACCGAGTAGCATCTGTAGCTAACAGCTTGCTGTACGGTTCCGACAGTTATGCTTTTGCGCTCAATTCAAAAGGAGTGCCAATAGTTCATCCCAACAATAACTTAATCGGAAATATCGACCTGCCGACCGCAAGCTTTTTACAGTCACCAGACCCCGCACTCTCCACAATTGCGCGGCAGATGATCGATCGCCAGACGAACATCGAACTGGTAAAAATAGATAAAAAATGGGTGTATGTGGCCTATGCTCCCCTCAAGGAAGTTAACTGGTCGATGGCTTTAGTAATTCCCCGCGAAAATATTGAATCCCAACTGCAAGCATTAAATTTGCTGACATCCGTAGTCGCCGGGCTGCTCGTCCCGGCAATGCTAGCAGCAATTTGGCTAATTTACTCCTCCGAAAACAATCGCGCTCAAGCCGAGCGAGAAGCCATGCTCAACCGGATTGCCGGACGCATTTGCGCTTCCCTGGAATTAGACCAAATCGTGCAAAGTACAGTCGAAGAAATAGTAAATTTGCTGCACCTAGAACGGGCTGCTTTTGGTTGGTACGAACCGCAAAACAAAAGGTTACAAATCCTGTGCGAATCTTGCCAATCGGATTCTCCGACACAATGTATAAAGTTTGAGCCTTACTTTTTTGTCGGAAATTTGTTAGTACGGAGTGACCAAGGCGAGCCAATTATTCTTTCGAGCGACACTGCGGCTGAGGGTGTAACTCAACCGCCCGAACTTAAAGCTAATAGCTATTTAGCCGTACCTGTCCAGACTCAGAGCCAGCCGCAGGGTTATTTAATTTGCAGCCACGCTACTCATTGGCTTTGGAGCCGAGAGGAAATCCAACTGTTAAAAGCTGTAGCAGACCAATTGGCGATCGCAATTACTCAAGCTCACCTTTACAGTCAAACCCAAGACCAAGTAAAACTGCTCAATAGTGCCTTAAATGAACTGAAAAAAACTCAAACTCATTTAGTGCAGAACGAAAAAATGTCATCTCTAGGTCAAATGGTAGCCGGGATAGCGCACGAAATCAACAACCCCGTTAACTTCATTTCGGCTAATTTGCCTCACACCAGCAAATATACTAAAGATTTATTAGACTTGGTGAGTTTATACAAACAAACCTTCCCAGAGGTTCCCCAGGAAATCGCCGATTTTGCCGAAGAAATCGAGTTAGAATTTATCGAGGAAGATTTGCCGCATATATTGAATTCTATGAAAATAGGAACCGAACGCATTCGCAGCATAGTTCTTTCTTTGCGCAACTTTTCTCGCCTCGATGAATCTGACAAAAAGCTGGCGGACATTCACGAAGGTATGGAAAATACCTTGCTGCTGCTCTCCAACCGCCTCAAAAATAGAATTTATATAGTCAAGAAATACGGAAAAGTGCCTTCAGTAGAGTGCTATCCGTCTCAGCTCAATCAGGTGTTTATGAACTTGCTGAGCAATGCGATCGATGCCTTGAATGAGACCGATCGCCTGGATAAAATCATTACAATTTCCACGGGAGTAGTTCGCGAAAATGGCGGTAAATTTCTAAAAGTGGCGATCGCCGACAACGGCCCAGGCATTCCCGACAGCGTTAAAGACAAAATTTATAACCCATTTTTTACTACTAAACCAGTGGGCAAAGGCACTGGTTTGGGGTTAGCAATTAGCTACAAAATTGTAGTGGATGGACACGGCGGCAGCATCAAAATTTCTCAACCTCCGGGCGGCGGCACGGAGTTTATGGTAAAAATTCCTATTAGTAACGAGAAGTAATACTATTTTACTGTAGTTTAGACTAAAAAATGAGTTCAGCTAAAAGTAGCTGCCTTTTAAGATCAGGCAAGCTGTTGCTCAACAACTCAAGAAGGAGGAGATTAAACAGCTAATTTTGAAAAC
>JACJNY010000017.1 GCA_014695295.1 Microcoleus sp. FACHB-61 | reverse complement strand
TTCGGTGGCAATGTCAGTAATCCGTCAATTTTGACGATTAATGATGTGGCGTCAACAACTGTGGCGCCAACTCCGACGCCGACCTCTCCAAGTCTTTTCCAGTTCGCCCAACCAAATTACACGGTGGCTGAAGGCACCCCGGCTACGATTAACGTTACTCGCACCGGTGGCACGGCGGCTGCATCGATTAGCTACGCTACTTTTGACGGTTCGGCAAGTTCAGGCACTGCTGGAGATTACACTTCGGTGACGGGGATGTTGAATTTTCTTGCGGGGCAAACAACTGCTAGTTTCACCGTGCCGACTTTGACTGATTCGATTTCCGACCCGGCGGAAACGGTGAATTTGGTGCTCTTCGGTGGCAATGTCAGTAATCCGTCAATTTTGACGATTAATGATGTGGTGTCAACTGGGACAACGGTAACTCCGACGCCAACTGGGACAACGGTAACTCCGACGCCAACTGGGACAACGGTAACTCCGACGCCAACTGGGACAACGGTAACTCCGACGCCAACTGGGACGACGCCTACGGCGGCAACGACCGTTCCAAACTATTTCTTCGGTGCGGCTAATTACAGCGTCACCGAGGGCAGCAGTGCGCCGATTACCATCTTTCGCGGTGGCAACGTTTCGGCACCGAGTGCGATTACGTTCAGCACGGGTGGCGGTAGTGCTAAGTCTACGGGTTCTCAAGTGGATTACTCCAGTGTGTTTCTAACGGTCAATTTTGTAGCCGGACAAACTAGCGCACAAGTTCCGGTTCTAACTGCAAATGACCCTCTCACGGAGCCTACTGAAACGGTGGGTTTGTTCTTGAGTGGTGGCAGTGTGGCTAGTCCGTCAGTGGCAATTTTGAGCATTATTGATAATACTCCTGTGCCTCCGCCTTCCTTCTCTTACGGTCAGTCTACTGTTTCTATTCTTGATAATACTTCGGGAACTGTGACAATTAATCGGACTGGCAATACTTCGGTTTCGGCTTCGGTCGACTATTTCATTCTTCCTGATCCTAGTGCACCTGCATACAGCACAGACTACACCATTACCAATCCACCTGGTGGGAATAGTAGTGGAGGGACGGTTAGCTTTATTCCCGGTCAAACTAGCGTTAGTCTGACGATTAACAATAATCTAGGTTTGATGGGTGGAAACGTGAGTTTTGGCTTTGGCCCAGGTGCGAATATCGGCACTCAGCCAGGCGTTGACATTACTCTGATTTAAGGCTGTTAGTAGGGCGAGGAATCCTTGCTCTACTAATATCTCCCGCAAGTAGTTAAATGCTTTTTATCAGTCTGATTCCTCACTACAGCTTTTTTCAAGAAAGTGAGGTACGCGGGTAAAATCTTCCCTAGCTTAACAGCAGCGAGCATTGTCACCCAATTACTGACTTTCGTTCGGGTAGTGCGCCAGACAGCAACAAAGTTAGCAATGTCAGGCAAGACGGGATTCCCTTGCAAGGAGGCCATACCAATTTAATGTGAAGTTGCACATATCTCGATCCCCCTAAATCCCCCTTAATACGGGGGACGAAAGATCGGAATCTTGTCCCCCCCTTAATAAGGGGGGCTAGCGGGGATCGGATTCTACGGGGCCTCATAAAAAATTGGTATTAATCCTTAATTTGTTGATAAGCTTGCTGACACTGTTCAAAGGTTGAGGCATCAGCTTCCGTATTCCCAAAATATAGTTGCTCGTGTATTCTTATCAAAGTTTCGTAAGGCACGGGCTGGGGTAATTGCTGGATTAATTGCAAATATTCGCCATCAGTGCGGCTGGGTTGGTGAACCACGGTTCCCGCGTCATTTAACCGCTGCAACACGGCCATGTAAAGACAGCGGCAAGCTTGGCGGTATTTGCCTTGCTGCTGCAACTTTTGCGATCGCAACAACCACTCTGTTACCGACAAATCTTTAATTGTTTTTTTCGCACTTCCATCAGTTGTTTGATTTCTTTTTTTGAAATTATGAATATAAAAACGTAACAGTTGCCAAATCTGCCAACTCGCCCAGACTGCGAGCAATGCTAAGATTAACCAAAAGGCGGCTTTAGCGATCGCCCCCAAGATGGGGGAATCAAACCAAGATGGCGATTTGACATTCGGTATATTTTGGGCAGTTTTTAGTTCCCACCACTCCTGCAATCGCTGTTGCCCCTGTCCTAATTGCCAACCCAAATTAGTTTTATCAAAGGAACTTTCAGACATAGCTTTACTTCACTTAATCGATTTTGCCCTGTGGATTGGGGATTTTTTTATTCGATCATCTTACTGCACATTTTGTACAGCTTTTAAGTTGCTACTAACTAATTGACTGCTGGATAGGAATTTCCATGCAAAACTCAGTACCTCGATCGCCAAACCGATCGAACTCGGTTTCTATACCACACATCTTTGCTTTTTGTCAAGAGATAGATCTCACTTTTGGGATGCTTAACAGAGTGATAGGAAATTTGATAAAGATTTACAAAAGAAACGTGTCAGAATGGAAACAATAAGGTAATGGGTAAAAGACAAGGAGGCACTGATGGTAGCGCTGACTGAACGAGTCCAACGCAGATTGACGGTGGAAAAAGTCGAAATTGCCCCTGATACAACGGCAATTCGATGCCTGGACTGGGATAGAGACCGCTTTGACATCGAATTCGGACTCAAAAACGGTACAACTTACAACTCATTCATCATTCGCGGTGAAAAAACAGCCCTCGTCGATACCTCGCACGAGAAGTTTCGCCAGCAATACATGGAAACTCTGACGGGGGAAATTGACCCGAAAGAGATTGACTATCTAATTATCAGCCACACCGAGCCAGACCACAGCGGTTTAGTCAAAGACGTGCTGGCGCTGGCACCCCAAGCGATTGTCGTGGGGGCAAAAGTAGCAATTCAATTTTTAGAAAACCTTGTACACCAACCATTTGAGCGATTGGTAGTAAAAAACGGGGACAAACTAGATTTAGGAAACGGCCACATTATCGAATTCGTATCGGCGCCGAACTTGCACTGGCCCGATACTATTTTCAGCTACGACAGCAAAACTCAAGTGCTGTTCACCTGCGACGCTTTCGGGATGCACTACTGTTCCGACAGCACCTTCGATGACGATTTAGCAGCGGTTGAGGAAGATTACCACTTTTATTATGAGTGTTTGATGGCTCCCAATGCTCGATCGGTACTCGCTGCGATGAAGCGGATGGCAGAGTTGGGAGAAATCGGTACAATTGCGACCGGTCACGGCCCCTTGCTGCGGCACAACGTAGTCGAACTCACCGGGCGCTACAAAAAGTGGAGCCAAGCGCAAGCTAAGGCAGAAACCACTGTAGCGGTATTTTACACCTCCGACTACGGATTTAGCGATCGACTCAGCCAAGCGATCGCCCACGGTATCACCAAAACCGGTGTTGCTGTGGAAATGATGGATTTGAGAAGCGCCGACTTGCAAGAAGTTGCGGAACTTGTCGGTAATGCTGCCGGCATCGTAATTTGTTCGCCGCCGAGTAGTGGTACTGCTGCTGCGAATGCCGAAGCAGCCATCAACACAATTTTAGTTGCGGCTAACAACAAACAATCTTTCGGTTTGTGCGAATCCGGCGGTGGCGATGACGTATCTATTTACCCGCTGAGAAACAAGTTCAAAGAGTTGGGTTTAAAAGAAGCATTTCCCAACATTTTAATTAAAGAAACGCCGACAGAAGCGAGTTATCAACTTTGCGACGAAGCCGGCACCGACTTGGGACAGTGGCTGACGCGGGACAAGGCCGTCAAACAGATGAAATCCCTCGACAGCGACCTCGATAAAGCTTTGGGACGGATCAGCGGCGGACTGTACATCATCACCGCCCAAAAAGGCGATGTTAGCGGTGCGATGCTAGCTTCTTGGGTAACGCAAGCAAGTTTTAAACCCCTGGGTTTAACAATAGCAGTTGCTAAGGATCGGGCGATTGAATCGATGATGCACGCGGGAGATAAATTTGTTCTCAACGTGCTCGAAGAAGGCAATTATCAAACTTTGATGAGGCACTTTTTAAAGCGTTTTGCTCCTGGTGCCGATCGATTTGCCGGAGTTAAAACTCAACCAGCAACCAACGGTTCTCCCATTCTGACAGATGCTTTGGCGTACATGGAATGCGAAGTAGTCAGCCGGATGGAACTTTCGGATCATCATATCGTATATGCGATCGTCGATAGCGGCCGCGTATCCAATCCCGATGCGCTGCCTGCAGTTCACCACCGCAAAGTCGGAAATCACTATTAGGTAGGAAGTTCGGGTGCTTGTGCCGCACCTTACCTACGCAAAAACTCTCAACGTAGGGTGCTTATGGCGAACCTTAGCGGGTGCTAAACTTACGGTGCGCCATAAGCCTTTTCTTACCTTTTGCTTCTCCATTTTTACTAGGGGAATTGCCAATGCCTGCCAATCTTTTAGAAGACCGAGATTACACAATTATTATTGCCAGAAGCGATGCCAGCAGAGACCCTCACCATCCTTGGTACGAGGAGTGGGTAGAAGCGCAGGCATCTCTGATCGACTTAGCAAAAAAATGTCAGGAATTTGACAGCGACGGCATCACACTTTACGAAGCTTCTACTCCTATGTGGAAGTATAAAAATTCAAATGTTGGCCGGTTAGCTGAAATTTTGCAGCGACAAAATACGGAACCGGATTCAGCAAACCCGACTGCGACTAATTTGGAAGAAGCTCTGAAAGCAAGTTTTAGCGATTATTTCGCAAACAAAAAAGATGGCAAAGGGAAGAAAGGAGCAATAATTGTTGCAGTCCTCGATGAAAAACCCGAAGAAGTCGCTGCTGTCGCCGAAATTATTGTAGGTGCGGCAAATAAAATAGAGAAAGATGAAGAAATTGGAGTGAGCTTTATCCAAATTGGCGACGATTTGAAAACCAGGGAATTTCTGACTGACCTGGATACCAATTTACAGGGTAGAGGTGCAAGGTTTGACATTGTAGATACCAAGTTTTGGCACGAAATCAAAAGAAGTTCTGTAGTTCAGTTTCTCATAGGTGCAATTAATGACTAACACTTTGACTCCTAGACTCGCATCTGATGTCAAACCCCGCGACGTGCAGTTTATCCCGATCGCACTCGATACTTTTATTCTGCGATCGCGCACTTGGGCTCGACTCAAATTTGAAGTCGAGTATTCGCTGCAAAAGGGTACGACAGCAAATAGCTATATTATTCAAGCTGACAAAACTGCTTTGTTCGACCCGCCGGGGGAATCTTTTACTCAAAATTACCTGGAATTTTTGCAGAAACGGGTGGACTTAACCAAGCTGGATTACATAATTTTGGGGCATTTCAATGCTAACAGGTCAGTAACAATTAAAGCTCTGTTAGAATTAGCTCCTCAAGTAGCTTTGGTTTGCACGAATCCCGCCGCAATTAGTTTGCGCGCCGCTTTCCCCGACCAAGAATTAAACATTTTGATCGTTCGGGGAGAAGAAACTCTCAACTTAGGAAAAGGTCACGCCTTAAAATTCATCGCGACTCCAACTCCCCGTTGGCCAGATCAACTTTGCACCTACGATCCGCACACTCGAATCGTGTTCACGGACAAACTATTTGGAGCTCACGTTTGCGGGGATCAAGTATTCGATGAAGGGTGGAGCGTTTACAGCGAAGATCGGCGCTATTATTACGATTCCCTGCACGCATCTCAAGCAAAACAAGTGCTGGCTGCAATGGATAAATTCGCCGATTTACCCACAGCATTTTATGCTCCCGGTCACGGCCCGATCGTCCGTTACGGCCTTAATGAACTGAGCAATTTGTATCGGGAATGGAGCCAGCAACAAAATTCAAAAGACTTGACAGTTGCTTTAATTTATGCATCGGCTTACGGAAATACGGCTACTTTAGCGCAGGCGATCGCCAAAGGAATTACGAAAGCCGGCGTTGCGGTGGAAAGTATCAACTGCGAATTTGCCGAACCAGGAGAAATTCAAGAGGCTATCGAAAAATGCGCGGGATTTATCATCGGAACTCCCACGCTAGCAGGACACGCTCCGACGCAAATTCAAACTGCTTTGGGAATTGTTTTATCTACCGCAACTAAGAGCAAATTAGCGGGGGTTTTCGGTTCTTTTGGCTGGAGTGGAGAGGCGATCGACTTAGTGGAAAACAAGCTGAAAGATGCCGGCTATCGAATTGGATTTGAGCCGATTCGAGCCAAATTTAAGCCGACGGCGGCGACGATTCACGAGTGCACAGATGTGGGAACAGATTTTGCTCAAGCTTTGATTCGATCGCAAAAATTGCGGGCACCGAAACCGCAGTTAGCAGCGGGGAGCGATCGCACTGAACAAGCCGTAGGGAGACTCGTTGGTTCGCTGTGCGTAGTCTCGGCGAAGCGGGAGGATGTCACCAGTGCGATGCTGGCTTCCTGGGTGTCGCAAGCAACGTTTAATCCGCCCGGTGTGACGATTGCGGTGGCGAAAGATCGATCGATCGAATCTTTGATGTATGCCGGAGACAAATTTGTGCTCAACATCTTAGCAGAAGGGCGACAGTTGCGGAAGTATTTCATGAAAAACTTTGCTCCGGGAGAAGACAGATTTGCCGGAGTCGAAACAATGGAAGCTAGCAACGGCTGTCTCGTTTTGACTGATGCTCTAGCTTATCTGGAATGCCAAGTGATAAGTCGGATGGAATGCGGCGATCACTGGGTAGTTTATGCGGCGATTGAAAACGGTCATTTGCTCAAAAATGACGGCGTGACAGCGGTGCACTACCGGAAATCTGGGACTCATTATTAAGCTACGGCTAGGGACACGGCATTGCCGTGTCCCTACAAATATATCGAAGTTTTTATCTGCGTTAATCCGCGTTAATCTGCGGTTTAAATAAAACTGATTTACTTGTCCTCAGCAGTCTTTTCCGGCCACAGATAAATAGCGCCAGAAATCAAAGTTAAAGCCACAGAAACCCAAAAAGCAATTAATGCGGGAAAATTCCACGCTTCAGACAGAGGAGCAATTAAAAGTGCGATCGCCACAATCTGACTCACCGTCTTCAATTTGCCCCAAATATTAGCTCCAGAAATCGTAGTTTTATTAACACGCCACCCCGCAATCGTCAACTCCCGACCCAAAATTAAAAACACTGCCCAAGCGGGCACTTTCCCCAACTCAATCAACACTAAAAGCGGCGCGAGTACCAACAATTTATCCACCAAAGGGTCGAGAAACTTTCCCAAATCGGTAATTTGATTCAACTTCCTAGCCAAATAGCCGTCCAGCCAATCAGTAGCCGCAGCTACCACAAAAATCGCGGTGCAAATCCAGCGGCTTTGCGCGCTTGGGTCGTACAAACCGTAGAGCAGAAAAGGTACTCCCAGCAAGCGAGAAAAAGTAATCAAATTAGGCAAATTCATAATAGACAGAAGTTCGGCAACGCGCAGTGAATAGGGATTTAACGGATGTAACAGATATCAGGAACAAGTCAGAAGTCGCTCCTGCAATTCATTAACTGTCGATCCAGTTCTATGATATAATCTCGACCGTAAGATAGATTTTCTAATCCTTGTACCAGATTTTCTGGCAGGTCTTGGGCAATTTCACTGCTACAGGAACCAGCAGCTAAAGCAATAGTTGCTACTGTATCGACATCTCCCGAAAAGGCAATGCAATCTTGGAGCAGTTTGCTCATACTATCATGGAGCATGACCGCAGTAATAGCTGCTCTAACACAGACCAAACCTTTAACGCTGACTTCTCCTGGCCAAGGTATCGACCACTCACCAGGGACGTGCTTTTCTATAAAATTTCCCAAATTCTTCTTTAAACCTAGCTGATAAATAAAGTAATGGGACATCAAAGCGGCCGCTATAGCTGCTTTAATGCCATCAGGAGTGTTGTGAGTAATTGCAGCTTGAACGGTAGCATTTTCGATTACTTTTTCAATAGTAGGAAAAATGCCAATGGGGCCTGCTCGCATCGCAGATCCGCTTTTATCGCTAGAGGAGTGTATTTTTTCTAAGAATTCTTTTCCGTCTTGAACTTGTAGCAAAAAATTGTAAAATTTCCCAGCATAGCCCAATCGGCGATCGCGGTGAAAAGCTGCAACAAATTTGCTCGCTAAAAGTTCCGGCGTCCAAGGTTCTCGGCTGACGATAGCTTCTGCGACCGCTAAACTCATCTGCGTATCGTCTGTGTAACATCCAGGCTGGATGTCGTGACGGGGATGCTTGATGTAGCCGTTGAGATTGTTGTACAATTCGATCGTCTGCTGGTCAACAAATTCAAAACCCGCACCGTAAGCGTCACCAATCGCTAATTCTATTAACATATATTTAATCCTGTTTCCAAATATTTCATCCCCTGTTTTTTCGTAAAATAATAAAAAAAAACAACCCAAAACAAGTTACCTATTTAACACGCACCGTTTTTACTCAAAACAACCAAAATTGTTTTGCAAATCAGAATGATGTCGTAGACAACAGACCATTTGCGCTGATAGTCGAGATCCATGAGCACAATCTCGTCAAAGTCTTTCACTCCAGACCGTCCGTTGACTTGCCACTCCCCAGTCATACCGGGTTTGACATTTAAACGCTGCCAGTGAAATTCGTCATAGGCAGCAACCTCATCGGGAGTGGGCGGCCGAGTCCCCACCAAACTCATGTCGCCGACTAACACGTTCCAGAATTGAGGCAACTCGTCCAAACTCGTCCTCCGCAAAAAACGGCCGATGCGGGTAATTCGCGGGTCTTTTTCATTCTTAAAAATGTGACCCTTGGCTTGGTTGCTAACTAAATGTTTGAGCTTGTCTGCACCGACAACCATCGATCGAAATTTCCACATTCTGAAATGTCGCCCTTTGAAGCTGCAGCGGACTTGACTGTACAGCAGCGGGCCCGGATTGTCCAACAGCATCGCCACTGCCACCGGCACCGCCACCGCTGCAGCAATTGCCAGTCCCAGCAACGAGCCCAAAATATCGATCGACCGCTTTACCTTGCTCGTTACGGATCGGTGAACGTGCTCTTTTGATACAGAAACTTTGTAAGTAAATTTTTGAAAAAATAAGGACAGCATTTCTGATAATACTGATAATTTCGAGGCACCCATCCCAAATTTCATTTGATTTGTCTCAACTTTAACGAGATCTCACGTCCATCTTATTCGTCTCGTCAAATCTGCAGATCCTCAAATGCTGAGCTTTGCACAATCTTTAAAAAGCAACAACACTTTTATAAAGTTTCTGTGTATTTTTTCTAAAAACGTATAAAGTTTATGTAAGTTTAAGTAAATTTACATAAAAAACTTAGTCCTGCACGCAAAAAACCCGGTTTCTACTAACAATCTTCCGGGAAGAGAGGGAGGATTCCACTGAGAAACCGGGTTTTTTGGCGTTTAGCGATAAGAATCGTTGCGAACATCCCAAGCAATTGTTAGTGGCTCTAACAATTTTTGCTGGCTGCTAGAAGCGAGTTTGCCTAAATATTCGCGAACAACAGAGGCGTGTTCGAGATTCAAGCGATAACCCCGCGAGACATCTTCAAAGAAAAGCGGCTCGGCCAAAATTGCTTCCCAATCGGGATTTTGCCTCGACTCCTCGGCCAGCAGCATGAAATCTTCCTCCGCAGGCACAAGTCCCGACGGCAATTTTCCTTCCAAAATCCGCAGAATCCGGGACTCGCAGGTGCGGGTATTCACCCCTTGGCGTTCCAACAACTGCAAAATTTCCTGAAAGCTCAGAGTTTCTGCGCCCAAAACCTGCATTAATTCCCACAGCAGAAAAAAGTCGCTGTACTGCTGCTGCAACACATCCAAAATTTGAGGATAGAGAGCCAAACTCGCTAACCCGCAGGCAACTCGACCAATTTTTCCTGAAAGATTTGTGCTTTGAAATACAGAATTTAATGCAGGATTGTGAGTTTCAAAAATATCTCGATCGCCCTGCAATTCTTGGTCTTGAACCACGATCGCATTCGGCAGCTTCTGCCGCAACCAGCGGGCGATCGCAGGCCAAGCACCCATACCCCCCGCACAAATCGCCTGATTAATCCCCGCCGGCGACATTCCCGCGCGGCTGAGCAAAGCATTCAATTCGCGGTTCAACTGCTGCATAAAAGGCACTAAAACCAGACTTTCCAAATCTTTGCGCTTCACATCCCAATGCTGCTGGTCAATATTCAAAGCAAAACTTTTTTGATGCTGCAAAATAACTTTTAGATGCCTTGCCGCCTCTAACAATTGCAGGCCAAAAGCAGAACCTTGTAACCGCTGCTGCAATTGATAGCGGCTAGGCAAATCAGGATGCCCCGGACGTGGCAAATCGATCGACATTCCCCAAGTTTCATTTTTAGCCAACAACTGACAGATAATATCCTGATCGAAAGCATCGCCAGCAAAAGCAAAACTGTGGCAAGTAAAATCAGCACGAGTTAAATCTTGAAGATTGGACGGCAACTCAACTAAAGCTAATTCCACCGTCGCCGCCCCCGCATTCAAAATCAAAGTTCCCCCGCTAAAAGACGAAGCGTTCACCGTCAGCGGTGCAGCTTCTTCACCGCCCTTAGCAGAATCCACGGCTGACGACTGCACTCCTGGGGCATTTTTCACAGGAGTTACAGCAGCAATCAAAGTGGCGATCGCATCTTCCACCACAAAAATTTGCGAACCCGAAGCCACCAGAGACGCGCCCAAAACAGCCTCCCGCAGGTTAAACCGATAAGCATCCGACCAGCCGGCCGGAGTCCCCAAAATTACACCCTGCAAGTCTAAAAGCGCCGCATCGAGAGTTTCTGGCGTCAGTCCCGAAGCCCTACAGATTAAATTGGAAACTGGCAATCCTGCAAAAATCGCCCTCGGTGCAGAATCCAAAACTTCCTCCGATCCGCCAAATTTTTGCCCCTGCTTCCTCGGATTCAAAGTAGCCAGCAGTGCCCGCAAACCTTGCAGCGGCAAGGCGATCGAAAAAGCCTGCAAGGGCGACCACTGCAACAGCGGTTCGTACATCCCAGCAGCCTCCCGCTGATAAGGAATGCCCACCTTTAAAGGCAATTTAAAATTTTGCCGTAGAAATTCTCCCGCAGGCAAAGCCACGGGTGGGATTCCCACCGACTTGACTGTCACCTCTGACCCTGGGCTCCCTGGGGCTGTTTCCGCAAGCACCGCAGCCGAAGGAATCCGAAAGATCGCGCCTTTCTCGGAACCCTCACCCTGCGATGCTTCCCAGTAAATCGGGTGCAACTGACCGCTGGCGCGATCGAGCAAAGCCGCCGACAGCCCGCTGGAGGCGAAATCAATGCCCAAATACCAGCGAGAATTCCCGCGTTCCCGGGATTGAGTGTCTGAGTCAGGGAAGGCCGGGGCGATCGCACCTGCAACAGAATACGGCGCCGACTCTTGCTGCTGCGCGGCCAACTCGCTCAACTCGGTTTTCGTCTCAACAACTCCTGCTTTACTTTCTGTCGAAATTAGGTTTTTTTTTTGACTTTCTGGAGGACTCGATCGCAGTTCGTTAATTTCAGCAGTTTCTGGAGAAGGAGAATCAGTCAAAGGTCGATCGGCGTCGGTCAAACTAGCCAAAATCTCGTCTAGCGTCAAGTTCGATTCGTCTTCCTCAGCAAACAAATCATCCTCAAGTTCCTCTTCCAAAACAAAGGGTTCATCCTCAGATGAGAGTTCAAACACCTCGGAGAACAAATCCTCCAGCGTGCCGAGTTCTTCGTCTACCGCCTCGGCAAAGGGATTTTGTGCACCGCCTTCGGGGGAACTCGCCGATAAATCCAAGCTGTTAGCGGCTGAAGAATTCGATCGCCGGGAGCTAGTATTTTCCAATCCCTCCAGATTGTAGAGGTCTGTCTCCAACAGTTCCAGAGTATTGTTGTCCAAATTTAGAGCTCGATCGAGGTCATCTTCTAATACCTCGATCGGCAGTAAATCCTCGTCCGGCGAAGCTTGGATGTAGGCATCATCGAGCTGCTGCGAGGAGGTGTCGAACTCGCCAGTTTGAACATCACCAGCACTCGGCACACGGGGCCCGGCACTGGGGAGGTTCGGGCTAATTTCAGCAGGCGTTCTCAACTCCGGCGGAGACAAATCTCGCGATTGAGGCATCGCAGCGTCGAACTGCTCGCCTCGGTTTTGAGCCGTTTCTAGATTTTCTCGATCGTCCGGGTCAATTTGCAGCGAGGCCGTTGAGGCTGGCGGTTCTGAAACCTGACGTACTGTTGCAACTTGCGATTCAAATAAATCGGCAGTATCTAAAGTTAGATCGTTTACAGAATTACCGATTACAAATTCTGGCTCTTCACCTACTAAAATATCTTCCAGTGATTCGCCTTCATCCAGCAGATTTACAAACAAATCTTCCGTCATCTTTAAGGATTCGGCTGTTTCACGCTCCGCCGCATCTTGATATTCTACAGCTTCACTTTTGACCTCAATTCCAGTATTTTCTATCGGGAAACTTTCGAGTTCTAATTCTACTTCTGCTACGGCTTCTCCTGCGAACAAACTTGCATACAAATCCTCAACATCTTCGCCTGTTTCTGCCAACCTATTTTCCGATTCAGCGCCGGATAACGGAGTTGTCGGTCGAGGTTTTTCGGGTGTCGAACCGAATAAATTATCTTCCAAGTCCGGGAGCGAAATTGGGGTTGGAATGCGGTTGCGGTCGCGCCTCAACTCTCGGAATTGCGGAGAAATTTCTGTACCGGCGTAGGGCAATCTGTCTTGTTCTCCGAATTCGCCGGTGCGATTGGACTGCACCAATTCTCCACTGTGAGTCTCGGCGGCTGACTGCTCGATCGCAGTATGGGAGAGGCCGGGAGTGGCATCAGAGCGATCGGCTGCGGTTTGGATGACGGTTTCGAGATTTGCTAAATCGATCGGCTGCTGCACGTAAGAAGACGCTTCTCGCGCCAAATGTGCTGCCAAGTGGTTGACGAAAGCCGCGAACATCGCCTCACTTTCCTGGCTCAAACCGTACATATTTTCGAGTCCTTGTCCCAAGGAAGCTTGATAGCTTTGCAGATTTGCTTGCAAAGCCTCGAACACGATAGCCATCCTTGAATCGAGACTCATCAGCAGACTGTCGGCACGAGATTGGAACAGTTGCATTTGCTCTAACCTTTGGGCCGGCGTCAGCAGCGGGTGTTCTCCTGAGGTTTGTGGGTTAAGTGTTACGTCAACAGCCTGTTGTTCTGATTGTGCACTGTTCAAAGAGTTAGGTGCTGCGCTGCTTTGCAATAACTGATTTTCTAGGGAACCTAAAATTTGGGAGAAATCGCTAGTCAAGGTTTCTTCCAAGCGCGCAGTCAGTACCTGCAAGAATTCAGAAATGATTTGCTGTTGGTTTGCTTGTTGCTGAGCTAGGGATTGTTGCTGCTGCCGTTTTGCTTCTAGCTGTTTGATTTCTTGAATTAGAGCTTGCTGCTGTTGCCGCAGAGCTTCTATGTCTTCTTGGAGCGGCTCCGTCAGGCTTGAACGCAGGTGGCTGATTTCTCCGGTTACGGCAAGCATGATTTGCTCTGCTGCTGAGGGACTAGGGGCCCTGGGCGGCACTTTGGGCACTGGAACTGGTTGCGGGCGGACATTTGGGCTGGCTGGCACCTTTCCGGCCGCTGGCTTTGAGTCTGAGGAAACCAGATAAGCGCGAACTCGCTCTAACAGTTGGCGCTGGTGGACAGTATCGATCGAACCCGTCCAAGGCAAGCGGGGTGCGGGCTTGCTGAGTACCTCGTCAATCTCAGCAATCAGTGCTTGAATTTTGTACTTCTGAGAATTCAAGGGCGGAACCTCTGGGAATGCGGCTTGGGAGAAACTTTACCGAAAAAAGACTGAAGTCAGGCGGCAGCGATGCCAATAGATAGAATAATCTGAATGCGAGTCTGTCAATAATTCACTAATATTTTCTGACGACTGTTAATTAACCTTTTGTCTTTGCATAACTTCTATTGCCTATGATAGGTTAGCCGGTACTTCCGCACCAAATGCCCACTTCTATCAACTGCAAGTGCTGTCAAATTCTGCGTCTGCTTTCCTGTTTCCCGGGCCGGAGGTCGATTCCTGCTCGGGATAGCTGCGATCGCCACACGATTTTTTGCCCTCACCCGCTTGAACAGCAGACCGCACACCCGTCACCCCGAGTTTGGCTAGCGTGGCGGCGCGCCACTCTCTCTTCATCTTTCACAGACTTGGAAAAAACCTCAAACAATTTGCGATTTGGGATGCCGGGATTCGGGATTGTCCCCGCACGCTCGGTTTGAGTAACCCTCTATAATAGCCTTTTATATGTATTCATGGCTAGATACTAATGGTACAATAATCTCGGGGTAGCAGAAAAGTTTGCTGGGAACTGCGTTGGTTTTGCTCGCCAAGAGCGCCAGCCTTTAGGCTCGCAATGGCTGTGGATTTTCCCGATCGTGCTGACATTTGACAGGTTTCAGGCAGTTGTCGGATTTGGGATCTGTCTGCCGTGCTTGCAGGGTTGTGCTCGTGGATTTTGCCGATCGACTGCAGGGCCGGCTGACAACAAATCTCTCAGCAGTGTTAAGCTTTCTAAGCGAAGTGCTTTCAAAGGTAATTCGATCGGCTCAGTTGCTTGCCACGTTGCTAAATTTTTGTTAATAAAATTTGCTCAGTGGTATGTATCTAAAAAATTATGGTATATTCTTTAGTTTCTAGCTCGCAATCAGAGCTTAAGGCTATTAGTTCCCATATTCGACCTTTGACCGCAAAACTTTAGAGGTAAAAGTGCCGATTTTAGATACTTGCTTTCTCAAATCTTGAATCTAAAATCGAATGACTCGGCTGCAAGCTATTTCTAACTGCCCAGCGCAGATCAAGCGCATAAATTAAAATGATGGCCTCATGGAAGACCGCTTTAACACCCGAGATCCGAATTCCAATATAAATCAATTGATAGTTTCTACTCCTTTTTTTGCAGGTTTACCCGATCCTGTAATCGAGAGAGCAACTGTCCACATTGTTACCCGCAGTCATCCGTCTAATCAAGTGATTTTACTCGAAAATGACTGGGGAACATCAGTGTATTTTATATTGGATGGTTGGGTGAAAATTCGCACCTACAACCTAGACGGAAAAGAAGTAACACTGAATATTTTAGGGAAAGGAGAACTGTTCGGGGAAATGGCCGCGATCGAAGAAGCACCGCGATCGACAGATGTCATCACCCTAGCGCCGACACTGATCGGCAATATGCCATCTCAGGATTTTGTGCAGCTCATTCATACCGAGCCGCTCGCAGGCATTCGCCTAGCTCAACTGATGGCCCGTCGCCTGCGACAAGTCAACCGCCGCCTGCGTTTGCGAGAGTCGGACAGTACCTCGCGAGTAGCAGATATTCTATTATTTTTGGCCGAGGGGCAAGGCAAAAAAATCCTGGAAACAGGAGGTACAGAAATACCGAACCTGCCACACAGAGAATTGAGCAGCCTCAGCGGGCTGGCTCGCGAAACAGTAACGCGAGTGCTCAGCAAGCTGGAAAAGAAAGGAACTATTCAGCGCGAACGTGACGTTTTGTGCATTCCCGACTTGCACGCCTTGGAGCGTCTGTTAGTCTAGAAGTATCAGAGATTGCTAAATTGAATCTAATTCAAAAGCACTCTCTGTTAACTAACAGATATTCATAATTTCCCGCCGGAGGTAAAGCTATGAGTTTTAAGAAAATTTTTGTTGCCTTAGATGATTCTGAACTGAGCCAACGCGTCTTCAGTCAAGCTCTAGATTTAGCTCTGAGCTATCGGGCCCAGGTGATGCTATTTAACTGCGTTACTGTCAACACGCTGGGCGAGACAGCAGTGCCAATTCCGGTAGATTTGGGGATGAATGCCGAGTTAATGAATCAAGCTTATCAAGCTCAACGTTTGCGGCTGGAAACCGAGGAAAAACAGGCTTCGGGTTTGCTAAAAAATTACTGCGACGCCGCAGCCAAACAAGGATTGCAGGTGGAATTTGACTGCAAAAGGGACGGCGCTCCGGGGCATAGTATCTGTGAATCCGCCCAAAATTGGGGCGCAGATTTAATAGTTTTGGGGAGGCGCGGCCGCACGGGGCTGGCAGAAGCTTTCCTCGGCAGCGTCAGCAATTATGTCGTTCACCACGCATCTTGTTCGGTTTTTGTAATTCAGGAAGTCAAAGCCGAAAAATGATTCTGCTGAAAATTTTTGCTGAGAAAGTTCATCTAAAATAAGACTCGCGTTCGTACCTAAACCCGGTTTCTGCGAGCAAGATTAAATTTGGTGGCGAGGCATCCCAAGAATGAAACCGGGAATCAGCCGTATAGCCCGCAAGTCCTGTAAAATCTAAAATCTAAAATCGGAAAATCGGGAATCAGCCGTATAGCCCGCAAGTCCCGTAAAATCTAAAATCTAAAATCTAAAATCTAAAATCTAAAATCTAAAATCGGATGAGTGATTTTTTGTCAGCAGATGCTGCGTCTAATTCGGGCAGTTCACCCAGTACAAATAACGACCCGCAAACCCCCGATATTTCAGCAATGGCTGGCAATCGCACAAATCCCGATCCGGGGAAGCGCGAATTAGGGGAAGCGCCTTTAAGGCTCGTAGAAACGGCATTTTTGGCAAGTACCGCTAGCTTGATTTGGCTGGTAAATTATTACTTTCCGCTGGGGCCTTTGCTGCGGGTTTTTTTCCCGATACCGATCGCCCTAGTTTACCTGCGCTGGGGCAACCGAGCCGCTTGGATGGCAGCTTTGGTATCGGGTTTGCTGCTGTCGGTACTCATGGGCCCGACGCGGAGCATTTTATACGTGATTCCTTTTGGAATTATGGGAGTTGCGCTGGGAGGACTTTGGAGGCGCAAAGCGAGTTGGTCTTTCTCTATTAGTGTGGGCGCGCTAATTGGTACTGTCGGCTTCTTCTTTCGGTTTTGGCTGCTGTCAGCTTTGGTGGGTCAAGACCTCTGGGTTTACGTAACTGCCCAGGTAACAGAGATGGTGGAATGGGTTTTTGTGAAGCTGGGCTGGCTTAATGTACCGAGTTTGAGCACAATTGGGGCGATCGCCGCAGGGATGATTTTGGTTAACAATATTGTCTATTTATTTGTAGTGCATTTAGTAGCTTTGCTCCTGTTAGATCGTTTGGGAAATCCGATTCCGCGGCCGCCGCGCTGGGTGCAACTTTTGATCGATTATGAAGAGTAGTTATTGGGAATTGTTGACTGTTGACTGTTGACTGTTGACTGTTGACTGTTAAATGTTGACTAATAACTAATAACTAATAACTAATGACTAATGACTAATGACTAACTATGATTGGTATTTATACAAAAATCGAACAGGGGCAGCGGTGGCTGGAACGCTATCGAGGACGAAAACCGATATTTGCCTGCGTGTTAGGATTTACCGCTACTGGCTTAATTCCGGGGATTTCAGCAGCAGGAGCAACCCCGCACGATCGACAATTTACTTGTTTAGCCGATGCAGAATTTTTGTATAACGGCCCCCAACCGTCGCCCCAATATCCTTTGCCGCCCTTAGAAGCGGGTGCCTCGCCGGTACTGATATCTCGCGCTGTAGTCGAAGCTTTGGAAATTCCCCTTTACCTATTTAATGCTGGTTTGCCCCTGCCACCTCCCGTACCTGCAATTGATTTGGGCGGCACTCCGGCAAAGTGTGTGATTTCTGGGAATGCTTTAGAACTTGAAACCGTCAAACATTTGCTCGAACAAGGATTAATTTGGGGAGCTAAATTGGCAGCTCAAACTAATGGCAGCTATTTAATTTTAGGGGAGTGCGTAGTTGGGGGAACGACTACTGCTTTGGGCGTGTTAATGGGTTTGGGTATTGCAGCGGCGGGCAAAGTTAACAGTTCTCACCCTCGCTGCAATCACGCTCAAAAATTGGCTGCGGTGACAGCCGGACTCAATAATGCTGAGTGGGAAATTAACGGACAAAACAGCAGTCCCCTGGAATTGGTAGCGGCGGTGGGCGATCCGATGCAAATAGCGGTGGCGGCAATGGCGATCGCCGCGAGTCGGACTTGCGGGGTGCTCCTGGCCGGGGGCACGCAAATGCTGGCAGTGTACGCTTTGATGCAAGCCTTAGCCCGTGAATATACTCTGGTATGGCGTCCCAAACAAGTTGCGGTGGGGACTACGCGCTGGGTGGCGGAAGACCCTACAGGAGACACTGTAGGACTTGCTAATGATATCGGCGGTGTGCCTTTGTTGGCCGCGCAGCTAAGTTTTGCTGGATCTCGCTACCAGCAACTGCAAGCTTACGATCGCGGCTATGTTAAGGAAGGTGTCGGTGCGGGAGCCTGTGCGATCGCCAGTGGCTTGGCTGCAAATTGGACTCCCACTCAACTCCTTCAAGCTGTTGAAGCTTTAGCCTCGCGGTGTGAAATTAAACATTAGATAGTCCTGGATGCCAAAAACCCGTTTTTTACTCCAAATATTGGGATTTTGCAGCGAGGAATACACTCAAAAACCGGGTTTTTAGTTTTCTGTGCGTCCAGGACAGTGAGGAATTAAACATTAAAAATTCAGATACGCCGAGCGAGATGCGAAGCTGGTTGTGCTCCTCCACCCGCTTCGTTTTGGCTGAATAATTATATCATTTTCTGTAGCATTTCTGCTCTCAGATTTACATAATTTTCTACACAATATCTGGCTTTGATGCAGTATTATTCCTGCTAATTGCGCGACACAAAAAACTCTATGCAATGACTCTATAAGCAGACGAGCAGAAATCAACGCAAATTGTTTTTTTTTGAGATTAATGCCCGCTCCCCAGTGGCAATATTTAATTAGACCCGCCTACCTTTTGCGAGTGCATTCTTTTGGCGAGCAACTGTTCTTCCAAAGCAGCAATTCTATTGTAAGCTGCTGTTAGCTGAGCGGTTAGGCGCTGGATTTGAATCTCTGCGCTCAGCTCTTTTTCCAGATTTTGAGAATTCTTGTCGAAGTAGCTGTCATCTAACAGTATGTCTTTGTGTTCGAGGAGCCCGTCTCGACGGCTGTAGCTTTGATATGACGAGGTTTTGTCATTTCCTACCCTTCCAGAGCAATCGTTTCTCTGCTGCTGGGTCAGCTTAGTCTCCTTGGCAGACTCCAATAGCTTTTCATTGAGGTTTTCTATGAGTTTGTAGAGGGCCTCGACTTGTTGTGTCAATACTGTAACTTGCTGGCGCAGCGCTTCCATACAATCATCCTTTGGCTCGTAACTTATATCTTTACATTCTAGGGAAATCTTTACATAACTGGGATTTATCACTAAATTATTTAATTTTTGACGTAATTGTTGTGTTCCCAATCCAGACGGTAAATTTAGGGACTCTGGTTGAGGAGAATCATCGGCATTCGTGAGTCGATTTTAGGTTTAAAATTTAAAATTTTAGATTTTAGATCGTCTTGGACGCAGGAACCGGGTTTGTTAACCCCCATACCTCGTTCCAACCTTTAATCAGAGTTAAAACATCCGGTTTCTGAGAGTCGGATCTCGGAACGTCCTATTAGATTGACCTCGCTCTCGCCAGCGCTTTCAGGATTCAGATGAGTGGATTTTTAGTTATTAAGCTGTAGCGGATTTAAAAAGCATTTTTCACTTCGGTTGCGTAAAAAGCGTCATCCAGCGGCAGAGGGCAGCGCTCTCGTTTTTTCGTTATATTAAAAAATGTAACACAGATGCACTCGATCGCCAACGGGGGCAAGCGAAATTGGCTCAAAGGAACTTTTCGCACAGAAATCAGGCGTTAAGTTGACAGGGTTGTCGGCATCGGAAAGCTCGATCGACAAGGTAGAAGGTAAAATCAGGGCAAGAGTCAATCGATTTTAGATTTTAGATTTTAGATTTTAGATTGAAGCATTGACCCCACGGATAACTTCGGGGGGCAAGTTTCATCGGATACAGGTTTTTTATTTCTCCAGGGATGAATCCGGGGGCTTGTATCCTGGATGCTTTCGGTCAAACAGACTCAGAGCGCAGCAGAACCGAGTACAATGGCTCTGTGTTTGAAAAAGAAATAAGACAAATCGGCGCCAACTACCGGACTCGACAAATAATTATTTCCCGGGCTCCAGAACACAAAACGATCGGTCAATATTTATAAAAGCGGATTGACAGGTGAAACGAAGGTCTTTGCTATTGGGGGCCGCCACCCTAACTTTAAGTCAATTGGCGGCAGGGTGCGACTCGAAGCCCATCCTCAAAATTCGATCGCTCAAAAACGGTATTCCGGCCCAACTGGTAAGCAAATTTAGTCGCGATGTACAACCGTCTCCGCTTTTGCAGGTAACGCAAGAAGGACAATTAAAAGAATTATTCGCCCTGTTGCAGGAGTGGAAACGGGTTCCCCAATCAAAAAATCAAGCTAACTTGGTGATGTTGGGAGATTATTGGCTGACTTTGGCAATTCGGCAAAAATTGATTAAGCCGATCGATCCTGCTAAGTTTGAGAATTGGACACAATTGCCGGAACGATGGCAAAAACTCGTCAGGCGAAACGATGACGGTCAATTAGATCCTAAAGGTAAAATTTGGGGCGCACCTTACCGTTGGGGAACTACAGTAATTGCCTATCGGACAGACAAATTCAAGTCTTTGGGGTGGACTCCGACAGATTGGAGTGACTTGTGGCGGGCAGAATTGCGCGATCGAATTTCTTTGCCGGACAGTGCTAGAGAAGTTATCGGTTTAACATTAAAAAAACTAGGCAAATCTTACAATACGCAGCAATTAGATAAAGTTCCCAATCTCAAAAAAGAACTCGCAAATCTGCACCGACAAGTTAAACTTTATAGTTCTGACGCTTACCTGCAACCATTAACTTTAGGCGATACTTGGTTGGCCGTAGGTTCCTCTGGGGACTTGCTGCCCCTGCTGCAAACTCAAAAGGATATTGCTTTAGTAATTCCGGTTTCGGGAACTGCACTTTGGACAGATTTGTGGGTAGAACCAGCATCGGGGAATCCACTTTCTTTAGTAGAAAAATGGATTGATTTTTGCTTGCAGCCTCGGGTTGCTCCTCAATTATCTTTGCTGGCCAAGGCTAGTTCGCCGATAATTGTCGGCATGAAACCCGAGGATTTGCCGGAAGCTGTTCGCACTAATTCTGTGTTGTTGCCGGATGCTAAGATTCTTGCTGCTAGCGACTTTCTGCTGCCGTTTGGGGATGCTGGGATTGCCCAATATCGATCGCTCTGGCAAGAAATTCGGCAAGTAGTTAAAAGTTAAAATGTAGGGTGCGTCAGCTCTTGATTTATCGATTATCCAGAAAATAAATCGCTTCTGACGCACCCTACTAAAATTCCTTCCGCCTTCCTCGAATACGCGGATTTGAGAGAGATTCTAAATCAATGCGACAGCTAAGCCGATCGCCCTTGCACGAATAAACTGCCAAAGCTGCGCCTTGACGGTTGCAAACTCGCACATTGTAACCGTAATCGCTGGCGACAGTGCCGAAGCGGTTGACAAACTGATAGCGTTCCATATAATCGAGCAAACTCCAAAGTTGGCGGTTGACGATGAGAATTACCCAAGTATTGCCGGGATCTACAAACCAGCGATCGAGCAATTTTCCGCCAAAGAGTTTTTGAGCTAACCACAGACTCGGTACGCTTTTTTCGGTTTGCGAAAGCGGAGGCGACGGGAAATTAGCAGCGTTGCCAGTCGGGCACAGCGGCTGCTGGGAAAATGCGGCCGATTGTTCACACAGCAAGGCTCCGAGGCACGCAGAACCCGCAATCACGAACAAAAATAAACTTTTTGTCAAAATGCTATTCTTGCGGGTATCAACATCGTATTTCATAATTATTGTTTTCTTTTTTATATATTTCCCGTAGGGGCTGGTTTTACCAACCATTTATGTCAGAAACTCGCCATCTAGAAAACCCGCCCCCGCCCAGCCGATAATCTACATCAACCTGACATTTTATTATATGCAAAAGATGTACATTGCGATTTTGTGTTGTGTGGGGGCGGGTTTATTAGATTGTTTTTTTTTGCTTTTATTGTTGGTAAAAACAGCCCCTACAGTCATGTTAAAATTCCGATCGCCTAAACAATGAAGCAGGCACAAAAGCAGTAAAAGTAGAACCGCAATCTAACTCGCTAGTAACTTCAATGTCGCCGCCCATCATCTGACAAAAACGCTGGCTGATAGTCAGTCCCAAACCAGTACCGCCGTACTTGCGAGTAGTTGAATTGTCGGCTTGAGTGAAAGGTTGGAACAAACGCTCTTGCTGCTCTTGTGTCATGCCGATGCCCGTGTCCGTCACTCGAAAAATTAAAAAGTCTGAATCCAAAATTAACATTTGAGCAACTTTCGGTTGATATTTATTTTTTAATTCTTCACTGGTAATTCTTTCGACAGTAAGCACGATCTCCCCATTAGCAGAAAATTTAGCAGCATTGCTGAGCAAATTCAGAATTACCTGCCGGACTTTCATCAAATCGCCGTGCATAGCGCCGATATTGTTAGAAATCAATACTTGCAAAGTATTGCCGTTATTATCCATTAGCGGTTTGATGGTTGTTGCAACCTCCTCAATTAAGCCGCCGACATCGAAGCTTTCGAGGTAAATCTCCATCTTGTCAGCTTCAATTTTGGAGATGTCGAGAATGTCGTCTATCAGCCGCAGCAAGTGTTTGCCAGCAGTGCGAATTTTGTCTAAATCCGAGACTATCTCTAAGTTGCCAAACTCTTCGGCATCTTCCACCAGCATATCGCTGTAGCCGATAATCGCGTTCAGGGGAGTGCGCAACTCGTGGCTCATGTTTGCTAGAAAAGCACTCTTGGCGCGGTTGGCGAGTTCTGCGGCTTCTTTGGCCAACTGCCACGCTTCCTCCGCGTCTTTGCGTTCGGTGATATCCCGCAGTGTCGCCACCACGGCTTCGACGCTGCCGTCTGTGGCACAAACCGGGCTGAGAATGTACTCGTAGTCGCGGGTGCCCCAGCTTGCCGTGGGGACGATTACTTCGCCTTTCTTGGGCTCGGCTGTGGCAAATACGGCCTGGCATTCTTCGTGCACTCGCTGCATAATTTTTGGCGACCAGCCTAATTCCTGCCAGGTTTTGCTAATCATTTCTCTGGGGTTCATGCCGGCAGCTTGAGCGGCGGTGCGGCTGACATAGGTGTACCTTCCCGATCGATCGACTAGAAAAATTAGGTCGAGGGAGGCGCCGAGAATGCCGTCAACTGTTCTGGCGTGTCGGGCTACCTGAGCGGTCATTTGTCTGACTGTGATAGCGCCGCGGACTCTGGCCGCGAGTTCAAACCGCAAGAGTTCGTTGGCTTGTTTGAGGAATAGGGTGCGCTGTTCGACTTCTATTTCTAGTTCTGCTTTGGCTTTTTCTAGGGTGAGTTCGGCAAGTTTGCGATCGCTCACGTCTGTAGAAATTGTACCGACTGCATAAGCTATGCCTTCGGAGTTGCACAGGGGAAATTTGAGAGAAATATAAGTGTGCGCGCCGTCGTCTTGAGGGATGACTTCTTCGATGGTTAGGGGCGAGCAGGCTTCGAGAACTTTCAGGTCATTTTCCCGCAGGACTTCTGCTTTGTCTTGGGGAAAAATATCGCTGTCGGTTTTGCCTATAATTTGCTCTTTTGCCAAGTGGAACAAATTCTTAAAATGGCGGTTTGTGAGCAGGTATTTTCCGTCAACATCTTTGATGTAAATCATTGCTGTTGAGTTGTCTAAAATCGCTTGCAGCAGTGCTTCGCTCTTTTGCAGGGCTTTTTGAGCGTTTTGACGTTCGAGTATTTCTCGCTGCAATTCCAAGTTGATGCGATTTAAGTCTTGCCAAGCTTCCTGGACTTGATTTAAGGCGATCGCGCTTTTTTCTAATTCTGTATTTGCCGTCTGCGACTGATTTGAGGCGCTGTTTTCGGGCAATTCTAGGGGTTGGAAAGTTAGGGGAAGCGGGAAATTTGCGCTTGTCGGTTCGCCGGATTTTTTTTTATATTTAAAACCTACCGCTAATAGACCGTCTAAAATCGGTTTTTTTGGGGATAAACCGAATTCGCCCACACTTAAACTGTCAAATAAATTATCAGATAAATTGTCATAAATGCGAGCGAACTTCGGGGATAGCTGCTGGGGTTCGGGGGTGGTGGAGTTAGATTGTGAATTCCCGCCTGCTGTTGATAAATCTGAGTTAGTGGGTTTGGCAATCCGGCGGGCAACTGCAACTGTCAAGGCGAGGGGGACAACGGCAGCCGCAGACAGTGCCAGCAGCAGCCAGTTGTTGCCCCACCAAGTTTCGATCGAGGTTTTGGGGATGCCCCGCACTAAAATTGCTGCGGGTTTTCCGGCTAAATTGCCGAGGGATTTGGCAGCTACTGCATGAGTTTGACTGCCTGTTTGTACGTTTCCGGCGACTGGTTTGCCGGCGGCGGCGAGTGCAGATTTCAGCAGCGACTTTTCGGCCAGCAAGTCTGGTAACTGTTGGTTTTTTGTAAATGTTTGCGAACTTGCCAAAACAAATTTGCCGTCAGCCAGCGGTGCGTAGATAGCCTGATATCCGCCGCCCTGTAAATTGAGGGTTTTGCTGCTAGCAAATACCGACGTTTGACTGATTATTTTTCCTAATACTAAGGCAGCAATCACTGTCTGATTTTTTGGATCTTTTATGGGAATTGCTGCGTAGCGGACGAGAACAGGGCGATCGCCCTTTCCGGGCGGCATAGATCCCAATTGTTTCTGAACTTCTGATTTGGCAATGATTTCGGTGGCGGTAATTGGCTCTTTTGCAGCTAATACTCGATCGACTATTTTTTGCAGGTTAAAACTTTTTCCCTTCTGGTTGGGGTTGACGCTAACCACCATCTGCCTGTTTTTTCCAACTAAGGCAGCACTGTCTATTTCCCCTGTTTTGACTTGATTTTCCAGAATTTGCTTGACTGATTTTTGCAAATCTGATATTTTTTTACCGCTGTTGTAAGCTAAAGCTGTTTGGGCGATCGTTTTGCTGTCAGAAGAGTTGTGCAAACTGTCGGCGGCGCGATCGAGTTTGAGATTGTAGTTAATTTCACTAAGGCTCAGTTCTGATTTAGCTTGATTTTGCAGTTGATTGCTGCCAAGTGCCGATGTTAGCCAAAATGCTGCTCCCGTTAGTCCGACTGGCAAGATTGTTTGTAAAGCCACCAGTCCGATTAGCTGTTTTCTGGTAACAGATAAGTTGTAGGTACACGGCCTGAAATCTGCTTTCAATTTTCTTTCGGAAGTCGCAACTTTAGTTGGCTGTAGACAATTTTGCTTGCTGTCGTTTAACTGAGTTGGAGCCATAGTAGTAGATGGTGAATCGGTTGTAGATGACAGGCGAAAAATTAATCTGGAACCATCAATTTTAGATTTTAGATTTTAGATTTTAGATTTCAGAGTGGGCGTTCTGTCGAACGATTTTATATTTTAGAGCGAGTTCGGTTAATCACTCATCATAAAATTGTTCGCTCTCGCCGGGCGCAATAAATCAAGAAAATGACTGGGCTATTTTCAAAAAAATCGGTTTCTCGCTGTTCAATCAGATTTTGTTATTTAATTGTTTTTAGATATACTGTCAGCTCCTATTTAAAGTTTGTTGAGAGCAGACAGGGGACATTTGTGTCAACTTTAGACTAAAACCCTTTGTCTCTCTCGTTTATACCCGAGTCTCGATCCCCCTCGCATCCCCCTTAAGAAGACCCACTTTGACGCTGTTGTCCCACCGCCTACTCCCCTTAAGGGGGGTTAGGGGGAATCGGGAAGACTATTAACTCAAACAGTAGACCGGTACTACACAAGACGTTAAGTTGACACCAATGCCCGCAGACAGTCCCCAAGCTAAGTAGTTTTTCGATCGACTGTATCGTAAATTCACTTAAAAAAGTTTAACGTAATTATTGCAACACTTAGATACGCTCGATCGACCTTTTCCCTGCTTCACCTTTTTTTCAATCCCACAACCGCCTACCTGCTTTACCGCCCAGTCGCTGGTGAGTATCTTTGAGCAAAGTTGGGATGTCTAACTCTTCGGGACACCTGGGCAAACATTCGCCGCAATCGGTGCAGCGGTTGCCTTTGCTGCCGGGAAACCAGTGTCCGGCATTTTCAAACATCGCATAGCGGTATTTGCCAAAGTCCGTCATCTCGCACCCGACGGCGAGATTGCGAAGCCGCAATACTTCGGGAATGTTGATGTTTTCCGGGCAGGGCAAACAGGCATAGCACTGGCTGCATTTGTCGCTTGCCAAATTGGCTGTAATAACCGATTCTAGCCGATCGAACGCAGCGATTTCGGCACAGGTGAGGGGAAAGTCGCGATCGGCATATTTCAGAGGTTGCTCTAATTCGGTCGCATTTGCAGCCCCCACACTTAGAGTCCCAATCCTAGTATCGCTCAGTAAAAACCGATAGTTCAACTCTAAGGGCGAGAAAGGCGAGCACAATTGTGCGAGAGTTTCCGGGGGCGTGTAGAGTTGCCCTCCTTTATCTGCGGGGGAAATGATGAAAACGCCCATATCTTTGTGCTGGGCGAGTTCAATTGCCGGGGCGTTGCGCTGAAAAAAATAGTAATAATGCAGATTGACAAATTCAAACAAATCTGTATTGATTGCAGCCAAAATCAGATCCAAAGGCCCGTGAGTCGAAAAGCCGACGTGCCGAATGCGACCATCAGCTAGGGCTTTGCGTACAGCTTCCATGCAGCCTGTGGGCGATCGCACCCAAGCCAAATGTTCCCAAGTATTCAAACCGTGAATTCCCAGACAGTCGATATAGTCTAAATTCAGGCGTTTGAGGGATGAGTCGATGCAGCGTTCCATTGCTGCAGCATCCTGGGTTGGGGAAATTTTCGTAGTGACGTGGAAGCGCGATCGATGGACAGACAAACCAGCCGAGAGGGCTGCACCGAGATATTCCTCGCTGCAACCGTAACCCGCCGCCGTTTCCAGGTGATTGATTCCCTGAGACAGGGCCTGTTGTACAGTCTGACAGGCAGTTTCCTCAGAAGCCAAATAGCGCATGGTTCCCAAGGAAAATACAGACAGGTGCAAGTTAGTTTTGCCAAACCGTCGATAGCGCATAAATGTTAGGAAGTTTCGCCCGGGCTAAAGCCGCTTCTCTTGATCAAATCCTCTGGACGGAGGTTTGAGATAAATTCCCGGAAGGCCCGGCGTTCTGCTTCATCAGCATCTCGATCGACGGGTATGGAAGCATCGGCTACGACTTCTTCCATCACCCAGATGGGGCTATTCGTGCGCAGGGCTAGGGCGATCGCGTCGCTAGGTCGCGCATCGATCTCTTTTTTAACTTCTCCTTGACGGACGATCAGCACGGCATAGAACGTGTTATCTTGCAGCGAGTGAATAACTATGCGCTCCAAGGTAAGATTCCAGGCTTCTAGAAAATTGACCATCAAATCGTGAGTTAAAGGTCGAGGAGGCTTGTGGCCTTCCAGAGAACTAATAATAGCCTTTGCCTGCTCCTGACCGATATAAATAGGCAAAGCGCGTCGCTCAGTAGCGTCTCTCAATAGGACAATAGGACTGCGCGTGGCTGCATCTAAGGCAATTCCAGCGACTTTCATTTCAATCATTCGATCGGCCTCATAGAATTAAGAAACTGTAAGGCAGTAGAGAACTTGGACATAAGGATCACCTAAATCCAGTATGACTTGATCTTCGCCTGAATCTGCAACGAATCGTGGACTGTCGATTTGAGATTTGAGATTTGAGATTTGAGATGGACTCGGGGAGGGGAGAGGGGGACGGCAAAAGCTCCTGCGTCTGCTTTGTCCCTGTGGTTTGATGTAAATAAGCGATCGACTAAGGAAAAATACTTATGTTTACAGGACTAATTCAATCTCTCGGAAAGCTGAAGTCGCTAGGCAACGATTATTTCCAAATTTCCTGCACCTCCAGCCACTCTTACCTAATTTTACAAGATTTAGCGATTGGGGACAGCGTAGCCGTGGATGGAGTCTGTTTGACGGTGGTGGAAGTTCTGCCGCAAGGCTTTGTCGCCGTCGCTTCCCCGGAAACCCTCCGCCGCACTACTTTGGGAGCATTCCCCGATGCTTGGGTCAACTTAGAAACCTCGCTGCGCGCCGGTAGCAAATTGGGGGGGCATTTCGTGACGGGACACGTAGATGCGATCGGTACTTTAGCCGTATCAACCCAAACCGCCAACGCTTGGGAGATGCGGTTTACTGCCCCACCAGCAGCAAATTCGGGATGGCAACGCCAAATCGCACCTTACATCGTTTCCAAGGGCAGCATCGCTGTCAACGGCATCAGCTTAACCGTGGCAGATTGCGATGCTGACGGCAATTGGTTTGAAATTGCCGTAATTCCCCACAGTTTTTCCGAGACAAACCTCAGCTATTTGCATCCAGGAAGTTTAGTTAATTTAGAAGCAGATATTCTCGGCAAATATGTCGCCAAATTTCTTCGCAGCGGCTCAAAATCGCATCCCGAACCTTGGGAAGAAACCCCCGCAATCAACAGTTTGGGAGGCATTACCCCAGAATTTTTAGCAGAACACGGATTTATTTAATCTTCGGGTGCGCACCGCGCACCTTGCTCATATCTGAGATATTGCACCATTCTCAATAAGCCTTTTACGGGCGGGTTCTCCTGCCCACCCCAAAAGAAAACTCACTCTTTGTGGAACAGGCATCTTACCTGTTTTTTAGTTGTAGAATGCGTCAGCAGCGAATTATTCTCTCACTAATTGACGGCTCAAAGCAGACGCACCCTACTCACTCTTACTTCTCTCTCTGCGCTCTCTGCGTTCTCTGCGGTTAATTAATCAAACTCTATTATTCAACAAAATTGTTTTTCTCCCCAAACGATCCCGCAGCAATTACCACCTGTGAAACTAAAAACAATGCAGCAATTAATAGCTTTTAAATGCCCGGTGCATCGAAGAATGGATAAGTTAGCAAATTCAGATAAAATAACCGATGTTGTAGTTTCCCATTGACCGCGTGTTGCGAGATAACTCGCTGAAAAAAAAAGCACCTCTAGCATAATTGAATTGATGCCCAAATTGGCGTAGACTTAAAAATTAAAATTCAATAACTTGATAAATTGTCAGATATAATGAAGAACTCCACTAGATTGCGTATTTTACCAAAACTGATAGAAACTTGCAACGATTTGTGTTACTCCACTACACTACTTTACATCTAAATCCATGTTTTCTTCTAGTTCAATTGAGTCAGAAATGAAAAATATTTATAACTCTCGATCGTAAAAATAGAAAAGAAAGTATGCAGCCATTGAGGCTCAAAAATAGGGATGGGGTGGAATTAGGAATGAAAAATTAATAACTTGATTAATTTTTCATTCCTAACCCACAACAACCGGAATATTTTGATTCTGATAACATAAAATATGTGTACTTTTCCACGTCGCACAATGCGGTGGATGGCTTAGTTCTGGTTCTAATGTTTTTTCTCCCATGATACCTTGAATAATTTTACTCAAGTCTATTTCTTTTACGAACTGTACTCACATCTTTTCTAGGTATGCACAATAAAAATATTTTGTCAATTCCTAAGTCCTATACTAGATAAATTAAGATATTTACAAGTAGTAATACCGGAGACATTCGCTAATATAACCATTAACTCATGTAAAGGTTTTGAATAAGATTTGACACAGTGATAGGATTACTATAAGCCCAGGTAAACTTATGTAACCAGGTTAAATCCTTCTGGCTATAAACAAATTTTTGTAACTTCTGAAGCTTTTATTTGCCCTCCTGAATTTTATAAATTGACATCTCTGTAACTCTAAAAATATGGCTTTTAGTTTTAGTCTATTACCATTTTATTGATTTGAACAACTCATTTAGACGTGCTATATACCATTGACGTTGAATTGAGAATGGGCTAGAATTATTGCCAACGGATCTTGGCTGTCTCTTCCACCAACTGTGTAAGTCCTGACTGCGAGGAGTATAAGGGAGAGCTGCCAATCTAGAAAGCAACAAAAATTTTGAAAAATTTTGTTAAAAACCAATGCAGCCCGATTCTCAAAAATCCCCCTCTTTGCCTCTCGTCTCAGTCATTATCCCTGCATACAACGCTGAGCCATTTATTGAAGAAACTCTGACATCTGTTCTAGCTCAAACTTATCCAGCAATTGAAGTTTTAGTAGTCGATGACGGTTCCCAGGATCGAACCTCTGAAATTGTAAAAAAAATTGGCAAGAAAGATTCTCGCGTCCAGCTTCTGAAACAGCAAAATTCTGGAGTCGCTGCTGCTCGAAACTTAGGAATTGAAAAGTCTAGAGGAGAATATATTGCCCCCATTGATGCCGATGATATTTGGTATCCTGAAAACATAGAAAAACAAGTTCAATCTATGTTGGAGGGAGGGGAAGAAGTAGGGGTGGTCTATTCGTGGACAGTGGACTTGGATGAAAAAGGATTGCTAACAGGAGGATTCCGGTCTTTTAGAATTGAAGGTGACGTGTACGCAACCCTAATCTGCCACAACTTTATAGGAAACGCGAGTGCTTCTATGATCCGTCGCAGTTGTTTGGAAAAGGTGGGGGTTTATGACAAGACATTGAAGGAAAGGAATGCTCAAGGCTGTGAAGACTGGGACTTGTACCTGCGGATAGCAGAGCTTTATCAATTTCGAGCCGTGCCGGAATTTTCCATTGGCTATCGCAGGATGTATAACACTATGTCTACCAACTATACGACAATGGCGAATTCTCAATCTTTGATGCTGCAAGCTGCCAAGCAACGGCATCCCGAAATTCCCGATTTCCTGCACCGATTATCTACGAGTAATTTTTTGCTGTACTTAGCGAACCAAAGCAGCCGCAACGGCCGCGATCGCACCGCGCTCTTTTGGTTATTCCAAGCTTTAAAAACTGAGTGCATCTCACCCTTATTACGTTCTGGCTTTTACATAGTATTGGGAAAGAGCGTTTTAAACCTATTATCCCAGTCTGGGAAACATCAGGATGCTCTAGATGCACCTGTGAGAGTAGAAGATACGCCATCTTCTGAGAACCAACCGATCGGCCGGGAGGTGTTGGTAGAGAACCGGCGCAAAAAAATCCAATTAATGGTAACGATAGGGAACATTTTTCACCGCTCAATTTCCCTCCTTGTCAAGCGAAATCAACCAAATATTGACACGCTCCCTCAAGTGAACATTAGCGCCACGCCACCGACAAAGGCAGAGTTGTCTTAATGAAAAAAGAGATTAAGGCTATTAGAACTCTGCTACCCCTCCTCAAGCTTTACCCTTGGGCAATCCCAGCAATGATTTCCTTGGGTATGCTTGCTTCCCTTTCTGACGGCTTTGGCATTAGCTTATTCATTCCATTTTTGCAAACTTTACAGCAAGAACAAGCTCAGGCTGTAACTGGCAATTCTTTCATTGATTCTCTGAACAAGATATTCGCTGGTGTTCCTGCTGGCTACCGCGTCTTAATCATCCCATCTTGTATTTTAGTCAGCATCCTCATCAAAAACCTGATTGTCTATAGTAATTCTCTGCTTTTTGCTTGGTTAAATTCGCGAATTAGCAACCGATTGCGCTGCCAAATTTTTAACCAAACTTTAACCGTTAGCTACTCTTTCTTAGAGCGCAGCGAATCGGGAAAGATTATGAATATTTTGGCAACAGAGAGTTGGCAAACTAGCAAAGCTTTGAGTTTGTTTGTTAACTTGATTACGTCTGCTTGTACGATTACTGTCCTGGCGACGCTGTTACTGCTCATCTCTTGGCAACTCACCTTAATTATCAGTATAGCGCTCTTCCTCATCTCACAGTTCATCCAGTTTGTGACGCGCCGAGTCAAACATCTGGCACAGCAAGCGGTAGACGCCAATTCTCAGCTCGCTGTCCGAATGTGGGAGGGATTAGGGGGGATGAGAACCATCCGCTCCTTTGGGCGGGAAACTTACGAGCAAGAACGCTTCGATCGCGCTTCCCAGCAGGTATGAAACACCTTTTTGCAACTCGATATGCTGGGAGGGCTCATCAATCCGCTCTATGAAGTTTTTTCCGCACTCCTCCTGTTAGCAATTTTGGCGATCGCCCTCCTGCAAAACCAGTCAGCTATGCCAACGCTGCTGACTTTTTTATTCATCCTCTACCGCTTGCAACCGCAGGTGCAACAGCTAGATGTCGCGAGGCTAGGTTTAGTCTCTACCGCCAGTTCTGCTGAAGTGGTGATGTCTTTTTTAGACACTTCTGATAAACCTTACATCCGCTCTGGTACCGTTCCCTTTGACAAGTTGAAGCAGGCGATCTATTTTGAGTCAGTTTCCTTAACTTACAATCCTGAAGATCGGCCGGCAATAGAGGATGTCTCCATCGAGTTCAAACGCGGCCAAACGACTGCTTTAGTGGGGCCGTCGGGTGCGGGAAAATCTACGATAATCAGCCTCCTCTGCCGCTTTTACGAGCCAACGTCAGGAGGAATTTATGTTGACGACTGCTCATTAAAAGAACTGAATTTAATGGACTGGCGGAAAGGAATTGCGATTGTCAGCCAAGATGTCCACATCTTTAGCGGGACGGTGAGGGATAATATCGCCTACGGGCGTTTAGAAGCAACCGAGGCAGAAATTTTTGAGGCGGCAAAACTTGCCAATGCTCACGATTTTATCAGCCAACTGCCGCAAGGGTATGACACGAAAGTGGGCGATCGCGGCGTTCGCCTTTCTGGTGGGCAAAGGCAGCGCATTGCCCTCGCTCGCGCGATTGTCCGCAACCCAGATATTCTAATTCTGGATGAAGCAACGAATGCTCTGGATAGTATTGCCGAAAACTTGATTCAGGAAGCGCTCAACACGCTCAGCCAGAATCGTACCGTTATTGTCATTGCTCACCGCTTATCGACGATTGAAAATGCGGATAAAATTATTGTGATGGAAAATGGCAGGGCGATCGAACAAGGTAACCTCCAGTATTTGCTGAAACTTGACGGCCTCTTCGCCAAGCTTTATCACTTGCAACACCGCAACGTACAAAACTAAGTACAAAACTAAGAGTAAGTTGGTGAATTATTTATGCCTTATCCCATCCTTGACATTGAAGTGACACAGCCCCTCCCAAATCTGAAAATTTCTGAGGAGGATACAGGAATTGCCTTAGTTGTACGGCGCAAAGATAAAGCTGTTGGTTTGATCATGCAGCCTCTTCCTCCAAAGAGCGTCCTTTCTCCTGAAGATTTAGCTAAAATGATTGAACGGGAGGTCGGCATTAAGTTACTTCAGGAAGCGATTAGAGAAGAGCTAACTCCTGCCGAAAATCGCGCTCCCTTTCCGGCGCTGACAGTAGCAATTTGTACGAAAGATCGGCCGGACAACCTGGCGCGGTGCTTGCAACATTTACTAAAGTTGCAAACACCTATTTCGGGTGAAAAGCTTTACTTTGAAGTGTTAGTAATTGATAATGCACCTTCTGATGAAAGAACGAAGGAATTGGTAGACTCTCTACCAGGAGTTCGCTATGCCCGGGAACCAAAACCCGGTTTAGACTTCGCTCGCAATCGCGCCTTGCAGGAGGCGACTGGCGAACTATTAGCCTTTCTTGACGATGATGTCACGCCCGATCGCCAATGGCTGAAAGGCTTGATGGAAGCTTGGGCAGAAAATCCTGATGCTGGAGGTTTTACAGGGTTAGTGCTGCCTTATGAGTTAGTGACTGAAGCCCAAATTTTATTTGAAAGCAGGGGAGGCTTTCGACGTGGCTTTGAGAAAATTCGCTTTGGCAAAACATTGCCCTACAACGATTACTTATACCCCTGTGCGAGTGGCATATTTCCCTTATACCCCTGTGGTGCTGGCATATTTGGAGCCGGCTGCAATATGGCGTTTCGCCGAGATGTTTTACTGAAATTAGGGGGATTTGATGATGCACTGGATACAGGTGCGCCCCTCCCCGGCGGTGGCGATTTAGATATTTTTTATCGAGTTGTTCGCGCTGGCTATCCCCTAGTCTATGAGCCTCGCTATCTGGTGTTTCACCAACACCGCCGGGAATATGAAAAACTGCGCCGCCAGTATTGGACGTGGGGCTTAGGTTTTATGGCTTTTGTCGTAAAATCTTATCAGACAGATCCTAGCGATCGTTCGAAATTGCGCTGGCTTGTAGCCTGGTGGTTTGCCAATCAGTTAAATCAGTTGCAAAAAAGTGTGAGAGGCTGCCATGTATTGCCTCCGCCCATGATTATAGCCGAGTTTTGGGGGGGTGTCGTGGGTCTGTTTGGGGAATATCCCCGATCTTTAAAACGGATTGAAAAAATTAGGCAACAATTTACCTAAAATTACGAGAGTTATTTCTGAAATCTGTTTCATAGTGAACGCAGGAAAAAACAGTTAAATATGAGTAACCTTCCGCCGATTGATATCGTCATTTGTACTTATAACAATGCTCCCCTTTTAGACAAAGCTCTCTCAGCTCTTTCTCAACAAATAGTTTCACCCAAGCTAGAGTGGAGGGTTTTAGTAGTTGACAATAATTGCACGGATCATACGCAAAAAATTGTCGAAAAATATCGAGTGTTGGGCAAAATTCCCCAGCTTTCTACAGTATCAGAAACACAGCAAGGATTAACCTATGCCCGCCACTGCGGTGTTCAAAATACAACTGCTGATTGGATTGCTTTTGTAGATGACGATTGCTTCCTGGCAGAAGATTGGGTGGAACAAGCTGTTAGATTTGCAGCAGCTCATCCCGACTGCGGCGCTTTTGGCGGTCGAGTGATTTTAGATTGGGAAACTCTACCAGCCCAATATGTATTAAATTATGGGTACTCCTTCGCTCAACAAGAACACGGTACAGAACCCCAAAAAAAATCTTGTCTAGTGGGAGCAGGATTAGTTCTGAATAGATCAGCCCTCGCTCATACTGGCTGGATCGATAAACCGTTACTTCAGGATCGCACCGGAACCAAGCTCATCTCAGGGGGAGATGTGGAAATCGCTTTGCGGATTTACGGAGCAGGATACGACCTGTGGTACACTCCCGACTGTAAGTTAAGGCACTTTATTCCGGCTAGGCGTACTTCTCAAAAATACTTGATCGACATTAACTATGGTCTAGGAACCTCTCAAGTTTTGGGCGATTCTCTTCTCTGGTCTGGTTCTTATCGAGATTGGCTGTTGAAATTTATTATCGATGCGGTGAAAGCTTCCCAAAATGTCCTGATTCAATCTTTAAGAGCAGCTTTGGGGCGGATGAATCCAGCGGAAGTCGAGATAAACGGGAGTTTTGTCCGCGGTAAGTGGGCCGGAATTAGCCGTGTGGTTCGCATGAGCCGAGAAGAACGCAGCTTGCTATTGGGCCGTGCAAAATTAGCTGGCTAAACAGCTCATAAATAGTATTTCTTGAGGTAATTTCTGTGAGCAAGCCTTGGAAAGTTCTCAATGTCGAATTGAGCGAAAAGATTCCTGAATTGCCCTTGATTTCCAACTACGCCGGAGTGTATGTAGTGTTTTGGTGGCATAATATCCCCCTTGGCGAACGGGAGATTTTAGAGGATCAGTTGCCAATCTCGGCTTCACAACTAGCGAATTTAGCGGCGCTGGCGATCGCGCCGGCAGTCGGCAGCCACCTCCTAGAGCAAGGTTTTAAAGCGCCTTTGCCAGAAGTTTACAAAAAAAATCGGGCGTGGCACCAGCCCCCGGACTTTCATGCCCTGACTGCCTTAGAGCAACCCCTTACCAAGCTGCGGGAACGCTTTTCCCAGACTAGCAGCGCATCTGTTTCTGTCGTAATCGCCACTCGAAATCGGCCAGAACAATTAACGCGATGTTTGCAATCCCTGCAAAATTTATCCCAACCTGCTCATGAGCTCATCGTGATTGATAATGCTCCCAGTTCAGACGCTACCCGCCAACTGGTGGCCGAGATCCCTGGAGTCAAATATGTATTAGAACGTCGCCCTGGTTTAAGCGTCGCCCGCAATACTGGCATCCGCCACTGTACAGGCGACATTATTGCGTTTACCGATGACGATGTGATCGTTCACCCTGACTGGGTGACCAGGATTGCACAAAGCTTCCGCGAACCCAAGATCATCGCTGTAACCGGCCTCGTCCTGCCTGCAGAACTCGAAACAGAAGCCCAATTAATTTTCCAAAAAGGTGATACTGGCTTTGGTTGGGGATACCGATCTCTGACTTTTGACGCTGAATTTTTTAAGGATACGAAACACCTAGGCGCTCCCGTTTGGCGCATTGGCGCAGGAGCAAATATGGCTTTTCGGCGTGAAGCTTTTGAGTTACTAGGAGACTTTGACGAACGCTTAGGTGCAGGGGCATCTGGGTGCAGTGAAGATTCAGAGCTATGGTACAGAGTGCTGGCGGAAGGGTGGATTTGCTACTACGATCCGACCCCTGTTGTTTATCACTAAGTAGCTAGACAAAATTAATTACATAGTTTTCTCCAAATTCTTTCAGGATTTTTTCCACAGATGTAACAAAAGTTCCCCAACTCTTGTAAGCAGATATCTCAATCCATTCATACTTAATAAACCGCCATAAAATTTCAATTAAATTTAATTCAGGAGAGTAAGAAGGCAGCTCAAAAAGAGTAATATTACGGGTAGTGCTTTTATGTAAAGGATAGAGGATAATAGCTCTATGCCAATCTTTTGAGGAGTCTCATGATGAAACCCTATCTGATTTGTCCCACTTGTGGTTCTGACGATGTGATGAAAAATGGTATGACTCGTCGCGGGAAACAAAACCATAAATGTCGTGACTGTGGTCGCCAGGAAAGTCGAAAATCCTAAGTGGCAACCCAAAAACACCGACACCGGGCGCAAAAATTGAGTTGCTTCTCCTTGAACGGATTTCTCTTGGTGGCATTGCCCGAGTCATGGGTGTTTCCTCTCTTCTGGCTTCTTGCATTATGTAAACCACTTGTACGCTGCCGTAGAACCCAAGGCTACAGTTATCCCAAAAGAAGTCGGAAAACACACCGTCCAAATGGATGAACTATGGTATGAAAGTAGACAACAAAGGGAATAAACAATGGGTTTGGTTAGCGATGGATGCCAAGACTCGGGAAGTGATCGCATGTCATATTGGAGACCGTTCCTTAAAGTCGGCTCTTGCATTATGGGATTCCCTACCGAGTGTCTATCGCCTGCAGTGCCAAGATTTATACCGCTCATTGGGAGGCATATGCTGCGGTTTTACCGACATTCACGGCATCAGCCTGTGGGGAAAGAAAGCGGATTGACGAGTTACATTGAACGATTAAATAATACTCTCAGGCAGCGAATTTCGCGATTAGTCAGGAAGACATTATCGTTTTCTAAGAAGTTGGAGAATCATGGCTGGCGCTATTTGGAATTTTATTCATGACTACAATCACCAAATCCGATTAGCAATGCTGAAGACTCAACCGCCTCAATTTTCTCCATCCTTTACATAAAAGCACTACCATATTACGTTGTTTCCACTCTTCAAGTTTGTCAACAATAGCATCACTGGTATGAATAGAAGCTTGATCTGTGACAATCACCGTTGGCTTATGTACTGTGGAGAAAAAAGCATCAATACAGGCAATAACCACATCTGAATTAATACTTTGAGATGAAATATAGCCTTTCTCGGAAAGATGAGGTATAATGTTACTGACACTCACTCAGGAGGATAAAGCAGAGAATATCAGATCAAACGAACTATAATTACATGGTTCAGTAAAGCCACG
>JACJNY010000016.1 GCA_014695295.1 Microcoleus sp. FACHB-61 | reverse complement strand
TAGGTTCCAAAACTCGTCAAAATCCATTAGTTAACCTAGGAAGCTCTCTCTAAATTCACCACAATTTCTACTCAGCGTTAGCTGAGTCAATTTGTGCTTAGTCTAAACTCCAATAATATTCAACCGCTTGCAAAAGTCTGGAATTGGTAATTTGCCTTAAACACAAGCCGTTAACTCATCTGGGTTTATCTGTGGTTAAAAAAAGACTTTTAGAATTCACTTGGCCCAACAACGGCATGGATTTGATGGGCCAAGTGAAACGGACGGTTAGCTATAGTTCTACCTACAAATAGAACTACTTACCAAAAAAATAATTGCCTCAATATTTGGGGACTGCGACTAAGTTGCACCCCGCACTGCTATTGATTTTGTTGCTTGAACGGCAAAAATGTAGAGAACGCAGAGAGAAAAAGATTCTTTAGTTAATTTAATAGGGGAAACTGATGCCATTACATTTGAGGCTTTTATTCTCCGAAAAGCCGTACCGAAACTACGGAAAAATGCTTGGTGTACTGATGAACAATTATAGTACACATATGGGGAAAGAAGTATATAAAGCAATCAAAAAATAAGGAATCAAATTAATATACTTATCGCCCTATTTACCGGATTTCTCAATTAGTGAGAATTTAGGTCAAATTTGAAAAATATTCTCGCTTCTATTAAAACGACAAATTATCAAGAATTAGGGAAGGCAATAGAGTTGGCATTCAGTCATGTTTCTAACAATATCTTTGGCACTGGTTTGCATACTCCTGTTATTGTACCTCATCTATCTGAGAAACGTTATATCAGGGTTTGGAATACCGGCTTACAGTGGTATTCTTTTTGCGGACTGGTATAACTACTCGGAATTTACCAATATTGCAATTCGTCAAGCGCTGGTGGGAGATGGCCAATTAGTATTGGGTATAGAAAAATCCACAGGAAGCATCGAAGCGGCTGTCCCGTTCGGCTTGCCAGCAGCAGGGTCGGGCTGGTAAAGTTGGATACGATCGCGCCCAAGTCGTTTAGCTTGATACAGCGCTTGGTCGGCTGCGGCAATCAGAATTTCGGCTCCCGATTCAGATGCAGGAACAATACTCGCTACGCCCAGACTCATAGTGACGTACGGGCTCACCTGAGAACCAGCGTGAGGAATCTGCAAAGCTGCGATTTTGAGTTGTATGTGCTCGGCTACCATCACGGCGCCTTGAATCGCGGTATTTGGCAAAATAATGGCAAATTCTTCGCCTCCGTAGCGAGCTACTAAATCGGCGGGGCGATTGACTGCATTGCCGATCGCCGCGGCCACTTGCCGCAAACATTCGTCTCCCCCTGGGTGCCCGTAGGTATCGTTGTAACTTTTAAAAGAATCAATATCGCAGAGAATCAGGGACAGAGGCGTTTGTTCCCGGGCTTGTCTGCGCCATTCCATTTCTAAATACTGATCGAACCGGCGGCGGTTTGCTAGCTGCGTGAGTTCGTCTAAAGTTGCCAAGCGCTCTAACTTGAGGTTGGCCGCTTGCAACTGCTGGTAGAGTTCTGCTTGCTTGATGGCGATCGCCAACTGAGTCGCCAGAGAAGACAGCAACTCTACTTCCAACTGCATCCACTGCCGGGGACTGCACTGGTGGGCCATCAGCAGCCCCCACAACTCGTCTCCTTGCACTAAAGGCACTACCAAATAGGCTCTCACCGCGAATTGTGCGAGCAAGTCAATTTGATATTGCGGCAAATCGGCCGCCAAGACATCAGCGATCGGTCGGATCGCCCGATGTTGGTACGCTTCGAGATAGAACTCGTCAAAACAGAAATTTTCCAGGGTTTCCCCCAACATCGGCTGGCAGTTGGGAGCTACAGATTCCACTGTTACTACCGCCCCCGTCGCCGGGGCGGCGCAGAGACTGCCGGTACAGGGGTTGAAGCGGACGATCATCACTCGATCGGCCTGAAGGAACTGGCGCACTTCTGTCACTGTCGTGCTGAGCACTTCGCCCAAATCCAGAGACTGGCGGATGTGCTGAGTAATCGTGGCCATCAGCAGTTCTCGTTCGTTCTGCTGCCGCAGCGCCTCTTCTGCCCGCTTGTACTCGGTGATATCTTGAGCGGTACCGAAAATTTGTTTGGGCCAGCCGTCGGCTGTGCGTGCGAAAACTTGGTCGCGGCAGCGAAACCAGCGCCATTCGCCCGATCGATGTTTGAGCCGATACTCCAATTCCAAAATATGCCCGTCTTGGGTCGAGGGAAATTTTTGCTGGTGGGCTTTGAGCCTCGGCAAATCTTCAGGGTAAACCAAACTGGAGTACAAAGCAGTTTGCATCTGTAAAATTTCTTGGGGAGTATAGCCCAGCAATTTAGAAGCTTGACCATTGACGTAAACGTTGCGCTGTTCGGTCAAATCGTAGATGTAGAGCAAATAAGGCGCCGCGTCAGCAATCTGCTGGATGAAATGCTGGCTCGATCGCAATTCTTCCTCCACCCGCTGGCGCACTTGCACTTCTTCCAAAGCTTGATCCCGCATTGTGCGGTAAGCTTGGATGCGGTGGGTGAGATCGGTCACGTCTTGAATCACCAGCAGCGCGTAAAACGATGGGGAATTGACCCCCGGCCATATTGATGACGAAGCTGAGGGTGGAGATTCCCTAGACAAAAAAGCACTGGTTGGCGATCGGGCTCCGACAGTACCGTCTGCTTCCAACTCAAGAGTTTGGAGAACCCAGTCTCTAATCTCCTGTTCTTCTATGCCAGCCTCCTGAGCAGGCATAGCAGTCACAGTAGTTTGCTGAATTCGCTGCTGGCCGTCTTGCCAAGTTGCCGGAATCAGGTGTTTGTGAATTTGAGAAGAAAAAATTGTTGGCGGGCCTCCTGCAAAGATTTGCTTGAAGCGAGTGGCGTACTTTAGCTGACTCAGGTGAGGAAAATGGGTTGTGATCTTTGTTCCCAATATTTGGCTGCGGGGAATTTTTGTCCACTCTTCCAGACAAGCGTTCCAAAACAGCACCACAAAATCATCTTGCAGCAAGCAGGCGCCGACTGGTACGCTGTCGAGAACCCCAAACTTTTCCTTAATAGTTTTGCTCTCCTCAATCATAGACCCCCGGCAAGTTGATTGATAGCAGTCAACAAGGTGTCAAAGGAATTGACATTGAAAATAAGAATGATATCTCCTTCAATGTGAAGCCTTTCAATCATGAAACTGGTCTGGGCTAATAAAACAACTGTATCAGTAGCTAAACCGCCAGATATCAGCAAACTAGCAATCGTCCCTTCGCTATAAGTCGGAATTGAGTAGTTCAGGCGCTGCTGAAGTACGTTGCTGATTGCACCCATGACGCCATTAATTACAATATTTCCCACTTCACTCAGCGTACCAATTTTGACTGAATCGAGATCGTGAGTTCCAACTTCTTCTCCTGTGAGCATCGTCACCAGCATAGCAGCGCTGTTGGTGGGAAAGACTAGCTGGGCAATGCCTCCAAAGGAGCCTGTGAATTTTAGCTGGACGGCGGCGATTTGCTCGCCGTTGAGGTGCTGCTCTAACTCTTCTTGCACGTCGGTGGGAGTCAGGATTTGAAGGTAGGGGATTTGCAAGCGAATCGGGGACTCGATCATGTCGTTCAAGACCCCTGCAGCTTGACCGATACCGATGTTGACGAGTTCCTGCAAAGCATCGAGCTGTCGACTGCTTAATTTCATTGGGTGCTCTCCTGATTGGCACTGAGAGCTTTTTTGATCCACCCGATCAGTTCGTCTGAGTTGGGCATTTTGTGAATAACTGCCAGGGCCCCGAGTTCCATGCACTCGGAGTGGGTAGTTGCTTGGATGTCTGCGGTAATTACGATGACTGGAATTTTATATCCTCGATCGCGCATGGCTTGCAGGACTTCCCGACCCTCCATTTCCGGCATCAGCAGATCTAAGAGCATACAGTTTGGGGTTTTAGTGCCCAGCAGTTCTAGAGCTTCTGGGCCGCTGGATGCCTCCCAAGCCTCGTATCCTTCCGATCGCAGGATTTTGCAGATTACCCTGCGAGTCAACCACGAATCTTCGACAACGAGAATTGATGTCACTACGTTCTCCTCCTTTTATTTTTTAGGACTGACCGACGTTGCAGGTACTGCTTTTATCTTGACAGTAATTTAAAGTGCTGGGACAGTGTGCGATCGAGATTGACTCGCAATTCCTGTTCTTAAAAACTAACGCATTAATGTGTTGGATAGTTTAGTATCTTGGACTATGGGAAGAAAAAACCCGGTTTCTGAATGAAACCAGGTTTGCGGGATCTGTATGGCTCCTAACATCGGCGCTCAATTATAGATTACCAAACGCTTCCGGAGCGACTCTACTCGCTGCTTGGCAGTGGCATTGTCTGGATCGCAGGCGAGAGCTTGTTCGTACATTTCCAAGGCTTGAGCTGTTAATTTCTTGCGCTCGTAGGCGTGAGCCAGGTTGTTGAGACATGTAACGTATTCTGGCTGCAGCTTCAGGGCTTCTTTGTACTGGCGGATCGCGATGTCGTACTGTTCTTGCCCGAAGTGTGCAAAACCGAGGGCGTTGTAAATAACGGCTTGATTTTCGTCGCCTTCTAAGTCTTTGGCTTTCAGGGCTTTTTGAAACAGTACGATCGCCTGGGAGTAAAGCTTCTTATCTACATAGATAGTTCCTAATTCGTAGTATTCCTGTGCTGTTCCTTTTTCTACCGTCAGCTTATTTTCTAAGCGTTCGAGAGACATTTCCAGCTTCCTAGTTTTGAGAATCTGGCGCACCACAAACCAGGAAGTGCTGCCGAGTATAGCGAGCAGGACTGTCAGGTAAACGATGAGCAAATTACTATCCATGTTTTTCTTAAATTTAGGTAGGTCTGTGGAAGGTTTTATTTATTTTAATCCGCTAGCAATCTCTGAGATTTGCCTCTGCAACTGTATAAAAAACACGGAAATAGCGATCGATCGGCCCGATCGCGATTTCTGAAAAAGCAAGAATCCAGAAGTAAGAACAAAGAAGGAAACTTGGTCTCAACCTCCTAAATTTATCAGGATTTTTCCTTCTCTGGCAGACAGTTAAATCTTTCTTACTTCTGCTTTCTGCATTGTGAAAATCAAGCGAACTTTCACGCTCCGGCTCGATTGGCCATTTCCACGACTTTACCGAATGTTGCGGGGTCAACGATCGCCATTTGTGCCAACATTTTGCGGTTGATTTCGATGTTGGCTTTCTTCATGTTGCCGATCAGTCTGCTGTAGCTCGTGCCGTGCTGGCGCGATGCGGCATTGATCCGAGCAATCCACAGGCGGCGGAAATCGCGTTTGCGTTTTTTGCGATCGCGATAACCGTTACGCAGGGCCTGCATCACCCGTTGGTTAGCTGTGCGGAACTGTTTCGACTGTGCGCCTCGGAAACCCTTGGCTAATTTGAGAATTTTTTTGCGGCGCGCTCGGGCGACATTACCGCGTTTTACCCGTGTCATCTTTAATTTCCGTTAAACTTTACAAGTATGGAAGCATTAACCGCACGTTAGCATCGTTGGTTTCGTCGATGACGACCAGCTTAGATAGACGGCTTTTGCGAGCTGAACTTTTGTGCTGTAGCAAGTGGCTTTTGTAAGCTTTACGGCGCACAATTTTACCGCTGCCGGTCGCTCTAAAGCGCTTTGCGGCTGCTTTGCGAGTTTTGAGTTTTGGCATGAACTGGTGTTATTTGGACACAAGCTTATACGGTATCACGTTTGTGCTACTTTCTGCAAGGGAGATTTGCGGGTTGGGGGTGGCGCGGCATTTGCTGCGATATACAGGATGGGCGATCTGGTAATCTTGCGGTAGTTTGCGGTAGTTGACACCTGGTATAAAATGTTATATCGCAGTTGCGGTACAATTAAGGGTTATACCTCTGGGTTATCAGCAGGGTTAATATTTGAAAGCTGCGGGTGAGGCACTATATAAATTAAATTGAAGATGCAACATTAATTATTGGTTATGGCGCTTAGAGAGTCCCTTGAAAAAATCATGTTTGAATATCCATTGGTCAGTAATGACAACTTCAAGGGACATTGGTTTGCTAGTTATGTCAGAAATGTAGTGGCTACATCAATAAGTGCTTCGTTGGAATTACCCGAAATCTCTAGCGTAAAAGCTTCAGCAGGTAATGGCTCTTGGGCTAAAGTTCCTTGGATAGCAATATTTAACAAGCTTGTAACTGATAATGTTAAGTCGGGGTTTTATTGTGTTTATTTATTTCGCGCGGACTTCTCTGGCGTTTATCTTTCTCTCAATCAAGGAATAGCAGATAAAAGAGATCAGTTCGGACTTGGGAAGTCGAGAGAAATTTTAAGGGGTCAAGCAAAACTATTTAAAGATAAGCTTGGTTATGACAAGCTCAGGGAATTTTCAGATTCTCTAGATCTTAAGCTTGATTCGATCCCAAAGGCAACTACTTCTAGAAGGCTTGGACTTGCTTATGAAGCAGGAAACATAGCATCGAAGTTTTATTCAAGGGAATCACTTCCTGATGACAAGGAGTTGGTAGACGATGTTAGGAAAATGCTTGAAATTTACTTCTCCCTGTTTGATGAGGTTTCTTTGAAGGAGGAGGCTGATTCAGATTTTTTCAAGGAGGTTTCTTTGAACAAGGATGCTGAGAACAATGAAGCAGAAAGAGAATGGTTTGAAGATATGACAAAGTATAGACTTCATCGAGTAACAGAACGAAATCAGACGTTATCTAGAAAAGTTAAGGAGTTGCAAGGATATGAGTGCAAAGCTTGCGGTTTTGATTTTGAGTCTCGATACGGAGAAATAGGCAGAGGATACATAGAAGCTCATCATAATGTTCCCATTTCCAACTTGAGCGGGGCAAAGATTCAACTAGATCCGCTTAATGATTTTACAGTCCTATGCTCAAATTGCCATAGTATGATTCATCGCATTAAACCAACGCCAACCGTAGAGGAGTTTAGGCAAAACTTGAAGATGTAGTATGAGTAAAGGCGTTTATATCAAAAAAAAATAGGCTAGCCATATTTCACAGCGCCTATCTCAATGAAAATTTTAATGGTTCACCGCAACGCCGTCTTACCTCAGCTTTTGACCTGGTATTCTACCAGGTGGGTACCGTGGCCCGTGCTTAAAGTTTCTGGGTACAAGCCCAGTTTACTGCTGCGCGAACATCTTGATTCCCTAGAGTTAAGAGTTATAGATCAAAAAAACATTATTGGCAGTCACCAACGTCGCAGTAGAACCTTTATTTAATATATACCAACTAACCTGATTTTGGCAACCTTCGAGCAATTTAACTTGCATACCAGATGGATTCTACGGTTTGAGCGAGATCCTCTGCTGAGGATCGCCCCTGAGCCACCAAGTCGGCGTCGAGCACAACTGTAACGTGACCGAGTTTGCGGCCGGGACGCGATAATTTCTTACCATACCAATGTACAAAAGCACCGCTAATTTGTGCCAGTTGTTTTCGTTTGCCTAAATAGTCGGACTCAGCCGACTCGTAGCCGAGCAAATTTACCATGACAGCGCCTGCACAGTTCAGATCCGAATCGCCTAAAGGCAGTTGACAAACTGCGCGCAAATGCTGTTCAAATTGTGAAGTTTTGCAAGCATCGATTGTAAAATGTCCCGAGTTGTGAGTGCGGGGTGCAATTTCATTGACTAACAGCTTATTGTCGGTGGTTAAAAATAATTCAATGCCGAATACGCCGACAGCTTGCAAACTGTTGAGGAGAGTGCGGGCGATCGCACAAGCTTCAGTTTTCACCTCTGAACTAATATCAGCAGGTGCAATCACCAGGCGGCAAACTTGATTTTGCTGTTGGGTTTCTACGATCGGATAAATTGCAATTTCCCCAGTTGCCGATCGAGCTGCAATCACAGCCAACTCGCGATCGAACGGCACAAACTCTTCCACTAGCAAAGACTGACCCTTGAGCTTAGCACGAATTGACTCAAAACTCCCCCGATCCTTAACAATAAAAGTACCTTGGCCATCATAACCGTGGCGGCGAACTTTGACGACAAAGGGAAAGTCGATCGATCCAGCCTCTGAGTCTGCTTCAATCTGCACGCTGTCAGAAACAGAAATTGCCGGAAAGTCGATCGCAGCCGCCTTAAACAATTCGGGGGGCAAATCCGCGCTGCAATCCCATTCCCAAAACCTGGGAGTTGGCAAACCCAAACCTTGTAAATAACAGCGCTGAACGTACTTATCCAACAAAGGAGAAAGCGACGACAAACTCGGCTGAAATAACACACCTTGCCGTTCTAGCGGCCGCAAACCATCCAAATCCACAAACTCATTTTCAAAAGTAATAACATCGCAGCCATCCGCCAATTGAGCCGTAGACAAAACATCATCAACAGCCGCCAAAACAGCACCAGCAGCAACAGAAACTGCCGGATCGGTAGCATTAGGAGTTTGCACTACCAATTCAATACCTAGCGCCCTAGCAGCATCACCCATCATCGAAGCTAGCTGGCCGCCGCCGACAACGCCCACCCGCTTAAATTGGGCAGACGAACTCGCAGCGGTTTGATTTGATTTCATGTGAGTAAAATTCCGCAGAGTCAACCTGCTTATCTTATCGCTATTTGTCCCCTAATGAATTACAGTAATTGAAGAGTTAAAAGCCAGAAAATAGTTTTAATTGCATGATTAAATCGAGGCAGAACCCAGCAAAATTGGGCTGCTAAAGTCTTTAATTATTGCACGATCCCAGCCGTTGGGAAACAGCGGTTGCGCCCCACCCCTCCAGAAAAGTGCCACATCTAGCAATTGGCGATCGCCAAGCATGGCATAATTGACAGCACTGCAAAAAGCAGATAGACAGTGCAAACACTGAAAATCAGACATTCAGGGAACAAAATTTATAGGTGAGGATACTGTGAAAGTTTTAGTTGTGGGGAACGGAGGTCGCGAACACGCGATCGCAAAAAAACTGCTAGAATCTACGCGGATTAAACAAGTATTCTGCGTACCGGGCAACGGCGGCACAGCTACCACCAAAGGCTGTCAAAATCTGTCGCTCAACATCGATGACTTCCAAGGCATCGAACGCTTTGTGATGGTCAACAACATCGGATTAGTCATCGTGGGCCCCGAATTGCCCCTATCGCTAGGTATCGCCGACTATTTCCAACAGCGAAAAATGATGATTTTCGGCCCCACCAAAGCCGGCGCCCAAATTGAATCCAGCAAATCCTGGGCTAAAGAATTGATGCTGGAAGCAGGCATCCCAACACCGAAAGCTGCCGTATTTACAGACGCAGAAGCAGCCAAAGCATACGTTCTGGAACAAGGAACCCCAATAGTCATCAAAGCAGACGGACTCGCATCAGGCAAAGGAGTAACCGTTGCCACCACCGTCAAAATGGCTCACAGCGCCATCAACACTATTTTCCGAGGCGAATTCGGCACAGACAACATCCGAGTCGTCGTCGAAGAATTCTTAACAGGTCAAGAAGTCTCGATTCTCGCCCTCACCGACGGCATCACAGTGGAACCGTTGCTGCCGGCCCAAGACCACAAAGCTATCGGCGAAGGCGACAAGGGAGCCAACACCGGCGGTATGGGAGCCTACGCCCCAGCGCCCATTGTCACCCCGGAACTCATGGAAAGGATTCAAGAAGAAATTCTCGAACCCACCCTCGCAGCACTGCAAAAACGCAAAATCGACTACCGGGGTGTACTTTACGCAGGTTTAATGATTACGCCCGAAGGAGAACCCAAAGTCTTAGAATTCAACTGCCGTTTCGGAGACCCCGAAACTCAAGCGGTTTTGTCGCTGCTGGAAACTCCTTTGGAAGATTTGGTGCTCGCCTGCTGTCAGCAGCGTCTCGGTGAATACTCTATTCGCTGGAAGTCGGGAGCCTCTGTTTGCGTAGTTTTGGCTTCCGGGGGCTATCCTGGAAGTTATCAAAAAGGCAAAGCTATTACCGGTATCGAGGAAGCTGAAGCCAAAGGAGCAGAAGTGTTTCACGCCGGCACCCAGTTGAAGCTGCAGCAGTTGGTGAGCGACGGCGGCCGGGTTTTGGGCGTCACCGCAGCGGGAGAAACTTTGGAACAAGCTATCTCCAAAGCTTATGCAGCAGTTGATTGCATCCAATTTGAAGGGGTCTACTGCCGGCGGGACATCGGCCGCCGAGCACTGGGCGATAAAAATTAGCAATTGCGGCATCGGCCGCCATCCGAAAGCCAAGCAATGTCAATGTAGAAATGTAACAATGAAGTTTGGTATCTCTGCGGTGGCGGTAGCGGACAAGTCGCAGCAGAAAATTTGATCGGGAGCCAACTGAATTGATCTTGCTTTTAATATTGAACTGGTGAACTGGTGAAATGCTGGCCATACTAAACAAAATCGGAGAAATTATTGCCCGCTGGTGGTCGGATTTTACCCTCCAGACCCGCCTGATGGCCGGTGCTACCCTCGTAGTGTCGTTAATTATGAGCGGCCTGACATTCTGGGCCGTGAATACTATCCAGCAAGACGCCCGACTTAACGATACTCGCTACGGCCGCGACCTCGGCCTGCTGTTGGCGGCAAATGTGGCGCCGCTGATTGCCAAAAACGATCGCTCCGAAGTCGCCCGCTTTTCCCGCCAATTTTACAGCAGCACTTCCAGCGTCCGCTATATGCTTTACGCCGACGAAGCGGGGGATATTTTCTTGGGGATACCCTTTTCGGAATCCGAGGTGGAAACTTCCCTGACACTGCGCCGCCAGATCAAACTTCCCGATAATTTTCTCGCCGATATTGAGGCGAGAAATTTAACTTCTTTGCCTTTGGTGCGGCAGCATTTGACGCCAGATGGAGAAGTTACCGATGTATTTGTTCCGTTAATTCATGAAGACAAATATTTGGGAGTTTTGGCGATCGGCATTAACCCAAATCCCGCAGCAGTTATCTCTTCAAATCTGACTAGGGATGTCACTTTGGCAGTATTCGTCACAATTTGGGTGATGGTAATTTTGGGGGCTGTCTTTAATGCTCTGACAATTACTCAGCCGATAAAACAATTAGTGTTCGGGGTCAAAAACATCGCCAGCGGGAATTTTAAGCAGCGAGTTGACTTGCCTTTAGGGGGAGAATTGGGCGAGTTGATCGGCAGTTTTAACGAGATGGCCCAAAAACTCGAAAGTTACGAAGAACAAAATATTGAAGAGTTGACAGCGGAAAAAGCTAAGTTAGAAACTTTGGTTTCAACTATTGCTGACGGGGCGCTGTTGCTGGATGCGAATTTGCAGGTTATTTTAGTCAATCCAACCGGCAGGCGGATTTTTGGATGGGAAGGTAAAAATCCTATCAAAGTCAATGTTCTGAACATTTTACCTGCTGAAGTGCAGCAGGAGTTGGCCAGACCCCTGCACCAAATAGTCGCGGGCGATCGCGAAGGTGGCGAATTTCGCATCTCGATGAGCGAACCAGTCAACCGTACAATTCGGATTGTTTTAACTACTGTCATTCTGCACAAAGCGCCCGGTGCAGAACCGCTCTGCAGAAGCTGCGTCCGCCACGAGGAAGATACCTGTACCGAGCCGCAACGCCCGGTAGCTGTAGAGTGTACTTTCTACGAGCAAACCTGCAAGCATCAAGGTTCCGGACATTACCGGGAAAGTCTCAAAGGCATTGCAATGACAGTGCAGGACATCACTCGCGAAGTTGAACTAAATGAGGCTAAAAGCAATTTTATCAGCAATGTTTCTCACGAATTGAGAACGCCTTTATTTAATATCAAATCTTTTATCGAGACTCTCCACGAGTACGGAGAAGACCTTCTAGAAAGCGAGCGCAGGGAATTCCTAGAAATTGCCAATCGAGAAACCGATCGGCTAACTCGTTTAGTTAACGACGTGTTAGACTTGTCGCGGCTGGAATCCTGCCGAGTTTATCACTTGGATTCTGTTGACCTCCCGCAAGCTGTGGAGCAAACCCTGCGGACTTATCAGTTGAATGCTAAGGATAAAGGCATCGAATTAGAGCAACAAGTTGACCCGTATTTGCCGCCTGCTTTAGGTCATTACGATTTGCTGCTGCAAGTATTTGCAAATTTAGTAGGAAATGCCTTAAAATTTACGCAATCCGGCGGCAAGGTGGCAATTCGAGCCTACTTGCTAGAGTCGGAGACACCTACCCACAAAGACGACGAATCCGGAAAGCACAACTTGTCACCGAATGCCGGACATTTTCCGGTAGTGCGGGTTGAGATTTCTGATACTGGAATTGGCATAGATCCAGAAGACCAACAAGCAATTTTCGATCGCTTTTTCCGGGTAGAAAACCGAGTACACACTTTAGAAGGAACGGGATTAGGTCTTTCTATCGTCAGAAACATTATTGACAAGCACCACACTAAAATTAATTTAGTTAGCGAAGTTAATGTGGGTACGACTTTCTGGTTCGACTTGGCAGTTTATCAGCCGAAACAAACAGTAGAGATGGAAAATTCTTGGCCAGTGGAAGCAACGGTGGAGAGTGCAACACTTGCGAGTCATGTTATATCGCTTCCGGTTGCACCGGAATGATTGTTGACTGTTGATAGTGATATTGTTTCCGGTTGATTAGGAATCAAGAAGAAAGTAGATTAGTTAGATGGCGATTTTTTAACCGCAGATATTAGCCGATGAACACAGATGAACGCCGATGGGATTTTATCTGTGTCTATCGCCTAATATCTGCGGTTAAACCTACATTCCTATTGTTTCCGGTAGATGGGGTTCTAATTACGTCAAGACTTAAGAAAGAGTCTTTCGAGCACGTTCCGATCGCTCTTCTGCGGTATCCATAACATCCGCCATTTTATCCACCATTTCCCCTGGGTAATTTTCCAGTACCCGAGTAGAAAGCGAAATCCGGCCGCGACCTTCATCGAGGTCAACCACCAGTGCTTTCAGGGGTTGACCGGGAGCAAAGAGCTTTCCAAGGTTATCAATATATTTTTGGCTGACTTGCTTGATGTGCAGCAAACCGCTAACTCCTTCCAAGTCCACAAACACGCCAAAAGGCTTGATGCTGCTGACTTTTCCTTCCACCAACTGACCGATTTGCAAATCTCTGAAGGCATTCGATTGGGTGGCCATCCGCTGGGAAAGTACGAGTTTTTCTCGCTCGCGATCGACCTCCAAAAAATTCACGCTCAAAGATTGACCGATCAGCGATTCTAGGTTATCGCGATCCACTAAGTGCGATCGGGGAATAAAACCGCGCATTCCCTGAACATCTACAGTCACGCCGCCCTTATTGGCCCCAGAAACCCGCACCTGAAGAACTTTACCGGTTTCCTGCAATTCAATTAAATCTTCCCAAGCTTGCTGAATTTGTAACTGCCGCAGAGACAAGGTAACTTGGCCATCTGCATCTTGTTCGCGGATAATCAAAAAGTCCCGTTCCTCGTCCAGTGGAACCACTTCCGACAAATCCGTTACTGTTCTCAAAGCAGCCTCTTCGATCGGCAAAAAAGCCGAAGACTTGCCGCCGATATCAACATACGCGCCGTTTGAGTCGTACTCGAACACTTTGCCGCGCACTACTTGTCCCTTCTGGAACTCGTAATTGTGCTGTTCGAGGGCTTTAGCAAAATCATCCATTGAAAAGGATGCTTTTGCGCTTTGAGAACCTGTAGATTTGGAATTCATGTCAGTTTATTTGTCAGTTGTCAGTAATTTATTTGTCACTTGTCAGCAGAAAAATTTTCCCACTCTCCCCATCTTCCCATCTCCCCATCTTTGCATCTCCCCATCTCCCACTCTCTAAGCTGGTTGAAGTTGCTGATGAAATAGCTGCTTCACCTGCATCCACGAGTCGGCTGCTGCCGTAGCGTCGTAACTGCCGCGGTGGTCGCAGAAGAAGCCGTGATCGGCATTGTAGCGGAAAATTCGGTGAGAAATACTGTGTTTTTGCAATTCGGCGGCGATTTGGTCAACTTGTTCTGACGGAATGCTGGGGTCTTGAGTGCCAAAAAAGGCGTAGAGAGTGCCTTTAATGTCTGCTGTGCGGGCGATCGTGGGCGTCGAACCCCCGGGGGTTTGAGTGACGATACCGGCGCCGTAGAACGACGCTGTAGCCTTGATTTCCGGCAAAGTAGCGGCGAGGTAGGCGACGTGCCCTCCAAAACAGAAACCGATGCAGCCAAAACCTTCTTGTTTGACAGAGGGTAAAGTTTTGAGGTAATCGATGGTGGCTTGGATATCGCTGAGAAGTTCGGAAGCTGTGGTTTGTTCTTTATATTCTCTGCCGATTTTGATAGCTTCGGGTGTGTAGCCGGTTTCAAAGCCGGGGGCTTGACGTTGGTAAATGGCTGGGGCGATCGCCACATATCCTTCTTTTGCTATTCTTTCAGTAACTTCGCGGATGTGCGAGTTGACGCCAAAGATTTCTTGAATCACAATAACGGCGGGAAATTGCCCTTCTGCTGCGGGTTGGGCTAGGTAAGCGGCGATTTGCAAATCTCCGTTGGGAACTGTGACGTTAGCTGTGCGAATTTCTGAGTTGGTCATAGCGCTTTTTAGTGCAATTTTTGATCTCTAGCAATTCTCTTTCATTTGTGAATGAGATTTTTTTACGAACCGCGAAGACGCGAAGAACACGAAGGAAGATAAGAGAAGTTTTGTATAGAGATTGTTGGCATTATACCAAGGTTTCTGGCTCAACCTGCCCCTAGAAGTATGTTTTTTTGCTAAAGATTCTCTTCTCTTCGCGCCCTTCGTGTCTTCGCGGTTCGTTTAAAAAATCTCTATTAGTAACTAATCCCAAATTTTACCATATCGCATTACCTGGAAATTTCTGCTTTAAAATAGGCATTACCGGACAAGGTTTTTGTTCCTGCAAATTCTCGGGTTTGTTCCAAGTAAAAGGCCCTTTTTTTTCCGCCGACATCCACAGTAAACTTTTTGCTCGCGTCATCGCCACATACAGCAATCTAAACTCTTCTGCTGTTTTCAAAGAATCTGCTTGTTCCCAGGCTTCACCCAGATTTGGTAAAGGATATTTTTCGTGCAAACTCGATCTAATTTGTGCTCTTGCTACCTCGGATAAAGTGAAATCTCCTAAAAATCGGGCTTGCGGCAAAACTCGCAAACTTCCGGGGATGGTTTGTTGGTGTAAAAAGGGGATAAAAACGCAATCCCAATCTAATCCTTTAGCTTTGTGCATCGTAATAATTGTTAGTTGACCTTTGCTGGTGTAGCGTTCTTCTATTTTGTCGTCTGCATCCACAGGTTCAAATCTTTCGGAACTGACAATTTCGCTAATTACACCCAAAATATTGCTCATTGAATTGTTGCCGGCTGTTTGGATTGCTACTCGTTCTGCTAATTTGTCGGCGGTGGCTAATTCTGTTTGGTCGTATTGCAGCGCCAAGGCTAAAAATGATATGATTTGGTAGGGTGGCAGTTCCAAGCGAGCTTGCAGCAAACCGCAGCAAAAATAGCGGCATTTGCGAACTGGTTCTGACTGCTGCGGGTCTAGCGGGCCTGGGTAAAGGAATTGTTCGGGGCTGGTAGCAAAAGCATTGTAGTCTTGTTTGGGGATGAGTTGCCGATCGCTCAAAATCTTTAATGCTGCTTTCAGGTAATCTGGAGAGTGCGGGCGATCGAGAAATTGCAGCAGTGTTAAGATTTCCCAAGGCACTTGAGAATGTCTGTCGCGCTCTCCCACGTCCTCAATTTTAATCCCGTATTTGCGCAAATCAAAGCTCAATCCGTGTTTTTGAGGATTTTCTAGAACTTCTTTGATAAACTTCCCTTGTTTGTTTTCCCGCACCAAAACAGCCATCGATTTAAGAGTTTCTAACGGCAATTTGGGGCGATTTTCCCCATCGCTGGATTCACCCCCAGCTTCGAGATTCTTTTCATTGCTTCCCACTTCAAAATCGGCCGGTAAAAATTCCTCAACTAACTCAATTACCCGCTTTCCAATTAACTCAACTGTATGGTAAATATCGCGGGGACTATACAATTCTAAGCCTCGACCAAGGGGGGCAGGATTTGCATTTTGCTGCGGGTCATCGCTGGGTACTGGCTTAATAGTTTGGTCGCGAAAAGGCTTTTCTATTTTGGCTAATTCCGAGTTATTTACCCATTGCAGCATAAAGTTAGCTGCATCGATAATCACCTTGGTGCTGCGACCTGCACCGTCCATTGTCGCTAACTTATTCTCTACTTCGCACTCATCACAAAATTTGTTAAAATAAATGGGATCTGCGGGAGTGAAAGTAGAATTGATCGCTTGATTTGGGTCGCCAACTCTGATAAAATTGGGAGGTGAGTTAGGACGCTCTGGATCGATCGCCAATGTGTCCAAAAGCTTAGTCTGCAAAGGTGTCGAATCCTGCGCTTCGTCCTCAAAAACGGCAAATACTTGCTTTTGCTCGATCGCCCTCGCCTTCGGATTGTCCAACACCCGCAAAGCTGCTAAAATCATCTCGTCGTAATCGATGAATTCCCGACTCCTCAACAAAGCCTGATATTTTTGATATAAACCCCCAGCTACTGCTAAAATCTCATAACCGTCCCCAGTATCAAGAGCGCTCATTTCTAACAATTGTTCGGGAAACAAACCAGAAGATTTCGCCTCGTGAATCACAGTTTTAGCTAACTGTGGCAAAATCTCGGTTCGCAAAACTGATTGTCGCCGCAGCCTCTCCGTTTCCTCTCCGTCGAATTGCTGCCCTTCCAACAAAACTTGATATCTGCGGGGATTTTCAGCGATCCAAAGTTCTACACAACTGCGAATTAATCGGTGACTTTGAGTGGGAGTAACTAAAGTCGAATTTTCTAAATTTAAACCAGACAAATCGGGATGGCGCATCGCAATATTCAAAGCTAAACCGTGCAAAGTGTGCACGGCAAAACCACCTTGAGATAAAGATAATTCTGCCAACCTTTCTCTGATTTTAGCTTTAATATTAGCAGCAGCCGATCGCGTAAATGTTACGACAATTAACTGGCGGCGGTTGTGAAGCCCGTTGCGGGCGATCGCAATTGCCGACGCAGCAGCCATTCCCGTAGACTTCCCGGCCCCCGGAACCGCCGAAACAGCAAGGGGGCCGCCTTCCCAATCCGCCATGTCCTGCTGCCCCGCACGCAAGCTTTCGCGAATTTTAAGGCAAGCTTGTTCTCGCAAAACTGCGGCAACCCCTGATTCTGAAAGCGCTGAGGCTACATCCGGGCGATCGATATTGGTTGTCGATCGCATAAAATCAGTATCAAATTCATCTGTCATGCGATTTTAGATTTTAGATTTTAGATTTTAGATTACAAAAATATTTGTGGCGTTCAGCCTTTTCAAACGGTATCCGAAACCGAGTTGCTTTAGTTGCGATCGTGTATGCCCTGATCCCGAACCGTCAATCGATTTTAGATTTTAGATTTTAGATTTTAGATTGAATAAAGCGACCTCGCTCATAAATCCGGGGGCTGGCGGGAGCGAGGAGCTTTTTTCTCGCTTCACGGATGAATCCGGGGACTTGTGACCAAATTGTTTTCGGTCATCACACCGATATTTATTGGCTTTCATCTGCGGTCATCTGCGTTTATCTTCAGTTAAAAATCCCAAAGTATTCAACCTCTACCGTTTCCATTTCGGTATCGGCTAAACTAACACTATCTATTGAAGCTTAAATTGAAACCAGCATAAAATTCAATACCCAAGCCTTTTTTAGAGGAGTCACCCAAATGAAAACTCACCTCAAAATCAATTCCCCCCCGCACCAGCCAAACCCAAACCCAGCCAACAGCAGCACAACTCGTTTGGCTGTGGCAGTATTCTTAACTTTATCTTCAGCCATTGCTTTGCCTAGCTGCGGTGGAGCTACATCCAGCAGCCCTGAAAACCAACTTGCTGCATCGGCTCCACCACCCCCACCCGCAGCCCAGCGAGCAGCCGGAGGGTCACAAACTGCTGCTGTATCAAAAAAAGCAGCAGAAACTCCGGCAATCCGTCCCCAACTGATTAAAAAAGCCCAACTCAGCGTAGTTGTCAAATCTATTGACGCCAGCACTAAATCTGTTACTAATATTGTCGAAAAACAGCAAGGCGATATCTTGGGTTTCCAAAATCAAAAGCCTCCAGATTCCAGTGTCCGCCAAACGGCGTCTGTGGAGATTCGGGTGCCTCAAGAACGTTTAGAAACTACTTTACAGGCTTTAGCAAAACTCGGAAATGTAGAGAACCGCTCTCTGATGGCTGAGGATGTTACCGATCGATTAGTTGACAACGAGGCTAGACTGCGGAACCTCCGCAAATCAGAGGAAATGGTGTTAAAAATTATGGAGCGATCGGGTTCTGTCGGCGATGTGCTCAAAGTTTCTCAAGAGTTGAGCAATATTCGGGAGTCGATCGAACGTATTGACGCTCAGTTAAAAAGTTTGCGAAATCAAGTAGCCTATTCGACTATTAGCTTAACTCTAGAAGCAGCAGTATCGGCTCAACAAACTCCGGAACCTTCTCTAGGTTTGCGGGTGCAGGAAACTTGGGGGAAAGCGACTCATTCTGTGGGTGAATTGACGCTTGGTTTGTTTGGTTTGGGTATTTGGCTGTTGGCTTACAGTCCTTATTTGCTATTAATTGGGGCTGCGGCTTACGGCTTTAATCGATTTAAGAAACAGCAGTCTGTTCCGCAAATTCAAGAACCGAAACCGCCTCAGTAGTCAGTTGTTAGTTGTCAGTAGTCAGTTGTTCGTTGTCAGTTGTTCGTTGTCAGTTGTTATTAGCTTTCCAGTCAACAGTCAACAGTCAACAGTCAACAGTCAACAGTCAACTGACAACTGACTAATCGTCTATTTGCCATCCATCTTTGGTATAGTCTTCATCCACAATCTTTTTGGGCCGCATCACCAGCACAACTCGCCCCAATAGCGAAAAATTCGGGGATTGTTCAAACCAGTGCAGTTCTAAATTGCCCGCGTTATCGGCGAGGAAATAACTCTCAGCATCCCACTGTCTTTGGGCTCGATCGGCAATAATCAAAACTTCTTCAACTTTGCCTTGCAGCGGTACCGGCAATCTATCGCTCATTTCCAAAACCGCCACCGGATCTTCAGCGTTCAAAATTACCTGCCATCCGGGAATCGCCACCCAAGCTCCGGCTCCGGAAAATTTTACCATTCGGAACGGCTCGATTTCCTCCGGCAAAGGCACTGCCAGCAAATCTTTCGTAGAGAGCGGCAATTTGCCCACAACCGGGACAACGCGGGGCAATTGTTCCTCGGTATCGAGCCGGTAGACAGGCAAGCGGGGCGCTTCTCGTCTCGAAACTACGGTAAAATCAACGAGCAACTGCTCGATTTGCGCCCTAGCGGTTTGGCTGCTAGCTAATTTTAAACCGCGAGCAATTAAGCGCGATCGCTCTTGCAAATCGCTTTTCTGTCTCGCCAATTGCCAGCATTGGTAAGCCATAGCATCGCCGGGAGTGTCTGTGAACCCTTGGGGGAGACTCCCGAAGTGCGAAAACTCCTTGATGGCTTTAGCAACTTGGCGAGCATCGTCAACATCCAAATTGTGGGCTAGCATCAAAGCCGCCGCCCCAGCTCGCTCTACTTGAGAGAGAATCCGAAACTCGTATAAGATATCACTACCTTTGCCTAGGAAGTGCGATCGAACTTCCTCTGAAGCCCCAGCATTTACCATGCTGGTGTAGACTTGGGCTGCGACGCTCACTTGATTTTGCTGAATTGGCTCAAAACCAGTTTCTTCAAAAATTCTTTGAGAGTTGTAGCCAGCTTTTAGCAGTGCTGTGCAGGCCTGTCCCCACTCTACCCAAGTGCCTTCTTTTCGGCGGAGCGATCGAATTAATTTTTCGGCATCCACAGCATTAGTGGAGGGTGCAGATGCAGCAGGGGAGAAATCTTGCGGTGTATCAGTCATAATTGAATCAAAAACCAGCGTTAAGTTATGTGTGATTGGATACCGGCAAGGCTAGTGTCGCGGCAGAGCGATAGATTGATAGTAAGTGAGTTATGAGACTATTGTTACAGAATAGTTGCTCGCCTAATTTTACAAAGGGGAGTTTATCGTATTGTTATGGATAATGCCATTTCAGAGCTAGATCAAATTAAACGCCAGCTCATGACACTACACCGACCGAAAAAGCCCAAAATGCTGGTAGTAGACGACGAACCAGACAATCTGGATTTACTCTACCGCACTTTCCGACGAGATTTTAACGTGCTCAAAGCTGAGAGCGGGATTCGCGCCTTGGAAGTCCTCGGCATCGAAGGCGAGGTCGCCGTGATCATTTCCGACCAGCGGATGCCAGAAATGAAGGGAACGGAGTTTCTGAGCAAAACCGTGCCCCAGTTTCCGAATACGGTCAGAATTATCTTGACTGGTTTTACGGACATTGAAGACTTGGTGGATGCCATTAACTCAGGACAGGTTTACAAGTATATCACCAAGCCTTGGGACCCGAACGAATTGAAAATGGTGGTGCAAAAGGCGGCCGAGACTTATGAAGTTCTCAAGCAGCGAACTGAGGAATTGGATCGCGCCCAAAATCAAATACAACTGTTAGCAACAATCATGCAAACGGCTGTGGATTATCCGAGTTTGGAAGCAAGTTTAGAGCCAATTGCTACTGCTGTAAGCGATAATTTTTTGGCGGACGCTTGCATTTTGCAACTGGTGGAAGGAAATGTTTTAATGCCAGTCCAAGGCAGTCACACCACCGGTTCAACTGTGGAAAATTGGCTGGCAGATGACCCTCTGGTTCGAGAGGCAATCGCCTCTCAAACTATTCAGGGTGCTGTGAATATTGCGAACGACACAGCCCTAGCGAGCCTGCCGCACTATCAGAAATGCGGCATTCAAGCTCACCTGAGCGTCCCGGTGATTCACAAAGGTCGATCGATCGCCCTGATTTCCATCCAGTGGAAGCAACCTTGTTCCCTCCGTCCCGACGAACTCACAACAGTTCACCTCGCCGCTCAAGAAGTTGCTTTGGTATTGACGAGTTTTCAGGGTCATTAGTCATCAGTCATCAGTCATCAGTCATCAGTCATTAGTCCTTAGTCCTTAGTCGTTAGTCATTAGTCATCACTCATCAGTCGGCTCTCACTCTTGAGTCTAAAATGATAGCAAACCAATGATTCTAGACAAAAGATTACCGATAGCTAAAAAATAAAAAAGCATTAATGACTGGCGACAGCATGACATGAATGGACGGATTAATTATTTTTCCGGATGACAAATTACCAATGACAAATTACCAATCACCAATGACAAATGACAAATTACCAATTACCAATGACAAATGACAAATTACCAATCACCAATGACAAATGACCGATGACTAATAACGCCGAACAAATTAAAACTATATTTAATCGAATTGCACCAGTTTACAACCAATTGAACGACTGGTTGAGCTTTGGGCAGCACCGGATTTGGAAGCAAATGGCGGTGAAATGGAGCAGTGCGGGCCCCGGAAATACTTGTTTAGACTTGTGCTGCGGCAGCGGGGATCTAGCTTTGCTGCTGGCAAAACAAGCAGGGCCGACCGGTTGCGTATTTGGAGTAGATTTTTCGGCCGAACAATTAGCCGTTGCGGCCAGGCGCGATCGACCTTTTCTCACCCCTGCAAGTCCCATTTCCTGGGTAGAAGCTGACGCCCTAGACTTGCCTTTTGCCGACAATTACTTCGACTGCGCCACAATGGGTTACGGCCTGCGCAACGTGACAGACATCCCCCGCAGTCTTCAGGAATTGCACCGCGTGCTCAAACCCGGTGCCAAAGCAGCTATTCTCGACCTCCACCGCCCCAGCAATTCCCTAATGCGGAGCTTTCAGCAGTTTTATCTAGACACTCTCGTAGTGCCCCTTGCTCAGCAATTTGGCATGACTCAAGAATATGCCTACATTAATCCTAGTTTAGAAAAATTCCCGATCGGCGAGCAGCAAGTCGCGATCGCCAACAAAGCCGGATTTGCCACCGCCACCCACTATCCTATTGCTGGAGCTATGATGGGAGTATTGGTACTGGCCAAAGGAATTGAAAATTAAAAATGTTTGCAGTCTAAATCAGCTATCTAACAGTAGGGTACACTGCTCCGTGCGCACTTTACTAAAAATGCTGGCATTCTCAATCATTACTCTCAATGTAGGGTGCACCTAGGAGTGTGCGTACTTGACTAAAAATCCTGGCAGTTTAAATCATCCCTCTAACAGTAGGGTGCAATGCTCCGTGCGCACCTTACCCTATTTTTAATCCCTTATGAATCCGTCTGACATTTGGCTGTTGTTTGCCCCACCTGTAGTGGGAGGAATTATTGGCTATTTCACTAACGATATAGCTATCAAAATGCTGTTCCGCCCCTATCGAGCTATTTACATCAAAGGGCGGAAGTTGCCTTTCACTCCAGGCTTGATCCCCCGCAACCAAGAGCGATTGGCAAAGCGAATTTCCGACACAATTATGGGTTCGCTGCTGACGCCACAGGAACTGCAAAACTTAGCGCGCCGCCTCCTGCAAACCGAGCGGATGCAGTCGGTGATTCTCTGGCTGTTGCAGTTGGCGCTGGATCAGGTAAAAGCAGACGCAGAGCAAAAAACCGCTAAAATTCTCGCTAACATTCTGCGAGATTTGCTGGGGGAATCTGTGCCGCGAATTCTCAAAGTTTTGGCGCGCCGGGAAGATTTTTTAGAAGTTCAGCTAAATCAAATTTTTGACCAAGTTTTGCTGGAGATTCAGCTAACGGAATCTCAGGCGGCTCAGCTTGCTGATTGGTTGTTGCAGGTAGTAATACCCCCGGAAGTGCTGCGGCAGGCTTTAATTGACTTTTTGACGGATCGCAATATTTCGATCATCGATGAAGGGTTTCGAGAAAAAACCAGCGGCACTTATTGGGTAGTAGCCAATTTGTTTGGTTTGCGCAACACTTTAACTCGGCTGCGGACTTTTTGTTTGGATGACAGAGAAGCGACAAATCAGCGGTTAGCAGAGTTAACTATTTCTTTGGGAATTCGCGGGCGAATTCAGGAATGGCTGCAAAATTTGTCGATGCAAAATTTACCGGTTTCGACTGTGAGACAGTTGCGAAAAACTATGCGCGACAGCGTTCGCAGCTACGTTCAACAGCGGGGTACAGACGTACTTGAGGGGTTGAGCAAATCTATTGACTGGGAAAATATTTCGCGGTTGCTTCTCAATCGATTGCAAACTTCAGCGGTGATGAGCGCTTCCCTGGAAATTGTCAGCAAAGAACTGGCTTTGGTTTTAGAGCGCTATCTAGAGCGGGATTTAGAAAATATTGTAGCTCAGGCTATCCCGATTTTGAATATTGACCAGGTGATTGTCGATCGAGTAAAAGGTACTTCTCCTGAAGAGTTGGAGTTAGCAATTCAGGGAATTGTCCAAAGCGAGTTGCAGGGAATTGTAAATTTAGGAGGCCTTTTGGGTGTTTTTGTCGGCTGTTTGCAGACAGTTGTGCTTTTGATTCAGCGGTGATTTATTTCGGCAGTTGTGAGATATTTGTTGTAGTCTAATATTCACTCTCGCGCGCGCACACAGTACCAAAAACCCGGTTTTTCGCTAGTATTTGCTACCGAAGCCAGAGGATTTTTGGTAAACCGGCTTTTTGTCGCCCAATCCTAATTTACCTATTTCCTAAATCTATGCCAGCCCCAAACTCGGACGATCGCACATACATCCCAAAAAACCCCCGCAACCTCAGCCGCCAACAATACGAGCGTTTAACCGCAGAAATGGCCACTCCCTACCGGCCTCTGCGACAGTTTGTTTACGTAGCTTGTGGCGCTTCGGGCTTTATCGGCGGCTTGGTTTTCCTCGCTAAAATTGCCTCGGGCCGGGAAATTGGCTCTGCTTTGCCCAATTTTGCCCTCCAAGTCGGAGTGGTGGCTTTGATGGTGTTCCTGTTTCGCTGGGAGCAGCGCGCCGAGGGCCGATCCCCCAAGGCGAAGTAACAAAAATTTACAAATCGAGACAAAAATCTATCTGAGGTAAAGAAAAGTTAGAAATATAAAGAAATTATTACGAACTCCTGGTTTGCCATCGATCCCTGTAATAATTAAAGAGTGGCTTCAATTGGGGTCAGCACATTTAAAGGCCCTAATCATAAACCGCTTGTAATTCGTTCAATTGGGGTCAGCTTTCATAAAGACCCTAAATATATAAAATAAATTTAAGCCCAGCGCCAGCCTTCACTGATAGAAGAGCTGGCGTTCGGCATTTTGCTAGGAGCGGGACATTGGTAGATGTGTCACAGTCGAATTAGAAAAAGATGTTGGGAGATTTTACTATGAGCAAGTCATTTTTCAAAGGGCAGTGGACGTTATTTTTAGCAGCAGGCGCGGGAATTGTATTTTACAGCAGTGCTGCGGCGGCTGCCGAAAAGGTAGTGCTCAAATACAGTGCGATCCGAATGACTTTACCATTGAGCGAATTAGAAATTTTTTCAGAAACTGGGAAAATGTCGCCCGGGTTAGAAATGCTGTTGGGGAAGGCAAAAAAGAACCCGGAAGCAGTTCGCAGCAGTCTGACGAGATCGGTGAAAGTCAGTCAAAGCTTTTTGGATCGGACGCTCAACAGTAAGGTTGGGGAAATAATTCTCGATGAAGTGGGTCAAGTAATTCGCACTCCTTCTGGGAAGGAAAATAGAGAAGCTTTGCGCGAGGCTTTGGTGCTGTCTGCAACTAATGATAACGAGATTACGCTCCTGGAAGCGATGAAGAATTATCCGAGTCCAGAAGTTTACGTTGAGGGCGATCGTTTAGTTGAAGCTTACGGTAAACTTGTCGCTTTGTCAGAACAATTGGGTGGCGTTTCAGAACGGCTGCAAGACGTTTTGAACAAGATTCGCCTGCCTAGATTGTAGCAGCTTGTGTCAAGGAGGGTTGATTCGTGCGATCGCACAATGTTGCTGAACCTGCATCAATTACAGGGGAGTCACATTTTATTTGTGCAAAATTGGCTTAATTTTGACACCCGTTAAAAAAAAATAATCTAACCGCAGGCAAGCTCCAAACCTGACGGAAATCAGTGATCCCCACTTCTAAAATCTAAAATCGTATAACTTAGCTGTAAAATCTATCTCAGGATAGATGTTAGAGAGTTTACAAACACTTTAGAGGGAGTATTCGTATTTTTTTGAATAAGGTCTTCAAGCTCAAAAATGCGGGCAAGAGCTTATGTATCGCCCATAAACTGAAATACGATAGTGTAGACATTGCAGACTATCTATCTTAAGATAGAGAAATGCTGTTAGAGTCCGGGAAGTATTTGAACCAAAAAAGGAGGGCAAGAGCTTGTGTATCCCCCATAAACTGAAATACGATGGGGTGGACATTGCATATCATCTATCTTAAGATAGACAAAGGCTGTCAGAGTCAGGCGCTTGCGGAAAAACGGCTGGTCATTAGTAAGCTCGTGCTATAACAGATGCCATTGCATAACGCATTCCCCAAAACTCTTGACTAAAAAAAGTTGAAAAAACAACGGTGAGAGACTGCATTAATTAACAGCACCTCAAATCCCAATAAAATCTTACTGTTCCGGGTAGTACACTTTCACTCCATCGACTCTATTTACTGGGTAACACTAGCAATATGAACAACAATCCTATTCGTTCAAAAGACCGTTTTTTGGTTTTCGGCGCTCCGGCGATCGAAGATGCTGAAATTCAAGAATTGGTGGCAACCATGAAAACAGGTTGGCTAGGTACAGGCCCTAAAGTCATGAGTTTTGAAAATGACTTCAAAGCTTACAAGGGTTCCCAGTACGCGATTTCAGTCAATTCCTGTACGGCGGCACTGCACTTGAGCATCCTCGCTGCTTCGTTAGAACCGGGGGATGAAGTCATTACTACTCCGATGACTTTTTGCGCTACAGTTAATGCGATCATCCACGCCGGGGCAACACCGGTACTGGCGGATGTAGATCCGGTGACAATGAATATTGACCCGGCTCAAGTCGAAGCTAAAATAACTCCCAAAACTAAGGCAATTTTGCCAGTTCACTTCGCAGGTCGTCCCTGCGATATGGATGCGCTTTGCGAGATTGCTAGCCATCACAACTTGAAGTTAATTGAAGACTGCGCTCACGCGATCGAAACAGAGTACAAGGGACGGAAAGCAGGCACATTTGGCGACTTCGGATGCTTCAGCTTTTATGTTACCAAAAACATCACGACGGGCGAAGGAGGAATGATTCTGGCCGGCCGTCAAGAAGATGCCGACAGGCTCAAAATTTTAGCGCTGCACGGTATGAGCAAAGATGCTTGGAAGCGCTTCGGAGACTCGGGTTACAAGCACTACCAAGTGGTGGAGGTCGGTTTTAAATACAATATGATGGATCTGCAAGCTGCGATCGGCATTCATCAAATGAAACGAGTTGCTCCTTATTGGAAGCGGCGGGAGCAGATTTGGCAACGCTACAACGAAGCATTTGCGGATCTGCCGATTACTTTGCCCGCGAACCCCGAACCGGATACAATTCATGCTTATCACCTGTACACCATTCTGGTAGATGAAGCCAAAGCAGGAATCAGCCGGGACGAGTTTCTCAACGCTATCAATGCTGAAAATATCGGTGTCGGCGTACATTACATGAGTATGCCGGAACATCCTATCTATCAACAAATGTTTGGATGGCAGCCGGAAGACTATCCGAATGCTAGCTACATCGGACTGCATACAATTAGCTTGCCGATTTCGGCAAAATTAACAGATGCAGATGTGGAAGATGTAATCGCTGGTGTTAAAAAATGTTTGGCGATCGGCAAAGATCGGACTCAATTAGAAGTGACAGCCGGCCAAGTCGCCTAGACTATTAGCCACAAAACAATGTGAAACCTCTCCGGCTAGTCAGCATTTATTGAATGACGGCTCACATTCAGTACTCTAAAATTTTACACCCTTTCAACGTAGTGGGAGTGGAGTTTTTGGTTGATACGAATATAGTTTGGGGTATACCCCAAACTATATTTGTAGCTATTAAAAGTTCTAATACCAAAAAAATGGTAGGGCGTGCGTTCCGCCAGCTAAAAATCTTTGCTCGGGAACATACAACCGATTGTTTAGCATATTTCAATTTGTCGAGTTGCTAAGGAAAAGAATCAATAATGAATAAACAGATGGGCTACTTTATCCCTGAATTTCCCGGACAAACTCATACTTGGATCTGGCGAGAATATCAAGCAATGCTCGATCTTGGTATGAAACCTCAGATGATATCAACCCGCCGTCCGCCCACTAAAGTTGTACATACTTGGGTTCAGAAAGCCGAAAGTATGACTGATTATTTGGTACCCTTTGATCTCAAAGATTTTGTTAACATTCTCATCGAACTCATCAAAGCTGGCCCGATTGCTTGGTGGCGCTGCCTCAGTGTAATTATTAATACTAAAAATATATCCTTTTCTCAAAGGCTGTACTATTTGGTATTGGTTTTTATGGGGGCTAAGCTAGCTTGCCTTGCCAGAACCCAGGGCTGGTCTCACGTCCACGTTCATTCCTGTGGCAGCGCTGCTAATATTGCCCTATTTGCCTCCATACTTTCGGACATCACTTATAGTGTGGCCCTTCTCGGTCAGTTAGAAGATTTTGGGCCCAATCAAGAACAAAAATGGAAACATTCTGCTTTTGCTTCTGTGATGTCTGAACAACTGCTCAACTCTGTTAAAGATGAGCTGGCAGGCTTCTTGCCAAACGATGTGAGGGTGTCACCAGTCGGTGTAAATCTGGATGAAATTAAGCGTGAAACTCCCTATACTCCTTGGCAGGAAGGCAGTCAATGCCTAATTTACACTTGTGGCCGTCTCAATATAGCCAAAGGACAAAAGTACCTGATTGAGTCAATTAAGTTGCTTCGACAACAAGGGTTTGATGTCCGCTTGCAGATTGCTGGGGAGGATGCAGCAGCTGGTAATGGCTACCGTAAAGAACTCGAGAAATTCATTCAAGAGCAATCAATGTCTGATTATGTTGAGCTGCTTGGTTCTGTCTCAGAAGAACGAAATCGCCAAGGTTATCAAGAGGCTGATATTTTTGTTTTACCCAGCTTGCAAGAGGGAATTTCTGTAGCTGTTATGGAAGCAATGGCTATGGAAACTCCTGTAGTAGTGACGCAGGTGGGTGGAATGGCGGAACTGATAGATAACGGTGTTGACGGTATGCTAGTCCCGCCGGAAAATCCCGAAAAAATGGCAGATACCATAGCAAAATTGCTAAAGGACAAAGAGTTAACATTGAGCCTGACTCAAAAATCACGACAGAAGATTGCTGCTAAATTTCATCATCGGCGTAGTGCTCAGATATTACTTCAATCCTTGGAGGAACTCAGTTCACGGGGTGAAAAGCAGGTTGAAAGCATTTCTAGGTAAGGTTTTGAGTTGAGTGACCAAGCAACAAGATCTTCGCGGGTGTGAGTCAATAAAAAAGAGTGGCGATCACTTCAGGGGGCGACAACGAGTCTAAAGAGGTTGCTCCATCAGCTTTATAGCTCTTAATCCCCTCTGATAAAACGCTCGCTTATTAGGAACTCAACTCATCATGGACTCTACCCACTCCTGACTGCCGTCCAAGGCAATCAACCAATTTTCGCCATATAAACCAATCCAAAACTTACTATGTCTTCTTCTATTTCTCCCAGGGTAAACGCATCTAAATTAATTTGACAAAAACGTGAATTTGTGCCTTACTAAATCACTAAAAAAACATACTTAAAATTCTTAATTTTCACCCGACTAGATCAGATTAAATCAGAACCTTAAGATTTTCATAAGTTCTTAAAGCCGGATAATTTTCCTTCTTAGATAGGTGTTAGATTTCGAGCATTAACTGGCAGAGTTTAAAATTTTAACTAAATAATTATTGTCCATTGCGGCTCGATACCGTTTCATTTTTAGACTTTGTGCCGGAAGTTTTTTCTTGTTTCAGTAAATTTATGGCTAATCGACGTAGAAGTGCAAAATTTTCGGGAGAGTTCTGTTTCCGAATCCGGCTTTTATCTTCAAAAAATGTAACATCAAGCGCAGGGTAAGAGCATCTCAATCAAGCTTTACAAAAGGAGTTGAGAACAGTCATCATATAATCATTATTCATAGAAGCCTGTTTGATTTTTTGACGAAGACTACGCTGCAATGTT
>JACJNY010000015.1 GCA_014695295.1 Microcoleus sp. FACHB-61 | reverse complement strand
CGTGGCTTTACTGAACCATGTAATTATAGTTCGTTTGATCTGATATTCTCTGCTTTATCCTCCTGAGTGAGTGTCAGTAACATTATACCTCATCTTTCCGAGAAAGGCTATATGTCGTTACCCTGAAAAAGAATCATCCAACTCTTTACAAACAAGTCAAGACCTGGTTTGTAACAGAATCAAGCACTGAATCACAGACTAAATCCCTATGGTACCCGTCCCCAGGTGCAGGGGTTACAAATCCAGGGTCGCCCAGCGTGTTTAATTTTGCCTTCATCTGACCAACATCGGGCACTGGAAAGAATGGCAACGCTCATTGTCCGCTATCCCACACCGATTCGCCTGAATGGGGCAGACTACAATCACCTCATGTTGTATGCCGACAAGGAACACATTCGCCAGATTGCTAATCGGCTAAGATTTACAATGCCAAGGTGATAGTACAGCCGTAAAAAGCTGATTTTAGTGAGCCTGTTTATATAAATAGACAGGTGCCAATGTCACTCTCGTCCCATGTCACCCCCATTCATCCAGGAAGAGATTCAAGATGGCGCAAGCTTCCTGATGGCGGCGGATACTCCAGAATTAGCGGTTGTAGTATTTGATACCCTCCGAAAATTTGGTCAGCAGGCCAAGCAGCAGTTTGGGCGCTGATTCTCCGCGATAAGAGGGCGGAACATTGGCATCTGGCAGCAATGGGTTAAGTTTTGGGCGATCGCTTCTCGTTTCAATGTCCGATAGGGATTTGGGTTGATTGGAAGTCTACCTGATATTGATAACCCTCCGTTCCCTGCCTCGCCTTCACCTTCGGTACTGTTCGGGCGATCGCCCTAGCAATCTCCAAATTGAGTTAGTCACCAAGTAGGCGGAATCGCCCTAACATTCGGGCTCAGTTTTAAGACTCTTGTTTGTCATTGAATATGTCCTTTTTCATCCCACTGTTGAAGCCGTTCACTGTCAGAATAATAGTCGTCAATTATTGATTCTTTTTAGGCAAGAAAACCTGTAGGATCAAGCTGTCTCATCAAAATAGTTTTGACTATGTTAAGAAATAAAACACTCCAGAATAAAATATTGTAAATTGGGATACAAATACAAGGTGTAACATTTAACATTCTTTCATTTCTCTCTTAATTCCGAGGTATTCCTATGGCAATCGAACTTTCAAACATAACGTTTACCAACCAGGCTGATATTGTCCCAGCCTCGGGGGTGGAGGAAATACTCAATACTGGCATCGCTAATACTCTTGCTGGCAACGACAAAATCACTGGTGACACTGGGAACAGTATCAGCAGCCTTGAGAACAAGCTCAGCGGCGTTTCCAATAGCGGTACGCTCACTACCGCTGATGGTAACGACATAATAAGTGGCACTGGGAACAGTATCAGCAACACTGGGAACAGTCTCAGCGGCGTCTACAACAGTGGCATCATAAATACCGGTGATGGTAACGACATAATCAGGGGCATCCGTAACCGAGGAGAAGACAACTTCAACGATTTTGATTATGATTTTGGTTATGGCATTTACACCGCAGGAGGAGGCACTATAGGAGGCACTATTGATACCGGTGATGGTAATGATCTAATCACTGGCATTAGCGAGGCACGAACAGGCAGGGGAATCGAAACCTACTATGGCACCATCAATACTGGCGATGGTAACGACACAATCACGGGTACTGGCAACGGTTATGGCATAAGTATTCACTACGGCGGCACCATCGATACTGGAAAGGGCAAGGACATAATCACTGGCGTTGCTACCGATTATGGCGACGGCATCAGCAACTTTTCCACCCTCGATACTGGTGAGGGTAACGACATAATCACTGGCACTAACACTGGCACTAACGCTACTGGAAGTGGCATCGGCATGGGCATCGTCAACACTTCCACCTTCAATACCGGTGAGGGTAACGACATAATCACTGGTAGTGGTTCTGTCGGCATAGACAACTCTTCCACTTTCAATACCGGTGAGGGTAACGACAAAATAACTGGCAACGGAACTAGAGGCGGCATTGACAACCGTGGATCTCTTGATACTGGCAATGGCAATGACATAATCACTGGTACTACCACCGATGAGGGTTCCGGCATCCACACCACTGGCAGGATGATCGTCGGTGAGGGTAACGACACAATTACTGGCATTGGCACCGGAATTCTCAGCAATGGCATCAGAATGAGTGGTACCCTTGATACTGGTAATGGTAACGACACCATCACTGGCATTGGCACCGAATATGGTCTTTGGAACTTTGTTGGTATCCTTGATACTGGTGAGGGTAACGACATAATAACTGGTATTGGCACTAAATTTGGCATCTACAACCAGGGCACCATTAATACTGGTAATGGTAACGACTCCATCATTGCCGATGGAGGCTTTGAGGTAGGCTCGTCTGATGAGAGTGGCCTCGTGGTTTTAGGAAATGGTAAAGACTACCTCAAGGGTTTTGGTAGAGGTTATTACCAGGGCGGCAATGATGAAGATACACTGGAATTAATGTCAGGCAGTTATACCGTTGGAATATCGGGAACAGCGGTGACCTTCACCAAGGGTAGCAGCATTATGAGAACTTCCGAGTTTGAAAAACTCATAGCTGGTAGCACAACGTATGACTTGAGCAGTTTAACCAACGGTCAAACAATTAGTGTCGCTTAGCAGTCTATTTGAGAAGTAGGGGACAGCTAGCTAAGAGAAAAGTTTTGCTGTCCTAAAAGACCCTTTATTCTTTACTGACAACGTTTCTAGTTGTCTTTTTGTAAAGTACAATTTATACCAAATTAGATGAGCTTACCCTGAGAATCAAACCATGAGTAGGCAAACACAAATAGGCAAAATTATGAGTTTAGAAAAAAAAATTAACCTATATCCCGATCGGTCGGTACTCATCGTCAATCCTGAATTAGATGAAGAATTAAACGTGATTCGAGGTGAAGTTTTAGCCCATGCAACAGAAGGCTCTGAAATTTACAGTAAGCTTTTATTAAGAAATGGAAAATCTGTAGCACTAGAATATACTGACTCGATACCTGACAACCTAGCAGTGATGTTGTGAGGAAATGACCAATTTTAATAATTATCACTTTCACTATTACTTAACTGGGCACAAGAATCAGCAGACAATTCTATTTTTGCATGGATTCACTGGAAACTTTCAAGATTTTAGCAGCGTCATTTCCTTACTTTCTAACAGTTATTTCTGCCTAGCCGTTGACCTTCCCGGTCACGGAACAACCGGAGTCAGCGGCGACGAAAGTTGCTACAATATATCAAGTACAGCCCAAGCATTGATACACTTATTAGATGATTTACAAATAGACAAATGTTTGTTGTTGGGCTATTCAATGGGCGGGCGATTGGCACTTTACATGACATTACATTTTCCTGAAAGATTCGAGAAAGTAGTGTTAGAGTCAGCTTCTCCGGGATTGAAGACAGAAAAAGAGCGATCGCACCGCCTGCAAGCCGATTTACAGCTAGCACAAAAGCTGGAAAATAGCAACATTAAAGATTTTTTATTAAACTGGTACGATCGCCCTTTATTCAAATCTTTAAAAAACTCTCCCAACTTCGACAACCTCATAGAAACCCGCTTAGCAAACAATCCCTTAGAGTTAGCCAAATCACTCCGCAATATGGGAACCGGCAACCAGCCCTCTCTCTGGGAAAAACTCGCACAAAATCAAATCCCCATCCTCTTGCTAGCGGGAGAATATGATGATAAATTTACAACTATAAATATCGAAATTGCCAGCTTGTGTCCGGCCGCTAGTCTGGAAATTGTACCAAAAGTTGGTCACAATATCCATTTTGAAAATATTGATAAGTTTGTCGCCGTTGTGAGACAATTTTATGGTTAACTAAAAAACCAATGCTTTATCAATTCGAGTTTCGCACTTATCAGCGAAAATTTAAGCGCCCCTTGCGAACAAGTCACGGCATCTGGGATATTCGCTCAGGAATTATCCTGCGACTTGTTGGCGAAAATGGTCGAATTGGTTGGGGAGAAATTGCCCCTTTGAGTTGGTTTGGTTCAGAAAGTTTTGAGCAAGCTTTAGATTTTTGTCACCAGTTGCCAGCTAATCTTTCATCAGAGATGATTTTCGCTATTTCCCCTGAATTGCCGGCTTGTCAATTTGGCTTTGAGTCAGCACTATTAAACGAGCAAAATTCACCCCCCCCAGCCCCCCCTTGCCAAGGGGGGGAGAAAAGCGAAAATTTAACTTACCTTTCCCAAAAGGGGGAGAAAATGCAAAATCGGTTCAGCGGTTTATTGCCAGCAGGTGAAACAGCTTTGCAGGCTTTACCAATGCTTTGGTTAGAGGGATATCGGACGTTTAAATGGAAAATTGGTGTTGCTGCAATTGAACAAGAATTAAAGATTTTTCAGCAGCTAATCCAAGCAATGCACAATTTGTGCGATCGAGAATCGGCATTTTTGCGGTTAGATGCCAACGGGGGACTCAGCTACTCGCAGGCTAAAACATGGCTGGAAGCTTGCGACAAGGTAAAAGCAACTCCCGACTTTTCCGCAGACATTGAATTTTTGGAACAGCCGCTGTCAGTAACACAGTTTCAGGAAATGGTAGAATTGAATGCTATTTATGCAACTGCGATCGCCCTAGACGAATCCGCAGCCAACCTCGATCGCATCCAAGAGTGCTACAGCCAAGGCTGGCGGGGCATTTTCGTCATTAAACCTGCGATCTGCGGTTCTCCATCCCAACTGCGAAAATTTTATCAAACTCACAATATAGACGCAGTTTTTTCATCAGTATTTGAAACCCAAATCGGCAGACAAGCAGCCTTAAATTTAGCAACAGAATTGTCTTTAAATAAGAGAGCATTAGGCTTCGGCACTGATTGCTGGTTCGACGACAACCATTCGGTTTTAGATTTTAGATTTTAGATTTTAGATTACTCCTGGGGGCTCAGAAACCGGGTTTTTTACGAAAAGACGCGTTGCAGCCGACAAATTCGGTAAAAAACCCGGTTTCTTTGTCGGAGTGCGTAACTCCTATAATTGTTTTAGATCGAGAAACTTGGTGAAAGCATCTATGGTAACAAATCTAACAGTAAATATTCTGGATATCGCGGCTCGCTTGCCTGATAATTGGCTTATCGGTTGTGACAGTCGCGAATTTTCCCGAATTGTCGATCGGCTATTTCAAGAAATCACCCAAAATCCCGCACAAAAAACACCGCCAAAAATTTGCCTCGCAGAACCAGAACCAGTGCAATTTCTTGCCAGTTTCACCGCCGCCCGCGCCGCCAAATGCCCGATTTTTCTCTGCAATCCCAACTGGGTAAAACAAGAATGGCAACAAGTCTTTGATTTAGTCCAACCCGACTTAATTTTGGGACAATACCCGCTTCCCAACAATCCCCATATCCCAGTCCGCGAAGGCGGACTTCGTTTGTATAACCGCGAATTCCATTCGCCGACTAAAAGCGGTTCTGATACGATTATGATTCCCACCGGCGGTTCTTCGGGAAAAATTCGTTTTGCCATCCACACTTGGGAAACACTAACCGCATCAGTACAAGGTTTTCAACAATATTTTCAAGTTAACAAAATCAACTCGTTCTGCGTTTTGCCATTATACCACGTCAGCGGTTTAATGCAATTCATGCGATCGTTTACAACTGCTGGCAAACTGGCAATTGGGTCGTTCAAAGCACTGGAAGCAGGGGAAAAATGCGATATCGAACCCGAAGAATTTTTCATTTCTTTAGTTCCAACTCAACTGCAACGGCTGCTGCAAAATCCAGATACAGCTAATTGGCTTGGACGCTTTCGTGCCGTACTTTTGGGCGGTGCTCCCGCTTGGCCGGAACTTTTAGAAACAGCTAGAAACTATCAAATTAAATTAGCGCCTAGTTATGGCATGACAGAAACCGCCTCGCAAGTTGCTACACTAAAACCCGAAGATTTTCTCGCGGGCAATAACAGTTCCGGTCAAACTTTACCCCATGCTAAAATAACTATTCGCAGTGCAAAAGGCGATATTTTGTGTTATAATAAAATCGGTAATATTGCGGTAAATGCTAAATCTTTGGCGTTGGGTTATTATCCTGAACAATTTGGCGATGGGCAATACTTTCAATTAGACGATTTGGGATTTTTTGATAAAAATAACTGCTTAAACATCGTCGGACGCAGCAGCGACAAAATTATAACAGGCGGAGAAAATGTATTTCCGGCGGAAGTCGAAGCCGTTGTGCGATCGACTAATTTAGTTGCGGATATTGCTGTAATTGGCTTGCCAGACAAAGATTGGGGCCAAGTCGTTACGGCTATCTACGTTCCCGCTAATTCCGAAGTTACTGTCAAAAATCTGCAAGCGGCAATAGAAGATAAGTTAAGTAAGTTTAAGCGGCCGAAATATTGGGTTATCGTCGAACAATTGCCCCGCAATTCTCAAGGCAAAGTCAATCGAGAACAATTGCAAGAAATTGCGATCAAATATCAATAATTATTAGGCGATCGCAATCAATGCAGAAGGCAGAATTTCTCATGCTTATTTCCGACTCCTGACAACTCTCAACTGTCAACTGTCAACTGTCAACTGACTAATTACGACAAACCTAACAGCTTTCTCGTCCTCTCTGCTTCTTGCCTTTGAACGTCCACAAACTTCAACATTCGGTAAAGTACCTCTATTTGCGGCAACTTAATACCTGCTTGCTTCGCCATTCGTATCGGATTACCAAAAATCGCCTCAACTTCCAGGGGCCGCGATTCATCATAATCAATTTTCATGCTCGTGCGGTAAGGCTTCATTTTCTGAGTATGTTCGAGCATCTGTGGGATAAAGTCATCGGGAATAATGCGATCGCAACTTTTGGCTCCCGCTATCACTTCCCCCATGATTTCCTCGACTAAAATCAGAGTATCGGGATTAGCCATCAGTTGGTCAGTTCTCGCATCTAACACTACAGACAGCCCGTTATAAGGAATATTCCAAACCAGCTTTTTCCACCTTGATAATAGCAAATCTTCGCTCATTTTAAGAGGAATGTGAGCGCGTTTAAAATCCTTAGCAATTTGGTGCAATCTATCAGTAATACCGATGGGCTTGTAGTCTTGGGCATATTCGCCCAGCGTTATAGTGCCGTAATCTAGGTGGCAGATGTGACCGGGCCCAACTTTATAAGAACAGAGAAAACAGAGCCCGCCAACCACTCGTTCTGCACCGACAATTTTAGCTACTTCCGGTTCTGTATTCAATCCGTTTTGCAATACTAAAACCGCGCCGTTATCCTTTAATAAAGGAGGCAAAATTTTGGGCAACAAGTGATTTTGAGTTGTTTTCAGCGCTAGAATTACTACGTCGCACTGAGGCATTTTGTGCGCGTCGTGGTAGGCGCGGACGTGGGGGAGGGTGAAGTCGCCTTCGGGAGACTCGACAATCAAACCGTGTTTTTTGACCCGATCGTAATCGCTGCGCAGCAAAAAATTGACTTCTAAACCTGCTTGTTGCAGTCTAGCACCGTAGAATCCGCCTAAAGCTCCCGTGCCGACAATGGCATAATTGCGATTTGACATAATATCAAAAAGTCAGAAATAATTATCAACAAAACAGAAATTTGACTGCCATTCCCTGCTATTATTTAAAGATAGAACTAATCTGAAATCTCAGATATCAATTTTCATCATCCACTGCATCAAGTCTTCAGATAGCTTTTTTCTAGTTCGGCTAACTGCATCGATGCAGACGTGTTTAGTAAGAGCTTTAGCAGCGCTTCTTCCTGCAACTTCCCCCGAAAATACTTGATAGGCAATTTCAAATTCATCGCCAGTAACTTGTTTCGGCGTCAATTGAATCATCAGCCGATCGCCCGCAAACATTGGGCGATAAAAATCTACACTAGCATGAATTATGGGAAAGGCAACCTCGGGATTGCTGAAAAATGCTTTGAGATTGATTCCCGATGCTGCTAGAGATGCCTCGTAAGCTTCGTGGCACATCGCCAAAACGTTAGCAAAGTAAACGACTCCAGCAGCATCGGTATCTTGAAAGCGAACAGTGCGGGTATAAGTGAAAGACATTTGAGGTAGTAGCGGGCGATCGCAAATTGGATCGGAATTTTACCAACCATCATATCTGTAAACCCGCACTTTTGGAGAAGTTATTAGCTAAGTAAGTAGGCGCTAATTTTTTATATTGTAAAACTCGCCCTCCTCACTCCTTCCCCTGATTTCTTAACCTTTGTTCTTAATCAACATCACGTCTATAATCTTGAGGGCAATATCTTCGGAAAGCCCCAATGCACTGTAAAGATCGTTCAAAAGTTGTTCTTCTTCTTCTGAAACCTCGCCATCTGCTAAAGCGATATCAGTTGTCACAGCAAAAACTGTTTCTTTAAGTTCGTCTGGAAGGGTTGCCAAAGCCGCATTAAACAGTACCTCAACTCCTTGGCGTTGCAGAATCATCAGCAGGCGATCGAGCATTTTTCTCATCACGTCATCGGGATAGCTGCGGAACAGTTGCATCCGAGATAGCGTCATGCTAATCGCTTTACTTTCGCTGTCATTGATGTAACCGTCGGCTGCTACGGCAATTAGCGCGATCGCCGCAAATGCTTCGGCAGGCCCTAACGTTACGTCCGTTTCTTGGCGAGTCTGCGATACTTTATCAAATAAACCCATGATATTTTCCTCTTTATTTAGTGGTGGATTTATGGAGTCAGGATGGGTTCTGACTCGGGAGGTTTCTTGGGAGATTTTGATAATTATATCAAATTTTGTTAGTTATTTATTATCAATAAAATTATGAAAAAATTAAGAATTTTTATTTCCCCCTCTGGCGCTGCAATGGCGGGTTTATTAAGATCCTGAATTGCCTTTCCATATGGAAAGTGAAACCCGCCCTCCCAGCGCAGACGATCTACTTGTGAAAAATGGCTAAATCTGCTTTCAGAAAATCAACAAACTGCCGCGCTGTCCTGCCCGATCGACCATTGCGGCGAGTTGCCCATTCTTTAGCTCGGTGATCCAAATCCTCGGGAGCGAGTTTTATTCCAGCAAGTTCTGCCAGATGTCGGACAATTGTTAAATAAGTGTTTTGATCGGCCGGCTCAAAAGTTAAAGTCAAGCCAAATCGATCGCTAAATGAAAGTTTTTCCTGCACAGTATCCCAAGCGTGAACTTCATCTCCGTCGCGGGGGCGAGGCCTGTCATCAAAAAACTCTCGAATTAAATGCCTGCGGTTAGATGTTGCGTAAACTACCACATTTTGAGAGCGAGCAGTGACATTTCCTTCCAAAACAACTTTCAGAGCTTTAAAAGCATCGTCATCTTCCTCAAAGGAAAGGTCGTCCACAAAAATAATAAACTTTTGAGGAACTCCCCGCAACTGATCGACAATTAGCGGCAAATCTTGCAAGTCGGATTTAGATACTTCAATCAAGCGCAGATTGCGGGAGCCAAATTCATTTAACAGCGACTTCACCAAAGAAGACTTGCCCGAACCGCGGCTCCCGTACAGCAAAACGTGCAAAGCCGGATAACCTGCCAGCAAAAACTCCGTATTTTTCACAAGAGCATCCCGCTGCCAATCGCAGCAAACCAACTCTTTTAAAGTTATGCGATCGGGATGCGAAATAGTCGCCAACTGCCCTCCCCGCCATGCAAAAGCGCGAGATTCTGCAAACAAACCGGTGCCAAACTGTCGGTAATAAGCGGCCAAAGATTCCGTAGCGCTCGACCATTTTTCCAGTTTCCCGTGCAGCGGCAAATCGCCATTTTGTTTGACACTTTCTGAATGCCAAATCGGAGGCGCAGCGTCAAGTTGACCCGCTACCCGCACCCACTTGCTCAACTGATCGCTGCTGCAGTCGTAAATATTTTGCAGCACGTGTAAATCATGTCGCGCTGCCTCCACCAAAGCGGGGGGCAAACTAGCAAAATCTGTTTGCTGAGCTCGGCGAGAAAAGGGGTTTTCGTCTTTCAGAATTTCGGAAATCAGAGAATCTTTCCAGCTCAGATTTTTAGCAGCCTGAACATTGAACCAGTTGCCGTAAGCTGTCAGACAGTCTAAACCGCTGACTTCGCTGTGGTGGAGGGCTTGCAGCAAGTCGAGAAAGGCTTGACCTGCAGGGCTTTTGAAAACCGATTGATACAGCAGCAGGGATGCTGCTTGGCGCTGGAGGTAACGAATTTGGGCGATCGCACCAGAAGTTAGGGCTGACATAATGGCAATTGTATAACAGTTAGATATCCTGACTGGGTTTAATAAATTTTCTAACAATTCGTGACACTAATTGCAGGCCGCGCTGTATAAATTTAGATGCAAACAGTGAAATCTGGAGGATTAAAAATGAATTTAGGTACAGCAGCGGCGATCGGCTACGGCATTTTAACACTCGTTGGCGGCATCATAGGTTATATCAAGGCCAAAAGCCAAGCCTCGCTAATTTCTGGTCTGATTAGCGGTTCGCTGCTAATTTTTGCCGGCACCGCACAACTCATGGGACAAAGTTGGGGTTTAACATTAGCAGCAGCCATCTCCGCTGTTTTAGTAATAGTCTTTATTTTACGGCTTGTAAAAACTCGCAAATTCATGCCGGCCGGGATGCTCATTCTAGCTAGTTTGGCATCTTTGGGCGCGATCGTTTACGAAATCAGCGGTCAATATCAATAGTCATTCGATTTTAGATTTTAGATTTTAGATTTTAGATTTTAGATTAACTGCCCAGCCTTTAGTGGGAGGTTGAACTAAAGTCTAATTTTTTTATTTCCTTGACTTCTACTAATTTTTAAAAGTAGGGACACGGCAATGCCGTGTCCGGTCATTCGATTTTAGATTTTAGATTTTAGATTTTAGATTTTAGATTAACTGCCCAGCCTTGAATGGGAGCTTGAACTAAAGTCTAATTTTTTGATTTCCCTGACTTCTACCAATTCGGAAAAGTACGCGAGCAATGCCGTGTCCGGTGCGGGCCTATGCGACTTTTAATAATTGGTATAACTATCAGATTCTGCGGTTGAAACCGCCACTACACTTACCTCTCGCCCGAGCGAGCGAAAAACTAAAGAATCAAGAAGTATTAAAGCCGGATTTGGTATCAGCCTGCATTACCAATTACCCATGACTAATGACTGAGGACTGCTTCAATATACTGCTGAACTTCCCTGAGTTGCTGCCGCTGATATTCGATCCAATCTTTTTCCGCCGATCGCTGTTCCGGCGTCTCTTGCTGATACCGCGCCTGCTTCTCTAAAAAATTATTGTAGAACCTTATCGCTTTTTCAACTGTCTGAATTGCCAGTTTCATGCGCTCCTCAAAAATTGCTAAAATCAAACTATCCATGATTGACCCAATCACTTTACAGGAATCTTCAAAATCGACCAAACTGATTCCCATCTTGCTTTTATGAAGCAGAGCTTCTACAGGAGCTTTCAGCGTTTCTTTAAAAGTCTTCACAGAAGAATCAGGCAAATATTTCAGAGGTTCCGTAAACTTCGAGACAATCTCGCCGCCTATTGATTGCAGTCGCTCTCTAAATCTCGATTGACTGTTGAGGTCGAAGCATTCAATACAAAATTCAATCTTTTCTATATCAATAGATTGTAATTCTTTAAAAATCAAATGGAGTTCATTTTCCATAATTAAAATCACTCGTTCTGCCTGGTAATCAACTTCATTCCGCAATTCTTTGTGCAAATTATCTTTTTCAAAAAAACCGATAGTATCTCTTTGAAAGACTTTATAGTTTTTATCCCACAAAAACCACTGATTTTTTAACTTTGTAGCCTTGTCGCTCCACGATTTGCGAACTTTAACAACAGCATCATGTTGGCCCTGCTTTCCTAAACTGCGAATTCTCACATCGCATCCGCTTAGTTCGCCAATTTGTTCCCATATCTCAACAGGAGATGCCCGAGCAATTCTCGGCTTGCTATTCCAGACATCCTCAGCGTGAGATACATCTTTGAAACATACCTGAAGAAACCCGTTGAGTCTGAGGGCTGATTGCTTGATTTCCTGAATACAAGGTTCCACATCTAGGCTGAGGTTGGTAGCTGACTGTTTGATCTCTAGGGATTGATGTTCGTCTGCCAGCAATCGATCGCTAAACTGGGTAAGAGCCTGGAATACCTTGAGATACTCATTCATTTCCTTTTATCCCTCGTTCCCCTAAATAGCATACAATACAGAACATCTGCCTTTTTGAATACGAACTGAGTCATACCATTTTAGATTTTAGATTAAAGAATTGAAGAATTGGGAATGACGGATGAGTATCGTGGTTTGGAGCTTGCCTACAGTTGCATTTTTTTTGAAACTGGTCTCACAACATGGATTATCTATTCACCCCTGCAACTCAGGCTCTACTCAATACTGGCAACCTCGTACAGCCTACTGCCAAAACAGGAAAATTGCTCCCCGCAGCTAGAGATCCGGTGACAGGTGAGTTTGTGGAGCTTGCAAAAATCTTTTATCAATCAACAAGTGCAACTAGATCGGATCGCGGAGTTCTAGGATTGCTCGCACAGTTAGCCGGAGGTGGCCCCATACAGCCGCTGGTAGCTCCCGTGTACGTGACAGTGGCGCCGTTGCAGGTTGCTCAAACTCATCAGGGGTTTCAAAAAATATACAGAATGCTTAACTGTCTGAAAATTAATTTGGCAGTGATGCAAGCAACTGCAGCAGTCATGGGTATTGGCGCTGTATCGAGCACAGTTTTGTCAGCCGTAAACCTCAACCAAGTATTAAAAATCAGAGAAGAGGCAAAGCACCAGAAGCTAAAAATTAAAGACGGGTTTATCGATCTCAGACACATCCTCAAAGATAGGGGAGTAGAGGTAATCCAGCAGATTTTTAAGGTGGCTCACGACTCTAATTTTGAAATGCACCGCCAGAAACTGGTTAACGGTTACGATATTTTTTCTAAAGCTATCAAACGCTGTCAGTCAGCCCTGACAGTGCCCGATCTAAAACTTCGGAATGCCGAAATTAATACGGGGCGGGATATGCTGTTTGAGGCTTTAAAAATTTATGGCAATCCCAGTTTGTTGGAGGGGCTGTGTTCTCCCGGACAGCTCAGGCAAATGGAATGTGTTTGGGCGATCGAGCAGGCGATCGCCGTTACGTTTCACTTGCAGCGGGCCTACCATATGGTGAGCGATCGGCTGCTGGAACTCCAATCAAAAATTCGTCAAGATCTTCTAACTGTTGTTAAAGGATGTCAATCGCAACCGGAACTAGATTTTTTATTTCCCGAAGTTACTAGGATTCTCGGTCATGATTTAAGTGTAATAGAATTTTGGCAAACAGAGGTTGATTGGATGCAAACGTTGTCTCCAAAAGAGCAGCACCAGTTAGCTAGTTTAGATAAACTCAGCGGCGATACTTTAAAAAGCAGCGTGCACACTACATTCGCGGTATTAGCTGCTGAACCTTCACTTTATGAAAGTTTAAAGCAAAAGTCTCACTTTCTATCCTTGCGCGACCAGCTAACCTTCGCTGTGTCGCCGGAAATCCGCCGGGGATACGAATTTTATGTCAGCCAGCAGGCGATCGCTACTGGCTATCAAGCTTTAGCGGCCTCGAATTGGCAAGAAATATCCGATTTAACTGTGGCTAACCTCTACTACTTTTTTCACATCCGAGAGGACTCAACTGAAAATTATCCCACTGAGGACGAATTAGAAACGCCTTCTTGGCACTTTCCCAAAACCTTAAAAAACGAGCTTAATTACAGCAATTAAATAGCCAATGATTAATTACACCAGTTTCTAAAAAGGATGCAACTATAGGGAAGATCCAAACCATTATGCAGTAAGTCATTCCCATCTAAAATCTAAAATCTAAAATGGCATTACCTCAGCCACAACTTAATAGTATTGTCTTTAGAACCGCTAGCAATAGTTTTGCCGTCGGGACTAAAAGCCACCACATAAACTTCATCTGAATGTCCCGTCAAAGTATTCAGCAATTCTCCGGTAGCAAAATCCCAAATTTTAATAGTTTTATCCTTGCTCCCGCTCGCAATAAACTTCCCGTCCGGGCTGATAGCAACCGAAACAATATCGTCAGAATGTCCCTGGATAGAGCGAATTAAATCTCCTGTTTCTATATTCCAGATTTTAATAGTTTCATCGTAGGAACCGCTAACAATTGTCTTGCCGTCCGGGCTAATAGCAACCGACCTCACCGCGTCGCCGTGTCCCTCAATAGTTTTAAGCAACGCCCCTGTTGCTACATCCACAATTGTAATTTTTTTATCCTTAGAAGCGCTAACCAAACTTTTTCCATCTGGAGTAAAAGCAACAGAATAAACAAAATCTGTATGGTCGGGCAAATTGTGAATCAAACGGCCAGTTGTTGCATCCGAAATCTTCGTGGTTTTGTCTCCGCTGCCGCTAGCAATGAGCTGTCCGTCGGGGCCCAGAGCGACAGACCAAACAGAAGCAGTGTGGTCGAGACTGCGAATCACTTGCCCTGTTTTCAAATCCCACAGCATGACTCGCCAAAAACCTGTTCCAGTTGCCAGCCTCGTACCGTTTGAGTCAAAAGCAACCGACCAAATTGTCGATGAATCTCCTGCAAAAGTGCGGAGCGACTTGCCTGTAGCTAAATCCCAAATTTGGATGGTTTTGTCTTTAGAACCGCTGGCTAACATTAAGCCGTCTGGACTGAAAGCAACAGACCCAACCGCATCTGAATGCTGAGCGAAATTTTTGACTTTGGCGTTCTTCCACTGCAGACCTGATTGGCACTGTTCCTGTAACTTCTGAGCGGACGAATAGGTGCTGGAAGTGTTGGCAATTGTTGGTATTTGGCTGATGCAGCCTTCATAATTGCTGGCTTTATAAAGATCTTCAATTTGATTGAGCTCTTGGGATTCTTTCTGGGCTCGCTGCTGCCATTCTTGCAACTTGAGATATCCGTAAACTCCGCCGATCGCAGCTAAGATAGCCGCAATTGTTGCCCCGGCGAGATAAGGATTGAATTTGCGAGTTTCTTTGGGGAGAAGCGCTGCTGTGCTGGCGATCCTCTCCGAGGGCTGCGCTAACGAAAAATCGGTTTTTCCGTTCAGATGTACCTGCGGGGATACCGCTGGACTTGCCTGCAATTCGAGTTGAGGGGCGCTGCTCGCTGGTGGCCCATTGGGGTTGCGGTGTCCCTCCAAAACTGTGGAGATCGCCTTGTACAATTTAGCGAATAAAGATTTAGGAATGACTAATTCTTCGATTCTCGCCGCATCTTCGTCGGTAAGTCCTAAAACTTGCTGCAAGCGTTTTAATTCGTCGCGAGTTTCCAGAGAAAAAGGATATTCTTGCTGCATTGCTTCTAGCAGTGATTGTTCGTAGCGTTCGCCTTTTTCCCTATATTTGCGGTAAGGGTTCAATACCTCATCTTCGATCGCCTCTGCTTCTTCTGGCAGCAATTCCAAACTGACGCGCAGTTCATCTAATATTCTACGACCGACCACTGTAATGTCACCGCGGCTGCTGCTGCGCCGATCGACTTCTTCGCGATATATTGTAAGCTTGGGAATCCGCGCCCGCGAGCGATCGCCAATTTTCCTCAAATCGGCTAAAGCTTCGGCCGCCGACTGGTACCTCTCCCGAAAATCGTAGCGCACCATATTGTCCAAAACATCGGCCAGCGCTTGGGAACACGTGGCTAAATGCCGCCAAACAATTTCGCCTTTATTAGAATTTTTCAAATCCCGCAGTTTTGGCAAATCGTAAGCCGGCAAACCCGTCATTGCTTGGATGCCAATCATTCCCAAAGCGTAGATATCGCTGTTGAGTTGCGGGTTGTATTGAAATTGTTCGATCGGCATATATTCCAGCGTACCAATCCGCACAGTTACCGGCGCTTGTCTTTGAGCGATGTGAATTTCTTTCACTGAGCCAAAGTCGATCAAAACTAACTTGTTGTCTGAATAGCGGCGGATTAAATTCGCTGGTTTAATATCTCGGTGAATTACTCCCTGTCCGTGTACAAACACTAAAATTTCTAACAGTTCCTTGAGCAAAGGAATCATTTTTTCTTCTGTTAGAGGTTTGCCCGGTACAATTTCGGTTGATAGCGAGTGGCCGGCAACAAAGGATTCAACTAAGAAAAATTCTTCGTTTTCTTCAAAATAAGCGAATAGCTGAGGGATTTGGTCGTGTTGACCCAGCCTTTCTAGAACTTCTGCTTCCTTTTGAAAAAGACGGCGCGTAGTATTAATTAATTTTGGTTCGGTGGTACCGGGACGCAGGTGCTTGACAAAGCACTGCGGTTCTCCGGGACGGCGAATATCTTTGGCCAGATAGGTTTGTCCAAATTCTCCTGTTTCTATGACTTCAATGATTTGATAGCGTCCATCTAAAAGTTGGCTCACCATGATAATAACGCAGCCTTTTTTTGGTTGATTTTCGCAAGAAACAGTTGCACTGCCGGCAGGAATTGCTATTTTTACCCTTTGCAGCCTCGCTCTTTACTTTCTCTCAATGTATCGGTGCGATCGATTTAAATTGCATATTTTGGCGGGCCGGATGCCCACCTCACAAGAATTTAAGTTGATACGATCGCCACTGCAAACTCGGCTTTATTTACTAAATACTTTATCTTTTCAACATCTGCAAAGCTTGATATCCCAAAAAGAAAAAACCAAAAGCGCCGAGTACCGCTATTCCGTTCGCAAACACATCGACTGTAAAAAATTCGCCCATTGCAATCTCCTCTGACAACTGATATCTATCCTCGGCTTTTCGGTCGCTGACCGGGTGAGGGGTCTTACCCCTCGCTGCGGGCGAGCCGAAAGATGCTCACAAATTATAGCAAAAGAGGCGGTCAAAATAACTTTCCAGGCGATCGACTAGCTTTTTGTTTTAATATTTTTTAATATTTAAGGAGACAAATTGTGCACCAAAATTTTGAGGTCAGTTCACTTTGATATTGTTAACCCTGCTAATCTTTTCTCTCATAGTAAGTAGAGCTTACACTAAGAATTTGCGCCGATCAGTCAAAAATGCGCCTCGAACCGACAGAATTTCAGCGATGCCCTCACCTGGGCCAGCCGCGCAGTTCCCCAAAGTTTCGGTAATCGTACCAGCATACAACGAAGCCGAGAATATTCGGGATTGCGCGATCGCCATTTTGGAGAGTACACCGCTGTCTGCGGAGAACCTAGAGGTTTTGATTGTAGACGATCGATCGACCGACGACACGCTAGCGATCGGGCAAACCCTACAACAGCAGCTCAACGACCCCCGGCTTAAAATATTAGCAGGTCAGCCGCGACCTGCGAACCAATATTGGGCGGGCAAAAACTGGGCCTGCGCCCAAGCTGTTCAGGTAGCAACCGGAGACTTTTTATTATTTATCGATGCGGACGTGCGGCTCAAACCAGGGGCGATCGAAACCGCTATCGCCACAGCCGAAACAGAGAAAATAGACTTGTTCACCTGTATGCCAGCGTTGGTTTGCGAGTGTTTTGCCGAGTGGTTGGTGCAGCCGATAATGTTCAATCACCTAGCAGTTTGCTACGACTTCACCGCCGTCAACGATCCCTCGAAAACAGACAGTGCTTTTGCGGGCGGGCCATTCATGTTATTTAGGCGATCGGCCTACGAAAAAATCGGCGGTCACGAAGCAGTTGCCGGCGAAATTGTGGAAGATGTGGAATTAGCTAGGCGCATCAAACGTCGGGGTTTAAAGCTCGGACTTTATTCCGGGTCAAATTTGGCATCCGTGCGGATGTATCGGTCTTGGAACGCATTGTGGGAAGGCTGGACCAAGAATCTGTATCTCGGCGCTAACCGCAGTTGGGGCTTGATGGTTTACATGGCTGCAATTATGTTATTTCTTTATCCTATGCCCTGGTTGGCATTAGTTATTTTGCTGGCTAACGGGGACTTCGCAGAAATTCTGACAATCAGCAATTACCAATTACCAATTACCAATTACCAATTGCCAATTACCTGGTTAACTATCTGTTTATCCGTAATCGTAATTTGGCAGCATTACAATTTGCGCCGCTTGGGTGCCGAGATTTCTGACTGTCCGACGAAATACTGGTGGTTGGGAGGTTTGGGAGGTGCGTTAGTGGCGGCGATTGCGATCGGTTCTGCGATTAAAACCGAAACCGGTTGGGGATGGACTTGGCGGGGTAGAGCTTTGCAAATTAAGAGTTAATAGCAGCAAGCTCAAATCATTCGTGACAACCGATCGTTTGTTGGTAAGTTTTCTTGATAAATAGGATTTTTATTAAGTAAAAGTCATGAATTTTATGAATTGACTTTCATATCTGTTTATTTAATAATATTAATCAACATCCTCTTGCCTCGAATTGGAAGGAACCTCATGTCTGTTTACACTCTGAGTGATTTAACTAATAACAATTCAGATTTGTTGCAAGGTGCTTCCAAACATAGCTGCCGGATCTGCAGCAGCCGCGATCAAACCTCAGATTCCAGCGCCGAACGATCTGCCGCTCAAGCTTCCCCCTTCAGCAACTCTAACGATATTGATGCTCTGCTCCGAATAAGTAGAGCAAACCCCGGACAGCTAGCCAAATGGAACGTCGCTCCCGGCGGCACCATCACCTACAGTTTTGTGACTGCTGACAGCGCGGCCAGTTATTTTGCATATAGAGACGAAACCAATATTGAGGAAGTTAACGATCGGATCAAACAGAATGTCCGCCAAATCTTGCAGGACAATTATGCCACAGTCTTGCCGCTCAACTTTGTAGAAGTTCCAGACTCGGCCCAAAGCAACATCAGAATTATGTTTTCCGATGGGGTGGGTGCTGAGGGCTATGCCTACACTTATTATCCAGATGATTTATTGCGCGGTGGGGCCATCCACCTCCAAAAAATTCATGAAAACGATCCGGCAAGAGCTTTTTCTTCAGATCCCGGCAGTTACGGCCACTCGACTTTAATTCACGAAATCGGTCACGCGATGGGTTTGAAGCACCCCGGCAACTACAGCTTCGGCAGCGATCAAATAGACAATCCCGGACAGGATCCGTATCTTCCGTTGGACAAGGACAACACCAGAAATACGATCATGTCCTACAATCCCCAATTATCCATATCTAACACCTCCCGTAACAAAAATCCCCGGAGTTTGATGCCTTATGACATCCGGGCTTTGCAGTATCTTTACGGCGCACGCAGCGACTTTAACGGTGACAATAATGTTTACAAATTCGACAGCACTAATTTCAATACGGTTCAAACTATCTGGGACGGCGGCGGCAGCGATACTTTGGACTTTTCAGCACTGCCGGCCAACAACGTCTATAGTTTGGACATGAATCAGGGTAAGCCGCTAACAGCAAAGAGCGCTTTGGGAGATCAGAGCTACTATTTACAACTTTCGCAGTTGTCGCCTGGTGTCCCCGATCGGCTTTATACAACTGAAACCTTTGGCACGTACATTGCTTTTGGCGCGGATATCGAAAATCTGGTAGGTTCGCCCGGGAATGACCAGGTACTTGGAAATGAATTAGCTAACAGTATTCTAGGCAGTGCGGGAACCGACACGATTAGTGGGGGGCGGCAAAGCGATAGTTTGGACGGTGGCGAAGGCGGTGACTATATTTACGGCGACAAAGGCATGGATGTGTTAACTGGCGGGGGCGGGGCGGATTTGCTGCGGGGCGGTCGGGGAAACGATACTATTATCACCGATGTTGGTGTCGATGGCATTGTGTTGGAGCTGGGTGGGGGTACGGATACGATTGTTGATTTTGCTGATGGTGTGGATTTGTTAGTGTTAGTTGATGGTTTGAGATTCGAGCAACTGTCGATCGTACCTTCAGGCAACGATACTGAAATTCGGATCGGCAGCACCGGACAAGTCTTGGCGCTGTTACCGGGAATGGCGTTAAGTTCGATCGGGCAATCTGATTTTTTAATTAGTTCAAGTACGTTCTTTACATCCCCTAATTCTTGAAGAAAGCAGCTATCTGTAGTATTCTGTTTTCACCTTTCTCCATAAACAAAAGCAGGTACGCGCTTGTAAGCAGGCGTGCCCGATCGCCTTTCAATCTCCGGGTGAAAAATCACATTAACTTCAGGATAAAACATCAAAGCAGCACCCTCACGAACCGCCCCGTAAATCACCTCGACATTTTCCATTTTCCCCGCATTTCCCTGCACCGTAACCCGCTGATGTTCCTGCAAGCCCACACTTTCTGCATCCGCACGATTCATCAAAATGCAGTTGCGGTGCGGCATTCCCCGGTACTTGTCATCAATTTTGTAGACGACAGTATTGTGCTGAGAATAGCTGCGTCCCGTCATCAATGCCACAACTAAACCCCGCACTGATTCCGGTACTCCAAACTCTTGAGGTTGCGGTAATTTCAGCTTAGGTAAAGGCGTGACAAACATCTTCGCTTTCCCAGACTCTGTAGGGAATTTAGGTTCTGTAAAAATGCGACCGCCGATGGTGAATTCCTCTTTTGTTTCATCAATTTTTGCTATTTTTTCATACCCGGGAATCGTTTGCGCAATCAATTGGCGAACGTAGCGGGTGTCTTGAAGTTTGGCCCAATTTACGGGAAAATCGCCGTGAATTCTGCTGGCTAATTCCGTCAAAAATTGTACCTCTGGAATCAGATCGGCATTTTTGAGATGAGTTTCACCCTCATCATTTAAACGCACAAAATTATTCCCGGCTTCCACCGTTGTTTTGTGGGGATTTTCAAAGCGATTCAGTACAGGAATCACAATTGTATTGTGCTTTGCCAATCCGTGAAAATGCCCTAAATTCGGTTTAGTCCCGAGGTAAATAATAGTTTCAATTTTACCTAAAGCCTGTTTTGCCTGAGTTGAATCTGGATTTGCCCCGTACAAGTTGCCGCCCAGACAGATCAGCGTATCGACTTTGCCTGCATCTGCTGCTTCAATGAGCGATCGAGTGTCGTAGCCTTTAACGCGACTGAGGGGACGCTTTAACAGTTTTTCGAGAGCGTCTTGGATTTCTTTTTTCAGCTTTACAGTCACGCCCATAGAGCCGAATCCTTGCACGTTTGAGTGTCCTCTCACGGGCATTAATCCAGCACCTTCTTTGCCGACATTTGCTGTCATTAAGGCAGTATTGGCAATGCTGAAAACGTTATCTACACCGTTATCGTGTTGGGTAATTCCCATCGCCCAACCAAATACAACTCGCTGGGACGTGCCAATAATTCTAGCTGCCGCTTCTATTTCTGCTTGGGAAACTCCGCAGGTTTTAGTAATAGTTTCCCAAGAGGTTTCGCGGGCGTGCTGTACGACTGCTTCCCAGCCTTCTGTATGAGCTTGCAAGTAGTTTTCTTCCAGCAATCCTTGTTCGATTACAGATTTTTGAATGCCCACAAATAGGGCTGTGTCGCTACCGGGAATTGGTTGCAAGTACAGCGAGGAAATATCGGAACCGGGGAGTAGCGACTTGACGGGAAATGCCGGAGAACCAAACTTGACTAACCCGATTTCCATCACCGGATTAATTACAATTATTTTACCACCTTTTTCGCGAATTTTAATCAATTCGTTCATCAAGCGGGGATGGTTGTAAGAAGAATTGCTGCCCGCAAGCACGACGCAATCTGCTTCCTTCAAGCTTTCTAGACTCACTACCGAGGTGCGGGTGGCAAACATTTCGCTTAACCCGATTGTCGAGGGAGCGTGGCAGAGATCTGAACAATCTGCTAAGTTATTGGAACCCATCGCCCGCATCATCAATTGCAGCAGAAAAGCCGCTTCGTTGGAAGAACGGCCAGAACTGTAGGATGCCACTCGTTCCGGGGTTTTGCGAAAGGCAGCTTCGGCAATTTGATAAACTTCTTCCCAAGAAATGCGATCGTAATGAGATGAACCAGCCCGCAAAATCATCGGAAAACTCAGCCTTCCCAGCCTATCAGCTTCCATTGAAGTTAATTGCTGAAGTTCTGCAATTCTGTGCTGTTCAAAATAGTGAGTCGAGACAGGCGGTTTAATTTCAGCGGAGATTGCTTCGACGCTTTTCATGCACCGCTGAAGTTTTTCCCCCTCTTCATTCGTAAAACCTCCTTTCTGCCCGCCAGTGCCCCAAGAACAGGACAAACAAGCACTTTTGTGCAGCAAAGTTTTCCAAAGTTTCGGGCCTTCCGGGGACAATGTATGTTTTGCCCAATATTCAATTACGGGTAAACCGCCACCTATCTCTGGTGTTTCCTCGTTTGTCTCGTTGAATGGCGGGATTGGTTGGACATTTGGAGAGTTGACATCCATGCGGTTTACCTTTTGTTTGAATTGCGGATTGATGCGGCGGGCGAACCGCCAAAGGAGTTAAGTTTATTACTGGAATTTTACCGCAAATTTACAGCAGAAAACACCAGTCAACACATATATTTTTTAATCTAAATTAAACTCCAGGTTCGCAGTCAGGAATGCAAGTCCTTATTCATCCGCAGAGACAGGACTGAAGTCCTCACTACAAACAGGGTTTACTTCCTCTTATTTAACGCCTGCTTCCCAAAGCCAAGACAAAGCAGTCGATCGCCCTCAGCTACATTCGGGTCATTCTGCAAATAATCTCCCAACCATTCGCAACTCCGAGCAATGATATTATTCAGTTCCAAATTCTCCACAGGCCACAAAATTACACTTCTATCTCTGCTAGCAAAAGCCAGAGTTTTGCTGTCCGAACTAAAAGTAACGCTCAACACCCGATCGCTCGATTCCAAAGTCTTAGATAGCAGCGCTTTCTTGCCGTCAAAATTCCACAGCTTAACAGTATTTCCGCCACTCGCCGCCGCAATCAACTTGCCGTCGGGACTAAAACTCACGCTTTCTACAGTATCGCTGTGGTCGAGTTTTTCAGTTAAATTGGCCGCCTTTCCATCAAACTCCCACAAGTAAACTTTTTTGTCAGCGCAAGCAGCAGCAATAGTCTTGCCGTCTGGACTGAAACTCACATTTTTAACGCTGTCCTGGTGGTTAAGAGTTTTCAGAATCTTCGCGGAAGAACCGTTAAATTGCCAGAGGTAAACTCTATTTTCTCCGGCAATTTCAAAAGCATTTTTTGTCCCACTTGCCTTGTCCTCAGCAGCGGTAGCAGTAGCAATAGTTTTGCCGTCGGAACTGAAGCTAACGCTAATTACTGGATTGCTGTGATCGAGTTTTGCAAGCAAAGTTGCTTTAGAACCGTTCCAGCGCCAGAGGTACAATTTGCGATCGGCACTTGCGGCGGCAATTATCTTTCCGTCTGGACTAAAGCTCACGCTTCTAACAATGCCGATGTGGGTGAGAGTATCTAAGAGTTTCCCGTTTAAACTCCAGACTTTCACGGTTTTGTCATCGCTGGCAGAAGCAACAGTTTTATCATCAGGCGAAATGATCACCCAGGTAACAGAATCTTTGTGACCTTCTAAGCTTTTGAATAAACTGCCGTCAGCGCGCCAAAGTCTCACTGTTTTGTCTCCGCTAGCAGAAGCAATTGTTTTGCCGTCAGCACTAAAACTGGCTTTGTAAACCCAGTCTCCGTGTCCCGATAAAATCTTGTTCAACGGAGTCCTGTCCGGTTTCCAAAGTTTGACTATTTTGTCCTTACTTGCGGAAGCAATAGTGCCGTTGCCGCTGAAAGTTACGGCCCTCACGTCGTCTTGATGTCCTCGAAAAGTGTTGAGCAGAGTGCCGCTGCGACTCCAGACTTTCACCGTATCGTCTGCACTGCCGGTGACAATTTTTTCGCCGTCGCGACTGAAACTCGCGCTGACAACTTCATCGTTGTGTCCTTTGAGAGTTCTGATTTCCTCACCATTTCGGTTCCAAATTTTTGCTGTGGTGTCGGCGCTTGCTGAGACGAGATATCGGCTGTTTGGACTGAACTTAATGCTGTAAACAATGTCAGAATGTTTGGTTAATGTTTTGGGATTAATTCTAAATTTCTGGGTTTTACTTTCTCTCTCCCAAAGTTTGACAGTTTTGTCAACACTTGCTGAGGCAATTGTTTGGCCGTCGGGACTGAAACTGACGCCCAGCACCCAGTCTTTGTGTCCGGTTAAGGTTTGCAGCAATTTTTTGTTCGCAAGGTTCCAAATTTTGACGGTGTTGTCGTGACTCGCGGAAGCTAAGGTTTTGCCGTCGGGACTGAAACTGACGCTGGTGACGATATCGCGGTGGCCGGATAAAGTGGCGATCGCACTTTTGTCGTTATCTACTTGCCAAATTCTAATTGTGCGATCGGCACAACCAGTAGCGATCGTTTTTCCATCAGGACTAAAACTAACACTCGTCACGCTATCCGGGTGATTGAAAGTTTTTAATAACTTACCTTCTTTGCTCCACAATTTAACAGTTTTGTCAGCACTTGCCGAAGCAACTGAATTGCCGTCGGGGCTGACACTCACATCCAAAACAAACTTGCTGTGCTGCTCGAAACGGTTGCGTTCTTGCACCCCGGAAACTGCTTGTCTGAGTCTTTCAGCAATTTGATTTTTAGTGTTCACAGGCAACGCTGTACTTTTCTGAGCATCACGGCCGATTTTGATACTATTTCCCAACACTCCTAATTGATTTTTTTCATTAGAAAGCACCAAAGCTTCCGACGCCGAATTTAGGGCATCAGTGCGACTTTTTTCTGCTTCTTGTCGCGCGCTTTCTGCTAATTTTGCTTGCACGAATGCCATCCCCGAAACACCTGCGAGTACAAGCACTCCTAGAACCGCCGCCCGCAATTGCCATCTCCGAGTGTGGTAAAGTTGAGCTTCCGCTTCGTGCTGTTTGTCTCTAGCTTGGCGCTGTTTGTCTCTAGCTTCCGACAGCAAAGCGTCTCGCTCTCTGTCTTTGCGAATTTGTTCAATTTCATCTCGGTTAATTTGATTTTGCTTTCGCAGTTCCTCGAATTCTGCCTTTTTATCTAATTCCTGCTGCTGGCGGATGAAACTAACTAGATAGTCGTGAACGAGCTGATAAAGCTCTGCAGGCAGTTCAGTCCACCGAAAAACTAAACCGGATTTTACTAACAGTTCTAAGACTAAATCTAATTTGTCAGCTTCGGCAAATGTCGCTAAATTTGAGGCTAATTCGGCGCGGGTTTTGAGGGGACGTATCTCATCTTCATCTGTTAGAAAATACAAAACTCGGCGCGCTGCCACTTCATTTTCCGGGCCGCAATCTTTGATGACCTCTTCGAGAAACCTTTCGACTAATTTTTGTTGCGGATTGTTGCCGAGTTCCTGATATTGAGTTAAACTTCTAATGTCCTCTTGTTGCAGTTGAGCGCCGACAAGTTGTAGTTCGATCGGGCGAACTTCTCCCAATTCTCCAGCTAAATCTTTGACTAATTCTTCGATGAGATCCGGTTCTAAGTAAAACTGCGCTCGTTCAGTTAAAGTGCGAATTACCGATCGCGCATCGCTCAGGGAAAAATTTCCCAAATAAAACAAAATATTTTTGCTGAGAATGTCGCCCAAAATATCATTATCAATGAATCCGGTCTGGTTTTTGGGTCGGGAAAATTCCAGCAAATAGTGCAGGTAATCTTCCCGCAAACACAGGACGACTTTTAAATATTTGATTTTTAAGCATTCCCGCAAAAAGTCAAAAAATCTCTGCCTTTGGGCTGGTTCTTTCCACACGAAAAAAAATTCTTCAAATTGATCGAAGATCAGAACAGTCACTAGATGTTCTGAATTTACTTGCAGCTCTTTGATAATCTTTTCGTATTCAATCGCCTGTTTTTCTATGATTGATTCTACAGGCTGTAACTCCTCAACGTTATCTTCATTTTCCGCAGCCGAGCCGCCGTTAAATCCCGAAATAAGGTTTTCCTTGACTGCGCCTGCTTCTACTGGAAAATCTACCGGAGCTGTTTCCGGTACTGCTTCGGAAATTTCCGGGTCGAATATTTCAGCTTTTCCAGCAGATAACTGTCTGGTTAATTCCCGCGGCCAGTTGTTGTAAACTTGCAGCACTACCGGCAATACAGTCCGCATTTCTATTTTTTTTTGTTTGAGAGCCGGTACTAATCCCCCGGTGACTATTGAACTTTTGCCAACTCCCGACTGACCGTAAATTACTGTCAATTTGTCAGGGGTATTGTTCATCCTATATATCAAGCGGTTGAGGTCTTGTTCTCTGCCGGAAGCAGTAATTTCGTCAGCAATAGTAGCAGCGCCGGCCACAGTTTCGGCGACGGGATTAACCGCTTCTCTGTGCGGCTGCAACTTTCCTGCTCCAATAAAAGCTCGGAACCGATAGGTATGTTCCACCGCTCGATAATCTTGCTTAATTTGAAATGCTTCGAGATATTCTCCCCGCTGAAAATAGAGCGATCGCAGCATTTCTAAAACCCGCAAATACAGTTGCGGGTTGTAGCACGCTTGGGTTTCCGATCGAGCAAGCTCTAAATGCGCGATCGCCTCCTCAATCTCACCCAACTGACTCTGGGCCTCTGCTAAAATTAACAGATATAAGCCTTGATGCTGCGACTTTACAGGCGTTCCCTGTCCCGTCGCTTCTAAATTCGAGTTGAGAACGTTTAGAGCGACTAAAGCCCATTCTTTTGCCCCTTGCCAGTTCTTTTGCTCTAAGGCTACTCTAGCCAAAAAGCCGTAATCTTGAGCCAAATTAACTGCTGAATTTTCCATTTTTTGATGTAAGCTCCGAGCTTTAATAGCTAAATTCCAGAGTGCATCCCAATCTTCTAAATGCTGCAATACTTCGCCGAGTTGATTGATGAATATACCAACGGCATCCGACCTTCCTGCGCGTTCTAAAACCTCAATACATTCCTGAAAATAATTCTTAGCTTCCGTCCAGTAAGGACGGTTGCCGCTGCGGTGCCGTTCTGCTTGGAAGCGGTAGCAAAGGCCGATGTGAAATAGCAGTATTCCCTCTAATACCGGTGCAGGGTGAACGGTAAATAACACATTGCTAAATTCTGTTTTAGCCCCAATCAACGCTACTTGGTACTTCCAAAAGTTGAGGCTTTTTTGATATAATTCAATAGCCGCAGGGATGCGGTGACAAGCATATTCGTGCCGACCGCGAATAAATTGCAAGCTCGCTTCAATAGCTGGTTCTAACCTGATGTTACAAGTTTGCAAGTCTTGGCTAGCCGACTCTAATTCAGTCAAAGAATTGGCTCCGAGAATGGCAGAATTACTTAAACGCCAATTGCCGCTTTCTAGAATGTTGGAAAAAATGCGATCGGCACTTTTGCCCAGGAAATCCACCAAGTCGTCTGGGCCGAGCACAAATTCGACAGTTGTCGTCCAAGTCTCGATATCTGTTACTAACCGAATCAGTTTTTTTAATATTTTGTCTGTCACCCACAGCACCACCGGGAAGGGAAAATTATTCCGAAATTCTTCCCTCACGTAGTTGGTAGAAGTCAGCAGTCGATCGATCGCACTTACCGATTCCAATCCAAACACCATTAAAGCTGGCGGGTGGCTGCAGGAAATTTTGGTTTCTATCGTCGTGTAAAGAGTTTTAACAGATGGCGGGAGGACAATTTCTCGAATCTCGATACCAGACTCCTCCCGCAATTGCCTTACAATTTCCTCTCTCATCGCACTGTAATTGCACCGCGCTAAAATCAGCGAAAATTGCCCCTGAGACATTCTCAGAGCCCGGGAGAGAGTTTGCAGCGAACTTTTGTTTTGCTGTGCTGCGGTGTCTTGCTGGCAGTGCGAATTAGTCATAATTAATATTTGAAAAATTTTCTCAGAATAGGCGCTGTCAACTGCCGAGAAAAAAAAGTTCGGCAACGGATTATTTAACGGATGTAACGGATGGAAGTTCGGTAACGGATGGAAGTTCGGTAACGGATGTAACGGATATAACGGATGTAACGGATGGAAGGAATCGACCGCAGGGGGAAAGTCCAATTAAGAACGTCCTAACCGTTTTGGCGGTTGCTCTAACTAAGTTTACTTTTACCCGTTTTTACGTTTGCAAATCACAGCGAAGAATCACATGATTAATTTTATTTCTGCCCTTTGGGGCGATTTCCCATCACCGGGAACCATCAATTAGTTAAGTTTATTTCAGCTTGCATACTTATTGTTTTAGCGGCTAGAATTAAAGATACTAAAAAAAATACATACTCTGTTATTCGCATATTCCCAGCAAAATCAACCGGATTTAGTGAATTTTTTACGCTCGCACAGCGATAATTTTACCGCGAAAAAAAGTCGATGAAGCGATCGCACAAATGCGATTCAGTTATTCGCATATCGCTGAAATCCGGCATTCCTTGCTGGACTGGCCCCTCGCCGCACTGAGATAAACTACGGGCAGTGGCTCATCAATTACAGCTTGAAGATTTTCTGTCATAAATTTAGTAATCTCCCTATCTAAATTAGCTGCAAAACCAGGTTCATCCCAATCCTCGCTTTCTTCAATGCTGATTGTTGTTGGTGCCGCAATATCAAAATCAAGCTCATCGCCCAAATCCGAAACTTTCTTAATTGGATCTATTTTCTGACTGGTATCAGCGGCCAAAGCTTGAGTGGTATTGGCTATTAGTATGAGCGGCAGTGCTACTATGGCACTTATCCTTTGTCGCACCGTGATTTTCCTCATGGTAGGTATCCTCCTGCTATAAACTAAACTTTGGTGCTGCTATAAATTCAACATCCGCCGCTACTTTCGTGTACTCTCCTTAATTAATAGTGGTTTGTTTTTCCACAGGATATAGCCTGAGCTGTGACATTTCGCGGCAAGTTTGCTTGACAGAGCGTCTCCCGGCAACAGACCCCCTTTCTTTGTACTACGTGAAAACTCTTAAACAGTCCGGTTTTCCCGTTAAGTAATTCCGGAGCCTATGCGAGTGTTCATCTCCGACTCAAAGCAAAGTGGGTGAGAAGTTCGATCGCACCTGAAATCATGCACCATTCTCAATAAGGCTTTTATGAGCGGGATCTGCGGCCCACCCCACAAGAAAATTCATTTTTTGTGGAACAGGCCGTCGGGCCTGTTAAGCGAGAATGGTGCAAGATGTGAGAGCGCACAGGAGTTTTCCCAGCCCGCGCTGCCACCAGCAAGCTGATGTGACTTACCACAGCCACCGGAAATCTGTCAATACTTATATCTTAACATTTCTAATTTTTTGCATAATTATCGTTACCAGGAAGAGCCTGGTAACGCCGATGGCCGAGGCAGAGCCTCCAGCAAGAGAGGGTTCCTACTTAGTCAAGCCGTGTTCGAGAGCGAAGCGAACCAACTCAGTACGGCTGTTAGTACCCGTCTTGCTAAACAAACGGCTGACGTACTTTTCCACATTGCGCACGCTAGTTTCCAAGCGGCGGGCAATTTCCTTATTCATCAAACCTTGAGCAACCAAATCCAAAACACTTTGTTCTCGCGGAGTCAAATCAATTTTAATCGGCGAAGGACTTTGGGCGATCGAACTCCGCCCGCTCAGCAAAGACTCAATTCTCGCCATTTGGCTTGTCAAAGCAGCAATATCTGGACTTTCAGCACTTTCGGTCGTCTCCTTAGCAGCCGCGCGGCGGGCCAGCAAATTCGTTACTATTGCTACTAACTCGTCAGGATCGAAGGGCTTAGAAAGATAAGCATCGCAGCCTGCTTGATAGCCTTGAATGCGATCGCTCGTCATCCCCTTAGCCGTCAAAAACACCACCGGCAAAGCCTTATAGCGAGGATCTTCCCGCACTTGCTTGAGAAACTGATAACCGTCCACCTGCGGCATCATAATGTCTGAAATCACCAAATCCGGATTAGTCTGCTGCAAGACTTCCCACCCATCCCGAGCATTACTGGCAACCTCAACCGCAAAATCGCTATCTTCCAAATAAGCTTGTACCGCTTCCCGCAAGCCCGGTTCATCGTCTACCAATAATAATCGTGCTGACATATCTTTTACCCTTACGCTTTACCAGTATCTTTTAATTTAGCCGCATTTAACTATTATTGTCACTCCATCCATCGAAGGAGCTCAAAAAATTGTTGTTAAACTCAAGAGTTTTGAGCTGTGTTTTGAGCTAACGATAAAAAACTGATTAAATCTTTAATTCAAAACTCAAAACTCAAAACTCAAAACTCAAAATTATTATTGAACTCTTCTACTTAAACTTTTGAACGATCGGTCAAAATTTCATAGCCTGTTTCCGTCACCAACACAGTATGCTCAAACTGAGCCGACATAGCATTGTCAACGGTTACAGCAGTCCACTTGTCAGAAAGCGTCCGAGTGTACTTAGAACCCGCATTCAGAATCGGTTCGATCGCCAATGTCATGCCCGCTCGCAATTTCACGTTCGGCATTTCGCGGGTGCGGAAATTGAAAACCGACGGTTCTTCGTGCAAATTTCGCCCGACACCGTGGCCTGTAAACTCCTCTACGATGCTAAAGCCGTTGCTTTTGACATGATCTTCGATCGCACCAGCTAGATCGAGCAAATAGGCTCCTGCTTTCACTTGTTCGATACCTTTATAGAGAGCTTCTTCTGCTACCCTAATTAATTTTGCAGATTCGGGAGTCACTTCCACAACTGCGATCGTGATGCAAGAATCGCCGTGAAAACCTTGATAATATGCCCCAGTATCTACCTTGAGAACATCTCCTGCCCGAATTACTTTTTTGGGACTGGGGATGCCGTGAACAACTTCGTTATTAATGCTAGAGCAAATCGATCCCGTGAAACCGTGATAGCCTTTAAAACTAGGAGTTGCACCCATTTCGCGGATGCGTCTTTCGGCATAAGCATCCAAATCAGCAGTAGTCATTCCCGGTTTCACCATTAGGGAAATTTCTTTGAGTACCGTTGCAACGATTTTCGCTGCCTGCCGCATAATTTCGATTTCGCGTTCCGACTTAATTTCAATGCCTCGACGCTGTTTTTTGACTTGGGGTGCTTGAGTTGGGCTAGAAAGCAGACTGCTAAAAATATTCATCAAAAGTCCTTGGGTCTGAAACCCCGTCCTTACAGGACGGCTTTACATTGAATTGAATCCCCTTGCGGGGTAGGGGGGTATGGTTGCCCCCCCGTGAGGATATAGTTGTCCTCAATCTCCCATTTCTGGGGTAAAGTTAGCTTCGCCAATGTTTAGTGAGCTTGTTGGGCTAGCAGCACTGTTCCAGTGACCTTAGTTAGAGTCGATTAGGGAGTTACCCCCCTAACCTCTCCTTCAGAACCGTGCTTGAGATTTTCACCTCACACGGCTCCTTGATAATGCCATCCTTGTTATGGATACGATTCAA
>JACJNY010000014.1 GCA_014695295.1 Microcoleus sp. FACHB-61 | reverse complement strand
AGGTAGTCTGAACACAGCTAGCTTTTTAGTTTTTGTTGAAAAAGTATTACTACCTCAGTTGTGGATTGGAGCAATTGTAGTCATGGATAATTTACCTGTACATTATGCTGAAACTACAAAAGCTTTAATTGAATCTGTTGGATGTCAGGTAAAATTTTTACCTCCCTACTCGCCTGATTTATCGCCCATTGAGTTATGTTGGTCAAAGTTAAAAGAAATTCTTCGTTCCCAAGGATCTCGCACATCCGAGGCTCTTGATGAAGCCATCACTATGGCTGTTAATCTTATTACTGATGAAAATGCTCTCAATTGGTTTAATCATTGTGGTTTGTTTTTTGAGCCTATTTAGAGAGCTACGTTTTGTGGCTGGTTTGCTCGCAAAGTGCTGTAAGTTAGATCCGACAATCTTAGCTGCCATTCTCTCGCCATTTTTATACATCATTAGTTGGTACTTTTGGCAATTATTTCCAAAACCCTAAGAACAAAATTGTGAGGGAGTAGCTGATCAAAAGCAGCGCGAGATTTCCGGCAGACCTCAGCAAAATCGTCATCCGAAAGTTTATCGTGAAAAGCTTGGATATAATCTCCAATCCGATGCACTTCCGAAAAAGGAACGATAACGCAAAAATCTTCCCATTTCATCCCTCTCAACTCCGGTAAGGATCTATTGGTATCAATGAAAACCGGAATTCTCCCTGCTGACATCACCTCCCCGAGATGGTAACAGCCATTATCGTCTCCTCTCATCGCCAAGATATAAGCATTATTCTCGATATTTTCGATATACTCGGCTCTTTGGCGCTTTCTTTCTTCCAATGGAAGACTAAAAAAATCTCCCTTTCTTTCAATCAAAGATGTTTTTAGATTTTTCGCTTTTCGCGCTTCATTAATTATTGTTTTTCTGACTAATCGTGCAATCAACCTTCGCAGTCCCAAATTCAAATTACGATTAACAAAAAGGTTGCAGGCCATCCAGTTAACCATAGAATCAGAAAATTTAATATAACGTAATATCAGCGAATTTAGTCTAGATGGATATTCAATATTTCCCACAAAACCGACAGTAGGAATTGAGGGTTTTGGCATATTTACTTTCTCTCCCAGGTCATAAATCCATGGGAGCGTGGGTATAGCTTTTTCTTTTTTATCACGGTAAGTTGCCGAGGCTAGCAAGATTTCTCCTTGATAAGGCTCACACTCCAAACAGTTTGAAAAGCTGACGAGAGTCCGTTTCGATCGTACTACTTGGCGCCGGAATTTATGTAATTCATCTTGCTTCTTAAGGCCATAATAACTTGAAATAAAATGTGGAGTTACCACAATCTTGCCTGCATCTGCCAAGTTTGTAAATCGGTGAATCTTGACTAGATCCGGCAATTTATCCCTGAGCAAATTCCAAAACTGTAACTCTGGATTAGTGTCCGGCGGGCTGAGGTGCATTAGCAGTGGGGCTGGGCGTACACCAGGAAGTAGTAAATCTTCATTGATCCATATTTCCAGAGGTTTGTTAAGTTGGTCAAGCATTTTATTTTTCCGGAGTAAATTATTGTTTACTTTCCACCCAAATCTTGACAGGCGGGGGACTCTCCCCGCCGCCACTGAATTTTAGCATACGCAATCAAAATTTTAAGAGCAGCGGGTAGCGATACGCTGCTCTAGAGCGTCTCACGTTTAATTAGGGGTTGCTCAATAAAAGCAGAAGGCAGGCCAGATAAGGGCTTTCATCTTTTTTTGACCGATCGAGTGCAAGTTATAGCATAAGCGAGGATCAAAACCCTTGCACTTTCGTGGGAAGTCGCTGGGTAAATTTGAGAAATAAGCGACGAACCTACTATTTTTCTAGCTCTGTGGCGCGAGCTTATTCGCTCTGTAGACCTTTTCAGCAAGCCCTAATTAGAACGAGCTACTTCTCTGTTGCTTGCAGTTGCGCCCAAAGCGCGCCCAAGCGTAACTGCAAACCGACTAAGATTTTTGCGACGCTTCCACCTTAGCAGTATCTTCAACCACAGGATGAATTAATACCGATCGAAAACCTTGCCGAATTTCCGAATTCAAATACCTGCGCTGCAAAACCTGCCATTTTTGCCAAGCTGCGTAGCGATTTTTTGCTAAAATCTCAGCCAATTTCGGCAACTCTTTTTTCAGATCGCGCTCAACAATATCTGTCAGAAACTCCCCTAAAACTTCACAGTCTTGAATATCGCCCAAACATTCCTGAACAGCTTTCACATCTTCGACATAAACTTCGTAACTCTCGCTGTAAAAATCCCCAAACAGGTTCATCAAATAGCGAACCCGCTTCGCTTGCTTCCGCAAATCGTGCAGAATAGTTCCCTCCGCTGCTAACTTGTCTTCGACAGCCTCAGCATCCAAATCATCAGCAACTTTAACTTTGCCATCCTCATATTCCGTGCCCAACAGCCAAGCCGGATGCAGGAAAAACTCACTCACTTGAGGTAACAGTAAATCCGGCAAAACCTCAGCAATTGGCAACTGTTCGATCGCCCGATACTGCGGTTTTTCAAGCCAATCCTCGATCGACTCCTTCAGCGATTGGTAACTTTTGTGCTCCAAAATCGCCCTCACCCCTTTCAAAGCCCGGTGGCGCTGTTTGAGCAAATTCAACAAAGCCTTATCCAAAACTTCCTGTTCGTCAGCGGGCAAATCCGGGTAATAGCGGTTTTGGAGACTTTCTAGCATCACATCCAAATCCCTGAGCGTTCCCAGAATCCGCCCCACCTTACCAATTTTGCCTTCAGAAGCCTCTTTGGGCCAGTCTAAAACCGGAGCAAAACCCGTTACAGCCGATCGCAAACGTCTCAATCCCACGCGCATTTGATGAAGTTCTTCCGCGTCTTTATCTTTGATAACTTCAGCCTCGTGCTCTACACTTTTGCGGAAATATTTCTCAATCGCCCCAGATGCCGCGTCTCCGAGAGTTTTAACTTGAGTTTTAACTTTTGCTGATGTTTTTACGTTCATGGCAGGTGTAGAGTCCACTTTCCCGATTGATTTTAATTTTGATTTCAAGGCTTTGCTAATAAGGGGTTATATCCTAGCACAGACTTTTAATTTATGCAGCGCCGCCACAATAAATCTTAATATAAAATGCTTGACAATTTCTACAAAATCAGCATTTAGCAATCTTCAATCTAAAATCTAAAATCTAAAATCTAAAATAAAATTACCCTCCCTCGCCCTTGAGCTAATAAAAATCCGATTTGTTGCGCGCTTTCCCAAACAGGTTAGATCGCTGCAAACCGACATTTATTTGCCAAAGGGTGAGAGAGGGTGCGATCGGGAGGACAAGTTTTAAATTAAATCAAACCCGCCCAGGTTCCCCGACTTCAAAGAGGCAGTTTAGCCTTTCCAGTCTTTCTGAGATTGTTCGAGCACGTAGGTTGCTACATCCTCGATTTGTTCGGGCTTCAACTTGGCGCCAAAAGCAGGCATAGCATTTTTGCCCTTTGTTACCTGAGTGGTAATAGCTTCCAGAGAATTCATGCCGTACTTCTCAAGAGCTTCCTTTTTCAAGGTTTTCATTGCCATAACCACGTTGCCGCCACCGATGTGACAAGCAGCACAGTTCGAGCTAAAGATTTTAGCTCCTTTAGCAGCATCTCCTGCCAAAGCAGGGCGGCCAAAGCCGACGGTAAAAATTGCGATCGCTAACAGGGCGATCGATAAGAGTCTTTTCAACGCAGTTCTCCTCTAATGGACACGCAAAGGGTGATTCTTTAGATATTTTACCTGTTTAAACAGGCGCGAGCGCGCAGTCGCATCGCGTTCTCCCGAGTAATTTACCACTTTTTTTGCAGCGGTAGTTCAACTCTCAAAATTCTCTACGCCCCAGGCCGGAGCTTTCTGAGCGGCCCGGATCACAAAAGCCGCCAATTTTTCGATTTGTGCCTGCGGCATCCAGCTTTCGGGCACTTGACGGCACCAAAAAGTCTCCTCAGTACCGTCATAAGTCATCGGTTCTCTCAGATACGCCACCAAACTATTGATGTTGTTGCGGGGAGGCGTTGCCCCCTTGAGGTCAGCCAAAGACAGAGATATCGTCGGATCGGGCAAATTAGCTCCTCCGACATGACAATTCATGCAACTTTGCTCGAACAACACCTTGCCCGCAGACAAATCCTGAGCCGAAAACAACCGAGTATGCCCCTCAGAGTCCAACTCCAAAGCCACAGGTTCGCTGGCTTGTAAATACCTATTGACGTAAGAATCGCCAGCAGCCAAAACAGGTTGAGGAGCCAACAGCACGAGCGGCAAAATAATTAACATCCCCAACAGAAAGCAGACAAAAACACCACGATGCAGCATAAGGGCCTAGAACCTTTTGCGAGAATCAATGAGCACGGGGTAAATTTTAGATTTCAGATTTTAGATAGAAAAACAGCTAGCGAGCAATCCTTGCCAAACCCCAGCCCCAGCCCCATCCAAAATCCAAAATCTAAAATCTAAAATCGATTAACGAGCGCCTTTGCCACCAGCCCACTGCCTGGAGACAATTTTCGGCTGCAACAGAATGTGACCGGCAATCGCGTACAAATCATCATCCGAGAGATTTCTCATCTCAGCGAAAATATCCGCGCTCTTCATACTCGGATGCACTTCCGAAATTTCCTCAAACCCGTCATAAGTCGTGGGATTTTTCATAAAGTCCACCAGCGACTCAATATTATTCCGGGGCGGGTTGGCCAAAGCCAGAGTTTCCGGGCTCAAATTCAGGTTGGGGTCAGTTTTTGTCATGCCCGCAGCGTGACATTGAGCGCAAGCCGAATTGAACAGGCGTTTGCCTTGCTGAACTTGTTTGAGGCTCAGCACTACCGGAGCACCCTTGTCATTCAAAGTCACAGTGCGAAGTTCAGGACTCAGTTCGACAGCCATCGCACTGCTGACAAATAACTGAAATGTCAAGAAGAAAGCGGTCAGAGCAATGAAATATCTTTTAAGCATGGTTCTCCTTAAAAAAATCCGGCAAATTATTGAACGCTAAGAGAGCATAGCTGGCAAACAGATTTCTGTTCAAAATTCCCTCTTTCTGCAACAACTGGCGAAAGTTAGTACAGCCATACCTTTAAAGGTAGAGGAATTTGGCGATCTAATCTGCAAGAAGTTTTGAGTCGCGCCTTTTTTCGAGAGTGGACATAATTGCCTTAACATCCTCCAAAGCCAAACGGGTTTGAGGGTGCTTGTAAGCAATTTCCAACTCATCGCACAAGCGGATCACGTCTTCAACAGGGACATTGAAGTCCTCTGCTATTTCTGCGATGGACAGGTCTGCAAAACCCATAATTTTTAGGTCGCTGACAGGTCAAAATTGAGTTGACGGCTATTAACTGAAAGCCGGACAATTTCAGAAAGCGCTGTTAGCTTGTTCTGTTAGTTTGTTCTGAGATTGTGTTCGATCGCAAGCTAACTAACCGCTAACTGCGACTAGGCATTTTTGCCCAGCCAAACTTCAGGGCCAATCAACTTCCGATCAATATCATCCCACTGCTGGGTCGTTATTACCAATAGGACTTGCGCGCGCGGGGCTCAAAACCCGGTGTCTGGGTGAATGTCTCGCTACCAAACTTAATATTTTTCTGAGAAGCCTGGTGTTGAGCAATTCCTCAGAAATTGTTCGTCTCTCCCCCGGACTCACCAACAGACAATCATCCGGCGCTGCTGCTTAGGGAGAAAGCTTGAAAGCGTGAGTCTGCGGGGGCACAGCGTGGCTGTCGCTGCCATTGAGGGCGGGGAATTCCGAGCCTGCCAAGAAAGGCTGGGGCTGGTGGAGACTGATGAGCTGACCGAGAGTTTTCTTTAATTGAGTCCGGGGTACGATCAAGTCTACAAAACCGTGGGCGAAGGAGTATTCGGAAGTTTGATAATTTTCCGGCAGCTTTTCCCGCAGAGTTTGCTCGATTACCCGCCCGCCTGTAAAGGCCACAGTAGCTTTTGGCTCTGCAATTATAATGTCTCCCAGCATGGCAAAACTGGCAGTGACGCCGCCGGTGGTCGGGTGGGTCAAAATCGGGATATAAAGCAGTCTCGCTTCCCGGTGGCGTTCCAGAGCCCCGGAAATTTTAGCCATTTGCATCAAGCTGAGCATTCCTTCTTGCATTCTCGCACCGCCAGAAGCGCAGACAATGAGTACGGACAAGCGTTCCCGCGTGGCGTGTTCGATGAGGCGAGTCAGCTTTTCTCCGACTACTGAGCCCATGCTGCCGCCGATGAATTGAAATTCCATGACTCCGAGGGCGACGGGCAAATTTTCGAGTTTGCCGATGCCTGTTTCTACGGCGTCTAGGTGGCCTGTTTTTTCTTGAAATTCTCGCAGCCGATCGCTATATTTTTTTCGATCGCGAAATTTCAGGGGATCTGTGGCGTGCAGTCCTTCGTCAAGGGGCATCCAGGTATGGGGATCGATCAATTGCTCGATGCGATCGTCACTGTAAACTCTGATATGATGACCGCATTCCAAGCAAACCATTTGATTTGCTCGCAGGTCTTTGGTATAACTGAGGGCACCGCAAGCTTCGCATTTATTCCAAAGTCCGTCCGCAATTTCTCGTTCCGGCCGTTCTTGGGAGTTCGGTACTGATTTTCGTCGATTTGCAAACCAATCAAATAGAGACATTAAAACTTGGTAATTGGTAATTGGTAATTGGTAATTGGGAATTGGTAATTGGTAATTAGTAATTGTTAGTTGTCAGTTGCTAGTTGTCAATTGCTAGTTGTTTAGTGACTAATGACTAATGACTAATGACTAATCACCAGATTCTGGCTCATCTTCAACTGGACTGATGAGGAGCGATGCTGTTCGCTGGTGTTCTGGAAGAACTTGCAGGGCTGTAGCACTTCCAGCACCCAAATAAGATGCTATGCCCAAGTCTACAATCCGGGCAGGGATTTGATGAGCAGCCAGGAGCTGCTGCATGAATTCCGCTTCCCAGCGAAAGCTAGTGGTTTTAAGTGTAATCCAAGACACGGGACAATTTTACCAATTTATGAACCGATATTATTAAGTTCGATCGCTAGACTACCGGCCGATCAGAAACTAAAATTCGGGAAAAACAACTGCAAGTAACTAGATAAGATCGCTTCGCCCCACAGAGCAGTAATTGCTGTACCGAGAGCCAGAAACGGGCCGAAAGGCATGGGTTGACGCCGATCGAGTAACCCGATAGCGATCGCCCCGCCACCGGCAAAAGCCCCGGCGACACAGGCGATAAATCCCGCTAGCAGCAAGTATTTCCAGCCCAGCCAAGCTCCCATCAAAGCAGCTAATTTGGTATCTCCGGCGCCCATAGCATTCTGCCCCAGGCCGATCGAACCGGCGAGCCCGATCGCGTCAAACAGCCACAACCCGACAACTGCTCCGGCGATCCCGTCGAGTACCAGATAGTGTACCGAGTCGATCAAGCTAAAAGTCGGCCACCAACCTTTCGCCATTTGGAAAACCAATCCAGCCACCAAACCCGATCGAGTTAAAGAATTAGGCAAAGTCATTGTATCGCAATCAATCAAAGACAAAGCCAGCAGCCAGCTAAACAAAGCCCAAAAGCCCAGAGTTTGCACTGTTACGCCAAACCGCCAGAAGATGAGCAAAAACAGCAAACCCGTAGCTGCTTCCACCAGCGGATAGCGGGCCGAAATCCGACTGCGGCAGTGATTGCAGCGTCCCCGCAGCCACAGCCAACCGAACACGGGTATATTTTCGTAAGTTCTGAGTAGATTTAAACATTTGGGACAGCGAGAGGGAGGGTGGATCACCGACAAACCCGCAGGCAACCGATAGACTACCACATTTAGAAAGCTGCCAATAGCCGATCCGAGAATAAAGACGATCGCCGTGACAAGGGAATTAAAGATAATTTCCATTAAGTTGTCTGTTGACTGTTCACTGTTGACTGTGGTTATGTATCACTTGTTACTTCTCAATTGTTAGTTGTTAGATCGTCGCAGATCTACCCATCATAAAAGGTGTTAATACTCAGGAATTCAAGTTGTAATCAAATCCTGAAAACTTGAGTCCTCACTAGAAACCAATTTTATGGCGATCGTTCGAGCGGACATAATATTAATTAGCAATGCCAATTACCAATGCTCAATTACCAAAGACCAATTACCCATTAATACATTTGAGATTCAATTTCGTCAAAAGTAACAAAACGTTCACCGGGCAACAAAACTGGCTGCGAAGCAAAAATTAGCTGACCTCGATCGCTTCCTTGACTGACAACTACACCAGCCGGACGCTGCATTTGCTCGGAATGCACTTTGAGATACATACCATAGGCCGATCGAGCAGCTCGGATCAAATCGGGAGCTAGCAAGCTGTGACTTTTGGAAGTTTCTATCGGGGGTTCTGGGTTTGGCTGGTATGGGGTCACTGGAAACTTATCATAATGGTATAGGTCGAGCTATTGGTGTTGCCTCTGGATCGATCGAACTTACCCTATTTTTTAAGAATAAACTTAGGTGGAAATTATTAATAGATTAACCTACAATCCTCCCTTGGCTGCGATCGAACTGCGGCTGCGATCGCTCCTTTCGGCACAACTGTATGCTGCTGCGTGGGTAGATCCGTCCCCCGCAACGCTCATGGGAGTTTTCGAGCACCTGCGCACTCTCCGCTACATCCTCCACGACTACGTGCCAAGGCCCGTGTCCGAATCTCCGCCCAATCCGGGCGAGGTGCGCTACCAGTGGCAAACAGGTACCTTGCTGTTCACGGATTTGGCAGGGTTTACGTCGCTGTTAGAAGCGAATGCGGCCCAGGGGTGCAAGGGAGCTGAAACGCTGCTGGGCGTGATTAACGACTATTTTGCCTCGATGATCGAAATTGTCAGCAAATCGGGCGGGGATTTGCTGGAGTTTACCGGAGATGCGATGCTGGTGCAGTTTCTGTCAGGCATTCACCAAGAGGATACAGCGAGGGCGGTGCGGGCTGGTTTGCGGATGCAGCGGGCGATGGCTGAATTTGCCAATATTGAAACGGCGCGGGGTGTTTTGTCTTTGAGGATGCGGGTGGGCATCCACTGCGGCCGTTATATTAGTGCTGACATCGGCACGCCGCTGCGGATGGCCCACGTACTGCTGGGGCATTCAGTCCAGCAAGCCAAGCAAGCTGAGGGTTCTGGGACTGTGGGGCGAGTGTGTTTGAGTGAAACTGCTAGGGAGTGTTTGGGAGAGCAATTTCGTTTTGAACCCGGGAAACCGGGTTATTTTTTGGTGGCGGACGATTTAACGGACGCTCAACTCGGAGAGTATGATATCACTTTGACTGGGCGGCGGATGCCGAGTTCGGTATTGCTCGATCGCAGCGTGTCGGGTTTGGTAAGCGAAATCGGGGAAGCTTTGAAGCGGCTTGAACCCCTTGCTAGTTATATTCCCAAAGCGATTCTGAGGCTGCTGGTTGAAAATGCTGACAGGCGGAAAATCCCGCCGGATTTTCCTGAACCGACGGTGATGTTTGTCAACTTGATTGGTTTACCGGAGTCTGTGGACAAAGCTTCGCGGGAAGAAGAAGTCAATCTGGTAGTGGGTTATTCTCGCGTGTTTGCGTCTATCGATGCTGTAGTGTCAGCTAAAGGGGGCGTATTGCAAAAAGTAACGGCGCACTTAGACGGTTCGGATATGCTGATTTATTTTGGCGTGCCCGACGCTCACACGGATGATGCCAGCCGCGCCGCTAGTGCGGCGATTGCGATCCGAGATATGATTGCAGGTTTGCCTATGATAACTATCGGGGGTGAAGAAGTAAAAGTAAGCTGTCAAATTGGACTATCCCTGGGGCCGGTGTTTGCTGCTGAGGTTGGGGAACCGCGAGGGCGCAGGGAGTTTAATATCCTCGGCGATACGGTGAATACGGCGGCTCGGTTGATGAGCAAGGCGGGGGAAAACCAAATTTTGATTGCTGAAAGGGTGTGTGAGTCGATCGGGCTAAACTTCATTTGCGAGGCTTTGGGAGCTGTTTCTCTGAAGGGGAAATCTGCTCTGACTCCGGTTTTTGCTTTGCAAGGCGCAAAAGGGGAGAAGGGAAAAAGCGGGGTTTAAATAACTTTGCTAGTCACTATTTGTGGAGGTTTTATGCTTCACAAAGGCAACTACAGCACAACCGCTTTTCACTCTGACTCGTAAATGTTTTTTTTCTAATGTTGGTTGTAGGATACAGAATCAGAAAAAGCGTCGCTTCGTCACTCGCATAGACTAAACTCCGATCGATACTTCACCGTTCCGCTGCAATCCTGCAAAGCTCCACTTTCTAACTCCAACACCATAAAAGCTTCATCGGGCACATCATATTCACATTTCAAGCTCTTCCTACTAGCAGGAATGAACCCAAAACGCGGATAGAAATCTGGATGACCGAGCACAACCACTGCATGAAATCCCGATCGCCCGCACTCTTTTAAACCCTGCCGGATCAGCAGCGTTCCTATACCTTGCCGCTGATATTTGGGAAGAACTGCGACTGGCGCCAACCCCAGAATCGACAAATGCCTAGAACATTTCCCTTCAACCGCAACCAAACTAAAGAAAAGGTGTCCGACTATGCGATCGGATTGCACAGCAACGAAGGAAAATGTAGGTCCAATTCCCCGCAAGCTATCGACTAGATTTGCCTCATTTTCTCGCCCGAATGCCGCAATATTGACATTGCGAACGGCTTCTAAATCTTCTGGCTTTTCACTACGAATATCCATAGCTTACATTGATTGATTGTTGTGCCGACTAACAGCCATTATTGCGGCACAAGCTGACCGGAAGACAATCGCTTAATGCCCTCCATAGCTGTAGTTTCTCCGGCTTTGTCACCGCCATCACGAGCAATTTTTAAAGCTTCCTCGTAGGATTCGAGAGCTTTAGCAGATTGCCCGAGACTTTCATGAATTGCGCCCATATTGTTGAGCAAGCGTCCGATACTTGTATTGTCGCCGATTGCTTCTAACATTGGTATCGCTTGCTGAAAATAGATGAGCGCTTGAGTATCTTTGCCGAGTTTGCGAGAGGTAAGTGCCATGTTGTTGAGGAGGCGGCCGACGCCAGCCCTGTCTCCGATTTCCCGGCGAATTGCTAAAGCTTGGTGGTAAAATTCCATCGCTCTATTAAAGTCACCGATGTTGTAGTAGACGCCGCCCATGTTATTGAGGGTACGGCCTAAATCGCGCCGATCGCCGGCGGCCGTGCGAATCGTGCGCGCTTGCTGGTAAAATTCGATCGCCTTGGCGTAATTGACCTGTTCTGCGTACACGGCCGCGATGTTGTGGAGAGATTCTCCAATTTCAATTTGGTCGTCGGCAGTTTTGGCAAGTTCCAAAGCTTCTTGGTGCAGTTTCATCGCTTCGGAAAAATTGTCCCCTATCCGGTTGACGAAACCTATGAGATTGAGAGTGCGCGCGATACGACGCCCTCCGCTGATTTCTCGGTGAATGACTAAAGCTTGCCGCAAAACTTCCAAAGCTTCGGGCCTCAACCCCATTTCGCCATAAACTTCCCCCATATTATTGAGGGTTTCTCCGATTCCCGCTTGGTCGCCTAGTTGCTTGCGAATTGCCAAAACTTGCTCAAAAGTCTCGATTGCTTCTCGAAACAAACCCTCGCGGTGCTGTTTTACTCCTGTTTCAAAGAGCTCGTCTGCTTGCGTTTTGGGGTCAGTTGCCTGAGCGCGATAGCTCGCTTGGGTGCGCCTCGCATTTATAATTGGCGCATAAGCGCGAGCGTCTGAAATTGCCAGCAAGCTGAGTGCGGGCGAGAAGACAATACTTATAGCTGCGAGATAGCTGAAGTGGTAAGAACGGCAGTGCACCGATCGAGTCCTCCAATAGCTAAGTGATAACTATTAAGATAGAGCTTTTTGGGGTGTTCCTGCCGAATTTTTTCTCAATTGCTAGGTTCTGACTTGGTTTTTGTCTGGCCAGACTGCCAGAATCAGCGGCATATTGTTGAGAGCGGATATGACAGCAAAGTTTTTGCTTGGTGGAAGCGATGCTTTTTCAGGGCTTTGCAAGATGATGTCCTGTTTGTCAACCGTTATCCAAGCCATTCCTGACAAAACTTGAATTTCTCGATGAGTTTGAGGCAATCTGTATACCTCGTTTTCCATCAGAATAATGCGATCGGGCGCTGCTAACTCGGAATATCTTTGAAGCATAGTATCTCCTTTGAAATTCAATCATCAAAAATCAAAAATTCACAATTATTGCCTCATCACTGAAATCTTTGCATTTGCCAAATTTTGTAGGCGCGGGTTCACCAATTTCTTTGATGAGGGCAAACAACCTAAATAAACCCGGCCCCATACAACCGACAATCGACTATTGGCAGTAACGCCGATCGATCCAAGCGCGCATTTCATCATCAGTTGCTACACAGGTAGATCGACCTGTAGCTCGATCGCAACCGTGCCACCAAGTGTTACCATCATTATCTGAACTCTGCCAAATTCTCAGATCGTCTGGTCCAGCAGCGGCGACTAGGAAAAACTGCCAAATTGGATTCATAACCCAAAAGACCGTAGCTTGCGGAGTTCCGGGCCATCGCCCTTTCTGTTTTTCGGATGGTTTAGCTCGATAGGCAATCGAAACAACTTTCATTTTTGGGGTATCCAGCCGATTTCTGCAAGTAGACATAGCCAACACCTTCAAGTTATAATTGCTACAAAAATTGCACCAATAAAATTACAAACAACAGCTTAAAACTGCAATATTTTCATCGCAATTCCAGCACAATCTTGTTGCCGTGCAAGTTTTGTTAAAGTCTATCTGTTACCTGATAAATTAACCTTAACTCTGCGGCAATTGACAATCAAAGCATTGCTTGCATAGGTTGTATGAATAAAATAGATAGATCGAAGCCCTTGTGACAATTTGGGTACTACTGGCACAAACGCTATGAACGAAATCAATACGCGGCGGATGAAACTCTCTCAAATTCAGGCTTTTATCGCAGTAGCAGACTGTGAAAACTTCAGCGAGGCGGCTTTGCAATTGGAACTGTCCCAATCCGCCATCAGCCACGCCATCGCCTCTTTAGAAACAGAATTGGGAGTGCAACTGTTCCATCGGGGGCGACACGGCGCTCAACTAACGCCGGTGGGGGAAAGGGTGCTGCTTCACGGGCGTCAAATAGCCTGCGCCTTAGAAATGATGGTCAAAGAAGCGGATTTAGAAAAAGGTTTGCAGGGAGGCCAGGTACGGATAGTTACTTTTCGGAGTGTCGCAACTCATCTCCTACCGGGTATTATTGCTAAATTTCGCAGTTGCTTTCCCAAAATTGCCGTCAGCATTGCCGAAGTTTATTATACCCAAGCTGTGGAAGAAGCTTTGCGATCGGGCAAAGCAGATATCGGCTTTGTCTCTCTTCCCATCTCCGATGAATTTGAAACGAGGGAAATTTTGCGGGATAAATATGTTGTGTTGCTGCCGCCAACTGCCAAATTTTCAAGTGATAAGATTACCTGGAAAGAATTAGCAAATTATCCGCTGATTTTGCAGCCGGCAGAAAATGCTTGTTCTGTACCGCTTCGCAAATATTTGATAACTTCGGGGTTGCCCTTAAATATCGGTTACGAACTCAGCGAAGATTCAACTATTGTCAGCATGGTGATGCAAGGTTTGGGTGCAGCAATTCTGCCGCGTTTGGCCGCAGAACCCATACCGTCTTCGGTGAAAATTTGTAGCTTGCCTGTTGCTTTTGAAAGGGTAATTGGGGTCGCTGTTTTGAGGGATGCCCTGTTAGTTCCTGCCGTGTTTGCGTTTTTGGATGTAGTTACAAGTGCGGCAGAGGTTGATAGTGAGGGCGAGTTTGCGATTAATCCTTCATGAGAAACCTAAGTCAGTTGTTATTGGTTATTGGTTAGATTGGGATTTTTTAACCGCAGATATCAGCAGATGAACACAGATGAACGCGGATGGGATTGTAAGTGCATTTATCTGCGTTCATCTGCGATCGAAAAAAACCGCATAAGCAATAGTACGATCGCTTATTTAGTGCTAATGCGCTTAGCTACCAGACTAGAACTATCGCCTTGGTGGAATTTTATTCGACCGTCTACCGAGTTTTTATCCTTTAATTTGAGCCAACCGCTACCAGATGCAGGATCGTTCTCATCATTACCGTCCCATGTAAACTCAAATCGCTGATCCTTTCCATCTTTTACGACTTCGCCGTCAATTTCACCTGATACTAAACCGAATTGAAATTCTCCTCAACCTGTGGGTTCAATCTCGATATAGGCTTCAACTTCCATGTCCAAGTAATCACTATCCCACATTTCCATCTCTGTGATCCGCCATTTACCGCTATATTGCATTCCTTTCATCCTCCACTTGTATTACAGATTTTCTCCTAATGACGACAACATAGCTGAGTCGCATTCCCAATTACACACTTCAAAATTATTCCCCATATCTTTGCCGCAAAATAAATTCAGCTAGTGCTAAATCAACGGGTGTTGTGACTTTCAAATTCGTCTCTTCCCCATCGACAATTTGCACTGGTAAACCGCATTTTTCAAACAAAGCCGCATCGTCGGTAACTTCCCAACCTTTCTGTCGCCCTTCTTCGTGACACTGCTTTAACAATTTCACTTCAAATCCTTGGGGAGTCTGGGCTGCCCACAAATTGCGTCTGTCTGGGGTGTCTCGCACGATCCGACGCTCATCTACGACCTTAATCGTATCCTTGACCGGGACGGCGACAATCAAGCCCGGACAGCTCAAGAGAGCCTCGGCAGATCGATCGAACAATTCAGCAGTTGCCAAACACCTCGCGCCGTCGTGAATCAATACTCGATCGCCCGACGGAGGTAAAGCCTGCAAACCGTTGTAAACTGACTCTTGGCGAGTGGCGCCTCCTTGAATCAGTTCCACGGGCTTAACCAAAGATAAATCGCTCAGAATAGCCTTAAAATCAGGAAAATCGTCTGGCTGACCCATGATGCCAATCCAGCTAATGTGCTGCGAAGCTTCAGCAGCAGCCAAAGTCCAACTCAGCAAAGGTTTTCCCAGCAAAGTCAGCAGCAGTTTGTTCCGCTGACTCCCCATCCGTCGCCCCGAACCCGCTGCAGGAATTAATAAGTGCATTTACTAACCGTTTTTAACCCAACTAGATATATATAATAAGAGCGTCCTGTACTTTTGAGTCTGTTGTTTAGCTGTCAGCCAGTAGCTTTTAAGGTCTAGAAATACTATAAGCTGATAGTTGAGAGCCGATCTCTGAGAGCTACCTCGATCAATAATAGCCCGATCGTTTATGATGCGAATACTAGCACTTGTCCCTGGCGGGATTGGCGACCAAATTTTATTTTTCCCCACTCTTGATGACCTCAAGCAGTCTTATCCCGACGCGCAAATTGATGTCATCGTGGAACCGAGGGCAAAGGGTGCTTACCGAGTCTGCAAATCCGTCAAAGAAGTCTTGACGTACAATTTCAAAGACCGCAACGCTATGGCCGATTTGGGCAATTTACTGGGCGTAATTCGCGATCGCGAATACGAAGCAGTTATTTCCCTCGGCCAGCGTTGGACTGTAGGGCTGCTGCTGTGGCTGACCGGCATTCCGCAGAGAGTTGGCTATTCGGGAACCAACGGTGCTCGATTTCTCACTGCTGCTGTACCGCTGAAAACTGAACAGTACGCCGCTTCAATGTACCACGATTTGCTGCAAGGATTTAACATTACAAATCCTTGTCCGCCACTGGCAATTAATGTACCAAAACAGGACATTCAGTGGGCGGAAGCCGAACAGCAGCGATTGGGCGTAAAAGAAAGCGGTTACATTCTAATTCACGGCGGTTCGAGTCAATTAGCTGTGTCTAAAGGTATTGACAAAATTTACCCTACAGACAAGTGGAAGCAAATCATCGAAGACTGTCAGCAACGGCAGCCGAATTTGCCCGTTGTTGTTGTGAAAGGCCCCGAAGATGCAGACTTCGTGACAAAGTTAGTCGAGTTATGTCCGAATGTAAAAGTTATCTCGCCGGATGATGTCGGCAAGTTGGCTGCCACCATTGCTGCTGCTAATTTGATGATATGTACTGACAGTGCGCCGATGCACTTAGCTGTGGCGGTTCAAACTTATACAATAGCTTTGTTTGGCCCGACTGAACCGGCGAAATTGTTGCCAAAGAGCGATCGATTTTTGGGCATTAAATCTCCTACTGGCAAAATGGCAGACATCTCTCCTCAAGATGTTTTGAAGAAGGTTTGGGGCGGCTAAAAACAAAAGTTCATAGTAAGGACTTTTAGCTGGTTCCCAGGCTCTGCCTGGGAACCCCTATCAAGAGGCTCTGCCTCGCTTATCGGGGCTTCACAGGAGGCGCAGCCTGGGGACGAGGAATCATTTTCCGTAATTCCTCTTTCGCTCTTCGTTTTTCAACAAGCTCCATCATCTGCTGTAATTCCTTCTTCTTTTGGTTTGCAAACCGAGTGGCGGCAACAGTTGTTACTCCTCCTGCTGCAGTAGTGATAGCACCTTCCTGAACTTTATTAACATAAACAAGTCCCACACCTACGAAAGCAAGAATTGCCGATGTACCGATGACGGTAAGGGCGACATTGTGGCTTTGGCGAGCTTGTCGCAGCCATTCTTCCAGTATTTCTTCTGCAATGTCGCTATAATCTTCATCAGGGTGTGAGTTTCCGAATAACTTAAAATTCATAACTGTTTCCTCTCCTAAATACGGATAATTTTTTGTTTCTACAATTACTCTACCGAAGCAAACAGCGAGAGTCTAGGGCTTATAGGGCGAGTTTTAATTTGCGATCTGCCCTAATTTTTGGGGCAGATAGGGCAGGAGATTACAACCTATCTGCCCTACACAGACAGAAATATTTAAATATAGAATGTGAGTGCGATCGGAGTTACGGATGAATAATCATGAAATCTCGCTCCCGCTAGCCCCCATGCTGTTTCATTCCCCCAAAATCCGCCAGGGAATGAATTCCACGGGGCTAATAGCAAAAGTCGGTTAAAACCGACTAAAATACTAATTTTCAGTCCTCTTAAGAGGACTTTCGCTATGAGACAGGGAATTCATTCCCTGTCGGACTGTCGGACTGTCGGACTGTCGGATTATCGAATTATCGAATTATCGAATTATCGAATTATTGAATTAACTGAAAAACTAACAACCATAGCTAACAACCTACTATGCGCCCATCCGATAAAGTTCAATCGAGTGCAACTGGAAAAAGCAAGCTCAAAGAATCATACAAACAAGCTAACCTGACGATAGAAGAACTCGCAGCAAAAGCTAATGTTTCCCAGGACACAATTAAGCGCTTACTCGGTACAAAACACTGCCCCAATGGCGTAGAAAGATGGCAAGTTACCCAGATAGCTAAAGCATTAGGAATAGAACCCACAGATATTGTTGACCCAAAAGATTGGAATGCCGAAAATAAGCTGCCGCCAGAGTTTGAATCACTCATAGCAGAAAAAATTAAAACCTTTTGCGGCCGCCAATTTGTTTTTAAGGCTTTTCAGGACTTTATCAAGGAAAATCCTCACGGTTATTTTACAATTATCGGGGATGCGGGAATGGGCAAAAGTTCCATTGTTGCCAAATACGTCTCCGAACATAAATCTCCCTGCTATTTCAATATTCTCGTCGAACGTCGCAACAGACCAGAATTGTTTTTGAAGAGCATTCGCCGGCAATTAATTGACCGCTATCAATTGCCAAATTCAGAAGATGCCGATTTACCAACTTTACTGGCAAAGGTGGCGGGAAAACTCACTTTGGGCGAACGTTTGGTAATTGCGATTGATGCACTGGATGAAGTCGAACAAGAAGCGGGAGAAAATCTTTTACATTTACCGACCACTCTGCCAGATCGGGTTTATTTCTTGCTGACGAGGCGACCCTATAGCCTCGGCAGAAAGCGGCTGTCTGTATCTCCGGGAGTTCCGGTAAAAGAGCTAGATTTAAGAGACAACAAGTATGTTAATTCTAATCAGGATGATATCAAAGAATATATTCGCTTTGTTCTAAATACCGATTCCGATTATAAAGATAGACTGAGAAACTGGATTCAAACCCGCAGCATTCCCGATGCAGGTTTTGTCGAGCAAATGGCAGACAAAAGCGAAAATAATTTTATGTATTTGCGCTATGTTTTGCCAGCAATTGCTAAGGGCGATTACAATGACTTAAGTTTAAAGCAATTGCCAGACGGGCTGCAAGAGTATTATCAAAACCACTGGGTGCGGATGGGGCTGGAAGCTAAGCCAGGGCAATTGATGGAGATTGTCTTGTATATTTTGTTAGAGATTGGAACGCCAATTGACTGCGAGATGATTGCTGGAATTGCTAAGGAAGATGAATGCGACATAGAAGCGGTTTTAGATGAGTGGGTGGAGTATTTGAAAAAGCAGAATGTAGACGGAGAAATCTGCTACGGCATCTATCATGCTAGTTTCCTTGACTTTCTGAAAGCAAAACGGGAGATGGATTCAAAGCGGAAGCTCTTTCGGGAAGTAAATCAACGGATTACTGAGTATTTAGAAAAGAGGATGGCGTGAGATGGGAGAATTTGCTGAGAAGTTAGAGGCCAAACCACTTTTCTTTCAACGTGCTTATCTGGGCAGCTTACTGCCAAATTATGTCAAGTCGGGAAATTTAGGAAAATATTATCAAACGCTGACAGATTTTAACTTCCTGATGGCAAAAATTCAGCATCCTGAGTTTGGACTGCAGGCACTGATTGATGATTTCAATTTGGTTGACGATTCAGAAGCATTAACTCACCCAGAGTACAACTCAGAAAAAGTTGAAGCCCTGAACTTGATTCAAGCGGCACTGTGGAAGTCAGCCGATATTTTGACTCTAGATAAGACGCAACTCGCAGGGCAATTGTTAGGGCGCTTGCTGCACTTTAACATTCCGGCAATTCAGGGAATGGCAGAGGTAGCTAAGCAGTGGAAAGCAGCACCTTGGTTGCGTCCTTTGAGATCTTGTTTAACTCCCCCTGGCCGGGGACTGCTGCGCACTCTCAAAGGTCACAGCAGTTCGGTATATGCAGTAGCCGTCACTGCTGATGGCAAGCAGGCGATTTCTGGTTCATATGATAACACCCTCAAAGTCTGGGATTTAACAACTGGAAAGGAACAGTTTACTCTCAATGGTCACACCCGTTCGGTAAATGCAGTAGCCGTCACTGCTGATGGCAAGCGGGCGATTTCTGGTTCATATGATAACACCCTCAAAGTCTGGGATTTAACAACTGGAAAGGAGCAGTTTACTCTCAATGGTCACACCCGTTCGGTAAATGCAGTAGCCGTCACTGCTGATGGCAAGCGGGCGATTTCTGCTTCAAGAGACAAAACCCTGAAACTCTGGGATTTAACAACTGGAAAGGAAGAGTTTACTCTCAATGGTCACACCAGTTTGGTAAATGCAGTAGCCGTCACTGCTGATGCCAAGCGGGCGATTTCTGCTTCAAGAGACAAAACCCTGAAAGTCTGGGATTTAACAACTGGAAAGGAACAGTTTACTCTCAATGGTCACACCAGTTCGGTAAATGCAGTAGCCGTCACTGCTGATGCCAAGCGGGCGATTTCTGGTTCGTGGGACAACACCCTCAAAGTTTGGGATTTAACAACTGGAAAAGAACAGTTTACTCTCAATGGTCACACCAGTAGGGTATATGCAGTAGCCGTCACTGCTGATGGCAAGCGGGCGATTTCTAGTTCATATGATAAAACCCTCAAAGTCTGGGATTTAACAACTGGAAAGGAACAGTTTACTCTCAATGGTCACACCCGTTCGGTATATGCAGTAGCCGTCACTGCTGATGGCAAGCGGGCGATTTCTGGTTCAATTGACACTACCCTCAAAGTCTGGGATTTAACAACTGGAAAGGAACAGTTTACTCTCAAAGGTCAAACCAGTTGGGTAAATGCAGTAGCTGTCACTGCTGATGGCAAGCGGGCGATTTCTGGTTCAATTGACAATACCCTGAAAGTCAGGGAGTTAACAACTAAAAAGGAACAGTTTACTCTCAATGGTCACACCAAATCAGTATATGCAGTAGCCGTCACTGCTGATGGCAAGCGGGCGATTTCTGGTTCAATGGACAATACCCTAAAAGTCTGGGATTTAACAACTCGAAAGGAACAGTTTACTCTCAATGGTCACACCAAACCGGTAAATGTAGTAGCTGTCACTGCTGATGGCAAGCGGGCGATTTCTGGTTCAGGTGACAAAACCCTGAAAGTCTGGGATTTAACAACTGGAAAGGAACAGTTTACTCTCAATGGTCACACCCGTTCGGTAAATGCAGTAGCTGTCACTGCTGATGGCAATCGGGCGATTTCTGGTTCAATTGACACTACCCTAAAAGTCTGGGATTTAACAACTCGAAAGGAACAGTTTACTCTCAATGGTCACACCAAACCGGTATATGCAGTAACTGTCACTGCTGATGGCAAGCGGGCGATTTCTGGTTCAATTGACAATACCCTGAAAGTCTGGGATTTAACAACTGGAAAGGAACAGTTTACTCTCAATCGTCAAACCAGTTTGGTAAATGCAGTAGCTGTCACTGCTGATGGCAATCGGGCGATTTCTGGTTCTTGGGACAACACCATCAAAGTTTGGGATTTATCGAGTGGAAATGTCATTGCCACTTTCACGGCTGAAAGCCCGATCGCCTCTTGCGCTATTGCACCCGATGGAGTAACAATTGTGGTAGGCGACCACTCTGACCGCGTATATTTCCTGCGCCTAGAAGGGGTGGAGGCACTAACATGAATTCCTCACCTCTGCCAACTCCCATCTCTACCGATTCTTACCCACGAGAATTTCAGCAACTCCTGCGAGAAAAAACCGAGAATTTTGCAGACCGCAAGTTTGTTTTTTCTGCCATTTCCGACTTTCTGAACTCCCACAGCCGCGGTTATTTCACAATTGTCGGCACTCCCGGCTGCGGCAAAAGTTCCATCCTCGCCCAATATGTCACCGCCCATCCTCGCAGTATCTATTACAACGCTGCAGTTGACGGCAAAAATCGAGCTGAAGATTTTCTCGCTTCTGTCTGCACTCAACTGATTGACAAATACCTTGCCGCCAATGGGCAAACATCCGAAATTGTCAAGCTCAAATCTCAACTTCAAAATCTCGAATCCGAGGATGGGAGTTGGTTTCTGTCTTTGTTGCTTCAGCAAATTAGCGATAAATTAGCCGATCGCCAAAAGTTGATAATAGTCATTGATTCTGTAGACGCGATCGCCCGCACGAGTCAGCCTCCCAGCACAAATCTGTTTTATCTGCCGAGATATTTGGGCGATCGTACTTATTTTATCCTCGCCCGCCGCCCGTTTTTGAGAGAGAAATCCGGTTTGTTAATTGAAACGCCCTCTCAAACTCTCGATTTAAGAGATTATCCCGCCCAAAATCGGGAAGATGTCCTTAACTACATTCAGCAATACCTATCAACCGCACCGGATTTAACTCAACCCGAATTCTGCCAACAACTCGCAAGTGTCAGCGAAAACAATTTTATGTATCTGAGTCAGATGCTAAGGGCGATCGGCGAGAATTCACGCCCCGATGCTAATCTGGGAGAGTCCTCACTTCACTCTGAACTTCCTCCCGGTTTAGCAGCGTATTATCAAAACCACTGGCTGCGGATGAGAGGTGATGGCTTATCGGCGATCGAGTTGTCTGTGCTGAATGTTTTGGTACAATCAACAGCAGGTTTATCCGTAAGTGCGATATCCAATATAATTGATGGGGATGAATACGATGTTGAAAAAGCGTTAGACAATTGGATCGAGTTCTTAAATAAACAAGAAATTGGAGGAGAAATTTGCTATAGTTTGTATCATAATAGTTTCCGCGAATGGCTGGAAAAACAATCTATTTTAGAATGACGATCGTACCTAGATTTTCGCTGTGCCAGCCTATAGTCTTCCTTGTCCAGTCTTACCGATCCCCCCTAACCCCCCTTAATAAGGGGGGGACAAGAGGAGTGAAAGTCCCAAGCGGAAAAAGAGGAGGACTGGAACACTCAAAGTCCCCCTTCTTAAGGGGGATTTAGGGGGATCTAGACTCGACTATAAACGATAGATACAAAGGTTTTTAGGCTTAAGTTAACACCAACGAGCACTGCCGCATCCTCACCCTAAACCCAATTTTCAAGCAACAATACAACAATGAAACGAGCAGTATTTCTTGACAGAGATGGCGTTCTCAATATCGAAGCTGGTTACATTCACCAACTAGAAGATTTGCACTTAATCCCCGGAATAGCTGAAGCTGTACGCCGTTTAAATGACCAAAAAATATTTTGCTGTTTGGTTTCTAATCAATCGGGCCCGGCGAGGGGTTATTATCCGGTTAGCCACGTAGAAGCTTTGCACACACGCCTGTGTCAGTTATTAGAAAATGAAGCCGGAGCGAGGCTAGATGCTCTTTATTACTGTCCTTATTTGAGCGAAGCAGAAGGAGGAAAAAAACCAGAATTCACGCGATATACGACTTGGCGAAAACCGAATACGGGGATGTTGGTAGCGGCGGCTTGGGAACACGATTTGGATTTGCCCAATAGTTTTATGGTGGGGGACAAAGCAACTGATGTTGATATGGCTCACAATGCCGGATGTACTGGCATTTTGGTGCAGACTGGTTACGGGGAAAGCGTGTTGAGCGGGGAGTATCAGCACCATACTAAACCGGATTTTATTGCAGCAAATTTAGCGACGGCCGTAGAGTGGATTTTGCAACACTTTGATGATTAGAAAACCTATTTTTAGGGTGCGCACTGCGCGCCTTATCCCTTCTAAAACTGGTAGAAACCGATCCTACACAAACTTTCTTCTGCGGCTCGACTGAGCTTCGCCGAACTTCTTTTGCGGACTAAGAGATAAAGAGAGGAAATTTCTCGACTCACTAAATTTTGTAGGAAAGACCAACGTAAGGAAGCGCGACTGTGAAGGTTGTACCAACGCCGATTTTGCTTTCGCAGGCGATCGCGCCTCCTTGCAATTCCACAGCTTTTTTAACAATGGTTAATCCCAAACCGTTACCTTTAATCTTTCCAGTATTCTTGCAGCGGTAGAACATTTCAAATATTTTCCCTACTTCGGTTTCTGGGATGCCGATACCTTCGTCTCGGATGCGCATAATTAGTAAGGGAGAGTTAATATTTGTAAATTGGGAATTGCTAAACAAATACTGAGGAGATAAGCAGAAAATAGCTTCTTTGTCTCCCTCGCCTGCTTGACGGTATTCCAATTCTAAGGTAACTTGCCCGCCGTTTGGGGAATATTTGATGGCGTTGACGATTAAGTTAGAAATAATGCCGTGCAGCAATTGTTGATCTAATATAGCGCTGGTAACGTTTGAGGGGATTAATGTTAGTTTGTGCTTTGCTTCATTTCCTAACTGCAATTGATCGAGCAAGTCTTGACAAAATTCGACTAAATTTATCGGTAATGGATTGCATTTGAGTTTGCCTGCTTCTGCTCGACCCATGAACAGCATATCGTCGATTAGCTGGTTCATCTTTTGGGTAGCAGAGTGCACCAGCCGCAGGGTTCTAACTTGGGATTCGTCACTGCTGCGAGTTCGATCGAGCTTTAGGAGTTCCGCAGAGATTAAAATGGCGTTGAGCGGGTTGCGCAATTCGTGAGCAGCCATTGAAATATAATGGTTTTGGCGGTGCGATTTTTCTTCCATCGACTCTCTGGCTGCTTCCGAAGTTTTGAGAGATTCTCGCATCTTGGTGTCGATTTCGTGTCTGTGCAGGGCAATCTCGATCGCCACCCGTAAATCATTTTGTTGAAATGGTTTTATAATGTAACCGAATGGATCTGTAAGTTTCGCTCTTTCCAGCGTTTTATCGTCGGCATAAGCTGTTAAAAATACTGTCGGCACATTCCTCTTAGTTCGGATTTTTTCTGCAGCGGTTACCCCGTCCATGTCACCTTTAAGCACTATGTCCATCAACACTAAATCGGGCGGGTTTTCTATAGCTTTTTGAATTGCTTCTTCTCCTGAAGAAACTGTAGCTGTTACTGCATATCCCAGTTTTTTTAATCGTCCGGCTATGTCTTGGGCTACAATAACTTCGTCTTCTACAACCAAAATTTTTATAGGGTTCATTTTTTCTTAAATGCGCCGCCGATAATTTAACTCTTTAAACATTAGAGTGTAGCAGGTTCCACACTGACTGTCAATGGCAATACTCGCCTCTAATTGGTTAGCCAACATTCTCACTAATCGCAATCCTAATGTTTCAGCATTCTCTACGTCGAAACCAGGCGGAAATCCGCTACCATTATCTCGAATAATTAATTGAAATTGCTGAGAGTTTAGCAGGTGGAAGTCAATATTAATTTCACCTGCCAAACTTTGGAAAAAAGCATATTTTAGGGAATTAGAAACCACTTCATTAATAATTAAACCGCAAGGAATTGCTGTTTCTATGTTTAAATAAATTGGGTCAAGGTTGAGATTGAATTGGATGCCCGTGTTGCCGCACCCAAAAGATTGATACAAATTAGCAACCAAGTTTTCGACGTAGGGGGGGAGGTCGATGCGATCGAGATGTTCGGATTGATACAGTTGCTCGTGAATCAGAGCCATTGAATGGATGCGGGTCTGGCTTTCTTCAAATAAAGCTAGCGTCGGTTCGTCTTCAATGTATTGAGCTTGAAGTTGCAGCAAGCTGGAAATTACCTGCATATTATTTTTGACTCGGTGGTGAATTTCTTTGATCAATACTTCTTTTTCGCGGAGTGCTGCTTGGATGCGGGCCTCGGTAAATTTGCGATCGCTGATATCTTCGGCAATACCCGCGATGCGGTAAATTTTGCCCGATTCGTCGTAAATGGGAAAAGCTCGATCGCACACCCAGCGCATTGTGCCGTCTGACCGAAAAAACCGATATTCGGTACTGGGGGATTCCCCCTGTAACACTCTCCTAATTGCCTCTTGTAACAAATGTTTATCTTCTGGATGCACCCACTGCATGAATTTTAAGGGCTCGGCAGACAATTTTTCGCGGCTGCGCCCCCAGATTTGTTCGTAAGCTGGACTCAGATACAATAAATCGGTGAACTCAGCAGAAATTAGCCAGAAGCAATCTTGGCTATTTTCTGCTAACTGGCGGAAGCGTTCTTCACTTTCGCGGATGGCTTGTTCTCCCTGTTTGCCTGCGCTGATATCTACTGCAATGCCAACGATGCGGTAAACTTGACCAGCTTGATTTCTAAGCGGAAAAGCCCGATCGCGAAGCCAGCGGATTTTGCCGTCCGGCCTGACAATTCGATATTCTATCTCGTCTTCAGACTCAATTTGCTTATTGAAATGAGCAATAACGCGATCGCGATCTTCTGGATGGAGAGACTCTGGAAAAAAGCGCCCCTCAGCATACAACTCAGCGCAGCTTCTCCCCCAAATTTTTTCGTAAGCCGGACTGATATAAATAATTTCTTGGGGTTGAACGTTTACCATCCAAAACACGCTTTCAATGTTTTCTGCTAGCTGTCGGAACCTTTCTTCGCTCTCTTTCAATGCTGCCTCAGCTTGTTTGCGATCGCTAATATCGCGCTGCACGCCAAAATAGCCGGCGATTCTGCCGTGGGAATCGTAAATGCAAATATAGTCGCCTTCCACCCAAACTGGAACCCCATTCAACTTGCGATTGTCATTTTCGATGTGAATTCTGCCAGCATCAAAAAATTGCCTGATTATCTCTCTGCCGGCAGTCAAGTTGTGGGACAAGAAAGAGTAAAGCGTCCGGCCAATAAACTCTTCCCTAGTACCTCCGTATTGAGCTATCAAAGCATCATTTGCCTTTGTTACCCGCCCCTTAGCAAATACGTAATCCAAAACTTTTTCTTTGTCAACGGTATTGTCCCAGTGCACTGGTTCGTCCAGCATCATAAAGAAAAAGCCATCTAAAGATTGAGAGAAAAACAATTCTAGCTGTTCCTGGCTTTCCCGCAGAGCTTCTTCGGCGCGCCATCGATAGATAATTTCTTCTTGCAATTGATTGTTGGCTGTTTTCAAGTCTTCGGTGCGCTTTTTATATCTAATTTCTAGGTGATTTTTGATTGCTTCCAGCGCTATTTCTGCCTGTTTCTTTTCGGTGATATCTTGAGTAACGACCATGCCAGCAAAAATTTCTTCCCGGTCGTTTTTGACTGGAGCAATTGTCGTTGAATAAACGCGGTCGCCGTATTTATATTCAAAAGTATTCTCTTTTCCTGCCAAAGCCGCGCGATATTTAGTCTCAAAAATTGGCCAATCTTCAGGTGGCGATACTTCCCACAATGTTTTGCCTTCCAACTGTTCTTTAGACAAACCAACTACTGCCAAACCTTGACCGTCAACCAGAGTATAGCGCAAATCGCGATCGAACAAAAACACCGAGCCATTCGGATAATGTTTGATGAGAGTTCGGTACATTTCCTGGCTTTTTTCCAGAGATGCGATTAACTCAATGCGATCGTCCTCGGTGATATCAAATTCACTTACCCAAGCCGAAGAGTCGGCATTCTCGACTGCTTTGAGTTGTGCTTCTAATTTCTGGCACAATTCTCTCTGCTGCTGCAAATTGTCTTCAAGTTGTCGAATTTTTGCTTTTTGCTCTGCTACTAATGCTTCGCAGGTTTCGAGATGTCGATCGATCTTAGTAGGATCACTACACATAATTGCTCTAGGTTTGGCAGTTGCGGACTTGAGCTTTTTCAAGTCAATACTAACAAAGCTCAAGCCTTTACTGCCAACTTAATTAGTCAATCTTTCTAGACTTGGGCCCAAAGCCTTCCACTTTTATTTAGGAACTCCCGCCGTCAAGACTTCATTGCTGTCAAATGTCACCAAAACATCATCTTCAATTCTCACGCCAATACCGCGCCATTTTTCAGGAACCTCCGGCTGTCCTTCAACGGGTTTAATATAAGGAGAAATATAAATCCCCGGTTCTACCGTCAGCACTTGTCCTGCCTGCAAAACTTGCGGATTTTCGCCGTACTGATAAACGCCGACATCGTGCACGTCCAATCCCAGCCAATGACCGGTGCGGTGCATATAAAATGGCTTGTATTTCTCTTCTTTAATTATCTCTTCAATGTCCCCCACCAAAAGTTTTAAATCCATTAAACCTTCCACCAAAACGCGCACTGCTGTTTCGTGAATTTTGCTGTAAGGATTTCCCGGATATACTTGACTAATTGCCTGCAATTGTGCTTGCAAAACTAAGTCATAAATTATCTGCTGTTCGGCGGTAAATTTGCCGCTAACAGGAAACGTGCGAGTAATATCAGCGTTGTAGTACCCGCAAGCACAACCGGCATCTATTAGCAACAAATCGTTTTCCTGCATTTGCCGGTTGTTTTCGATGTAGTGGAGAACGCAGGAATTGTAACCGGATGCAACAATTGAAGGGTAAGCGGGAGTGCAGCCATTTAAGCCAAAAGTATGTTCTATTTCAGCTTGAATTTCATATTCGTACCTGCCCGGTTTTGCGAATTCTTGGGCGCGGTTGTGCGCGGCAACTGAGATATTAGCCGCTTTTCGCATTAATGCTAATTCTGTTTCGCTTTTCACCAGTCGCATCGGGTGTAAAATGATGTTGGAATCTTCGATTGCTGTCGGGCCTGTGCCGCGTTTTGGGTAGGTTGCCATCAAGCGCTGCCAGTGATTGAGGACTGTTTGGTCGAAACTACGATCGCGCCCGAAGTGATAATATATTCGATCGGCTTTTTCTAAATATTTCGGCAATTTTTCCGCAAGTTCGGCGATGGGGAAAGCTTCATCCGCGCCGTACAATTCCTTAGCGCCTTCTACTCCGGCGCGATAACCGTGCCAAGTTTCTTTTTCCAAGTCTTTTGGCTGCACGAACAAGACAAATTTGTGTTCTTCGTGGTGCGGCGCGAGCACTGCTACCGCCGCAGCTTCGTTGAAACCAGTTAAGTAGAAAAAATCGCTATCTTGTCGGTATGCGTATTCTACATCGTTGTGCATGACGGCTGCGGGCGCGCTGCGAAATATCGCCGTCCCGCTGCCAATTTTGGCCATTAACTGTTCGCGTCTTTGCCGGTATTCGGTGGGGTTTGTCATCCGATTTTAGATTTTAGATTTTAGATTTTACTGTAGTTTAGACTAAATAAAGATGAGAACGGTGGCCAAAGAAGAACTAGAGCCACCGCGCCGGGAGAGAATAAGGGTGAAAAATAAAACCTATCCACTCCTTAAATGAACA
>JACJNY010000013.1 GCA_014695295.1 Microcoleus sp. FACHB-61 | reverse complement strand
CAAAACTACGGTTACAAATTCGGTCAAGAAGAAGAAACCTACAACATCGTGGCAGCTCACGGCTACTTCGGTCGTTTGATTTTCCAATACGCTTCATTCAACAACAGCCGTTCTTTGCACTTCTTGTTAGGTGCATGGCCAGTTGTCGGTATCTGGTTTACCGCTTTGGGTATCTCCACGATGGCCTTCAACCTCAACGGTTTCAACTTCAACCAATCGATTATCGACTCACAAGGTCGCGTTATCAATACTTGGGCTGATGTCATCAACCGCGCTAACTTGGGTATGGAAGTAATGCACGAGCGCAATGCTCACAACTTCCCGCTTGACTTGGCTGCTGGTGAGACAACTCCCGTAGCAATGGTTGCTCCTTCTATCAATGGCTAAGTTTTAGCTATCGATTGACAAAAAGCGCTCCTAGAAATAGGGGCGCTTTTTGTTTAGGAAAAAATATTTTTTTCGACATTCTTTTTCTTTCTATCCGTTAAATACGTTACCCCCATTACATCCATCGGTTGCCTTCCTTCTTCCTTTTTCCTTCTTCTTTTTTCCTTAATCCTTTAATTTTTTATGATTACTATAGAATATAGGCACTAAGCCGATCGAGATACAATGCGACATACTCCCCACCAAATCTCATATTATGGTCTAGGATTCCCATAGTCGGACTCAGGATATGTTGGACTTGCCATAGAGTGTTCGCTAGCATTAATGCAATTGTCTCAATTCCAGAATCTAACCATAGACGAATGTAGCTGATCGGAGTCGCTCCTCACCGTCCCAAGCGCTCTATCTGTAAGGAGGATTTGTATTATGAAAGATGGACAAGAAGTACGCCGCGGCTCCACAGCAGTGATTGCCGGTCTTTGCGGGTTAGCTTTAGTGGCCGGAGGGGGCATTGCCTGGTGGACGGCGAACCGTTCGCCAACCCCCGCAGACACCCAGTCTTCCGCTCCGACTACCGCTCCGGCGCTGTCCCCAAGCCCTGCGGAATCCCCTGCTGTAATTATCCCCGTACCCCCTCCAAATCCTGTCCAAGCGCCTACCGCTCAGACGCCTAACGCTCAGACGCCTACAGCTCAGACGCCTACAGCTCAGACGCCTACAGCTCAGACGCCTAACGCTCTGGCATCAAAGTCGCCTCAGCCCAAGCCTTTGCAGCAGACGGCAGCCCAGACAGTGCAAGTCTACTGGGTTAAAGATGCGAGCGGCAAATTTGAGGGAGTTCCTACGAAAGTAGCTGTCAAACAAGCTGGCAAGCCTGATGCAACTTTACAAGCTGCTTTTAACAGTTTGTTGGCCGGGCCGAAGGATGCAACTGTTTCTAGCGAAATTCCTAATGGGACAAAACTCCGGGGTTTGAGTGTCAAGAATGACGGAGTTTATGTCGATTTGTCGGCAGAATTTACTTCGGGGGGAGGCAGCAATTCGATGACTGGCCGGTTAGGGCAAGTTATCTATACGGCTACGAGTTTACAACCGAATACCAAGGTTTGGATTTCGGTGGAAGGCAAGCCTTTAGAACTTTTGGGTGGCGAAGGTTTGGAGGTGGCTCAGCCGAGTACCCGCCAAAGTTTTGACAAAAATTTTCCCCTTTAGTAATTATGAGTCATTAGTTAAAAGTCATTAGTTAAAAGTCATTAGTCATCGGTCTGAAGGCAGAGAATAGGGATTGATAACTGATGACTGATGACTGATGACTCATCACTGGGGACTCATGACTGGGGACTAATTTCAGTGCTTGGTAGTCAGGCTAAATGCCCGAAAGTGTAGGGCTTGCTGTTCGATCCGGCTGGCAAGCCGATCGCACACCATATTACACAGCTCGAAAATTAACTCGTCCTGCACCTTATAATAGGCTGAAGTCCCTTCACTCCGGCGAGTGAGGATACCAGCTTGGAGCATGAGTTTTAGGTGCTTAGAAACATTGGCTTGACTCGTTTGAGTAGCTTCCACCAACTCTTGCACGCATTTTTCGCCGTCGCGAAGCAAGTTCAAAATTCGTAAACGCATTGGCTCGCTCAAAATACTGAAATACTCAGCAACTTGTTGCACAACCTCTTGCGGGACAGGCTGGGATGACTTCATCAAACTCACCGGAGAGAAGTGATCTGGAAATATTAGCATTTATTCCATAACAATAAAGTAATCTTTCAATCCGGATTAATTCGCATCAAAACTTGACCGTATTCGACAGGTTCGCCATTTTGAACTAAAATTTCCATCACTTGACCGGACACTTCATCAGCATCGATCTCGTTCATCAGCTTCATCGCTTCGATAATACAAACTGTCTGGCTGACCTTGATGCGATCGCCCACATTTACAAAAGGTGGCTCGTCGGGAGCCGCAGCACGATAAAAGGTTCCTACCATCGGGGAGATAATTGGCACCCATTTCGTATCGGCAGGGGCAGACACGGCAGCAGGCACGGCGGCTGGGGCGACGGGTAAAGGGGCAGCCAGATCCGCTGCTAAATTTTGGTCAACAGCAGGAGTGGACGCTAAGGTGGGGCTAGCAACAGCGCCCAACGCGATCGGAGCGACTGTAGCTACGGCAGCAGGGAGCGCAGCAGCGGTGCCTGGTGAACTTGCCAGAATGCCTTTGCGTACTGTCAGTTCAAGATCCCCACTTTTTAAGGTCAGTTCCGAAATGCCAGTTTTGTCTAATACAGTTAGCAGTTCGCAAAGCTGGTTTAAGTCTAGTTGCACAGCAGATTCAAGGGTAATTGAGAATTGAAAATTGAGAATTGAAAATTGAAAATTTGGAATCCGGCGAAGCTAGGAGAATTCACCGAGTTTGGAGGCAAAAGGGATAGTTTTTAAGCTGTGAGCGATGAGTGTTGAATTTTAACTTCTTTAACTCATAACTCAGAACTAAAAACTAAAAACTCCCTTTCCCTCCGTCGTTTCTACTCTCGGCCGAGGTACTTGTCTTCACGAGTATCAATCCGAATCCGTTCTCCAATGGAAATAAATAGAGGCACCATAATCTGAGCTCCGGTAGAGACGATGGCGGGTTTGCTGCCACCGGTGGCAGTATCTCCTTTGACTCCGGGATCGGTTTGCAGCACTTCCAAGACAACAGAGTTGGGCAGTTCCACTTCCAGGATTTGGTCGTTCCACCGAAGGATGTTGACTTCCATCCCTTCACTGAGGTACTTGACACGATCGCCTATTTGCTTAGCATTGAGGCGACTTTCCTCGTAAGTTTCCATATCCATAAAGACGAACTCGTCGCCCTCTTTATAGGTATGCTGCATCACGCTCTTTTCCAGGTTGGCTTGAGGCATAGTCTCGCCCGCCCGGAAGGTTTGTTCTACTACGTTTCCGGTTTGGACGTTTTTTAATTTTGTCCGCACGAAAGCCGAGCCTTTTCCTGGCTTGACGTGGAGGAATTCGATAACCCGCCACACGCCGTTATTCCATTCAATTGAAACACCTGGTCGAAAGTCGTTACTGGAGATCATATAAATTTTTGCGAGCAATCCCGTCGCCTTGTCGGCACGGGGGAACTACAGTCAGGTTAAAGCCGCAGTCTAGCTGACGGCATCAAAAAGCAATTGGCATTTTATTTTACCGTTCAAAGGGAGCAAGTGCTTTACTGAAATGTGAATGGCAGTGGGCAGTGGGCTGTTGTCAGTTGACTGTTGAGAGTTGACTGTTGTTAGTGGGCAACTCCCTCCCGGGCCGAACGAACAGACACTTTAGATGGGTAGCAGCTCAGAAGGCCGACAGCGCTGTGGGAAGATAATAGAGGCAATAAAAGTTAAAGTTATGTTGCATTGGCCTAATTTCTCGATCAATACGTGCAAGCGCTGGGTCAAAACCCTCGCTTTAGCGCTCCTGCTGTTCACTCTCGGACTGAGTTTCAGTCCCGTCTCCCATGCCAAGCGCCCCAGCAGCAGTATGCCTGCTGGGAATGCGATTACCGACGGCCGGGCGCTGCTGCGCTTCGCTTTACCTATTGACAATCAGACTGTGCGAGATTTGCAAATCAGTCTCGAAGACATTGGCAACCACATACGGGCCAAACGTTGGGGGCCGATTAGCAGCGATGTCAGCAAGGCTTCCAGGATTCTCAACCTTCGGGAGTCTGACATTCTAGAAAGTATTCCCGATGCGCAAAAGCCACAAGCTGAGGCGCTACTTGCACGGATCAAGGAGGGAATTGCTCAACTGGAAAAGGCTGTTGAGGCTAAAGACAGGGACAAAGTGACGGACTTGAAAGCCACAATCCTGGGTTCGGTAGGCGAAATCGAAGAGTTGATGGTGACGAAGTTTCCGTTTGAAGTGCCTGCCAAGTATGCTAATCTGCCTCAACTGAAAGGGCGGGCTACTGTGGCTGTACAAACTGAAAAAGGGGAAATTACTGTTGTGGTTGACGGCTACAGCGCGCCGGTTACGGCTGGTAATTTTGTGGATTTAGTCGATCGAGGTTTTTATGACGGTTTGCCGTTTATTCGATCGGAAGAATCCTACGTTTTGCAAACCGGAGACCCCGAAGGCAAGGAAGAGGGTTTTATTGACCCGGCTACTGGCAAATACCGGAATGTTCCGCTGGAAGTGCTCGTCAGGGACGAAAAGGAACCTGTTTACGGGATTACTCTAGAAGATGCGGGGCGCTATCGCGACGAGCCTGTTTTGCCTTTTTCTGCTTTCGGTACTGTGGCAATGGCCCGCAATGAAGCTGATCCCGACAGCGGTTCTTCTCAGTTTTTCTTTTTCTTGTTTGAACCTGAACTCACGCCCGCTGGCCTGAATCTGTTGGACGGCCGATATGCTGTTTTTGGTTACATGATTGAAGGAAAAGAAGTTTTGGAGCAACTGAAGCAGGGAGACAAGATTGTATCTGCTAAGGTGATTAAAGGGAAGGAAAATTTGGTTCGACCTCAAGTTTGATCGATGAGGGCGGTTGAAATCGCTTCTTGTCAAACAAAGCCCGCCTGCGCGGGCTAGAAAAATCAATTTGCTAAGTTAAACCTTCTGTTTTAGGCGATTGAAATCGGTGCTACACGAGCAAAGCACGCAAGGAAAGGGCTATAAGAATCAATTAGGTAAGTTAAGCTTTAATCAAGTCATTATGTCCACCTACTTAGCTTCGTTATTCAATTTAGCAACTCGATCGCTATTATGGCAATTTTAGAATTTTTATTGGTAATTGGTTTGGGCGGATTCGCAGGTTTGTTGATTGTAAAAAATGTGAATGAAAGCAAGCAAAAGCAGCGATTGGATGAGGCTTTTTATCAGTTGTTGGAAACTCAAAACAGTCAAGTTTCGCTGATTCAACTGGCGGCTAATGCTAGGGTTGAGGCTGAAGTTGCTCAGGAGTATTTAACACGCCAAGTTAAGATTTTTTCGGCGGTTTTAGAGGTGGATGATGAAGGGGATACTTTTTATAGGTTTCCTAGGTTGCGCTTGCCGCCGAGTTCCGGTAAGGAATGGTGAAGTGAGAAAGTGCGATCGGCTAATTCCAAATTATGAAAGTTAAAGATATCGGTGAACAAGGTCTTTTAAGAATATTGCAAAAATTCTGCCCCGCCGAAATAGTGGGAGATGATTGCGCCGTAGTTCTGACAAATCCCAACCAATCTCTGGCTATCACTACAGATATGTTGGTGGATGGAGTGCATTTTAGCGATCGCACTACGGGGCCTTATTACGCAGGATGGCGCGCTGCAGCCGCGAATTTGTCGGATCTGGCTGCGATGGGAGCAACGCCTCTGGCGGTGACTGTAGCCCTCGCTGTGGCGCCGGATACGGCTGTGGAGTGGGTTGAAGAGTTTTATCGGGGGATGACGGCTTGCTTGCAAGAATATCATACGCCGATCGTCGGTGGCGATGTTGTGCGATCGCCCGTGGTGACGGTGGCGATTACTGCTTTCGGACAAGTTGAGCGCGATCGTACCATCTGCAGGTCAAATGCTCGATCGGGCTGGGCGATTGTCGCCACGGGTGTTCACGGAGCCTCCCGCGCGGGATTAGAATTGCTGTTAAATCCAGAATTCGGCCAAAATCTTACAGAAGTCGATCGAGCTTCCTTAATTCTCGCTCACCAGTGCCCTAAACCGAGGCTGGATGTTTTGCCGGTTTTTTGGGAAATATTGGGTTGTGAAGGTGAATTTTCCATCGCCGGAATGGACAGCAGCGACGGTTTAGCAGATGCGATTATTCAAATTTGTCGGGCTAGCGGTATTGGCGCAAAGATCGATCGCACAAAACTACCAATTCCCGATATTTTCAGCGAAATCCTATCAACCGAAAAAGCTTTAGATTGGGCATTATACGGCGGGGAAGACTTCGAGTTAGTCCTGTTTTTGCCGAGCGCAAATGCTCAGTTATTAGTAGAAAAAATAGGAAACGGAGCCGCGATTGTGGGAATCGCTACGGATAGCACCGATATCTGGTTAACTGATAGCAGCGGCATTTATCCTGATACTATATTAAAGCTCGATCGAGGATTTCAACACTTCTGAATTATCTCTGAGTCCGCTTGGAGTGGATGACAGTTTGTGTAGAGGCGGTTGAAACCGCCTGGTTTCTGCTCTTTGGTTGGTGTCTTCTGGTTTTTCTAGGTTAATTGGGTCTAGTTTTTTTAGATAAGCCCAGCCCAGGTTATTTAAGGTTCCTACGTTATTGAATGAGAAATTCTCAAGGGTATAGACTGTTAAAGTTTCCTCAAAAAAGCAGATCGCCCCTTACAGATTTTCCGCCAGGGAACCGTTTACTCTGTTATTGTAGGCAGTAGCCAGATTATTTTGAGTTTGCGTCCATTTTTCGCTCCCCGGTTCCCGATTATTTAAAACTATTTGATAACCAGTAATGGCAATTTCAATATTATTCGCTTTATTCCCACTGGGAAAGTCACTAATATGAATACTCAAATTTTCAATCAGGCCTATAATTGAGCTAATTGTTTCTGAGTTTTCGCCGGCAATTAACTTCTGGGCTACTTGCTGTAGAATCTCGGCAAAACGGGCATTGAGGAGATGTTGCCGTTCAGCCAGCATCGTGTAAATTACTTTAATATCGCTATCTTGTTCTGCTTGCAATAATTCTAGGATAAAGTTGGCATACTCTTGGTAATTTTCACCTTCAGAGTTATTGCTATCTCCGTCATCATTCATCTCGATAAATTGCCATAGCTGGCTGGCCAGATTTCGGAGGAAATTAGCGCCATTCTCGCCTCCTTGTTCTGCCAAGGTTGATGCTACTAACTCGCAAGTTTCCAGAAATCCGCGATCCAATAATTCTGAGTTATCCTGTAATATCTGCGGTTCTTCTCCGTTGGGGCAATTCAGCAGGGTGTGAATTAATTGCAGATAGGCTTGGGCGCGGTTTTCTTGCATTGTGGGGAGTTGTCAATAACACCGGGATTTATTTTATCATGATTGGGGGTGGGTTTTTGGGTGGCGAGAAACCGGGTTTTTGCGAAGATATTTAATCGGAGGCGAAGATATCGGAAAAAAACCGATTTCTGAGATGGTGCGTGGTGACGAGAAACCGGGTTTTTGCGAAGATATTTAATCGGAGGCGAAGATATCGGAAAAAACCCGGTTTCTGAGATGGTGCGCGAAGATGTCGGAAAAAACCCGGTTTCTGAGATTGTTAAAGCTGCATCACTTTAAGCATTAGCCAGCTTCTTTTTAATCATTGCCCAATATTCAGGGAAATCCTCACGGGTATATACTGTTAATGCTGCTTGATAAAAGGATCTCGCCTTTTCGAGATTTTCATCCCGCGAACCGTTGATTCTGTCATTATAGGCATTACCTAGATTATATTGAATCATGGCCCAATCTTCAGGAAAGTGTTCAGGGGTACGAACAGTTAAAGCAGCCTCAAAAAATGCGATCGCGCGATCGATATTTTCCGCCCGCGAACCGTTGATTCTGTTGGCGTAAGCAGCAGCTAGGTTATTTTGAGCCATTGCCCAATCTTCCGGGAAAGCCTCAAGGGTATATACTGTTAAAGCAGCGCCATAAAGGGCGATCGCCATTTCCACATTTTCGGCCCGCGAACCCTTTATTCTGGTAATGTAGGCAGCAGCTAGGTTGTTTTGAGCTTGAGCAAACTTTTGGCTTCCGGGTTGCCGGTTATTTAAAACAAGTTGATAAGCAGCAAGGGCAATTTCAATATTATCCGCTCTATTCCCACCGGAAAAATTACTAATATTAATGCTCAAGTCTTCAACGAGACTGACAATTGAATCAATAGTTATTGCATTTTCCCCACCAAGTAACCTCTCGACTACTTGCTCTAAAATGTCAGAAAAACGAGCATTGAGGAGATGTTTTCGTTCAGCTAGCATGGAGTGAATTACTCCTGTATTGCTATTGCTACCCTCTTCTGCTTGCAATAATTCTAGAATAAAGTTTGCATACTCTTGGGGATTTTCACCTTCGGAGTTATCGTCATCGTTGATATCGATTAATTGTGCTAGCTGAGCGATCAGATTCCGCAGGAAATTAGCGCCGTTTTGTCCTCCTTGCTGTGCCATTTTTTCGGCTACCAACTCGCAAGTTTCCAGAAAGTGGACATCCAACAATTCTGAGTTATCTTGTAATATCTGCGGTTCTTCGCCGTTGGGGCAATTCAGCAGGGTGTGAATTAGTTGCAGGTAGGCTTGGGCGCGGTTTTCTTCCATTGTTGGGGAGTTGCGAATAATATCGAGATTTATTTTATCATGGTTGTGCGTGGTGGCCAGAAACCGGGTTTTTGCGACAATCTTTGATCGGAAGCGAAGATATCGGAAAAAACCCGGTTGCTGAGATTGTCGGTGGGTGGCCAGAAACCGGGTTTTTGCGAGAATATTTGATCGGAGGCAAAGATATCGGAAAAAACCCGGTTTCTTAGATTGTGTGTGCAGACAAACCGCCCGGTTTTCTAAGGTCTGCACAATGCTACTTTGGGCATTAATCTATCCAAAATTTGCTCGATCGCAATTACTGTCCAATCAATATCAGCTTCTGTGGTTTCTCGTCCTAGAGTCAAGCGAATTCCACCAACTGCGCCGATTTCGTCATATCCCATTGCTAATAATATCGGACTGGGAGTTAGTTTGCCACTGCTACAAGCAGAACCGGAACTAATGCCAATTCCTGCTAAGTTTAGCTGCCGCACCAGAGTTTTGCCTGTGATTCGCCCTGTATCTCTCTTTTGGTAAGGGCGAGAGGAAGGGGAGACGATGCAAAAACTGACGTGGTGGGGGAGTCGGAAATATCGATCGCCAGTTGGTACTAAACTGGGTACGTGGGATAATCGGTCAAAAAGCCGATCGCGCAATGCAATTAACCTCGGCGTTTCCACATCTATTTCCTGCAATGCTAACTCCGCCGCCACCCCAAAACCGACGATTGTCGGCAGCGCTTGTGTCCCGGAACGCATTTTCAATTCTTGGCCACCACCGCCTAACATTGGCACTAATTCTACTCCCGGACGCACGTAAAGCGCCCCCGCACCTTGCGGCCCGTAAAGTTTGTGACTGGAAAGGGAAAGCAAGTCTACGGGCAGTTTCTGCACGTCAACTTGCAGCTTGCCGGCAACTTGAACTGCATCGGTATGAAATAGGATATTGCGATCGCGCGCAATTTGTCCCAAGGCTTCTATTGGTTGCAGCGTCCCAACTTCGCTTTGTCCGTAAACGATTGAAATTAACACTGTATTCGATCGCAGCGACTCTTGCAAATCCAAAGGGTGAATTCGCCCAAATTTATCCACCGGTAGGCGCGTCACTTCCCATCCCAACTGTTCGAGTTGTCGCGCCGGTTCTGCTACTGCGGAATGCTCTACGCTGGAGATAATAATATGCTGCGGCTTTGTATAAAGACGGGCAATTCCCATAATTGCCAAATTGTCCGCTTCAGTGCCGCCACTGGTAAAAATTATCGATTCCGGTAGCGCGTTAATTAAGCTAGCAACCTGCATTCTTGCTAATTCTAAAGCTGTCGCCGCCCTTTGTCCCCACTCGTGCAAACTGGAAGGATTCCCCCACTGCTGAGTCAGGGCTTTTTGCATGGCTTGAATCGCTTCTGGGCGTGCGGGTGTTGTGGCGCTATAGTCGAGGTAAATTTGCATGATTTTAAATAACTTATGACTAATGACTGATGACTGATGACTAACTTCCTGGCTTGCAGACGTTGTAGTCTTCGTGCGACAAAACTTTTTGGGGAATTAAGAAAGTGCCGCAATCTTCACAAAGCATTCTGTAATTGCGCGTTACAGGAATACTGACGATCAAACGGTTGTGACGCAGGCGTTTGCCGCCGAAATCTCTGTAATTCTTATTTTCGCCCAAAGCTGCTATAATAGCGCGAGCTTTAGTGACTACGTGGTCGGGCAGACCTCTGAGATCGATGATATCTGTAGCAAATGATGCTTCCCTCCGTTGTTTTTTGGTTTGTTTTTCTGCCAGCACTTCAACGTAATGCTGCTGCGCCACCAACTCTTGCGTGCAGCGATGGCACGCTTTACCATATCCTTTGTGACCGCACTGAAAAATCCTTTTTCTTTTAGCCATAAAGCAGGGGTATCGGGTTTGACCCACGCCCCTGAATGCTGCTACCCTACCAGTGATGCTTCCGGCATCGAGGCAGTTCTACAAGACGCAAAATCTCTTCCCTTGCATAAATTTAATAGGTTGTAACTTTACTCGATCCAATAGCTTGGAACTGTGGGAAGACCAATAACCTCTATATTTATTAAAACTTTGTGGCTGTAGTTTATTATCATTTACTCGGTTTGTGTTGTGCAGGGCTGCTGGGGATCAATCTGGCGGGCTGCGGACAAATCAAGCAAGACGTGCAGAATTTACCCCCCAGTCTGGCTCCGCTGCCTCAAGACCCCTTGTTGCAAGTATACTTCAATCAGTCGATCGCTTCGAGTTATACAGAGCCTTACCGCCAGCAAACTAGATTTGGAGATGATTTGGAAAAGTTGGTCGCTGTTGCGATCGCCAGTGCTGGATCGACGTTAGATGTAGCGGTTCAGGAATTTCGCTTGCCCAGTATTGCGAGGGTTTTGGCCGATCGACAGCGATCGGGAATTAAAGTGAGATTAATTGTCGAACATATGTATAGTCGCCCTTGGAGCGATTTTACAGCTCAGGAGTTAGCGAAATTACCGGAAAGAGAGCGCGATCGTTATAACGAATTTGTGCAACTTGCCGATACAAATAAAGACGGTAAATTGAGTCCAGAGGAAATCAAGCAAAACGATGCTTTGGTAATTGTCAAAGATGCGGGGATTCCTGTAATTGACGATACTGCTGACGGCAGTAAAGGCAGCGATTTGATGCACCACAAATTTGTGGTAATTGACGGCAAAACGGTAATCGTCACTTCGGCTAATTTTACCACAAGCGATATACACGGCGATTTCAAGACAGCAGCAAGTCGCGGCAATGCGAACAATTTGCTGAAAATTGAAAATGCTCAAGTAGCGCAACTATTTACTCAAGAATTTAACATCATGTGGGGCGACGGGCCCGGAGGCAAACCGGACAGCAAATTTGGCATCAAAAAGCCGTTTCGTGAAGCGCAAAAAGTGAGAGTAGGAAATGCGACAGTTGCGGTGCAATTTTCGCCGACGGCTGCGACTTTGCCTTGGGAAAAAAGCGCTAACGGTTTGATCGATCGAACTTTGGGTAGTGCGAAAAAGTCGGTTGATTTGGCACTGTTTGTATTTTCTGCTCAGCGGTTGTCAAATACTCTGGAAATTGAAGCTAGGCGAGGAGTTGCAGTGCGAGCTTTAATTGACTCTAATTTTATTTATCGCTCTTACAGTGAAGGTTTGGATATGATGGGTGCGACTTTCATCCAAGATTGCAAGTTAGAAGCTGACAATCGCCCTTGGAAAAAGCCGCTGACTACGGTGGGAGTTCCGCTGTTACCAATGGGCGATCGCCTGCACCACAAATTTGGCGTTGTGGACGGCAAAACGGTGCTTACAGGTTCTCACAACTGGAGTGAGGCGGCAAATCACGGGAATGACGAGACGCTGCTGGCGATCGAGAGTCCCACAGTTGCAGCCCATTTTGAGCGGGAGTTCGATCGGCTTTACAAAGGTGCCATCTTGGGAATTCCCGCCCGAATCAAACAGAGAATTGACGCTAAGAAAAAAGAGTGCGATTCACTACAAGCAGCATCAAAATCTGCAAGTGCTAAACCTCAAATTGCTGGTAAAAATTTAGTTAATTTGAATTCAGCGAGTCAGGAAGAATTAGAAACTTTGCCTGGGGTTGGGCCCAAGTTAGCCGAAAGAATTATTGCAGCGCGGCAACAGCAACCTTTTACCTCTTTGGAGGATGCAGAACGAGTGCAGGGAGTCGGGGAAAAACTATTAGAAAAATGGCGCGATCGAGTAACTTGGTAGTTACAGCAGATTCCACGTTTATGAAGTACCCCGCCTATCGTTCTATCCCCGTAGGGACACGGCATTGCCGTGTCCCTAAAGTTCATCAACCTGGAAGACGCTGTAAGTTCGTACTCAGGACTTCATTCCTGACTCTATAAAGTTCGCACTCAGGACTTCAGTTTTCCTTTTCGCCACTCAGCATCAAGGACTCAAGTCCTCACAACAAACCTATCCGCTCAATTTTGACAACACATCTGCTCTCAACTTAAAATAATAAGTTGTCAACAAAATGCTATTTATTCACATTAGAGGTATACAGAGATGAAACACGCCAGATATTTTACGGGGAAGACACCAATCAAATTCCTAGCTATTTTGGTGGGAGCAATTTTTTTGATTCTAGCAGCTTTCACAGTCAGCGCTCAGCAGACTAGCGAAGCACAATTTAGAGTCAAAAACGAAAACGCTTTTAATATTAATTTGATTCAATTTAAGCGCATTGAATATGTAGGTGCGTGTGCCGGTACTGTGATCTCCCCTGATTCGCAAAGCGCTCGCTTTGTTTCCAGCAAAACTCCTCCCGGCCCTAACAGAAGGGTGGTGATTAAAAATGTGACTGATGGCATGGAAACTAACCCCTATCCTTACACAGATAGAGGTTACAACAAAGGTGAGTTTTCCGAAGATTTTGGATTTAAGTTGGGTAACAGTCACAAAACAAGAACTTTTTCGGTTTTAGAGGGAGAAAATAAGTTTCTCTATGAAATTAAAGAAAATGACCAAGTTATAGAACAGGGTGCGCTTACGGCTGAAGTTTCTATACAAAGCTTAGGTACTTTTCCCCGTCAGCAAATTTGTGAAAATAAGCTAGAATGTCGGGATACTTCTGATTGTCGCGACAGTAAAGGCAGAAAAAGAAGTTGCAGACGACAGTGTTTTCCTGTTCAACAGTGTCGCTGTCCGTAATTACTTTCGGTCCTAAAATTATTTTCTTCAATCAATGGCAGAAGAAAAAGAGGAATAACAAACCAGAAAAAAGATAAGTTATTTTCAAGTGAAGAGGGGTAACCACGCGAGATTGCCCCTCCAATAAAATTGTTAGTTCAAGTAATGGGGTGAAAGTAGAATGCCGCTCCTAACACGATATATGTTGCTAAAAGCAGCACTCCTTCAAGCCAATTAGAGCGGCCGTCGATACTGATTAGATTGGCAATTGTCACTGCGATGGCAACTGCAACTACTTCAAACGGATTGAAGTTTAAATCCATCGGCTGATGAATCACTAATCCGATAATCACCAGCACCGGCGCTACCAGCAAAGCAACTAGCAAACTCGAACCCATCGCGACAGAAACTGACAAATCCATATTGTTTTTCATCGCAACTCCCACCGCAGTTACATATTCGGCCGCGCCACCAACAATTGGCAATAGAATTACCCCTGTAAACAGCGGCGTCAAGCCCAATCCTTTGGTAGTTTCTTCGACAACACCCACAAAAATTTCTGATTCAAAAGCAACGGCAACAGTTGAGGCAACTAGCACCCCTATCCACAGCCACAAATTCGGTTTGTGCGTAGTAGATTCCTCTTTGGTATTTTGAGGATTTTCTGACTCTAGTTCTAGTAAGCTGACCTCGTAAAGATAGCTGTGAGTTTTTAATGAAAAAAGCAGAGTTAGAGCGTAAACTGCAATTAGGACGATCGCAGTTATTAAGGAAAGATTCTGAATGGCTGCAGGTTCCACTCCATTGGAGGTGTAAATTACCATTGTGGGCAGCAGAATTGCAATCACTGCTAGAGTCATGGTGGAACCGTTCACCCGCGCGATAATCGGCTTAAATTCTTGTTCTTTGTAGCGTATTCCTCCTAGCAGCATGGAAAATCCCATGACTAAGAGTAAGTTACTGATAATTGTGCCGGTTATGCTGGCTTTCACAATGTCAATTAAGCCGGCTTTCAGGGCAACTATGGCAATAATTAATTCTGTAGCATTGCCGAAGACTGCATTTAATAAGCCGCCTATGGAGGGGCCTGTAACAATCGCCACTTCTTCTGTTGCTGTGCTCAACCAAATAGCCAGAGGTATAATGCCTAAAGCGGATGTGATGAAAACTGCCAGGGAGCCCCAGTGCAAATACTCAGCGGCGATGGAAATGGGGATGAAAATTAACAGCGCTATGGAAAGATTTTTTTTGATTGACATAGGAACTCGGATGGTGTACGGAAGGGTGAGGTCGAGTTGTCGGGGCGATCGCCCAGTTGATTTTACATGATTCAACTGTTGCCTGACAATTGCTGGGGCAAGGGCGATTGGACCTTTTAACCGCAGATGTACACAGATTAACGCAGACAGATATTTAATGAAGGTTAATTCTTTAAATTTTGCAGTTTTCTATCTGAGAAAAAGTGCGCCGTCATTCCGAATCCTTAAAGATCTTTTATCCAAATCTAAATCATTCGTCTCGTCTAATCTTAGTTCCACTGTTCCTTCGCCAACAGGTTTCAAACTGGGTTTCAATAATGCGCCATCTGGCCGCCTAAATACAATTGATGCGGGTAGTGTCAATGCTTGCAGCGCCACTGTTGAATTTTCCGCTAAACTGCGGCGGTTAGTCTGTCCAGCTACCTGATAAAATAGTCGATCGTTGGTTTGATTCGTTAATCTAACATTGACTTTGCCATTGACGGGAACTATCTTGCCGTCAGGAGATCTTTCTGGTTCGTTAGTTTGAGATATTTCGCCAGCAAAACTCGCATTGTGGGTGAAAGGGAAAAAGCTGTTGCCTGCTACGGCTAAGCTGACAGCCAGTAGACTTGCCACCCAGGTTTTGTAGAGCGCTAATTTGCACATTTTTTTTGTTAGATGAAGTACGCGCGAGCGAAGCTATCCCGAAGGGAATCGCCCTGACTTCAAAGCACTAATTAAACGAAGGAAGAAGGAAGAAGGAAGAAGGAAGAAGGAAGAAGGAAGAAGGAAGAAGGAAGATTTTCCTAACTCTCCCCGTCTCCCACCTGACTTCAAAGCACTAATTAAACGAAGGAAGAAGGAAGAAGGAAGAAGGAAGAAGGAAGATTTTCCTAACTCTCCCCGTCTCCCACTCTCCCCCTCCTGCAGCAGCTATTCAACCCAACGTACCCGAACAAAATGAGCTTCGCGTCCCCAGAAGTCGTGACTTACAGTAATATCAACAACACTTAAATTAAACGGAATAGCAGTTGTCACGTACCGCTGAGCCAGAGAACCCACATCAGGAGCTAACTGAGCCGCCGCCGCCGCCGCTGCTCCCAAACCTAAAAGTTGCAGAATAGGCCCCCGAGGCAGGGCTAAATTGAGGCCGACAGCAAGTCCAGCAGTCAGTAGCATTCCCACCGACACATTCGTACCGCAGCGGGGATGTACAGCTAAATCCCACTCTCCGCTTGCAATCCGCTGCAAAGCCTCGCGCACTGCCTGACGCAACTGTGCAATGTTAACGCGACCGTAAAGATAAAATCCTTGGTCTGTGGACATCCCGCCCAATAAATCATTATCGGCTCTTGCTGCGGCCGTACCGCCAGATTGGCTGAGTACCCAAACCGTAGCGTGTTCCAAAGCATGAACTTGCCGCAAAGTCAAGACTTCCTTCAAACCGGGCACAAAATTGAGTTGTCGCAACAAATCAGCATCTTGAGTCCGCTGCGGGGCAAAATCAAAAGGAAATTGGCTGGCGCGCCAAGAACTAGAAGCAGCATTTGTCGTCATGTCAAAACGCCTCCACTGATGTCAGATGTTAAATTTTAGAGGCTAGATTCACGGTTGAACGCGCTTGCCTGCGCGAAACTCTCCGGAAAACCGTCTGCCTTTAGCATCTGTAATTACTCCTTTACCGTGAGGCAGTCCCTTGCGCAATTCGCCTTGGTAGCGAATGCCGTTTGGGAAGCTGCAACTACCTTTGCCGTCTAGCTGTTCGTTGAAAAACTGACCGGCGCAGCGCGTGCCGTCAGGGCGGGTGAACACTCCCTGACCAAACGGGTTTCCTGCGAAAAACTGTCCGGCGTAGCGATCGCCGCTAGCAAAGATAAATTGCCCTTGGCCGTGCGGCTGACTGCTAGCTGCCCCGCCGCCAGTTGGTTGAACAATTTCATATGTTCCCCGGTAACGATCGCCATTGGCAAAAATAGCTTCTCCCCTAACGATCAGCCCGTTGCGGAACTCTCCCAGGATGCGGTCATCGTTGGCGAACAGGAATACGCCTTGACCGTTGGGCACGCCGTTGCGAAACTGTCCTTCATAGCGATCGCCGTTGGAGTATACGTATATTCCTTGTCCCTGAGGTCTGCCGTTGACAAAATTTCCTTGATAATTGTCGCCATTCTCGTAGTTGCACTTGACTCGACCGTTGGGGGGAGAGCCTTCGCAAACGGGAGGGCGGTTTTGGGCGGAGTCTGGCGCCTGGGCCAATGACGGCTGACTGTTGGCTAGCAGTGAGAGGTATCCTAACCCCGAACTAACCAACATCAGTATTCCGAATTTTTTAATTGAGCGAAGCATGACTGTTCTCAATTTTCCTTCCAAGGATTGAGGTAAATTTTTCATTAAACTGGCTTTTGGGCAACTTGGGGAGATTTTTCTCCCACTATTTTGGAAACCTCTACACCGTTTTCTTCTAAAATCACAACCGGATCGGCTCCTGATAGGAAATCAACTCGTTTTATCAGCACCTGCCCGCTGGCGATCCGCTGTCCTACTTTGATATATCGACTTGTTGGCTCGTTAGGTGCTTTCACAATTACCAGTATGTCATTACCAACTTTGACTACGCCACTAACTTCAACTCCTTTGGCATTTTCTGTCGAAGGCGGAGGCGGTGGGGGTGGCGGAGCTGGCGGGGGGGGTGGCGGGTGGGGGTCTTGCCAAGAGGGCGGCGACGTTAATCCTGGCAGCTTGGGTATACCGGGCAGTTCTCTGGTGGCGATGTTGGGAATTGTGGGAGGGGCGGGCGGGCGAACAACGACGATGGTTGGGGATCGTCCCGGTGTTCCCGGTCGTCCCGGTCGTCCCGGTGTTCCCGGTGTTCCCGGTGTTCCCGGTGTTCCCGGTCGTCCCGGTCGTCCCGGTGTTCCCGGTCGTCCCGGTGTTCCCGGTGTTCCCGGTGTTCCCGGTGTTCCCGGTGTTCCCGGTCGTCCCGGTGTTGCTTGGGGGCGTGCGGTGGTGGTTGGGAATGCCGGTATAGATGGTAGTCCGGGTATAGATGATGCGGGAGCTGCTGCTATCTCTGGGGAGGCTGCCGGTCTGGCTCTGGGGCGTCCGGGGCCGGCTGGCTGCCGTCCGGTGGTGCCTCTTGGGAAGCCCGGTATGGAGGGCAGTCCAGGTATAGATGCGGGAGATCCTGCTATGTCTGGGGAGCCTGCTGGTCTAGTACCGGGGCGTCCCGGTGCCGTTTGCGGGCGTCCCGGTGCCGTTTGCGGGCGTCCCGGTGCCGTTTGCGGGCGTCCCGGTGCCGTTTGGGGACGCGTTGCAATTGGCGACCTCCATTGGGGTATGGGGGTTAACGGCAGGTTGGGAAGACTCGACACCCCTACGGGGCTTTGGGTTTCGGGAAGTTCGGCAATTGCGCCGTCCGGTGCGCTTTGGCGCTGTCCAGGCCTCCACTGAGGGGGGTTTCTCTGAGCTGGCAGGTCGGGCAGATTGGGCACTTCTCGGACTGGCAGGTTGGGGAGCTCGTTGCCCTGTGCCCCGGCGTCTGTTCTGATCGGTTGAGGGGGAAGGACTGAGAATGGATCGTTTGTTTGGCCGGGGAGGGGAGTCTGTCGAATTGCCGTCCCGTTTAAGCCCGGTGCTGTCTTTTTGGCCTCGATGCCTGCTTGAGCTTGTCTTGCTCGTTCGTCGGGGTTTGTGGGTCTGATCAAGCCGGGGGGCTGGGCCGCTACTACGGGGGAGGGGAATGTCTGAGCTGCTGGGGTGGGACTGGCCGCGGCGCCTGGTGTTCCGGGAGCGTTGGCGGCCGGTGACGGAGATGCTGCACCGGGACTGAGACTAGGACTAGGAGTGGGGCTGGCCGTGTTGCCGCCCCCGTCGCCGCCGCATCCCCCGATCGAGAAAGCCAGCATTCCTATAGTTGCAAAATATAAAAGTTTACGCATTACCGATCGCCCCCAAACGCCTGACTTTTAAGTGATCCAAATGGCAAGTGCAGTAGCTGCCATTTGCCGCATTTAAGTTTACCTGTGTTTGATGGTATGCGATCGCTTTTAAATTGCCAAGTTTTCCTGACGATCTGATGTGGGATCGGGCGATCGGTTTTCGGGAGCAGGTTAGGATATCAATGGTGGTGGTTATTCGAGATATTGAATCAATCAAGGCATTCATATAATGGCAAAAGTGATTCTCAAGCGGATTTGGCGAGCGGGCATTGTTTCTGTGGCCGTTTTGGCTGCATTTGGCTCGGTGGCCGGCGGCAAGCTACATTCTGATTCACAGGGGGCAACATTCTCAACAATACCTAAGAAACCGGGTTTGTTGACGGAAAACCTAAGCTTTCAGGTGAGCCCGCAGCCTGAAACCAAGGTGATGACATTGGTGTCCGATGTGAGTTCCCAGCAGCTCGATCGCACTTTAACACCTGGATCGGGAGCCGCAACAGGCAATTTGTACTCTCAGTTTCGCAGGGGCCCCTCAACTCCTGGTGCCCGACCGCCGGCGGGGAATCAAAAGGTATTTCAAGCTAAAATCAAGCGCCGCGCTGGCGGGACGCCGGTGATAGACGTGGTATTTAACGGTAACAACACTTTTGAGATGATTGTCGATACCGGGGCTAGCGGTACTTTGATTACTCAGCGGATGGCTACTGCACTGCAAGTGAAACCTGTGCGTACCGTGAGAGCGGGGATCGCTGACGGTAGCGTTGTCGAGTTCCCGATAGGTATGGTGCGATCGATTCGGGTTGGCGGTGCTGCGATCCAAAATGTCGAAGTGGCGATCGCCAAACAAATGCAAATAGGTCTGCTCGGTCACGATTTCTTTGGCAATTACGATGTCAAAATTAAAAAAGATGTTGTAGAATTTTATGTCCGCTGAAAGTGAGCCGATTCGGAAACGGATTTTTGCTCAACTCGTTTAAAGTTATTCGCAGCCGAATCAAAGCTGTTTAATTTATTTATTGAGGTAGTAGCAAAAGTCCGCCAAGTGTGGTATCATTCTTACTGTTTCAGAAGCCACGGACCGTTGAACAATTCGTGAAAATGCCGCAATAAAAGCACGGTCGCTCTTGGTGAGATCGGTAACAGTCTCCGACTGTGGATTCACATTACAAGGCAAGGCAATCAATTAAACAATTCGCAAAGCAGGTCGAAAAGCAGGTAGAAATTAGTTCCCCAAATGCTGTGGCTAAGGGAATTTTGGTTGGCTTTGTTCAACCGGAGCCTAGAAAATATGTAAACTGATGAGCGGAAGATGTTCCGCAAAATCGGAAATCATGAAAATCGAGAAATTAATTATTCTAAATAAGGTATTCGCATGGCACAAGCGTCTGTATCTCCTGTAGTGCTGATTATTCTAGACGGCTGGGGTTTTAGTGAAGAAAAAGACGGGAATGCGATCGCCGCTGCGAAAACACCCGTGATGGACAGTCTCTGGGCCGCTTATCCCAGAACTCTGATTCACACATCGGGCCGGGCGGTAGGGCTTCCTGAGGGACAAATGGGCAACTCAGAGGTCGGTCACTTGAATCTGGGCGCGGGCCGCGTGGTTCCTCAAGAGTTGGTGCGGATCTCGGATGCCGTCGAAGACGGTTCTTTGCTCCAAAATCGGGCGCTGGTTCAGCTTTGCGAGGAAGTGCGCCTTCGGGGCGGCAAGTTGCACCTGACTGGTCTTTGTTCCGAGGGCGGGGTTCACTCGCATCTGAGTCATATATTGGGTTTGCTGGAATTAGCAAAAGCACAGGGGATTTCTGAGGTTTGCATTCACGCGATTACAGACGGCCGCGATACTACTCCGAAAGAGGGTGTAGAAGCTCTAGCAAAGATTGAAAGTTATATAGAAAAGGTAGGGGTCGGTCGGATTGCGACCATCAGCGGCCGCTACTACGCGATGGACAGGGACAAGCGCTGGGATCGGGTGCAGCGCGCTTACGAGGTGATGACGACTGAGGGTGCGCCTGACGGTCGATCGGCTGTTGATGTGTTGCGGGCCTCTTATGCTGAAGGAGTGACGGACGAGTTTGCAATTCCGACCCGGATTGCTCCGGGGGCGGTGGCACCAGGGGATGGAGTAATTTTCTTTAATTTTCGCCCGGACAGGGCTAGAGAATTGACTCAGGCTTTTGTGGCGCCGGATTTTAAGGGGTTTGAACGGCAGTTAATTGAGCCGCTGACGTTTGGGAGTTTTACTCAGTACGACCCGAAGTTGTCGTCGGTAATGGTGGCTTTTGAACCGCAGAATTTGAACAATATTCTCGGCGAGGTGATTTCTAACCACGGTTTGCAGCAGTTGCGGACGGCGGAAACTGAAAAGTACGCTCATGTGACTTATTTTTTTAATGGGGGTCTGGAAGAGCCTTTTTTAGGGGAACACCGCGAGTTGGTGCAGAGCCCGATGGTGGGGACTTACGATGAGGCGCCCCAGATGTCGGCGGAGCTCGTGACGGATGGGGTGGTGACGGCTTTGGAAAAAGGCATCTATTCGTTGATGGTGATTAACTACGCTAACCCGGATATGGTTGGTCATACGGGGATGATGGATGCGACGATAATTGCGTGCGAAACTGTGGATAAATGTTTGGGGCGGCTGTTGAGCAGCATTAGTAAAGCTGGGGGAACGGCAATTATTATTGCTGACCACGGAAATGCTGAGCAGATGTTTGACGACGACGGGAATCCTTGGACGGCTCACACTACTAACCCGGTTCCGTTTATTCTGGTAGAAGGCGAAGGTCTGAAGATTCCGGGTCACGGAACGGATGTTCCTCTGAGGACGGACGGCTCTTTGGCTGATATTGCGCCGACGATTCTAGAGCTGTTGAGGTTGCCTCAGCCCCCCGAGATGACGGGACGCTCTATGATTGAACCCGCTAATTTTGAAGTCCGCGCCAATCGCACTCCGGTGCGAGTCCGATTGTAGGAAGTCTGCGCGAAATCTAGCTACAGGTAGGGGCACGGCGCCGTGCCCCTAAGCGAGTTTGTGTGCGATCGACCGGATTTGATATGATAATAAATTACCGATTACTAATTACCAATTACCCCACATTATGAATATTGTTTCTGTGTTACAAGTTATCTGGTCTTTGTCTGCTTTCGGACTTGTGATTTTTGTGTTGCTGCACAGTCCTAAAGGTGATGGCATTGGAGGGATTGGCGGACAAGCTCAATTGTTTACCAGCGCCAAGAGTGCAGAAACGAGTCTGAACCGGATTACTTGGGGTCTGTCTATTGTTTTTATGGGTTTGACGGTGATTTTGAGTGCTGGTTGGTTGACGCCTAAGTTATAAGATTCGGATTTTTAACCGCAGATGAACGCAGATAGACGCAGATAATATCAAGTTCATCTGCGTTTATTTGTGTCTATCTGCGGTTGCAAAAATGCGGTTGTGGAAAGTTACAGTAAAACTTCGATTGCTGGCTGGTTTGGGATTGGCTTTATGTTGTTTTAGCCTGATAATTTTTACTCAGGTTAATACTCCGGCGGCGAGTGTTTCTCCTCTCCCAAAGACTTTGCCAAATCCACAGGTTCACCCTTTGCCGCCAACGCTGGTGAAGTGGCAAGATTCCACGCATAGCGGTGATTATTTTGACCAAGTTAAGCCACCGAATTTCGGTCATTTGCTGTGGTCGAAGTTTCCGATTCAGGTTTATGTTGAGCGTCCAGTTGATGCTAATAAGTCTGAAGAATGGGTGGCGGCTGTGTTGGATGTTGTCCGGGAATGGGGGGTTTATTTGCCTTTGGAAGTGGTGGATAGTTCGGAGGTGGCTGATATTAGGATTTTACGTCGCGCTCCGCCTTTGCGTCAAGGAGTTTTGCGATCGCGCTCTGGAGAGGCCACCTATGAATTATACGCCCGTCAGGATGGGGATAAAACTGTTTTATCTCATCGGTTTTCGGTTTATTTGAATCCGAATCAAGTGGGTAAGTATATTCCGGCGACGGCGCGGCACGAGTTAGGCCACGCTTTGGGAATTTGGGGTCACAGTTTGATAGAAACTGATGTGCTTTATTTTTCTCAAGTGAGAAACCCTCCGCCTATTTCGGCTAGGGATGTTAATACTTTGAAGCGCGTTTACGAACAGCCGACTCGGTTGGGGTGGTAATATTAGTTTTGATATATAAAATCGTGTCAGTAAAAAAATGAAAGATGAAGCTTTTGGCATTGTGCCAGTTTTTGCGACTGAAACTGATAGTTTGTTTTTGTTGATTCAACATCAAGCAGGACATTGGGCGTTTCCTAAAGGTCACGCGAATCAGGGAGAATCTGCGCTAGAAACGGCGAAGCGGGAGTTTGAGGAGGAAACTGGCATCCGCGATTGTGAAGTGATTGAGGAGCCTAGTTTTGTGGAGCGTTATTCCTTTGTTAAGGAAGGGAACCCTAGTTCTGTGGAACATTATTCCTTTGCCAAGGAAGGAGAATCAATTGAAAAAACTGTTACTTATTTTTTGGCTTTTGTAAATTCAATGGAAGTTCAGTTGCAAGTAGAGGAAGTTCAAAATTCTGCCTGGAGTTCCTTTGAGGATGCAGTTAAGCTCATTACTTTTGATGGGAATCGGCAAGTTTTAAGGGAAGTCAAAGCATTTTTGGACGCAAGGAAGGAGTGTTAATCAGTCTTGGATACACACACTTGTTTATGTAGGATGTGCATTGTTCACTTTACGCTATAAGTAGCCTGTTATCGATAAACCCGGTAACTTTTGCGATACCGGGTTTATTAAGTGTCAGATTCCCTGGGCTAATCATGCCGCCAATCTGAGGTTATTTGTTGGTTTTCTGGGCTTGGGCGTGGTGTTGCAAGCGAGAGAAAACGTTGTAGGCGTCGGGGCCGGGAGTATCGTGTTCGACAGCACCGTCGATGGGGCCGTCAATGGCTTTCCAAGCAGGAATTCCGCCTTTTAGTTCGGCTACTTGCTTAAAGCCTGCTGCGCGGAGAAGATTGGCAGCTTCGGCGGTTTGTTGGTCGTTTTCGCCGTAGACATAGATGTCGCGGATGGGTTCTAAACTCGATTGTGCTCGAGCGACTAATTCGTCCATTGGCATCATTACCGCGCCAGTAATGTGGCTTTTGGTGAAGCTTTCAAAATCACGAGCGTCGATGATTGTGAGTCCGGGTTCGCCCCAATCTAAACGGGATTTGAGGTCGTGGCTAGAGGCTTGGGCTTTTAAACCGGGAGGGGTGGGAGTCAAATCTGGAAGTTTTTCTTTGATTTCTGCAATTTGGTCGGGAATATTTTTCATAGGTAAACTGTTGTTCAATCTTTTGATTACAACCCCAATCTAACAAGATCGGTAGGTTGAATTCGTCTTTCTAAAGGCAGAACCCGGCATTGAACTAAAGTCGCAGTTAAGCTGGGTTGCGGGTGGTTGACTAAGGTTGGGATCGCTATATTGGTTGAGTTTGCTAACTTGTCCCGGGCCCCGATCGGGATTGTTATGATTGGAAAGTGCGATCGCTCGTATTTGCTGCAGATAATTTGAAGTGCGATAATGTATCAAACATTTTATTTTATCAATTCACAAGTTTTTAGTCAATCCTCATATTTTTTATAATCGAATTTTACTGTCCTGATGAGTGACAAAATTATTTGAAAATGAAATAAACATCAGTTATTCGCAGTTTCCCTGGCGTGCTTGCGGAAAAGTTTAAATGTTTCCCAGCAAGGTTTCTGGTAAAATTTGATAGTAAAAACAAGTATTTAAAGGTATGGATATGTCAGAGAAAGATGAAATTGCGGTGCCTCAAACTTTGACACCCGAAGAGCAAGCGCTTTGGGATGCTAAGGCGAAAGTTCGGGTGCTGCTGAATTTGTGGGATTTGGGCGGCGGGAAGATGATGGTGAAAAAGGGGGATTTGACTAAGCGGATTGTGCGGACTAATGAGACGAGTCAGAGATATCTGGGAGTGCTGGGCGAGTTGCAGGCAACAGGGGCGATCGAGTATTCGCTGGTAAATCGGGTGACGCTGGTGGAATTGAGCGCGAAGGGGAAAGAAGTTTTAGCGGAAGGCTTGAAAAGTAAGGATTCTCTGTTTGAGTTTGATGGTTCTCAAATTGGTACTCGGCTGGGAAATTCTTTGTTGAAGTGGATTCGGCATCAGGATGGTGCGGCAAGTGTTCGGGTTGATAACGGGAAGGGGGATGTAGGGGCGATCGCATCCTATGAGGATTTTAAGGCTGTGGCGCTCGATGTGTATGACAGCTTGAACCGGGATTATAACTTAGACGATTTAGTGCCGATTTATCGGATGCGACGGGCGATCGGGGAAATGGTAGGGCGATCGGAGTTCAATGAGTGGCTGTTGGAAATGCAGGCTAATGACATTTTTCAGCTAATAGGGGGTGAGATGACAGACATCTCGGCGGATAAAGCCGAAGATTCAATCAAAACTGCACTTGGTGCAATCCGTTACTATGTCAAGCGGCTAAATTCCTAAAATTGTCCTAAATCCTTTTGTCAATTCGTTAACCTCACACAAAAAGCCATGACTAATTCTTCTTTCTCTTCCCTTGAAGACCTGAACGCAGCTCTTTTAAGTCAAAACCCATTTGCTAAACCTCCTTCTCTCAGGGCTGAGGATATTTGGGACAAAGAGTTATTCGATGTTGAAACCATAAATGCCCACGCCTCTGATGCTGTATTTCAGGCACTCGCTCAAATTCGTGCTGGTCAATACTCGACAACTTCAATCGCTATAACTGCTCAGAATGGAACAGGCAAAACTCACGTTATTAGTCGCATTCGCCATCGCCTACAGGAGCATGGCGGGGGATTGTTTGTCTGCGCTAATCAATATAGTAACATCAGTCAAGTTAAGCAAGGCTTTCAGTTAATATTGGCTGAGAGCCTTGGAAAGATTGGCAGAGACGGGGTGAAACAGTGGCAAGAACTAGCCACTGCAATGGCTAACAATGCTTTAAAGATTGCTCAATCAAACGCTAAAGTTTTTTCTCCTCAACAATTTATTGAAAAATTTAAGGCTGGCACACCAAAGCAAGTAAAGAAGTGGATTAAGGAACTAACAAAAGCATTTCTGCAAGCCAAAAGTGTTAACGATCCTGATATTGTCAAGGCAATTTTCTGGACACTCTCCGACGAGCAATCACTTTATGCAATCAAATGGTTAAAGGGTCAAGAGCTTGCTCAATATCAAGCCAATGAGTTGGAATTACCGAGTCAATGCCAATCTTTTGAGGCGGTTCTGCAAATCTTAGATTTGATTAGTGAGTACAACGAACTTGTCATTTGCTTTGATGAGTTAGACACGCCTGATGCTTACGACGATGTTAGTGGCTTACACCTCAGCCAAATCGTTGCTGGCTTAATTAAAGATTTGTTCCAAAATCTCAAGCGGGGTTTGATACTGAGTGTAATGATGCCTCCTCAATGGAGCAATAAAGTAAAGCAGCTACCTGGTGGAGTGTCCGATAAGGTTTCTGCTCATGGGAAGCCGATTGACTTAAAATATATGGATGCTGAATCAATTGTTAATTTAGTTACCTTTTGGTTAGACAAATATTATGAACAGCAAAACTTAATTCCTCCTGAGTCAATTTATCCATTTACTCAAACTCAACTCAGGGAGCTTGGTAAAGAAAGAAATACTGTTAGAGAGGTTCTGAACTGGTGCAAAGAGAATTGTAAACCACCTGTTTTAAATGGCAGTGAAAAAATTCACGAAATAGAGAATTTCGATCCAGTTGAGCTTGCATTTATCCAAGAGCTAGAAGCAGATATAGAATATTATTTAGAGGATAATTTTCTCCTTGCTGATGCGATTTTATTTGGATTTCAGAGTTTGATTGGTCAGACGATAGAAAGGGTGAAAGTTCAGAAAGCCACAGATAAAGTTACGCGAAATCGACGGAAGGATGATTACATAAATTTCAAGATATTTGGTAAAGACAATGGAAAAGATGTAATCATTGGAGTGGCAGTGCTTCAATATGCTGGTGGCAAAGTGTTAGGAGCGGGTTTAAAAAGATTAAATGATTACCCAGCTTTTAATTTGACTCGCGGTTGTTTGGTTCGCTCCCAGAGCAAGAAAGTTACTCCATACCTTGAGAAACAGTATCTTATACCGCTCATTAAACAGCAAGGTGGAGAATATGTCCCACTGAAAGAAGATGAAATCAAACCGCTGTTAGCTATTCGGGCTGTTCATCAGAAGCGCGAAGTAGATTATGGGGTGAGTGAGGAGGAAATTTTCAATTTTATTGCAGAAAAAGGTGCTGAGAAAATGCTAGGGGCTAGCAACCCCTTGCTTAGAGAGATTCTTAGCGATCCGTCCTATGAGGTTCCTACCGATCTGATTGAAGATGAACCCGTAGCTGTAGCGGAGTCTATTATGGATGACTTATCCGAGTCAGAAGAATTAGATAAGTCGTGCGATAATTTACTGAGCGAGTTTAATTAAGGCTTCCTAAACTATCACTTCATATTGGGATAAATACTCTCATGTCGCTAGTCAACATTGACAGGGCTATCCGTTTGCCGGCCCCAGACTTAGAAGGTTTAATCCAAGGGCGAATGATTGCAGCCCTAGTGTGGCGAACGTTTAATCCGGGAGAACAATATGCACTCTATCCAGGCACTGGTTCAGGTAACTTGCCCTACGATCAATATTATCGATCGCATTTTTTGCAGGTTGCTCAAAAGGCACTTGCTCAGTTAGATTCAGATAAAGTTTCGATCAAAGCTTGGGCTAGGTGCGAATTTTGCCAAACGCTGAACGATTCTGAATCATTAGAGGCTTTGTCGCTGTTAACAGTCTGGAAAACAGAGGCATTACAGCAAATTCTCCAGCAGCGTCCTTTTATTTTTGTAGCTTACCTGCGGGTTTATCTGCTACCTCAGCCACTGGAAATGCCAGTGCATCCCAGCGGCAACTTTGTATCTTTGCCAAAATCCCTAACTGTTACTGATTCAACGCCTGTGTTGAGCGAGTCTATCTTTGCCAAACGCCGTCAAAAGCTGGTAAACCTAGAGTCGCCAGAACATCCAGAATTGGAAGAGTTGCAAAGTGCATTAGTGCATTTATCCACCACCAACCCAAAAGCCAAACAACTAGACGCAGAAATTAAAATATTTCTAGGTTGGTCTGAAAACTCACCAACAGCAAAACCCGATCTAGATTTAGATTGGATTAAAACGATCGCAGCTTTGGGAAATCGCAGCATAGAACTAGAAGAAAAAAAAAGCAACTATCAAGCAGGCACCGATTTTGAGAATATCACACGTCAAAGCCTTGAATTTTTAGGATTCAAGATTGAGAATGCCTACAAAGGCGGTGCTGGTGGCTTAGATTTATTTTGCTCCAAACCCTATCCCTTAGTTGGTGAGTGTAAGGCGGGTAGACTTATCCCCAGTCGAACTGCTGAGGAATTGATTAAACTGGGAGGAATGCACTTAAGTCGGGATAAATTTTTAGAATCTACCAAGTTAGTGATTGGCCCTGGCAATCCTTCGGCGGATATGTTGAAAGCAGCACAAGAATGGAAAGTTAGTATTATCAATGCCATGACTTTACAGAAGCTAGTTGAGTTAAAAGCTAAATATCCAGGTGCTGTCAACTTAGTTGAACTCAAGCCCTATCTAGAAATGGGGCGGCAAATTGACGACAGAATTAATGATTATATTCAGAAAGTTGAAAGAGAAATTAGGCTGCGATCGCAAATCATACAAGCAGTGAAACAACTTTGCTCAGATAGCGACTTTCCAACGGTTGTTGAGATTAAAGTTCAATACAATGCTACATTTGCCGCCACTGATTCTAAGCTGACAAACGAATCAGTAAAGGATTTGACTATAGAACTTTCTTCACCGCTGACTGGTTACTTAGGGCGAATTAAAGGAGACAATTGGCAAAGCGATCGCTTTTATTTCCTGCGCGACTTGCCGCTAGATGATTGAGATACATCAAGGGCGATTTCCTACGGGATAGCTTCGCCGCGCGCACTTTATCCAATTTCCTACACAGCATCAGGATCTACGCCCAATTCCCGCAACCTCGCAGCCAATCTTTCAGCTTTCTGCAATTGAGCTTGTTCTGCCTTAATTAACCCTTCCACCAATGGCGGATCTAAAATTTCATTGACTGATAATCTCAGATTGGGAAATACTACAGATTCCATTTCCTCACCCGGCAAGTAATTTACCTCTGTATAAATGTCATCACCTTCGAGAAATGCCATAACTCGCACCCGTTGTCTGTTTTCTGTTGGGTCAACAATCACATATTCCGGTACGTTAGCTAGTTGGTACTCTCCTCGTTTAGTTATATAATCTGCGCGCCGATCTTGGCTAACTACTTCTATTACTAATAACGCTATTTCATCCAAGTCAAGGATGCCCCCTCCGGGTCTAGCAGCAGCTTGCTCCAAAAGACTTTGAGTGCAAACAACTACATCAGGAACACGGGAGGAATTTTCTTCTGTTCTTACTCCCAAGCCTGTTTTTACTACTAAGTCAAGATTGTGTTCAGCTAGGTAACGCTGCAATTTGTAAACTAAATATTCGCAAATTTTTATGTGTAAAACTGTTGCTGTTGCCAGCGGTATTAATTTGCCTTTGTACAGTTCGTATTTTACATCGTCTTTGCTTTGATAAAATCGGTATTCTTCAAAAGTTAATGTCGGCGAAGTATCGGGCTGTTTTTCTTCGACTGCTGGCACAACAGATTGAGACATATATTTTTACCTATCTCTATAGTTTTCTATTATACTCAATTTTAATTTGAACACTCAAGGCATAGATTACGAAAAGATCGATCGCCCTTATTGACAATCAAGCAATTTGCTCACAAGCCCCCGGATTCATTCGTGGAGCGAAAAAAAAGCTCGGAATCCCGATCGCCATCCCCCGGATTTATCAGTGGAGTCGCTTTCTTCAATCTAAAATCTAAAATCTAAAATCTAAAATCGTGTGATTCTCCAATAAGCACACCGCGCAAGAGTTTTAATATTTTTTAATATACAAATTAAATATTTGGTTCAGTTCACCATTTGGGCGATCGCTTTAATAAGGCTGTAGCTGCCTCGCTGTCGAGAGGTTTAGAGAAAAAGTATCCCTGACCGTACTCGCAGCCGATCGCCCGCATTTGAGCCAATTGAACGGCGGTTTCGACACCTTCTGCCACTACCTCCATCCCCAAACTGCGGGCCAGCATAACGATCGCCCGCACGATTTCCAAATTTTCGCCCATTTCCCCAATGCGGCTGACAAAAGAGCGATCGACCTTCAAAATATTAATCGGGAACTTGTGCAAATAACTCAGAGACGAATAACCAGTGCCGAAATCATCAATGCACAGCTCAATCCCCAACTCTCTCAACTGCGAAAGCATCTCCGCCGCCACTTCCCCATCTTCCATCACCACACTCTCAGTAATCTCCAACTTCAAACAGCGAGCATCAACTCCCGTTTCCAGCAAAACTTGCTTAATTTGTTCTATCGAGTCTGGTTCCGAAAACTGCCTCCCGGAAAGGTTTACTGCTACTGTCAACCGCGAATTTCCCACAGGCAAATTCAAACTTTGCCACTTGATAATTTGACGGCAGCTTTCGTTCAAAACCCACAAACCCAAAGGCATAATTAACCCTGTTTCCTCTGCCATCGCAATAAATTCCATCGGGGAAACTAAACCCCGTTCCGGGTGCAGCCAGCGCACCAGCGCCTCAAATCCGATAACTGCTCCAGTTTTCAAACAAACGATCGGCTGATAATAAACAGTAAAAGGACATTCCAATTTATAAGGAGCCAATTGCGATTTCGGACGATCCAACTTCCGATCTATTTCGCTGCTCGGCGAGGTGTCCTCCACCGCCACACATCCGAAATCCACTATCGAATATTTCAAATTTAGTTCTTCAACCGATTCTCGCAAATCGTGTTCCAAGTTCATCAAAGCCACAGCGCGAGTGTGCATCGCACTGGTAAACACTTCGTAGCGAGCTTTACCGAGAGCCTTTGCCCGGTACATCGCAATATCAGCATCGCGCAAAATATCTCCTGCCCACTGATATTTGTCGGTACTCAAAGCAATGCCGATGCTAGCAGTAATTAAAACTTTATTACCGTCCAAATTCAGCGGCCGTTCGATCGCCTTGAGAATTTCCTTTGCTTGGGCGATCGCCTCATCAACACCGTGAATTTCCTCCAGCAAAATCACAAACTCATCTCCCCCCAGACGAGCCGCCGTATCGCCAGGCCGCAAACAAGTCAAGAGACGGCGAGCCACAGCCACCAACAGCCGATCGCCCGTGCGGTGTCCTTGGCTGTCATTAATCACCTTAAACCTGTCCAAATCCAGAAACAGCACCGCAAACTGCTCGCTGGGATGCCGTTGGGCGCGGGCAAAAGCTTGCCCCAACCTGTCAGTCAACAAAGCGCGGTTCGGCAACTCCGTCAGCGCATCGTGCAAAGCATCGTGCAACAATTGGTCTTCAGCCACCTTGCGCTCAGTCACGTCGTGACAGTTGACCACAATTCCCCCCACCGAAGGTTCGTCGAGCAAATTCGTCGCCACCGCTTCCAACACGCACCAGGAACCGTCCTTGTGCAGCACTCGGTATTCCGCCAATCCCAGGCTAACTCTCGGCATTTGCATCACACCTTTGAACACTTGATCTACCATCGGCAATTCGTCAGGGTGAATCAAGTCAAATACAGACCGGCCGAGCACTTCCGCCGTCGGGTAGCCCAAAATCCGCTGTAGGGAAGGAGAGACATAGCGGCAAAAGCCTTTCTCGTCGAAAATCACAATAATGTCTCTAGCATTTTCAATCAACGATCGAAAGCGCTTTTCGCTTTGCCGCAGCTCTTGTTCCGTGCGCTTGCGCTCGGTAATATCGGTATTCATGTAAATCAGACCGACAATTTTCCCTGTGCGGTCTTTAATAGCATCTGCCCGCAGCAGCACTTGCAACATTTTGCCGCTTTTAGTGCGGTTGGTAATTTCACCAGACCAAGAATAACCCTGGGCGATCGTGTCGAGTACCTCGTTTGCGACTGCGGGGTCAGCAAAAACTGCCGAGATACCTCCGGCTAGCTTAAATTCCTCTGCAGTCTCCCATTCAAATAGCTGAGAAAACGCTTGATTTTGATAGATGTGAGTGCCGTTGGCATCGCTAATGCCGATCGCGTCGCTCGAACTTTCCACCGCCTTGCGAGTCAGCACCAGAGCTTCTTCTGTCCGCTTGCGCTCGGTAATGTCTATCCCTACCATACAAGCTGCTTTGCCCCGATCGTACTTTTGAGCCACAATCAAATAATATCCCGCCGACTCTCCGCCGTCGGTTTTCACCTTAGCGCTGAGTTCTCTAACCGCTTCCGTAGCGTCGCTGGCAAAAAACTCCACCACAAAAGAGTAAAAATCCGGGCTACCGCCCAGAAAACCAATATCTTGACCGACAAAAGCCGACGGCGGCAAACCGTAGAGTTTGGCTAAGTGCTGGTTAACCCCCAAATAGCGCAAATCCGAGCTAATCCAAGATACTGTTCCCGGAACTGCTTCCAAAATCGTTTGCAATTGGTCGTTAGCTTGCTGCAATGCTTCGTGCACTTCACATACCCGTTCCGACAAGTCCGACTGAATCCCGACAAAGTGAGTCAAGTTAGCGCTGTCGTCTCGCACGGGAGATAGCGACAATTTGCTCCAAAAAGGACTGCCGTCTTTGCGGTAATTTTTGATTGTTGTCTGGATTTCTCGACCTTGGCGCAAGGCGTCGCGGATGTTAGCTACGGTAGTTCGATCGGTATCGGGGCCTTGCAAAAATCGGCAATTGCGCCCCAATATCTCACTGGCACAGTAACCTGTCATCCGTTCAAAGGCCGGATTGCAATAAATTATCGGACAATCAGGTGCATTGGCGTCAGCAATGACAATGCCACTGCTAGTAGCTGCCAAGGCTTGATCGCACAGCCACAGTGCTTCTGATGCAGTATGGCGATCGCCGGCATCCCCCACTTCACCTAAATTAGAAATTGACTGGTTCTCCCGATCTCCCATCAGCCGAACTTTCAAGCAAACCTTTACAATTTCCGAGTTGCTTATTACTTTAGCCTTTTTCAGCATTCGCGCCACGTAAATTCTATCTTCGTACTTAAGTAAGCCGAATCTAACCTTAGTTGTTAATTGTATTTTGTACGCTTGCTGTTGGGCCATGAAAAAAGCACATCTTCACTTCTGCAGCGAAGAACCCTCAATTCCTCTCCCCTCAGGCTCTCTCCCCCTCAGGCCCTCTCCCCTTCTCTCGGCGCCCTAGCAATCACGATCCGCAGCAGCTTATTTAAGCTTATTTAGCAGGAGTTGCAGCTTGAGAGATCGGCGGCGCAATATTAATTAACGGCAAACTTCCGCTTCCTCCCATTACAGTCGGAAACTGACCGTTCCATTTTTCAATCGCTTGCTGCTGCAAAATTTCTGAAGTTAAAGTTTGCCGCTGCAAGCGCTGAGCTTCGGCTTGACCTTTAGCGCGGTTAATTTGGGCTTGAGCGTCTTGGGTTGCTTTTCTAACTGTAAACTCTGCTTGTTTGGCTTCTTGTTCGGCTATCTGTTTAGCTTCGATGGCTTTGCTAAATTCTGGAGAAAACCCAAAATTTATTAACGAAACATCTCTGACGATGACGCCGTAAGGTTCCAAACGCTTTTTGAGGCTGTTGTCGATTTCTGTTTTGAGTTCCGTGCGCTTAGTGATAATTTCTTCGGCGGTTTTTTTTGAAGTTGCTGCTTTGAGAACTTCAGAAATGGCCGGACTCAGAATGCTGGCAACAATTTGTTCTTCGTCTCCTATTTGTTGAAAAACTTGATTGACGTGGGCGGGGTCAACATTCCAGTTGACTGCCAAATCAGTAGTAATTTTTTGCAAGTCTTTGGATGCTGCATCTGCATTCATATCTGTTTTTTGTACCCGCACGCTCAGAGTTTTTACAGAAGTGACGATCGGTAAAATCGGGTGGATGCCTTCATCTAAAATCGCGTCTTGAACTTTGCCGAAGCGCATCATGACGCCGCGTTCCCCTGGGCCGACGATAGCAAAAGGTCTTAAAATTAAGGCGGCGATGATGAAGACGATGCCACCGACGATGTAGAGAGCTAGGTTGTACCGAACACTTTGCATGGTTTTCATAGGTTAATACAGCTAGGTTGTGTTACTGGATGTTAGTCTTCTATTCCCTATTATCTAATATTCTAACTTCATGTTAATGGGGCAACAACTCATAAATTCATTGGTTTTTTATTCATAAAAGTCATATAGTTGTGAGGGTCTGGGAACCTCTTAACTACCAAAAAATATTAGATTTATGCTAAATCGATGCTCGGGGATGAACAATGGCGCTTCTGCCTGAGATTATTGATGAATAAATGTTTCACTCATCTTGACAATGGGGATGATTTTAGATAAAGAAGAAGCAAATAGGTAGCTCGATCGCTCTCCAACAAGGGATAAAATGGCGATCGCAAAGAAAAAGCTTTCTAGAAAGCTAAAAAATCAGCATCAAACAGGTATTTTTTGTGAATTTTGAGTAGAAAATTGGATGCCAGCAGCGGTGAAACCTTTGCCGGTTGGTGCAAGCCGCGAAAGATAAAATTTCGCTCTCCGACGTACAGATTTTATATGTAGAATAAGCCGACGCCCGCCTCGCTCAACCCTCCAGAGTATAAAAAAAGACTCCTTGGGCAAGTTGGGAATTTATAGCGACAAACGATAAAACTCCGAGTTTAAAAAGATCCGAAGATAAGTTAACCTTAGATGAGAACGGTTAAATAAAGAGGTCTAATGTTGCAGCGACACCCTTGGCCCCAGACAATTGAAGAGGCGATCGCCATTCAAGAAGAGCTTCGGTCAGAGGTAATTACCGAAAATCAACTGTCGCCAGTTCGGTACGTCGCAGGCGTAGATGTAGGGTACGACATTGCAGACGACGTATCGCGGGCCGCTGTAACAGTTCTGAGCTTTCCCGACTTGCAGTTGCAGCAGCAAGCTGTGGTTCGCAGTCCTACAGCTTTTCCTTACATTCCCGGTTTCCTGTCTTTTCGAGAAGTGCCGGCAGTCCTGGAAGCTTTGGAAAATATCAGTTTGAAGCCAGACTTGATATTGTGCGACGGTCAAGGACTAGCGCATCCCCGCAGGTTCGGTCTTGCCTGCCATTTGGGGGTTTTGACAGGAATTGCGACGATCGGAGTTGCCAAAAATCGATTTATTGGAGAACATTTAGAAGTTGGATTCGACCGGGGCAGTTGGCAGCCCTTGCTGCTGGAGGGAGCAACGGTAGGCGCAGCGCTGAGGACGCAAACAGGGGTAAAACCGATTTATGTTTCCATAGGTCATAAGGTAAACTTGATAAGTGCGATCGAGTACGTGCTGCGCTGCGCCCCAAAATATCGCTTACCAGAAACAACTCGATCGGCAGACCAACTAACATCGGGATAATTGGCAAGCGCGGAAGGCATCAAAAAAAAAAGTAAAAAGACAAAAAAGCATCCCTCTTTAGACTTTTAATTTTTGAGGTGTCGCCGTTAAGTCAAAAAATCCTATGAGTCTACCCCCAATCAGCTTTCGGTTCCATCCTTCCAGCGAACTAGAGAATGACTATACCTGAGAAAGAGGTATAAAAGTTGCGGGGGTTTCTACAATGATTGAAAGACAGTAACCTGCTTAAACATTGGCGGCTCTAACTATAGTGCCCGGGCGTGAACTATTTTTAGTTCACATTTGTAAATTATGAAAGAGTCATCCTGCGATTTAGACCAAAAGCTTAGATTCGTCTGATGAGGTTTCATAATTTACCGTCGGATATCTCACCACTGACTGGGAGCAACCACGACAGTGGGAGGCGAAGGCGCGATCGAGCTAAAAAATCAGAACAATAACGAGGAGACAGTCATGGCTGAGAAAAGCAAACGCGGATTCGCTTCTATGGATGCAGAAAAACAGCGCGCAATTGCTAGCAAAGGCGGAAAAGCTGCACACGAGAAAGGAACTGCACACGAATTCACCCCTGAAGAAGCCAGACAAGCTGGCCAAAAAGGCGGCGAAGCTGTCAGCAGAAATCGCGAACACATGGCTCAAATTGGTCGCGAAGGCGGTCGCAAAAGCCGCAAGAGCGAATAAATCTCTCACGGCTGGCTCTGCAACGAAAGATTACAAAGTTGCAGCTTGAGAGATAGCACTAGGACACTGAGCATTTGAGGAGGTGGGGCGATCGAATTTCCCGAGATAGTTCGGTGGCCCAACTTCCAAAATTCGTCACTAGCGCCCCAAAGCTTCGCAAATCTGGAAACCCCACACCAATTAGTTTTTAGTAATCGCTGCTCAATCTTTAACAGCAAAATTTTAACAAAGGTGCACTGGGGTCAATAATTTTGTGGGAAACAAAAGCTGGCAAGCGCGAGTCAGTCTCTCAAAAAAAGCCAATACGAGCACAAAAAGCCCCGAAGTCGGGGCTTTTTTGTTTTGCTGCACATAGTATTTTCAGAAGTTCGATCGAGTCCGCGTCAATAATTCTAATTAAGTTTTTTAGTGAGGAAGTCCGTCCTCAAAATAAATCAGCTAATATTTTTCCACAGTGTCAGCACAACTATAGAATCATGACAAGCCAGCTCACTTTAGCATGGACAGAGGCTGGAGTGCGTCAAACTCAGACAATTGAAAACGGACTGCCGACCAAAAATCCCGGAACCGTGAGGATCGGGCGCGATCCGGCGAAGTGCGATATAGTATTTTCGCATCCCAGCGTATCGGGTCTGCACGTTGAAATATTTTTTAATCAAGAATTGCAGGAGTATGCAGTGCGGAATTTGCGCGAAAGCAATCCGCCGCTGGTAGACGGAAAAATTCTCGCCCGAGGCGAAGCGAAATTGAACTCGGGAAGCCGCATCCATTTAGGCCAAGTGCAAATCGAGGTGGTGAAGGTAGCGGAGGTAGAGGTAGCCGCGCCGCTGACTGTTTTGCTGTCCGGGCCTCCGGTTGAAAGTTCTTCCCCGCCGACGGGGCCTTCAAGCTACGGTTTGCAGTGTCCCAAGTGCAACCGAATTTCGCCTTACGCGCAGTTGAATGCGGGGTGTCCGTGGTGCGGTACTTCTTTGGCGGCGGCGGCGAGCGTGATGATCTCTCCGTGAAAGTTTGAAAAAGGGAAAATCAGGGTATCCGCTAAACACTCTCAAATTCAAAAATCTTTTTTGCAGAAAGCTCAAAGCCGACTGCTGATGTTTAAAAAATAATCATGAATTCTCAACCCTTGCGCCTGCGACTGACTTGGACAGATACAGCTACGGGGGATTGTCGCTCCCCGATACTCGACTTACCCATCGCTTTGGGACGAATTTTTGAAGCTATGCCGGCCACAATCAACGGGGAACGAGTTTCTCGAATTGCCCTCAGCAGCAGTCAAGTTTCTCGCTTTCACGCAGTGATTGGCACCGAAGGCAACAGTATTCTACTCACTGACACGGGCAGCCGCAACGGTACTTTTGTTAACGGCATTCGCCAAACCCGTTGCGTGCTGGCAAACGGGGATATGCTGCAAGTTGGGCCCTACGCGATCGGCATTTCTTTTGCTGTGAATTCCCCAGAAACGCCGTCGCTCAATTCTCACATTTTCTTTAACCCCCAGACCAATGGGCCAGACCCCGCATTAGGGCAGCAAATAATGTTGCAGCTTCCTCAAACAGCTAGTAGGGGAGAATTTCCGCCGATCGCATTTTTGCAAGCTTCTCAAGTCTCAATGCGATCGATCCAATCTATGGGACTCCCTGTGGCAGAAGTGGATTGGGCGGCAGTTGGCGGCGGTTTGGGCAGCTTTATTTGGGTGGATTTGCTGAGAATTTGCGGTGTGAAAACAGATCGAATTGGTGTTTTGGGCATGGAAAGCCAGCCTTACGCCCGCTACCTGCGTTTGTGCCTGAATTCTCAAATTCCGCTGCGGGAACGCCTACGATCGAATTCTGACTCTTGTCCAGACAACATTTGGGGATGGCCTCCCTATGCTTTGCGGGAAGCTTGGCAGGAATTGCTCAAAGGGCGGTTGGGAGTATCACTGATGTTGATGTGGCAGGTGTTTGCTGAACCGACTTTTGCCGAAACTTATACGCCTCGCGCGGGGAATGTGTTTGATTCTATTGACAGGGAAGTCGATCGAATTGGGTGGAATCAGATGTTTCGCTACGGTAGAGTGCGGGGAATTCGCAAAACAGATGACGGCAGGTACGCGATCGCTTATTCTCGATCGAATGCGGATCACCGCGATCACGCTTTTTTAATCGCCAAATACGTACACTTAGCCACCGGCTATCCCGCCATTCAATTTTTGCCCGACTTGCAAGCTTACCGCGAAAAAACCCAGGATTTTGAGTCGGTTGTCAACGCTTACGAAAGCCACGACGGCGTTTACGAAAAATTGGAGGCCAGGGGCGGCAGCGTGTTAATTAGAGGCCGGGGAATTGTGGCTTCGAGGGTGGTGCAGCGAATTTACGAAGCGCGACAGCGGAACCGCAACATTCAAGTATTGCATTTGATGCGATCGCCCAAACCTCAAGGTAACAAATTTAAACTCGCTGAGCGCAGCGTCGAAAATCACTACGAATTTCAACCTTTCAACTGGCCGAAAGCTTGCTGGGGTGGGGAACTCCGCGTACTTTTGGAACAAGCCGCCCCCGAGTTTCGCCCGCAGTTGCTCACAGACTGGGGCGGCACTACTACAGCCAAGCGCAGCGACTGGCGGCGGATTGTCAAAGAAGGTTTAAGTCAAGGATGGTATCAAATTACCTTCGGGGAAGTCGAGCGAGTCGAGCGCGACAGTCAAAACCGCACGGTGACGTACATTCAGGAGAAGGAACTCAAGGGGCAAATTAAGTTAGAGGCTGATTTTATTATTGACGCTACGGGTTTGGACGCTAAGGTAAAAACCAGTCCCCTATTAAACGATTTGGTAGTTCAATACAATCTTCCCCTCAACGGTTTGGGGCGGCTGAGCGTTAATAAGGATTTTGAAGTGCCCGAATTGTGCAACACTTCTGCTAGCAACACAGAAGGCCGGGTATACGCAGCCGGCGCGATTACTTTGGGGGGGCCTTACGCGCCGGTAGACAGTTTTTTGGGCTTGCAATACGCCGCCTTGCGATCGGTTGAAAGTCTGGCCGCCAACAGAGTTGCTGGTGTGCGGAAATTGAGCGTTTGGCGATCGTTCGTGCAGTGGTTGAAGTGGATTTTTAATAAATCTCCCGGCTAATTTGAATTAGGAAGTTCGGCAACGAGCAATGTACGGGATTTAATAGATTTAACGGAGGCATTGCACCATTTTCAATAGGTTTTTTACGGCAGGGCAGGATGTCCACCCCACAATAAAACTCACTCTTTGTGGAACGGGCTGAAAAGCTTGTTCTTGAAAATGGTAAAAGATGTGAGATTTAAATGATTTAAACGAGCTTCGCCTTCAATGTAAAATCCCAAATCTAAAATCTCAAATCCAAGGCTTCGACTAGCCAAACAACCTTCACATTCAATCTAAAACCTAAAATGTAAAATCCCAAATCTAAAATCTAAAATCCAAGCCTTCGACTAGCCAAACAACCTTCCTATTCAATCTAAAATCTAAAATCTAAAATCTAAAATCGAATGACCCCCACCTTATTCGGCCGCTGGCAAACTCGGTTATTGCTATTTGCAACCGTAGGCGCTTTAGTAACGCTGCCCTTTTTTCTGGGTTTAATTACCTCCCAATCAGGCTCAGTCTTTTTCTGGATTTTAGGGTATGTAGCGATTTTTGGCATCGGCTGGGATGCCTTATATATTTACATTCAGCAGTTCCGCTGGGATCGAGATTGGCCCGGCGCGTTTCAATTGCTGGCTGGGATTTGGGAAGCGCTTTTTGTGTTATTTTTAATCAAAGTTATCGGTTTGCCGGGGATACCTGCACAAGATTTGGACTTGGGAGCTTTTGCTTTGCATTATAGTTTAGTGTGGCTGGCTATTTATCTGGCATCCCAAACACTGATGCGGATTTTCTTTCCATACTGGCGTTTCCGAGGCGGTCAATGGTTGTAATAATACCTGTAGGGGCGGTTTTTACCAACAATAATCGGCTCAAACTAATAATCTCATAAACCCGCCCCGGCCATTCTACCAATTCCCCATGCCCAATTCCCGACAGAATTTATAGTAAGGTGCACGGCTCCCTGCGCACCCGACAGAATTTATAGTAAGCTCAACTCAAAATTGCTGGCATCCTTCAATGCACCCTCCTCCTTGTATTTTCTCATTTTTTTCAGGTTCAGGCTTGCTCGATCTGGGTTTTGAGTCGATCGGCTTTAATGTAGCGTATGTCAATGAAATTTTCCCACCTTTCATGCAAGCATACCGCTATTCTCGGCACTGCATGAATTTGCCGCTACCAGAATACGGATATTGCGAAGGAGAGGAAGCAGATGTAACTCGACTTGTAGGGGGAGAACCAGCTTTTCGCCTGCGCGAATTGATGCAGGATGCCCGCAAGCATCACGATATTGTGGGATTTATCGCGGGGCCGCCTTGTCCTGACTTTTCTATTGGTGGCAAAAACCGGGGTGGGGAAGGAGATAAAGGTCAACTTTCAGCTTCATACATTGAATTGATTTGTCAGCAGCAGCCAGATTTCTTTTTATTTGAAAATGTCAAAGGTTTGTGGAGAACCAAGAAACATAAAGCTTTTTACGGTCAACTAAAACATCAGTTGGCTGATTCGGGATACGTTTTTGCCGAACGTTTAATTAATGCGATAGAATACGGGGTTCCGCAAGATAGGGATAGAATTATTTTGATTGGACTTAGAAAAAACCTTGTCAAAAATCTGGGCATTTCCCTAGAGGAAAAAAGCCCAATGTTAGCCGAAAGTTTATTTCCTTGGCAAAGTCAGGTATTATATCCCAAATCAGAAATTTTTTCTCATCCTTGGCCTGAGAGAACAGCCTTTGCAGATGATGGTTTCGTGCCTTGTCCTGATGGCATTCCCCAAGATTTAACTGTTGAATTTTGGTTCCAAAAAAATGACGTTCTCAACCATCCCAATGCCAAACACTATTTCACACCAAAAGCTGGCATTAAGCGGTTTGGTTCCGTTGATGAAGGAGATGATTCAAAAAAATCTTTCAAGCGATTGCACCGGTGGCGTTATTCCCCGACAGCTTGTTACGGCAATAACGAAGTTCACTTGCACCCTTACAAAGTTCGCCGGCTTTCTGTTGCAGAAACACTGGCTATTCAGTCACTGCCAAAAGAGTTTGCACTGCCCGCTAAGATGACGTTGACTAATATGTTTAAAACTGTTGGCAATGGGGTTCCTTATTTGGCTGCACAAGGTATTGCCAAAACAATTTTACAGTTTTTATATCACTAAAAAAACAGAATAGCCAGATACCGACTTCGCATAATTTGTCTGGGATATAAAGCTATTTGTAGCGGTAAGGTGCGCAATGCGCACCCTACAATTACTAAAATTCCCAGTTACCAGACGTATCTCGTTTAACACAGAAGTGTTATAATAAATTGTTAAGGTTGAAAACCTATATTTTTTATTTGCCTGCAATTCGCCATGACCGTTAAACCCCGCCGCTATCACATCACTACTTTCGGATGCCAGATGAATAAAGCCGACTCGGAACGGATGGCCGGCATTCTCGAAAATATGGGCTTTGAGTTCTCGGAAGACCCCAATGAAGCTAGCTTGATTCTCTACAATACTTGCACAATTCGCGACAATGCCGAACAAAGAGTTTATTCTAACCTCGGAAGGCAAGCTCATCGCAAGCGCCAAGAACCGGGTTTAACTTTAGTTGTAGCTGGATGCGTGGCGCAGCAGGAAGGTGAAGCGCTGCTGCGCAGAGTGCCGGAATTAGACTTAGTAATGGGGCCGCAACACGCTAACCGACTTGAAGATTTGCTCGAACAAGTTTTTGAGGGCAATCAAGTTGTGGCGACTGAAGCTGTTGAGATTATGGAGGATATTACTAAGCCGCGCCGCGATAGCAAGGTGACTGCTTGGGTGAATGTAATTTATGGCTGCAATGAACGCTGCACTTATTGTGTTGTCCCGAATGTTCGCGGGGTTGAACAGTCGCGAATGCCGGAGGCAATTCGCGCTGAGATGGAAGATTTGGGCCGTCAAGGTTACAAGGAAGTAACTTTGTTGGGGCAAAATATTGATGCTTACGGACGCGATTTGCCCGGAACCAAACCGGACGGCAGCAACCAGCATACTTTGACGGATTTGCTTTATTTTGTGCAGGATGTGCCGGGAGTCGATCGCCTGAGATTTGCTACTAGCCACCCGCGCTACTTTACGGAAAGATTGATTAAGGCTTGTGCGGAATTACCGCAGGTTTGCGAACATTTTCACATTCCTTTTCAGTCGGGAGATAATGATATTTTGAAGGCGATGTCTCGGGGTTATACTCAGGAAAAATACCGCCGGATTATTGATACAGTTCGCCGTTATATGCCGGATGCTTCGATTACGGCTGATGCGATTGTGGGTTTTCCCGGGGAGACGGAAGCGCAGTTTGAGAAGACTTTGAAGTTAATCGAAGATGTTGGTTTCGATTTAGTGAATACTGCGGCTTATTCGCCTCGCCCTGGGACGCCGGCGGCTTTGTGGGAAAATCAGTTGAGTGAGGAGGTGAAAGCCGATCGCCTGCAACGAATCAATCATGTAGTGACAACAACGGCGATGGAACGATCGCAGCGCTATTTCGGACGCACTGAAGAGGTTTTGGTGGAAGTCCAGAATCTCAAAGATCCAACTCAGGTGATGGGACGCACTCGCGGCAATCGTCTCACATTTTTTAAGGGCGATATTGCTGAATTGGCGGGTAAAATTGTGCGGGTTAAAATTACAGATATTCGCGCTTTTAGTTTGACGGGAGAAATGGTGGAATAGTTGTGAGTATTGAGTTGTGAGTTAAATTACCCAAAATAATGTTGGCAAACTCTATACTCAAAACATAAATTGTAGGGGGTAAAATCGCAACTATATTGGTGGAATAAGTAATTTAAGGTCGGCAGCAAATTATGCAAGAACTAATTTGCATTTTGCTGCAAACAACTATTCCTACAACTAAGACTTACTGGAGTATTGAGCGTTTATATTTACTCCGGTAATATCTAACTGCCCAGAAAGACGATGAAAAAAATAAACTGTTTCCAGTCAGGGCAAGAAACCGGAATCGAATGCTGAGGGAAATGATGCAATTTTTGACTGAAGGCGCGTGTTTGCTGTGGCTTCTGGCGAAGGTTTAACTGAAAATGACCGGGCGGGAATTGAGGCTTTTCACAGGCGGGAGGGGGATTTTAACCGCAGAGAGCGCAGAGGGCACAGAGGAAGAGTGGAAGAGAGGAGATAAATAGTGTGAAAGCGGTTCGTCTCTGCGTTAGCTGCGCTAACTGCGTGTATATTTGTCGAAAAGTCCTAGGAGTATTGAAAAATGACAAAGATGCGGATCGGGCTATTGTTCGGGGGGCGATCGGGCGAACACGAAGTCTCAATTAGTTCGGCGCGGGCGATCGCCCGCGCCCTCGCTGCTGACGAAAATGCCTCTAAATACGAAGTTCTGCCCTTTTACATCCAAAAAAACGGTCGCTGGCTGTCGGGGACATTACCTCAACAAGTCTTAGCCACCGGAAAACCTGTGGAAATCGAGCAACAACCAGGACAAGACGACTCTCCCGCGTCTGCACAGTTTCCTAATTTTAATGCTGTAGATGTTTGGTTCCCTGTTTTGCACGGACCAAATGGCGAAGACGGTACAGTGCAAGGGTTGCTGAAATTAATGCAGATTCCTTTTGTCGGTTCCGGGGTTTTAGGTTCGGCGCTGGGAATGGATAAAATTGCGATGAAAATGGCTTTTGCTCACGCTGGTTTGCCGCAGGTAAAATACATCGCTGTCAACCGTTCCGAAATCTGGTCTAATCCTTGCGTTTTCCCCAAACTGTGCGACAACATTGAAGCAACTTTGGGCTATCCTTGCTTTGTTAAACCGGCGAATTTGGGCTCGTCTGTGGGAATCTCTAAAGCTCGATCGCGCGCTGAGTTAGAAGCAGCTCTCGACAGCGCCGCCAGCTACGACAGGCGGATAATTGTAGAAGCGGGTGTGGTTGCTAGAGAATTAGAATGTGCAGTTTTAGGCAACGACAACCCCAAAGCTTCAACGGTGGGAGAAATTACTTTTCAAAGCGATTTCTACGACTACGAAACTAAATATACCCAGGGACAAGCCGACTGCTCAATCCCGGCAAAAGTCAGCGGTGCGATCGTCTCGCAAATCCAAGAAATGGCAGTGCAAGCATTTTTGGCTATAGACGCGGCAGGTTTAGCGCGAGTAGACTTTTTCTACATTGAATCAACCGGAGAAGTTTTGATTAACGAAATCAACACTTTTCCAGGCTTTACAGCTACCAGTATGTATCCGCAAATGTGGGCAGCGGACGGTATTTCTTTCCCGGAATTAGTAGACCGTTTAATTCAATTAGCTCTTGAACGGCACGGGGAAAAAGGTTGAATCGTGCGCTGCAAACTGCTGCCTTGCCAACAGCAACAAATATTTTTTTCGCAGGTGATATATCCATACCAGCGGAAACGATATAACATGGTTGTGGCAGGCCGTGCCTGCCAGCAACCCAATTTTCGCTGCTGGTCGATCGACTGGGAATTTTCAGCAGTCGGCTATAAATTAAATGCACCATAAAATGTTTAAGCGAGAACGGCGAATAGCAGGGTCAATCTCACATCTTTCATCTCAAATTTTAACTCGGTTAACTTAGATGAGACGTTTCACTCAACTGCCGCAGTGCTGGACTTACGGACTGGTATTTCCCCTAGCGGTACTCAACTGCTGGTTAGCCCTCCTAGTCTTTGAATATTTTCGCGCCTTGATTACAGTTTTGGTAGTGGCTACAGTGCTGTCTTTTTTGCTGGATTATCCAGTGCGCTTTCTGCACAGATACGGCCTGAAGCGCGATCGAGCAGTTTTGTCGGTATTGTTTTTGACTTTACTGCTATTGGTGGTTTTAGGTGTCACCCTGGCTCCGATTCTGCTAAACCAAATCACTGAACTCGCCACCAGGCTGCCGACTTGGATAGTTTCTGGCACAGAACAGATTGAAGCATTCAACAATTGGGCGGAGAATCGCAATCTCCGCATTGATGTTAGCGGTTTGACTACCAAATTGAGCGATCGACTTTCAGCTCAGTTGCAGTCTCTCACTGGCGAAATTCTCAAATTTGGCTTGGGTGCTGCAGACAGTCTGTTGAATTTCCTCCTGACAATAGTCGTGACATTCTACTTGCTCTTGCACGGCGATCGCGTGTGGGAAGGCTTGTTTAAATGGTTTCCCTCCAAGCTGAGCCTTCAATTGCGAGAGTTGCTGGCGCGAAGCTTCCACAACTACTTCGTCGGCCAAGCAACTTTGGCGGGTTTGATGGGACTGTCTATCACTGTTGCTTTTTTAATTTTGCGAGTTCCCTTCGGATTGCTGTTCGGTTTGGGCGTGGGTGCAATGACCATGATTCCCTTCGGGGCACCTTTCAGTATTTGCATTGTCAGTTTGCTGATCACATTAAACAACTTTTGGCTCGGCGTCACAGTTTTAGCTGTCGCTACAGTAATTGAGCAAGTAATTGAAAGCGGGGTTGCTCCTCGGTTATTAGGCGGTTTTATCGGCCTCAATCCCGTGTGGATTTTAGTGTCGCTGCTGGTGGGGGTTAAGGTGGCGGGACTAGCAGGTTTGTTAGTTGCTGTGCCGATGGCTGGTTTTATTAAGAATACTGTTGATACTTTGGAAATTTCGAGGAACAAGTCGCGGGAAATCGATTCGGTTAGTTCCATTGAACCTATGGATCAATAAAATTGTAAACTCCGTTCAAATCTCAAATCTTAACGGAGTTTTTGTCAGCCATTTTGAGTTAGGTTTAGTTGGTACTTTAAATAGGTAGCCGGGAAAAAATATCTTTATCTAACGAAATATTAATTACGATCGTAGGAGTTATATCGTTTCCGGTTGCATCGGAATGATACCGAGGACACGGCAGTGCCGTGTCCCTACAATTAATGAGGGTAGGGACACGGCACTGCCGTGTCCTGACTGTGAGTAATATTAATTCCGATGCTACCGGAGTTGATATTAAATTTAACACGTTTTGGACAGTAGTTTCCTCTTTTTCCTCTAACTTCTACTCCATGAATTACTGCGTAGGCGAGTTCTAAATCCGAGTCAAATATTTTTGCCGCTAATTAATTTATCTTTTTTTAGGTGTTGCCACTTCTATTAAATTCGGTTCATTTCGGAACAATATTTGGGCAAGAAAAAGATATATAAACCCTGGTTTCCCCACTTTGACCATAACTGTTGGACTTTTTGACATCGGTGTATGAAGCCGTTGTATTGTACGATTATTCTGGAGCGTCCAATCTGAGCAGGCTGTTGGGCTTCTTGATCCATCATTTTGATATAAATTTTTCGATAGCTCCCCCCATTATCAAACCGTAAACCAAGCTGATTTCATGTTTAATAAGCCCTACAATAATTAGCAAAATTATCGTCCGGCTATGTCTTGTAGAATAAGGTTTAACCTAGCCTCTCTCAATCGTTGTGATTTTCAAGTAATTCGCTTAGAAAAGGCAATGGTTTTTGTTCATTGCTTAACCCTACTACACGAGATATTGCTGGTAGTGTTTTACTTTTAATATCAGAAAATCCCCACATGAAAGTAATTAAACGCCTCACAAATTCTCACTTTGGGGAATAGCGATTTGTATGCTCTGTATAATTCACAGCCATCGTCAATCGTCAACAAATTTTATATTTACGGCGGGTTCTCCGAGCTTCAACATAGTCGAGTAAAGGGTTTACGGCTCTTTCTCTTTTTATTATTTTATGAAAGTCATAAAAGATAGTTACTTTCTCTTTTTATTATTTCATGAAAGTGATAAGTATCGTTATTTTAGAGTCGCCGAATTTCCCTAACTAATTTCATGCAGGAGCGAACAGTAAGTCAATATAATATTTAGAGAATGCCGTGCAGGTAAGTAACTCTTCTCCGTACTATGGCTGGCCCCACGCTACGCTATCAGCTCACGTGTTTAAGGCGAAGAGTTTAAAAAAATAATCAGCAATAAAACCCTATAAACTCATGTTCAGCGGTATTACGGCTCTCACCCCAATAGAACTCAGGACTGCGATCATCCGACACCCGTTGGTGGTTTCGCTCGATACGACGGTGATGGATGCGATCGCCCAAATGAGCGGCGTGCGATCGCTCTGCAACACCCCTAGAACGGCGGATGGTCAACTCGACGACCTCCACCTAGAGGCGCGATCGAGCTGCGTGTTGGTAGTGGAAAACGAGCAATTGGTCGGCGTACTGACCGAGCGAGACGTGGTGCGGCTGAGTGCCCAGCAGCGTTCCTTGGAGAATTTGGCGATCCGGGATGTGATGGCATATCCCGTCGTCACCCTCCGCGAGTCCGCCTTCACCGATTTATTTTTTGCGATTAATCTGCTCCAGCAGCACCACATTCGCCATTTGCCCATCGTGGACGAGCACGATCGCCTAGTGGGCTTAGTGACTCACGGAAGTCTGCGCCAAACCTCTCGACCGATCGACCTGCTGCGGTTGCGTATGGTAGCAGAAGTGATGACTCGCGAAGTGATTTGTGCTGCGCCAGATTCTTCCCTACTGACGATCGCTCAACTTATGGCAGAGCATCGCGTCAGTTCCGTGATGATTGTACACCCAGGCGGAATCTCTACTGAACCGCTACAAATTCCAGTGGGGATTCTCACCGAGCGGGATATTGTGCAATTTCAGACATTGGGGTTGAAGCTGGAAACCTGTCTGGCTGAGACGGTAATGAGTGCACCGATTTTTAAGGTCAAGCCAGAGGAGTCGCTCTGGACTGTGCAGCAGATCCTGGAGCAGCGATCGATCCGTCGGTTGGCGGTGACAGGGGAGCTAGGAGAACTATTAGGCATCATCACCCAGACCAGTTTGCTGCAAGCCCTCAACCCGCTGGAGGTATACAAACTGGTCCAGAAGTGGGAAGAGAAGGTGGTGCGCCTAGAGGCCGAAAAGGTGGCGCTGCTGGCAAATCGCAACATCGAGCTCGAACAGCAGGTGCAAGCTCGGACAGTCGCCCTCAAAGCAAAGGCCGATCGAGAGCAACTTCTCAATACCATTGCCGAGCAGATCCGCTCGTCCTTGAATTTGTCAGATATTCTGCATACTACAGTGCACGAAATTCACTCGCTTCTGGGGTGCGATCGCGTCATCATTTACCAGTTTCGGCCTGACTTTAGAGGCACCGTGATTGCGGAAGCGATTACCGAAACTGGGCGATCGGTACTCCATAGAGAAGCCCGCGATTCTTGCATGAGTCCAGAATGGCTTGAACCGTATCGCCAGGGCAGAATTCGCATCATCAACGACATCTACGGCGAAGAAATGACCCAGTGCCATCAGGAAATGTTAGGGGGGTTTGATATTCGCGCCAAGCTGATGGTGCCGATCGTGATAGAGGAACAACTGCGCGGATTAATGATCGCCAGTTATCGAGCCGCTGCGCACTCTTGGACGGCTGACGAGATCGAACTCCTGCGACAAGTTTCTCTACAGGTGGCGATCGCCCTCGGGCAAGACACGATCCAGCAAAAATTGCAGAATGAACTGGTAAAGCGAAAGCGGATCGAAGCCACCCTGATCGAGAGCGAAGAACGCTACGCGGCCCTTGCTGCCGCCGCTCCGGTGGGGATTTTTCGCACCGATGCGGAGGGGCTATGCACCTATGTCAACGATCGCTACTTTCAGATCGGCGGACTCAGACCAGAAGCCACTATGGGACAGGGATGGCAACAAGGAATACACCCCGACGATCGCGATTGGGTCATTGCCCGATGGGAGCAATTCATCCAAGGTAACGACTCTTTTGAACTCGAATATCGCTTTCAACGTCCCGACGGTGGGGTAACGTGGGTTTATGGCCAGTGCGTCGCCGAACTCGATGCCAGCGGACATCGGAGCGGCTATATAGGCACCATTACCGACATTAGCGATCGCAAACGAACTGAAGTCCGCCTGCAAGAAAGCGAAGAACGCTACGCCTCCCTAGTGGCAGCCGTACCAGTGGGGATTTTCCGCGCCAATGCTGTGGGCAAGTGCATCTATGTTAACTATCGCTGGTGTCAGATCAGCGGGCTCACCCCAAAAACCGCCGTCGGGGAAGGATGGCAACAGGGGCTACACCCCGACGATCGCGATTGGGTCATTGCCCAATGGCAGCAATCTCTCCAAGAAAATCGCCCTTTCCAACTCGAATATCGCTTTCAACGTCCCGACGGTGGGGTAACGTGGGTTTATGGGCAGTCCGTTACCGAACTGGATGCAGACGGGCAAGTAGTCGGCTATGTAGGAAGTACGACAGATATTAGCGATCGCAAACAAGCCGAACAACAACTCCAGCAACTCAACCAACAGCTAGAAACCAAAGTCGCAGAACGCACCCAAGAGCTTTCGCAAGTCAACAGCCTGCAACGCGCTATCCTTGATGGTGCTGATTACTCCATCGTCTCCGCAGACCCAACTGGCATCATCCAGACCTTGAATGCCGCAGGCGAAAGGATGCTGGGTTACAGTGCTCAAGAAATCATCGGCAAAGCCACCCCCGCACTCATCCACGATGCAAATGAGGTAATTGACCGGGCAGCATCACTATCTGCCGAACTAGGGCAAAATATTCCTCCCGGCTTTGAGGTTTTTGTTGCCAAAGCACGCCAAGGTATTGCCAGCGAAGAAGAGTGGAGCTATATCCGCAAAGATGGTTCTCGATTTCCTGTGTCGCTATCCATCACCGCCCTCAAGGATGTCAATCAGCAAATTATCGGCTTTTTAGGCATCGCCAAAGATATTAGCGAGTGCAAACGTACACAAGTGCAACTACAGAAAGTATCAGATCGCCTCGCTTTGTCTCTCAAATCAGGGGCGATCGGCTGTTGGGACTTCGATATTGAACAGAACACCGTCATTTGGGACGAGCGGATGTACGAACTGTACGGTGTCACAAAACAATCTGATTCCCCTCTGCCTTACCACATTTGGGCAAACCGCCTACATCCCGAAGACCGCACTGCCACCGAAACATTGCTTCAGCAAGCCGTCTTAGGACAGGCAGAATACGAAACCGAATTTCGAGTGTTGCATCCCGATGGCAGCCTCCGCTTTATTAAAGCCTATGGTGTCGTCGTGCGAGATGCCCAAGGCAATCCCCACAGCATGATAGGGGTCAACTTTGATATCAGCAGACGCAAACAGGCTGAACTCCAACGACAGCAGTTAATTCAAGAATTATCAACCTTTAAACAGGCCTTGGATCAGTCTGCCATTGTGGTCATAACCGATCGCGAAGGGGTGATGACCTACGTCAACGATCGCTTCTGTTTAGTCTCTGGCTACTCCCGCGATCGACTGATCGGACAAACCCATCGCATAGTCAACTCTGGCTATCATCCCCCTGCTTTCTTCCAACACTTGTGGCGCACCATTAACAGCAGTCAGATTTGGCGCGGTGAAATTTGCAATCGGGCAAAAAACGGTAGCCTGTACTGGGTTGCAACCACCATCGTCCCCTTTGTGGACGATGGTGGGCGACCTTTTCAGTATCTAGCCATTCGCTTCGATATTACCGATCGCAAGTTGGCCGAAGCAACGCTTCGGCAGGAAAATACTTTCCGTCAACAAATAGTAGAAAACATGGCAGAAGGGCTGTGCGTTTTCCATCCTGTTAAGGAGTTTCCCTTTGTCCACTTCACAGTCTGGAATCAGCAAATGCAAGAGATTACGGGTTACACCTTAGAAGAAATTAACCGTCTGGGGTGGTATCAAACCTTGTACCCGAATCTAGAAGATCGAGAACAGGCGATCGCCAACTGCAGACAGATGCAGCCGATCGCTGTGGAAAGGGAAATCCAGCGTCAAGACGGACAGCGGCGCACTATCTCCATTTCCACCTCTATCCTATCGTGTGATGATGGACATCTCTATGCGCTGGCCCTGATCCAAGACATTACCCATCGCCAACAGACAGAGCGAGAAAATCGCCTGTTGAAAGAACGCCTCGAATTTCTTCTGGCATCCAGTCCCGCGATGATCTATAGCTCTAAGCCCTATCCCGACTATGACTCAACCTTCATCAGCAAAAATATCGAAGCCATTTTGGGCTACAAGCCAAAAGAAGTTGTATCGACCCCCAGCTTCTGGACTCACCATCTTCACCCAGAAGATGCCCCTAGAGTTTTGGCAGATCTATCGGCTCTCTTTGAGTACGACACTCAGCAGCATGAATATCGATTTTTGCATCGCGATGGTTACTACGTTTGGATACAGGATGGAAGGCGCCTGGTGCGAGATGAACAAGGTCGCCCGACTGAGATTGTTGGCTATTGTGCCGATATTAGCAATGTCAAACAAACCCAAGAAACCCTAAAAATACAACAGGCGGCAATTGAGGCGGCGATCGACGGCATTGCGATTATCGAAGGAGATACCTACCTCTATTTGAATCAAGCCCATTTAGAACTGTTTGGCTACGAACGCCCTGAAGAACTGTTGGGCAAATCTTGGAAACTTTTGTATTCCCAACAGGAATTAGAACGGTTTGAGCGGGAAGTCTTTCCGGTGCTGGGGCGCGATCGCGCTTGGGAGGGAGAGGCGATCGCCACCCGCAAAGATGGCTCTACCTTTGCCGAAGGGTTATCCCTCACCCTCACAGACGATGGATTATTGATTTGTGTATGTCGCGATATGAGCTATCGCAAACAGATCGAAGCCGAATTAGCAGAGAGTGAAGCTAAATTCCGGCGGCTGGTAGAAGGGGCTAATGATTTGATCTGGTCATGTGAACCCGATGGCATACTCACTTATGTGTCACCGCAATTCAAGACCATGTTTGGCTGGGATGAGAGTGCATGGATTGGTAAGTCGTTTATATATCTGGTGCATCCAGACGATCGCTCTTTGGTAGTTACTGATTATCGGGAGAATATGAAACTTGGTAAAAAGTCAAGTGATTATGAGTTCCGACACCGCCGCCGAGATGGCAATTATGTCTGGGTAAGAAGCAGCGCCACACCCGTTATAAATGCTGAAGGGGAATTGATTAGCGTCCAGGGAATTTTATCGGATATCAGCGATCGCAAACAAGCTGAACTCGCCAGGGAAAGCAGTGAAATCAGATTCAGCCGGGTGTTTGAGTCGAGTGTGAGCGGCATGATGTTTGCCGATTTTCAGGGGAACATTATCGATGCCAACGATCGCTTCTTACAGATGGTTGGCTACAGTAGGGAGGAACTAGAGGCGGGGCTAATTCATTGGGATGCCATGACCCCCCCCGAATATGCCCACGCTGATGTTGTAGTGATGGAACGCCTGATGCAGGATGGCGCGGCCGATGAGACCTGGGAAAAGGAATACTACCGTAAGGATGGCAGCCGGATTGCTGTCTTGATCGGAGTCGCACTCCTTCCAGGCTCAGAGAATCAAACTATTTGTGTATTAGTAGACATCACCGATCGCAAACAGGCCCAGAAGGCTTTGCAGGAATCTCAGCAGTTTCTGCAAACGGTACTCGATACCATCCCGCTCGCCGTGTTTTGGAAGAATAGAGAGTCTGTTTTTTTAGGATGCAATCAGAAGTTTGCCAAAACTCTAAGCTTGCCATCTACGACCGAAATTATAGGTAAAACAGATTTAGATATTTGCCCGAAAAAAGTCGAGGTGAGCAGCTATCGTGCGATCGATCGGTGGTTAGTAGAAACGGGTGAATCTATATTAGGGCTCGAAGAAACCCTAACCCTACCCAATGGTAAAGCACTATTTATCGAAACCCACAAGGCTCCCCTGCGAGACTGCTCAGATAATGTTATTGGTCTGGTAGGCACGTTTCAGGATATCACCGATCGCAAAGAAGCCGAAGAGAAAGTGCGACAACGAACAGACCTGGAACGTTTGCTGGGAGCGATTACTAAACGGATGCGATCTTCTCTGAATCTCGACGAGATTCTCAATAGCACTGTTGAGGAAATCCATCAGGTCTTGCAACCAGACCGAACGCTGGTTTATCGAGTTTTTCCTGAAGGGACGGGGGCTGCCATTGCTGAATCTGTTTCGCCAAATAGGTCTAAGCTCCTGGATATCCTCTTCCCTGAAGAGGTTTTCCCCCAAGAAAACTACGATCGCTATATCCAAGGAAGAGTGTATGCCCTCAACGATAGCGAAGATGTAAACGAGTCAATCTTTCCCTGCTTGGTTGAATTCCTCGCAGAAATCCAAGTCAGAGCCAAACTCGTAGTTCCAATTATTCTGAATCAAACCCTCTGGGGATTGCTGATTGTTCATCAATGCGATGGTCCGCGCCAGTGGCAAGACTGGGAAATCAATTTACTTAAACAAATTGCTAACCAATTAGCGATCGCAATTCAGCAATCTTACCTCTACGAACAGGTACAATCAGAACTGGCTATCCGCAAGCAAACAGAAAATGCGATCGCTTTACAACTCCAACGGCAGCGAACTTTGGGAGAAATCGCCCAGCAAATTCGCGAATCGTTGGATATTAACCAAATTTTGGCGACTGTGACACAGAAAGTCAAAGAAATCTTGCAAGGCGATCGGATTATCGTGTTCCGGCTATTTGGGGATGGCAGAAGTCAAATTGTTGAAGAAGCTGTGTCTAGCGAGTTCCCCGCGCTCAAAGACCATCACTGGCAGGACGAACAGTGGTCTCAAGAAATCCTCAACCGGTACTGGGAGGGCAAGCCCCGCATCGTCCCCGATGTAATGACCGATATCTGGACTCATTGCTTGGTGGAATACGCAACCGTTGGTCAAGTCCAGTCCAAAATCGTTGCACCTATCTTGCAAGAAGTCCGAAGCAGCGAAAACCATAGATGGGTTGCCCCCGGGCAAACCAAGAAGCTCTGGGGGGTGTTAGTCGTCCATGCTTGTCGAGAAAAACGAGTGTGGCAAGAGTCTGAAGCGCAACTCCTGCAACAAATTGCCAACCAGTTGGCGATCGCAATTCAACAAGCGAGCCTATTTAAGCAGTTGCAGCAAGAACTCACCGAACGACAACAAGCCCAGCAGCAGCTCACCGAGCGCAACCAACAACTAGGAGCCTCTAACGAAGAACTGGCCCGCGCTACCCGTCTCAAAGACGAATTCCTTGCCAACATGAGCCACGAACTCCGCACTCCCCTTAACGCCATTCTGGGCATGAGCGAGGGGCTACAAGAGCAAGTCTTTGGCATCGTCAACGAACAACAAATCAAAGCTTTACAAACCATCGATCGCAGTAGCTCTCACTTGCTAGAGCTAATCAACGACATTTTGGATGTCGCCAAAATTGAATCGGGTCAAATGGAACTCGATTGCACCCCAGTTTCTATCAATCATCTGTGTCAATCCAGTATGGCATTTATCAAACAACAAGCCCTGCAAAAACGCATTCAGCTAGACATTCAAATGCCGCTCAATCTGCCCGCCTTATTGATTGATGAACGGCGGATGCGCCAAGTCTTGATCAACCTGCTCAATAACGCTGTCAAATTCACTCCTAACGGAGGACGCATCACCCTAGAAGTCCGCCGTCAACAGCGCCCTGCCGACCCAGATTCTGCCGGTTCCCCACCCCATTTTTTGGTCAAAGAAACCCTGCAAATTGCGGTCATCGATACAGGTATTGGTATTGCCGCAAAACATATCAACAAACTGTTTCAGCCTTTTATCCAAATCGATGGCGCCCTGAATCGTCAATATACAGGCACTGGCTTGGGGCTTGCCTTGGTGAAACGCATCGTCGAACTCCACGGCGGGCAGGTGGGGCTCACCAGCACTGTGGGTGTAGGAAGTTGCTTCACGATCGACCTTCCCTGCACTGCTTGTGCGCCATCCTCTCCTGACTTGGCATCCCAGACAGATCCCAGCATCGAACCCAGCGAACCCGAACCGGGAAGCTCTCCATTAATCTTGCTGGCGGAAGACAACGAAGCCAATATCACTACGATTTCGAGCTACCTGAGAGCTAAAGGCTATCGCATTCTCTTGGCTAAGAATGGAGAGGAGGCGATCGCCCTGGCCAAGTCGGAAAACCCCAATCTAATTTTGATGGACATTCAAATGCCTGGTATGGATGGTCTAGAAGCTATGCAGCAGATCCGCAGCGATCCAAACTTAGTCGATTTGCCGATCGTTGCCCTAACTGCCTTAGCCATGACGGGCGATCGCGATCGTTGCCTTGCCGCCGGAGCCAATGATTACCTCACCAAACCCGTCAAGCTGAAGCAATTGGCAAGCACTATTCAACAACTTTTAGCTTCTAAACAAAGATAACCCGTGAACAGACCATCCGTTTTAATCGTTGACGACGATCCCAATAATTTTGATGTAATTGAAACTCTGTTATCAGAGCAGGATTATCAATTGCATTACGCTGCCAGCGGGCTAGAAGCGATCGCATCCCTCGACATATTTGAACCCGATCTTATTTTGCTGGATGTGATGATGCCAGGAATAGATGGCATTGAAGTTTGTCGGCAAATCAAAGCCATGTCAAAATGGCAAGCCGTTCCCATCATTATGGTGACAGCATTAAACTCAAAATCAGACCTTGCCCATTGTTTAACTTCTGGAGCCGATGACTTCATCAGTAAACCTGTAAATGCTATTGAACTGCGTGCCAGAGTTCACTCCATGCTGCGAATTAAGCACCAGTATGACGACCTGCAAAGCTTACTAAAATTGCGGGAAGATATGGTTAAAATGGTAGTCCACGATTTACGCAATCCCCTGGCTGGTATCTTGCTTGGCTTGGAACTCCTAACAAGCGTAGAGTATTCTACAGAAAAACAACAAACCCAACTGGCTCGACTTTACTCTTCAGCACAAGCAATACAGGTATTAATTGATGATTTATTGCAAATTGCTTTACTGGAATCCGGTAAAAATCGTCTCAATTACACCGAGGTTTATCTGAGCGATCTCATAGAGTCTGCCATATCAAACTTTGAAGCGATCGCTGCTAAAAAAAACCAGTCGCTGGTCGCTCAATTACCAGAAGAACCGAGTAAGAAAGTCTCGGTTGATGCCACCATGATACATCGAACGCTGGATAACCTCCTCTCGAATGCCATTAAGTTTTCCCCAGCCAATAGTCAAATCATAGTGAATGTAGAATTCCTCACATCTGGCAATGCCAAAATCCAGGTTATCGACTCGGGGCCTGGTGTTCCTGATACATTGCGGCACAAAATTTTTGAGAAATACGAAATTGGAAATTTGATGTCGGAGATATCTCAAATAGGGTTGGGTTTAGCTTTCTGCAAAATGGTCGTTGAAGCACATGGGGGCGACATTTGTGTAAGAAGCAACCAACCACAAGGAGCCATTTTTGAAATCACTTTGGCAGCCTAGCTGATGGCTATCACGTGAAGTCATAAAACTTTTTACATTATTGAACGGGTGACAATTATGTCTCAATTCTCTCTCTTAATTGTTGATGATGAGCCGGATAACTTTGATGTGATTGAAACTCTGTTATCAGAGCAGGATTATCAATTGCATTACGCTGCCAGCGGGCAAGAAGCGATCGCATCCCTCGACATATTTGAGCCCGATCTTATTTTGCTGGATGTGATGATGCCGGGAATAGACGGCATCGAGATTTGTCGGCAAATCAAAGCCATGTCAAAATGGCAAGCCGTTCCCATCATTATGGTAACAGCATTAAGCTCAAAATCCGACCTTGCGCATTGTCTAACTGCCGGAGCCGACGACTTCATCAGTAAACCTGTAAATGCTATTGAACTGCGTGCTCGCGTGCATTCAATGCTCAGAATCAAGCAACAGTATGATAATATCCAGAACTTATACCACATCCAAGAAAATACCATCTATCTCTTGAAAAGCACCCTCAATGAGCTGCGTGGCAACTTAGCTTCTACTATATCCCACGAACTGAATACGCCCCTCAATGGCATCTTAGGCACGATCGGGTGGCTCAAGGACGAGCTCGAAGAGATGGAGATCGCCCAAATCCGTGAGATGTTAGGCTGGGCACATGAATCTGCCCGTCGCCTAGAAACATTAACGAAAAAATTCCTGATTTATTTAGGATTAGAACTATCCGCAAGTCAACAGCACAAGATCGAATCTGCCCAAACTCAATTTTTAGCTTCCGCCATTGAAGCCGATTTGAAATACCAGGCTCAGAAAGTTGACCGTAGCGACGATCTGTTGTTAACTCTGGAAGAAGCGGATATCGCTCTATCAGAGCGATATCTATCAACGATTCTCCATGAATTAATTGATAATGCACTGAAATTCTCCTCACCAGAGACAACCATTAAAGTTAGTAGTCAAGTCGTAGGGGAGATGCTGCATTTATCTGTACATGACTCGGGGCAGGGCATGACAGAAGAGCAAATTGCTAAAATTGGTGCATTCATGCAGTTTGAGCGCAAGAAGTATGAGCAACAGGGCACCGGTATAGGCTTAAAAATTGTCCAGAAAATTGTCGAACTGGCAGGAGGAGAGTTCTCAATTACCAGTATCTATCAAAAGGAAACAACGGTACATCTCACTCTGCCGATTGTCCGTAATTAGCATAAGTTTTTCGATCAAGTCCGATGGCATCGTTATTGACTTTTTAGTTAAAAGCCACAAACGCTATACTGGTAATAGTTGTGAAGAATGATAAGGAATAAATTTGCTTGGCAGGGGAGTGGCAACACATCAAAAAAGATGAACTAGCGGGACAAATATTTGCTTCCGAATTAGAGCTTGCTTATGCGGTAATTCATGGGGTAGAAAGTAAATAAAAAACCGTACACAACCTTACACAACGTCTTAAATCTAACTCGAATCACCCTACTTAATGTTTTGCTACATACAGGTGAATTTTCCCACCGACTTACTTCGCTGGAGACTTTACAGGCTTTTTACTTCCTGCTTTTTTAGGGTTAGGCTTTCTGGGTGCTTTAGCTGCTGTCCTGGATGCAGGCGGGCTCAAAAACCCCGTTTCTACCTTAACGTCAATCGCTGACAGCGAAGATTTTGACTCTTAACCGGGTTTTTGTTAGTCCAGGGCTGTTGTAGAGTTCGGATATCAATCCTGTAAAGATTCCATGCCAATGCGGAATATCCTGGTCTGCGGCCGTAGTCTTGATTATTGAATTGTGAGGTAATTCGCCAATGCTGGCCCAGTTCGATCGCACTCAAAAGCTGCAATCCACACACAATTTGCCTGCTACTGTCCGGTTTCTACCCCACCTTGTAGGGTAAACCCCACCAGTCAAGCAGATGTCAGAAATGGTTGAATTAAAATTAAAGACCCTTTAGTTCTAAATTAATTACAGTAGGTACTAAAAATGCAAAACCATAATTATAACTCTCGCTCTAACTCCCACCAAATCAATACTATGTCAACCCAAAATATGCCTGCTGCTCAGCGTTCTCGCCGTTTTTCTTTGCCCAAAAAACTTGCTTTTTTATCCCTTCTTTTGCTCGGCTCCACCGCAACTGTTGGGTGCAATGCCCTAACTTCTCAAGTTCCTGGAAGTTCTAACGCCATTCAAGCTGAACCTTCAAATGCAGCGCCAATCTCAGCATTGCCTGCAAATATACTGCCCTCTCAAGACTCTAATTTTGTAACTAAAGTTGTGCAGGGAGTCGGCCCGGCAGTGGTGCGGATCAATTCGTCTCGCACGGTGAAGAACCAAGTTCCAGATGAGATCCCCGAGCAATTCCGCCGCTTCTTCGGTTCGGAACTTCCGATTGAGCGGGGAAATAGGGTAGAACGGGGTTCTGGTTCCGGTTTTATTTTTGGTTCCGACGGTCGCATTTTGACTAACGCTCACGTTGTTAACGGCGCGGATACGGTGACGGTAAAACTGAAGGATGGTCGCGAATTTGTCGGCAAAGTTTTAGGTGTAGATACAGTTACTGATGTGGCTGTTGTTAAAGTTGAAGCTAACAATTTGCCTGTGGTGAGTTTGGGCAAATCAGAAGAGTTACAGCCGGGAGAATGGGCGATCGCGATCGGCAATCCCCTCGGTTTGGACAATACTGTGACTGTGGGCATTATTAGCGCTACAGGCCGTTCTAGCGCCGATGTCGGCGTTCCCGACAAGCGCGTCAGCTTTATTCAAACCGATGCTGCGATCAATCCCGGTAATTCCGGCGGCCCGCTGCTGAACCAGCGCGGTCAAGTTATCGGCATGAATACGGCGATTATTCAAGGCGCTCAAGGATTGGGTTTTGCTATTCCGATCGATCGAGCACAACAAATTGCCGACCAATTAGTAACAGCAGGAAAAGCCGAACATCCTTATCTCGGCGTTCGGATGTTGAGCATTACTCCCGAAATCAAGAGAGAATTTAATCAAAATCCCAACACCAAATTGAGGCTGACTGAAGATAAAGGCGTGTTAGTTTTGGGAATTGCCAAAGGTTCTCCGGCGGCACAAGCTGGAGTTCGCGTTGCCGATGTGATCAAGAAAATTAACGGTGCAGAAGTTAGCGATGCTAGCAGCGTACAGCAAATTGTTGAGAAAAGTACAGTGGGCAGCGATCTGCAGCTTGAATTGAGCCGCGGCGGACAACCTGTTACTGTGGCGGTGAAAGCGGGTGCTTTTCCAGCGGATCAGAACCAGCAGTAGAATTGTTGATTGAAAGTTATATCTTGCACGCAGAAGCAAGAGTCCGGCAGGGGTTTAAACCCCTGCCTCAAAGTATCAGTCCTGTTGCATAGGACTGATACTCACCTAGTGTCAATAAATAGGGAGTAATTATTAATCGGTTTTAACCGAATTGTGCTGTGAGACGGGGATTTAAACCTCCGGCGGGATGTCGTAGGAATTATACAAATTTACCATTATTTATATTGTTTATTAAGAGGTAGAAAAATGGCTAACATTAATCGGAGGCGTACTGAAAATATTACCGGTAACTTTTATGTAGACACTACCTGCATTGACTGCGATACTTGTCGGTGGATGGCGCCGGAAGTATTTACTCAAGAGGGAGAACAGTCTGCTGTTTACCACCAGCCAACTAACGAGATGGAAGAAATGCGAGCGCTCGCGGCTCTTTTGTCTTGTCCCACAAGTTCCATCGGCACTGTTGAAAAGCCCAAAAGTATCAAACAAGTTCAGCAACAGTTGCCCGCACTCGTAGCAGAAAATGTCTATCACTGCGGCTATCACTCTGAGAAATCCTACGCTGCGGCCAGCTATTTAATTGTCCGTCCCGATGGCAATATTTTAGTTGATTCTCCCCGTTTTGTGCCGCCGCTAGTCAAAAACATAGAAGCAATGGGCGGCATTCGCTATCTGTACTTGACTCACCGCGACGACGTAGCAGATCATCAACAATACCGCGACCATTTTGGGTGCGATCGCATTCTCCATGCTGACGAAATTAACGCGAATACTTGCAGTGTAGAAATTCAATTGTCGCGCAGCGAACCCTATCAAATAGCCGATGACTTGTTGATTATACCTGTTCCGGGGCACACGAAAGGCCACACAGTTTTACTTTACAATAACAAGTTTTTGTTCAGCGGCGATCATCTTGCTTGGTCGGAAAGTTTGCAGCAGCTAGTTGGCTTTCGCGAAGTCTGTTGGTATTCTTGGCCGGAACAAATAAAATCTATGCAGAATTTGGCTAATTACTCGTTTGAATGGGTGTTGCCGGGACACGGCCGCAGGTATAATGCTGATAGAGAAACAATGCGCGAGCAAATGCGCAAATGTATTGCTTGGATGGTCGATTCTTAATGGTTTAAAGCCCCTTTTATACTGGGCGGTTGAAACCGCTACTAGACACAGAAAGTCCGAGCCGAGGGGGCTAAGAAGGGGACTAAGAATAAGAGGGGATATTTAAGGCGGATTGGGTATTAAGCCTTTGGAAGGGCAACCAAAGTGATAGAATTAGCGGGATAAGTGGCCTGAAAACCGGCGGCGCTGACACCTAAATCGCTCTCACGGACGATCGCCCCCAAATTCGCCTCGCTGTAAGTGTAAACTTGAGCTTTGGCGGCTGGGTTAAATCCTGCCAAACTTAAGTTGCTGGTCAAATTTTTGCTGGTTTTATTAATAATAACCAGCGTCAAAGCACTGTCGCTAGTGCGATCGGCTGCATAGATTGACAACAGTCCTTGATCTGTGCTTTGCGATCGCACCCAAGTATCGCCATACTTACCGCCTTTTCCGTCGTAATTCATGTACATTCGGAAAGCATAGGCCCCCGGTTCAGAAGACTTCGGAGGCCCCCACAGCGTCGCTAAATCGAGTTGTTCCCGCCCAAAAATCCCCAGTACGTCGGCTTGGGCTAAGGCTCCGTTAATCGACTCTAAACCGCCCCAATTGTATTCAGTAATTGCAATTTTTGTACCTGGATAATCTTGCTTTACCCACTCTCGAAACCGGGGAATAATTGTTAGCGGCGGATTGTATTTACCAATCCAACTTTCATCAGTATAGGTAGCATCCCACAGAGAACGAGTCGATCGCAGTCGCGCTGCTTGGGTTTTGGCATCGCCGGCGGGACAATTCGCCAAACAGGTATCATCCACCGAAGGATAGTAGTGTTCGTCGAAATAGTCGAGAATCCGAACACCTTTCTGCTGTTCGTAAGCGCGCATTTGTTGCAAGTACCACCGCGCAAACCAGACGCCGCCGTGTTTTTCGCGATCGCCCTTAACCCCCGAATCCACATAGACAGGCCAGCCAAAATCCGACGGCCCGAGTACCTTAGCAGTGGGATCTGTAGCTTTTACCATTGAGGCATATTGATAAGTGCGATCGCGCAATTCCTCGTAACTCGTCGGTTCTGGATGAACATCGCGGTGAGTATTTCCCCAACCGCTTGGTTCGTTGTCCATTTGGTAAATTTGCACGCCGCCGTTAGCAGCAGTACCGTGGGTTTTAATTAAGTGTTGAACCCAAGCTTTTTGAAATGCTGGATTGCTAACAATGCTGACATCAAGGCGATTATTATCAGTTATCAAAGTGCCATCGGGACGCTTACCATTGCCGCATTTATCACCTTCTGGAAAAATGTAAGGATTAGTTTTTTCTTGCGGCCCGTATTTGGATACTCTAAAGCCGCAGTTCCAAGTGCTAATCTTATTTACATAGCCAATCATCGGAATTGTAACAATACTTTTGCTGCCGTTTTGGCGGTTGGTTTTGACAATTTTATCTATAGAATCGCCGGGAACAGGATTTTTATTGTCGCCGCCACCCACGAAAAAGAAGTCATCGCCCTTGTTGGAAGAATCGACTAACCAGTTGTAGCGGCTGGTGTGATTAGCCCCCCAGCGTTCTACCGGAATCCGCAACTCTTTGGCGATGGCCGGGTCTAGGGCATAATCGTTCATACCGTAGATGTCGGGGCTAATGGGATGTCGATCGGCTTTAACATCTACAGACAAAGCCGGGCCGATAGTTTGGGCGATCGCCGTTTTGAGGTAAGCTGTTGTTGCCACTACCCCCAAAGCAGCCAAAACACCTAACAATAATAGGATAATCCAACGCGGTTTATTTTCGGGCGAGCGCCATAAAAATTGTGTATTCATTAATTTATGATATAGTATTTAATAAAGCTTGTTTAAATTCCGCCGCACTTTTATAATAAATTTCAGGATTGTCAATTAAAGCGCGATCGATCGCAGCAGCTAAAGGTTGAGGAATCGCAGAAGTGCGATCGCGCACAGGAACCGCATCATTTTGCAAAACCGCCAAAAACGGGTCTTGATCCTGCAAATTGCGCGGGGAATATCCCGTTATCATCACATACAAACAAGCCGCAGCCGCCCAAACATCAACATCCGGTTGCGCGTACTTATAATTTACTACCTGCTGTCGCGGCATAAAATACGGCGTGCCCACAACATTACCAGTCATCGTTTGGCCGCTTAAACCCGCTTGGTCAAAAGCCTTTGCTAACCCATAATCCCCAATTTTGGCAACTTGTTTCCCACCCACATTCGCCAGAAAAATATTCCCCGGTTTCAAATCCCGGTGAATCAAACCCCGTCCTTTTGCAAAACTACCATCAGCCAATCTGACGTTTGGAATTTCTGCATTATGGGTGTAAGTCAAACCATCTAAAACTTGCAAAATAATAGCCACAGCCTCACCAACCGGCAAAGTGCTGAAACCGCGTTTTTCCATCAAATCAATAACGCTGCCGCCGTCGCAGTATTCCATCGTGAAAAAGAAAGTTTCATCAGCATAACCAAACTCTTTTAATCCTACCACATTGGGATGTTTTAAAACTTTCATATTTTCAACTTCTCGCAAAAACCAATTAACAGCCCGCTGATTTGCCGCTACTTTTGGCAGCATCACTTTCAGCGCAACTTGTTCGTTAGTTTGTTTGTGGCGCGCCAAATAAACTAAACTAAAACCTCCCCTACCCAATTCTTTGAGCAAAACGTAATCGCCGAGAACTCCGATATTGCTTTCATTCGCCACCGCTTTCAACAGAAAAGCTTTGAGCATTTCCCACCGATTTGCTTGATTTGAGGGAATGGCAGGGGGTATTTGATGTTCGGCAGTTTTCACAATTTCCGGGTCAAGGGCAACGCCAACTCGAAAAGAAGTATCGCTGAGTGTAAATTCATCTCCCCCTTGCAAGTCGTATTCGGGGAATTGAATTTGAGCAGCTTCTTCGGGAGTTTGATGAGCTTCTCGCTGACCGATTTTTTTGCCATTAACAAAAGTGCCATTTTTGCTACCGAAATCGCGCACCCGGATATCGGGAGGATTGATATCCAGCAAGCAGTGATAGCGGGAAATCGTGCGGTGTTTTTCGTCGTCGGGAATCTTGGGATAGCAATCTTTGGCGCGGCCAATAATGCAAGTTGTGCGGGTGTCAAAGGTAAATTCTCGGCCTTTGAGATTCCCGGAAGTGATGGTGAGGGTAACTTTTGAGCTCATATCGATTTCGTATTTTGGATTTTGGACTATCGAAACTCTTACTCCCCCCTCTTAGCAAGGGGGGGCTGGGGGGGGTAAAAGAGTCGATGTTTTAAACGATTGAATCTAATCTACCCTCCTAACTCTTACTCCCACCCTTAGCAAGGCGCTAACTCTTACTCCCCCCCTTAGCAAGGGGGGGCTGGGGGGGGTAAAACACCCGATGTTATAAACGATTAAATCCCCTCTACAATAACCTCTAAAACCCCATCCAAATTATGATAAACATCATCATTAGTAAACCTCAAAAAATTAATCCTTGCCGACTCAATAAACTCTTGCCTTTCTGCATCATATTCTACAGGATCATCCACGAAATGGCTGTCACCATCAACTTCTAGTGCTAACTTGATTTCGGGCGAGTAGAAGTCGATCGCAAATGCTGCTACACTATATAGTCTGCGAAATTTACAATTCTCAAGCTGTCTGTTTCTAATGTGTTGCCATAGTCGCTTTTCAGCTTCTGTCATTGGGAGCATAACACTTATGCGATGAGTACAAATACTCAGAAATACCATGCCCCTCATTAGTCCATAATTAAATATGTTTACCACTCTTGAAAAATTATGAATCCAGAGAAACAAAGAAAGCTGCAAGAATATACCAGAGCAATTGCGGAGATTTTATATACAGAAGCTGAATCTGAACAACAGTTCACGCAAAGGAAGTATAGAAAAAACTATTCAGACACAGCAACAGCCGTATGTCAGTCCCGAAATTGCTGCTTTTTTTTTAAGCAATCAACAGGAACTACGGCAGGTAGAACCAGACAACTTACCCGTACATTAGGAATACTCAAAATCAGTGAGAAACAAGCTAAACTACTCGGAGTTAAGCCCTGCACAAGAATTAGTCCACATTTGGAACAATGTTGTCTGAGATTGAGTGCCAATATGTCATACGAGCAAACGGCAGTAGATTTAGAATACATCATCGGTGCTGACGGGGTGACAACCCCGTCAAAGAGTAGATATAATCAAGGTTCTAGCCCTTATCCCCTTCTGAAAAAATGGTCGCTTATTACTTCTAATCCTCATTAATTTAGTTACTAAATCTTGGCAAACTTCACTTCCGGTCACCCAACATTCACCATATAAACCTATCCAAAAGTTGCTATGACGACGTACCGTTCGCCCTAATTCCTGCACCCGACCCACATATTTTTGAATTCCCATCTGTTTGATTGTACAACCTTTAATTATTGCACAAGTGTATGCGATCGCTATTAACAAGACTAATGACTTTAAGCGGTCATAACAGGCATGACTATTTTCTTTCGTTATAACCTCCTGTCTTACAATCCTTAAACATAGCCTCTATTCCACTCCGACACTTAAAACTGGCGATCGCCAATTTTAAACTACCTACATTAGTCAACAGATACCACCCTTCGGAAGTCCCGTTATTTCTGTACTTTCTTTTCCAATAACCTGCTACATCAAATAAGCCAAAACCTTTTTGTTTAGTAACTTTAACCCCGCTTCTATAAAAGCCTGTCCCTGGCATTAGTCCTAACTCAATTAGACGTTGATATTCGGATTTTTCAGCTTGTATGTATCGTTCTTGTTTCACTCTTAATACAAACTTGACGCTTACGTCACAGAGCCATTGCGCCAGCTTGACAGAACCAAATTCTCGCATCCGCCTAGAATAATTATTTGATAATCTTGTAGCAAGTCCAAAACAGGTGTAATTAAATTTTGTTGTTCTTGAAGATTCGTGCTGCCTCTTTTGGGGAGTATTTCGCAGTATAAAGGAATAAGCTGCTACGCAGCTAAACCGGATAAAATAGCATTGCCTTTATTTTTGATTTTTCGCTCCCATTTGATAACCATTTCTCCTTCATTTAATAATCTATGTAGTAATTTTGACAATTCTTCTACTGACTTAAACAGTCGATGTGCTATATATTCTTTCGCTGAATGCCAGACCAATTCAATCAAATTATAATCGGGGCTGTAAGGTGGCAAAAATTCTAAAATAATATGAGGCATTTCGGCTGATATTTGGCTCAGAATATCTTTCTTTTTATGAAAACTAGCATTGTCTAAAATAATTACAATCTTTATTCCTGATTCGGCAAAACTTTCAGCTTGATTACCCAGTTCTCTCCATTCTTGAACTATCGAATCATTTAAGGCATTAATTTGCTCATAAAACGTATTCGAGTCTCCTTTTTTTATTACAAAATTTAACCTTTTTTTGTCATGATATCTCAATCCACCCATGATATTTACTCTGCCTCTTCTCCTTTGACCTGTGATTTTTTTTCGACTACCTTTTTTACCCCAAGTTTTTCTTCTTATCACTCGCTCTTCTATATCCATTTTCGTCCCAAAACCATACCTGTAAAAGCTCTGGGCTTTGTTTTGTTATTTTTAAATACTCGGATAGCTTCTCTTTAAATACTTCTCTTTCAACGGGATTTTGTTTGTCCTTTAAACTATATTTAGCCCAAATGTAAACGTATTTTTTTTATGTAGTATCCTGGATATTTGGGAACCACTCAATTTAATTTTTGTGACTTTTTCTAAATATGTTGCTAGTCTGGCTGCCGTCCATCTCCCAAATTCATATCCATATTCTGCCGGAGCTTGAGCGATTGTATCTATCAATATTTTTTCATACTCTGGAGTGACTTTGCGAAAATTACCTTGGCTTCTTTTATCTAAAAAACTATCCAAATTATCTGGGTCGCCATGAACTGACCAATAAGCTACCGTTGTGTAAGCAATCTCCATAAATTCACTGATTTCTCGATAAGTTTTTCCGTCATTTATTAGCAATAAGATTAGAACTTTTTCCCTCACATAATTATCATCAGACTCTTTTAATAGTTTAATGAGTCTCTGTTTTTGATTTTGAGATAGATGGTTTTTGGCTGGCATACATTATAACTAATGATCGCTTATCTTATATTTATATTATACAATCTAGCTGCGTATCAGCTTAGAAGCCCATTCCACAATAGAATTGACTCTTTGTGGAACAGGCATCTTGTTTGTTCGTGAGAGATACCTAAGATGTCATTACTACACTACGAACTTAATTAATGCAAGAAGTGGCGGATATCGGTGAAAACCATTGTGATTCCGAGTTGGTTGGCGGCTTCAATGGAATCTCGATCGCGCATACTTCCTCCCGGTTGGACGATCGCAATTATTCCAGCCTCAGCCGCAGTTTTGACTGAATCGTCGAAGGGGAAGAAACCATCGCTGGCCAAAATCGCTCCTTTGCTCTTCTCTCCTGCTTGTTCCAATGCTAGTTTAACCGAACCGACGCGATTCATTTGTCCGGCGCCGACACCGATTGTAGTGCGATCGCGCGTCACAACGATCGCATTAGATTTGACGTGTTTCGCTACTTTCCAAGCAAACAGCAATTCTTCCAACTCTCCCGCCGTCGGCTGTTTCTCAGTAACAACCCGCCATTTGCTAGTTTCTTCTACTATATTATCTGAGTTTTGCACCAGCAAACCGCCTGCAATAATTTTAACTGTTTGTGGCGGCCCTTGAGTCAAATCGGGCAAAATTAATACTCGAACTTTCGCCTTTTTCTTGATAATTTCTTCGGCCTCGGGTTCGCACCCCGGCGCGACGATACATTCTAAAAATGTTTGAGTTAAGGCCGTTGCGGTAGCAGCATCAATCGGGCGGTTGAGGGCGACAATTCCGCCGAAAGCTGAGACTGAATCGGTGTCGAAGGCTTTTTGATACGCTTCAGAAATAGTTGTTCCCAAGGCTGTGCCGCAAGGATTTGTATGCTTCAGAATAGCGGCTGCGGGTGTGTCTGGGAATTCTACGATCAGCCGCCTTGCTGCTTCTAAATCTACTAAATTATTGTAGCTTAATTCTTTGCCTTGCAGGATGGTGCTAGTCGTCCAGCCTGTCGGTGTACTTCCGCTTTGATACCAGGTGGCGGCTTGATGGGGATTTTCGCCGTAGCGGAGAGTTTGCAACTCTTTTCCTGATAAATTAAACTGATCTGGTAGCGAAGATTCTTCAGCGGATTGGCTGCTGAGATAATTTGCGATCGCGCGATCGTAGTTGGCTGTATGTTTGAAGGTTTCCAGCGCGCATTTTTGCCGGAACTGTAATGAGGCTTCGCCGCCATTTTGCCGCAGTTCTGCCAAATAAGTATTGTACTGTTCGGGGTCGCACAAAACTGTTAAGTGAGCGTGGTTTTTGGCTGAAGCTCTCAGGAGCGCCGGCCCGCCGATATCTATCTGCTCAATTGCATCGGCTAGAGTAACTCCTGGTTTCGCAATTGTTTCTTCAAATGGATACAAATTGACTACAACTAGATCGATCGCTCGAATTTGATTTTCATTTAAATCTGTTAGATCTTGCGGTACATCGCGGCGCGCTAAAATACCTCCGTGGATGCGCGGGTGAAGTGTTTTGACTCGCCCTCCCAAAATTTCGGGGGAACCAGTATATTCCGCAACTTTTGTGACTGGAATTCCAGCTTCTTTGAGGGCAGTTGCTGTCCCGCCGCTGCTAATTATGTCAAATTCAAATTCTTCTACTAGACTGCGCGCTAAGTCGATTAGTCCGGTTTTATTGGAGGTGCTCAGAAGTGCTAGACGTGCCATTGGTTTGAAGTTGCGCTCGCAAAAATAGACAGGTTATATTCTATATCAAATCTGGCGGCAGGGACATGATTGGGTAATTGCTAATTATGAGAATTTTTGAATCTTTAAAGATGAGTTCGCTTATTTTGAACCATATTTTTTGTCAAAATTATATAATATTTTATACTGAGCAGCGGCTTCTAAATATTTAGGACTTGCGCGTGGAGCTGGTTATTTTGTCGATTTCGAGCGAGATTGAAGGCATATCCAGCCTTCACCGTTCGTCTCGCTACGTAAGGGTCAATGTTGTTTAAAATACTTAATAAAGCGTAATAGATAATGCGGTGGCGATCGCTCTGAAATTTTAACGATGTTTTAGGATGAATTCTAAAAGTAGTGTGCTAGCATCGGGTGTAAATTGCTATCTCCGTAAATTTACGGGAACATTCGGCAATGCCACACATTCATCTAAAAAATAATTTGGTAGGGTTGTAATATGTTTTTCCAAGAAGCCGATCCAGAAAATAAGCTCAGTCATATTAGCAGGCATCATAAAACAAGTCCTCAAAATATGTTCAAGAGAACAGACTACCAAGAGATTCCCAAAACAAGAGCCGAGAATTTGACAGAGGCCAGCATTTCAGAAGCTTATAGTCTTAGTCTGTGCGAAATGCACCAGATGGAGCGAGCAATGGAACAGCTAAAGCAGGATTTGAAAGCTAGCGAATCTCGGTTTCGGAATGTGATTGAAAAAAATGCCGACGGCATCGCAATCGTTAACAAGCGAGGACTTGTGTGTTTTGCCAACCCGTCAGCAGAAGCGCTGTTTAACTGCAAAGCAGAGCAACTTTTAGGTCAAACATTTTTTGGCGATTTGGTAGTAGAAGGTTCAGCTTGCGACATTGAGATGGACACGGATATTATTCCCCAAGTTGGAAAAGCAGAAGCAGCAGGAACTCGCGTCGTGCAAACAGAAGTTGAAGCTATTCGCCAGCACAAAGCAAATGCTGTAGTAGAAATGCGGGTGGTGGAAACGGAATGGGAGGGAGAAATGGCTTATTTAGCTACGCTGCGGGACATTACCGATCGCAAGCGCGCAGAAGAAATGCTTTGGTTGTACGATCGAGCTATAAAAGCTACTAGCACCGGAGTTACGATTTCTGACGCCACTGATCCAGAACATCCAATTATTTATTGCAATCCCGCATTTGAAAAAATGACAGGTTATCGGCGACAGGAAATTGTTGGGAAAAACTGCCGATTTTTGTACGGAAGCGATACCGATCCGGCGGCCGTAGAAATAATTCGCCAGGCCTTGCAAACAGAAAGCGAATGCAAGGTAATATTAAAGAATTACCGCAAAGACGGAACCGCTTTCTGGAATTGTTTTTCAATATCTCCCGTGCGCGATCGAATGGGCAAGTTAACTCATTTTATTGGCGTACAGAGAGACATCACGGAGCGCAAACAAGCCGAAGAAGCCTTGCATAATTCCGAAGCACAAAGCAGAGAACAAGCCGCTCAACTAGCCGCCGCACTTAACCAACTCAAAGCCACTAATTCCCAATTAGTTCAAAGCGAAAAAATGTCGAGTTTGGGATTGCTACTTGCTGGCGTCGCTCACGAAATTAACAACCCAGTCAGCTTTATTTACGGCAATCTCTCTCATCTCACAAATTATACTCAAGACTTGTTTCACCAGCTAGAACTTTACCAACAGCACTATCCTAATCCAGTCGCGGAAATTCAACAGGCAAGAGAAGAAAAGGAGCTAGATTTTTTAGCAGAAGATTTACCTAAAATGCTGTCTTCAATGAGCGTTGGTGTCGAGCGGATTTGCCAGATTGTTCAGTCGCTGCGGAACTTTTCGCGGCACGACGATTCAGAGATGAAACCCGTTAACCTGCACGAAGGTATTGACAGCACGCTGTTAATTCTAAATCACCGTTTGAAAGGAAACGGAGAAAAACCGCCAATTCAAATTCTCAAAGAATACGGAAACTTGCCGCCGGTTGAGTGTTTTGCCGGGCCGATAAATCAAGTTTTTATGAATATTCTCAGCAATGCGATCGATGCTTTAGAGGAGGCGAACAGTAAGCCAATTTGTCAACAAATGGCAGAAAATCCCAGCGAGATTAGGATTTGCACGGAAGTTGTCGGCAATTTTGTAGAAATCAAAATTGCCGACAACGGGCCGGGAATAACTGAGGAAGTCAAGCAGCGCATATTCGATACATTTTTTACTACCAAACCCATTGGCAAAGGCACGGGAATGGGTTTGTCAATTAGCTATCAAATAATTGTAGAAAGACACAAAGGCGAATTGTATTGTAGTTCGCAATTGGGCAAGGGCACGGAATTTACTATCAGAATTCCGATCGCACATTAGCGCAGAGTGCGCAATCCGCACCTTACCAACGTGATATATACGCAAGCAAGCGAGCGGGACTCTCGCACTCGTAAAAAACGATTTTTCTCGTTTTTTATCGTTCCCAGACTGTGGCTGGGAACGCATACTTAGAGGCTCTGCCTCCCCATTTTAGAGACAATTCTAGGGTGCTTTTCTGCTCACCTTACCCGCATAAATAGTGAATTAAAAAACTTCCGCACCTTCCAACTTCTTAAAAGTTTCAACCTTAGCCCTCGCCGCTTCCCCGCAAGTCTTCGGCGTCGGAAACATCTTCCCGGGATTCGCCAAACCTTTCGGATTAAACACCTGACGCACCCACTGCATCGTCTCCAAATCTACCTCCGAAAACATATCCGGCATAAAACACTTCTTGTCAGCACCGATGCCGTGTTCCCCCGAAAGACTTCCCCCAACTTTAACGCAAAGCCTGAGAATTTCCCCGCCCAATTCTTCCACCTTTTCCAGCGCACCTTTTACCGAGTTATCGTACAGAATCAGCGGGTGCAAATTCCCGTCTCCCGCGTGGAATACATTAGCAATCCGATAACCGTATTTCTCGCTCAAACCCTCAATTTCTTTCAAAACATAAGCCATTTGCGTTCGCGGAATTACCCCGTCTTGCACGTAATAATCGGGGCTCAAATGACCCGCAGCCGCAAAAGCAGCTTTCCGCCCTTTCCAAATTTTTAGGCGCGTTTCCGGGTCGCTTGCTGTCGTGATATTTCGCGCTCCGTTATGCTTGCAAATATCGGCAATCCGCTGTTTGTTGGTGGCAACTTCCACTTCTAAACCGTCGATTTCTATGAGGAGAATTGCCGCCGCATCGCGGGGATAACATCCAGTTGCCACCACATCTTCCACAGCATTGATGCTGATGTTGTCCATAATTTCCATGCCGCCGGGAATAATGCCAGCGCTGATAATATCGGAAACCGATTCGCCCGCTGCTTCTATACTGGCAAAATCCGCTAGGAGAACGCAAATCGATTCCGGCGCTTTGAGAATTCGCAGAGTAACTTCTGTAGCGATTCCTAAAGTGCCTTCGGAACCGACAAATACACCACTTAAATCGTAACCGGGCATTTCGGAAATTTCGCCACCGACATCGACAATTGAACCGTCGGGAAGTACCAATTTTAATCCTAAAACGTGATTCGTGGTGACTCCGTATTTGAGGCAGTGAACGCCGCCAGAATTTTCGGCAACGTTGCCGCCAATCGAACAAACAATTTGACTGGAAGGATCTGGCGCGTAGTAGAAACCGGCGCCGCTAACTGCTTGCGTTACCCAGTTATTAATTACTCCCGGTTGCACGACTACTTGCTGATTTTCTAAGTCTACTTTCAGGATTTTTCGCATCAGGGCAGTGACAATCAGCACGCAGTTTTCTACAGGCAAAGCGCCGCCAGAAAGGCCGGTGCCTGCGCCTCTAGCCACCCAAGGAATTGAGTTGCGATCGCATATTTTGACCACTTGCGCCACTTCCTCCGTAGTTCGAGGCAATACCACCAGGGCGGGCCGCTGGCGGTAGCTGGCGAGTCCGTCGCACTCGTAGACAATCAATTCTTCGCGGCGCTGCACGACACCATTTTTGCCGACAACAGCCTCGAATTCTTTAATAACGGGTTTCCAGTTGCGTTCTGTTTCTATGGCTATCATTAGTGAATTTAATTAGGGAACTATCAATAATATTGTGACAAACTTTACTATTTTTGTGCAATTAATTATTTTTCTAAGGGTTGCAATATTGACACAGGGAAGGATCGGCAGTCTCTCGACCGTCGGGAAATAGTTTTTCTTTAGTATAACCGCAGTTTTTGCATTTAGAGATTGCCGATCGCACTAGCTGAGTCGGAAAATAGCAAAGTCCGCAGGGCAATCCGATTTTCTTCTCAGCAATATCGAATCCCGGCCAAGCGCACTCCGGGCAGAATTGCTTAAATTTTTTAACTAAATCCAGAGTTGCATTTTCGATGTTTTTCATCCGAGTTGGATTGTACATCGCCCGCATATCTGTTTCGATGTGAACTAGGCCGGTTGACGATTTTTTTAAGCCTGCTGTCACAGCGTCAAAAAGTTGTTTTTCTGTCCTAATGCCCTTGACAATTTCGCCGTTACCGAGCGCAGCATCGCCAACTATAACCACCAGTGCGTGTTCGGGAAATCCAGCTTTTTTCGCAAAATCATCCGCTTCTTCTATACTGGAAACTAACTGGTGACTGTAGTTAGTTTCAACGGAGAAAGAGTCGCCGATTAGTTCTAGATTGTTGGCTCGATCTAATAAAATTACTATTTCTCTGTTAGCTGGCAGATACGGCATCATTGGGTGAGGGCCGAAAGTACCTTCGCTAGCAAAGGCAAGAGTTTCGCCCGCAATTTCTAGGGCTTTATGTGCTTTATGGCGAGCCGCTTCTATTTGCGTTCCTAAGCGTTTAACTTCTCGGGTGAAGGTGCCGAAAGTGTCAGTGTCAAGCTCCGCAGGTACTAGGATATTTACACCCAATTCTCGTTCCAAAACGGGAGCCATTACCCGTTCTTTTTGGTGCATGGTAGCAAGAACAGCGGTGCGATCGCTCAATAATTGATTGGGATTCACAGGCTCAGAAATATTAGACATACAGCAGTCTCATTTCATAACAGAAGGCTCAAATACACCCTTTGACGTAACTTATCAATTCAGCACTCAAGCGTCAATCTTAAAAGCGAGCGCTAGTTGCCTCCAGGCGCTCCCCCAACTTGACCTCTGAGTACAAAAATTACTCCTGTCATAATTAGCGCCACGCCTACCAACCGCAGCGGCGGCAAAGGCTCGTGAAATATAAGTTTGCCGCCTAAAACAGTAAACAGGTAACTAATTGACAGTAAGGGCGAGACTATGCTAAGGTTTGCCCGCGACAGAACTACTATAAAGCCGATCGAAGAAATTGCATACAAAGAAAGACCGCCTACTATCAACGGCTGAGTAGCCATTGCTATAATTTTTTCTATTAAATTAGCAGCGCCAATGGGCCCTAATATTTTAGCTCCTGCCTTCAGGCTGAATTGACCTGCGACGCCGCACAATATTGCAGCAAGCAATAACATAAAAACGCTTCTATTCATTAGTTCACCAATTTATACTACAGGGCGAGAATTGCCGATACAAAAACTACCATTAACAACTTTAATTAAGTTTTATTGAGTTTTGTTCGAGATCAATATTTTAAGCAAAGATACTGGAAAATCAAGTATTGTCGATCGCGATCGAGAGTGGAACAAATATATGGCAGAGCAGACTAACCCAAGCGGAGAATACACTCTAGAACTATCGATACTCATGCCTTGCCTGAACGAAGCAGAAACTTTAGAAATCTGCATCGAGAAGGCGCAGAAGTCGCTGCGCGAACTTGATATTGCCGGCGAGGTCATCATAGCAGACAACGGCAGCACTGACGGTTCTCAAGATATCGCTACCAGAATGGGAGCGAGAGTTGTGCCCGTAGCAGCCAAAGGCTACGGCAGCGCCCTGATGGGAGGCATCATCGCAGCGCGCGGAGTTTATATTATCATGGGCGACGCTGACGACAGCTACAATTTTTCCAACCTCGGCTTTTTTGTCAACAAATTGCGAGAAGGTTTCGACTTAGTAATGGGAAACCGCTTTCAAGGGGGCATCAAACCGGGTGCAATGCCGCCGCTGCACAAATATTTAGGAAATCCGGTGCTGACATGGGTTGGGCGGCTATTCTTTGCAAGTCCCGTCGGCGATTTTCACTGCGGACTCAGGGGTTTTAGGAGAGACTCAATTTTGAAACTCGACTTGCAAACAACGGGGATGGAATTTGCTAGCGAAATGGTGGTCAAGGCTTCTGTGTACAAGCTGCGGATAACTGAAATCCCAACCGTACTTTCTCCCGACGGCCGATCGCGCCCGCCGCACTTGCGAACTTGGCGAGATGGCTGGCGGCACCTCCGATTTTTGCTGCTTTACAGTCCTCGGTGGCTGTTTTTGTATCCGGGTACTGCGCTGATGATTTGGGGTCTAATTATTGTGGTTTGGCTGTTACCCGGTACTCAAAAGATTGGGAGTATCAGCTTTGATGTACACACGCTGCTTTATGGTGCGATCGCAATTCTCATCGGTTTTCAAGCAGTAACTTTCGCTTTTTTCACCAAGATTTTTGCCATCAGCGAGAAATTCCTGCCCGAAGACCCCAAACTCAACAAAATATTTCGCTATGTCACCCTAGAGACAGGATTGATTGTCGGAGTCACGCTGATTTTAATCGGAATAGTTGGCTCGTTCTTGTCATTAACTATCTGGAGCGAAACGGCTTTCGGTTCTCTCGATCCTTCTAAAACTCTGCGTTTGGTTATTCCCTCGCTCACTTGCCTGACTGTTGGTTTGCAGATGGTTTTGTCGAGCTTTTTTCTCAGCGTGCTGAGCTTGAAGCGTAGGTGATAACATTAAAGTTACTGGCAACATTCCTCAAAACTAAATCGCAATGCAAGGGAAGCTCAGGGCGATCGCACTTCCTTCGATCCTAAATTGCTATAATGACAATCAGCAAAAAATCTTAATGAAAAATCTATGTCTACTTATAGCGAGGTACTGAGTCAGGCTCAAAATCTCACTCTTGAAGAGCAACAGCAACTGTTAGAAGTATTGTCAGCATTGGTTCGCGATCGGGTAACAACCCAAACTCAGGATCAACGATCGGAAATTGATGCAGCACTGATTGAAATGGTACAAGATCCAGAGTATCAAGCTCAAGTGCTACAGATGGAGGCTGAGTTTGCGGTAGCAAGTTGGGAAGCGCTGCAATTGGGAGAATCTCCTGTATGAACCGGGGAGAAGTCTATGATGCTCGACTTGAGCCTGTTGAGGGTTCTGAACAAGGAGGAACCCGTCCTGTTATCATCGTTAGTCGAGCTACAATCAATACATATAGCCCTGTAGTTTTGGCTATTCCCTGCACAACTTATCAAACTGGTAAACGAGTTTATCCCACTCAGGTATTAATTAAAGCCCCCGACGGTGGATTAACCAACGATTCTATCGCTATGGCAGATCAAGTACGGGTATTATCTAAATCTCGTTTATTGAGTTTACGAGGAATGCTTAGTGATGAAGCAATACTTCTGCTGAATCAAGCTTTATTAATTGCCTTGGATTTGCCTGGTCAAGTTTAATTGCACTTGAGGACTATCAGGGCGATCGTACTTTGGAAAAATAAGGGCGATCGCACTTTAGGAAGAAAAGGGCGATCGCCTGTGATTCTATTTCAACTACACAAACATCAATCTACCTTTAGGTTGAGGGATAGAGCGCCCTAATTCCTGAGCAGTCTCAATCCACTCCTGCATAATCATTTCTACATTTTGCAGAGCTTCTTGATAAGTTTCACCATCGGCGGCGCAGCCAGCTAATTCAGGCACTTCGGCAATAAAAGCTTGGTCTTCCTGACTCCAGTAAATAATTACTTCATACTTCATTATCATCTTGATTGACCAGTTTATACTTCAAAACTACTGCACGAACTTGCTTAACTTGAAAAGGCTTAGCTTTTGAGCTATCTCCTTTTTGTGGTTGGAGATTTAGAATTTCTTCGACACCTTCCTTACTAAAAATATGGTGACTTCCCTTCATCCTTACATCAAACCCTAAAATCTGGACAATTTGACATAAATCGCTAAAGGAAAAGTTAGCATCAGATGCACCGAGCATCAGCTTAGTAATTAGTTTATCTATTTTAGCCATAATATTTTTTTTTAATGCTTAGTATATTAACTTAATGTTTTGTATATTATTAATTTTTTATAAATACAGTATAACATACTAACTAGAGATTTGCACATAGTTTGTGTAGAATTTTCCCTACTGCTGAAGGGGGTATGAGTACGGTAATCTCTACCCTTAAACTATATCAATGCTCTTAAATGTATCTACCTCAACTTGATGTTCTCAAAACAGTGCAGGGGTATCAGCTACCCCTACACCCTTCTACACTAATTCGGGAATCCTATTCTACCCCCTCAATTCGGTCTTCCACCTCCTGATAAAGTTCACGCAGACGATCCAAATTGTTCTCCGATGTCTCCCAATAACCCCGGCCATTCACCTCAAGCAAAGTGCTGACAATCTTGCGGAACGAATGAGGATTTAAGTTAAGCAAACGCTTCTGCATTTCCTCATCTTGGATAAACGTAGTGTTGACATCCTCATACACCCAATTATCCACAGCGCCCGCCGTAGCACTCCATCCAGTCGTATTCACCAAACGCTTAGAAATCTCCCGCACGCCTTCATAACCGTGCGACAACATCCCCTCGTACCACTTCGGATTCAGCAGCTTAGTCCGCGAATCTAAACGCACGGTTTCTGATAGCGTCCGCACCTGGGCGTTGGCTGTGGTTGTATCAGCAACAAAGGATGTCGGTTTCTTCCCATCTGCGCGCAAACTGCCGATCAATTTAGTCGGGTCGGAGTCGAAATAGTGCGACACGTCGGTTAGGGAAATTTCGGCAGAATCCAAGTTTTGGAAGGTGACTTCCGCAGTTTTCAAAGATGATTCAAAAATCTGCCGATCTTGTTCCATTGTTCCGGGATTGTCGGAAGAAAAGGCGAAGGATTTGCGAGTTAAGTACATTTCCTGCAACTCGGCTTCGCTTTCCCAAGTGCTGTTTTCCACCGCCAAGTTGATGTTAGATGAATAGGAACCAGAGGCATTGGAAAATACCCTGGTTGCTGCTTGTCGCAGGTTGATTCCCATTTCTTCCGCTTGCTTCAGGGCGTGTTTGCGGACGAAGTTCATCTCTAACGGTTCGTCGGCTTCCGCTGCCATTTTCACGGCTTTATCTAACAAATTCATTTGGTTGATGAACAAGTCGCGGAATACGCCGGAACAGTTAATTACTACGTCGATCCGAGGGCGTCCCAACTCTTCTAAAGAAAGCAATTCGAGTTTGTTTACCCGGCCCAATGCGTCGGGAACTGGCTTCACTCCCACCATCCACATTACTTGGGCGAGGGATTCGCCGTAAGTCTTGATGTTGTCGGTTCCCCACAACACAACGGCGATCGTTTCTGGGTAATTTCCGCCGTTATCAACGCGCTGTCTTTCTAACAGCCGATCGACTACAAGCTTAGCAGACTTAACCGCCCCCGTTGTAGGGATTGACTGCGGGTCTAAAGCGTGCATATTCTTGCCCGTCGGCAAAACATCCGGGTTGCGAATCGGATCGCCACCGGGGCCAGGCAGAACATACTCGCCTTCTAAGGCGCGCAACAAAGCGCCTAATTCGTTGTCGGCACAAACTTGCTGCAAGCAGAATTCCAGATACTCAAACAGCGGTTTAATCGGTTCTGGATCGATTTTTTTGTAACCAGCGGCGTGCAGCGCATCAATCCAAGGTGTTTTCTTGCCCATGTTGAAGAAATTCAACTTAGAAACAAGGGAAACTCGGCCCTCAGCATCGGTTTGTTCCTTCACCAAAGCGCCAACGGCATCCCGACAGGCCAAGGTGATGTTTTGCAGCAATTCGACATCACTTAAAATGCCTTTGTCGCTGTTAGTGTAAATTTCGCCGATATCGCGTCCCAGACTGTTAGCGATAATCCGCGGCAAGCTGATCAGCCCGTCTTCTTCGCGGTCTAAATTGGCGATATTCACCAAAGTTGCGATCGCCTCTTCCGCAGTCGGCGGCTTACCGATAACGTGCAAACCGCAAGGTAACAACCGCGACTCAATCTCCATCAACTTGCGGTAAACCAAGCCAACTAAATTGTCGCGTTCCTCCGCCGTCATTCCCGCAGCAACCCCTCTTTCTTGTTCGGGAGGTAGGGCGATATCCTTGTCCAAATTCACCAAACGGCATTTTTCGACGATCGCATCAACAATCGGCACACCGCGCCCAGTCTCTTTCAAAGTTTGATAAGAAGCAATTAACTCGCTGAGTTCCTGCAAACCTTTGTACAAACCAGCATTTTCAGCCGGAGGAGTCAGATAGCTGATTGTTTCAGCATAACTGCGGCGCTTGGCAATTGTTGCCTCGCTGGGATTGTTGGCGGCGTAATAATAGAGGTTAGGAATTTTGCCGATCAAACTGTCGGGATAACAATCTCCAGACATTCCCATCTGCTTACCGGGCATGAATTCTAGCGAACCGTGAGTGCCAAAGTGCAGCACCGCATCCGCACCCCAAATGCGCTCCAAATATGTATAGTAAGCAGCAAAACCGTGGTGCGGGCTGGCAGAACGAGAGAATAACAACCGCATCGGATCGCCTTCGTATCCAAAAGTAGGTTGCACTCCGATAAACACATTGCCGAAATGTTTGCCGAAAATCAGCAAATTTTGTCCGTCGCTGTTCAAATGTCCCGGAGGCGGGCCCCAATTTTCTTGCAAGCGTTCCGAGTAAGGAGTGAATTCTTCGTATTCAGCTACGGACATCCGGTAAGCAACATTTAATTCCGGACTTTGGTATTGGGCTGTTGCGTCGTGGATGACTTCTTGCATCAGTTTTTCGGCGGACTCCGGCAATTCTGGCAAGTCGTAACCGTTGCCTTTTAAGGCTTTCAATACTTGGTAAATCGAGCCGAAAACGTCCAAATAAGCGGCAGTTCCGACGTTGCCTTTGTCGGGCGGGAAACTGAAAACTGTGATCGCAACTTTTTTATCTAATTTTGGTTTGCGGCGCAGCATTGCCCATTTCATGGCGCGCTGGGAAATTGCTTCGATCCGGTCTTGTAGGGCGATCGCCTTGCCAGTTGCGCCATCACGTCCCGACAAAATAATCGGTTCGATCGCGCCATCCAACTCGGGAATGGCAATTTGCAAAGCAACTTGAATCGGGTGCAAGCCTAAATCGCTATTTTCCCACTCTTCCGTCGTTTGGAAAACCAGCGGCAAAGCCACCATGTAAGGGCAGTTTAGCTTTTTCAAAGTCTCGATCGCCTTCGGGTGATCTTGTTTCGCCGGGCCGCCCACCAGCGCAAAACCAGTCAGAGAAACGACCGCATCAACGATCGGCAGCGGCGCAACACCTTTGGTTCCAACTTCCAAGAAAAAAGTTTCGACTGGTTTCGAGAAGTCCAAACCGCCGGCAAAAATCGGCACCACCCGCGCCCCCATTGCCTCCAATTCCTGCACCATTGCTACGTAGTGCGCGTCATCTCCCGTGACTAAGTGAGTCCGCTGCAATACCAAGCCGATGCAAGGTGCGAGGGGGTCTTTGAGGTCTGCCGAAATATCTTTGCGGGCGTTGTACCAGGTGAGATATCCTTTTACATCCTCAAACATCGACGGTGCCAAAGGATGCCAAATTCCCATATCCGGGTAAACCACCGGATCTTGGAAAGTTAGCTGTTCCTGGCCTTTGAATACATATTTATGTGACAGCATCAGCAAGAAGTTTTCCAAGTTTTCTTGGGAACCTCCCAGCCAATACTGGAAACTCAGCATGAAGTTGCGGGCATCTTGGGCTTTGTCGATGGGCAAATATTTCAGCACTTTCGGCAAAGTTTGCAGCAGTTTCAGCATTCCGTCTTGGAAGGAACTCCCGGATTTTTCCTTCCGTTTTTTCATGAATTCGCCGATCGCACTTTTGCTTTGTCCCAACTGTGCCATCGAGAAACTGCCCATTTTATTGAGTCGCATCACACCTGGCATCGACGGGAAGACGACGGCGACATCCAAGCTGTCGCGCAGCGGTTCCACCGCCGCTACCACTTTTTCTGCCAAATCTTCGATGAAAATTAGAGAAGCAATAAATACATTGGCATCGGCCACATCCCGCTTGAAGGCTTCGTAATTTTCCGGGCTGCGGAGTTCCTCGATCAGGTAGCCACTGATTTCTATTGCCAGATTCGGATTTTTCTTGTTTATCGATCGAACCGCTGCCGACAGGGCGCTTTGATACTGCGGTTCCAGTACGACATAGACCACCTTCATGAGCGATCGCCCCTGCAAGTTTTCCGGCACGACGTGGCGAATGGTGGGCTTGACGTGAGTGAACATCCGGTTAGGCTCCTTTAAGATGCTGTTTTCGGGAATCGGGAATTTTTTTATCCCATAAGCATTTTTACCAGAAAACGCTTGCCATTAGGCGATTTGAGCCTGCACATGACACAATTCGACAAATTTATGGCAACTTTTCGTTACATTTTCTTCTAAATTCCTTGAGCAAATACTCCAATTTTTCTTTACAAAAATTTACTTGACAAAATATAATTTATGTGTATAGGATTCAGTAGTTGGATAAAAATAATTCCAAATTAACCAACCATTAAGAAAGAAATCCTGAAAAAATTTCCAAGTTTTGTAGAACTGAGAGAACAGGCGATCGAGCAATTAACTGATGCAAAAAAGGCATATTTTCTGAAAGCAGAATGTAGCCTTCAGATAATTGCTGACTCACCCAAATTGATATTTGGCAAGGAATTTAAAGCCATTTCGTAACGTCTGTTTTGTGTAAATTCCTGATCGGCGATCGAGTTCATGGAAAGCTAATCGGTATTCACAATAAAACTCATCAAAACCTTAGGAGGGAAACATGGCTAACTACGCAATTTTTGACGAACAATTCTACCTCGCCTCATATCCTTGGGTCAAACCAGCCATTGATGCAGGAGTCATCAAATCCGGCAGAGAACACTTTGAAAAATTTGGTCAAGCCGGCGGTCTAACTAAAGTATCGCGTTATTTTGACGAAAATACTTACCTTGCGGGCAACCCAGACATCGCACCCTTTGTCCGCACAGTCAATCCAAACGCACCTTTTGCGACCGGCCTCGATCACTTTATCCAGTTCGGTTACGATGAAGGACAGCGCCGCACCCAAGTATCGCCTGAGTACAACGAAGATTTTTATTTAAAAAACAACTCAGAGCTGCGATCGTTTATCGGCCCTAATGCACCTTTCAAATCAGGATACCAGCATTTCGCTCAATTCGGGGCCAAAGAAGGTCGTTTTGGAACTTCATTTTTTGAACCGGAATACTTAAAAGAAAACCCCGACATCGTGCCGTTTGTAAACTCTGGAACCTTGAACACTGGTCGGGAACACTACTTCAATTTCGGGAAAAACGAGCCAAGCCGCGACGCAACTTTTGTCGGCAGCAGCAGCAACGATATTCTCACTGGTGTTGGTGTGGGGAATACCGAACTGATTGGAGTGGAAGTAGGTATCGATCCCAGCCGCAACCGGCAGTATGAAAGCTTTGGAACCAATGAGTTCGATGTCCTGATTGGTGGCCCGGGACCTGATAGATTCGTACTCGGAGTTCCTGCTACAGCCGGGAATGGCGCCCCGACACCGCTGTATTTGGGTAACGGTCAAGCTACCATTCGCAACTTCGACATAGAAAGCGATTTTATCCAACTGCAAGGAACTTCTTTAAACAGCTACAGCCTGACTCCGGTTGGCAACAATTTGTCAATCCAGCGTTTTGGAGATGTGCTCGGCGTCATTGAAGGAGGAGCAACCTTGGGTTTGACTTTCCAAGAATCTAACGGTAACGGTACTTTCTTGATTGGATAGTCATTGGTCGTTAGTCATTAGTCATTAGTCATTAGTCATTAGCTAATGACTAATGACTAATGATTTTTTATTGGTGGTGGGCGATGGTTCTATAAAAAAGTACGATCGCACTTTACATTCTTAAAAAAGCAACGATGAATTACGATATCTTCGACGAACAATACTACCTCGCCTCATATCCGTGGCTGAAACCAGCCATTGATGCAGGAATCATCAAATCTGGAAGAGAACACTTTGAGAAGTTTGGTCAAGCCGCCGGTCTCACAAAAATATCGCGGTATTTTGACGAAGATACTTACCTTGAGCGAAACCCAGACCTTAAACCCTTTGTCCGCACCCCCAACAACCCAAACGCGCCTTTTGCGACCGGACTAGACCACTTTATCCAATACGGTTACGAAGAGGGTCGCAGCCAAGTATCGCCTGAGTATGACGAAGCGTTTTATCTCGCGACTAACCGAGCTTTGCTGCCGTTTATTCAGAATGGAACGTTTAAAAACGGCTACCAGCATTTCATTGAATTCGGCCTCAAAGAGGAGCAGTTTGGGACTTCATTTTTGGAAATACAATACTTAGAAAGCAACCCCGATGTTCGGCAGCTTGTCGAATCGGGAGCCTTGAAAACTGGTCGCGAACACTACTTCAATTTCGGGAAAAACGAGCCAAACCGGTCTGCTACTTTTGTCGGAACTTCCGGCCATGACCTCCTCACTGGTGTAGGGGTGGGGAATACCCGATTAATAGGATTTGAAGTAGGTTACACTACAGAAAGTAACGCATTTTTAGCCTCCCCCAGGGAATATTATGAAAGTGACGGCAGCAATGAATTCGATACTCTAACGGGCGGTAGCGGCCGCGATATATTCGTGTTGACCCGTAGAACTCGCACTCTAGCGGGTGGTAGATCGGCGGTTTACACTGACCTGTCCTACATCGGGCCGGGTTTTGCTACAATTCGGAACTTTACGCAAGATCAGGATACGCTCGATATAGGGGTTTTCTCAAATCAATTATTGGTATTTCCCATCAACAATAATCGAGATTTAGCTATTCAAAAAAGGGGCTTATTCGTCGTTAACAATGGAGTTACCGAAACCACTCCCGGTGACACTATCGCTGTTATTGAAGGTGGCGGAAATCTCAGTTTGAATCTACCAGTAGCCTATGGTGGGATCTAGTGTTATTAGCGCTGTATTTGGCTTGGCTATAAATTTCGCAGCTATTCAGGGTTTGCCTTAGTCCATCATCGGGAGACTTATTAATTCAACAATCGGCAGATACAATTGCCATAATTCATAGCGTAGCCAATCTAAATCTGCAATTGATTGGGATGATAAATCCCTTTAATCCTCCAGTCGGTCTCACTTGTCTGGGCGATAAAGCATAGAGCTTAAGTGAGATTTGACTGTTGAGTAAAATCACCCGATCAGGTAATTGTCTCTGTTCTGGATTATTGATAAATTGCATAAACAGCTCATTAAAGCCGCAGTAGGAAAACATGGCTAGTTACGCAATTTTTGACGAAAAATACTACCTTGCTCAATATCCTTGGGTCAAGCCAGCCATTGATGCAGGAGTTATCAAATCTGGAATAGAACACTTTGAAAAATTCGGTCAAGCCGCCGGCTTAACTAAAGTATCGCGGTATTTTGACGAAGCTACTTACCTTGCTGGCAACCCAGACATCGCTGCCTTAGTCCGCACTCCCAACAACCAAAATGCACCCTTTGCGACCGGGCTAGACCACTTTATCCAATATGGTTACGAAGAAGGTCGCACTCGCGTATCGGCTGAGTATGACGAAGCGTTTTATGTAGCAAATAACCGACAGTTGCAGCCGTTTATTCAAAATGGAACTTTTAAAAATGGCTACCAGCATTTCATTGAATTCGGCATCAAAGACGGTCAGTTTGGGACTTCATTTTTGGAACCGGAATACTTACAAAAAAACCTCGACATCGTGCCGTTTGTCGAATCGGGAGCCTTGAAAACTGGTCGGGAACACTACTTCAATTTCGGCAAAAACGAGCCAAACCGATCTGCTACTTTTGTCGGAACTTCCGGCAATGACATCCTGACTGGTTCGGGGGTGGGGAAAGTTGAATTAATTGGAGTTGAAGTAGGTTTAGGTACAGGTAATGGCTTTGGCTCCGGCCGAAATTATGAAAGTGATGGCAGCAATGAATTCGATACTCTCATTGGCGGTAGCGGCCGCGATACATTTGTACTTGGTGCAGCTTTAGTAGGCAGTAAGGGGAACCCAGCCGGAGTCTCACAGTTCTACATCGGGTCGGGTTTTGCTACTATTCGGAACTTTATCCAAGGTCTGGACAGCATCCAGCTAGCAGGGTATGATTTAGATCAATTCTTGATTGTTCCCATTAACAATAATCGAGATTTAGCTATCCAAACGAACGGCTTTCCCACCGATTTTCAAAATGGAGTTACCCAAGTTAGTCGCTTTGACACGATCGCGGTTATTGAAGGTGGCGGAAATCTCAAGTTGAATCTATTACCAGAATCGCCTTTTGCGACACTTTTAATTGGATAGAATTCTCGCAGTTATTCGGGATGTGCCTGATTGCTGCTGGGGAGTGCGATCGCACATTCGCAAAAATGGCGATCGCACGGTTGTGTTTGCCATAAAAAAAATAATAAAACAGGCTTAACAATAATTAACTTGACATACTTAGTTAGTAGAGTTAGTAATAGTGGATCAAGTTTAATCGACAAGTAAGCAGACTAAGCTTGGAGCCAAAATTATGACTAATTATGACATTTTTGACGAACCATACTACCTGGCGCAATATCCTTGGGTGAAACCGGCTATTGATGCAGGAATTATAAAATCGGGGAAAGAACACTTTGAAAAGTTCGGTCAAGCCGGCGGCCTGACCAAAGTATCGCGTTACTTTGACGAAGAAACCTATCTAGCTCAAAATCCAGATATTGCTCCCTTGGTTCGCAGCCCAAACAATCCAAACGCGCCTTTTGCGTCAGGCCTCGATCACTTTATTCAGTTGGGCTACGAACAGGGTCGCACCCGCGTGTCACCTGAATACAACGAAGAGTTTTATTTGGGAAATAACTCAGAGTTGCGATCGTTCGTTCAGAACGGAACTTTCAAATCAGGCTACCAGCATTTCATTCAATTCGGAATCAAAGACGGTCGTTTTGGGACTTCATTTTTTGAACCGGAATACTTAAAAGAAAACCCCGACATTGTGCCGTTTGTCAACTCTGGAGCCTTGAGAACCGGTCGAGAACATTATTTCAAATTTGGGCAATTTGAGCAGAGTCGCTCCGCTACTTTTGTCGGAAGCCGCGGCGATGATATCCTCACTGGTGTAGGGGTAGGGAATGCCGAATTAATTGGAGTTGAAGTAGGTATCGATCCCCAAGGCAATCGGCAGTATGAAAGCTTTGGATTTGATGAATCTGATGTCCTGATCGGCGGCCCTGGGAGAGATACATTCGTACTCGGAGTTCCTGCTACCTCCGGTAATCCCACATCCCGTACACTCTATGCGACTCCCCCCGGTATAGTTAGAATTCGGAACTTTGATCAAGACAATGACAAGATCCAGTTGGCAGGAGGTCCCGATATCTACACAACAATGGGGGATGTTAACGAGCTCATAATCCTCAGCCCAAGATATGAAACAATTGGTATTATTGAGGGAGAAAGTTTATCTTGGTCTACAATTCAGCCAAAGGGGGACGGCACTTTCTACCTATTTCTTAAATAACCGGAACCTTGGTTCTCTCTTTCTCGGTTAACATGGTAGGTGCGTTAATAACGCACCCTACTGAACTCTGATTATACCAGTTGCCAAATTGCTGTCGATAGCGATCGAGTTGTTCTTCTGCTGGCTCAGCTTTTGCTTCGGCTGTCAAATACCGAGAACCGTGTTCATCGTGCCAGTATCGAACAATACCATGACAAAAAGTTGGCAACTTTATTAATTAATTGTACGATCCCGAAACCGGGTTTCTAAATATCAAAATCATTAACACCGTAGTAGAAAAACATGACTAACTACGCAATTTTTGACGAGCTATACTACCTGGCGCAATATCCTTGGGTGAAACCGGCTATTGATGCAGGAATTATAAAATCCGGCAGAGAACACTTTGAAAAGTTCGGTCAAGCCGGCGGTCTGACCAAAGTATCGCGTTACTTTGACGAAGAAACCTATCTAGCTCAAAATCCAGATATTGCTCCCTTGGTTCGCAGCCGAAACAATCCAAACGCGCCTTTTGCGTCTGGTTTAGACCAATTTATTCAGTTTGGCTACGAAGAAGGCCGCACCCGCGTATCGCCTGAGTACAACGAAGAGTTTTATTTGGCAAATAACTCAGAGTTGCGATCGTTAATAGGGCCCAATGCAGCTTTCAAATCAGGATACCAGCATTTCACTCAATTCGGGGCCAAAGAAGGTCGTTTCGGGACTTCATTTTTTGAACCGGAATACTTAAAACAAAACCCCGACATTGTGCCATTTGTCAACTCTGGAGCCTTGAAAACTGGTCGGGAACACTACTTCAATTTCGGGAAAAACGAGCCAAACCGATCCGCTACTTTTGTCGGAACTTCCGGCAATGACATCCTCACTGGCGTTGGTGTGGGGAATACCGAACTGATTGGAGTGGAAGTAGGTATCGATCCCCAAGGCAATCGGCAGTATGAAAGCTTTGGAAATGAGGAATCTGATGTCCTCATCGGCGCCCCTGGGAGAGATACATTCGTACTGGGAGTTCCTGCTACCTCCAGTAACCCCACACCCCGTATGCTCTATGAGGGTTTGGGCGATACAGCTATAATTCGGAACTTTGATAAAGAAAAGGACAAGATCCAGTTGGCAGGCGATCCCGCTAGCTACAGAACAATTGAGGAGGGGAACGATCTCTCAATCGTAATCTATAAAATTTACAGACTTGCTACTATTGAGGGGGGAAAAAATTTAGTTGGGTCTACAATTCAGCCAAAGGGGGACGGCACTTTCTACGTCTTATTTGAAAACCGGAACCTCGCTTAATTGTTTCTCGGTTAACATGGTAGCTGCGTTAATAATGCACCATACTGAACTTTACCCAAGGTCAGGATAGCATCCAGCTTGCAGAGACTTTCTGAGAGCAATTCTTGGTGTTTCCCATTAACAATAATCGAGATTTAGCTATCCAAGCGAATGGCTTGTCTGTTGTTAAAAATGGAGTGGTCGAAACCAGCCGCTTTGACACGATCGCTGTTATTGAAGGTGGCGGAAATCTCAGTTTAAATTTATTACCCAAATCAGGTAATTTTACATCTTTCCTTGGATAGAAATCTTGACGCTGGTATCGGTTCACCTTTGTCTGCTGGGGAGTGCGATCGCACATTCGCAAAAATGGCGATCGCACGGTTGTGTTTGCCATAAAAAAAATAATAAAACAGGCTTAACAATAATTAACTTGACATACTTAGTTAGTAGAGTTAGTAATAGTGGATCAAGTTTAATCGACAAGTAAGCAGACTAAGCTTGGAGCCAAAATTATGACTAATTATGACATTTTTGACGAACCATACTACCTGGCGCAATATCCTTGGGTGAAACCGGCTATTGATGCAGGAATTATAAAATCGGGGAAAGAACACTTTGAAAAGTTCGGTCAAGCCGGCGGCCTGACCAAAGTATCGCGTTACTTTGACGAAGAAACCTATCTAGCTCAAAATCCAGATATTGCTCCCTTGGTTCGCAGCCCAAACAATCCAAACGCGCCTTTTGCGTCAGGCCTCGATCACTTTATTCAGTTGGGCTACGAACAGGGTCGCACCCGCGTATCGCCTGAGTACAACGAAGATTTTTATTTAGCAAATAACCGAGAACTGCTACCACTTGTTCAGAACGGAACTTTCAAAAATGGCTACCAGCACTTCATCAAATTCGGAAATAAAGAGGGCAGATTTGCGACTTCTTTTAGGGAACCGAAATACTTAAGGGACAACCCCGACATCGCGCCGTTCGTCAACTCAGGAGCCTTGAAAACTGGTCGAGAACATTATTTCAAATTTGGGCAATTTGACCAGGGGCGCTCCGCTACCTTTGTCGGAAGCCCCGGCAATGATATCCTCACTGGTGTAGGGGTAGGGAATGTCGAATTAATTGGAGTTGAAGTAGGCTCCTACACCACCCCACTGACTGAAAGTGACGGCAGCAACGAATTCGATACTCTGATTGGCGGTACCGGTCGCGATACATTCGTGTTCGGGGAAACTTTAATAAGCAGTAAAGGGTTTCTTAGTGGAGTTAAAACTTTCTACATTGGGCAGGGTTTTGCTACTATTCGCAACTTTACGCAAGGTCAGGATAGAATCGAGCTCAAAGCGCCTTCCTTAGATTACTACATTCTGGTTCCCACCAACAATAATCGAGATTTAGCTATCCAAACGAACGGCTATCCCGTTGGTAAAAATGGAGTTACCGAAATTAGTAGCTTTGACACGATCGCGGTTATTGAAGGTGGCGGAAATCTCAAGTTGAATCTATTACCCGAATCGTCTTGGCTGACTATGACACTTTTACTTGGATAAAAATCTCGCAGCTATTCGGGATTTGCCTGATTGCTGCTTTCGGTGGGATAATTAATTGTACCCTCCAGAAACCGGGTTTCTCGAATAAACCCGGTTTCTAAGTCTTTAATGCCGATCGCGCGCTAGCTTCAAAACCTCAACCGCATCTTTGTGGCCCTCCGAAGACGCCCAAATTAACGCAGTCCAAGTATTATTATCCTTAGCTTTGATATCAGCTCCTTTATCGATTAAAAATTCCACAACTTGAGTGCGCCCGCTACCTGCTGCACTCATCAAAGCCGTCAAACCAAAATTAGTTTTAGCATTCACATCCGCTCCCGCCTCCAGCAAAAGCTGTACAATCTCCGTATGTCCGGCAGCAGCGGCACTCATTAACGGCGTCCACCCGTCATTGTCGTGACTGTTGACATCCGCACCTGCAGCCAGCAATTTTTTGACGATCGCCGAATTGCCAGCCTCAGCCGCCGTCGTCAAAGCAGTCGCGCCTTCCTCATCTTTAGCATTGATATCTGCACGCTGTTCGATCGCACTTTCTACAGCCGCAACATCACCCGTCTTGACGGCATTAATTAAATCTGTCATAAAATCTCCCTTGCATCCTCTCAAATATTAAATCCTATGGCAGTAGATATTTTAATCCTCTCCAACGGCCCCGGAGAATTAGCAACTTGGGTGCGTCCCGCCGTGCAAGCTTTGCGCGAGCAATTGGGGAACGCGGGTACTCAAGCGCGCATCTCTGTGGTGCTGTCCCCCTGTCCCCACGCCACGGGGAAAGAAGCACAAATCGCCCGTTCCTACCCAGAAGTGGACAGAGTGCAGGCGCCGGAGCATTTTTTTCCATTTTTATTATCGGGCAAAACTGCTGAAAATTGGGATTGGTATGAAACAGGAGTTGTTTTGTTTTTAGGCGGCGATCAATTTTTTACGGTTGTGATTGGCAAAAGGCTAAAATATCGCACTGTTATTTATGCTGAATGGGACGCGCGGTGGTATCGCTGGATTGATAAATTTGCGGCGATGAAACCAGAAGTTTTTGCTAAAGTTCCCGAAAAATATGCTAAGAAATTTACAGTTGTCGGAGATTTAATTGCGGAGGTAGGAAACGGAAAATTGGGCAGGGCTGGCACGGGGGCACCGCCCCTACGGAAAATAGAATTAATTGGATTGTTGCCCGGTTCTAAAGCGGCAAAATTAGCTTTAGGTGTACCGTTATGTTTGTCGATCGCCCAATCCATCCATCGCCTCCGCCCTGAAACTCGCTTTGTAATTCCCGTTGCTCCTACCTTAGATGTGCAAACTCTAGCAGGTTTTGCCGACCCCAAACAAAATCCTTGCCTGCATTTATTTGAGAACGCCAGCGCCGAACTTCATTTAACAGAACCCCCGTTTTTGCAGACAGCAAATGGCTTAAAAATAGAACTTTGGACGCAGACGCCCGCCTACGATTTGCTATCAGAAAGCAGCCTGTGTTTAACTACTGTGGGAGCCAATACTGCCGAATTGGGTTCGTTAGCTGTACCGATGATTGTTTTGATTCCGACGCAGCAATTGGATGCCATGAAAGCTTGGGACGGATTGCCTGGATTGCTGGCAAATTTGCCGTTAGTCGGTTCAGTTTTTGCTACGGCGATTAATTGGCTAATCTTGCAATTGGGAAAGGGAAAGCTTTATGCTTGGCCGAATATTTGGGCACAGGAGGAGATTGTGCCGGAGTTAATTGGGAAGCTGGAACCCGATGCTGTGGCCCAATTAGCGATCGACTATTTGAGCCATCCTGATAAATTAGCACAAATGGGCGATCGTTTGCGTGCGGTTCGAGGAGAATCGGGGGCGGCGAAAAAAATTGCTGAATTGGTTTGTGAAGAAATTGAGGTGCAATCTAATTCTGATAAGAATTAGATTTTTTTATTTTTAACCGCAGATGAACGCGGATGAACGCAGATTTAATACCGATTAATTAGTGAAAACAGGCCAAAGAAAAAAAATTTTCTTTGGCCTGTTTATTATCCAAAAACTGGATTTGCCTTCAAGTTAAGCCCGATCGTGCTTGGCAATTATCCAAATGGCGTGGATCATACCCGGAAACCAGAAAAAACAGGTTAGAACCAGGTTGATCCAAAAATCAGTCCCGAGGCCTACAGTCAAAAATACGCCCAGAGGGGGAACAAAAATTGCAGCGGCTATGCGGATTAAATTGCCCATCTCAGTTACTCCAAACGAGTTTTCTCTTTCAATTTAACTTCACTGACTGACAGAGCCTTTCCCGAAAAATTTAGGCGGTGCTGCCATAGTGTAAACTTCGGTTTCAGCGGCGATTACCTGCCGCAAGTGACCGGGAACTTGCATCAACCCCAACAGTGTAACCCCATCGAACATCCGCAACCCGCCAGTTGTTTTCTCGGCGAGTAATTTGTCAGTAACTTCGGGTTCTGGCCGCGTATTTATTTCTTGAGTTGAAGCTACCGCAAAACCCCAAGGAGCTCCGTAAGTAGAAATAAAGCTGGTGCAGGATTGAACGTTGGGGAAAACCGATTTCAGGGTATTGACAATGCGAGCGTGCATTTTCATTTCTGCCGGAGAAACTGGGCCCGCTTGCACTACGAAATATCCGTTAGGCGACATTACGCTGCGAACTTTCTCAAAATACTCCTTGGTAAACAACTGGAAAGATGGGCCTTCTTCAATGGGATCGGACAAGTCAGAAATGACAATATCCCAATCTTTGTCTGTTTTGTCTAAATAGTCCAAAGCATCGCCGATTACTACTTCGCAGCGGGGGTCGTCAAAGGCGTTTTGGTGCATTTCTGGGAGGTGTTCGCGGCAAGCTTCTACTACTTCGCCGTCAATATCGATCATCACGACTTTTTCAACTGTTTTCCAGCGCAGCACTTCTCTAATTGTAGCTCCTTCTCCGCCGCCGAGAACTAGCACTTTTTTGGGGGAACCGTGACAAATCATGGCTGGGTGCACCAGGGGTTCGTGGTACAGAAACTCGTCGCCTGTACAAGATTGCCATTTGCCGTCGAGAACTAAGCCTTTGCCGTAGGTACCGGTCTGAACTACGTACATTTCTTGATAGGCTGTTTTCTTGTAAGCGAGCACGCCGATGATGCCGTGAACGTAAATATCCCAAGGGGTAATGTACTCGCTCATCCAAAAGTCTGCACGAACTTCGCTACCTGACATCAATTACTCTCCAAATATAAACTGCTGTGTCGATGTTGTCACAAGTAGTAGTTATTAGCACAAAATGGTGCGGGTATGTAAGTACGATCGACACATGGGAGTGAGATTTCTCAGCAATGGTATAGTGTGATTGCGTTCTGGGAGTTCGCTATTGCCTCGGTACTTGAGATTGCTTGTGGGCGATCGCGCGCCCAGTCGATCGCTCTTTTCCCGTCGCCCCCACTCGATCGCAGTCACATTTAATATTTTCGCTTTGCATTGCCGGCGGATTTTGTACAAATGTTGTCTGAATCGGGCAATTTTTCGCGCTGGGCCCGCCTTTATAAATTGGCGATCGCCCTGCTTATTTATCAATAATCGGATGAAAACCCTGCAAATGCGAGTGCGGGAAATAAAAGTTGCGATCGGTTTTAACCAGATTTGTTATTAATATCTTGACATTTTGAATGTATGTTAGATAAGATTTTTAGATCGACCCAAAAAAAAGAAGTGTTGAATTTTTAGGAGAAAATTGCCGAGGCTATGTGCTACCACATTCTAAGTAGGTAAAGGGTGCAACTAAATTTCTTAATAAAAATGTTATGACACTATTTTTAGGTTCAAAATAATAGCCGATGGAACCAACAGACTGGGAAAACCGAATCAAAGAGCTGGAAGATGAAAATCGAATCCTGCGGGAAAAACTCGAAACTTCAGGAACCGAACGCAGCCAATTAGAAGCCCTTAATCAAAAAAAAGAATCTTTGCTAAAAACAGTCACTGAGGAATTTACAAATTCAGAAAAAATTTTAAAAGCAAGAATGTCTACACTAGAAAAAGCTCTCTTAAACCAGCAAACAATGCAGATCAAATTGATCGAAGCCGAAAAAATGTCGGCTTTGGGAATTTTGGTAGCTGGTATCGCCCACGAAATCAACAATCCCGTCAACTTCATCTACGGCAATATTACCTATGTCAATGGCTACGCTGGCGACATTTTAAAATTGCTCGCAATGTACCAGGATCGTTATCCCGAAACAGATCCAGAGATTGAAGCTTTTCTTGAAAGAATTGACCTCGACTTTCTGCGCGAAGATTTGTTGAAAACTCTTTCGTCAATGAAAGTTGGCTCCGAGCGCATCCGCGAAATTGTGCTGACTTTACGCAACTTTGCGCGGGTAGATGAAGCAGAAAAGAAACCGGTTAACATTCACGAAGGAATTGACAGCACCTTGTTAATTGTGCAGCATTTAACTAAAGAAAAACCCGGTCATCCGGCAATAAATATTATTAAAGATTATGGAAATTTGCCGAAAGTTGAATGTTATGCGGGGCAATTAAATCAGGCATTTATGAACATCATTAATAATGCTGTTGATGCGCTGCGAGAGCGAGAGCAAAAGCGTTCCATAAACGAGATAGAAACCAACCCCAGCCAGATTGTAATTACTACTTCTATTATTTCCGAAAATTGGGCAAGAATTAGCATCAAAGATAATGGTCTGGGAATGAATGAATCTGTAAAAGCGAAAATTTTTAATCCGTTTTTCACCACCAAACCAGTCGGTAACGGGACGGGTTTGGGACTCTCAATTAGCTATCAAATTGTTGTGGACAAACACGGCGGGAGGTTGGAGTGCATATCCGCAATTGGAGAAGGGACTGAATTGGCGATCGAGATTCCGATCGCCAAATCCCGCAGCTAAGATCGATCGATCGAGCTAAACTGAGGGATAATGAAAACTCCCTTTGACCGCGGCTCCTCCTAGTTTGATGTGCAACCCTATGTCTACTGTCACTTTTGGTTTGTCAACCCCTATAGCGGCAGAGGCCGGGGCATCCTACGGCAGCAGCGAACCGCCACAGCGCCCCACCGTGCGGGCAGAGTGGATCGAGGTATTGGTGGACTCTCCTTTCAGGGTTGCGGGGGACTCCCCTGGGGAGGAAAACAAGTTATTTACCTATCGTTTACCTGCGGAACTTACCGTGCAACCTGGGGATATTTTGAGTGTACCCTTTGGCAGTCAACAGGTAGGGGCGATCGCGATTCGGTTCATTTCTCAACTGCCGCCCGACTTAGATCCAGCCCGGGTTAAAGATGTCGAAGATGTTGTCAGTACTGGCTTTTTCCCGCCTACTTACTGGGAATTGCTCGATCGCACTGCCACCTATTATTGCACACCTTTAATTCAAGTAATTAGAGCCTCGCTGCCGCCCGGTTTGTTAAGCCGTTCCGTGCGCCGAATTCGCTTAATTAAGGACGCTATTTCTCCGAATGCCGAAACATTTCTCAATCCCGCAGCCAATCAAATTTTGCAATTGCTGCAAGCTCAAAAAAACGGCGATTACACTTGGAAATATCTCCAGGGGCAAGTCAAGGGAAGTTATCGGGGATTGCGAGATTTATTGAAACGGGGTTGGGTAGAAAGTTATTTAGAACCTCCCCATCCTCCCAAACCACAACTTAAACCTGCAGTGACATTAATTGCTAGTGCATTTGTCACAGATTTAACCAAGCGGCAACAAGAAGTATTGGAAGTTTTGCGGCGGGGTGGCGGTGAAATGTGGCTGAATGATTTACTGAGGATTTGCAGCGCAAGTTCTTCGGTTGTCAAAAAAATAGAAGAAAAAGGCTGTGTTGTTATCGATCAAAGGGAAGTGCTCAGGGGCGATCGCGGAATTGCTCAACTGCCCGATGCACCGAAAACTTTAACTCATTTTCAAGCTGAAGCTTTAGCGTTTATTAACTCTTTTTCGGGATTTCGTCAAGTGCTGCTGCACGGCGTTACAGGTTCCGGGAAAACCGAAGTGTATTTGCAGGCGATCGCCCCAATCTTAGCCAGCGGCAAATCCGCCCTCGTACTCGTTCCCGAAATCGGCCTCACACCGCAACTTACGGATCGATTCCGCGCCCGTTTTGGCGAGCAAATTTGCGTGTACCACAGCGCCCTATCCGACGGCGAACGTTACGATACATGGCGTCAGATGCTGACTGGAACCCGGCAAATTGTCATCGGCACGCGATCGGCCATTTTTGCGCCTTTACCTCACCTCGGCTTAATTATCCTCGATGAAGAACACGACAGCAGCTTCAAACAAGACCAACCAGCCCCCTGCTACCACGCCCGCACCGTTGCCAAATGGCGCGCCGAATTAGAAAATTGTCCCTTAATTTTAGGTTCCGCAACGCCAGCTTTAGAGACTTTGGTGGGGACGCGCCGAGATTATTGCTCATTACCAAATATCCATTATTTATCCTTGCCAGATCGCATTTATTCCCGCCCGATGCCACCTGTGGAAATAGTCGATATGCGGCAAGAATTGCGGCAAGGAAACCGCTCAATTTTCAGTGCTTCCCTGCAAAATGCGCTGGAACAATTGCGAGCAAGACAACAGCAAGGTATCCTGTTTATTCACAGAAGAGGACACAGTACCTTTGTCTCTTGTCGGAGTTGCGGCTATGTGATGGAATGCCCGAATTGCGATGTTTCCCTGTCTTATCACCACGTCGGCGAAGGAACAGCAGAAATATTGCGCTGTCACTACTGCAACCACACGGAACGACACCCCCAAAACTGCCCGGAATGCAGTTCTCCTTACTTCAAAAACTTTGGCAGCGGCACTCAGCGAGTCGAACAGGAATTAACGAGATTGTTTCCAGAATTGCGGGCAATTCGGTTTGACAGCGATACGACTAGAAATAAGGGCGACCACCGCAGATTGTTAACGCAATTTGCTAATGGGGAAGCTGACATTTTGTTGGGTACGCAAATGCTGACGAAAGGGTTAGATTTAGCTCAAGTCACATTGGTGGGAGTTGTGTCTGCTGACGGGTTGCTGAACTTATCGGATTATCGGGCAAGCGAACGAGCTTTTCAAACATTAACTCAAGTCGCGGGCCGTGCGGGCAGAGGCGACGATCCGGGGCGGGTAATTATTCAAACTTACACTCCAGAACACCGGGTTATTCAAGCAGTTAGGCGGCACGAATATGCAAGTTTTGTGGAAACAGAATTAGCAGAAAGAGCGGCGCTAAATTATCCACCTTCGGGGCGGCTGATTTTGTTGCGATTGAGCAGTGTAGATGCGGCGGAAGTGGCGGTGACTGCGGTACAATTAGCGTCTGTTTGTCAGGAGTATATGGAGCGATTGTCTGTACCGGGCTGTGAGTTGTTGGGGCCTGCACCTGCGGCGATTATGCGGGTTGCAAATCGGTATCGATGGCAGATTTTGCTGAAGTTGCCTTTGGATGAGTCGGTGGATTTGTCGGATTTGATCGGATTGCGCGATCGCACGCCGCGTTCTGTTAGTTTAACTATTGATGTCGATCCGTTGAATTTTGGTTGATTGGTGGTGGAGAAATGCGATCGGGAACAGGAGAGGGCGGGCACGGGGGCACCGCCCCTAGGATTATTTTGGGGTAGGGAAACGGCACTGCCGTATCCTTTATCCTGTCAACGGTAGGGAAACGGCACTGCCGTGTCCTTGATCCTGTCAACGGTAGGGAAACGGCACTGCCGTGTCCTTGATGCTGTCAACAAGGGCGTTAAACCCGCACTCCGGCAGGGGTTGAAACCCCTGCCTCAAAGCGAAAGTCCTCTTAAGAGGACTGAGAAAAAGACTTGTAAACTGATTAGTCCTCTTCAGAGGACTTTCGCTATGAGACAGGGAATTCATTCCCTGGCGGACTGCCGGGTAGGCGGTAGGACTAGCGGACGAAAAGCTTAAGTTGACACGCCTTGGGCACGGCGCCGTGTCCCTACTGTAAATCCTACCAACTAAGGCAAATCAGTGCTCCCCATCAAATAAAGGTCGCACTCCCGGGCCACGCCCCGCCCTTCATTAATCGCCCAAACCACCAAACTTTGTCCCCGGCGACAGTCACCAGCCGCGAAAACTCCCGGAATGCTGGTTGTATATTTTTCGTGCTCGGCTTTCACGTTGCTGCGGGCGTCCCGTTCCAATCCCAGCGCATCCAGCAAGGGCTGTTCGGGGCCGAGGAAGCCCATCGCTAGCAAGACAAGCTGTGCGGGCAACACTTTTTCAGTGCCCGGGATGTGGTTCGGAATGAACTGCCCTTTCTCGTTTTTCCCCCACTCCACCTCAACGGTGTGCACAGCTTTGACATTGCCGTTTTCGTCGCCCTCGAACTTTGTCGCCGTGGTGAGATAGCCGCGGGGGTCGTCACCGAATTTGGCTGCTGCTTCTTCTTGGCCGTAGTCGAGGCGGTAGACTTTCGGCCATTCGGGCCAGGGATTGTTGGCCGCGCGTTCTGAAGGCGGTTTGGGCAGGATTTCAAGCTGTACCAGGCTTTTGCAGCCGTGGCGGATGGAGGTGCCCACGCAGTCGGTGCCGGTGTCGCCACCGCCGATGATCACGATATCTTTGCCTTCGGCGGAGATGAAGTTATCGTTGGTACTCTTGTCTAAAACTGCTTTGGTGTTGGCTGTCAGGAAGTCCATTGCGAAGTGGATGCCTTTTAATTCCCGGCCGGGGATGCCTAAGTCGCGGGGTTTGGTGGCGCCGGTACAGAGCACAACTGAGTCGTATTCTTTTAGCAGTTGTTCCGCTGGCAAGTCTTTGCCGACTTCGGTGTTGCAGACGAATGTCACGCCTTCGTCTTCGAGGACTTTGAGGCGGCGCATTACGACTTGTTCTTTGTCTAGCTTCATGTTGGGGATGCCATACATTAGCAGGCCGCCTGGTCGATCGGCTCTTTCGTATACAGTTACCAAATGACCGGCTTTGTTGAGTTGCGCGGCGGCGGACAAACCTGCGGGCCCGGAACCGATGACGGCGATTTTTTTGCCGGTGCGTTTGGCTGGCGGTTCGGCGGTAACCCAGCCTTCATCCCAGCCTTTGTCGATAATTGCGGCTTCGATGTTTTTAATCGTGACCGGCGGGTTGTTGATGCCGAGCACGCAAGCGCCTTCGCAGGGTGCGGGACAGACGCGGCCGGTGAATTCCGGGAAGTTGTTAGTTTTGTGGAGTCTGTCTAGGGCTTCTTTCCACAGTCCGCGATATACTAGGTCGTTCCATTCGGGGATGAGGTTGTTAATCGGGCAGCCGCTTGCCATGCCGCTGATAATTGTGCCCGTGTGACAAAACGGAATGCCGCAGTCCATGCAGCGCGCCCCTTGGGTGCGGAGTTTGTCCTCATCCATTGGCAGGTGAAATTCGTCCCAGTTGTGGACTCTCTCGACTGGTGAGAGTTCGGAGGGCAATTCGCGCAAGAATTCGATAAAGCCTGTTGGTTTTCCCATAGTGGTGTTCTGGTTAGAATTTACTATTCTGTCAGTTTCTCAAAGCTGAAGCTGGCGGGCTTCTGAATTAACTATTGTAAACTACCCCACGGCTAGAAACCGGGGGCTTTCAGTAGCCCTAATGTGGTCTGCAATATCGCAAGACAACACCGAACCTCTGAGCGGGTTTACAAATACCGCTCCTACGATTGAAATCATTTTTGAACCATTCTCATCGGCATCACAATGATTACCACAATGACCACACTTGAAAGCTTTACCGCTTCGATAAGACTTTCCTTTTACGGGGTGGATGTGCAAGCAATTGTGGCAAGTCTGGCTGGTGTAGGCTGGGTTAACTGCTGCCACTTCCACGCCATACTTCACAGATTTGTAGCTCAGAAACATTCGCAGTTGGAAGAATGCCCAACTATTAGATCGCCTGCGTTCCGTCTTGTTTCTAGGCATTTCATTGGTGCGCTCTCGTATGGCTGTCAAGTCTTCAATCGCGATGATTGCATTGTGTTGAAGCGCAGACAGAACAATCAATTTACTGATGTTGTGGTTTAACCAAGTTTGATAGCGTCTCTCCCTTCCCGACAGCCGTTGCAAAATCTGTCTCGCCCTACGGCGAGTAGACCTTGTGCCTTTCGAGGCTTTTGTTTGGAGCGACGTTCTAACTTTGGCAAATTTATCTCTAACGTCTTGAATCTGTTTGCCGTCCCATTTATCCCCGATGCTAGTTACTGCAATATCCCGTCGCCCAAAGTCCACTCCGATGACTCGCTCGGAAGGGATAGGATCTGGCCCTTCATTTTTGAGTTGAATGTGGATGTAGTATTGCCCGTCACGGTGTTGGCACAGTTGAGCGCTAGTCGGCACTCTGCTCTTGAGCTTGCCTCTCTGGTAGTTACCTGGGTTCAACTGAATATGTTCGCGTCCATCCAGTAATGTCAGGCTGACTTTCCAATCCTTCTCTCTGAAAGCAAAGATTCGAGCGTCGTAGTCGGCGCTGGTAGCAGCAAACGTCTTGACAGACTTGCCCTTGAGTTTTGCGGTTTTGCGGTTAGCACCAACACGAGCACAAACTCTCACCGCTTGATTGGCGCTTAATCCAAACTGTTTTCGTAACTGTTGATAAACCAAGTTCTGAATCGTGGTTTTGCTGGTTATTCCAGCTTTTACCGTTTGATTGGCCCAGTTACAAGCATCCGCAAACGCCTTCAGTAGAGCATCTATTTTAGAAGCTTGCTCAGGTGTCGGTTGGAGCTTGCAAACTACCGTCAGAACTTGTTCCACGATAAGCGAAAATCTCACAATGTGATCGGGTTGATTTTACAACACAAATGACTCAAATTTCTGGAAATTCAAGGCGACTGAAGCCGCAGCCGCGTTCCTGCCCATGTCTGAAGCCAGGGGCGCCAGGGGCTTCCCGCTCGTTTTTTGGGGATCTAAATTGTGTGCGATCGCAGCTCAGATTGAGCAATTCCTACCTGAAATCTTCAATATCGCCGGGAGTCGGGGAATTGTCGGCAGCCGTAAAATATACAGCGACAGCAAAGAAACCGGGTTTTTTACGGGGATTAAAGGTTTTAAAGGTTTTGATGCAGTATTTTCGTCCATCAAACCGGGTTTCTGCATAATTTCAGCATCGCTTACTCTGGGACGATCGCACGCCACCGATAATCCCACATCTGGAAACGCTTGCGGGTTAACTCTTCGGGCCCGCCAGCCTCAACTTTGAAGCGCAGTCCCCATCAGGAGGGCTAGAAATACAATACAAAAAGTTACAGGTGTTGCAAAATATTTTTTTCAGGATATACTACTGTAACTCGGTCAGCTAAGCGGAGTTTCCTTCCTTAACTCCTAAAATAGGTAAATAAACTTATGAGCATTACAGTTCAGAACGTATCCAAACACTTCGGCTCCTTCCACGCAATTGACAACGTGAATTTGCAAATTAAAAGGGGATCTTTAGTCGCCCTGTTGGGGCCTTCCGGTTCCGGGAAATCGACTCTGCTGAGGATGATCGCGGGGCTAGAACCGCCGGATAGCGGTCACATTTACCTGATCGGCGAAGATGCTACTCATCAGTCGGTGCAGGAACGGCATATCGGTTTTGTGTTTCAGCACTACGCTTTGTTCAAACACATGACTATTAAAAAAAATATTGCTTTTGCGATGGAAATTCGCAAAGTTCCTAAAGGCTCTATTAGCAGGCGGGTTGATGAACTTTTGGATTTAGTGCAGTTGACAGGTTTGGGCGATCGCTATCCTTCGCAACTTTCCGGCGGCCAGCGGCAGCGGGTTGCTTTGGCCAGAGCTCTAGCAGTTCAACCAAAAGTGCTGCTGCTAGACGAACCTTTTGGAGCATTAGATGCTAAAGTCCGCAAAGAATTGCGATCGTGGCTGCACAACCTTCACAAAGAAGTTAACATCACCACAGTTTTTGTGACTCACGACCAAGAAGAAGCTATGGAAGTAGCCGATGAAATTGTGGTGATGAACAAAGGTAGAGTCGAACAAGTTGGCACTCCGGCTGAAATTTACGACAAACCGGCGTCAGCTTTTGTGATGAGTTTTATTGGGCCTGTCAATGTGCTGTCGAATGCTGCGGGTTTGTTCGCCAGCCACGCCCCAACGCCTCGCCATAATGGCGCCGCTCATTCAGAATTAGTGTTTTTGCGCCCCCACGACGTGGAAATTAAAACTAAGCCGGAGTCGGGTTTTTCATTAGCAAAAGTCAGCCGCATCATTCATTTAGGGCGGGAAATACAAACCGAGTTAGTGTTAGAATCCGAGCAGGTAGTAACAGCTTACGTGAGTCGCGAGCGCTTCGATTCTCTACAGTTAACGCGAGATCAGCAAGTTTACGTCAAGCCCAAACACGCGATGACTTTTCCTGCTTATTCAGCTTAAAATCAGCGGCTGCATCTTACTCAAAATACTATCCGGGAGCTTCTACAAAACACTGCTGCCACATCGTTACCAGGCTCGTGCCTGGTAATGCTGTCTCGTGGGTCTCAATCGGAGGCAGAGCCTGCTGAAATTCGTTCCCAGGCGCTGCCTGGGAACGAGAAAAACGAGAAATTTCAGGCAGAGCCTGGGAAGGAGAACTAGGAACAAGATAGGTGAAGAATATGACTGCTAACAAATTCTTGAATTTAGCAACTAGCACTTTACTTCGTTATCGCCGTTACATCCAGGCAGGATTAACACTTTGTGCAGGATTTGGACTGTCTGCGATCGCTTCTTCAGTCGCGTACAATTGGGAATACAAATCCATGCAAGCCGAACTGCAAGACCGACTCGACAAAATAGCTACAGACATTCAGAGAGATGTTAGCGGCAATTTAGAAATAATTCGGGCTGCGGGAGCATTTTACAGCGTATTTGACGGCGTTAAAAAACCAGAAATGAAGACATTTGTTGGTTCTGCCCTCTACCGCCATCCGAGCCTGAAGGCGATCGCTTGGCTGCCCCGTTTTTCAGGCTCTCCGCAATTTATGACAGAGGAAATAGCTTTAAGCTTAGATTTAACTGGCAATCGGCTAGCGTTAGAAAACGCCACAAGAAGACAAGAAATTATTGCGACCGAGCGCCAAAAACTGCCCTCACAAAATCACCCCAGCGTCTTCGTCTTCCTGCCAATTTTTAGTCAAAGTTATCCTGGCGATACCGCAGCCTTGCCGCAAAATTTACCTGCTAAAAATTCCGAAAGTTTGAAAGGTTTTGCTTTCGGAATTTTGCTCGTTGATGCTATTGTTAAGTCGGCTTTACAGAAAACTCAACTCAACTTTGTTAATGTGTATCTTCAAGATGCTATGGCTCCTGAAGCAGAAAGATTTCTGGCATTTTACGAAGCGAAGACAAAAAGGATAATTACGGACGAAAATATCAAAAATAAACTCCAGCTTGGGGAAAGAGCTTACTGCCCGGACGGCAGCAGTTGCACCCGCATTATCAATATTGAAAATCGCAGGTGGTTGCTGCAACTACGGCTAACGCCAGAATACATTAATCCTCTAAGATTTTGGCGTTCTTTGACTGTTTTAATATTTGGGACAATCTTAAGTGGGGCGGCGACACTTTATCTAATAAGCTTGTTGAATTATACCGACCGAATTGAAAAAATAGCAGCAGAACGCACGGCTAAATCTCAACAGCTAGAGCAAACGTTGCAAGAGTTGCAGCAAACTCAAAGTCAACTGATTCAGCAGGAAAAAATGTCTAGTTTGGGTTTATTAGTGGCTGGTGTCGCCCACGAAGTTAACAATCCTATTAGTTTTATTTACGGCAATATCCACCACGCCCGCGAATATACTACGGATTTGTTGGAGTTGGTAGAACTCTACCAAAAACACTATTTATACCCTCCCTTGGAAATTTCGCAGCATTTACGAAATATTGAGTTTGACTTTCTCATGGAAGATTTGCCGCAACTGCTGTCCTCGATGAAAATAGGAGCCGATCGCATTGTTCAAATCGTCCAATCTTTGCGGAATTTCTCTCGCTTAGACGAAAGCGAAATGAAACCTGTCAACATCCATGATGGCATTGACAGCACTCTGCTAATTCTCCAAAGTCGCCTGAAAGCTACAGCCGATCGCCCGCCGATCGAGATTGTTAAAAACTACGGCAATTTACCTTTAGTAGAGTGCTATGCCGGACAATTAAATCAGGTGTTTATGAATATTCTGGCTAATGCCATCGACGCCCTGGAGAGTTACAACCTCGATCGCGGGCCCAAAGCCGCAAAAGCCAATCCGATCGCGATCGCCATAACCACAGAATATTCAATCCCTGACAAAATAATTGTGCGGATATCTGACAACGGCCCCGGTATGGCAGAAAATGTCAAAAAACGGCTGTTCGACCCCTTCTTTACGACGAAACCAGTCGGAAAAGGGACCGGATTGGGACTGTCCATCAGCTATAAAATTGTCGTAGAAAAGCACAAGGGTGCGCTGCGCTGCGATTCGACACCGGGATTGGGGACGGAATTCTCGATCGAGATTCCGCTGCGGCAAGAAGTCAGACAAGCAGTACCGTTTGTTTCGCGGAAAATATCAGAGGCAGCTTAGAAGGGGCTGGGGAAGGAAAAATTTTTCACCCATTAACTACTGTAATTCGGTCGAGTTATAGTATTATAAGTAAGAATGCCACAATCAATACTGCTTTATGCAGCTTAAACCGTCGGCACTGCCGATACTGTATAACCCAAACACGGCGGGACTAAATATGTTCACTGACTTGCAAATTATTTACGAACGTGACCCTGCGGCGCGCAACTGGCTGGAAGTATTATTTTGCTATCCCGGACTGCAAGCACTTTTTTTGCACCGCACAGCACACTGGCTTTATTCCGCTGGCCTTCCGTTTGTACCGCGCTTGATTTCCCAACTGAGTCGCTTTTTAACAGGTATTGAGATCCACCCAGGAGCGAAAATTGGTAGGGGCGTGTTTATCGACCACGGCATGGGGGTGGTAATTGGCGAAACTGCGATCGTTGGAGATTATGCTGTAATTTATCAAGGAGCGACCATTGGCGGCACGGGTAAAGAAATAGGAAAACGGCATCCGACGCTGGGAGAAAATGTAGTCGTGGGAGCCGGTGCTAAAGTTTTAGGCAATATTCAAATTGGCAATAATGTTCGGATTGGTGCGGGTTCGGTAGTGCTGCGGGATGTCCCTAGCGATTGCACAGTTGTGGGAATTCCCGGCCGCATCATCTCTCGGAAAAAGCAGGTGGAAGATTCTCAAAATTCTCAAGGCATACCAGATTTGGAAGCTCAAGCTATTCGAGCTTTGTTCGATAGAATTAAGGATTTAGAAGACCAGGTTAGTATTTTAAAATCTCAATTATCTCCGATACAAGCAACTGAATCCGAGCAAACAGAAGCCGAAAAACATCAATTATTCCTGTATTCCGATTTATTTATTACAGATTTTTTAGACGGTGCCGGAATCTAGTAAAGCTTGAATTTATATAGATTTTTGCCAGCAACACTATCCTGCTGCCATTGTACAGATTAACTTTGGTTCCTTCAGTAACTCGCTATGACTATTGCTTCTCTTTCCACTAAAACTTTTGATGAAACGAGCCGACATATATTTTCTCGCCGCTCGCACTTGCCCAACAGAAGCAATGCTCTGTGGCGAATTGAAACTGGAGTAGTCCGAACTGTAACGTGGCTTGAAGATGGCACAATTATCACCTTGGGATTGTGGGGGCCTGGTGATACGATCGGCAAAGCGATATCAAAATGCGATCCTTTTCAAATTGAATGCCTCACTAAAGTCGAGGCAATTTTACTATCGGGCGAGCGCTGGCTAAATAGAGATATTTTGCTCAATCACATTCAGCAGGCTGAAGACTTTATGGTAATTCGAGGCTACAAAAGAGTGGATTTTATGCTCTATCAACTATTAACTTGGCTGGCTAAGAGGTTTGGTTCTGAGGTAGACCAAGGACATCTGATCGATATGATTTTAACGCATCAAGACATTGCAGACATCCTCGGTACAAGTCGCGTAACTGTCACTCGCACCCTCGGTAATTTTGAGCAGCAAGGCTTGATCGATCGTCTGCCGCTCCACCGGATTATTCTGCAACCTTCCGAGGTGTGGCACTACGAAATATAAAAGGTTATTAACTGTTAATAGTTTACGGTCGCCTATTTAGGTGGTAGGAATGCAGTGCAAAAGAAATTCTTCGCTGACTATGCGATATTCGAGCAAATTCCGAGTTCTCTAGACAACAGATAATTTGTATCGAATTTGCGTTAATTAAATTTTCTCATCGACTCGTCAATAAGTTCAAAAGCAAGTGCGACGACCGCACTTGCTTTTTTCTTTATGTTGATTTCTTTCTTCTGGGTGTCAACAGATGCGATATCTCGCACCTGTTGACTGCCCTTAAGTAGGTGAGTATGAATAAACTTAACGATGAGACAGCATATATCCGACTACCTACTTAGCAGTTACTTTAAGGCGGGGGTATTGCTTGTAAAATACTCGCTTCCTGCAACATTTGAGACTTTCGGGATCTACCCGCTTCGGGGTGTTGCCAAGACGGTGCAAAGGGTAGAACCAAAAACGGACAAGCTTTCCACCCACCCTGTACCGCCACGCCGAGCATCAGGCAGTTTCCGCCCCTGTGCCCGTGCTGCTCGTAATACCGACAGTGCCGACAGCTTAAACCTACATTTACGTTGCTCACGGGATTTCTCCAACCGTTTTTGTAATAAAAATATACTAACACCTGTATGTCTACCGGAATTATGTACTATTATATAATGTACAATTTAAACTCGATCGCCAGTGGGGAATGTGGAACTATCTTCTAGAGTACAATATGCCCTATTAGCGCTCTTGGAACTGGCGAGCCACCACCCGAAGGATTCGCCCCTAACAGTAAGCGAACTTACTGCTTCTCAAGAGATACCGGAACGCTATCTAGACCAAATTCTTGCCGTGCTGCGGCGTGCAAGTATTGTCCAGAGTTTGCGGGGTGCTAAAGGCGGTTATTTGCTGGCGAAAGATCCTTGGCAGATTACTTTGCTAGAGGTGTTTTCGACTCTCGAAGGCGACGGCAGCGGCCAGACCCAAAAAGTTTCGGAATCTGCAACAATAGAAAAAACTGCGGTGCTAGAAATCTGGCAGGAAGCTCAACAGGCATCTTGGGCTGTTTTGGGCAAATACACATTACAAGATTTGTGCGAACAGCGGGATATTCGCAAACAAGCACATCCCATGTACTACATTTAAATGGAGAGAGATTAAACCATGAGAATTGCTAAGGATGTTACAGGAATAATTGGCAGAACTCCATTAGTTCAGCTCAATAAAATTCCCCAAGCCGAAGGAGTAGTTGCTCAAATTGTGGCAAAATTGGAAGGGATGAATCCGGCTGCTTCGGTGAAAGATCGGATTGCGGCGAGCATGATTCAGGCTGCAGAAGAAGCGGGGTTAATTCAACCGGGGAAAACTATTTTAGTTGAACCGACTTCAGGAAATACTGGAATTGCTTTGGCCATGATCGCGGCGGCGAAAGGCTACAGTCTGATTTTAACTATGCCGGATACGATGAGCACGGAACGCCGATCGATGCTGAAAGCTTACGGAGCTCGGTTGGAATTAACTCCGGGACATGAAGGGATGTTAAGCGCGATCGCCCGTGCGGAAGAAATTGTAGAAGAAACCCCCGATGCTTTCATGCTGCAACAGTTTCGCAACCCCGCTAATCCGAAAATTCACCGGGAGACAACGGCCGAGGAAATTTGGGAAGATACAGAGGGTAAAGTAGATTTTTTAGTTGCTGGAGTTGGCACCGGCGGTACGATTACGGGAGTTGCTGAGGTAATTAAACCGCGAAAGTCTAGTTTTAGGGTAATTGCAGTTGAACCCGCCACCAGCCCCGTGCTTTCTGGAGGCAAATCTGGTGCTCACAAAATTCAAGGGATTGGTGCAGGATTCATCCCGGAAGTGTTGAAACCAGAGTTAATTGATGAGGTGATCGCAGTTAGCGACGAAGATGCGATCGCTTACAGCCGTCGGCTTGCCAGAGAAGAAGGATTGTTGTCAGGAATTTCTGCCGGCGCCGCTTTGTGTGCCGCAATTCAAGTCGGCAAGCGTCCCGAAAATGCGGGAAAATTGATAGTTTTTGTGCAGCCTTCTTATGGCGAACGCTACCTCAGTACAGCCTTGTTCAAAGATTTAGAATTGCCGACTGTCAGCGAACTAGAAGCATTAGTCAGCAATTATTAAATTGTAGGTTAGGCGATCGCCCCGTGGTTGCCCCTTGCCAATTTGGGGTAGGCACGGGGCGATCGCCCCTACTTTTCAGACTTGATACAACTTCCAACTAGCCATCGCCAACATTCCGTAAATAACAAACTTTAGCGGGCGTTGAGGCATAATTTGGCAGAATTTAGCGCCTACTAAAACTCCCGGCACCGAGCCCAACCAAATCGGCAAAACTAAACTCCAGTCTACCGTTCCAAGGCTGAGGTGTCCCAGAGATGTAAACATCAACAAAATTGCCGCCTGCGAAATATCTGTACCCACCAATTTAGAAGTATCCAGGCGGAAAAAAGCAATCAGCAACAGTGCAAACATCGCACCGGAAGACACGCTAGTGATTCCCACTATGCAGCCTAAAATTGCTGCCGCACTCACAGTACAAATACGGCCATAATTAGTATTTAAGTCCCATTTAGCGGGCGAAGGCAATTTAAAACTAGGGAAAAATGTTTTTACCACTAATTTGGTCAGCGATAAAGCGACAATTAGTGCGATCCCTACTCCGAGACAGCGCAGCAATATGCTGTCTAAGTCGTGACTTCCGCTGGATTTGATGCAGTGTAAAATCCACACGCCAGTAAGAGAACCGGGCACGCTGCCCAAAGCCAGCCACTTAACTATTTGCAAGTCGAGGGTCTTTTGCTGCCAGTGTTTGAAGCCACCAACAACTTTCATCAGTGTGGCAGCTACGACATCCGAACTAATAGCAATTGATGCCGGAACCTGGAAGACAAAAATTAACATTGGGGTGATGAGCGACGCTCCGCCAACTCCGGTCAAACCAACGATAATGCCCACGAAAAAGCTGAGAAACGATAGTAATAAGTAGTTCACGGTTATGCCCAAAAACTGTGTATATAAGCGCTGCCAACCAACAAATAGATAACTTGGGCGGCTACAACAACACAGCTACACAGGCTAAATATCACTTGCATTTCAATATGGGTTGCCAGGAATTGGGCTTTTCAACGCTTGAGATTTACCGCGTCTTAAGCTACAAAAATCTTGGTAAAAGTAAGTAAATGCAAATTAACCAAACTACAAAGATTGTAGTGTAAAAGCTCCCTGATTTTCTTATATGTACCTGTGTAACTGATGAAAAAGCCTGGATTCATTTATGGGGTTTATATTCGGCTTTCTACCTTGAAGTGACGAACGTCACAGGTAAAGCAGAGCTGAGGTTAACCGACTGCTGGCGGGAAAAGAAATCGGGAGTATCGAGAACATTAAAATGAATCAATGCCACAATGACAAGAGTGAAGACGGTTGAGGAAACTAAACCCGTCAATAACTCTTTTTTGAGGTTTTTTTCCTTGGGTTTGTCTGTAAAAACATCTAAAGTTCCTAGCTGCATCAACAGAATTCCCGCAATATTGGAAAACCAGTAGCCGACAATTGTGCAAGGAAACAGTAAATCTCGGGAAAGCCAACTACACATATACCCAAAGGCGTAGGCAATTGGCAGATTGAAAAATATGTCGTTCCACCAACACAGCGGTGATAGCAAATATCCAATTGCCAGAAGCAAGCCGCCTCTGATCTTTTTAAACCAGACTTCGTTAAAGCCCTTAGCTTCTGGCAAATGTTGGGTCAGTTGTCCTGCAAGCTGGTACTCTTCAATGACTTTTTTAGCGTTTTCCACGTTAATAGCTCATTACTCGATCGACTTACCGTAGTTTAACAGCCCCAATGAGTTATGTCTAGTAAGTCAATCTGATTACCGTATTTTAGGGACGCTCGGCTAAATATACTTTGTTTCCGGTACAAAAATATCTATCCGGGAGAGGTTGTTGAGAATGCTGGTTAGTGTGTGTTTAGGCGCCGATCGAGAAATTGAAAGCTTCAGGCAACTGCTTGACAGTTTGCCAGAGATATGCAAGGTCGATGCCCCAGTAAAATTGCAGGTAAACAAGCAAAAGCCCGATCGCGACTGTCACGCCCAGCAATTTAGCTAGCCAGACGGGAAACCCCACACTATACCGATCGAAGGTTAGTGTGGGATGAAAGGCGCGTGAGACTCCTGATTCCACCTGTTTATGACCTCAAAAGTATAGTTTTGAGGAATGAACAGGTGGATGACGACATCAAAGCACAACAAGTATATTTATTCAATAGGTCAATCTTGTTGTTCGATATAATTTTTTAATTGCTTGACACGGAATAGCATTTTTTGGTAGGTTTATACTAAATAAATGCGTAAAGGTCGTAGCGCGATGAAGACAACATACCAGTATCAATTTTATCCCGACACCAATCAGAAACTATCTCTTAACCACTGGTTGAGAATTTGCCGTTATTGGTACAACAGGCAGTTAGGTGATCGCTTTGATTGGTGGGAGATGAATCGCACTACTGTGAATGCTTGTCCATTGATAGCCAGTATCTCTGCACCCAGGGAAAAGCCTAACTACTACTCGCAAAAGCAACAATTGCCCGTCATTAAGAAAGACTTGGTAAAAGTTTTTCATAGTGGCGAACTCTTGGATTTTAAACAGGTAGACTCAACTATCCTGCAAGATGTATCTAAGCGAGTAGATAAAGCATTTGAACGGTTTATCGTAGGTGATAGTAAGGGTGGAAAGTCGGGTAGACCCCGATTTAAAACTGAAGCAGATTACCGAACGATGACTTTTTCTACGGCTAACAATGATTGGATTAAATTGGTTCGCAAGAATTGGATTTATATTCGATTGCCGAAATTAGGGGTCATAAAAGTTCGGATGCACCGCTCAATCCCCGATGGATTTACCATCAAGCAAGCTAGTGTAACCAGAAAGGTTGATGGTTGGTTTATTCAATTAATGCTTGAAGACTCTTCTGTTCCCGAGTTCACACCTGACAAAATTAGCCCAAATTGGGATAATTCAATTGGGTTGGATGCAGTGCTGAATGAAGATGTCTATTTGGCAACGTCGTCTGGGGAGAAGTTACCCTCGTTAAAACCGCTTCGTAAAAACCAAGCCAAGTTAGACCGTATCTCAACAAAACGAAATAAACGGAAACGAGGTTCTAAGTCGAGACGTAAATTAGCTAAAAAAGAAGCAAAACAACATCAAAAAATAGCTCGTTCTCGTCAAGATTTTCACTATAAGACTGCTCAAAAATTGGTAAGGTCGGGAGCTAAATTCTTTTTTCATGAAGACTTAAACTTGAAGGGCTTAACTAAACGAAACAAAGTCAAGCAAGATGATAATGGGACTTACCTTCCAAACGGTCAGTCAGCTAAATCGGGACTAAATAAGTCTTGGTTAGACGCTGCGTTTGGTCAATTTTTTAAGACGCTGGACTACATAGCCGAAAAAGCTGGAGCAGTCGTCATTCCACAAAAACCTGCTTATACCTCAATGGTTCTGGGTTATCGGAATGAAATTATTTTCACCGATTGCGGTATTCGAGACTATTGGGATGAGCAAAATTCTTTGATAGTCGATCGTGATATTAATGCTGCGATTAATTTGAAAAGACTGGGGTTGGACATTTTCCCCAGTATAAAATGCCGTAGTGGGAATCTTTCTGTAGTAGGAACTATGGATGATAGTACCGCGAAGGAAATTTTGTATACCCTTCATCGGGCTGCAAAGAAGCCTACACCATACTTTACTCAGTTGGTGTAGGAGTATGTCACGGACTATTTTCGCGACAGTCTCCAGCACTACGAATGCTGCCCAGATAGCAGCAGCTAAGATGATAATGGAAGCGATCGTGGCAACTGTATCGCTGTTCATGGTTAACTCCTGTTGACAATCAATCGGGTATTACAAAACTACTTGGGCTGACGGCGGCTGCAAAGATAAAATAAATTACTCCAATCCCCAATAAGCCGAGAGCCGAACTGAAGACGAATATCAACCAATCTGACGGTTCGTAGGTATCCTCGTCAATTTGGTGGCGAACGGTGAAGTAGTGCTTAGTTGAGATTAAGACTGTCGCCAAACCTATTAGAGAGAAGATTAAACCCAACTTCCACCCCATCCCCTGGCGGTACTGTACGGGCATTTGCACGAGGCGAAGTCGGACGATGACGACACCAAAACTCATGAGTGCGATCGCGGCCCGCATCCATGCTAAGAAGGTGCGCTCATTTGCCGATCGATCGATCGCCCGCGACTGATTTTGCTGCGTTGGTTTCTCATCATCTACTTGCATCGATTTGAACGGTAATTGCACGCGATCGAACTCTTTAAGATTGATATAAAAACAGCGCCATTATTCTGGTGCCATCAAACCTTCTAAGCTAGAAGGAACCGTGAACATATAATAAATTACCCCAGCCCCTAGGATTGCGATCGCGAGGCTGAAAAGAATTACCCAGCGATCGGTAGGTTCATAAGTATCGTAATCGATATCCTCGCGGACGCCGAAGTAGTGCTTAGTTGATAATAGCACCGTCAGCAAACCAACTATTGAAAAAAGCAAACCTAACTTCCAACCATTGCCGGGAGTTGGCAGCAGAGGGGGATGAAAGGCGCGAAGGCGCACGATAACTACGCCAAAACCCATCAGCGATATTGCTGTCCGCATCCATGCTAAATAAGTGCGCTCGTTTGCCAAGTGATCGCGCACCCGCGACGGATTTGGTCGCCTAGTCTTTTCTGTATTTACTTTCGTGGAGTTCAAATTTAATAGCATAGATCAACCTTTTAATTTAAACGGCAAATAAGAAGGGAAACGGAGATATTTTCGCTGGGACAATTATCGGCCGGGGAGCGATCCCCGGCGGGATTTTGCGTTGCAACGGGCTTTACACAGCCGATCGCATTACAAGTTCACCAAAACTAATCATCTTCCTCAGTTGGTGCGTTGGGAACTTGTGCATCTATGTAAGCCTGAGTCACGTCAGGAACAAACCAATTCGCCTGCCCAGGCTGGAAAACTTTAGCAGTAGGAACGTTAAATTCTACAGCCCCCGTATCGGGATTAGCTCTCGCTACAACTTGAGTTCCGTCAACTATCTTAACAGCTAGACCGCCGGTCAATTCTTCTGAAGGTTGATCGGTCGTTCTTAAATCGGTTGCTTTGAGATCGCTGGGCAGATAAATTCCATCGCAATCCCATTTATGTTCAGTTGTTTGGCCGTCAGCTAGAAAATAAAGGGCATTCTCGTAAGAAGAAGAAGCTGCTTTTTTGCGTTTCGGGCCGTAGATAGCCAGGGTTTTTCCTGTCTCGTTGCGGCACTGACCCCAAGGTTTTCCCGTTTCTAAAGTGTATTTTTGAAACTCCAATTGAGAGATTTTTTTCTGGAGTTCCTCAGGGGTATAATTCTGGGCGATATTGGGTGAGTCTTTCGCTGTCTTGAGAGAGTTCAGAGCTTGAGTCACTTCTATGTAGTCGGGATTGCTCACATATTTCGGCGTTTTTGGAGCGTCGGCCCAGGAGGGGGGAACAAATACTAAATTGGCGGCCATTACCAAGAGCACTAAAACAACTTTGAAGATTTTCACAATTTTTCTCCTTTTCTAGAGGGTCAGGTTTTTTCCAACTTTCTGTTTGCTGGCTATTTTAGGACTTAGGCAAAAACCAGATCTCTTTAACTTATTTGCCTGAAAAGCCAAATTTGGGAGAATCTAAAAATCTGGTTTTTTAGCGTTACACCTATTGTCAAAGTCGAGCTGCGTGGGGTAGTGGCGAAGTGTTATGGCGATATTTTAAGGATTCCTCCTTAAGTTTTTAGCTGGGTTGGATTCACCACTACAGGATTTATGGAGACAAGAGGTATATTGTTGCCTAAGTCGGGCAATTGGCTAGCTCAAAAAATTGCTTGAACTTTAGTAAAAACTAGAGGCTAAATTAGTTTGAAGCTGCTTTTAGCTTGGTCAATTAGTTCATTATTAACTTAGCACACTTGTTGATATGTTGCAAGCGATTTTAGAGCTTTTTTAAGTAAACTATTTTTAAGGTAAAAGTGATGACTTAAAACTTAGCAATTAGGGCAAATTATCTACCTCTAGAGAGATGGTGATAGCTGAACCTTGGCTAATTCTTAGTTAGATTGAAATGGCGGGAGCAGCCGATAACTACCACTTTCAATCAGGATGAATATTCCCAAACCAATCAAGACGAAAGGGACAGCAGCCTTGGTATAGCGAGTCAAAATACGGGCGATCGCTTTTTGGCGAGTTAACAGGTAAGCGGCATAAGACCAAACACCTACCATCACCGAGAAAACCGCCAAAATCACCACCAAGCTCGGCAAATCGCTGCTAGCAAACAGCGGCAAATAAATACCGATGTTGTCACCCCCGTTAGCCACTGTTACCGCAGCCACATTCAAAGTTTGGGGGTTGAAAAGATTTGCTAGTTTTGACACAGGTGAATTAGATTTCCGGTTAAATTCGCCCGATACCGCTTGTACTTGATCTTCATCATTTTCTTTGTTTACTAAGTGACTGATGCCGATCGCGATCGGAACCAAACCCAGCAAGCCAATCCAAGCTTTCGGCACAATTAAACCGCCAAAAAAACCGGGCAAACTAGCAGCGATAAGTGCTGCAAATCCGAGGTACTTACCGACAAAGATATGCCGGGGGCGGAAAGTATCATTTACCTGGGCGAAGAACAGCATCGAAAGCACCATATCGTCGATATTGGTTGCGGCAAAAGATGTAATTCCGGCAATAATCGCTGCTGCAATCCAATTCATGTGCTGTCCCTGCAACTTTTCTAAACTTCAGTTTCGCTGGCGTTACCTCTGCTCATAGTTATCAAACAGAAAGCGCAACCAACTAAAGATATTATACTTAAAGTTGGGCTTGCCAGAGTGCCGCTTTTAACCAGAATCGCCATTCCCAATCCGATCAAAACAAAAGGCACAAGCTGATTGCCGTAGCGAGTCAGAGTATCCGCGATCGCCCGCATCTGAATTAACCGATAAGCAGCGTAACACCAAACGCCCACCATCGCGAAGAATACAGCGAGAATAAGCGCCAAACTTTCTAAAGTATTGCTAGCAAAAAGCGGCACATATATCCCGATATTGTCCCCCCCATTTGCCACCGTCACTGCTGCTACGCTGTAAGTTTGAGGAGATAGAAAACTGCTAAAAAAAGAGTTCTCAGATTGCTCTAATTCTGCCTCAGCTTCCGAATCGTCAGTTTCTGGATTCAGCAAGCGGCTAAGCCCGATCGCAATTGGCAGCAAACCCAGCATTCCGATCCAATCTGGCGGAAAGATTAAGCGGCCAAAACACCCCGGAAGGCTAGCAAAAACCAGTGCAGTAAAGCCCAGATACTGACCCAAGACGATATGCCTGTGCCGAAATACTGCATTCACCTGCGAGAAAAACAGCAACAAAATCAGAATATCGTCAAGATTCGTAGCCGTAAAAGCCGTCATTCCTGTGGAAATTGCTGTCACTAATTCGTTCATTTTTATTCTTTCCTTAATTTATGTAGTTTGTGTTTACTTCTGGCTTATAGATAAGTGCTTTCGCCCTTCTACATAACTGCCTTCCGAGGTCTTTTACGTTGGAAAAATAAACTAATCAAAGCCGTGATTGTCAATCGATACTGCCTTCAACCGAACACCACCGTAAATTGCATTTTCTTCCTCGAATTTGGCATGAATTGCGTCAATACCCTGCTCCATCGAACCCACAAGTTCAGGATACCGCCGCCGCTGCAAGACAAACCATCCGCAACTAGCAACCAAATACATCAAGAACAAGTAAGGAAACGCATCGTAAGGAGCTTCGGGAACTGGGAACATAGTGCTGCCTGGAATGCCCACGCTGCCCGCAATCGGAATCATCATAAATGCGATCGCCACAGCCGAGAACACCACATCCCGCAGGCGCAATTTACCAATTTTGTGCAGGTAAACCGGAGCTGCGATCGAAATCAAGATGTATACCGTTAAAAATCCGTAGCTGCAAATTGCCCCCAAATAACCCATACAATCGAACAGTTTGATGTGAAACAGAGACATCACAGCCGGCACCAAAAATGTCATAAATGTACACATCGTTACTGCAACGTGGGGAGTTCTATTAGATGAATGCGCTACACCTAATGAAGAGTGAAACAAACCGTGGCGCGCCATCATAAAAAACACTCTCGCCGCTGGATTGATGCTGCCGAGCACGCAAGCAAAAAAGCTAAATAAAGCGCCGAAAGCCACTAACTCTCCCAGCCAACCCATCCCGACTTGTTGCGCTAGAAAAGTCAGAGGTTCTTCACTATTAGTAATAGAAACTCCAGTACCGCTAAAACCCAAAACCTCAATATAGGTCATCAAAATGAAGAATAAGCCTGCCATGACAGCACTGCCCATGACAGCCCTGGGGATATTTTTTAAGGGTTTTTTCGCTTCGTCGCCCAGAGAAGTAGCACTTTCAAAACCAGAGAAACCAAACATGACTAATACAAGTCCCGTCGCTATGCTCCCCGGAGTTACGCCTTCCAAAGTCAGTTGCGACATATCTAAGGCAAAACCTTTGTGCGCCCAGATGATAATTCCTAAAAGTGCGATCGCTGCCACTGATGCCCCCTCCAGCCACAGCATCGCCATAGCTGAAAGCTGGATATCTTTATAACCTGCATACCAAGCAACCCCCGCCCCGATCGCTAACAGCGTAATCGGTGACGGATGGATGCCTAAATGACCGATGAAAGTACCCGTAAAGTTGGCAAAACCACACAAAACGGCCATCGCAGTAAATAGATAAGCGAGTACCAAACTCCAGCCGCAAATTACGCCGGCAGTCGGGCCAAGTCCTTTAACAATATAAGAATAAAGAGAACCGGCAGAAGCCGATCGACTTGCAAATTGGTTGATATTGATGCTGACAAATACTAGGCCCATCAAGCCGATGAGAAAGCTCAGCCAAGCGCCGTTACCCGAAAGAGCGACAATTAACCCTATATTAGATGCTGGTATCGTTGTAGGTGCAATGACGGCAAAGGATTGAGCTAAAACCTCCCCGAAGGAGAGGCAGTCCGGCTTTAAGCCGTGTGCACTCTGATTTTTTTGCGTTTTCTTGGTCATTTATCTTCTCTATTTTTGTCGATCGACTTTTGGCGATCGGCTTAAACTTGTCGGTGCTGCTTCAGCATCAGGCCCTGCGTTAGAAGCTTGAATATAAATGTAATGCCCTTCTAGGGTAGAATCAAATGTTGTTTTTTATCGAATTAATAAATGCAAGTGATGCAGTGCCGCCCCGAAAATAACTGTTGGAATACGATATCTATCTGTTCCCAAAAGCTCAAACCCTTGACGTTAAAAGGAAACATTAAATAGCGGTTGGCAACCGTGCTTTTTGGGTAATTCCAACCTGTACCAGAGACACGATCGAAAAGTTCATATCAAAGCTTAGCCGCCAGAGATTTTAATCTCAAAAAATAACTGTATTTAGTAAAAGGGTACTCAGCATGGCCGGAATGACACTTGACCAACTGCGAGTTTTTCTAGCTGTCGCGGAACACCTGCACTTCAGCCGCGCAGCAGAGGAACTTTACATTACCCAACCCGCTGTCAGCGCCACAATCCAAAGCTTAGAGGCGCAATACGGAGTAAAACTATTTCACCGCATCGGTCGCCGCATCGAAATCACAGATGCTGGGAAGTTGCTGCAAGTTGAAACGCAGAAAATTCTCGACCAAGTTGCTTTGACTGAGAGAGGTTTGCGGGAGTTGAACGACTTGCAGCGAGGCGATTTAAACTTGGGTTGCAGTCTGACCATTGGCAATTATTGGTTGCCTGATAAACTTAGCAAGTTCAAACAGCAATATCCTGGTATTTGCGTGAATTGTACTCTGGCAAATGCCGAAGAAATTTGTGCGGGGACAGCGACGGGGACATTTGATTTGGGTTTAGTGACGGGAGACATCAAAGCTTCGCTTAAGAGCACTCTGGAGGAAGAAGTTGTAGGCAGCGAACGCTTGCTGATTGTAGTTGGCAAATCTCACCCTTGGTTTGAACGTGCAGACGTGAGTTTAGCGGAAATTGCAAAAACGGATTGGGTGATGCGAGAAGCGGGTTCTGGAGTTCAGCAAATGTTGGAACAAGCTTTGCAAAGTTGGGGCATTAATCCCCATGAATTGAATGTAACTTTAGTTTTGAACAGCAGTGAAATGGTAAAAGCCGTGGTGGAAAGCGGCACAGGTGCAGCGGCTATTCCTGAATTGATGGTAAAAAAAGAATTGCAGCTATCTACACTGCGAGCTATTAAAATTATAGATAGCCAATTAAGTTCTAATGTAGGTCTAGAAATAATTAAACCTGTTTTAAAACTGAAGCACCGACAGCGTTTTCAAACGGGAATTACTAAAGCTTTTGAACAGATATTAACTCAAGGTGCTGGTAATTAATAATTCAGGGCTTACGCACCAATACTCAAGAAACCGGGTTTTTTACCGACATAAAAAGCTAAACGCCGTGTATTGTGTCGTAAAAACACCCGGTTTCTGGCCCCCCTGCGTCCAGGATTATAATTATCTCTCAACCAATTTCCTCAAGTCCAATAAATTTTTACCCCCATCACCAACAATCAGCGGCAATTTCCCATCCCATTTTTCTATAGCCTGCCTTTCCAAAAGTTCCGGAGTCAAATTGTCCCGCAGCAACCTTTGCACTTCGGCTTCTCCCTTGGCTAAATTCACCTTAGCCTCGGCCTGTTTTACTGCCTTCAGCGCTAAAAACTCCCCTGTTTTTGCCTCCTGTTCGGCAATTTGTTTCGCCTCCACCGCATCGCTAAACCGCTGAGAAAAGTGAACGTGTACTAAAGAAATATCGTCAACGGCAATGTGATATGCAACCAGTCTCAAGGTTAAAAACTCATCAACTGCGGCTTTAACTTCTCCCCGTTTAGTAATAATTTCTTCAGCCGTGTATTTAGCCATAACTGCTTTTAATACTTCTTCAACTGCCGGCTCGATAATGCGAGCAACGACTTCTTTTTCGTCACCTATTTGTTGAAAAATAGCATTTGCTTCTTCTGGAATAATGTGCCAGTTGAGCGCTACATCCGTGAAAACATCTTGCAAATCCTTTGAGGAAGCTTCAGCGGAACTTTCCTGTTTTTGCACCCTGACGCTCAACTTTTTTACAGTATAAACTGTGGGGACTATTACGTGAAGTCCTTCTCCGAGTACCTGTTCTTGAACTTTACCAAACTGCATCAGCACGCCCCGTTCTCCGGCGTTGACAATGACAAAGAATTTGGACAAAATAGCTAAAAATACTATCAATAGAGCTATTTGAACAGCTATGTAAACATCCTTATTTTTTTTATTGCTGGATTTGATTGAGTTAACGTTACTGCTGGATTCTAAAACCATATTCCACCCCCATCGCACTTAATTATAGGACAATTTTTGACTTAGCAGATATCCTATTTGCCTTCCACCAACAACTTTTCAAAATCCGCAGCAGGCAAAGGAGGACTGAACAAATATCCTTGCATTGCATCGCACTCGTAGCGCCAGAGAAAATCTTTTTCTGCTTCCGTCTCAACTCCTTCGGCAATTACCTGAAGACAGAGACTGTGCGCCATTTCAATAATAGCTTTCACAATCGCTGCATTTGTGCAACCCTCGGTGATTTTGCTGATAAAACAGCGGTCTATTTTTAAAGTATCGAAGGGGTATTGCGCCAGATAGCTTAGAGAAGAGTACCCAGTGCCGAAATCATCAATAGATATAGAAACTCCCAATTTTTTCAATTGTTGCAAAGTAGCGATCGCACTTTCGGCATCCTCCACCATCAAACTTTCGGTCAGCTCTAGTTCCAAACTGCTCGGTTTCAAACCAGTTTCTGCTAAAATTTGGGCAACTCTGCTGCTGAGATCTGGTTGGTGAAATTGGCGCGCCGACAGATTCACCGCTACCCGCAGCCCCGGAAAACCAGCATTTTCCCAAACTTGCATTTGCCTGCAAGCTGTCTGCAAAACCCACTCACCTAACTGTACAATGAAGCCAGTTGCTTCGGCAGACGGAATAAATTGTGCGGGCGAAATCAGCCCTTTTTCTGGATGCAGCCAGCGCACTAAAGCTTCTGCGCTCATAATTTTACCAGTCTGGACATTGACCTGCGGCTGATAGTAAACTTGGAATTCTTTTCGTTCCAAGGCGTCGCGCAAAGTTGTTTTTATCTGCTCTAATTTGTCGGTGGCATCTTGGTTCAATTCGCTGCTGGGCGATCGCAAAGTATTGTACTGTTCGGCGAAAGCTTCTTGTTTTTTCAAGCGGCTCGATATCGCCCCCACAAGTTCAGCTTTAGTAAAAGGTTTTGTCAGGTAATCATCTGCTCCCAATTCCATACCTTGCCGCATTTCAGAGCGATCGGCTTTACCGGTGAGAAAAACAAAAGGTACTGTAGCAGTAACAGGATTCGAGCGCAAGGCCACCAGCACCCCGTACCCGTCAAGTTCCGGCATCATCACGTCGCAAAGAATCACGTCGGGAAGATTGGACACCGCCGCATTTAAACCTTGCGCTCCATTTTCTGCACCCGTCACGTCGAAACCTTCAGCTTTGAGGAGTTTGAGAATATTCTCCCGGATTATTTCCTGGTCCTCAATCACTAGAATCTTTTTCATACATCATTCCCTGAAAGCGGTATAATTGACCCTCTAGCTGAAAGCGATAAGCGTGGCAATAACTGAGAACGCACAGCTCGATCGACCCAACAGCAAAATGTTTTCCGACCAAAATAGCAAACGCCTGAAAAACGGTAATTTTTCCAGGACAACTAGATTAATGTTTCTCTGCTTACTCAGTGCCGTCCGTATTATTACGAGGTTAATTACTAATATCCAAACTAATTCTAGGCGATCGACAGTTAGCATCGCCCTGAATAAATGCTAAACTGCTTATGTGACCAGATCGATCGTCTGCAAACAATCTCAGCCTATTTATTCTAGTTGCAAAAAAACACTGCAACTGCAAGCAAGTTCCAAACCCTTGCGGAGTCAGTCTTTTCCAATTCTTTAATGTAAAATCTCACCTCTCAAATGGTATTACCTAGTGGATTCCCTGAGCCCGCACAGATTGGGGTCATAGAAGTTAAGCAATATCCTCAGTACCGCGCTGTCACCTACACCCACGCGGGCGATTTGCGACAAGCGACAGGAATCGCCTTCAATCCCTTATTTCAACACATCAGCAACAACCAAATTGCGATGACAACGCCAGTAGAAGCGCGCTACACGGCAACTTCTGAGCAAATCGATGCGGTTCCCCAAGCAGAAGTTTCGTTCCTCTATCCCGCACCAAATATCGCCCCCAGCAGCGTTAACTCCGCTGTAGAAGTCACCGATACTTCGCCGATGACGGTTGTCAGCATCGGCGTCCGCGGGGCCTACACTTGGGAAAGCTACGAACAAAACCTCCAGAAACTCAAAGATTGGCTTCAAGAACATCCGGAATACGAAATAGTCGGGCCGCCGCGCCGCTTTTTTTACAATTCCCCGATGACGGCGGAAGCAACTAAAATCAGCGAGGTGCAAATTCCGATCAACTGCCGCTGACGTGAACAACTAATTCGCGAATGTGACCTCGCTGGCGGTGTTCCCACAGGTAAATTCCCTGCCAAGTTCCTAACAGCAACCTGCCGCGATCGATCGGGATTTGTTCGGAAGTGTGAGTCAGCGCAGTGCGAATGTGGGCCGGCATATCGTCTGGGCCTTCCGCATCGTGAATGTAGCGATCGCCCTCCGGTACCAGTTTAGCTAAAAAGTTAGCCAAATCCTTAAGTACATCCGGGTCAGCATTTTCTTGAATTACCAAACTAGCAGAAGTATGGCGCAAAAATAAGGTACAAAGTCCTGTTTTAATACCTGAATTAGCCACCGCATCTTCTATCTTAGGAGTGATTTTGGACAGAGACTTCCCTGTAGTTTGAATCTTGAGTATCTGTTGATAGTGAGTCATTCGTCGATTTTAGATTTTAAATTTTAGATTTTAGATTTTGGATGAGACGGATGCAAAACTCTTCAGTCGGCCTTCGCCTCCTTTGTTTGTTTAGGATCGATTTCTAATCGCCGTCTTCTATTTTAAACTTTCGATGAGACTGTTGCAAAACTCTTCAGTCGGCCTTCGCCTCGTTTGTTTGTCGAGGATCGATTTCAATCGCCGTCCTCCTTTGTTTGTCGAGGATCGATTTCTAATCGCACTTATGAAAAATAGTCTACAACAGCTTGGGCGATCGCCTCCGTACCATTTTTATCCAATTTATCCGACAAACGGGGGGGATGCAGCGGTTTTCGCAAAAACCCCCAATCCCCCTCAAAAAACTCCGCCGCCGTCACAATTTGATGTTCCGAATAATTTTGAAGCCATTCCAGCAAAACCGCAGCTTCTGCAAAACCTTCTCTCATTATAGAAACAACAGGTATTTCCAAGCGCAAAGCTTCCGCAAAAGTGCTGTATCCCGGTTTAGAAACTAAGCGCCCGCAGACAAGCATAATATCAACCGGACGCAGTAAAATCGGGAGAGATTTTGTAAACTCCTGATTTTTGACTTTAATCAAATTCGGCAAATCGGGAGCCCCCGCATCAAAAGTGATAAATTGCCAGTCGCTAAATTGCTGTAAGTTTTGATAAGGAATTTCCTCTAAACCCAGTCCGCCGAAAGTCAGCAATACAGTTTTTTCCAGCGGTGTTTCAATTCCGAATACTTCCCGAACTCGATCGTTACTGTAGCGAGGATTGCCGCCAGTTAAGCCAACATCTTGAATATTTGGGAACGCTGGCATCGGTTCGTGTAATGGAAGACGAAAAAGCCGATCGCACATTGCGAAACACTCACCAATCCAATCTGCTATTTCTGCAAATTCCCCCCCCCAATCTCGATAGATAAAATCCCACCCGAAGTTGCTCATCATCCAGCAAGGAACCCCAGCAGATGCAGCGATTCGCGTTGCCAAAGGAGGAATGTCTGCCAGCACCAAACCCACCCGATTTTGCTTGATAAAATTAACTTCGCCCGCAATTAGCGAATTTTGCTTTTTCCGAATTTCCCGCAATTTTTCCAGCGTCGCGTCTTTATCCATATTCAAACTGTCAGCTTGCACGACTCCGACATCAAAAGCGCGGGGACGGTGGATAAAGTCGCCGCCAATGTAAGATTCTAGCAGCCAGCGAGGTGCAGTTGTTGTAAGAATTAGTAAAATATCTGGATTTAATTCTTGAATTTTTGCAGCTACGGAAGAGACTCGGACAGCGTGGCCGAATCCGTGATTCGTGATGGGAATATATAATGTTGGTCGAGACATTGATAATTAGTAATGGGTAATTGGTAATTGGGAATTTGAGGTAGAGACTGGAAGGCAACAATGCCAAGCTTCAAGCAACGCACAACGAACCATGACACAATTAATAACTAATGGCTAATGACTAAGCTGTTGTGCATTAAAACTGCATATTTCCGGCGTTTCTCCGAGCAACTACCCAGAAGAGTTTTCTTATGTCTTTAGATGTCATTTAAAGGCTGATTAGCTTATGTTATCGATTAATTATGATGTCCGATAAATTGACTCTAATAAATTTAGTTTTTAATGATGAACACCAGTCCTCTATTTATGAATAAATAATGACTAAACTTTTTACTACTAGCTTAATTCTGGTTCTCCCAACCTCGAATATGTAAGAACTCATCAATCTGAGGTACTCTCAGACCAAACAGGCAATTGATTAATCTTGTCCAGCGTTATATCTACATACTTTCTACCGTCCGCCGCCCGATTTTCCCCAAAATATCCATCCTCGCCGTCGTGCTTGTGAGGGCCGCTGAGAGCTGCTGCATAGCGGCCTTGCAAACGAGCTTGATTGAAAGGAGAAGTCGCGTACCAGTACCAGCGACTCGGAAAAACTATGCCGCCAATATCCTCAATTGAATCGCGAGTGCCGCGCAAGTGGAAAATGCGATCGGCGTCTGCAAAACCCTTCTCTCCCGAAAACACGCCGCCAACCGAAATAACAGTAATTTCTGCATTCAGCCATTGTTTAAGATCGTGAGTAGCGCCCAAAGCAACTTGTGCGCCGCCGCTAGTGCCAATTAAAATAACTTTCAAAGGTTTTTGAGGATTAACTGAAATCGGAGATTGAGCATTCATGCGATCGATAATTGCATTAGCCATTCCCTGATTGTATGCAAAACCGTAGCGATAATCTAAAGAAATTGCAAACCTCCAGAGATTGCGAATTTTGATGAATATATCCCCCGCAATCGGCCCGCTTTTCGCCTGTGCTGCAAACCGCCAAAAAGGAGCTAGCCACCGCTCTCCTCCTAAACTTTGGTTAGAAGCCGAATAAGGAAAAACATCGCCCACTGCTACGCACTGCGGGTGACTTCCAACTAAACGCTGGAGAAAAAACTCTTCACCCGGGGTTAATTCATCCCCCGAAAAATCGCCAACTCCCGTTAAAAAGATGATATAACAATTGAGCTGCGAAGACTTGCGGGCTTCTAAATTGCCCTTGTTTGAGGGCAATATCTCCGGCGGAGCTTTCTTGAGACCCAAAGTTTCAGCACTTTGATTCAGCCACCATATAACAGTTCCCACCGGCGAAAGAATGCCCCAAATTATCAGGATTACACCTGCGATGAGCAACAAATTTAAACTTCCCCCGCGCAGCCACGCAAGTATCCGCAAAATCAATCTTAGCATTTAATTAAATCTGGTAGAATGCCAATTACTTGCCTAATTAGGTAGAAATATTTCGGTGATTCTGCTGTATTAGAGCTTATTTTGTATAAATTGTCAACTATCTTGAGGAGCAGGACTTCAAAGTGAAGGGAGAAGATTCAATTGCAGGTTTGGGGGCAACGATTTGGAACGCACTTTCTTTGAACGGCAATTTTTACGAAAAAACTCCCTACACTCGCAGAACTAAGCGGATAGCTTTAACAATTGTAATTTTAGCTGCGCTGTCCCGGGTGTTGGGCAGTGCCGTCATCTTGTTAATCAATCGAACTGAGCTATCAGTATTATTTCTAGGACTTTGGATAGAGGGTTTGGCAGTCGCGGGGGGTTATTATTTTTGGACTTTCACTATCTTTAAAATCGGGCAGTGGCTGAAACCGGGTCACGTAACTTATAGGGAGTTGTTGGTTCCAATCGGATTTGCCTATGCCCCCCAAGTGCTGAATTTCTTAACCTTAATTCCCTTGCTGGGAGAAGGAATAGAGCGGATATTAGCTGTGTGGAGTTTGCTAGCTGTAATTGTGGCAGTTCGCCAAGGTTTGGATATTAAAACTCGCTGGGCGGTGGTAATTTGTTTTGTGGGTTGGCCGTTGATTCAAATTGCGATCGGCTTTGTGGAAGTATTTGAGCAGTTGCTTTCACGATGGCTTTAATTCATCAATAAGGAAGCACAATACTAAACTCACTTCCCTCTCCGGGTTCCGACTTGCAAATTAACTTTCCTCCATGCTGTTCTACCACAATTTGATAACTGATAGACAATCCCAAACCCGTCCCCTTACCTATCGGTTTAGTAGTAAAAAACGGATCGAATATTTTACCCAGCACCTCCGAACTCATACCCACACCATTATCAACAATGCGAATCGCTACTTGATTTCCTTCCGCGACTTCAGTGCAAATCTGAATTGTCGGAGTCTGTGTCGAGTCAACTTCACTCCCTCTTTCGCGGCAAAAAGCATCAATCGCATTGGTCAGTACATTCATAAATACCTGATTAATTTCTCCCGGATAGCAGTTCACTAAAGGCAGATTGCCGTACTCCTTGATCACTTGAATATCAATTAATTTGTGATCCAAAATCATCAACGTGCTGTCGATACCTTCGTGGATATTAACCCATTTTTTATCTGATTCATCTAGCCGAGAAAAGTTTCGCAGCGACAGCACAATATCGCGAACTCTCGCAGCGCCCACTCTCATTGACTCTATCATTTTAGTAAAATCATTCATTAAAAAATCTAAATCTATTTGCTCTGTTTCATTTACTATTTCTGGCACAGGATTTGGGTAATTATTTTGGTATAAACGTAGTAGATTTAGTAAGTTTTCAGCGTATTCGTTGGTGTAATATAAATTTCCATAAATAAAGTTAATCGGGTTATTAATTTCGTGAGCAATTCCCCCGACTACTTGGCCTAAACTGGACATTTTTTCACTTTGGATTAGCTGCAATTGAGTGTGGCGGAGTTCTTCCAGTGCAGTATGCAAATTCTCGGTTCTTTGGGCTACTCGCGTTTCCAGAATAGTATAAAAACGGGCATTTTCTAAAGAAATAGCTGCTTGTGCAGACAGGATTCCCAAAATTTCAAGCCTGTCGCTAGTAAAAGCACCTTTTGTTAAATTATTTTCTAAATAAAAAATTCCCGTAAGGTTGCCTTGATGGATAATTGGCAATACCAGGATAGATAGGGGTTGATTGGTGGCAATATAAGGGTCAAATTGAAATTGCTCGGCTCGGGTAGCATCATCTAAAACCAAGTATTTTTGGGTTCTTTCTACATAGTTAATCAAGGAAATTGGGAGGATATCAGATTCGGCAATCGGGAGAGCTTGTAATACGGTTACATCATTAAACTGGCCTGTAATTCCAGCTTCTATGAATAATTGATTACCTGTCTTGGCAAGAAATAATACTTTTTGAGCGCCTGCGTTTTCCTTTACAAGATGTACGAGTTTCTCTAGCAAACGGCTGAGAATAATTTCGCTCGAAACAGCTTGAGATGCTTTGACAACAGTTGGTAAATCCAGCATGAAGCTATTGTTAACAGTAGTGGTAGCATTCATGAGATCAACATTTTTAGATATTGCTTCTTGATTGCGATCGACTAAATAATGATAACGGGATTCTAAGTATTTAACTTTTGCTATAGCTCCCCAGCGGATGTAGGCATAATAAGCTTTTGTCAGATAAGATCGAGCAATTATTTCTTTATCCAAAAATTGATAAAACTCTCCAGCTAATTCATAAGCTAATGCTTCTTCTTGGATGTAACCGTTAGCAGCCGCTCCTTTAATAGCTAAGTCATAATAATCCATTGCTGCAAGTTTATCGCTGAAAAGTCGAGCTTTCTCAGCTTCAACTAACTCGTACTTGTGCTGATAATTCATGGGTGCATGGTAGGCCCACTTTTTCATAATTTGCTGATTAGAGTTAACAATAGCTAGGTATGCTTCTTGATTGTCACTGTCAGGATAGTGAGCGAGGAGAGCCAGCGAATAGTAGAAATTGTGTACCCCAACAGTGATTAAGCCGATCGCCCCATCTGCGTATTCTGCCGCTAATTTACCGCTGGCAACAGCCGGAGCATAATCTTTACATAAATAAAGCAGCATCAATTTAGCAACATAAGCTGCAAACAGCGACATTCGATTATTTTCTTTCTGCCAACGCGACATCACAGCAGGTTCATCCAGCCTGCCGCTAACTAACCGTACTTGCTCTGCTGTTTTGCTTCTTAAGCTTGAAGCAATTAATTGCCAAATTTTAGCATAACCTATAGCAAATTCGTGTTTATTTTTTAGCAAAAAATCCATATAAAGGGTTTGTTTATCTTTGACATATTCTAGCGGTTCTCCCACCACAAACAAATTGGTAATATAGTGCATAGAATTATAAATTGCCCATTCTAAGTCGCCAGTTTCCACACCAACATTCATTCCTTCTATAAATGAAGCAAGTGTATTCTTAGTAGACTCTTTCCAGATTTTTATATGACCATTAAACATTACATAAACCTTAGCTTTCTCTCGGCTAGCATTAAATTGTTCGAGCAGTTTTAAAGCGATTAGTCCAGCGTAGTAGCCAGCTTCGATGTCGTCTTCGATGCCGCACAGCATCGTTCCATAAAGAGTATAGGGAAAAGTAGCTAATGCTGAATGACCGCGCTCAATACAAAGATTTACCATAGTCAAGACGAGGGAGGACACTATTTCTGGTTTGGCAATATAAGCAGGAGGATAAAGGGCTGTCAGGATTTCCATAGTTGCCAGTTGATAAGGATCTGTCATAACTGGCAGGTTTTCTAATTCCTCAATTTTGGGCAATTTTGGCACTGCAATGGTTTTGTTATCTAATAGGTTTACTCCCAGCATTTCCAGCACTTCTAGACCTGTTTCAACTGCTTTTAGCATCAGGCTTTGAGCCTGATAAAATAGGATCTTTAGCTGATACACTTTCACTATGTCAAGCTGGTGTTTCGCCGATCGCAAAACCACTTCCGCCAATTTTTCTGCTTGCTCGAAGTTGGTGTTTAAATATTCCGCTTCCAGCGTCTCTACATACAGCCGCAGCGTCATGCTATAGTTGCGAGCCCAGCTATCAGGTGCTAATAACGACATTCCCGCATTCAAATACTTAACAGCGGGTTCGTAAGCATTAGCTGCTTTTGCCTTATGTCCAGCAATTAAATTTAATCCGGCTAATTCATCTTTTTCTGATTGCAGGCTGAGACAATCAATTCCTACATTCAACTGGTTGATAATATCAAAAATTTTCTCTTCTACTTTATCGGCTGGTGTATTTTCAAACAGCAACTTACCGATGCTAAGATGAGTGGCTTTTTTTTCATCATCAGGAATCAGCGAATATGCAGCTTGCTGGACGCGATCGTGCAAAAAATTATAGCTGACTCGCGAAGAATCGAAAGTTAAATTAACTCCTGCTTCTCCATCTAAAAATAAAGGAATGAGGTAACTCTCATTCAATGGAAGTATTAACCCCGCTTGCAAAGCATCCCAGAGTTCAGTCGCAGTGACTGACGGAGATTTTGCGTTGACAGTAGAGAGAACATCTAAAGTGAATTTGTCCCCAACACAAGCGGCCAATTTCAAAACTTGTTGTGTAGTCTCTGGCAGTTGTTGAATCCGACTGGCTACCAGCTCAACTACACTCTTATCTGTGATGCCAATAGCCTGAATCTCCTCAATGTTCCACTGCCACTCCCCTTTTATTCCGGGAGACAGAAGCCGGGTAAAGTCAAACCTCAAAAGTTTTTCTTGATAAAGAGTGTTGAGCAATTGCGTCAAGAAAAAAGGATTTCCACCAGTCTTATTCCAAATTAACTCCGCTAAAGGTTGAATTCTTTCTTCGTCATTCAATGTCTCAGAAATCAACTCAGTCACCTGGGCTAAAGAAAGAGGTTCCAGCACTAAAGTGTTGAGAATAGTTCCTGTTTGTTGAAGGTACTCTACTGTTTGCATCAAAGGATGTGTAGAGTTAACTTCATGGTTTCGATAGGCTCCAATTAATAGTAAGTATTTGCTATCTGGGTCAGTAGCCAGCAATTCCATTAATTTCAATGTCGCTGAATCTGACCACTGCAAGTCATCGATAAATATGACTAATGGATGATCTTTTTGCGCGAATACGTGGATAAATTCTTTGAATAGCCTGTTAAAGCGGTTTTGTGCTTCTGTGGGGGCAAGTTCCGCAACGGCAGGCTGTTTGCCAATTACCAATTCTAGTTCGGGAATTACGTCAATAATTACTTGCCCGGAATCGCCTAGTGCGGCTAAAAGTTGATGTTGCCAATCTTGTAATTTTTTGCTATTCTCCGCAAGTAACTGCTGGATCAAAGATTGAAAAGCTTGAATTAAAGATGCGTAAGGTATATTCCGCTTGAATTGGTCAAATTTACCTGAAATAAAATAGCCGCGCTGTCTGGTGATGGGTTTTTGAATTTCGCTAACTACGGCCGATTTGCCTATACCTGCATAACCAGAAACTAAAATCACTTCAATTTGGGAAGGGGAAGAAATTTCCTCGCAAGGATTAGCTACACGTTCAAATGCTGCCAATAGTTCGCTGACTTGTGTTTCCCGACCGTACAATTTTTGAGGAATCAACAACTGACTCAATATATCTAAGTTCCCGGGCGTAAAATCGACTATCTTGCCTGTAGTTTCTAACTGATTTAAACAAATTTCTAAATCTGCCAACAATCCGCTTGCTGTTTGATATCTATCTTCGGCATTTTTCGCCATCAGTTTCATCACAATTTGTGAGATGGCTGGTGGAATGTCTGAATTAATGTGATGAGCTAAAATTGCTTGAGAGGCTATGTGGCTGTAAACTATTTCTAAGGGGTCGTTACTCATAAATGGCAATTGACCTGTCAGCATTTCATATAAGGTAATCCCGAGAGAATAAAAGTCGGTGCGGTAGTCGAGGGTGCGGTTCATTCTCCCGGTTTGTTCGGGAGACATATAAGCCAAAGTGCCGACTATCGAGTTAGTATTATTAATTTGGGGGTTTTCTTTGGACAATCGCGAAGCAATCCCAAAATCTGTCAGTTTAATAATTCCTGTTTGGCTGTTGATGATGATATTGCTAGGCTTAATATCTTTGTGAATAATTTTATGAAGGTGCAGATATTCTAAGGCTTTTATGAGTTGGATGCCAAACCTCAAACAGGTTATGACTTCGAGCTTTTGTCTCGACATCAGTCGATCGATAGATTCGCCCTCAAAGTCTTCTAAAAGCAAGCCGAGACGGTTGTCAAAGGTTTCTAGGCTAATGACTTTAACTAGGCCCGGATGGTCTAAATGTTGGCGAATGCGATACTCGTGCTTGATCCGGGTAATTGCATCGAGGGTGGGATATTCAGCTTTCAGGATTTTGAGTACGGTTGTCTCCTGGTGGGTGGGGATTTTTCCTCGATAAATAATCGTTTCGATACCTTCGTGGAGAGTGGAGTGGATTTGGTATTGCGAGAGAAATTGCATGGAGTTCTCCTGAGAGTTGAAAATATATCTGATTCGAGTCGCTGTTCGTTGTTGGCTGTTTGCTGTTTGCTGACAGCACGAGCACTCTCAACCGTCAAAAGTCTTGAGATGGCAACCGTCAAAAGTCTTGACATAGCAACTGTTATATGCTTAATTCAACCACGTACTTAGGTCAACAAAAATCAAGCTTTATTTACTCGTACAAAAATCTATTTATAGATAAAATGATAGTATTCGTGGAATCAAGCCATTTTGCTACTATTATTTTCAATTAATATCGGAGCGACAGCGGACGGCAACCACACCCCTACTATTCGGGTCTCCCCACTGTCCCTCCCCCTTTAGCAAGATACATTGTTAGAGAAGGAAATACACAAAAATTTACATCTATAATTTGTGTAGTGTTCCAAATCGCTCCTTACCAGCAGCGATACAGCCCTCGCCAAGACAGTAGGATAGAAAAAATATGTTTGAACGCTTTACAGAACAAGCCATTAAAGCAATCATGCTAGCCCAAGAGGAAGCGCGGCGCCTCGGCCACAATTTTGTAGGCACCGAGCAAATCCTCCTGGGACTCGTCGGCGAAGGCACTGGCATCGCTGCAAAAGTATTACTGGATATGGGCCTCAACTTGAAAGAGGCGCGCAATGAAATCGAAAATATCATCGGCAGAGGTTCGGGGTTCCTCCCGCCAGAAATTCCTTTTACGCCCCGCGTCAAGCGCATTTTTGAGACGGCGCTGAACGAAGCGCGGCAGTTAGGCCACAATTACATCGGCACCGAGCACATCCTGCTGGGGCTGATCCAAGATGACGAAGGCGTGGCAGGAAAGGTGCTGCAAAACTTGGGTATCGATCGCCAGAGAGTCCGCACCCAGGTAATTCGTGCCGTGGGAGAAGTCGCGGCGGTACCCGGAGGCAGGGGGGATAGCGGCGATCGCAAAACCCCGACTTTAGAAGAATTCGGCACAAACCTGACCAAGTTAGCTGCAGCAGGCAAACTCGACCCCGTAGTGGGCCGCGAAAATGAAATCGAGCGCGTGATCCAAGTGCTCGGCCGCCGCACGAAGAACAATCCAGTGTTAGTAGGCGAACCGGGAGTCGGCAAAACAGCCCTCGCCGAAGGCCTAGCCCAGCGGATTGTTAATAGAAACGTCCCGGAAATTTTAGAAGACAAACAAGTAATCAGCCTCGATATGGGTTCGCTGATTGCTGGTACAAAGTTCCGAGGCGAATTTGAAGAACGGCTGACGAAAATCATGGCCGAAATTCGCGCTGCCGGCAACATCATTCTGGTAATCGATGAAATTCACACCTTAGTCGGTGCAGGCGCAATTCAAGGCAGCATGGACGCCTCCAATATGCTCAAACCAGCCCTTGCCAGAGGCGAATTGCAGTGTGTCGGCGCAACTACCTTGGACGAATATCGCAAACACATCGAGCGCGACGCTGCCTTAGAACGCCGATTCCAACCGATAAAAGTCGGTGAACCGACCGTGGCTGAAACAATAGAAATATTGTACGGCTTGCGATCGGCTTACGAACAGCATCACAGACTGACAATTTCCGACGCAGCTTTAGAAGCAGCGGCCACACTGTCAGACAGGTACATTAACGATCGGTTTTTGCCAGACAAGGCGATCGACTTAATTGACGAAGCAGGTTCCCGCGTCCGCGTGATGAATTCACAAACCCCGCCCGAAGTTAAAGAACTCAAAAAGCAACTGCCTGCAGTAACTAAAGAAAAAGATGCAGCAGTGCGCGAGCAAGACTTCGACAAAGCTGGAAAATTGCGCGATCGCGAATTAGAAATTGAAGCCGAAATCGCCGAAGCTACGATCAACAAAAGCCAAGTCAAAACTTCTCCCATCGTCACCGAAGAAGACATCGCCCACATTGTGGCTAATTGGACGGGAGTACCGGTCAGCAAGCTGACAGAATCCGAATCAGAATTGCTGCTGCACATGGAAGACACCCTGCACCAGCGCTTGATCGGTCAAGAAGAAGCTGTCACCGCAGTTTCTCGGGCCATCCGCCGCGCGCGGGTAGGCTTGAAAAATCCGAATCGCCCGATCGCCAGTTTCATCTTTTCCGGGCCTACAGGCGTCGGCAAAACGGAACTTACAAAAGCCTTGGCAACTTATTTCTTCGGTTCGGAAGAAGCCATGATTCGGTTAGATATGTCCGAATTCATGGAACGCCACACGGTTTCTAAACTCATCGGTTCGCCTCCGGGTTACGTTGGCTACGATGAAGGCGGCCAACTAACAGAAGCAGTCCGGCGCCGTCCTTACACGGTCATCTTGTTCGACGAAATCGAAAAAGCTCACCCGGATGTCTTCAACATGATGCTGCAAATCTTGGAAGACGGCCGTTTGACCGATGCCAAAGGTCGCACAGTAGACTTTAAGAATACGCTGCTGGTGATGACATCAAACATCGGTTCGCGAGTGATTGAAAAAGGCGGCGGCGGTCTTGGTTTCGAGTTTACTGAAAGTGCCGCAGACGCGCAGTACAACCGCGTTCGCAGCTTGGTAAACGAAGAAATGAAACAGTTTTTCCGTCCCGAATTTATCAACCGCTTGGATGAGATTATCGTCTTCCGCCAGTTGAACAAGGAAGAAGTCAAGCAGATTGCGGACATTATGTTGCAGCAAGTCTTCAGCCGCTTAACCGAACAGGGTATTACTTTGTCGGTGACGGAACGGTTCAAGGACTTGTTAGTTACAGAAGGCTACAATCCCAGCTACGGTGCTCGACCTTTACGCCGCGCAATCATGCGGTTGTTGGAAGATGTACTGGCTGAGGAAATGCTGTCTGGGAAGCTGAAAGAAGGTCAAAAGGCGATCGTTGATGTGGATGAAAACGGTCAGGTTAAGGTAGTGCCCGATGGTTCATCTGAGCCGAAATTGCCAGAATTCGCATTGAGCCATTAATGCGCTCTGCAGACGGATAAATACTGTTAATTAAAAACCCGGTTTCTTGGAGAAGCCGGGTTTTTAATTAAAAAATACCTGTAAAAAAAAGCAACTTATCGATGAATCTAATCCCACGATTGCAATTGCACAACCCAATGCTGCACAAAAGCAGAAATGCGATCGCGCCGAGTTTCAAAAGTAGCAGCAATCCAGATAAACACAATCCCAAAAGCTAAACCAATCGCCCATTTAATCAGCGGATAATCGAATATCAGAACCACCAACTGATAGAAAACATTGATTAAAAATACAGCCGTTCCCGCAAACAAAAACGCCCGAACTCGCAGCGCCAAACCCGCTGCAATAGCCGCCAAACTAAAAGCTCCCGCAACTAAACCGTGGCTTTGCTGAGTCAAAAGAGGCATCCCGCAAATCAGCGCAGTTGCGAGCATTCGCAGAGTGTGACGCAGCGGTTTTTGTGCGGGTAATCTGAGAGTGCGATCGAATTGAGTAATGTAAAGGAAAGAAAGTCCTAAAGGAGTAACATAAAACTCTGGCTGAGTCAATCCTATTTGCCAGAACCACCGCAGCATTATCCAGTCAATGATCGCCACACTCACATAGGTAAAACGGACTTCCTGCCTTTCCCAAGCCAGGAAAACATAGAAGGCGGCAGCTATCAGCAAGCTAATCGGATAAAACTTAGCCGGACTTTCCAAAATAGCAACTATTGGAATCAGCGAAGCAATTACCTGCCAAGGTTTTTTTGACCAACCCCAGTTGTCCCAAGGCAAAATGTAAATGAAATAGGCTAATAGAGAAGCGAGGGCAACTTTCCAAGGCCCCAGCGGTCCGGAAATATACTTAACTAAAGGTGTATTGATCCAGTAAAGCCGGATGCAAAAGGCTTCTAGCCAACCCAAGTAAATCCAAATTTCTGCCCATTGGCGATCGAGATTATTTCGCCCTTGCAATAAAGCGTATTGAACTAATAAAGTACCAGTGACTAATCCTAAATTGAGGCCGGATTTAATATCATTTGCCGAGGCCCAAATCAGCAGCCAACTGCTCAAAACCCAGTGCAGGTGAGCAAATATTTTTAACTCTGCATTAGTTAAATGTAAATAATTGCTGAGCCAAGGAGATAAAATGCGATAGATATATGTTAAAGTTGTGCCGAGAGTTGCCAGGACAATTAAGCCGTCGCCAAAAACTCCTCCCTGTGTTTGAAAAAGTTGATAGAGTAGCGATTCGTAAGCAGCAACGGACACGCCAATTAATCCCAAATAAACCAAAGGTTTGAATTCTGGCTCCCGCCTACCAATGCCGATCGCAATTAAAGACGCACCCAACACAGTTAAACCAGTCCAATTCGCAAAAGTGTGCGATCGGAAAATTAAACCCAATACTCCGTAAACCAAAGGTATAAAATGAATGCTAGGTAAATTTGTTTGATCGGGGTGGCGGCGCCGCCACCAATCCCCCAACAATTGAGTAAACAATCCGAGAGCGATATTAGCAACTGCCAAATTAATCGTAGTGCGATCGACAAAACTCAAACCGACTGCTGTCAACAACTCCAAACTCCAAGCCAAAGCATAAATTGCCAGAGGGGAAAGTTGCCGTAAACTTCGGAAAATAATCGCAGCCATTATCACCAAAATAGCAGCCAAAACTTCAGCAGAGGGCGAGGATATCAAGGTACTGCCTGCGTAGAGTTCATAGGAATAAAAAGTAATAGTTGTTAACAGCAAGCTTGCCAGTAAGATTGCCCACCCATCTAAAGCTCGATCGTAAATTTCAGCTAATTGAGAAGGCTCAGGCAAACGGCTGGAAAAACGAACAATCATGCTGCGAAGCAACCACAGAGACAAAAGAGCGATCGCCCCGGCAATTGCCCAATCCCAACCCGACACAAAACCTAATTGATCGATAGCCGCAGCTACGAAACTCAAGCCAAACCCCACTCCAATCACAGCCGCTGGTAGCTCTACTAAATAGTAAGTATTGACCAACATTAATACGGCTGCAAAGCCAAAACCAATTAATCGATATCCCGGAAAAGTTAAAATTAGAAATTGTGCGAAGATTAGGGCGATCGCACTAAAGTTACTGGCAAGTTGTTTGTGAGGAACCTCAGTATATTTAGCAACAGCAGTCAAAACCAAAGGAGTTGCCAGCCAGAGCAAACTCCACTGAGGGCGATGAGTGGCAGTACCCGCCATCAAATAATTCTGCAACAAGATAAAGCTGAATCCTGCTAATACTAAGCCCAGATACCAGGAACTTTGAAACCATGCAGGATGCCAGCGGAAAAATGCAGAGTTTTCTCGGGAATTTCCCGCTTTCATCCAGACAAAAAATAGCCATTCAGTCGCCATAAAAATTAATAATATTGCCGACCAAATATTGGGTGTCAGGTTTGGGAAAAATAAGTCAATTGCCGAAGCGATCGCGCATAAACCAATAATGTGAGTTAGGGGAACCAAAATTGCCGGATTTCCCTGTTGTTCAACAGCAGAAGCAGGCATCGAAACTCGGCGGGAATTCTCGGGAATTATGTATTTCCAAGCGATCCAACCTAAACTTAAAGTAGATACCAATAAATTGAGCGATCGCCAAAACGGATTGACTAAACTAATAACAGTTAAAACAATCCCCAAAACGAGAGCAAGGTTTTCGCCAAAACGGGCAAGTTGGAACTTTCGCTTGCGGTAGAGCCACTGCGCCGCACTTACCATTAAAATTAAATAAGGCAACAGCAAAACGCCCCAAAAAGCCCAAGGAGTTTCCTGAGAGTTGGTAAGCTGAGTTAAAAATGCAACAAATTGTGTTTTAACCCCTAAAGGAAGCACTCGCCAAAACAGCCAAATACTCTGAAGTCCGACCGCCTCAAGCATTAGCAAATCAAACTCTTGCCAAAACCGCAGTAAACGGTTATAAAAAAACCAAACAGCCAATCCGCTAACTGCGATCGCCTGTAGCGGAATGTCGCGAAAACAAACTAGGTAGCCCAAACCCAACAAACCCCCTCCCGCTAATTGCCAGTTAAAAAAGTTGCTGGGACTGGGCGGGTCGGATATATTGTTTTTAAGAGTCCCAGATGTGAGGGGTTGCTGCCAATCCAGCCATGCTAAAAGCACGCCACAAATTCCCAAAGCTAAACCCATTTCAGCGATATTTACATCCTTGACAAATATCGCCCGGCCCAGTAAAATTCCTAAAGAATAAGCTACTAAAGCCGCTTTTTTGTAAGTCAGAAAATCTCTGCTAGAACTGAAAGCAGCGGCGAAGGTTTCAGTATTTCCCCCGCGTTGGATAGATTGCAATCGTTGTTGCTGAATTTGATAAACTGTAGCAGCAGCAGTTCCCACTGTACCTAAATAAACCGCAGCCAGGGAAAAGCCGGCACTTGCCCAGCCCCAGTGCAAAAAACTCAATCCCAAGTGATTTAGGGCGATCGAGCGAGCGATATTTTTTCCTGAAAAGCTTTGATATTGATCTTTTATAATCCGGGCAGTTATCCAAGTCAAAATAAGTGCCGCTGCGATTGCTACCGCCCAATCCCAAGGATACCGCCACAATCCAAAAGTATCCATCGCCCAAAAATTGATCGGCACTAGCAACAGGGTAACTTCTTGCAAAGTTTGAGCAGTCAAGTGCAAATTCTGCTGTCTGTTTGCCCAACTGCTAATCGCCCAAAAAGTTAAAGTATAAGCTAACAAAACTCCATATTGTCCCGCGGCAGGAAATCTTTCCCACTGACTGGCAGCTAAGACTCCTGAGGAGACAACTACCATGAACACTCCTAAAAATAAGAGCCACACCACGCTAATTTCTGCCATTAGCGAGTGCAAAATTTGAGCTATAAAATTAGGGGTTTGAGTAGTTTCCGTGGGCGTAGCAACGCTTTTTCTGCTGCTAGGTAATGCTTCTTGTGTTGATAAGGCAGGTACTTTTGGATCGGGAATAGGAACTCGCGCGTTCTCAATTTCAGAAACGCCTACAGCGGGATCTCTGAGTGGGCAGGCTAAATACTGTCGGCACAATTGCTCAACCTCAGCGGGCGAAAGCAAACCTAGCCGCAGCCACGCATCTAAACCTGTCAACAACTCAGGATGCGACGCTAAGACGCTCAATTCAATTTTGCTCGCTCGACCTTTGGGAGACGACATCGGCTTAAACTTGTAGTACCTACCTTCAAGCTATAGCCTAGATTAATGTCGAGCGAACATGGCAACATTCCGCCATCGCAATTGGCACAATAAGTATTTATAACTAAATAGCTGTAGCAGCCACTGTCAACTGATGAAAAAATCCCGCTGATGGGTCTACACCAGCGTGCATCAGCGACTAAAAACTCTAAATTAGGACACAGCAGCGCTGTCCTTACCGATCGACATATTGCAGCAAAGTGTCCACACTAGCATTGTGGTCTATGAAAGAAAACAAATGTTTGAAGAGGAGTTTTCCCTCTGCATCCAAAACAAACTGAGCGGGCAAAGGAGCACCTAAAGCCTGACCGACTTGATAAGCCCGAAAAACTTGACAGCCTGGATCAGAAAGCAGAGGCATTTTCAAGCCTAAATCTCTAACCACAATTTGGCTTTGGCGATCGTCGGTACTGGCAACCATCAATAATTCTATATTGCGATCGGCAAATTTTTCCCAGTTTTCATTCAAAGCTTTAATGTGAGGAAAACAGAAAGGGCAATATTGCTTTTCTGTAAAAATCCGCGTAAAAGCCAGAACTACCGGCTTATCGCCCCGATAATTCGACAGCCGCACCAATTTGCCATTATTAATATCCGGCAATTCAAAATCTGGCGTCATCTGTCCCAGCTTCAGAACATTACTCGCCGGAACAGGCAATAAATTTTGGAAAAACCGCTCATTTAACAAGCCGCTAAAATTAGTAGAAGTCAGCATATTTCCTAATTGGGTAATTGCTAATTGCTAATTGGTAATTAACAATCCGGTTAAATGAATGCCTCTAGGGGTAGGGGCACGGCAGGGCCGTGCCCCTACAAATATAATGTACTTAAACCGCAGCAAAGAATACCTTAGACTTGACCGGATCGGGAGTCATAGTCTTGTCACCGGGCTGCCAGCCAGCGGGACAAACTTCATCGGGGTGAGACTGGACGTGTTGGATAGCTTGCAGAGTGCGGAGAGTTTCGTCCACGTTGCGGCCGAAGGCAAGATTGTTAATAGTAGAGTGTTGGATGATGCCTTCTTTGTCGATGATGAACAGACCTCTAAGGGCAACGCCTGCTTCTGGGTCGAGGACGTTGTAGTCAGAACTAATTGTTTTTTTGAGGTCAGCAACTAAGGGATAGTTGAGGTCGCCGACACCGCCTGATTTGCGGTCTGTTTGTATCCAAGCGAGGTGAGAGAATTCGCTGTCAACGGATACGCCGAGGATTTCGGTATCGATTTTCTTGAAGTCCTCGAAGCGATCGCTAAATGCTGTAATCTCAGTCGGGCACACAAAGGTGAAGTCCAAGGGGTAGAAGAACAGGACTACATACTTTTTGCCTTTATAGTCTGACAGTTTAACTGTCTTGAATTCCTGATCCACTACGGCTGTTGCTGCGAAATCTGGTGCAGCTTGACCAACCCGGAGGCATTCACTGGTCATAAATTTTGTTTCCTTTTTTACGAACTGTTACAAATATATCATACTCATAACGACTACAAGTATCTTCTGGGAAATCGAAAAAACACGCTCTCAACATTATTGAGAGCGCGGTTTTTTTGATTTAAACATGGCTCAGGCGGGATTTGAACCTGCGACCTTGGGCTTATGAGTCCCCTGCGCTAACCACTGCGCCACTGAGCCAAATCTACTTCACGATTTACTATCGTAGCACGGTAGGGCGAGCTATGTCTGCTTTTACAACAACATAATTTTAAATCACTTGCCGTAAAAGTTATGAGTTTTGCTAATCATTCAAAACCCATAACTTCCGACCAGTCGTTACCGAGAAGCGCTGGACGCATCGTCGGGCAGAAAAGCCATTGGATTGATAGCACCCTGTCCGGCGGGATGAATTTCAAAGTGCAGGTGGGGGCCGGTACTAAAGCCTGTGCTGCCCATTTCGGAAATCTGTTCCCCTTGAGCGACTCTCTGACCCTTTTGCACCAAAATCCGGCTGTTGTGGGCATAGACAGTCTCAGTGCCGTCTGGATGGGTAATTTCCACCAGATACCCGTAGCCACCGTCATTCCACTGAGCATAGGTAACCACCCCGTCAGATGCTGCCACAATTGGCGTGCCGATCGGCCCTGCAATATCAATTCCTTTGTGCATCCGTCCCCAGCGCCAACCGTAGCCAGAAGTCAGAACGCCCTTAGACGGCCAAATAAACCCGTTAGCCGACTGTTGTTTGCCGTTAGGCAGATAAGTCTCAGGGTTCGACAGCGGAGGCAGTTCCGGAGAAACCATGCGTCCCAAAGACGGGTTGCTCAGGGGGTCGTAGCCCTCGGCTCCCAAAGGAGCAGTTGCTACCACCGGCTGCTCCGGAGAGCTTGTCGGCGTCAGGTTTATCGGTTGCTGTTCCGCTGCGCGAGCGGGGTCAAAAAGCTCTTGCTGCTGCTTCTGAACCTGCTCAGACCACGCTCTTGAGGGCGGTCTGCTGATTTCATTCTGCACCGGCTCAGTATAGTCAGGGGTGTAGAGATAGGGATTGACACTTGGGAGCTCATCAGACGGGTTGCCCGAGACTCCTGGCGCCTCCGGCCGGTCTGTTGGAGCCAACGAGACGGCATTTGCCCCGATCGAATTGCGCGAGGCACGATATTCCTCTCGCAGCCTGACCACTTCTGCCCTCAAGCGTTCGGAATAAGGGTTGAGAGCTTCGGCCGTGGGGAGAGCCTCCGAATTCGACTCTGGTAAAGCGCTAGTTGGATCGGCATTTGAGCCCGGGGCGCTAGCATTTGGCACGAAGCCGATCGGCTGCGGGTATTCTTCCGCAGCGATGGCGGTAGCAGTTGCACTGGCTGGCATTGGCAGGGCACTGGTATCAACTGCACCTGTAAATGTTGGTTCGCCTTGAAGATCCAGCTTCCCGGGGTCGCTAATGGTTTGGGAAACTTGAGTTAGCGGAATGCTGTTAATTTGGGGAACCATCGGGGCTGAAATATTGTTCAGACCTTCCAAGTTCGCCAGGGGAGAGACAACCGGCACTGTGGGCGCGGGTGCTGCAACGCCAGCACTGGCTATTTCCGAGGTAGACGAGCTGGGGTTCAAAGATGCGGGAACCGAAGTCGCCGACCATAGAGATGTAGAGTTGGAGGCAGAATAAGAGGCTGCCGCCTGCACCGCTGGATTATTTAACTTAACTTGGGGAATTTTCAGCCGTTGATTAACATTCAGCAAGTTAGGGTTGCCGAGCTTATTGGCGTAGATCAGATCTTTGGGCGATACGCCGTGACCTTTGGCGATCACATCTACCGTATCTCCCGGACGCACGCTGTAGATAACCTCAGCCGACGTGGCGGTACTGCCCGCAGGGGGGACTACCACAGCAGAGGGCAAACTCGGTGTTGCCAGAGACTGTTCAATTGACTCGATCGTTCTATCGGCCGATGCTGCTTGACCGACCCCGGCATTGGGAATTACAGGTGTGGCCGCGAGGTCGGGAATAGTTGTCTGAGTTGCAGGGCCGGGGGATGCCAGCGTCGGTGCTGACTCCGGCAAAGATGCCGCAGGTGTAGATAAATTTGCTCCCCCCTCAGATCCTAACAGGGCGCGACCATATTCTGTGGTGCGGTTTTCCTGTTTTTTCAAACTGTCGATCGCCCCATCTGCGTTCGAGAGGTCGATCGAACTTTGTTCCGGTACCGTCGTGACCAGCGGGGTCGGTGCGGTTGATGGCAGCGCTGTCAGGGCAGCACTATCCAACGGCTCGGAGCCAGCCAGATTTAACTTTTCATCGGGATTGACCGCCGCTGCGCGCTCTAGCGAAGCCACGGCGGTATCGGCGGCGTTCTGTTGTGGCGCGGCTCCCGGAGCCAGAGGAACTCTGAGCTCTTGGCCAACTTGGAGTAGGGTATCGGGTTTGATGTCGTTGGCAGTTGCTAGTGCCAACGGTTCAACTTCATAATCCCGAGAAAGCTCCCAAAGGCTTTGCCCCTCCTGCACCTTAACCGCCACCTGGTCAGAAGGTGAGCCGGGCTGTTCGGCCCTGGAACCGTCAACTTGTGCGGAGGTCGTGGGCCCGTTGGCCGAGACTGGCTGTACTTCAGCGGTGGATTCTGATGTCGGTGCGAGTTCAGACGCGCGAGCGCTGTCTCCATTTCTCGGTAGCAGGATGCCAGAAGCACCTACCGATATTGCCAGCCCGATCGTGGCGAGAGAGCGAACTCTGCCTGTGCTGAGCGTTGTCTGTTTGGACGGTTCCGCAGAACCGTCTCTGTCGATTTCACTAGCCTGAACAGGCTTAATTTGGGGATATGTTCGTTTCAAAAAAACGACCTCCTACTGAGAAGCGCTAACTGTCCTTGGAAACACTCAAGGGGATCGCATGACGCTGAATTTAAATCAACAAGCAAAAATATTCTGATTGTTGACAGCTATCATGCTTAGGCCAGATTACCTTGCTTTTTTAATTTAGACAAGCTCCAACCGTAAGAAATTTTGAAATTCTCGGTCAAACCTGCTGCAATTAACCCCAAAAGCCTTACACTGCAATAGCTGGAACGAATACATAAAATCTTCGTTCCAGTAAGGCTCTGAACTCTTACCTATTATCCGACTTTATGCTAATTTCCGGACAGCCTACAACCGTATATTTACTAGATATAGTGTTCAAACCCAAGCTGGTGCTCGCTAACGCCCTAAATCGCTAAAATCCTCTGTTTTTGTTGCTGAATCCTCTTACCAGTAATTTGGTGTTGCTGATAACAATCTGTTTTTGAATGAATAAAATATATTAATCTCGGCTATCTAGATTTTAACGGCTTTGATACAAATTTCTTATATTTAAATAGAGATTTGGCAGCCGGCGGCAGCTATTAAATATCTATATATTTATGTGTTGATAATGATTTATCCCAGCTCGCCCAACTGTCGTTTAGCCTCAAATAAACCTACAGCCGCGCTGACGGACAGGTTCAAACTCCTGACTCCAGGCTGGCTCATAGGAATAAAAACTGTTGCATCGCAGGCATCTAAGACGAATTGAGGAATGCCTGCAGTTTCCGAGCCAAACATCAGCCAGTCGCTGGCCTGAAATTGGAATTGCGCGTAATTGCATCGCCCGCCAGTGCTGAATCCGATCGTTCGTCCACCGCGCTGCTGCCGACAGGCCAGAAAAGCCGCTAAGTCTTCGTGGCAGTGGAGATTGACGTAGGGCCAGTAATCTAAGCCTGCCCGTTTCAGGTAGCGATCGCTAATTTCAAACCCCAGCGGACCCACTAAATGCAGCTCCGTGCCTGTGGCAGCGCAAGTGCGGGCGATATTGCCAGTATTCGGGGGGATTTGCGGGTGAATCAAGACAAGTTGGGGCATGAAGCTAATAAAAAGCGATAAATACAGCAAGTGGGAAATTTATAAAACTACCCAAAGGTAGATATACCTTATAGCTTTTATTTATAACCTTTGTCCAGCTCCATTGATTAAATATTCTGATTTGTTTTTAGGCGCTGCTCAGCCACTTTTTCGCGGGAAGTTCCCGCTATTTGTATTATTGGCTGAGTACGCATAGCCCGGGAGCTCGTGAAAGCCCCCGTTATAATAACGGCGGGTACTTCACGCAGCTAACTGGGCGCACAAGTTGTCTTCAAGCTCCCATTCTTGGTGAGACATCCCCTGAATTCCTTGCAGGATAATACTGCGGGTGTCCGAACCGCCCTCGTGCAGCTTCAACCACTGCTGGGCGGTGTTGCCTTCCCGGAGAATCTTTTTGAGCGGCGAGAGAAAGCAGCTAAAGCCGCGTTTTTTGGCGAAAGGCCACACTTCTCGGTAAATTTCCTCAATCCAGTCTCGTGCCAGAATAGTTCGGCCGTCTTGCCAGTGGGTGAGTTCGGCATCCAAACTTTGCCGGGATGCAGCAATTTCGTTGGCGTCTGTAAGAGCAACTAAGTCTTGGTTGCGGGTGGCCGCCGGTAAGGTGCTGAGTTCTAAGGGGTCTAAGCTGGGGTCTTCTATCATCTGCCAAATGCGAGCTTCTAGTAAGGCAGTGATGGCCAACAAAGCCAGAGGATTGACTTCGAGGTCGCAAATTCTCAGTTCGAGGCGGTTGAGACAGTAGGGTCGGCGATCGCCATTTGGTCGCACGGCAGACCACAAATGGCGGACGTTTTGCATGGTGCCGAGTTCTAGCTGTTCTTCAGTCCACTGAATGTAATGTCTGTGACTTTCAAACAGGGGGACGATGGCGGGAGTTTTGGGAAACAAACCCCACCTAGTGGAATGATAGCCCGTGACTTCGCCGTCGAGGAAGGGGGAAGAGGCGCTCAAGGCAAGGTACAGCGGTGCTTCGACGCGGGCGAGGCGGATGGCGCGCATCAGCATTTCTGGTTGGGAGATGCCGATGTTGATGTGAATGCTGGCGGTGACGACTTTGGTGCCGTAGGTTTGCTCGATGTATGTGTGGTAGGGGTTGTTGGGATCGGATCGGTAAAATCGATCGCTCCCCCCGAGAGACAAGGTACTTCCCGGCAGCAAGGTATAGTCGCCCAATTGTTTGAGATACTCGCGCAGCCGGACTCGCGGCTTGACTAGGGCGCACAGCAGGCGATCGTAGCTGGACAGCGGGGCAGTCGTGTACTCCACATTGCGGCTATCAGGCTCCCGGACAAATCCCTCTAGATCGGCAACTATGCGATCGGAGAGACCGACAACCTCACCTTCGGGAGTGCCGGTATACATTTCTACTTCAAAGCCTTTTGATAGCAGCACGTTTGTTCCTCAGCTAAGTTGAGTGCTAGTTTCTAGTATCCCAAAAATTGACCTGTTCATACTATTTTCCACGAGGCAGAGTTGAAATTTTTCGCTACTGGCACTGAAACCGGGTTTTTCGACGCCAGCAAGTTTGAGCATTTGTGTGTTAGTTGCGGGCCGAGGTGGCAAATACTGCCATCGCAAAGAGTTTCCGAGGCGATTTTAGACTCAGAAAGGCTGTTTGTTCGAGCGCGGGCGTGTTTCATTCAGCATTCGTTACCATCGCATTTATGGTAAGAGCACCCACCCTTGCCTCAGACCGAAGTGAGAAAGCACTGCCTACTGCCTTCCTTCCTTCCTTCCTTCTACCTTCTGCCTGCTGCCTTTTTACTGCCTACTGCCTTTCTTTCTTTTAGCTTCTTCCTTCTCCCCTCTTCCTTCTTTCCTATACCCTATTCCTTCTCTCCTCTTCCTTCTTCCTTCGACATCTGTTTTCTGCCTTGAGGGGGATAGCCGCAGATATATCTTGGGTGCGATTCTAAAAGAAGACTCTGCAATATTTTTTAGCTATTATTAACCCCTGGAAATAAATCCCTGTGAAAGAGCAAGAAAGAACCCCTCCGAATTTTTGGAATATGCTAAGCAATTTAGCCTTAGTCCGGTTTTTGCTTTTATTTGCTTCAGGTTGGGCTGGACTGAGACTTTTAGCTTACTTTGAAACTGCTGTGGCGGTTTTCACGATTGCTGCACTCGTGGCTTTTTTGCTCAACTATCCGGTGCGAACTCTCCAGAGATTTTTACCGCGAAGTTTAGCTGTCGCCTTCGTTGTCTTGATCACCATATTAGTTTTTGGCGGTCTCACCGTCACCGTAGGCGTCACTCTTTTATCTCAAGGGCAGCAATTAATTGACAGCATGACTGAATTTGTGAATGCTCTGGCGCCTCTGTCCGAGCGCATCGAAGCATTCCTGCGGGCGAGAAACCTGCAAGTTAATCTGCGAGTTATTGAGGAACAACTGCGAAATCAAGCTTTGGCTGGAGTTGTTTCGAGTATTGCTTTTTTACAAGTATTTTTAACCAATTTATTGAATTTAATATTAATTATGGTGGTGGCTTCTTTCATGTTAATTGATGGAGAGAGGCTGTGGCTGTTGGTTCTAAAATTTATACCCCGACACCTGCACAGGCGTTTAAGTTTAACAATAGAGCGAAACTTTTTAGGATTTTTTCAGGCACAAATTCTGTTAATGTTATTTTTGACAACAGCAAGCTTTTTAATTTTCCTGCTGTTAGATGTGAGATTTCCTTTGATTTTAGCCTTTATTATTGGATTGTTTGATTTAGTTCCAGGGATCGGAGCGACCCTGGGAATTAGCTTAGTTTGTTTTATTGTATTGTCTCAAAATGTGTGGCTAGCTTTAAAAGTATTGGCAGCTTGCATTGTTTTGCAGCAAATTCAAGACAACTTTATTCATCCGAGACTCATGCAAAATTCCCTTAACCTCAATCCGGTAGTGGTATTTTTTGCACTGTTAGTAGGCGCGAGAGCAGCAGGACTTTTAGGCATATTTCTGGCTATTCCGCTAGCCGGAGTGATAGTTAGCTGGTTTGAAATTGAAGAAATGCAAGCGGAAAGTTAATTGATACAGTCATCCTATTTTATATCAAATTCGTTTTAAAAACCAGGTTTTAAGCTGCTGACTAGAAACCCAATCCCTTGAAAAACTCTCCTTTGCGTAACGCGAAACTAAAACTACAGAGAAAAAAGCAACGTAGGGTGTACCGATCCGTGCACACCTTACTGCGTAAATTCAATGAATAAATTGCAAGTCAGTAGGAAATCTTTCTTCTTCTGGTTCTGGATCGTAAATGTAATCGCAGTCAAAGCGCAAAGATTGAGCGTGGAGACTGATGGAAAATCCGCAGTGAGTAACCATTTCTGTAGAAAAAGTTGCCATAACTAACTCAATGAGTTTTTTGTAAGAAATGTTAGGCTGTTGAACGTAATAGGCGCGTCTGGCAAAAAAGATTCTTTCATCTTTAGGTACAATTATGCCATTAATTTTGTGTGCGTGTTGAATCGGCTTGATATAGGTTTCAATAAACTGCGACTGATTTTTTTGCAGTCTCGCTAATCTTTCGTGTTGCAACCAGGTCATTTGAAACACAATTTTAATAAATTCAAAGCCCAAAATGTAGTTAAAAACATTATTGCGTTCTTCTGTACTCAAGACGAAGCGGAGTGCAGATTCTAAATATTGGTCAGTTTCCCGGCACGCTTGTTGAGCTGAGTGGATATAAAATTGTTTGATGTAGCTTCTTAAATCTGATTCGTTTAATTCTTTTTTGACTCGAAATCTGATTAAATACTCTTTGACTCGGTGTAGAGTATCTACATCTTCAAACATTTTTGAGACTAAACCGTCGGCTGTGTAATCATCTAAAAATTCTGCTTGCAAGTCGGGAGTAGATGCGCACAATATGTAGCAGAGGGACAAAACATAGCGCCGCTGGTTCCAAGGCAAGCTTTGGGCCCAATCTTTAACTTCTAGAGGAAGTTTTTCCAGCACGATATCTGTGTGTCGGCGTTGAGCAAGGTCGGCATATCTATTTTTTTTTTGAATCATTTGCCTGAAACCTTTATCAGTAAGTAGACAGAGTAGTAGATTGCAGATGATGGGAGGGGGAATGGGTGACGGAGGGTTGCAAGTTATTCTGTCTTATGTTCTTGCCATCTATCTAAATATACATTATGTATGGAACAGGGGGCGTGATCTGTCTCACAGTTTTGGAAATTTTAAATCACAAATGCTAGCTCTTCGCATCATATTTTGGGGTGGGGAGGGTCACGCATAAAACTTATTCACGTCACCGGAGCAACAGCGGGTTTCGTTGATGATTAAGTGGGGTGATTCATAACTTTTTGTTAGTAATGATTACTGAGGTCAATCCTGAACTAGACTATAAGTATTTTCCCTGAAAATTAGTGCCAAGACTTAACTTTTCGCGATCGCCTCGTGCAACCAGTGCGATAGTGGCTCGATAGCATTGCAGTGGGAGATACGCAAGCCGCTCAGTGGTGGTGCCAACTTATACCCGCACCGTGTTCTTTTGAGAGAAATATCCAGTTATTGAGACACGATCTTTTCCACATACCGCATCTGTGTAAGCTCAATCCTGTGTATGACGAATTAATGGGGTTGCGTTTTCCATCGCTCTCGTTTTTGGCTGACCCCGCCGAAAAACGGAGACAAGTTTCCGACAGCAGTCGTCAGCAACCCAAAATTTTAGGTTCTAATTCAAGCTCCCAGATTTATCTGTAGAGTAAATCTAAAATCTAAAATCGACTGAGGTATGCGGCGAAGATGTAACAACGTGCTGCTGATTGAGGGGTGTCATACCTCGATCGCCCCTTGATATCAATTATTTACGAGGTGCGCCGCTCTGGTAGTTGCGAGAGCGCTAATTTAAGCCATAATCGTTGATAAGATCAGTGGAGGCGTCTAGATAGGAGCGGGCATCCCTCGTGGCGGTTAAGCCAAAAATAACATCAAACGGCAACAGCAAAAACCATAACTATAAAAATAATTTAATAATCTACTTTGGCTCAGGCAAGTGAATATGTTTAACGCAACTGAACTGCTGATTAACGCTTTTATAAATCGGCTGATTGAAGGCTACCGCCACACTTACGGCGGCTTCAAATCTGACTATGGCGAGATTATTGGTTGGGTGGCGAGTATGGCTTTAGAAAATATTGCTAATAGCGATGCTCTTTACCACAATGTCGAACACACTATTTTAGTGACCTTAGTGGGACAAGAAATTTTGCGTGGGAAGCACATCCGCGAAGGGGGTGTTTCCTGCGAAGATTGGTTGCACTTCCAAATTGCTGTGCTATGTCACGATATCGGCTATGTTAAAGGTGTTTGCAGGCAAGATAGAACAGATTTGGGACTGTATGCGACGGGAATAGGCGACAGGAAATTAACGCTGCCTCCGGGGGCGACGGATGCTAGTTTGATGCCTTATCATGTCGATCGGGCCAAAATGTTTATTGACGAGCGTTTTGGCGGTCACAAACTGATTGATGCTGAGCTGGTTAAGCGTAATATTGAGTTGACTCGTTTCCCGGTTCCTGCGGATGAAGATTATCAAGATACTGTGAATTATCCGGGTTTAGTTCGCGCTGCTGATTTAATTGGTCAGTTGAGCGATCCGCGATATTTGCAAAAGATTGCTGCGCTGTTTTACGAATTTGAGGAGACTGGGCAGAATCTGGTTTTGGGCTATCAGAACCCGGGGGAGTTGCGGGATGGTTATCCGAAGTTTTATTGGAATGTGGTTTATCGGTATGTGAAGTATGCGATCGGCTATTTGGAACTGACGCAGCAGGGGAAACAAGTTGTTGCTAATCTGAGCGCAAATGTGTTCCGGGTGGAGCATTCTGAGGTGCGAGAGTCTGCGGTGGCTGTAGTTAGCTAGGGTTTGGGTCGATTTCGGGCGATCGCTCTTTTTTGGGATAAGTAGGTCGCTCTAATTAAACGTAAAATGCTCTTATTTTAGATAGCCGCAGCACTTGAAGAAGTCGGGGATATAGGTATTTTGTTTTTTTAGCCGTTGCTCACTTAAATCCTGTTGATATTGCAGTGCTAAATCTTCGATGAGTTCGACCGTTGCGCGAACCATAGCCATTTTAGTGAGAATTTCGATCCAATACCACTGTCCGTTAGGATTGAGTTCGATAAAGTAGAGGGTGTCATCCTCGTCGCGAATGATATCGAATGCACCAAAATTTAAGCCGAACTCGTCAAGCATTTGATGGAGTTTGTTGAGGTACTCGATCGGCTATTTATTGCGAACGTGAACGAGTTTCTCCGGTTCGGTAACGCGCCAATCTAAAGTCACATCTGCATCGTTAGTATTCGACTCACTGAATATGTGCATATTGCAGGAAGAGTCGCCTGAGTTTGGGCGGGGAAAGCAGCAGGCGAAAATAGAGGCGATTGCTCGCTTGCAAGCAATAGGATTGAGCGATGAGCAAATCGCGCAATCTTGGGATATGACGCTAGAAGAGATTCGACAAGTCAATTTGACCGAATAGAATAGAAGTAGTCGGTAGGATATGCGATGTCGATGTCAACCTCTGATATGATGTCCGCTCAATTACTCGTAATAAACAGTGTTTGTGGCGTTGCATAATTGCGGGATGATTTTGATTGTTTTGTGGGATGGGTTCTCTTCGCCCGAAGGCGTGTATTTTCACAGCAGGCGGGACACCCCACAAGAATCATCCTCAAATTGTGCAACGCCGTGTTTGTAGTGAGGAGTTTAGTCCTCATAATCTGAGGACTAAACTCCTCACTACAAACCAATTTTAGGTACTGCTGCATAGTAAGGGTAAAGGACTCGCGCAAGGAATGCAACAGGGATTGTAGCAAGGAATGCAGCAAGGAATGAGAGAAAATGCTCTGGAAAGTGCTAAGCAGCTTCTCAATGTACTTGACAATCAAACAATCAGTCAAACTACTGGTTTGAGCGTTGAAGAGATCCAAAATTTGCGGGAGAAATGAAAGGAAGGGAAAAAGTGCGATCGCACAATTAGTGCACCTTTTCTCGTTACCAGGCTCAGCTTCGTAGCGCTGGTTTTTGACGCTCTGCCTCTGTGATTGAGAATTACGCTAAATATTAACTCTCATCCACCTAATACTCAAGGATGAGCCTGCCCTCTCTCTAAAGGAAGATTTCATTAAACGAGTAAATTCCGTATGATGCTGTAAAAGTCAGTTAGAGGAGAAAGCTATCTCCGACTCTAGCTCCGAATAACTGACCAATCTTACAATATAAAAAAATACATCTCATGACACCAGTCACTCCCAATCAAACTTCCTCTCAATACGAAGTTAGCGAACCAGAAGAAAAAATTGATTCTCTGGTAGAAGAAGTTGAGCCAGAAAGCGAACTCGATTTAGAATTTCTCTACACCAGAGACATTGAATTCCGCCAAGAAACAATTTATTTTATTGTAGTCGATCGCTTTTACGACGGCGACCCCGAAAATAACGAAGGCCCAAACCCAGAACTTTACGATCCAGAAGGCAAAGATTGGGGGAAATATTGGGGTGGCGACTTGCAGGGAGTTATCGACAAACTCGACTACTTAAAAGATATGGGAGTAACCGCAGTTTGGCTGACTCCACTGTTCGAGCAAGTAGAAGCATTATTTGTCGAACAAGCAGCGATTCACGGCTACTGGACTAAAGATTTCAAGCGACTAAATCCCCGCTTTATTGCCAAAGGCGACAATCCTTCTATCAACCAAACACAAGAAAGTAAAGATACGGTATTTGACAAATTAGTATACGAGTTGCACCAGCGAAACATGAAACTCGTACTCGATATTGTCTGCAATCACAGCAACCCAGATTTTAGCGGCAAAAAAGGGGAACTCTACGACGACGGCGTAAAAATAGCTGACTTTAACAACGATAAAGATAACTGGTATCACCACTACGGCGAAGTCAAAAACTGGGAAGATGAATGGCAAGTCCACAACTGCGAACTGTCTGGTTTAGCAACTTTCAACGAAAACAATATTGCATACCGCAATTACATTAAGTCAGCAATTAAACAATGGCTGGACAGAGGTGTTGATGCTTTGCGGGTTGATACAGTCAAGCATATGCCTATTTGGTTTTGGCAGGAATTTAATGCTGACATTTTAACACACAGACCTGATGTTTTCATTTTTGGCGAATGGATTTACAGCGACCCTAGAAACGAGCGTTCTGTGGAATTTGTCAACGAGTCAGGGATGACTATTTTAGATTTTGGTCTGTGCGTGGCAATTCGAGAAGTATTGGGAAAGGGTGCTGAAGCGGGATTTAGCTTAGTCCAAGATGTACTGGATCTGGATTACCACTACTACGGGGCGACGGAGTTGATTACTTTTATTGACAACCACGATATGCCGAGGTTTCAGTCGTTGAATCCCGATCCAGAAATGCTGCGGTTAGCGATAGGTTTAATTATGACGACTCGCGGCATTCCCTGTATTTACTACGGCACTGAACAGTATCTCCATGATGATACAGAAGGGGGAAATGACCCTTACAATCGCCCCATGATGGAAAAGTGGGATAGTGATTCGCCGGTTTACCGAGATGTACGGTTGCTGTCTGGATTGCGGCGGCTGAATCCAGCTATTTCGATGGGGAGTCAGTGGCAAAAATATCTAACTCCTGATGTTTATTGTTACGTGCGCCGCTATCGCGACTCTGTGGTGTTTGTAGCGATGAATCGTGGCAATTCTGTTACAGTTGAAGAGGTTGATACTGAGCTGCCTGATGGAGAGCATACGGAGGTTTTATCGCGCCGCAAGTTTGAAGTTAAAGATGGGAAGCTGTACAATTTAGAGTTGGGTGCGCGGGAAGTAATGATTTTTAGCCGCGTCGGAGAGCGAGTTAAGGCGACAACTATTGTGCGGGCGCAGCTTAACAGCGTTCAAACTAAGCCTGGGGAAAGAATTGTGGTGATTGGAGATTGTCCTGAATTGGGGAATTGGGATATTAGTAAGGGTTACCCGTTGGAGTATATCAATACTAATACTTGGTTTGGGGAAATTCCTTTTAATGAAAGCGCGGGTAAGTTGATTTCTTATAAGTATGCGCTGCTACGGGAAGGACAGTCGCCACTGCGAGAAAATCTGGTTTGTCGCCGCTGGGTTTTAGTTTCGGAAGGGACTGTGAAATGGCGGGATAAGTGGGCGAGTGGACGGGAGTCTTAATAGTTTGGATTTGTGAGTTTTGAGTGAGCTAGTCAGGGGCGCATAAACCGGGTTTGATGAACGAAAATACTTCCTTAAGGCTTTCGATTATGTTTTAAAAACCCGGTTTATTTATTATGGGTGCGTAACTGCTGTGAGATTTAATTAGTAACTGCAACTCATAACTCATTAGTTTTTAAAGATGACTTAGGTAACAAATATTTTGATTTTTTATGTATAGCAGTAAGGTGTGCATTGTGCATCCTCCGGACGTGAGTTATGGTGCGCAATGCGCACCCTACAGTTTTATTAAAGCGATCGCAGCTTCTGGGCCAAAACATCGACATAAGGTTCGCTGCTGTGCTGATTCACAACCATTTCGTACCCCCGCTGCGCTTGAGATTCAGCTTCTTGAGGATTTTTTAGCAAATGGACGATCGCCTCGCGCAAACCTGCTGCATCTCCCACATCTACCACTTTGGCAATATCCGGGGCCGCTAAATAATCGACCATACCTTGAGTCCGAGTAATGACGACCGGTCGCTTGCAGGCCATTGCTTCCAGCAAACCCTGCACTCCAGCAGCATATTTATTGTCTACCAAACAAACTGCAATTACGTCTGCATCGCGGTAAAGCTGCACTAAATCCGGCCATTCGTAGAATTTGCGGGACATATTTTCTGGCATAGTATCGGGGAAAGCTTGCGATAAAGCTTTGGCATCTTTAGAAAAACCGCTAATTTTTACGTCAACATCTAAGTCAGCAGTTGCTGCTGCTAAGAGTCGGTAGTCGCGCTTTTCTACTCCGACGCTAACAACTGTTTGCCGCTTTTTCTCGTCAGAAGCTGGGCCAGGTGTGAAAAATTGGGTGTCTGTCTGTTCTTGAAGCACTAAAATGCGCGATTCAAGTATAGCTAAATAGCTGCGGAGGAAGTTTGTTTGAGGGCGGGCGTTGACCATGAATACGTCAATTTTGTCAGCCAAACCGAATAGTTTCAGGGCGAGGCGGCCGCGCGGCCGATCGATATTGTGGAAAAATACAACAATTTTCGGGCGATCGGGCAATTGGCCACACTCCGCCGCTACTGGAATCCCAATGTCCTCGCCCGTACAAAATATCACGTCGTCGCTGCTGACTTGCTCGGACAATTTGCGCGCGGCGGCCCAATGTTCGGGTTTAGAAGAAATTTTCGATCGCAGCTTGTCACTCAACGATATCGCTTCGCCATCCGGGGGGTGGACAGTGGCATTTAAGCGGTCTCTGAGGGCTCGCAGGACGTGGCGAGGGCATTTGCCGAGTTTTGCATCGCGGTCAATTCCATCTAGGTCTATTTTGCGACCTAATGCCAAATGGTATTTCAAAGTATTCTCCTTATAATCATATTGGCGCTGGCACAAATTATTTAACCTCAGAAGATTCTATCCTCTGTTGTTGAACGTGCTGGTCCGATCGCTCACTGGGTTTTAGATTTTAGATTTTAAAACAGATAAATTTAGTCAGCTAAGGCGCATCTAAATTTTATAGTCAAGTTTGATGAAATTTTTGTGGGGTGGGCGTCCCGGGCGACCCAAAAATACAATTTAGATGCAGGACAGCTTAGTATCTGCTTAGTGTCTAAATTTTTCTGAGTTCCACCAATCCTGTCTGCGGCTTGTATCGCAACGGCGCTGATGGTTAAGAAACCGGGTTTCTCTACACCAGCGCGCAAATCCTGTACGAGTCAAAAACAGTGACACGCGCAGATCGATCGATTCCAAGGACTTAAGCTTTTATGCTGAAGTTAGCTGAAGCATTTATTTTTAACCTCATGTATATTTCTCCTGAGCAAGACCAAAAAATTCGCTACACCCTGCGCGAGTGCGGTCAAGAAGCTTACAAGCTCGCAGCCCAACCTTTTGAAGTTTGCGAGAAAGGGCCCAACGACTACGTGACGAGTATCGATCGCTACTTAGACCGACAACTATCTGCAGCATTTAGTGCTTTGTTTCCTGAAGACGGCAGGATCACCGAGGAAAACGCCGCCTCCAGAGCAGCTTACGGGGCCAATTACCAGCGCCTCTGGTGCATCGATCCCATCGACGGGACTGAAGAATTTATTCGGGGAAAACTGCACTACGCTTCGATGGTGGGGCTGCTGCTTGAGGGGGAACCGGTGGCCGGCTGGATCTACGCCCCGGCTTTTGACCAAATGTATTTTGGCGGCAAAGATTGGGGATTGTTCCAAACAGTCGGAGCTCAAGCGCCGCAGCCGATCGCCCTGTGCAAACCCCCGGCCCCGACAGAGGAAAATTGTAAAATTATTCTCGGAGACAAAGACCAGAAAAACTACGCTCGGGCGATCGCCCAAAGCATCCCCGGAGCCGAATTTTACTCGCTCGGCAGCTTTGGCTTAAAAGTGATCGAAGTCATTCTCGGTCGAGCCGGTTTGTACTTGTATCTCAACGGCAGAGTTAAAGTGTGGGATACAGCCGGCCCTCTGGCTCTAGCAAAAGCAGCCGGATTGGTTTGTTGCGACTTGCAAGGTCAACCGCTGAGGTGGACTAAAGATGCGATCGAGCCGGAGACTCTGGCCCACACGCAGCCAATGGCGATCGGCTGGCCGGACTACATAGAACCTCTGTTGGGCAAAGTTCAACAGGCAGTGGCAGGCTTGTAAACCCGTTTAAGATTAAAGAATCTGTCAATTTTACATGAAGCAGGCCTCTGCACCCTTATCATCAATTAAAGGAGCAACGGATTGTTTGTGTTCCCAAACATCGATCGTTCCCTAGCTGTTGGGTGTCGCCTAATCATATTTCCCACCTCCGCGAGTTTGCATGAAGACAGAAGCTTTCAGTGAGCTATTCCCTCTATTTAAGGGTGCTAACCCAGAAACCTTGGGAGGGCTGCTATCAAATGCCGTCAAGCATGAGTATCCCCCGGGCCGAGCTGTGGTGATGGAGGATTCTTGGGGCAACGCGATTTACTTTGTCGTGTCTGGCTGGGTAAAAGTCCGGCGCTTATCAAACGATCGAGCTGTATCAATGGCTATTTTAGGACGGGGTGCGTTCTTCGGCGAAATGGCAATTCTTGACGAATCTCCCCGATCGAATGACGTACTTGCTCTATCGCCGGTGCGACTGCTGAGCGTCACAGCTCAGCGATTTATCCAAACCCTGTTTAAAGACCCGCAATTGCACCACCGGATGCTGCAACTGATGGTGCGGCGGCTCCGCCAAACCAATCACCGCTATCAACTCCGAAACCGCCAGCCAGCGGTTAAACTAGCAAATACTTTAGTCGAGCTGGCAGAAAACTACGGTCAGAAAACTGCTGAGGGCAAAGATATCTTCAATATTCCTTATGAAGACTTAGCGGATGTCACAGATATCACCCTAGATGAAACCAGCAAAATTATGGAAAAACTCGATAGTAAAGGTTGGATCAATATCGATCCAGACCGCCAAACTATCCATTTGATCAACCTCAAGCACTTGATTAATTTGGCAAGTCAATGACTGATGTTACTTCTTTGGATACCTCGTCCGCTGCCGACAATTGTCAGGGGCAACTAACAGCACCGACAATTCAATATTCGGTGGCGATGCCCAATCCGGAATCCCACCTGTTTGAAGTGACTTTGCGCGTGCAAGGTTGGTCGAAGCCGGTTCTGGATTTAAAAATGCCTGTATGGACTCCCGGTTCTTACTTGGTTCGAGAGTACGCCCGCCACCTGCAAGATTTTAGCTCCCAGGCGGGCGATCGAGCTTTACCTTGGCGCAAGCTCAGCAAAAATCACTGGCAAATTGAGACCGATTCGGTGTCAGATGTCACGGTTCGCTACCGTATTTTTGCTAACGAACTGACAGTGCGAACCAATCATTTAGACTCGACTCACGGTTATTTCAATCCGGCGGCTTTGTGCTTTTTCTTGCCCGGTTTTGAGCGCAATTGTTACACCGTGACAGTTGTGCCGCCGCAGCCGGAATGGCGCACAGTTACTGCTTTGCCACCTGTTTCCGGGCAAAATCTTACTTTTGCTGCAGCGGATTTTGACACTCTAGCAGACAGTCCTTTTGAGATTGGCTGTCACGAAGTCTACGATTTTGAAGTGATGGGAAAACCCCACCAGCTAGTTGTTTGGGGAAAAGGCAATTTAGAACCAGAGCGGGCGATTCAAGACATCCAAAAAGTCATTGAGGTTGAAGCCAAAATGTTCGGCGGTTTGCCTTACGAACGCTATGTGTTTTTCCTGCATTTGTCCGGCTCTGGTTTTGGGGGTTTGGAACACAAAGAGAGCTGCACTCTCAACTATCCGCGTTTTAATTTTCGGGCTAAAGAAAAGTACGAACGCTTTATTCAGTTGGTGGCTCACGAGTTTTTTCACCTCTGGAATGTCAAGCGCATTCGACCGAAAGCTCTGGAAGTATTTGACTACGAAAAAGAGAACTACACTCCTTCTTTATGGTTTTCTGAAGGGACTACCAGTTATTACGATTTGGTGATTCCTTTTCGAGCTGGTATCTACAGCGTGAAAGGTTATTTCCAAAGTATGGCTAAGGAAATCACTCGCTTGCAGACTACTCCGGGGCGGAGCGTGCAGCCGGTCAGCGAGTCGAGCTGGGATGCTTGGATTAAACTTTATCGCAGGGATGCTAACAGCGACAACTCGCAGATTTCCTATTATTTGAAAGGGGAAGTTGTTTCGTTTTTGCTCGATTTGTTGATTCGAGCCAGACACGGCAACGAGCGATCGCTCGACGATGTGATGCGTTTGATGTGGCAGCAGTTTGGCAATGCTAATTCGGCTGAAAACGGCGATTTTGACCTGAAGCCGGGAACAGACGCCAAGCCGGCGCATCTGACATCAAACGGACAGTTAAATTCTCCTTCGCGGCCAGCAGAGATAGGCTTTACTCCCGAACAGTTGCAAAGTACGATCGAGTCCGTCGCCGGCATCGATTTGAGCGACTTTTTCGCGCGCTATATTGACGGCACAGAAGAGTTGCCTTACAACAAGTATCTGGAACCTTTCGGGCTGGAACTCATCGCAGGTGAAATTGACCAAACACCTCGCATCGGTTGGACGTTGGCAGCGGAAAACGGGCGGGAAATGGTGAAATTTGTCGAAGTAGGATCTCCGGCACAATTGGCCGGAATTGATGCTGGGGACGAGTTGCTGGCGATCGAAGGTTTTCGGGTAAATGCAGAACAAGCGGGCGAGAGACTAAAAGATTTCAAGCCTGGGGATATAGTCTCGGTGACAGTTTTTCACCAAGACGAACTGCGAACTTGTCCTGTTACTCTGGCCCCGCCGCGACCGACGCGTTACTCGATCGTGCCGGTGGAACAGCCGACTGCTATTCAGAAACAAAACTTTACTGGATGGCTGGGAGTTCCTTTATCGAAATTGTGACATAAATAAAGGGGAAAGGGAAATAAAAGATAAGAAGGAATCAGGCTCAATTCCCAATTCCCAATTCCCAATTCCCAATTCCCAATTACCAATTACCAATTTTGATTATGCAAACCCCACCTCCTCCATCAATTACGCCCCGCCAGATGAATCTGCTGAGGATTGTTACTTCTATGGCCTGGGCTGACGGCCAACTCGCGACAGAAGAAGTTAATTTAATGCTCGATCGCTTTTGCGGTTTGTTTGCCCCTGATACCGACGGGCAACAAATGCAACAAGAACTGCGGGATTACATCATGCAAAATATCCCCCTTGACGAGTTGATAGGCCAACTAGAAACTCAAGATGAAAGGGAATTAGTCTTGCAACTCGGCTATGAAGTGATTTCCTCTAGTTCTCGCACTCCCGACGAACCAAAAATTAACGCTGAGGAAGCCGCAGCTTATCAAAAATTAGTGCAGTTGCTCAATCTTCCAGAGGATGCGGTCAAGCGTATTGAAGCAGAAGCATCGGCGGGAGATAGTTCGGCAGGAATTGTCGAGAAGATGGCTCAAAAATTAGAAAAGTTCATCAAAGGTTAATTTAGGACTTGCGCGCGCTTGGCTTAGAAACCCGGTTTCTTCCTAGATTTTTCCTAGATCTCTCGTTAATAAACCTCGGATTTGTCGTGGAAACCGGGAATAAGCCCCCCATCAGTAAGTCTTGTTACGTAAGTATCGGAATAATATTTTTCTGAGTCCAGCGCCAGCGTGACCCTCGCGAGGGGGATGCTATCTAAAATCTAAAATCTAAAATGATTTTTATGAAGACTTCAGTCCTCACTACAAGCGAAACACAAAGGTGCGCGGTGCGCACCCTACAACAAGCAAAGGTGCGCGGTGCGCACCCTACCAACTACAAATTATTCAGTTTTTAATGATATGCAACCAAGCGTTCTTAAGACTTGAATCTAACCTCTTTCCGCTGTATATATCACGAGCATGGTCGTAGTCAAGTGACGCGACACAGGTAGCATATAAACCGTAGCTTGAATAACGCATATTTGCGCCCGATGTAGATGTGTCATATACACCACTGGGAAAATCGTACTCTCCATTCGGATCGTGAAGCATAAAACGGTAGGACATAGTGCGCATATCAGGCTCATCTCCAAACAGTAAAATGATGTGACCGGGATATGTGAACCATCCGTGAGTAATCACAATGCAGCCACTGTTGAGGGCTTCTTTGGCATCGTTTAAGGAGCCATCTAAAAGAAATTTATAAGATGAAACCCGAGATGTAAGGTACTCACCCATTACAGAAGGATCACCAGTAAGCTCAGCTCCTTGACTGGCAGCAATCGCTTCTAAGTCAGAGCGAATTCCGAAAACATCGGTGGTACCTAAAGCCATAGCAATACAAGCGCTTTGACACAAATCTCCGGTGGGCTGTGGAACGTATAGAGGTGTGGTTGTCATAGGACAGATGCCTTGGCTAAATAGATTGAATTGAGTTTTGATGCAGTTGGTTTGTTAGACTGCTCAACGTGGAATAACTGTTAAGCGCTTAGATACTCCGTGCGCACCCTACGAGCGGGTAAGTAAGGTGCGCGGTGCGCACCCTACATTTATAGTTAGAGCGTAATTCCTAGGAATGCCAGCAGTTATTAGTGCGGTAACTTGCTGAGGGCGTGCCAAGTTCTATAGCCGACAATTCCATCTTGCGGTAAAGCCTTGCTGATTTGCAATTGTCGCACTGCTACATCTGTCATCGTCCCGAAGAATCCGTCAATCGCACCGAAATAGTATCCATTGATTTTCAAGACATTCTGAACAATTTTAACAGCATTGCCAGAACTGCCCTTCATGACGATCGGCATATTCACAGGTGCACCAGAGTATAGTGCTTCCCAAGTTATAGAACCCACGATCCCATCTTCTTTTAAAAAGACTCGGTGTTGATAGCCTTTGACCGCGTTTTGAACTTGGACGCCGAAGATACCGTCAATCGGGCCGAAATAATATCCCCAATGATATAGAAGCTGTTGTAGTTCCGTGACAGCTTCGCCGGTTGAACCGATTTGTAAAGTGGGTTTGTTTACTCCAGTGGTTGCAGCAAATGCAAGAGTTGATTGAGCAGTAGTATCGGCGACGAGAGCCATAGTTTCATTGTTCAGGCTTCTTTCTTCGGTGTACATAATGTGGTTCCTCTCAACATTTAAGTTTTTGTCTTTGATATTTCAGGTATAACTGGTGGGAGTTGTGAATTGGAGTTTAGACTAAGCACAAATTGACTCAGCTAACGCTGAGTAGAAATTGTGGTGAATTTAGAGAGAGCTTCCTAGGTTAACTAATGGATTTTGACGAGTTTTGGAACCTA
>JACJNY010000012.1 GCA_014695295.1 Microcoleus sp. FACHB-61 | reverse complement strand
GCCATAAACTGGAATAGTTCAAATCCGAATCTGCACAATCTGTCTTTACAGGCAACAACAATCGTGAGCTGTTCACCTCGCATAAATCTGACCAGTAGGGCTTGCAATCCTTTCCTTTTAAAGTTGAGTCCTGAGCCGATCTCTTGGATGATTTCGGCGTCTGGATATTGCTGCTCCATGAATTCAACTTGTCGGGCGAGGTCGTCTCGTTGCTTGGCTGAACTAACTCGGCAGTAGCAAACAATGGTAGTTCTAGTTGCACCGCGCTGATAGGACTCGACATCGTAAAGTCTTTGCCCTGCTTCGTTTTTGATGCTTTTGATCTTCCCTTCATCTGCGTATTTTCTTAATGTATGGGGATGCAAGCCCAGAAATTCGACCGCTTTTCTCAGTGGTACGTATGCCATGCAGTAAATAGTAGCATATATAAATAAAAATAAGCAAATTAGGTACTGTGCGTCAACCTCATTCCACCCAGTCCGCAGCTTTGAAGTTTGCGCGATCGTTGCTTCGTACTCTGGGGTCTGGGATAGGTAGGTGAAGACTGGAATTCGGTAGAAATCGGCAATGCTCAGTTCGTCACCGAGCAAATACGGGTGTCAGTTAGGGACTCGATCGCCTCTAGGGCAGTGTTTACAGGTGCTACAGCAGCTTTCACCTTGTCCTCGTTAGTTTAACCCCCGTGGCTGGCCATAATCAGACGCTGAATGGCAATTGACCTGATCGCGGGTGCATAGAGATGGCTGTCCATAATCCCCATAATCTGGCGCCTCCGAGGGCTTTTCACTATACACCTCAAATATCTATAGTGAGTGCGTTTTTGATGACTAAAATCACAGTTTAGGAGCCCGAACCCGAAAGTAACAATAACCCGTTAGAAGGAGATTAATTTCACAGCAGTATCGGGATTCTTAGCTTCCAACGCCGTCAAACCTTCGGCTTTTTTAGATTCTGCCTTCTGCTTTGGGAGGAAACATTTTTTCAACAATATTTTTGCGCAGAAAAACGGTCAATGGTTTTTCTATCAAAGAGTAGAATATGCAACCGAAAACTACGGCGAACACTGCCAGTAGAGCGGGAGCAAAAAAACCGTCGTAATATTTTCCTAAATTCGCCTTTTGCAAAATTTTTGTCATTGCTAAAATCAGCGGCACGTGGGTCAAAAATATCGAGTAGGAGGCATCTCCCAAGAAAATTAAAAGATCAGGAATTTTAGGGGAATCCTTGAGGTCTATCGAGGTAGCAGCAATGATTAACAGAGCTGCTAGCACTCCCAAAGTAGGGACGCGCCGGAACTCTATGTTTCTCCATGCGATGAGGATTCCTAAAATAACATATCCTAAATTTGCTATCCCAAACAATATCCACCTGTACTTGCCGATCTTATTGTTATATTTAATCAAAATATACCCAGCCATGTAGCCCAAAACAAATTCTAGATTCATACCCCCAAATACTAGAGCCAGCCAGACAAAAGAGTTGGGGAATGTTACAATTTTCCAAAAATGTAGAATCGTGACAAATAGCCAAGTCGAAAGTATCGGTACAGAATGTTTTGGTTTCAACCAGATAGCTATACTGAACAGGAAGTAAAAATATAATTCGTAAATTAAAGTCCAACCTACCAAGAGAATGGGCTGTTCATTTTGAGGAATCAAGAGAAGCGAGCCAATTACGTATCCTAAACCTAAATCTTGATTGTTAGCAAAACCGGGAATTACTATAAAAAAACACAAAAGTGTCAGAGTAATTATCCAGTATATGGGATAAATTCTCACGGCGCGCTTGACTAAAAAAGATTTTAATTGGTCTTTTTTACCGATCGCCGAGCGGTGAACGTACACCATGATAAAACCGCTCAATACAAAAAAGTAATCAACACCGCTCCACCCACCCTGAAATAAATTAAAAAAAGTAACTTGATTTAATATACCCGTGCTGATTTCGTTGAGGTGAAACATTACCACCAATACAGCGGCAATCCCTCGATAAACTTGCAAGAGCTTAAGCTTTTTGTGAGGAGTGGAACTCTGTGTCATCATGAGAATACCTTGTTCAAGAGTGACTGTTGCGCTTGTCCCTCAACTATAGTCCCACCACTAAACCTAGTCAACACATTAGACACTATAATATAACTTTATATTTTTCTCATAAAGTTGTGCAAGAAGACTTCCGACTGATCGTTGACTTAGTTCTAGTTCTCGCTGCTGCCGCAGCAGGAGGACTCTTTGCATCGCTGTTGCGACAGCCGGTAATTCTCGGCTACCTGCTGGGAGGGATCGTAATTGGGCCGGCAGGTTTGGGGCTGATTAAAAAATTAATTCAGGTAGACACCCTGGCTGAATTCGGGGTTGCCTTTCTGTTGTTTGCCTTGGGAGTGGAATTCTCTTTCGCCGAACTCCAGAAAGTTAAAACCATTAGTTTGGGCGGGGGGGGCTTGCAAATTGTGCTGACGATCGCCATTACTACTGCAATTTCCTTGGCTGTAGGGTGGGTAGAATCGCCCGCTCAAGGCGTGTTTTTAGGAGCGATTCTGTCGCTTTCCTCGACCGCAGTCGTCCTGAAATGCTTGATGGAGCGCAATGAAGGCGGTACTTCCCACGGTCAAGTCATGCTGGGAATATTAGTAGTTCAAGATTTGGCTTTGGGGCTAATGCTAGCGGTTTTGCCGGCACTCAACCAGCCAGCAGAAGCGATCGGCATGACGGTAGCGTGGGCCCTGCTGCGGATCGGGTTATTTGCTGTCGGTGCTGTAGTCGCCGGCATTTGGATGGTACCGCAGTTGCTGCGATACCTCGCGAAAACAGAAAGTCGAGAACTGTTTTTGCTGGGAGTTGTGGTTTTGGCTTTAGGGATTGCGCTGCTTACAGAATATTTGGGTTTTTCGATCGAGATGGGCGCATTTGTGGCTGGTTTAATGATTTCGGAGGTGGAATATGCCGACCAAACTCTAACTTATGTCGAGCCTTTGCGAGATATTTTTGCATCCTTATTTTTTGTCACCATCGGAATGTTAATTGACCCGATGTTTCTGTGGAACCATCTAGAAGTAATTCTGGGACTGGTATTTATAGTATTTGTCGGCAAATTCTTGATTATAACGCCGATCGTCCGATTATTTGGCTATCCGCTAAAAACAGCATTGATCGCAGGTTTGGGCTTAGCTCAAATAGGAGAATTCTCCTTTGTACTCGCTAGTTCCGGCCAAGCTATGGGGCTGGTTTCGCGAAACGTTTACCTGTTAATTTTAGGAACGACAGCCGTCACCCTAGTGCTAACTCCGTTTGTATTGAGAAGCGTGCCGCAGTTATTGAAATGGGCGGAAAATTTCGGGCCTTTGCAGCGCTATTTTGACGAAACATCTCAACCTGTGGCAATAGCTGAAACTTTGCCGGAACAAAATTATGTTGTGGTTTGCGGCTACGGGCGAGTCGGCAGAATTTTAGTCAAAATGCTGCAAAGCCGCAACTGTTCTGTTGTGGTGATCGACGAGTCAGAAAGTAGAATTCAAGAGTGCAGAGTGCAAGGAATTCCTTACATTTACGGGAATGCTGCCAGCTTGCACGTATTGGAAGCCGCCCGGGTGGAACGGGCAAAAGCAATGGCGATCGCCCTTCCCGATCCCATGAGCACTCGCTTGTGTCTGAAGCGGGCTTTAGAATTAGTCCCGGATTTGGATATTGTGGTGTGCGCGAACCAAGATAAAGACATCGAACTGCTTTACCAATTGGGGGCCTGGGAGGTCGTGCAGCCGGAGTTTGAGGCAAGTTTAGAACTGTCTGCCCACTTGCTGGCCGGTATGGGGCTCTCCGCAATGGCGATCGGGCGGGATGTGCAGCAAATTCGCAGCAGCCGCTATCTCGAATTGCGGCCACCGCGCGAACCTTTGGCGGTTTCGCGGGATTTGAAAGTGGCGGTTCGAGATATGAACAGCGAGTGGTACAACTTGCCGTCGGGTTCTCCCATTGCCAGCATGACTCTGGAAGAAACTAACTTGCGGCAGTTGACAGGGGTCAGCGTGATGGCGATCGTCCGCGAGAATGGCGAGGAAATTGATTATCCTAACGGCAAGACAGCTTTGCAGTCGGGCGATCGACTTTTTGTAGTGGGAGAACCGGAAGAACTCATCAGTTTTGAGTTGCTGGCGAAGGGGGAAGTTGCAGTACCGCAGGGCGACAGTTCTTGCCAGTGGCTGAGGCTGCCAGCAAAGAGCCCTTGGGCGGGCAAAAAACTGTCAGAGGTAGATTTGCTGACCCAGTACGGAGTGCAGGTGCGGGCGATCCGCCGGGAAGGGAAATTTACTCGCTGGCCCGACGGAACTACCAATTTGCAAGAAGGCGATCGTTTGCTGCTGTGCGGCGGGTTTTACGAACTCGGCTTGATGCAGCGGACTGCCTCACCGCCGGTGCCGCAACCTGCTTTAAAGCTGCCTTTTGTCGTCGCCCAAGTCAGCGAAAAGCTGTTTAGCGATTAGGGAAGGAAGAAGGAAGAGGGAAGACGGAAGACGGAAGAAGGAAGAGGGAAGACGGAAGAAGGAAGAAGGAAGAGGGAAGACGGAAGAAGGAAGAAGGAAGAGGGAAGAGGGAAGAGGGAAGAGGGAAGATTTGTTCCACTGTCTCCCTCTCCCTCTCTCCCTCTCCCTCTCTCCCTCTCCCCCCCTCTCCCACTCTCCCCCTCTCCTCATGGGTTGGGTTTTAGATAAGCAATTGCTGGTCGCGAGATCAGAATTTGTGTTTCTGAAGGATCGAGGAGGCAAATGCAGCTATGATCCTGCCAAAAAATTCGGCCCGCTAGCAAGTCGCCGGTAAGGAGTTTGATCTCTACCTGTTCTTTGTCTTTGATGTAGCTTTGTATTAAGCGAACGCTGGGCAATCCGGTCTCAAATTCTGACATAGTGGGAAATGGGTAATTTGGTCATTAGTCATTAGTCATTAGTCATTAGTCATTAGTCATTAGTCTTTGGTGGCAAACTGAGGATTGAGGAGTGAGGACTGAGGACTAAGGACATCCGGGCGGGACGCAACTGGCAAATGACTAATGACTTTATGAAGTCTATCAACTAATCAGTTTTAACCAAAAGAGGTTTTTATGCCGATCGAGTTTGCGAAGTATCACGGACTGGGAAATGATTTTATTCTGATTGACAACCGCCACTCGTCAGAACCCGCGATCGCGCCAGAACAAGCTGTGGATTTGTGCGATCGACATTTCGGGATTGGCGCAGACGGCGTGATCTTTGCTCTTCCGGGTCAAAACGACACTGACTATACGATGCGGATTTTTAACTCCGACGGTTCGGAACCGGAAATGTGCGGCAACGGGATTCGCTGTTTGGCTAAGTTTATCGCCGATTTGGAAGGGTCTGAAATTGACCCCCCCCAACCCCCCCTTGCTAAGGGGGGGAGTGAATCGGAAGAAATTGACCCCCCCCAACCCCCCCTTGCTAAGGGGGGGAGTGAATCTAACACTGAGTACCGGATTCACACAGGTGCGGGCGTTATTATCACCGAACTGCGATCGGACGGTCAGGTTAAGGTGGATATGGGAGTTCCCCGGCTGCTGGCTGCGGAAATTCCGACAACTTTGGCGGCACCGGATGCCAAAGTTATAGATGTGCCGATCGAAGTTGCTGATAAATCTTGGTCTGTCACCTGCGTCAGCATGGGCAATCCTCACTGCATTACTTTTGTAGACGATGTTTCGGCTGTTGCTTTAGAAACTGTCGGGCCTCAATTCGAGCACCACCCGGTCTTCCCGCAGCGTACCAATACGGAATTTATTCAAGTGGTACGTTCGGACTATGTAAAAATGCGGGTGTGGGAAAGAGGGGCTGGTGTTACTCTAGCTTGTGGGACTGGCGCTTGTGCTGCTGTGGTAGCTGGGGTGTTGGTAGGGAAGTGCGATCGGGCAACTGCTGTTGAGCTCCCCGGCGGCGTTTTGGAAATCGAATGGGCAGAAGTTTCTGGGCGGATTTACATGACCGGGCCGGCACAGCGAGTATTTACTGGTTGTATTAGTGATTAGTGATTAGTCATCAGTTATTAGTCATCAGTCATTGGTCAGAAGGTATTTTTTATTGAATTAACAAACAATAAAAATTATTGACTTCAAAATTTTTATTGAATTCTGACCAATGCCTTCCGCCTTCACAAATCATTGGCTGCGGACTGAAGACTGAAGACTAATAACTAAGCCTGAAATCTAAAATCTAAAATCTAAAATCTAAAATCTAAAATCTAAAATTGAGTAGGTGGGCTTGCATGGCTGGAGGTATTTATCTGATTCAGGACGACGACAGGCTGGTAGAAATGATGGAACAGCCCTACGACTCGGAAGACCAGTTACAAGACTTGCTAGTAACTTATCCTAATTTGATCGCGGGAGACCAAATCGATCGGGCGACGGCGCGGAGGTGGCTGTTAATTTCGCGGGAAGCTGCACCCAGCGATGAGGAAACAGCGGTGCAGTGGTCGCTGGATCATTTGTTTCTCGACCAAAATGCCGTTCCTACTTTGGTGGATGTGAGGCGAACTCCTAATGCCGAACTGCGGCAAAAAGTTTTGGGCCAGTCGATCGACTATGCTGCTAATGCGTTGTTTTACTGGCCGATCGATTCAATTATTGCTCTGTTTGAAGCTAATTGTCGCGATCGGGGTCGCGATCCGGAACAGATTTTTGAAGAGTTTCTCGGTGCGGATGCTAATGAAGACAGATTTTGGCGGAAGGTTAAAACTAATTTGCAAGCCGGTAAAGTTCGCTTAGTGTTTGTAGCTGACGAGATTTCCGCTGAAATGCGCCGAGTTGTGGAATTTCTCAACGAACAAATGGACCCGGTTGAAGTTTTGGCCCTGGAAATTAAACAGTATGTAAGTGAAGACGGTTTGAAAACGCTGGTTCCCAGAGTGATCGGTCAGACAGCGGAAGCACAGCAGAAAAAATCCAGCGCAACGCGCGAAAGAAGGCGCTGGGATGAATCTTCATTTTTTGCGGAAATCAAAGCGAGACGAGGCGCGGACGAGGCGCAAATGGCAAAAGCAATTTACCTTTGGGCAAAAAGTCAAGAACCCGAAGTTCAGATCCAGTGGGGAACGGGGGATGCCTACGGCGGTTTCGCCGCTCAATTGCCTCAAAAGGGAAGAAAACCCTATCAGTTATTCACTGTAGATATTGCTGGCAGAATGGAGATTTCTGCTGATAATTACGGTTCCCAGCCGCCGTTTAATGCGGAGCACAATTGGCTGGAATTGAGAAGTAAGCTGAGTTCGATCGGTCTGTCGCTGCCTATAGAACCGGGTGAGAGAAGGTCGCCAAGTCTGGCTTTGTTTACTTTGCAAGACGAATCTGCCCTCAAGCAAGTTATGGAAACTTTTGATTGGGTGATTGAGCAAATTAAAACCTTATAGTCATCGGTTATATCGTTTCCCCTGGCATCGGAATGATACTGAGGACACGGCAATGCCGTGTCCCTACCGCCATTAGTTGTAGGGACACGGCATTGCCGTGTCCTGACTGTGGGTAATATTAATTCCGAGGCTACCGGATTTGATATTATTTGTAGGGTGATATTCGGAGTATCTTACCCCTATTTGTAGGGTGCGCCGAATATCACCCCCAATAACGAGCGGGAAGCCCCTGGTTTTAGCACTTTACCCTTATTAGCTCATTTTATTTGTCCTCAATCTTGAGTAAAGAGTTATTAGTTGTTAGCTGCTAACTACTAACGAATGACCAATGACTAATGACTAATGACTATTGACTATTGATAACGAATGTTGGCTTGTTTCAAGCGCCGCAGGGCTTCTCCCAGTCGATCGCAATCTGCAATTAAACTAATTCTCACATATCCTTCGCCGCCCGGCCCAAAAGCATTGCCAGGAGTCACCACAACACCCGTTTGCTGCAAAACATTCAGGGCAAAATCAGTCGAACTCATGCCCGGAGTGCAGGGAACCCAAAGATACATTGCAGCCAGAGGTTTTGGAATATTCCACCCTAATTCTGCCAATCCTTCCACCATGAAATCCCGGCGAGTCCTGTAACGATTCTGCACTTCGTGCAAGTAACTGTCGGGCAATTGCAGTGCTGTTTCTGCTGCTGTTTGCAAAGCGGAAAATATACCGTAATCTAGGTTAGTTTTTAATGTCCGCAAACCTTGAATAATCTTGCTATTTCCTACTACAAAACCGACGCGCCAGCCGGCCATATTGTAGGTTTTGGACATCGTGTGAAATTCGACACCGATTTCTTTACCGCCGGGAATTTCTAATAAACTTGTCGGTTGATACCCGTCAAAGGCTAATTCTGCATAACACAAGTCGTGAACCAGCAAGATTTGATGTTTGTGTGCGAAAGCAACAATATCTTTGTAAAATTCGCGGGGTGCAGTTGCTCCAGTCGGATTGCTGGGATAATTGAAATAGAGGATTTTGGCTTGTTCGGCTACGCTGTCGGGAATGTCGGCTAAGTCAATTACCCAGTCATTTTCTGGTTTGAGGATGATGTTGTGAACTTTTGCACCGGCGATGATTGGGCCGCGAAATAATACGGGATAAGCAGGACTTGGTACTAATATTAAGTCCCCTGGATTGATATAGGCGATCGCAAAATGCGCTAAACCTTCTTTAGAACCCAACAAAGGCAATGCTTCGCTTTCTGGATCGAGTTCAACGTTGTAGCGGCGGCTGTACCATTTAGTAATTGTACGGCGGAAACTGGCAGTTCCTTCAAAGGGTGGATAGCCGTGATTGGCAGAATTTTGGATGGCTGCGACAGCCGCTTCTACTACTGGTTGAGGAGTGGCACCGTCGGGGTTTCCCATTCCTAAGTCTATTAAATCTAGTCCTTGTTCGCGGGCGCGGGCTTTGAGTTCGTCGAGACGGGCAAATACGTAGGGCGGTAGTTTTTGCAACCTGTCAGCAGGGGTAATCCAATCCAAGGTCATTTATTTTTTGTCAGTTGTCAGTTTTCCTGGTTTGTAGTAAGGACTTTCGTCCTTGCTAGCACAGCCTTTTCAGGACTAAAGTCCTTACTACAAACTGTTTTAATTCTTAATCTTTAATTCTCCCACAGGTGCGGTGGTAGAAACCATCGCTGCCATTAATTGTTGGGGAACAACTTTAAAAGGCAGTCGGTGGATGTCGGAATTAGGATTGCAGGCTATGTCGGCGGCGCGCTGCAATTCTGTGATGGTAATGTCTCCGAGTCCGAGGTTGTCTAAAGTTTGGGGCAATCCAATCTCGGCATAGAATTTTAGCAGTTGCTGTCTGGCGCTAGCGGCGAGTTGATTGTTTTGCAGCATTTCTTCTAGTCGCAGTTGTACTAAAATGCCGTAAGCGACTTTTTCGCCGTGCAATGTGCCGTGACTTGCTAATAGATGAGTTAGGCCGTTGTGGACGGCGTGGGCGGCGACGGTGCGGCATTGGGCGCCGCCAATTCCGCCGATTACTCCTGCTAGCAATACGGCGGCATCTGTGACTTCTTGCCAGGTTTCGCTACCGGGTTCTTTGAGGGCGGCGGCTGATTTTTGGAATAAAATATCGCGCAGTATTCTAGCTTGTTGGACGGCCGAAATTATCAGGGTTTGTTCGGAGTGTCCGCTGCTGACTGATGCTTCGTACCATTTGGCGATCGCATCTCCAATTCCTGCTACTAATGTCCGCTGCGGTGCGGTTTGAATCAAACCGTAGTCGAGTATTAATAAATCTGGACATCTGGCTAATGTGACATCGTATTGGAATGCACCTTGTTCTGAATAAATGTTAGAAAGGGCTGTCCAAGCGGCACAGGTGGCTGCTGATGTGGGTATTGTGACGATCGGGATTTTGCACTGATGGGCGACGAGTTTGGCTGCGTCTAAGGCTTTGCCGCCGCCGACACCGATGATGAAGTCGGCTTGATGGGTTTGGGCTGCTTCGCGGAGGGTTTCGAGGCTGGTTTCGCTGCAATCCTTGCCGTATGCTGTTTCGGCCGATTTTAACTGCTGCTGTTCGAGGATTGGTTGCAGGTAGGGTTGGGCGGCGGCGAGGGAGTTGCTGCCGCCGACGATTAGCGGCCGCTTTCCGAAACGGGCGATCGCATCTCCGGCTTGTGCGATCGCCGATCGGCCTCGCAATACACAGGCGGGAGCAATTGTCAAGGAATAAATTGCAGTTGGGGTGGCGGTTTTAGTGCTTTGGGTTTGAGTCATCGAACCACTGGATAAGTGACGAGAAGGTTGACGCTTTGCAGGATTGCTGGATTTTCTAGGATAACTCTAATCTATGCGGAAATGGTAAGTTTTATAAAGTTTTTATTAAGTATTGTTGGGCTGTAGGGGGATGGGAGAGGGGAGTTGAGGGGCGATCGGTATGATAAATTTAGGAATATAAGCAATTTCAAGGATAGGGCAATGCTGACTAAACAAGATTGGGACTGGTTAGCAGTGTGTTCTCATTATCAAACGGCTGTCACAGTCCAGACACTTCTCAAAGAAGGAAAATCTATGGAAGCAACGGCAGGTTTAGAATCTTTAATTGAAGCAATGGGAAGGACCGAAAAACGAGCATTAAAAAGCCAGTTAATTCGTTTAATGCTTCATATTATTAAATGGAAATCTCAACCTCAAAAACAAACTACTAGCTGGGCTATTAGCATTCTATCCGCACGCCGAGAAATAGAAGATATTCAGGAAGAAGTTCCTAGTTTAAATCGTGAATTTATTGCATCTATTTGGGATAAATGTTTTCAAGCAGCCGTGAAAGAGGCTAACACCGAAATGAGGAAAGTTGAATGTCAATTGACTTCCCTTTCTTGGTCAGAAGTTTTTGAAGATGAATATACTTTGTCGGATGGCGCTTTAGAAGATGGAAATTTTGAGTAAGGTGCGCGATCGCATTTTTTGGACTGACGTAGCCACCTGGTTTCTCAACCCAACCTGTTTACTGATCGGGACTTACGCAGAACCTTATATATGTTAGAATTGAGGCTTAACGTACAAATCCCAGACTTGTTTTACTGCTGCTGCATCTGCTTGAGAAATTTGCCCGATTTTCGCTAGCAACAAAAACTTTTCCAGACAATCTAATCTAGACAAACGTACTGTAGTCATCATAAAGTCCTTCGTCTTCGGGTACGTAGCCTTTCAAAAAAGCGTCGTGGCTGCGAGTGTAACATTTCTCAATTAAATACTCCTCGCCATCGAGTACGGAAAACTCGGTTAATTCAGGATAATTCATAAAATCTTCGGCTGTAGCAGGTATAAATGGTGCTAGTATTTTATGGCGTTCTGCTATTGGCAGGCTAGCAATTTCTCTAAGTGATAGCTTGAGAGTAGGTGCGGTTGTTGACGAACTGTTAGACTCAAAACTTTCGCTGGGTAACTGCTTTTTCTGTTCCGCTTTTTGCACGAGGACTTGTGCAAAGTCGAGCACTTCTTGTTGTTTCTCCCTTGCCAACCGTCGCAGATTCTCTAACACTGCTTGCTCAAAATTAATTGTTTCTGACATTTCAATTGCTTTCCCTAAGCGTTTATCGGTTTATTTCTCACGCAGTCAAGTTTTGTAGTTCCATGTTTGCAAATCGCGCCATAATTTTCATCTTTCCCTCTTACTTCACCCATCACACCGCCAAATCTTGATACTCCCACCATTACTGCCACTAACCAGAGTGTTTCCATCCGGGCTAAAACGGATCGAATTAACCTTGGCTGAATGTCCAGTGAGAGTGTGAATTTCCTGTCCGGTTTTCAGATTCCAAAGCTTGATAGTATTGTCATTACTCCCACTTGCAATAATTTGTCCATCCGGGCTAATGGCTACAGAGTTAACATCCTCTGAATGCCCTCTGAGAGTGCGAATTTCCTGTCCGGTTTTCAGATTCCAAAGCTTGATAGTATTGTCATAACTGCCACTAGCAAGAGTTTGTCCATCCGAGCTAATCGCGACAGACCTAACCATGTTTGAATGCCCAGTGAGAGTGCAAATCTCCTGTCTGGTTTTCAGATTCCACAGTTTGATAGTTTTGTCCCAACTGCCACTAGCAATAGTTTCTCCATCCGGGCTGATAGCGACAGACATAACCAGGTTTGAATGTCCAGTGAGAGTGCAAATCTCCTGTCTGGTTTTCAGATTCCACAGTCTGATAGTATGGTCACCACTGCCGCTAACAAGAGTTTCTCCGTCTGGACTAAAAGCAAGAGACCGAATTAAACCTGAGTGACGCTTGAGAGTGCTAATCTCTTGTCCAGTCTCCAGATTCCACAGCTTAATTTGTTTGTCAGAACTTCCGCTAGCTAAAATTTTTCCATTAGGGCTAATGGCAACGCAATAAACCGCACCTGAATCCCCAGAAAAAGTACGAATCAGCTCTCCTGTATGGAGATTCCCAAGTTTGCTGCAACTTCCACTGCTGTTACTAGCAAAAGTCTTGCCATCTGGACTAATAACTACGCAATCAACAGATGAACTACCTACGCTACGAAGAGTTTTTACACATTGAAAATACTGAGCTTTTATAATGAATGTTTTTTCGATTAGTTGTGGAGATTTGCCTGCTTCTTCGATTTGTTGTTTACGTTGTGCTTCAGCTTTGGCAGATGCTTGAGATTGACCTTGAGCCTCTATTTGCTCAATCAGCTTTTTCAACTCCTGTTCATACTGCTCTCCCTGTCGCCGCTGAATATCCTGAAGAATATCAAAATAAGGTTTCACTAACTCTTCTGCTAATCCATATTCAGCCAATTCATCCTTTAAATTAAATAACAAAGGTTCATAGCCAGGGTCAATATTGAGATAATACAAATCCGCTAAAAATCCCGCCAGCAACTTGTGAATCGCTACAATCAACTGCCGAATGATGCGGAGGGCTTTTTTCTCACTTACCCCAGATGCTAAAAGTGCATCTTTTCCCTCTTCCCAGTCAAAAAGTTTGGTAGAAAACAGGGAGACTTCCTGATTGTTGAGGAATCCCCAAAATCCGACCCGAAAAATTACGGCATAATCGCTGATATCGCTATATAAAATTGTAGTAGGAACCGGAGATAAAATTCGCTGCAAGCGTTCCACATCAATATCACCAATCGACTCAGTGAAATAGTCGCTATAAAACTTAACTGGGCGTAAGACATCCTGTTGAGGATAATGCTGTCTGAGAAAATCTCCCACACTTCTCATCTCAATTGGCAAATCTTCACAGAAGGTTTCCGGGCATCGCTTGCTAATTTTTGGCGGTGATAGTAAGATTAAGAGGCGATGTTGCTGCTGAAGTAAAATCTGCTTAGTTTCCTCTCGATTTAACTTAGAAAACCAAGTATCTTTATCCCAAATTGTTTGAATTTCAGCCAGCTTGATCTGAATATCCTTTGCTTGCAATTCCCGCATCAAATCCCGCTGCAAGGCAGCCAGCTTCAGTCTGTCTTCCTGTTCCTGTGCCTGCAAATCGAGGCGGCGTGCTGTTTGTGCTAATGTCAGGTTTAACAATTCGTTATCTCTGGCATCTTTCGCTTTCGCGTATTCGATCATTTCCTGGGAATAACGCTGTTTTGCTTGCTCTATCTCAGTCGAATCTGAGAATATCTGATTAGGATCTGGAATCAGATATTCTACCCACTGTTGAGATTTATTGCCGAGGGTTTCTCCTAGTTTGTGACCGATATTTCTGGCGATGGGTGACAGCACTTCCGAGATTAAGGGAGCGAGAGCGAGGATTGCTTTTGCGAACATAAATGTGGGTGAGGATGCGGTTATTAATAGTGTAGCAGGATGTTGGGAGGTATAGTTCGGATGGTTGCCAGATATTCTGCACTTGTTGCTTTTTAGATTTAATTTCATCATTAATACTCCTGGACGCAGAAACCAGGTTTTTTACGGACATACGGTATAACAATATTTTTAGACTTTCTCTTGTAAAGTGCCGCAGATGCGGTACAATTATCAGTTAGCTGGCTTCGCTTTTGGCTGCAACAATGCTTCTAAATTATCTGCCAGTGTTTAACATTAAGCTATTCACCTCTAATTGCTGTAGTTCAATCTATGAGAAAGCCACAAACTGTTAAAGCTTTGGAAGAGCTAGGACGGGTTCAACTCTCTAAGAGTTTTTTCATGCGTGAGTTTCTTTATTCAGAAATCTCTCAAATTGAAGGTATCCCTAACATTCCTAGCGATCCTGACTTGGCGATCGCAGCCGGAAAGAATTTGTGTGAGAGGGTGCTTGAACCAATTCAAGATGCGCTTGGTCGGATTAGTATCCGCTCAGCCTATCGTTCTTGTGCGGTGAACGCCAAAGGAGCAGAGAATAAAAATCAGTACAACTGTGCCAGTAATGAGGCCAACTATGCAGAACATATCTGGGACGTAAAAGATTCAGATGGGTATATGGGAGCAACAGTATGTATTATTGTTATAGCCTTTCTCAAAAAGATGAGGTACAATAACAGCAGTGTGTAAACCAGTTAAAAATATTTGACGATGTAACTTGCCCCAACGCAAACTAAGAGTGCTTTCCCTAATTCTT
>JACJNY010000011.1 GCA_014695295.1 Microcoleus sp. FACHB-61 | reverse complement strand
ACTCACCCGTCCGCCACTAAGTATTTCTACTCCGTTCGACTTGCATGTGTTAAGCAGACCGCCAGCGTTCATCCTGAGCCAGGATCAAACTCTCCGTGTTGTTGAGTTTTTTTGGCTTTCGTCAAGTTCTTTCCACTCAGCATCAAGGCTGGTTTTTTTTCCCTTGACTTTTTTCTCGTTGTTTGTGATATTGAGTATTAGCTTTCGCCTTGACTCTCTATCTTAATTTTTTTGACGAGGTTAATAGTGCTTTAAGCTTTCAAACTATTCTTTTTTCTAGGTTCAGTTTTTTGCCTTTAGTCCGCAGTTCTGTGAACCGCTTCTCTTCTGGCGCTTTATTAATGTATCAACTCTCCCGAGAGTTGTCAAGCATTTTGCGCAAATATTTTTAAGTTTTTGTTTAAGCCACACACTGTAAGGGTTTTGGCGAGTAAGCCCTGCTCCGGTATCCGCTGCCTGAATCCTTTTTAGGGCAAGGGGCTGGTTCTTGATCCGGAAATACGGTTTCGGGCCCGGGTCTGTCCCGCGAACCAGTAGAATATTTGCATATATAGACCATCTCTATAGAGATGGTCTATATATATGTGGAGATGATCTATATATGTTTTCGATCGCCCGATCATGAAAAAAGCTGCCCCTCGCCCTAGTGCCTTGTTCGTTACCTGCGCTTCACTGCTGATCGCTTGCAGCCAGACAAACACTCCCCAGACATCGACTACAGTATCTGCTGGTACTTCGCCATCTCCGACAACTTCGCCACAGGGTTCGGCTGCGGGGAACTCTACCGCTATTCCCGTTGGGGTTGGGGTGGCGCAAACTAGCAATGTGGCTTTGCTCGGTCAGGAACAGGTGGCTGGGGCAAAAATAGCTGAGAAGTATTTCAACGATAAGGGCGGTGTGGATGGGACGCCGATTAAACTGGTGTTCCAAGATACGGGTGGAGATGAACAAGGGGCGATCAATGCCTTCAATACTCTGATCAATCAGGATAAGGTGGTGGGTATTGTGGGCCCCACTCTCTCGCAGCAGGCTTTTAGTGCCGATCCGATCGCCGATCGCGCAAAAATTCCCGTACTCGGACCATCCAACACTGCTAAAGGCATTCCCCAGATTGGCGATTATGTGGCCAGAGTCTCCGCGCCTGTCGCCGTGGTAGCACCTAATGCAGTTCAAGCGGCCCTCAAGCAAAATCCCAATATTAAGAAAGTAGCCGTGTTTTTTGCTCAGAATGATGCTTTTAGCAAATCAGAGACTGAAACTTTTCAGACAACGGTTAAAGATATGGGACTGGAATTGGCAACAGTCCAAAAATTCTTGACTACTGATACAGATTTCCAATCTCAAGCCACTAATGGGATAAATGTCAAGCCCGATTTGATAATTATTTCTGGGTTGGCCGCAGATGGAGGCAATTTAATTAAGCAGTTGCGGGAGTTGGGCTACAAAGGCGTTATCATTGGGGGCAACGGTCTGAATACTTCCAATGTATTTTCGGTTTGCAAAGCTCTTTGCGAGGGGGTTTTAATTGCCCAAGCATACAGCCCGGAATATCAGAATGAAATTAATAAGGCTTTTCGCGATGCTTATCGCGCTCAATTTAAGAAGGAACCGCCTCAGTTTAGCGCTCAAGCTTTTACTGGCGTCCAAGTTTTTGTTGAGTCATTAAAAGAAATTAATGCTAAGTCGAAGGTTAGCCAAAAGCCTTTGGCCGAATTGCGTACAAGTTTGAATCAGCAGTTGTTGGGTGGAAAGTACGATACGCCTCTGGGGGAAATTTCTTTTACACCTGAAGGTGAGATTAGTCAGAAAGAGTTTTATGTGGCACGGATTAAGATGGAGGCTGATGGAAATAACGGTAAATTTGAGTTTTTGAAATGAAGTCAGAACACGGATTTTGACACGAATACACGGATGAGTTCTTGAGTGTGACTCTGAAGTCACCCCCCCCTGCCCCCCAAGGGGGGAAGTCAGAAGTCAGAGTAAAAATTGTATATTTTTTGTTGTTGAATGATTTCGGTGTGATGCTCAATTCTTAACTGGTGATGGACTTAACTCTGTTTCTGCAACAATTTTTGAATGGTTTGTCGATCGGCAGCGTGTATGCTATTTTTGCCCTGGGATACACCCTAGTGTTTTCTATTCTCGGAATTATTAATTTTGCTCACGGTGCAGTGTTTACTTTGGGTGCTTATTTCACTTATGCGCTGATGGGCGGTGCTTTTGGTTTTAACGGGTTGTTGGCTAATGCTAGAATTCCCGTGCAATTGCCTTTTGCTGGGGCTCTAATTTTGGGCAGTACGCTGGCTGGTTTGGTGGGAGTAATTGTTGAAAGAGTTGCTTTTTTGCCTTTGCGTCGCAGACACTCAGATCCTCTGCTGACGGTGGTTTCTAGTTTGGGCGCAGCGGTGGCGATCGCCAATATCATCCAGTATCTTGTCGGTGCAGAAATTTACACTTTTCCTACTAATACTTACGGCAATTTGCCGCCAGCTATTAACTTTGGTACGGCGGATAAACAGATTCCTATTCGCACTGTTCAAATAGTAATTTTTGGCGTAGCTATTGCGATTGTTAGTCTTCTAACTTACTTAATAAATTTTACTAAATTTGGCAAAGCAATGCAGGCGGTGGCTGAAGATGCTACTACTTCTAGTCTGTTGGGTATTGATACTGACAGATATATTGTTTTGACGTTTTTTGTGAGCAGTTTTCTTGCTGGTTTGGCGGGGAGTTTGGTGGGTTCTAGTGTTAGTATTGCTGGGCCGTATTTTGGGATTGCTTTTGGTTTGAAGGGTTTAGCGGTGATTGTGCTGGGTGGGTTGGGGAGTATTCCTGGGGCAGTTTTGGGTGGGTTTATAATTGGTTTGGTGGAGGCTTTTGTACCGGGAGATTTTTCGGCTTATAAGGATGCGGTTGCTTTTGCCATATTGTTTATTATGCTCTTGGTTAGACCGCAGGGTTTGTTTGGACGGCGTTTGATTCACAAGGTATAGTATTATTTGCAAGACCTCTAATAAGGCAGGGCGGTTTTGAGAAGGGAAAACTGGTTTCCAGCAAAGACTATACCTAAACCAGCCCCTATAAACTCTTGTGGAGTTTTATAGACGTACCTAGAAAACTTATTCAGACCTCAGAGGCAGTTTGATGAATTCGGAAGTTCCATTAATGGTCAGCGATCGCCTTTTTTTGCGATTAGCAAATCAAGACGATATCTGCGAAATTATTAAATTTTACAGTAACAATCAAAAGTTTTTTACTCCCTGGCACCGACATTGGGGGGAGGCTTTTTTAACGGAAAGTTATTGGGAAAAACAAGTAGAGAAAGATTTCCAAGGCTTTAAGTGTGACAAATCTTTAAAGCTGTGGATTTTTGAGAAAGCTAATCCTGAGTATATTGTCGGTAACGTTAATTTTGATAATTTTGTACGAGGTGCTGGTCAGTTTTGCTTTTTGGGGTATAATCTGGCAGAAGCGCAACAAGGTAAAGGTTATATGACGGAAGCTGTGAGAGTTGCAATTCAATATGTTTTTGGAGAGTTAAATTTACATCGCATTATAGCAAGTTATATGCCTCACAATCAGCGTAGCGGTAATCTACTTAAAAGATTGGGATTTGTGGTGGAAGGTTACTCTAGAGACTATTTGTTGATAAATGGTCGGTGGGAAGACCATATTCAGACTAGCTTAATCAATCCAAATTAAAAACCAAGCTAACCAGATTTTTCTTAATAACTTCTAATCTAAAATATCTAAAATCAAATGGCTACATTTTTTACTACTTATGGGTTTCTGATTGTCTCGATGTTGCTGGGTGCAATGTTGGGAATGTCGCTATATTTGCCTTTAATGACTGGACAGTTGTCTCTGGCTAGCCCTGGTTTTTATGCTTTGGGTGGGTATATTGCGGCGATTTTGTCTACGACAGTGTTTCAAACGAGGGGCGGTTTATTTCCGCTACCACTGCTGTTATTGGAGATGATAATTGCAGGGGCTGTTTCGGGGTTGCTGGGTATTTTAGTGGGAATTCCGGCGCTGCGGTTAAGTGGGATTTATTTGGCGATCGCAACTATTGCTTTTGTGGAAATTTTGCGGGTTTTATCGCTGAATCTGGACATCACTGGCGGGGCTGTGGGTATTTTTGGGATTCCGCAACCGTTTGCGACGCCGATCGAGTATTTGTGGATTGTACTACCTTTACTATTGGTAAGTATGGCGATTCTCTACCGGCTGGAACGCATTCGTGTGGGGCGCGCTTTTGGTGCTATCCGCGCTGATGAGTTGGCGGCTGATGCGATCGGCATTAACCCAACTTTTTATAAGGTTTTGGCTTTCACGTTAGGTGCTGTTTTAGCTGGGGTTGTGGGTGCAGTTAGTGCCCATTTTTTGAATACTTGGAACGCCCGTCAAGGTACTTTTGATGCTAGTATTATTTACTTGACTTCTGTGTTGATTGGTGGTAGCAGAACTTTTCTGGGAGCAGTTTTGGGTGGGATGGTGTTTACTGCATTGCCGGAGGTTTTGAGGGGGCTCGCAACTATTCAGGGATTGCCGATTTGGTTGGCGCAATTTCTGCGGGATGGACGTTTAATTATTTTTGGGTTGCTGATTGTTTTGGGGACGATATTTTTTCCGCAAGGTTTGGTGACGCCGGAGCTGTTGAAAAGGTTTAAAAAGGGCGATCGTACTTCTGTTTAAAAGCCATAAATCACCGGGGAGTTCTGCCAAATATGGGGCGCAACACAACATTTTATACTAATTTTTGTGTCAATAAAGACTTTAGTCCTTACTACAAGCACTTTTAATTGTGAGTAATTAAACAAACATGGTATTCTGCCAAATCTTAATAGTTTTGTCACTGCTGCCGCTAGCCAAAAACTCTCCTTCTGGGCTAAAATTAACAGAATAAACCGAGTTATTATGAGCCGCAATATTACAAATTTCTTGGCCGTCTTTCACTCGCCAAATCTTGATAGTTTGATTGCTGCTGCTAGCCAGAATCTCGCCATCGGGACTAAAAGCAATAGAATCAACATACCAAGAATGTCCTGTGATAGTTAAAACTTCTTGCCAATCTTTGACCCACCAAATTTTAATAGTATTATCGTGGCTGCCGCTAGCAAAAAACTCTCCATTTGGACTGAAAGCTATGCAGCGAACGGAGTCTGTATGACCTGTAAGTGTGCGAAGTAGCTTCCCATCTTTGACTCGCCAAATCTTGATTGTTCTGTCCCAACTGCAACTAGCAAGAGTTTCGCCATCCGGGCTAAAAGCAACAAAATAAACTAAATTAGTGTGACCCGCAAGCGTGCGAATTTCTTGCCCGTCTTTGACTTGCCAAATCTTGATTGTTTTGTCCCAACTGCTGCTAGCAATAATTTCGCCATCGGGACTGAAAGCTGCGCCGTAAACTGAGTTACTGTGACCGATCAGGGTGCGGATTTCTTGTCCATCTTTCATCCGCCAAAGTTTTACTGTTTTGTCGTGGCTGCTGCTGGCTAGCATCTGTCCGTCCGGGTTGAAAACTACTGTATAAACCGAGTTAGCGTGTCCTGTGAGGGTGACAATTTCTTGCCCGTCTTCAACTCCCCACAGCTTGATTGTTTTGTCATCGCTGCCGCTGGCTACAACTTCTCCGTTGGGGCTGAAAGCAACAGAGTAAATTAAGTTTTTGTGACCTGTTAGGGTGTGAAGACATTGCCAGCTATAGGTTTGCTGTTGGGGCGGGGCGGGAGTTTTTCCTGGTTTAACTAACTTGGAATTTGTTTGAGGAATTGCTAGATCGATCGCAACTTGGGGATTAATTTCTTTTAATACTTCAACCGCCATTTGATAGCGGTGATTGGTAGCATTTTTAATCATTTTGTCTAAAATTGTCCCTAGTTCTTCACTCACCGGGTTGTTGGCCAAATACTGCCGCCATATCCAGGCATCTTCACCAGGATCGAAGAGGTCAAAAGGGGAAACTTGAGTTAGCAAATACAAACAAGTTACGCCTAAACTGTACAAATCGCTGGTAAAAAATGCTTTGCCTCTAGCTTGTTCGGGGGCAATGTATTCGGGGCTGCCGATGCTGGTTCCTGTTTTGAGTAAGGCTGTACCTGTGGCAATTTTTGCGGCGCCAAAGTCTACTAAAACTAATTGTTTGTCGGCGCGGCGGATGATGTTTCCGGGTTTAATGTCTCGGTGAATAACGTTGTGGGAATGGATGAAGTGAAGGACGGGTAATAAGCTATTGAGTAAGTCTTGAATTTGATTTTCTGTAAATGTGCCTTCTGTTTCTACAATTTGTGCTAAATTTTGCCCGTCGATAAATTCTTGGATCACATATTGTCTGCTGTCTTGGATGGAATAGGCTAAGAGTTCTGGAATCTGAGGGTGTTTGCCCAATTCGTCTAATCGCATTGCTTCTTGTTCAAAAAGTTCGGCTGCTTTTTTGCTGTTGCGATTGCTTGCTGATGGGATGAGTTGGGTTTCTGGGGGTAAAAATTGTTTGATGACACAGCGAGGTTTTGAGGGTTTGTCTTCGTCAACGGCGAGGAATGTTCTACCAAAACCGCCTTGTCCGATCGCCTTTATAGCCCGGTAGCGATCGCGCAGCAGCAGTTTTGAACGGCAATTTCGGCAAATTTTGGCTGCGGGAGGGTTTTGGGGCTTGGAACAGTTGGGGTTTAGGCAGTAACTCATTCGATTTTAGATTTTAGATTTTAGATTTGAGATTTTATGTTTTTGAATATTTCACTAGGCAGTAAATATTATACCTCTTGCGCGACTCTATAAAATTTATAGGACTTATTCTCAGAGGGGTTTTACGCGCTACTTATAGGGGTAAGGTGCGCCTCGGCGCACCCTACATATAGAGGTTTTGCTAGTCCTAAATTAACTATTTTAGAAATTCCACATAACGGGGTTATCGTCTAAATGATCGGTGACGGTTCGCCCGATCGCGTCAATTTCTTTTAATTCCTCTTCACTCAATTTTACCTCAGCAGCTTTAGCATTTTCGGCTGCTTGTTCCCCGTCGCGCGCGCCGACAATTGCATTTGTTTGTGGCTGGGAAATCAACCAAGCTAAAGCTAAATTTCCTAAGCTTGTCTGGTGGCGAGCGGCAATTGGCCTGAGTTGATTTAATGCTGTTTGCACTCGGGCGTAATTTTCTTTCATGAACAGCTTATTTTTGGCGCGGTGGTCGCCTTCTTCAAACTTGTGTTCAGGCCCGAATTTACCTGTCAATATTCCTTGAGCTAGAGATGAATAGGCAATGATTGAGATATGATTGTCCACACAGTAGGACATAGCATCTTTTTCTACCCAGCGCCAAAACAGAGAATATGGCGGTTGCAAGCTGTCGATGCGTCCGTATTGGGCTGCTTCTTCTATTTGGGCGCGGGAGAAGTTGGAAACGCCGATCGCCCGAATTTTTCCCTGTTCTTTTAACTTGTTCAGGGCGTCCATTGTTTCTGAAATTGGCACTAATTCACTATTCCAAGTGCCAGCGGGCCAGTGGATTTGGTAAAGGTCTATATAATCGGTGTTAAGGTTTTTTAGCGATCGCTCGCACGCTTCGACTAACAAATTGGGTTTCAGGTGGTTGGCGAAAACTTTGCTAGCATAAACTACTTGCGATCGCACATCTGAAAGTGCTTGACCGATAATTTGTTCCGAATGCCCTTCTCCGTAAGCCTCAGCCGTATCAAAGGTGGTAATACCTGCCTCAAAAGCCGCGCGCATTGCTTTGACAGTTTCAGCATCCTCAATTCCCACCCACATCCGCTTGCCAGCTTGCCAAGTCCCCATAATTATCGGGGTAATCTGAATTTGTGATGTCCCCAATTGTCGCTTTTGCATACCCTAAGTCCTCATTTATATTTTTAGTATCCACCCTCAAGCTATCTAATCTTAACAGAAAAAAGTTGCTGTACTTGCTTGAAACTACCGATTTTGTTACTATTGTTAAAACAAGACTAAATTCCTATGAAATCAACTACTCGCGCACTGAAAGAATGGAATGTAGCAGTTAATGCTTTAGAACAAGGTCAAACAATTGTGCTGTTGCGGAAGGGAGGAATTCGCGAGCAAGCAGGACAGTTCAATGTCAATGACAAACAGGTTTTGCTGTATCCAACTTTTGAACACCAACAGCCTGATTTATTAAAACCGGATTTTGCGAGTCAGGTAAAAACTGTAGAATCTGGTTGGCATCCGGAAATTATTAGAATTGGCAGTTGGGCTGAGATTACCGATGTTTTTTTGGTAGCTTGGGAACCGGCAATTACTGCGCTGTTTCCTTACCATATTTGGAATGAAAAATTTGTCAGCGATCGTCTGAAATGGAAACAAAATCAGCCAATTTATATTTTATTGCTGCGGACTTATCGCCTTGCAGAAACCAGAGAAATTCCGTACATTCCTGAATACGGCGGTTGCCGTTCTTGGATCGATTTGGCAGATCCTATTTCGCTGGAGGGAAGCGAAGCTGTTTTGGGCGATGAAGAGTACATTGCACGCTCAAATGAAATCCGCAATCTGATCGCGAATCCTGCAAATGCTTCTGGTTTGCAGAAACTCACAACGCTGAGGGGTTGAATTTATCGGGCATCTAACTTGTAGAAAGTAGATAGAATGTATCAACACTTCGGACAGTTTCAGGGCTTACGAATGAGCGCTTATTCCCGGTTTTTACGAAAATTTGCGACGAGGAACGATAAATACAGGAAGAAACCGGGTTTCATCAGTAAGCGGGCGTAAGTCACATAAAATGAAGCATCCAGACGCTACAGGATGGCTGCTGTGAATCGCGATCGATCTTCAGAAGAAGGTTTGCTATCAGTCAGATTAAAATTGTATCCACCAATTTTGTAGTGAGGAATTTAGTCATCATTAATAGTTTTTAATGTACTTTTCGAGAGGCGCGCTTCTACGAAACCCAGCCCAAAATCCGCAGCTAATGCCATCAAAGCTGCCGGGATTGCCCCAGCCAAAAGTAACTGATTGTTGACTGTTGCAACGCCCCGAAAAATAAATACCCCCAAGCCACCGGCACCAATTGCAGCCGCAATGGTTGCAAGTCCGATCGCAATTACTGTGGCCACTCGCACGCCCGCCAGAATCACGCCCAGTGCCAGGGGAATTTCCACTTGCCATAACAGTTGCATATCCGTCATCCCCATGCCTATTCCGGCCTGCGTAATCGCCGGATCGACGCCGACAATTCCGGTATAAGTATTGCGGATAATAGGCAGTAAAGAATACAGAGTGAGGGCGATAATTGCCGTGTTATCGCCTATTCCACCTACTACCGGCACCGGGATTAGCAAGCCAAACAAAGCTAAACTGGGAATTGTTTGCATAATATTAGCAAATCCCAAAATCGGCTTTTTCAATTTTGGTTTTCTTGTGACTAAAATCCCGAGGGGAATCCCCACACTAATAGCGATAAAAATTGCAACAGTTACTAAATATAAGTGCTCGGTCGCGCGCTGAATTATCTCAGCGCCATAGCGGTTGATAAAAATTATCATCGGGTAATTGGTTATTCCTGATTGCTGTCAATCTTATAAATCATTTTCCATTTCAGGACTTGGTTCACCAGGATAGAAGCGAGAGTCCAGAATTTCCTCTAAGCTGTAAAGGCAGTTTTGAGGAAATGTTTTGAGAGGTAAATCGGTTTCTCCTACCGCCAAATCTCTACCGTTTTGATAAGCTTCTTGGAAAGCTTCTTGCAAGTAAGGTTTCAGACTTGGGTTATCTTGTATCAGTCTCTGAGTGTCCCGCCGCTGCACTCGAATTGTAGACAGCCAGCTACGACTCCGCTGCTGGGGCTGATATTGCCACTTCAGCAAATGTCCCAGCAAAATGCTCAAACGATTTCTAAGTTCTTGACGTTCCTGTTTGCCCAAAGATTCAATCTCCTCAATTAAATTTGGCAAGTCAAGTTGACTCCACTGACACTTGCGAAGTAACTTGGCTTGTTCTTGCGTCCAAGCATAGAAGTCTGTCTCGTAAAGACTGTGCATCGTTTGATTATCAGCTTAGTTACTAAAACTATATTATCAAAATTTTGCTAAAATCATTCAAATCTAGCTACTTGCAAACATTCAAGAAATGCGCGAGCTTCTGGATGCTGAGATTTTAGAAAATCATCGGGCGATCCCAATTCAACCAACCGTCCGTCTTGCATCAAACCAATTCTAGAAGCTAACAAAAAAGCTTCTTGAATGCCGTGAGTCACAAAAATCACAGTTTTGCCCAGTTGCTGCTGCAATTGACCGAATTCCCGCTGCAATTCCAGACGAGTAATCGGGTCTAAAGCACCAAACGGTTCATCCATTAACAATATCGGAGGGTCAGCCGCCAGTGCTCTAGCGACGCCCACCCGCTGCCGCTGTCCCCCGGATAGCTGATGGGGATAGCGTTTGGCAAAGTGCTGGGGATCGAGGTTGACTAATTCTAACAGTTGGCGGACGCGAGATTGAATACGATCGCCCTCCCAACCTTCCAATTTCGGCACTAAACCGACGTTTTGCTCGACGGTAAAATGCGGAAATAAACCGATTTCTTGAATCACATAACCAATTTTTCGGCGCAGTTGAATGGGGTTCCACTGAGTAGTCGGTTTTCCCATAACAAGAACTTCGCCGCTGCTTGGCGTTAGTAAATTGTTAATCAATTTCATGGTAGTAGTTTTGCCACTTCCGCTTCGTCCCAGCAATACTAAAACTTCTCCTTGCAGCACTTTGAAATTGAGTTTGTCTACTAAGTGCCTGCGGTTGAGGCGATATGTAACGTCGAGGCATTCGACAGCAACTTCATTCTTGAGAGGCATGATTACTTTCGGTAATTTGGGTTTTCAGCAACTTAAAATCTGCGAGCCTCGGCAAACACTTCCTAATCTAAAATCTAAAATCTAAAATCTAAAATCGACTTGATTTTGCCATTCTAGCAGTAATGCTCGACATTGGAGGCAAGTTAAAATTTTGAGCAAGTCGCGAATTCCCTCTGGGGTGACAGGATATTCAGCACCGATAAGTTCGGGGTTTACTGTTGCTGTAGGGTGCAATTCTGCAACAAAACCGTAGAGTTTTTGATTGGAGAAGGAACTGTTTATTGCCCAGCCGACTGTGTTAATCGGTTCGATGCGGGCGATCGCACTTTCTGTCACGCCTAATTCTTTCTTGATTATAGCTGGAACGGCTGCTGCAGGCGTTGCTTCGGCTGGTACGCGACCGCCGGGAAAATCCAAGGTTGCTTCTGCGACGCCGGGGCGATACATCGGTGGAGGAAACAGCAATTTGTCAGCTTGAATTGTCAAGATTACAACTGAATCAGCTCTTTCTACTCGCCAATATTCTACTGTTTTTCCTTCTGTTGTTTCGAGATGTTCCGCGATGAGTTTTACCCAACGAGAGTTGATTTCTACAAAGCGGTCTAGAGTTTTCCACTGGGATTTTGCAGTTTGGTTCATGTCGGAATTTTTTAAATAAATCAGATGTTGCTTGCTATGGTAGGCGATCGTTGCCGAGCGCAACAATAGCCGATCGACCTTTTCAGCTTTGAACCAGTTTTTTCCTCTCGATTGTAAATTTTTGCTACAACCTTACACATTCGCCTAGATAATTCGGTAACATAGACTACAGAATCAAAGTTTATCTGCGCCTTCGCTCTGCGTTGTTTCAACCGCGCCCTGGTGCAGACTCTTAGCTCAAAAGGAGTAGTTATGCAACTGCAAACAGATATTCGTACTTGGCAATCCCAAGCAACGCCAGGAAGCTTCGCCAGTGCCCGCGACTGGGAAAAATTTGGCTGCGCCGTACCTGCACCAAAATTGGCTCCTTCTATGTGGGTTAAATTGTTCAATCCGCCAACAGCATTCAGCTTTGACGAAGCGTGGCTGTTGTGTGAATGTTCTGATGAAAAGTGGCTAGCTTGGATTCCTGATTATGGCGAAATTTTACTGAGTACACATGAATTTTGCGCTACTAAATCGTGAATTACGCCGACAAACTTTCCTAAACCGGGTGTTAAAATCCATATCCCTCGGGTTCCACGGGATATTGTGGACAAAAGCTGGTTTCTGCGTAATTATGTCGTTTGCAGTGAGGAATGCAAGTCCTCAAAGTTGGATAAGGACTTGCATTCCTCCCTGCAAACCTCTTATATGATGTCGTTCCCGCAGACATCATATAAGTCCTAATAGATATTAATTGAAATTTCGCTAACAAAAAGAGCAATAGGTTTTCTATTGCTCTTTTTGGTCAAAAACACTCTCTAGTTTTTGTCTTCAGACAGTGAAAGTTATATCAAGTGGGGTCGATTGACCACAATATCGTCGCGGTGAGGGGTTTACTGTATCGATGCTTGTATTGCAGATATTGGTGAACCCGCTGCTACAGCAATTACGGTCAATTTAGCCGCCGTGATATGGCTGGCTTATCTGCAAACTGCACGGTTATTTACGTTTCTAACAATCGTGCCTACTGTACCATTAATCCGAACCGGGTTCTTAGTGCTGGCTCGAATCAAGCGGGGCTGTTTTGCCAGACATTCTCTGATTGAGGTTGCCCAGGCGGTGAGAGCTCCGGTGTATTCTGTACGACCCGCTGGGGCGCTAAACTGATCGGTAATTAGGAAATCCGAGGTGATGCTAGTGTCAGTAGCAACATTGGTAATAATTGGAAAATCAAAGGCTCTGGGCAAGGTTCTGTCTTGTATTCTGCCCGGTAGCAACTGGTATTTCATCGAGCCGCCTTTGTAGTCAAACTCTACTCTAGGGCTGGTTGGAGGGCTTGTTTGAGCGAAGGCGGGAATAGGCAAGCTTGCTACCAAAACGGTGCAAAAACTCCAAAATAATTTCGATTTCATCCGATTCATCTCCTCAAGTTTATGACGGTTAGCACTAATTTAGGTACGATCAAAAGACACTAGCTTTTATTGAGAAAGCGCCTGATGATATTGAGCTTTTGAGTTTGAGTTCAACGTAGCTAATTTATTACCAAACATCTAGAAAAATGTTAAAACTGGTTTTCCTGACAAACTGTAGAATAGTTTCAGTTGAGTGAGGTATTTACACATCTGAAGTTATGGCAGCATGGGGGAGTCGGTTTTACCAGAATGATTCATTTTCGATCGATGTCATTGGAACTTTATCAAAATTTGTCTCAGATATCAAGTTTTGCCGATCGGGTATCACGTTTTAACACTGGTTTGCGGCTCGATCGAGCTTTGACTGTTGCAGGGTATACCAAAGCGAGAAAGATGCTAGAGTGCACCAATGGGCGTTTGAGTATTTTCAGGCGACAATAGACAGAGAAAGAAGGGGCTTGAAAATAGGTGGTTTTAGTGGAAGATAGTAAATTTATCGACGTATCGGACATTATGGGTGTTCCCGCGGCTCCGGCGGGTTACAAATCGGGCTTTGTGGGTATTGTCGGACGCCCGAATGTCGGAAAATCAACGCTGATGAATCAGTTGGTGGGGCAGAAAATTGCTATTACTTCGCCGGTGTCTCAGACGACGCGCAACAGGCTGCGGGGCATCCTGACGACACCGGAAGCACAAATTATTTTTGTAGATACTCCCGGAATTCACAAGCCGCACCACCAATTGGGCAAGGTTTTGGTGCAGAATGCCCGCACCGCGATTAAGTCGGTGGATGTGGTGCTGTTTGTGGTGGATGGTTCCGTGGAATCGGGAGGGGGCGATCGATATATTGTGGAAATTCTCAGCAATATCGGCATTCCGGTGATTTTGGGGATGAATAAGTTGGACGAACAACCGTCGGATTGCGTGTTGATCGATCGAACTTACGAGCAAATTGTCAATCCTGAGTGGCCTGTAGTGAAATTTTCGGCTCTCACGGGCGAAGGTGTCGAGGCGCTGCAAAAATTGTTAATCGAACATTTGGACGTTGGGCCTTATTATTATCCGCCAGATTTGGTGACTGACCAGCCGGAACGCTTTATTATGGGCGAATTGATTCGGGAACAGATTTTGCTGCTGACGCGGGAAGAAGTGCCGCATTCCGTAGCAATCGCGATCGACATTGTTCAAGAAGAAGCAAAAATTACTCGCATTCTGGCGACAATTCACGTCGAACGGGATTCCCAAAAAGGCATTTTAATCGGTAAAAGCGGCAGTATGCTCAAGTCGATCGGCAGTGCTGCCCGGGAACAGATTCAAAAGTTAATTGAAGGCAAAGTGTATTTGGAGTTATTTGTCAAAGTGCAGCCGAAATGGCGGCAGTCCCGCACTCGTTTGGCGGAATTGGGCTATCGCGTGGAAGAGTGAAACTTTGGCAGTTGGCAGTTGGAGTTCTTCCGTTCTATGAATCAAGAATCGAGCACGACTTTCGCTCTGAGAGAGTTTCATCGGGGCCGGAGAGTCGATACAAACCCCCGCTTAACAACTAGAACGCCATTCCAACAACAGTACACTAAACTGAGAGCAGCCCCATTCGCCCCAGTTGACCTATGCCGCGTTGGTTCAATACTGCCGGCCCTTGCCGCGATGACATCCACTATCTGCTTCCTGCCACCCGTCGCCTCCCAAATTTAGAACGACTGATTGCTCAGCAAAGCTATTTCGTCATCCATGCACCCCGGCAAGTGGGGAAAACCACCGCTATGCTGGCGTTAGCCAAACTACTCACCGAAAGCGGACAATACACCGCCGTCATGGTTTCGGCTGAAGTCGGCGCACCCTTCAGTCAAGATATCGGCGGTGCAGAAGAGGCCATTCTGGGCGCTTGGCGAGACAACATTTCCTTCCGCCTCCCACCCGAACTGCAACCGCCAGACTGGACAAGCATACAGTCGGGACAGAAAATTCGGGCTGCTTTACAAGCTTGGGCACAATTTTCATCTCGTCCTTTGGTCATTTTTATCGACGAAATTGACGCATTGCAAGACCAAGCGTTGATTTCTATTTTGCGCCAACTGCGCGATGGTTATCCCAATCGCCCGACAGCGTTTCCTCAGTCTATTGGCTTAATTGGTTTGCGGGATGTTCGCGATTACAAAGTGGCTGCGGGGGGAAGCGATCGACTCCATACATCCAGTCCGTTTAATATTAAAGTGCGATCGATTACTCTCAGAGATTTTAATGCCTCAGAAGTCGCGGAACTCTACGCGCAACATACCCAAGATACCGGACAAGTTTTTACACCTGAAGCCGTAGCCTTAGCTTTTGAACTGACTCAGGGACAACCTTGGTTAGTGAATGCTTTAGCTAAGGAAATTGTAGAAGAATTAGTGACAGATGAATCTATAGAAATTACCACAGAACATATTTTATCAGCTAAAGAAATTCTCATCAAACGACAAGATACGCATTTGGATAGTTTGGCAGAACGGCTTAGAGAAAATCGAGTCAAAGCCATTATCGAGCCGATGTTGGCGGGTTTGGAATTGGGAAATATCCCCAATGATGATATTCAGTTTTTAATCGATTTGGGTTTGTGTAAGATGGATGTTCAGGGTGGATTGACGATCGCCAACCCAATTTATCGCGAAGTTTTGCCGCGCGTGCTCACCGTAACGCCAATGGCTTCTCTGCCACAAATTGCACCGAGTTGGTTGACTCATGAAGGCAAATTAGACACGCAAGCGTTACTCAAAACTTTTCTGGAATTTTGGCTACAGCATGGCGAACCGTTACTCAAAAGTGCATCTTATCCCGAAATTGCACCTCATTTAGTGTTGATGGCATTTCTGCATCGGGTGATTAATGGTGGGGGAACATTGGAGCGGGAATATGCCATTGGACGCGACAGAATGGATTTATGTTTGCGTTATGGTGAGGTAACATTGGGAATTGAACTGAAGGTTTGGCGAACTCGGAAAGTCGATCCATTGAGTAAAGGGTTGGAACAGTTAGATGGATATTTGGCTCGATTGGGACAAGATGAAGGGTGGTTGGTGATATTCGATCGACGCGAGAATGCGCTCGAATTAGAAGAACGACTGAATACTGAAATTCATCTGACACCAATGGGGCGAACGGTTACAGTTATTCGTGCGTGAAGAAGTTGTGATGAATGTCTCGATTTTTGCGATCGCCCCAGTGTGCGATCGACTCTAAATGCTCTCTAATATACAATCTAATATAGATAGGTTTTTTCAGTGCGAGGGCTTAAGTGATTGAGTCAAATCGTGCGGCGAATTCGATCGAGGAAAGGAGATTCCGAGGGGAGTAAGAACGGGTTGACATACATCATCGAGCTGCGGTATTATTCGACTATATTCAGTATTGTACCACAACTGCGATACAACTATAAGTAGTGAATAGAATTAGCTTTATGACAATAGACTTCGGCAGTATCAAAGGCTACAATCCTGATAGAGGATTTGGGTTTGTAGGTCATACTTTTTTTAATCCTGATGGAAAAGTTTTCTTCCATATCAAAAAAATCAAGAAAAAACATCCTGAATTAGCCCAAAAATTGGACAGTGACGAAGCTTTTGAAACAGTCAATTTCTGGTATGAAATTGAAACAACCGAAAAAGGCGAACAAGTTAGTAAGCTTTGGCTAAACGCAAACGATATCCCTCAAAGTTACACAAATGAATTATGTGGTTTAAAGCAAAAAGTAGAGAGTATCTGGAAAAATATAGGCTCTCCCAAACCTAGTTGGCTTGACCTTGTAACGAGAGAGTTGGTTGGAGTTGATGGCAGACATGAACTAAGTGTTGAGCGAGATAACTTAGAGAGTCAGCTTAGAGCGGCAGAGGAGGAGCGACGCAGGGAAGCAGAAGCTTTACTCCAAAATGAAATTGTAAGAATAGCTAAGAAGTATGACTTAGATACAGCGGAGGCTTATGAAATTGTAAGAATAGCTAAGAAGTATGACTTAGATACAGCGGAGGCTTATGAAATTGTAGGAATAGCTAAGAAGTATGACTTAGATACAGCGGAGGCTTATGAAATTGTAGGAATAGCTAAGGAGTATGACTTAGATACAGCGGAGGCTTATGAAATTGCAAGCATAGTTAAAATAGCTAAGAAGTATGGCTTAGATACAGCGGAGGCTTGTGAAATTCTAAGAATAGCTGAGACGTATGGCTTAGATACAGCGGAGGTTGATGAAATTGTAAGAATAGCTAAGAAGTATGGCTTAGATATAACGAAGGTTTATGAAATTCTAAGCATAGCTAAGAAGTATGACTTAGATGCAGCGGAGGTTGATGAAATTCTAAAAATAGCTAGGAGGTATCGCCGCTTAGATACAGCGGAGGCTTATGAGTTATATCGACTACTAAAGGATCTGCGTCCTTTAGGTTTTACACATAGTAGGGAACTCTCGAGACATATTATAAGAAATGAGCTTGGTTATAGGTATCCCAATATCTCAGGTATTGTGACAATGGAAGATGGAGGTACAAGATGGCTGTTTCCTGGGGGATTTCCTCCAGCAATTTATACAATTATTTGTCAGGAACTCCGTTTGGCAAACCAGGGGACGAGTGCTATAGCAATAGATTTTGAATCATTTCAAGATATCTATTCAAAAAATCAAAAATAATGGAAAACTCAATCAACAGTAAATAGGATTAGATAGAAATGAGTAAACCCTTTTACAAAATTAAAGGTACAAATGATTATGGTGTTCTTGAAGGGCCGGTATGGTCAAATCCGTCTTTCTATCGTCAACTTAGGCTTGTAAACGCTGTTGGCGGAATGATTGAGTTGAGTCACCAGTACAAACCTGTCACGACTGAAAATCTAGTTCAAGTCTCACCGGAGGAAGTTCAAAAGGCTCTATTGGGTTTTTAGTTAAGTTGTTGAAGCCCGCCTAACACTGCGTTGGTGCGGACAGAACAGAGGTTATCGGTGGGTGCTCTAACCTGTCTGCCGCCACACAACTTTATCGTTATCTCGTAAACACTGCCTGAGTTTGGAGATGATTCGGAAGCTCGATCGAGAATTAAGGATTCCGGTGGATAAATGTCGCCCTACATTACCAACACTAATTGCTGCTTTATTCTACGATTTATCAACAGATAAAGAAATCAAAATCCCTTCAATCGGTGAAAAACGGGAACGGGAATTGCCGTCTCCTACAGCTAGGACTTGATATGATATCTACGAGCAAGCCAACTGGTTGAGCCAACAATCCCCGTACCTTGATAGTCGGGGAGTGTCAACAACAACTATCAAGGCAACTCAACCGAACTCGGTTTAGCAATGTGAGGCAAGCCCCAGCCCAATTTTTCCCGCAAAATGTGGAAAAACTCAAAAGATTGCACCCGAATAAAGCGGGCTGGGTACTGAGCTCGCTCGACTTGCACCCAATCTTCGGGCAGAACATAACATCCGCCGTTACCGTCTACCACCATTACCAGGCGGTTTGGACTCGCCGGCAAAATCTTGACCGGCTCAGTGTTGGAAAACACCAAAGCCCGCGAAGCCATTGAATGCGGGCAAATAGGCAGCAACTGCAACACCGGCACTCCGGGAATAATGACAGGGCCACCCGCAGAAAGGGCGTAAGCTGTCGATCCTGTGGGAGTCGCGATGATGACTCCATCTGCGGCAATGTCAATAGAGGCGTGCTGACCGATCGCCACTTCAAAATGACACATACAAGTCAGCGGTTCCCGGTGCAGCACCATTTCATTGAGACAAAGGGCTTCCCAGAGGCAGTCGTTTTCTCGAAACAGCCGCACCGCCAGCATTGATCTTTCTTCTATTTCGTATTCTCCGGCGATTACCTTTTCCAAAGCTTGCGGCAGCAAGTTCAGGTAAGTTTCTGTCAAAAAGCCCATGTGACCGGTATTGACAGTCAGCAGCGGCACTCCAATAGGAGCGACTTGGCGAAATGCCGACAGCACCGTACCGTCGCCGCCCAAAACCACTGCAAACTCCATGTCGCTGTCAAAACCGGGGGGGACGAGTTGTTCGATCGGGTTGTGGCACAGGGGGCGATCGGGGCTAGAATAGCCCAGAATTCCTCCCGAACCAGAAACCGAGCAAACCTCCCAGCCGCGGGCAGTCAGCTTGTCTTCCAACTCTGCGGCGATGCGACAAGCCACAGGTTTAACGTCGTTGTATATAATTCCAGCTTTCGGCACTTTAAAATGTAAAGGGCATCTTTTGTTTACTCCGTTTTTTAGTTTTAAGCTGCTCGTACTCTATTTCCTTGAGCTTCTTCATAATGAGATTAAAGTATTCTGTGAGATAAGACTCCAAAGTAGTAGTTTCTTTGGGGTCGATTCCGAAGACACTGTAAACGTCATCCATCGGAGCTTTCAAGGGTTTTCCGGCTGCCAAAACTTCTGAAAAAGCCAATCTGTCAGCTACGTTCCAACTCCACTGAAAGAACTTAGCAAATTGACGAGTAGCCTGCAACAAGGCGTCTGGGGTGCGCGTAATTTTCGCTTGCTTCCCTGACAGCCGTTCGCACAACCGCACGATTTCTTCAGCATCCCAAGCACGATTCCCCACCACCGGAAAGCTTTTTTTCTCGGTTTCGGGAACCGAAAGAGCCCGGATGGCAAATTTAGCAACGTCCTGAGTGTTCATGTAGGCAAGGGCGGACGGCTTGTTGGGCAGCCAGACTGCCTGATTGTCCAAAATCGGCATTGCATACAGGCTCAGCAGTCCTTGCAAAAAGCCGCAAGGTCTCAAGATTGTGTAGTCTAAACCGGATTCTGCTAAAAACAGCTCGGTACAGCGTTTAATTTCCAACAAGGGGACTTGGGGATATTTCTCGGCGTCGAGAAATGAAAAGAATATGTAACGCTTGATGCCTGCTGCTGCTGCTGCTTGGATCAGCGATACTTTTCCGTCCCAGTCTACTCTTTTAATGCTGACAGAATCGGCGGCACTGGCGGTTGCTGCATCGATGATAGCACTGACGCCTTCTAACGCCGGAGGCAGACTGTCTGGCTGGCAAAGATTCCCGGGTACAAGTTCGGCGCCCCATTCTTTCAGAAAGGCTGCTTTTCTGTAACTTCTGACTAAACAGCGCACCTGGTACCCCTCGTCTAGGGCGCGGCGAGCTATTTGGCGGCCGAGAGTGCCGGTGGCACCTACAATCAATAAAGTCATCTAGGGATTAATTTATGAATCTTAAACTTTCTATAAAATACTATCAGGTCTTTCTCAGTTTTTTATAAAAACTTAACAAAAACCTTAAATTTTCTCATCAATCAAACGATCGGCGCGATCGAGGGCGCAAGGTCGAAGTGCCAAGGCGTCCCGCATCCGGGATGAGACAGGAGTCAGTCGATTTTAGATATAAGACTTCGGCGTCAGACGTTCGGCGATCGCTAGTCGAAAGATTTTAGATTTACTCCACAGATGAATCTGGGATATTGAACTAGGGTCGAAAATTTTGGGCTGCTGGCAACTTTTGTCGGAAAGTTGTATCCGTTTTTGGGCGCAGTCAAGAAAACATCTGCGAGAGCGAAAGGCCTGCTTATTTATAAACCGCTAAAAATTTTGCTTTGGGCCTTGATACTTATGTCTTCGCAACGATGTGTTTAAATTACTCAGAAATCTGACACTAAATTTGAATAAACCGGGTTTTTCTAATCTTGCCAATGGTGCTGCATGATTTTTATGGTAGAAAAACCCGATTTCTGCGTCCGGTATGACTTACTCTCCGCCGCCTTGGAGTTTGAGCAGTAGGAAGCCTCCACCGATACCGACGAAAATTAAGGAAAAGGACAAAAAGGCTGCGTTGAAAATTTCAGGGTTCATTGGTTTTAGAGTTCCTTGACGATCGCAAAATAAACATAATTTGACACTCTCCGCTGGGTTAGAGACGGGGATTCTTAATTCAGCGACCTAGCTTAAAATTAGCTATCTCTTGCGAGCAATTCCTGAACTATTTGACCGTACCAAAGTAACAACCAAACAGTCGAGCTTAGACAATCTGTGCGGGTTCATCTGAATCAAGCCTACTAGGATACTGGCCTAGAGTTTGGGGGTGTCCCGCCCTACTTTTTTATCCAAAACTTTAGTTTTCCTGGTTTTTGGGTCAAGTTTCCCTTGTCCTCACTGTTTTTATAGTGGCTGGAGTCACCCACTTGACATTACTACTTCTCGTTCAATCGTTCCACTTGCCGATCGTGGTTAAACGTATCAACGGTTTTACAGCCTGTGTCATGGTAGGTATTTTACTGTATCAAGCTACTAATATCAACAATCAGCATCAAAGAACTTAACAGGTAGCGTCAAGCCTGCTGTTAGCTTTCGTGTCCGGTGCCGCAATCGCGTGGTTTTCAGCATTTTTATCCGGGTTTTGGCAAAGCAGCTAGCTAAATGCTAAGATTTCAGTGCGGAAATTCCTGTATTTTGTTGGAGAGAACTGCCTTGAGTCTCGATCGGGAATCAAAACTAGCTGTAACTCTGGGAGATCCGGCGGGAATTGGCCCGGAAGTGATTCTCAAGGCATTGGCAGATCCCGCTGCTGCTTTGAGGGTGACGGTTCTAGGCTCTAGGATAGTTTTGCAGCAAACTTACGATAAGTTGCGATCGAGCAATCCAGCAGCAGAAGCGGCAAATCCCGAAACATTAAACATTATTGATATTGAACCAGACAGCAAGTGGGGCGAAATAGTCCCCGGTGTCGGGAGTGCAGCTAGCGGGGCGGCTAGCTTTGCTTACATGGAAAGCGCGATCGCCCGTACCATCGCCGGCGAATTCTCGGCCATCGTGACAGGCCCGATTTCCAAAACTTGCTGGCAGGCGGCCGGTTACAATTATCCCGGACAAACAGAACTCCTCGCAGAAAGGGCAAAATCGCAGCGGTTCGGAATGCTGTTTGCAGCCACATCTCCCCACAGTGGCTGGACGCTCGTAACTTTACTGGCTACCACACACATTTCCCTCCGTCAAGTCCCCGATGCTTTGAGTCCAGAATTGCTGAGCGAAAAACTAGAATTGCTGGTAGAGTGTTTGCGGGAAGATTTTGGGCTGGAAAGACCGAAAATTGCGATTTCTGGCTTAAATCCTCACAGCGGCGAAAATGGCAAGCTAGGAAATGAAGAGCAAGACTGGATGATACCTTGGCTGGAAACGCAGCGCGATCGCTTTCCTCAAGTGCAGTTAGACGGGCCAGTACCCCCAGATACCCTGTGGGTAAAACCGGCTAAAGTTTGGTACGGTTTAGCCACAGAAGCTCACGACGGTTACTTGGCAATGTACCACGACCAGGGGTTGATTCCAGTAAAATTGATGGCTTTCGACAAAGCTGTCAACACTACAATTGGTTTGCCTTTTGTCCGCACATCTCCGGATCACGGCACAGCTTTTGATATTGTAGGTCAAGGGATTGCAGATGCCTCCAGCATGAAGGCCGCATTGCAGTTGGCTGCCCAGTTGGCTAGTCGCAGAACAGCACTTAAAATAGGGCGATAGCTTTAGTACACTTGACGCTCGGAAAAATTGTGTCATTCCTATTGATGTTCGCTGGGGTGAGGTGGCAAGCAAGCTGGTAATTTCCTTCGGTCGATTAAAATCAATTTTGGGTAGCGCAGTATGGCAGCATCTAATGATAATTCAGGCAAAATATCCCAGTCAGAAAAAGAGGTTTCTGATCCAACTCTGGCAATTCCTCCTAAAGCTGGAGAGCAACTTCAGGAATTGCTAACCATACTGACTGAATTGCAGTTAATGAAAAAATCTAAAAAGGAACCCAGCGAGCTCAAGTTACCGCTCTCTGAAAAGTCGGTCGAGCGACTTAACAACGAGGAAAATCGGCGCAATCAATTGTCTTTTCGGATCGAACCATCGGCTATTGTACCCGAAGTATTAACTAATAATGAAAACATACCATCTCAAAGACGACAAAACAATAATGAGGAACCAGGTTTATCTAGAACTGCCAATGTAGAAAACAAATATCGGCCGTCGGAGGAAGAATTAGAACAAGCAGTGGAGGAGTTTAAGCGGTTGCAGCAACTGCTGTTTGACAGGGATTTGCCGGAATTTTACAGTAATGTTTTGAGTGTAGAACAAAGGTTAGAAAATTTTGAGAAGCTCATGTCTGAACCGAAAGAGTTGATGAATTTACTGAGACCGTTAATTCCTGAGTTAGTGAGAGAAGAATTAGAGGGGTTGAAGTCTGAATTAAAAAAGGCGATCGAACTCGCGAGCAATAATAAAATTAATCGGCTCGAATTGCAGACAAAATTAGCAGATTTGGAAGATCAAATTGCTAACTTCAACCAGCAGCAAGTGCCGAAGGCAGAACAGTTAATGCAACGGCTGATGCCGGTGGTGGGCGAGCTGCTCAACCGCAAGCTAGAGGAGTCTAAGTTAGAGGTAGCTTCGGCGCTCGCACCGACAGTGAATCAAGTAATTTACAATCAAAACGGACTGGAAAAACACGTAGTAAGAATTGAAGATAGAGTTGCGAATATTCAGCAGCGTTACCAGCAGCAACCGGAAGATTTAATCAAGCAGTTAGTGCCGGTAGTGAGCGAGTTGCTGAACCGCAAAATTAGTGAATTAAAGTTAGAGGTTATAGCAAGTGTCGCACCCTCAGTACAGGTAAGAATAGCTTGGGTAGAAATAGAAGAAAAAGTATTGAGTATCATCGAGCGCCGGCTGGCTACGCAACAGTCGCCAATTCAGAAGCCAGAAGAGATAATGGCGATGCTAATGCCAGCAATAACTGATTTGCTGAACCGGAAAATCGATGAATCAAAATTAGAGGTAACAGCGGCGATCCAACCTTTGATAAAATCAGCAATTCTTCAAAGAGAAGTTCAAGGAAAATTGAGCGACGTAGAAAGTAGACTAAATAATCTTCAGCGACAGCAAAAAACTCAGCCGGAAGATATAATGGCAAGGTTGATGCCGTTAATGATTGAGTCGCTGAACCGGAAAATCGAGGAGACAAAGTTAGAGGTGAGAGAGGCGATCGCGCCCGGTGTCAACACGGCTATTCAAAACAGCGGTATTGCAGCACAAATATTAAATAATGAAAGTAAGATTGTCGAAGTTCAGCAGCAAGTTTTAGCCGAGATAGAAGGGTTGATGGCAAGAATAATGCCAGTGATTGTAGAGATGCTGTCCCGAAACATCGGGGAAGCCAAGCTAGAGATAGAATCTGCGATCGCCCCCACTGTCGATGCAATCATTCAGAATAAAAAGATCGATCAAAGACTCGGGAAAATCGAACAACAGATTGTGGCGATCGAACACCGGATTTATGAATCGACAGACTTGTTTACAGATTTACTAAAACCTTTGATTGACGAGCTGATGGTTAGCCATCACGCCCAACTAGAAAAGTCGGTCATCCAATCTATTTTACCATTGTTAGATGAAGTTGTAAGTTATAATTACAGACTCAACGATAAAGTAGGGGAACTCGATCGCAAAATTACTGATGCTGAATGGGGAGGCAATCGGGAAGAATTACTCGCCAGAATTAAAATCATGTTTCCCGAAATGATGATCCAAACCATTAATGAGTCGAGAAAATCATTTGCCGAAACCATAGCTCCCATAATTGATGAAGTAATTAATACGAAAACCAGAGAAAACAGGCAATCGATGGGAGTAGCAATATCGCCTGCTCTTCCTGTAGGAATCAGCCACAGAATCAGTGAATCGCCCGATGAAATTGCAATGGCGATCGCGCCGGAAATGGCTGCCGCTATCAAACAGCAAATTCATCTCAAACGAGAAGCAATGTCGGATGCACTTTATCCGATCATCGGCAGCACGATTTTAAAGTACATCGCCGAAATGATGAGGGAGATTAATGAAAAACTCGAATCATCTTTAAGTCCCGAAAAAATTAGTCGCAAAATTAAAGCAAAATTGCAGGGAATTTCTGAAGCAGAATTGCTGATGAAAGAAACAACACCATTGAGTGTGAAAGCTGTCTTTTTAATTCAAGCAGAATCGGGCTTAGTAATTTCAGCAGTGCAGAAGTCTGAACACGAACAGCTAGAATTAGACATGGTAGCGGGGATGCTGACTGCTATTCGCGCTTTTGTCAATGATTGCATATCTCAGTCGGGCAATATTGCAGAGATTGATGCTATAGAATACGGCCCATTTACGATCGTATTGGAAGTAGCGGGATCGTGTTATCTGGCAGTAGTTATGCAAGGAGAAACCCGCCAGTGGTTTAAGTACAAAATGCGATCGATCTTCAACAACATTGTTCAAGAATACGGAGCTCAAATTCAGTCATTTAACGGCGATCCAGCCACTGTGCCGGCAGAAGTAAACTCTAACTTGCAAAAATTAATCGATACAGAGGTAAAAGTTAAATCTCCTAAACGGCCAATTTTACCAATTATCGGTTTGGCAGCGTTAGGTTTAATTGGCGTACCTTGGGGAATTCATCAATACCGCAGCGGAGTTGAAGCGAGCTTAGAAGCAGATACGAATTTAGCTTTACAATCTGCTCCGGAGTTATCGGTTTATCGCCTCGCGGCAGATGTTAAAGATAAAGTATTGGAGATTTCGGGACGAGTGCCGAATCAAAAGCTGCGATCGAAAGCGGAAAACATCGCTCAGGAAGCGGCTCCACAATCAAGAATTGAAAATAAAATTATAGCCGTTGAAGTACCTCCCGACCCAGTTTTAGTCGAAGCCGATGTCAAGCGAACCGCAGCTCTTTTGAATAAAGTAGAAAGCATTAATATCTCGGCTCGCTATGCAGAGGGAAAAGTCGCCGTTGCAGGCAGTGTGAGCCAAGTGCCAGATGCTCAGAAAATAACTCAAGCTTTTGAGAAAATTCCGGGGGTGAAGTCTGTAACAAATACAGTGATAATAGGAACTCAACCGCAGCCAAAAAGAATGGCAGTTCGCGTGTATTTCGATGCCGGTTCGGCAAGTTTGCAGGCGAAAGACGTGGCACAAAAGCTTAGCAAAGTCAAGGAATATATGGAGGGAAATAGCACGAAGAATTTGAGGATAATTGGCTACAGCGATTTTAAAAGCACTCCGGCCGAAAATCAAAAGTTGGCACTGGAAAGGGCGACAAATGTGAAAGGTATCTTGGTTAGACAAGGGATAAATGGCAACAGAATACAAGTTGCTTCTACTAAGGGTCGTCCCGAAGGTGTGGAGGCCAATCAACCGCTGTGGCTGAGCAGATTGGTAGTATTTGAGGTGATAAATTAAAATTGGGAATTGGTAATTGGGAATAGGGCATCGGGCATCGGGCATTGTTAATGGGGAATTTTCCCTAATGACTAATTACTAATGACTTATTTCTCTTAATTTATAGTAACTGGCAAGAAGGTTAGGACATTTTTGATCGCTGAAAATATTGCTCTGAGTGCATTTCCCTTCTTCCTTCTTCCTTCTTCCTTCTTCCTTCTTCCTGACATCCGTTACAGAATCCGTTGCCGAACTTCCTTCTTCCTTTTAAATTAATCTAACTCGCCCGGAGGTAAAGGCTTGTATTCCATCGCCCGCCAAGCATACTAACAAGCGGCCGCTTCCATCAATGCCCGCTGCTTCTCCGCAGATGGTTTCCGAGGAAAGTTCGATCGCCACCGGGCAGCCAATCAACGCATCGCGGCGGCGCAATTCCGGCAAAAGTAGCGCTAAACCGGACTTGGAGGCTGGCTTGTCTGTGGTAGAAAACATATCGGCTAGTTCGAGTAAATAGTGCCGCAGTCGATCGACTAAACACAGTTCCTCTGGTACTGTACTAGCAATCGAATGCAAGCTTACCGCATTGCCGATCGCCCTTTCATCCAATCCCTCCGCCGCGAAATCTACGCAGCGGTTGAGTCCAATTCCCACAACGGCGCGAGTTTTGCCAGAAACATTGCCGTTAGTGGCTTCGCAGAGAATTCCGGCTAATTTGTGGCGATCGATCCAGACATCGTTTGGCCATTTCAGGCGCAGCATATCGCGACAGTCGGGAACCAAATCTTCGATCGCGTAAATCACAGCTAAACCGGCTGCTAAACTGAGTCCGGGCAACAGAGTGGGGTTGAGGTTTTCGAGTACAAAACTAACAGTCAAGACACCGGTTGGGGCGTGCCAGCTGCGCCCGTGTTGGCCGCGCCCGCTGGTTTGCCGCTTGGTAAATACTGCATCTCCGTGGTGGAGTTGGGCCGCCCGGGCGATCGCCCAACTGTTGGTACTCGGACAGGTATCCAAGGAGTGTAGCCAGTGATCGAGATTTGGGCGATCGGGTTCTGGGGTTGCGGGCACGGGAGTTAAGGGCAATTCAGCTTTTTCCGCCAGGAGCCTCGCGCCGTACTTTACGTCGGCGTCGAGAGGAATGGCGGGATAATTTGTGGGACTAAATGTCTCCCAATTATCCAAATCATGTTTGTTGTTCACAGATTCCTCCTCTTCTTTTTAATGGTTTAACTTTGCTTAAAGCTGCCGTTTTGTACTTTGTTTTACTGTTGGTATCGGGCTTCAAACTAAGGCGAGTGCCCAAGTTCTGCATCCCGATAACTTCGTAAGCTTTTCCTTCAAACAAAACCAAGTCACGCTGCTTGTACGGATATCGCTTCCGCTTAATGGCGCGGCGTCCAGTGCTAACTTTATGGGCACGGTGTTGTCGTAAATTTTCACCATTAAGATTGGTATTTCTGGTTCTACGACCGGAAGACAACTCGCCTCCAGAACGGATTTCTCCGTCCCTGATATCACGATATTTGGCATCGTAGAACTGTTCTAGTGACCGTTTATTACGTCGAATTTGTTCGAGCATCAACGGCTTGACCACACGGGTTTGAGTTGTCCCGCCAGCAATGACAAAAGCGTCATTGTGGTGGGACTTTTCTATTTCCAGCTCCCGGCGTTTACCTTTGGTAATGTAACCAAAGGTGGACTCGTACCGACCTTGTTCGGTCAATCGCCACCGCACCATTGTCATGAAGGTTTCACCCTTAAATGACTTGAGTTTGGGCTGCCATCCAAACAAGAAACCTTTTTTCTGATGGTTTTTGGGGGTATGGCATTTGGTACAAAGTGTAATCAAATTGGCGGGTCTATCCGTGCGGTCAGGTGGATTCTTCCAAAATCCCAAGTGATGAACTTGCAAAATTGGTTTGTCTGTTTTGTTATTGCAGTTGGGATTCTGGCATTTATGTCCGTCTCTATGCAGGATATATTCCCGCAGATTATCAAAGCCGTATTGCTCTCCATATTGATATTGTTCCCCAACGATTGTGGGGTTCTTGATTTTCTGGATGTCTAATGCAGCAACTTCGATTGTTACCGTTCTGACAGGGAGGGTACGGCATATCTTTTGGATAAGTCGGTGATGAGTATCTAGCTTGTGCTGGATACTAGGTGCCAACCAGCCTTTCTCTATCCTTCTATTGGAGAAACGGGGTTTTCTGTGTCGTAGTCGATTCCTACGGGTACGACGATACTTGCGCCTCTCGGTAATCCTTTCGGATATTCCTTTGAGCATCTTAAGTTCGCCACCAATAAGCTCTCGGTTCTCATTTACGGCACTGAAGCCTATGTTCTCGTACCCTGCATCAATACCCAAATTCACAGGCTGAGTGTAGCCACTCGAACCGTAGATGAGTTGGATAGAGAAAGGGGTGCGCCGAACAATTTTGGCTTTACCACTCTTGAGCAAGAGTCTCGCCTTCCTGGGAGTTGTGGGCATCAAGGGACGCCCTTTTCTGTTGATAACGTAGACTTTCATGATTGTTAAACCTAGTAAACAGGTTTTCATTCCTAAGAATGTGGTTTCCTTCGCCAATGTTTTCACGAGGTTTTGATGTTTCCACACTTTCCCGACCCAACAGGAATGTTTAATGAAAACCGCAGAGCGTGAAGCTAGGAATCGGGTTGCTAGCCCTACACTTCACGGTGCCTATGTATTCTCGGAAAACGTAGTATTCCTTGCATACTGGAACACTGAGGCTAATCGCGAAGGCTTAAGATTTCTCTCAAGCCCACGCTGTACTGCCTAAGCAGTCAGCGCTGGGTTCGTGACACAAGGTTTGATTTGTAGTATTTGATATCTAAAAGCTGATTATCGCATTTTCCAGAAGTGCCACCTCGCGCGACGGCGAGAATGTAGACAAATCGGCGTGTAGTACAGTTTTAGCCTCAGATTTACCTTACGCCACAACATCGGTTTAGCCGCAAAAACTCTTGATTTATAAGGGTTTGGGGGAGACGCAGAGGATTGGTTGGAGCGATCGACACCCCTTGAAAAAACCCAATTTTAAAAAAAGTTGTATTACCCCCTTGACAGTCTTGTATTATGCAATGTAGTATAAATGTATGGCGAAGGGGAAAGAGCTTAAAAGCCTTACCCCACAAGCAATATGAACCTTGAAAACAGAATAGGAAGTTAATCGTGTCACATAATTGTGGACATCGGCGGTGTAGACTCCGGCAACAATAGCCCGAGCGGGTTGTAGTACGCGGAATCAACCGCCACCCCGTCCCAACTTGAGTAATTCAAGGACAGAATATTGTTCATTTTCGCGGGGGTATAGCTCAACCGGTCAGAGCAGTCGCCTGTCGAGCGAAAGGTTGCGAGTTCAAGTCTCGTTACTCCCGTCAGTCGATTTTAGATTTTAGATTTTAGATTTTAGATTTACTCCACAGGAGAAGAATCTGGGAGCTGGAACTTTGGTCTAAAATCCACACCTCCTATCGGAAAGCAAGTATCCGTTTTTCGGCGGGGGTCAAAGTCCCGTAGGCAAAAGTCAAGCCGTCTCCCCCTCAAGGAGAAGATTGCGAGTGCAAACCTCGTCGGGACTCCCAGGTTAGGTGGTCGAGTGGTTGAAGGCGTCGGTCTGCAAAACCGAATTGCGCGGGTTCAAATCCCGCCCTAACCTCTGTTCCCAATCAGAAATTAAAAATTAGAAATTAAAAGATTAAACTAACAGTCTTTTAATTGATTTTTTTAACTTTGAAAAGGAACGAAGCGAAAGTGACATTGCAGCGTAGCTTAATGGTAAAGCGCCAAGTTCATACCTTGGTCAATGCGGGTTCAAATCCCGCCGCTGCCACCAAAAGCAGGGATGGTGTAACTGGCAACACTCTGGTCTCCAAAACCAGCATTCTGAGTTCAAATCTCAGTTCCTGTGCCAATTTATAGTGCTGTAGGCAAATGGTTTAAGCCGCTTGGTTTTCACCCAAGTGATTGCGGGTTCAACTCCCGTCAGCACTTCCAAACTGGGTCGGCCCTCCTATTGGCGTGGGTAGCTGTCTGTAAAACAGTAGCTTAAAGCGTTGCTGGTTCAATTCCAGCCCGACCCATTTGTAACTGCATTTAATCCGCAGTTGCAATTTTGAGAACGTGGTGTAGCCGGATAACATCTCAGTTAATAAAACTGAAGATTGAGGGTTCAAATCCCTCCGTTCTCGCTGTGGAGAGGTGGCCGAGTGGCTTAAGGCGCTTTCCTGCTAAGAAAGAGCGGTTTAACAGCCGTCGAGGGTTCAAATCCCTCCTTCTCCGTTTTCCCCCGATAGCTCAGTTGGTAGAGTGCTTGTGTGAAGAACAAGAGGTCGTCAGTTCGATACTGACTTGGGGGATTGCGTTGCCTTATAGCTCAATGGTAGAGCAAGCGGTTGTTAACCGCTAGGTTGTAGGTTCGAGTCCTACTGGGGCAGCCATTTTTAAAATTGCCGGGTAGACAAATTGGTAAAGTCGCCTATCTCTGAAATAGGAGTTTATGTAGGTTCAAAGCCTACCCCGGCACCCAATTATTGGGAAGTCGCCTAATCGGTATGGCACCGCTCTTTGAAAGCGGCAAAATGCAGGTTCGATCCCTGCCTTCCCAGTTCTGCTATTACCAAAGCAGATCAATTACACTCCTGTAGCCCAATTGGCAAAGGCCGCAATTTCAAAAATTGTGTTGTATGAGTTCAAATCTCACCAAGAGTACCAGATTTTTAACTAAGTTTCTACTTGCTCCTATGGCGGAATTGGCAGACGCGGCAGACTTAAAATCTGTTTTATTTTGAGTGTGAGTTCGAGTCTCACTAGGAGCATGAACGGGATGTAATTCAGCGGCCAGAAGCCATGCTTTGGGAGCATGGAGTCGTTGGTTCAAATCCAACCATCCCGACTTTACCCCTGTGATGTAATTGGAAAACATCACTCGCTCAAAACGAGTGTTTTTTGCAGGTTCGAGACCTGTCAGGGGTATGAGGTTTTATTCAATCTCAAATCTCAAATCTCAAATCGGTTTTGCCCCTGTAGCCCAATCGGTAGAGGCGCTAGATTTAGGATCTAGTTAGTGTTGGTTCGATGCCAGTCAGGGGTATTTGGTGACATCGCGGGTGAAGTAGCCTGGGTAGGCTTGGAGGTCTCATAAGCCTCTTAATAGCAGGTTCAACTCCTGCCCCCGCCACCAAAAATGCAGGTGTAATGTAATTGGCAACATGAGGCTCTTGTAAAGCTTTCTTGCGAGTTCAAATCTGGCCATCTGCTGTGCTGGTGTAGCTCAATTAGGCAGAGCAACTGATTTGTAATCAGTCGGTTGTAGGTTCAATTCCTATCACCAGCCCCACAATTGCGGATATGGTGTAACGGTAGCATTCGAGTCTTCCAAACTCTAGGCACGAGTTCAATCCTCGTTATCCGCTTGGGGAAACAAGAAGTTTGTTAAATCTCACATTTTGCACCATTCTCAAGAACAGGCAAGATGCCTGTTCCACAAAGAGTAGATTTTCTTGTGGAACGGGCATATTGCCCGTTCAAAAGGCTTATTCACAAGGGTGCAACATCTCAGTTAAATCCAAAATCTCAAATTTTAAATCGGTTTGCGGGTGTCATGTAGCGGCTAGCATCTGAGTATGCCATTCTCAGCGCATGGGTTCGAGTCCCATCATCCGCTTTTGTAGTCCTGAGCTTCGATGGTAGAGCGTTTGCCTTACAAGCAGACGCGGGGTAATATCCTGTCAGGACTACCAATTTATGGGAGTGTAGCTCAATGGATAGAGCGCCGCGCTTCGGACGCGGATGTTGTGGGTTCGAGTCCTACCACTCTCGTTGTTTTTGCTTTCATTTAAGGAGGTTGATTCCATTGAATGGATAATTTTTTATATTAAGAGCGATCGCCCTTTGCGTGTCCCAATCTTTGGAGCCTACATACTTTAGTACGAGAGGAAAGGTAACGCTGTCAAAATCAGCGGGCGTTTGAGAACGAGGAGTGCGATGAACCCGGCAGGTTGGCTTAAAGGTAGCCATCCTTTAAAGAGTGTGTAATAACTCATCGGCGGAGTCCCTCTAGTAACTGAGAAAACGCTATGCTCTGATAACTTGCACGGAAAGTGCGATCGCGCATTAACAAAAAACATGGGAGCGTAACTCAACTGGATAGAGTGTCGAGCTTCTACCTCGAATGTTGTGGGTTCAAGTCCTACCGCTCCTGCTGTCTGGGGTTCGTAGCTTAATTGGTAAAGCATCTAACTGGCTGTTAGAAAGATATCGGTTCAAATCCGATCGCAATCCACCACACCAATTTTAGATTTTAGATTTTAGATTTTAGATTTACTCGACAGGTAAATCTTTTAAACGGGGTCATTCGATTTGAGATTTGAGATTTGAGATTTGAGATTTGAGATTTACTGCACAGGTGAATCTTTTACGCGGGGTCATAGCTCAATTGGTAGAGCGCTTGCTTTGCACGCAAGAGGTTAGGAGTTCGATTCTCCTTGATTCCACTTACGGTGTCTGAAGTCGAAGCGGTCGAGACGCTAGCCTGTGAAGCTAGTTATTAGCGGGTTCGAGTCCCGTCGGATACCCCTTGGAAGATGCCGCTAAATGGTTGGCAACCAGTCTTGAAAACTGGGGTACAGTTAACTGTAAGGGTTCGATTCCTTCATCTTCCTTTTAATTAACCACCGGAAGTCGAAAAGCGAGACACCGTGCTGATAACGCGGGGATAGGAGGGGCAGTACCTCCTCGGTGGATTGGTTTATAATAAGTCTAAATTTGCTAGTTATTTAACATAAAAGCCATGAGCGTTCAAGTTCTAAAATTAGAATCGATTCAGTGGATTTTGTTATTGAAGGATCTTCAACTTTTAAACGAAATCCAAAAGCTGAAAGAAAAGTCACCTGAAAAGACTGCCGTCCTCAAACCCCGTCAATTTGGCTGTGGTCAAGGCATTTTTACTTACGTTGCGGATGATTTTGATGAAACACCTCCTGGTTTTTACGAGGTAAAATTGTTGTAATATCAAATTATCAGAATGAACGTGAAACATGAGAAAACTAAAATATTACGTTGCTTGCACAGTTGACGGTTTTATTGCTCGCGAAAATGGCTCATTTGATTTTTTCCCTATGGAAGGAGAGCATTTCGCTGATTTGTTCGATTCCTTTCCTGAAACTATTCCGGGTCACATTCAGGAAGCACTAGGTATTCCGGCAGAGAACAAGCAGTTTGATGCTGTTTTGATGGGACGGAAAACCTATGAGGTAGGGCTAAAGGTTGGTGTAACTAATCCTTATCCCAGCTTGAAGCAGTATGTCTTTTCGCACACTATGGAAGCCAGTCCAGATGAGAATATTCAAATTGTTTCGCACAATCCTGTTGATTTGGTTAAGGAATTAAAAAAAGAAACGGGTAAAGACATCTGGCTCTGCGGTGGTGGGGCTTTAGCGGCAACTCTTTTTTCTGAGATTGACGAGATGATTGTGAAGTTGAATCCGGTAGTAATCGGAGCGGGAATTCCTCTTTTTTCCCGTGCACTCGATCCGACAAATTTGCAACTTGCCGATCGCAAAATCTATAGCAACGGTTTCATGTTGCTTCATTATCGATTGCAGAAATGAGGTGTTGGTGCGAGTGAAAGAAACCGGGTTTTTTACCCTTGATGCGGGCGGTAACGAACTATTATCGCCAAAAACCAGGTTTCTGACCACCCGTGCGTAAGTCTTATAGATTGTAGATTGAGTGCGATCGCATCAAATAGCATCAATTAAAAGTTTTGGATGGAAGCGGACGCCTCCGTGACGGCGACTTGTCTTGAAAACAAGAGTGCAGTTAACTGTAGGGGTTCAATTCCTCCAGCTTTCGTGGAGATTTTATGGGTGGTTAGCAAAGCGGTTATGCACCCGGCTTTTAACCGGTATCAGATAGGTTCAACTCCTATACCACCCACTCAATCGATTTTAGATTTTAGATTTTAGATTTTAGATTGAGGGGTATCTGTGAGATTTTAGATTTTAGATTGAAGGGCATATTCTTTCATGGGATATGCTGCATTTATCTGCGTTCATCTGCGTTATCTGCAATTATCTGCGGTTAAAAAATTCAAAACTTGGAAAGTGCGGCTGTGTGGACGGCAACTGGTTTGGAATACCAGGGTGCAGCGAAAGCTGTAGAGGTTCGACTCCTCCACTTTCCTTTTAATCATTAGCGAGCGGTCATTACTCATTAAAAAGAGGCTACTGACTAAAAATTGATGATTGAAAACAAACAACAATTCTAAAAGGAGAATCAAATGTAATGTCACGCACTAAATTTGAACGGAACAAACCCCACGTCAATGTCGGTACGATCGGTCACGTTGACCACGGCAAAACAACCCTAACAGCGGCGATTACAATGACGCTGGCTGCACAGGGTCGGGCCAAGGCTAAAAAGTACGATGAAATCGATGCTGCACCGGAAGAAAAACAGCGGGGAATCACGATTAATACGGCTCACGTTGAGTATGAAACTGGCGATCGCCATTATGCTCACGTTGATTGTCCGGGTCACGCTGATTACGTGAAAAACATGATCGTGGGTGCCGCTCAAATGGATGGTGCGATTCTCGTCGTGTCGGCTGCAGATGGTTCCATGCCTCAAACTCGCGAACATATCTTGTTAGCGCGGCAAGTGGGAGTGCCGAAGTTGGTTGTCTTTTTGAATAAAAAAGATATGGTGGACGATGCGGAAATTTTGGAGTTGGTCGAGTTAGAAATTCGCGAACTTCTCAGTTCTTACGGTTTCCCGGGCGATGATATTCCAATTGTCGCAGGTTCGGCACTGAAAGCGCTGGAAAAGATGACTGCTAATCCGAAAATACACCGCGGCGAGGATGAGTGGGTTGATGGCATTTACAACTTGATGGATGCGGTAGATGACTGGATTTCTACGCCCGATCGCGATATTGACAAACCTTTTCTGATGGCTGTTGAAGATGTGTTCTCGATCAAAGGTCGGGGAACTGTCGCCACTGGCAAAATCGAGCGGGGTAAAATCAAAGTCGGCGATACTGTGGAATTGGTGGGAATCCACAACACTCGCCTGATAACTGTTATCGGCGTTGAAATGTTCCAGCAAATTCTGGATGAAGGAATGGCTGGAGATAATGTCGGTTTGTTGCTTCGCGGCATCCAAAAAGACGAAATTGAGCGGGGGATGGTGCTTGCTAAACCCGGTTCTATTCAACCTCATACTGAATTCGATTCTGAGGTTTACGTCCTGTCAGAAAAAGAAGGCGGCCGCCGCACTCCTTTTGTTGCGGGATATCGCCCTCAATTCTTCGTGCGGACAACGGATGTTACAGGTACGATCGCATCTTTTACGGCTGATGACGGCAGCGCGATCAACATGGTAATTCCGGGCGATCGGGTTAATATGACTGTGAAGTTGTTGCAGCCGATCGCGATCGAACAAAATATGCGTTTTGCCATCCGCGAAGGCAATCGCACTGTGGGCGCCGGTGTCGTCTCCCGAATTCTGAAGTAGACGCTTTCGGAACCAATTAGACTCAGTAGGGTGGGCCAAAGTCCACCTTACTGATTAATTCACCGCAAATTTTTCTGTGTGGATGCAGTAGATCGCTTTGATGGAGTCAAGCGAATTGTCGAGATTGGAGATGCCCAAGTATCAGATTTGGTTGGATGGTCTGCCGCAGGTTTTGCACAACTCTGGGGAGGTGTTTGAGGTCGATCGCCCTTAAATCAAATGTGGAATCAGGTCGATCAAACTTACATTAAATATTGGAGTAAGGGCGATCACCACAAATTTTTACAAAAAAAGTTGATTTTTCAGAACGGTTGTGTTATACTAGCTTAGATGCGGGAGTATAGCTCAGTTGGTTAGAGCAGGTGACTCTTAATCTCAAGGTCGAAGGTTCAAGTCCTTCTACTCCCATCCCAAATCCAGAACCTGAATTTATCCAAACTCACGAGTGCAGTCAACTGCTGTAACGGTTTGATGCGCTTGGGTGTTTGCGTTGTCGGATTTGTAATGCAGATCGACCGATCGGCTCATCCGATCGATAAAAGTGCGATCGCCCAAGCTATTTTTAAACTGAATAACAACAGGAAATGGTGATTAGCTATGATGGCAAATCTCTCAGGGCGCTGCTATGCGGGCGATCGCGATTTAGATGCGATCGCCCATTTGATCAATACTTGCGAAGAAGTCGATCGGCTCGATGAAGGCACTTCCATTTCGGAATTAGAACAAGAATTTAACCAACCGTCCCTAGACAAAGCCCGCGATATCCGCCTTTGGGAAGATGTGGAGGGAAAATTAATCGGTTTCGCTCGGTTGTGGATTTCTGAACCAGGGGAAGTAATTGACGGTTGGCTGTGGTTTCGCGTCCACCCCGACGCGCGCTCCGGCGATGTGGAAGCAGCCGCGATCGCCTGGGGTGAAGTGCGGATGCGCGAGGTGTCTGCGATGCGGGGCGGGCGCGTGAAGCTGCGAACCTACGCTCGCGCTGAGGATTGCGATCGCATTTCTGTGCTGACAAGTAATAGTTTCAAGGTCGATCGCTATTTTTGCCGAATGGCGCGATCGCTCTCTGAACCGATCCCAGAACCGCACTTCCCCGAAGGTTTCGCGCTGCGTCAGTTCCCCGGCGAACAGGATGCGGCTGCTTGGGTAGAAATGTTCAACCAGTCGTTTATCGATCACTGGAATCATCACGATTTAACGGTGGATAAATTTAAGCACGAGTTAGCTAAACCCGATTACAGAAATGATTTAGACTTGATTGCTGTTGCTGATGACGGCACATTTGTCAGTTTTTGTTCCTGCGTGATTTGTGTGGAAGAGTGCGATCGTACCGGGCGCAATGAAGGCTGGATTGCTTGTCTGGGCACTAGGCGCGGCTTCCGCAAAATGGGATTGGGACGAGCGATGTTGCTGGCTGGTTTGCATCGACTCAAAGCTGCCGGTGTGGCTACTGCTATTCTCGGCGTCGATGCTGAAAATTCATCAGGTGCGATGGGACTTTACGAGTCTGCTGGCTTCCACAATATTCGCAACAGCATTTCCTACGTTAAGGATGTTTAATCGATGTTACAGTTGGCGATCGCACTCGGACCCAAGAAACCCGGTTTTTTACCGGCTCTGTGGGTAGCAACGAAACATTTTCGTGAAAAAACCAGGTTTCTCGCCACTCGTGTAAGTTTTATCTAAAAAACTTTTGCTACCCCCTTGACATTTATGTAGTATATATGTAGTATATAAATATGGAAAGCGCAGGACAAGCAAAAACCTGTATTTTTCGTGCAAATTCTGAACCTTGACAACTAAATATTGCTCAAAATTTCAACGAACATCAATTTGAAAGTCTTGTAATATAGACTCGATGGTCATGTTGTTACTTTATACGAGACTGTTCGGTTACAAGCTGACTCGGGCAGAGTCAGATGTTGTACGAAATCAGTCTAATTTCAACGAATTTGATGCGGATTCAGAACAGACAAGTTCAGCCAGATTTCAATCAACCAAAAAGGCTGAGGAAATCCGCAAAATCAAACAAGCTTATCATTTAGAACGGCGCTTCTTTCAGTAAAGATTATCAGATTTCGTGAATCTTTACCGATACTGGCAATTTGCTAAGTCTCACAAAAAGCCAAAGTCGAGAGCAGATAAGCTACTAATCCAAAATCCAAAATTGCTCTAGGAGGTATCGGTAATGGTTCACATTCGTTTTGAAGGACGTTCCTATGACTTGGCGGAAAACCAACTGGGTATCGCGGCAGGAATGAGCGACAAGGCTATTAAGGAACGTCTGGCAAATCATTTTGATGTCAAGGGCGATCGCTTCGAGTCTTACGTTCTGGATCGCCGTCCCAGCGGTGATTTAATTGTCCGCCCCGAAGCTGTTTACGGCTAGAAATTCACTGAAAGCACGTATTAGGCAGCGCACCCCAACTAAAGAAGCTTACAAACTGGAAACGTTCGACTTAAAATCGAATAGTAGGTTCAATTCCTACCTGCCGAGAGGCTAAAGAAAAGCTTCTCTGACTTGTGCGCTGCCTTTTATAGCTGAATTTTTTATATCTATCCGGCGCTGAAAAGTTCCACTTCGCGCCCCAACAAAGGAAGCTTACATACTAGCTCATTGGTAGAGCAATTCCCTTTTAAGGAACTGGTCGCGGGTTCAACTCCTGCGTATGTGCCAACGGCTTTCTTGACTTGCGCGAAGTGACCTTTTAGGGGCTATAAACTCTTGTTGTTAATTCAGGATAATAATTAAGTAATCCTGTTTGTATTGAAGACTTCCGTCCTCAAAAATAAATTGGGTATTAGCCATGAGAAAAAAACTGGCAATTTACCGATCGCCCAACGAGATAGACAGTCTGATTCATGCCTTCCAAGAAGGCAACCTGTCGCGAAGTCAATGGACGCACGAAGCACATTTAACCGTTGCCCTGTGGTATCTGTGTTATGACTCGGAGCAAGAAGCGATAAATGCGATTCGCAATGGCATTAAACGTTACAACTCGGTTCAAGGAATTGAAACCACAAAAAACAGCGGGTATCACGAAACGCTAACGCTGTTTTGGGTGCGAACTATTCGCCGATATCTCGCCGATGAAAGCCAAAATCGGTCGATCGTACATCTGGCTAACGGTTTGATTGCAAAATATGCCGATCGCACTTTACCATTTCGCTACTACACGCGCGATCGGCTGATGTCTTGGGAAGCCCGAAATAGCTGGGTTGAACCCGACTTGAGAGCGATCGAATTAGAAACAGTTTCCCTGAAATAGTTAATTTAAAATCGCAGTTTTTGCCGCGCCCCAATCGCGAGAGCTTACATACAGACCCTATTAGGTTTAGCCATAGGTTTACTAAAAAAAAGCTCCCCAAACTTGCGCGGTGATTTTTAAATTTCACTTGCTAGCGTGCAACAACTGCCAACCACCGATTTTGAATACTTCTCAAATCCAAAATCCAAAATCGAATAGGAAGGTAACACCAATGAATATGAATACAGCAGAGCGCGATTTGCGTTTGGAAATGCTCAACAGTCTGCTTACAACTCCTCACCGCCAATTAGAAAAAGTAGCAGAAATTCACAAGTTAATTATCGAATTAGACCCGATTTTTTACGGTCATTTAGCGGTGTGGTATCAGCGTCAAGGCGACGTGCGCGACCACAAGGAAGTTTTTGTCGGAAATTTGCTAACTTCGGCGCTGACGGAACACCGAGATGCCGGGTTTATGATGCTGCAAGAGTTTCCTCCCTACGAGGTTTCGCGGATTGTAGACTTTATGAAGCAGCACCAGAATAAGGTGCCCCGCAGCGCGCGCACTGCTGTTACTCGCTATCTGAAATCGCGGGAAAAGAATCCGCAGTTTTTCGATCGCGCTGCCATCCGCAACCGCAAGGCGATGAAGCATTTGTACGCAACGCTGCACGTCAAGCCGAGCGATCGCGCTAATGCTATCCTCTTCAAAGACAATCCGCCGGAAGACTCTCTGGCATTCGTTTTGAAGCAGTTAGCAAAGGCGGCGACACCTGCGGAACAGGCGAATTTGATTGTTGAGTACAAGATTCCGTATACGATCGCAGTTGGTGCGATCAGACAGCTAACGCCAACGGTTTTGGCCGCGCTGATTAACTCGATGTCGCCGCAGGAAGTTATCAACAATTTGAAATCGATTCAGTCGCGCGGCGCGATGGATCACGCGGAAGTCAAGCAGTTGATTGACTCGAAGCTGGATGAAGCCGCAAAGTGCGATCGGGTTTCTGCTTACAAAGCGAGTGTTGCGGGCGCGGGCACAAACTTCGACGCAGCAACGGCGGCGAAGCTGGAAGCGGTGACAAACGAACAGGTGAAGAAGCGCGGCAAGATTGTTAAAGCGACTGGTTTGTTGATTGACAAGTCTGGTTCGATGGAAAGTGCGATCGAAGTCGGGAAGCGTCTCGCTGCTTTGGTTTCCGGCATTTCCGACGCTGCACTGTTTGTCTACGCCTTTGACACGATGCCGTATCCAGTGCAAGCAAACGGCAGCGAATTGACAGACTGGGAACGCGCTTTCAAGCACATTCGCGCTGGCGGCGGCACAAGTTGCGGTTGCGCGGTGGAAGCAATGCGAATTAAAAAGCAGGTTGTCGAGCAATTCATTATCGTAACAGATGAAGGCGAAAACACTGCACCTTATTTGGCAGATGCTTATCAGAATTACTGCCGCAGTTTGGGGGTAATTCCTGATGTTGTGATTGTGCGAGTTGGTGCTTGGTGCGAATATGTCCAGAAGCAATTGAAGGACAAACAAGTATCGGTAGAAACCTTTACGTTTGCGGGTGATTATTACTCCTTACCGAATTTAGTGCCGATGTTGAGCCGTCCTTCGCGGCTGGAATTGTTGATGGAAATTCTGGATACGTCGCTGCCTGTGAGGGATGATAAGTAAATTGTAGGGTGCGCACTGCGCACCTTACTTATTATATAGCTACAATTGGCACGGAGCTGAAAGACAACACACTATGAAACTAGCTGAAGCTTTAATTTTAAGAGCTGACTGTCAAAAAAGAATGGAACAACTGCGAGCCAGATTGACAAGAAGTGCTAAAGTACAGGAAGGAGAAGAACCTCCAGAAAATCCCCAAGCACTAATTAGCGAATTAGATGCAGGGGTGCAAGAACTGGAAGACTTAATTAAGAAAATTAACAAGACTAATTCGCTGACAACTCTGGAAGATGGAGTGACTTTATCGGATGCTTTAGCCAACAGAGATGCTCTCGCGCTTAAGCGCGGCATTTACAAGTCTTTAATTGACGCAACCGCTTTGAGGCAAGACCGCTCTACTCGCTCAGAAGTCAAATTTTTTAGTACAATCAACGTTGGTGAACTGCAAACGCAAATCGATCGAATGTCTAGACAGTATCGGGAGTTAGATACTAAAATACAGCAAGCAAACTGGAATACTGAACTTATTGATTGAGCAAGTTGGTAGCCAATGCAATAGAAGCGAGCACAACCCCCAACAGGGTTAAGTTGGATGGTACGGTTGAGGGGCCATAACCAAGCGGGTTCAAACCCCGTATCACAAATCAAGCCTTGCATTGTTACAAACGTACAGGGCATTGTTAAAGTTACTACCGCGTGCTGGTCTATTGATATTGGTAAGGGTGGGTTAGGGGTTTCTTGCTCAATTGGAAAAAATATTTGGAATTCCAGAAGGTTGTGAGGCTGTTAAAATTTCGATTTTTTTCATCCTCAACCGAAAGCGTTTTCCCTATTTTTAATTATTCTCTAGTTTGAGCGATAATTTGTTGTAATTCTGGATTAGCGATGGAGGAGACTAACTGGGAATCCGCAGCAGCTAAAGCAGCGCGCAACTTTTCCGAAGTGAGTGCAGGATATTTCTCTAACACCTGCTGTTCCGTCCATCCCGCAGCAAAGAGCCCTAGCAAAAATTCTACAGACAATCGAGTTTCTGGCGCTGCTGGTTGACTTGTTGAAGCTTTCGGGTTTGGATGAATGAGCTTTCGCCAGTCCATTGTTTTACTTAAACGATTTGGGAAGATTCCGCCGATTATACTGCATTTAGACACAGTAGAAACACGGATATCGTTGACTGACTTTGTAACAGTGCCACCGCAGGTCATACCATTTTAGATTTTAGATTTTAGATTTTAGATTGGGAATCACTGATGAATTAAGGATTTGAAGCTTGGCTAGAGTCAGATTTTTATTGAACTGGTGTTATTTCCCGATTTTGCGATTAAATTGTTATTACGATCGCAGTACAGCACTTTCTTATAGGGTAGAGTGATGGGGTAGCGACGGGGCGATCGCCCTTTTTGCTTCAGTCCGTTTCAATACCAAACCGCGATCGCACTAAATCTCAACCCACTGTGCAACCTACTGTGTAACCCACTGTGTAACTACTTTAACTTCTTAAAACTATGGGAAAAAAGTCGAAAGCCAAAAAATCCCAGGTCAAAAAATCCAGTTTGCTCTGCCAGCGGCTGCAAGAAGCTCTCGATCAAGGCAGTAAAGTTTGGATTAAAACAAATAATAGCAGTTTCGGCGGCATCCCGATTAATTTGTTCGGGGAGTTTGCGGAACTTTTGGTGATAGTTCCCCCTAACGAACAGGCGGAAAATATCGATGCTTACGGACAAGTTACGTGGCTGATTCGACTCTCTGATATTATTGCACTCGCTTATCCTACTGAATACTGGTCTAAAGATCGATTAGAAAGTTTGCTGCCACCTGATGCAGTTACTTCCGAAGTAGGAGATTAACTGTAAGGTGCGCATTGCGTACCCTACTTTTAGCTTAATTGTATTTGGTAAGGTGCGCATTGCGCACCCTACATTTACTATTTTTTAAGCTATTTTACGAGCGAAAATATACACCCCTCCGACCGATTTTTATCAGTTTAATTAGTTGTTGCAAGCTGAAAGCTGCACTTTACAACTGCCGCCCTCTAGTTCGCTGCAACCGGCGAGAGCTTGAGCTTCTGCTGCTTCTTTATCGTCACCCCAGCCCGCACCTGCTCCTCCTTTGCCTACTGCGATCGCTCCACAATTATTGCTATTAGAGGTCAGCGCTTCGCAATCGTTAGCACCTCCGGTTTTTTCATTGCAGACGGCTACTGCTGCGTTTAGTGCTTCTTTCTCTGTAGCATAATCCCAACTAATACCAGTCGCGTCAGAAGTCGGAGAATAAGCAGTAGCTCCATAGCGGTACTGAGCTTTAGCTACATGGACTGAGCCAAAAAGAGGAAGTGTCAAAGCTGTGACTACAACCCACTTAGAAAAAAGCTTTTGCAGCATATTTACTTAAGATATTTACAAGGTTAAGTTGCGAGGTTCGCTCAATATTAGATGAGGAAATTAATTATTGTCAATAGTGTTGAGCAATCTTTATATTGTCTTAAATTAAAAGTTTCTTCGCTAACAAAAAGTAAGATAACGGAGGTAAATTCAGTGGCAGATATCCGCAAAATCCTCAACCAACTCGCTGCCCAAGAAGCGCACCTACTCGATACCGAGTTCCTGGCTCCCTGCGTGCGCGGGGGAAGCGTGCGGATACGGGTTAGCTCAATGGTTTATACTTTTCAACCGCAGCCGCGCAAATTTGAAGGATGGGCTATTTTTAGGCCAATTAATGAGAAAATTGCTGCGGTAATTGAGGAGCCGAGTTTGCCGCAAGTAGCCGAGTATTTGCAACTGCTCGTACCCGTTCGCTTGCAGTTGGCTTGCCTGCTGCAAGGGGAAACTTGGCTGGCTTATCCTGTTAACGAATCTGATGCTAAACAGCGCACTGGTGTTGCAAAACCCGTACCAGTGCATTTAGTAACTGAAGGCTCACAGTTTGAGCCGATTGTTGCGCGGTGGGACGGTCATTGTTTGTGGTTTGAAGAGATTGACAGGCGCGCCGAGCCGCTGCCGTCTGAGGAATTGAAAGCAGCTTTGAAAAAGCTGATTTTGCCTAAAGAAGTTCGCTTTAAAGGGATGACGCCGGAAATGCGAACAGTTTACGAATTGGTGTCTCGAAATATTAAAGATTTCGATCCGAAAGTGCGGGAAGAAAAGCGCTTGCAGCGGGCGTTGAAAATGGGCGGCGGTGAATTGCGGGATTTTTTCGATCGCCAAAATTATTGGCTGGTTGAATGGACTAGCGGGAGTGGAGAACATCACACTTCTGCGATCGCCAAAAATGACTTGACAGTTATGAGTGCTGGCATTTGTCTCAGCGGATTGGACAAAGACTTCGACTTGCATTCATTGGTTGGAGTAGTCGAAAATCAATAATTCTTGATTACCATGAGCATATTTTTTCACGAACAACTTTACAGAAGTCCCGCAGTGATGTCCCTGATCAAAAATTTCCCGGTAACGGTGTGCGGCGCGGGCGCTTTGGGTGCGAATATTACAGAAAGTCTGGCGCGATCGGGCTTTTGCCAGTTAAAAGTCATCGATCGCGATCGCATCGAGGAACGCAATCTTTCCACTCAACCCTATTATCGATCGGACATCGGCGCATTCAAAGCCAAAATTCTCGCCAACAACCTCTACCGCGCTTTGGGAGTCAGCATTGACGCCCACTCAAAAGAATTGACACCCGCAAATGCCGATCGGCTGCTGGCAAACAGCGCCACAGTCATCGATACTTTTGATAACAGTGTCGGGCGGCAAGCAGTCAAGGATTACTGTGCCAGTGTCTCCCTTCCCTGCGTACACGTCGGATTAGCTGCCGATTACTCTGAAATAATTTGGAACCAACACTATCGGGTTCCTTCAGCGGCGAATGATGACGTTTGCGATTACCCGCTGGGGCGAAACTTGGTAATGCTGACAGTTGCAGTTGCCTGCGAAGTAATTGTTACCTTTGCTGCTACCAAACAGCAACAAAATTTAACTTGCACGATCGGAGATTTTGCGGTAAAGCCACTTATATTGTAGAATGTCGGTTGACTGTTGCCAGAAACCCGGTCAATCAAGATTGGATGCCCCCATCCTATAAACCCGGTTTCTCACCCTCAAACAATCGTCCAACTTGCAAAAAACGCTTGAAAAATTAACAGGGAAAATATGGCCGGATCGCAGACTTTTTATTATTTACTAGGAGTTCTCGCCCTATTAGTTTTGACGGGAACAAGTAGAGCAAACTATGCAGCGAGCTCCGCAGTTTGCTACACTGATGATTGCCATCCACCAGCAGTGAGACACCATAAAAGGATTTTAAAATGCGGCTCGAAAGGGCACGATGTGAAGAAACTGCAAAAGTTGTTGAACGCGCGGGGCTTGTCCGCACACCCGATCGTAATTGATGGCGTTTTCGGTCCGACAACCGAAAATGCAGTGAAAAGATTTCAGCGACAAGCGGATATTCCTGTAGACGGAGTTGTGGGAGGCAAAACTTGGGACAGACTGTTTGCTAGTTTGTAAATTTAAGCACCGGACAACAAAGGTTCCTAAGTCATCATTGCTAATCATTAATCGCTGCGGTTTGTAGTTGGACAGATAGCGCATTTTGTGCAACTACAGACACAGAAACTTTAATCAACAATCCATCGCATACTAGATTGCTAATGAATGAAGTTTTAGATTTTTGGTTTGGTCGATCGAACTCTCCTGAGTTTGGCAAAGTCCACAACAAATGGTTTGAAAAAGATGCGGATTTTGATGCCCAAGTGCGATCGCGCTTTCTGCCGCAATACGAACTAGCTGCCTCCGGTCAACTCGACTCATGGCAAGATTCCCCCGACAACTGCCTAGCATTAATTCTACTGCTCGATCAATTTCCGCGCAATATGTTTCGCGGAACACCTCAAGCATTCGCCACAGACAGCAAAGCTTTAGCCACCGCCGAATACGCTGTTAATAATAAATTCGATCGCGAATTGGTTACTGTACAAAAATTGTTTATTTATCTGCCTTTTGAACACAGCGAAAACTTAGAAAACCAGCAAAAATCTGTGGAACTATTTCGCCAACTCAGCGGCGATCCAGACAGCGGTTCAGCCATTGAATACGCGATGCAGCATTTGGAAATAATCCAGCGTTTTGGGAGATTTCCCCACCGCAATCAAATTCTCGGACGCGAAACAACCCCCGAAGAAGCGGAGTTTCTCAAACAACCTGGTTCGGGATTTTAAAGCGCGATCGCAAATTTTTTAGGTTATTTGCTGTACAGACTTAAAACTACTATAGTAAAGAGGAATACCCCACTAATTTTACAGCAAAAAGCACGGATTACAATGGATATAAAAAATAGCGATTTTCGGCTAACCTTTAAAATTTAAAATCAAATCGGCTACTAAAATTATTAATATGTGTTTCAAACACCAAGAATATATAGATAAGCTTTCAACTCAATGCCCGCCACAGGACTATGAACCTAAAGAAATGCTGGCTTTTAGATTTGTATTTGAACCCAATGATGAACGATCTATTAATAACTTTAAACCTGTGCTGATCATCACTCCCCAGCGCAACCTCAAACCAGAAACTGAAGCAACCAGATGTCAAGGTTATGCGCTATCATTATTTGATACCAGGGAAAATGCCGAAAAACGTTATTTAAAACTAACAAAAAAAAGAAAAAAACTGCGCGATTCTCTGGGGACTCACATAGCAGCAGGATCGATCGACAAAACAGATGGAGTTCTCTCCAAAATAGATGATAACGGTCACTTGAGCCTACATGAATTTGCTACTGCTGATTTAGCAGCCAAATTTGTAATAACATCTTGTTTATTGTAAGGTACAAAAATATGGAACAATTAATAGGATTTAAACTAAGTAAATTTCCTCTAACTCTCAGAAACATAGTCAATTTAGAGTATTTCGACGGCCCGCTACTATCGCTTTTTGAGAATGAATACGGCGATAGCTATCTTTATTCTTGGTGCGATGTAGATAATTTGTACAATCGCTGGTTGGTTTTCAGAGTTGCACGAGTAACTCTCAAGCTTTACATAGAGGGACAAGTTTCATTGCACGAGTTAATTGTAAATCCTGTTGACGGATTTCTATATTCATTAGATATAGACAATGATTTACAGGTGAAAAACACTTATTTAATCCTGCCTGAAAATTTACCGGCAATCTACTTGCCAGAAACCGATTCCTATTACGAATTGTCTGATTTAAATCGCGAAACTGCGGAAGAAGATAGGTTATTAATTTTTCAAAAACTTTCCGGTGAATCTCAACTTAGCAAGGTTTGAAGCTGACTAAAAAACCAGATCCCCGACTTCTTGAAGAAGTCGGGATCTAATCCATCGCCCAATCCTTAGCCGCGATACTGCACCCGATAAATCCGGTTGTTTGCTTCCTCAGTAAACAGCAAACTCCCGTCAGGTAAAACCAGCAAACCAACTGGCCGCCCCCATGTTTTCGGGCCCGACGGATCTGTGAGAAAACCAGTCAGAAAATCCTCATAATAACCTTGAGGGCGTCCGTTCGCCGCATTAAAAGGTACAAACACGATTTTATAACCTGTTCCAGCGTTCCGATTCCAACTGCCGCGAAACGCCACAAATGCCCCGTTCAGGAATCTTTTTGGAAACGTTTTGCCGTCGTAAAACTGAAGCCCCAAAGCCGCCGAATGCGCCTGAAACAGCACGTCTGGCATTAATGTTTTAGCAGCTAAATCAGGTCGATCGCTATTGCCGTTTCTGGCGTGGCGCGGGTCGAGCAAATTCGGCTTCAAATAAGTGTAAGGCCAGCCGTAAAACTCGCCTTGACGAATTCTTGTCAAGTAATCCGGCACCAAATCATCTCCCAAACCGTCGCGTTCGTTGACTGTTGTGTAGAGTTGATTGGTTTTTGGGTGAAAGTCCAATCCCACCGGATTTCGCAAACCCGAAGCAAAAATTTGCTGGTTCTTGCCGTCCAAATTCATCACTTGAACAGACGCCCTCGGCAGCGGTTCGACATCGGCATTAGACTGCGATCCAACTGATACGAAAAGCTTGCTCTTGTCGGGGGAAACGACAACATTTCGCGTCCAGTGTTGGTTGTAGCCGCCGCCCGGTAAATCGGCAATTTTTTGACCGCTACCGGTCAATTGTTCCTGCCCTTTTGTGTATGGAAATCGGCGGACTTCAGCGGTATTTCCGAGGAAAAAATAGCGATCGGCAAAAGCCATACCAAAGGGAATATTTAACCCGTTTTGGGCACTTGCAAAAGTTTTGCGAACCTCAGCAACGCCGTCGCCGTTGGCATCCCGCAACCGCGTAATCCGATTCTGCCGGGTTTCTGTTACCAAAACATCGCCTGTCGGCGTCAAAGCCAGCCATCGGGGAGCGTCTAAATTCTCAGCAAAAACGTTGACGACAAAACCAGGAGGCACTCGCAGCACTGGCGATGCGGGAATGGGTACTACTTGAGGAGATTTCGAGGCGCTTTCGCTGGCGAAAGGCTGCGGCAAAGAAGTTGCAACAATGCGGATTGGCTGCGGCGAAAGCGGTTTGGTCGGTACAATTTGATTTGTCCGAACATTTGTCAGCGGTGCAGGGGAGGGAACTTGCGACAGGGGGGCGTTGCCGCCAACTGCAGGGGCGATCGCATCTGTAGCTCGATCGCACGCAATCACCGGCAACAGCAGAATTAGCAGCAAGAAACGCAGGTAATACATAGCAGCGATTTCTCAACAATTGCTGGACAATTCTATTATTCTAACTGCTATTAAACAGCAAAGCCACCGCGCACGCGGTGGCTTAATTCCGCTTACTCATACCAGTTGCAAAAAAAGAATGCAACTGTAGGCCCGTGATCCAGACCTTGAGCTTCATCAGTCAATCGATTTTTGATTTTTGATTTTTGATTTTTGATTGAAGAAAGCGACCCCACTGATAAATCCAGGGGCTTGCGATCGGGATTCGGAGCTTTTTTCTCGCTCCACGAATGAATCAGGGGGCTTGTGACCAAATTGCTTTTGGTCATTCCCAATCGAAAATCGAAAATCAAAAATCGAAAATGGTATAACCTAACACTTTTGATTTTCGATTTTTGATTGAAGATTGAAGAAAGCGACCCCACTGATAAACCCGGGGGCTGGCGATCGGGATTCGCAGCTTTTTTCTCGCTCCACGAATGAATCAGGGGGCTTGTGACCAAATTGCTTTTGGTCATTCGCAATCGAAAATCGAAAATGGTATAACCTAGCTCTACCAAAGTCCTCTAACAGGAGCCGGACGGGGAGCCGGAGCCGGAATCGGACGGGGAGCCGGAATCGGAGCGGGAGCCGAACGCGGTACCGGAGCCGGACGGGGTACCGGAGCGGGTGCTGGGGCCGGACGCGGTGCCGGTGCTGGGGTCGCGGGACGAGCAACCGTTGTGGCTACCACCTTATAATCGGGGATCACGGCGATATTTTGCACCTGAGACCCGGCTACGGTGGCTCTGACTTTCATTCCCGGTACCAGGCCAATAATTCTCAGGACGCATCTTTGAACCCTGAGAGTCCTGTACGGCGCGTTTTCTTCGCGAATTGTTACTACCTCGCCGACAATACTTTTGACAAAACCGACAATGGTTCGAGTGCTTGCTGTTGTGGTGGTCTGCGTTTGGGCTATTTGAGTTGCAGGGTTAGCCATCGCAGGATGTACTGAGACCGCCGAAATTAGCACGGACAGGGTTGCACCTGTCAATAATTTGATGTTCTGAATACGCATTGAAACCTCACATTAACTACTATTCAGGGTCGGGTTTGCTTCCGCTGCGCGAAAGTCCCAACCTCTAGACCTTATCTAGTTTAATCCCCAGAGTAGGAAATTTATGACAATCTCAAAAAAAGATTATCGAACAAGTATTGAAAGACTAAATTTTACATCATAAGTTCCCGATTTACAACAAGTTCAGCGGTTGGGATCTCTAGAGTGTTGGCGTGATATATTGAGTTTGTTAGATCGAGCGTTGCAGTTTTTTTAAGCCAAGCTAAGTGTCACTGCTGGGCGGGAAACTGTGCCAAAAGACAGATTGTGCTTGCCGGATACAGCAGCCCCATAGTTTCAATGCTCGATCGCCAGCCGGCCCTTGCTAAAAAATTAAATTAGTCGGAGGTAAAATTTAATCATTTTCTTGCAGGATTTACGCATAAACCTGGTTTTTTCACGACAATCTCTCGCGGATATCTACTGATACCCTTATTAAAACCGGGTTTTTTTGGTATTATTGCAGAAGCTTTGTGTTGAGTTACAAACTATCAGTTGTGGAATATAAACTAAAAAAGGCGTAGCCTTGACCGTCAAAAAGCCATCTCAAAACTTTAGTAAGCGGGTGCAGTTTGCGGATAATTAGATAGGAACTTTGTAGGAACTGCTGGTGAGGAGTTTAGCGAACAAAACAATGGTGAACAGCAAATTTTTATTTAACCAGCTAATTGTGCTGAGCTTGAGTGCAGCGGCGCTGTCTGTCGCCCTACAGCAGGCGGCTGCCGCACAGGTGCCTAATTCAAGTAATAGTGCGATCGCAGCGCAGTCGGTCCAATCCGAGCCAAAGTTGCCGGATCTCGGAGCACCAGAGTTACCGCCCCTGGGAGAACCATTTCGGTATATTCCGCAGGAACCAAAGCCTCCGGTAAATCCAATTGAAGAAGTGCGTTTAGTGCTGAAATTGCGAGAACGCCGCGTCTATGTTTACCGACAAGATAAGGTGCAAGCCAGTTTCCCGGTTGCTGTGGGGAAAGGCGGCTGGGAAACTCCTACAGGCAATTTTAAAGTTATGCAAATGATCAAAGATCCTGTTTGGCAAAATCCTTGGACAGGAGAACTTATTCCTGCTGGGCCGGACAATCCATTAGGAAGTAGGTGGATGGGGTTTTGGACGGATGGCAAAAATGTAATTGGTTTTCATGGTACTCCGAATCCAGAGTCGATCGGGGGGGCGGCTTCTCACGGCTGCGTCAGAATGTTTGATAAAGACGCACAGGCTTTATTTGAGAAAGTCGCAGTTGGAACGCCGGTGATAGTTGAGCATTAATTATTGGCAGGTTGAAGGCCAAAGAAACCGGGTTTATTCAAAACATCCACCAGAAACCCAGTTGATTTTCCGAATAAACCCGGTTTCTAATCCCCGCGCGGGCAATGAATACAACCTTAAATAGATTGCTGATATTTTTCCAGCAACTCCGGGATGTAATCGTAGCCGTCAACACCGATCGCCGGAATGATGTTCGCTCGACTTTTCGCCAAAGATTGTTTAAAAGCTTCAGCGCCCATTTGGCCCCGCAAAATTGTCAGCAAACCAGCCGATTGGCGCCACTCCGCCGCCCCAATTTGCTCCAAAGTATACATCCCCAAACTGCCAGCGAATATCGCTTGTTCTAGTGCGTTGATTCTGTAATAAGCTTGAGCCAAATAAGCCAAATTCAGACCTTGCAAATATAAGTCGCCAGAAAATTGGGCAGCTTGCCAACCTTTGAGCAAATATTCGATCGCAGCTTCAGCATTTTCCAGGGCAATTTTCGCGATACCGAGACTGCTGGAACAAAAAGCTTGACTTTGGCGATCGCCCAATCTTTCCGACAGCAACAAACCTTGTTCCAAATAACCGATCGCACTCTCATAAACCTCCGGTTCCACCTCCTCCAACTGCCGCGCTTGAAACACTTCGCTGTAACCCAAATTAGCCAGGGCATTTGCCTCGCCTTGTCGCTCTCCCGCTTGTCTGGCCATAATTAAAGCCCGCTGGCTGTAATTAATCGCTTCCTGATAATTTTTTTGAGCAACATAGTTGCGGCTGATGTGATTGAGATTGGCAACTTCGCAAGCTTTGTCTCCTTCCAAGCGGGCAATTTCCAGCGCTTGCTTGTGCAGCAAGATCGATCGCTCGTAGGCCCCAGCCGCCTGCATCGAATAACCCAAAAGCGTCAGAATCCGAGCTTTCGCTTGAGTACCTTCAACTCGCCGCAGCGGTTCGTCTAAATAATCCAAAGTATGGCGCAGAGCTTTACCATCAAACGAAGCAAAAATCCCGCCGTAAAGCGGAAAATATTCTCGCTGAGAAAAAGCGCGCAAAATTTGCAAAGTTACTTGAAAACAAGCATTTGCCAACTGCTCGCCGCTCTTGGTAGAATTATTAAACCCACTAGCTAGCTGACTCCAAATTACAGCAAAAGTAATGTAAGTAGAAATTGAAGCTTTTGTTGACACTTTGGAATCGTAAACTTGCTTGTCAAACCATGTCGCCAACGCCCGCTGCAAGCACTGCAAGATAATCGCTAATTCCACCAACCCGCCTAACTCTAAATTCGATTGCTTGGCTGCGAATTGAACTACCGATTCACCGAGCGCAATAGTATTCAAGAGAGCCTGGGGAAAGGGACTGTTAATTTTTTTTGCCCAAAAAGCCCAAGGCCCATTTTGTTCGGGACTACCAGCAAATCCTAGCTGCTGCGGCTGATAAATCCAGCCTACGAGTTCCGGTTCCAACCGCTGCCAAGATTCTAAACCTTTGGCAATACCGGCGGTGATTTGCTGCAAATCTCGCTCGGTTTCGGGATTTGCAGTTTGCAGCATTTGTTGGTGCAGGGATTTTGCCAATTGCTGCAGTTGAGCCAGAGTCAGCGGATGTTCTTTATTTGGATCGATTACTTGCAATAATGCCAGGAGACGGCTGTTAGATTCGGCGGTAAGGATTTGTTGGATTGAGGATGCAATTTCGCGATCGACGCGGTTATCTTTCTGCCAGCGTTCCCATTCTCCTTGGATGGTTTTGAGAGCTCGGAGGGTGCGATTTGCCTTTGCTTGTTTAATTTCGTCTTTTTCATTTCTGAGTTGATTTTCTGCGGCATCAAGGCGTTCGCCGAAACAGCGTTCAAAGATTTCGCCGGTACCGGTGCCAATGTCTTGCACCAGCATTTGATAGACTTGTTCTTTAGAGCGAATTTGACCTTTGAGGGTGATTTCGACAATTTTATCGATTAGGGCTAGGTAGCGATCGCGCAGTGAGGTAGAGTCTGGCATAAGTTATTTTTAGTTAATAAGTTTTTATTGACACCGCAGACAGTATTTCGCGCTGCTACTTAATTTTACAGCTCATCCTGATTAATGCCCATTGCTCGGAGTCGATCGGCTAATCGATTTGCTCGCTGACTTTCTAATTCAGCTCGCTGCCGTTCAAACTCCTCTGGAGTCAGAACCCAATCGCCAATAGCATTGTACCTACGCAGCCACAACCGCAAACAACCTTGATAACAACCTTCCCACAAACCTATACCTAATTCTAATTCCGGTATCCAGAAGTGCGGCTCGGTTAAAAGTTGTTCGCAGTAACGATTACCCATCAAGCGAAATATTCTCAGTTGATTGTTGTACCGACTAAAAAAAAAGTAGTAAGGAATCTGCAAAATCTGTTCGTAAACTCGCCACTTAGTAAGCGGTTTATTTGGTGTTTCTTCTGTGATTCCTAAATCCTCATCTTCTGTTCCAAGTGACACCTGTTTTACTGCTACCATAGGACTGACATTTTCTTGCCACATCACGTAGCCCAGGTGCAATTCGTCACCTTGATAAAATCTCGGAACCCCCAAAACAACAAACCAATCAGGTCTTTTGTACCAATTGAGATGGTTAGAATCGTAGTAGAGATTAAAGCCTGTCGCTATAAATATTTGTTCTGGTGGATGATTTGCGGGGCGGCAGGTTAGACGCAGCAGTTCGGGTTGAAACTCGTGAAATTCGTCAGCCAAACCGGGTTCCTCCGGGTCTTCACTGGGTAAATCATACATCGTAGGGAGGACTTTTGTTTGGGAATGCTGCGAATCCGGTACGTACATCGTCATAAGATTACCCTGGCGAGACGGCTTGAGAAGATTGAGGCGGCACGGCAATTGTAATATTATAGCGCGATGTCATTTCTTTCGGCAGAAAGTCAGTATCTTTTGCACCGGGAATTTTATCGAGATAGCAATCTTTTACTGCTAACAGAAAACCTTCGATCGCTTCTGGTGAATTTTGGGAGTCTGCTACCTTCAAAAAATCTTGCCATTTACTCTCATCTTTGCCGTTAATATCTAGCAAATACAACGCAGCTAAATTCTCTGCTACCGGAGCGATATAAAAACGGGTTTGGTCGTGTGCTACACCTATTATTTGGATGATTCTGAGTTGTTTTTATAGATACTTGAGCCACGATTCTGCTTTCTCTTCACCCAGAGCATCTCTCGCATTTTGACGCTTGGCTGCTGCGTGTGGGGCGACAGGTTAGTTTCAGGCATTCCCCGGCTATGATTTTAGCATCTTTGTGGACGGTGAAATCGCTGAAGTTATTCGCGGGTAGGGTGCGGTTTAGTTGTTTAAGTAGTCTAGCATTAACTCAGCAAAAATATCCGGTAAAGTGCCGTTTCTTGCGCCTTAGTTTTTGGCAAAAAGTTGTTCGATCTAATAGAGTTTTGCTAGCCAAATGGTGATGTTTCTGTTGCCGATTATTTCTGTTTTAAAGTTCCGTACATTTTAGCAGCCACCGTGGGCGGATGCCAAAAAGTCCGAAGACAAAAAATAAATAATTTCCCCAGATGTAGGGACTTGTGAGAAGGGATTTGATGAAAGGGCGATTGCTTTGTTCGGCTTTGAGAGCGTTGATGTATGCCCGGAGATTTGCGCTCGTTGGTTGTGACAAATTAGCTTTAGGTTCATCCAAAATTTTCAAGGCTGATTCTAAGTTTGATACAGCCTGATTTAACTCCGGTGAAGTTAGCCTCTTTGCTTTTTCTTGAAGGTGAAGAGCAATACTTCGCAAGACATGGGCCCCAGGGCTACGCACACTTGCATCGGAGTCTTGAAGCAGGGGAATTAGCTGCGGCAGTGCAGTTTTAGTTTCTGCAAAGATTCTTTCCAAAGCAGAGGCTGCACTACTACGCACATTTGCATTGGAGTCTTTCAGCAAGACAATTAGCTGCAGCAGTGCAGTTTAAGCTTTTGCACCGATTTTATTCAAAGCAGAGGCTGCACTACTACGCACATTTGCATTGGAGTCTTTCAGCAAGAGAATTAGCTGCGCCAGTCTAGTTTAAGCTTTTGCACGAATTTTATTCAAAGCAGAGGCTGTACTACTACGCACATTTGGATTGGAGTCTTTCAGCAAGGCAATTAGCTGCGGCAGTGCAGTTTTAGCTTCTGCACCCATACTTCCCAAAGCAGAGGCTGCACTGCTACGCACAGTTGCATCTGAATCTTGAAGCAGGGGAATTAGCTGTGGCACAGCAGTTTTAGCTTCTGCACGCATTCTTGCCAAAGCATAGTCTGCACGGCTACGCACCTTTACATCGGAGTCTTTCAGCAAGAGAATTAGCTGCGGCACAACAGTTTTAGCTTTTGCACCCATACTTCCCAAAGCATTGGCTGCACGGCTACGCACAGTTGCATCGGAGTCTTTCAGCAAGAGAATTAGGTGTGGCACAGCAGTTTTAGCTTCTGCACCAATCCTTCCCAAAGCATAGTCTGCACGGCTACGCACAGTTGCATCGGAGTCTTTCAGCAAGAGAATTAGCTGCGGCAGTGCAGTTTTAGCTTCTGCACTAACCGACACATCTGACTCTTTCAAGGTTTTGACAAAGGCAGGAATAGCAGGGAGACCAATTTGTCTTAGAACCTCAGCAGCACTCTGGCGGACTGACAAATTCTGATCCTGCAAAGCTTCCATCAAATCAGGGATGGCTGGTTCACCTATTTTTCGTAACAGCTTAATAGCTGGATCAAGTGCCGTTTCATCGTTACTCTTTAACTTCTCGGTGAGGGAGGCAATCTGTTTGGGATTAGCTGTGGGTTCGTCCCCAATTCCAGCCGCAGCATTGCGAGTCAACAGCAAAGGCGATGTGAAAGATAGAAACGAGAGGGCAATTACGGTAATTAATCTTTGTCGGTAGTGCTTCGTCATGGGCCAGAATCCTTGTATTTGATGAGCCGTCTCAGCCATTTGAATAATTCTGTTTACATTCTCATCAAACTGGTTTCAGGACTCGGCGTCATCTAAATTTGTGCTTGTCCGTGGTGAAATCGATCGCCCTCAATACTGCTTAAAAAGCGGCACTTTAAGAACATTCCGCAGTCTAAGGCATAATTAGATATCTTATATTCTATGATTTGTTTATGATTTCCGAACCCCTTACCCCCTCAAGCAGCAATCCTGTTTTAGCAGCCAAAGGATTAACTCGCCGCTTTGGCGGTTTAATTGCTGTAAACGACGTATCTTTCACAGTTCAAAAACACGAGATTTTTGGATTGATCGGCCCTAACGGCGCGGGCAAGACAACTCTATTTAATGTAATGACTGGATTGATACCTGCTTCTAGTGGCAATCTGATTTATCAAAACGAAAATATTTCTAAATTGCGGCCTTATCAAATTGCTAATAAAGGTATGGCCAGAACATTTCAAAATATTCGGTTGTTTGGAGAACTTTCTGCTTTGGAAAATGTGGCGATCGCCCGACACATCCACAGTCGATCGGGCAATCCAGTTTTATCGCTGCTGGCGGGGATTTTCGGCTTGCCAGCCTCTAACGCAATGGAACGCAAAACCCAGCGGAAAGCCTTAGAATTGTTGGATTTAGTCGGATTGGGCGATCGCGCGGGCGAACAAGCCAAAAACTTGCCCTACGGCGACCAGAGGCGCTTAGAAATTGCCCGCGCTTTAGCCCTAGAACCGCAAATATTGCTGTTAGATGAACCTGCTGCGGGGATGAATCCCAATGAAAAGCACAAATTAAGCGAATTTATCCGCGAAGTGCGCCAACAATTCAATTTAACTGTAATATTGATCGAGCATCATGTACCACTTGTTATGGGATTGTGCGATCGAATTGCTGTATTGCATTTCGGTCAGCTTATTGCCTTGGGCGAGCCTGCTATTGTGAGGAATGACCCGGCTGTCATTGAGGCTTATTTGGGAGATGAGATGTAGAAATTTTAACAGGTTCCCAGGCTCTGGCTGGGAACGAGTAAAATTAATAGTTAGCCTTAAATGAATCTTCCAGTCCTATTAAGAGGACTTCAGCTATGAGCCAGGGGTTTCAACCCCTGGCGGACTGCTGGAAAATAGACAGTTTTGTTATCAACAATCAAGTCACATAAAATGCACGACAGCCCACCCAAAACCACCCAAAACATCCTCTTAGAACTCAAGAATCTTTCTGTAAATTATGGTGGCATTCAAGCCATACAAAATATTAATCTCACGATTAATGCGGGCGAGGTTGTCAGTCTCATCGGTGCCAACGGCGCGGGCAAAAGTACCACCTTGAGAGCTATTTCTAAAATAGTTAATTTGCGACAAGGACAAATTATTTATAGCGGGCGCGATATTAGCCGCCGCCAAGCTCACGAAGTTGTGAAATTGGGAATCGCCCACAGTCCAGAAGGGAGGCGGGTTTTGGCGCAGCAAACGGTGTTAACTAACTTGGAATTGGGGGCCTATATTCGATCGGACTCGGCAGCCGTAAAAGCCGATTTAGAGCGCCAATTTGAGATATTTCCGCGCTTAGCAGAAAGACGCCGCCAGCTAGCAGGAACCCTCAGCGGCGGGGAACAGCAAATGCTGGCGATCGCCCGTGCTCTGATGAGTCGCCCGAAGCTGCTATTATTAGACGAACCCAGTTTAGGCTTAGCACCCGCGATCGTCAAAGAAATTTTTGCAATCATTCAAAACTTGCGCTCCACGGGCGTTACCATCCTTTTAGTGGAACAAAACGCCAGTTTAGCACTGCAAATTGCCGATCGGGGTTACGTGCTAGAAGCTGGTAACATTACTCTCACAGGTATTGGAGCAGATTTGCTAAACGACGAGCGAGTCAGGAGCGCATATTTAGGATGATGTGGTTAATTTTGGCAATTTTGAGCGCTTTTTTTGAAGCAGTAAAAGATGTTGTTAGCAAGCACAACCTGAAAGCCAACGACGAATATGTCGTAACTTGGTCGCTAACATTTTTTACAGCAGCCTTTTTAACTCCGTTGCTATTTATCATAGAAATACCTCCATTAAACCAGCAATTTTGGATAGCTTTGTTAATCGGAGGCAGCATGAACGCAGTCATTGCTCTCCTCTACATTAAAGCTATCAAACTGTCGGATTTATCCCTCACCGTGCCACTGGTAGCTTTGACGCCCTTATTCATGCTGCTGACTTCACCGTTAATTGTCGGCGAATATCCCAACTTTTTTGATGGTATTGGAGTTTTTCTCATAGTCATGGGATCTTATCTATTAAACATCAAAGAAAAATCTCAAGGCTACTTAGCCCCCTTCAAAGCACTTCTGCACCAACCAGGGTCTAAATTGATGTTACTCGTAGCTTTTCTCTGGAGTATTACCACAAATTTTGACAAAATCGGCGTGCAAAACTCTTCCCCGATTTTTTGGGTGTTCGCTTTATTGACGACTATGAGTGTCCTATTGCTGCCAGTTTTACTGCACAAAACATTTAACCCCAAGCGCCAAATTATCCAATACTTACCGATGCTAATGGCAATGGGCTTTTTCAATGCTTTAGGAGTCATTTTTCAGATGCAAGCTTTGACAATGACTTTAGTCGTGCAAGTAATAGCACTTAAGCGTACCAGCGTATTAATGAGTGTACTGTTCGGCTATTTCATTTTCAAGGAAAAAGATATTCAAGAAAGATTTTTAGGGGCTGCTATCATGATGGGAGGAGTTTTATTTATAACATTATAAATTTATAATGTTTTATGTAATTTTTTTAGCAGCCTCGGAATGCCAGCCCTCTCCAAAATCCGAGGACTTGCATTCCGAGGCTGCAAACACTTTTTTCGTGGCATAATTAAGCGAGAGGCTGTGCCTCTGAGACTTCTTTTAATTCCGACTTCTTATATATAGAGGAAAAATTAATGCACAAAATAGCCGCCACACCCGGAGGTTGGAACCCTCAATCAGAAGGAGTAATTTTTATTCAGCAAACCCCAGCACCAATAGTATTTATTAGTGCTGCTGATACCGACATTCAAACTCTCGCGGCGGCCGCATCCAAAATGCCGGCAAATTTTCCCAAAGTACGCGCAGTAAACCTGCTTCAGTTGCAGCAACAATTAACAATTGATAATTATGCTGAGGAAGTTTTAGAACGCGCAGAAGTGATAATCTTAAGACTTTTAGGAGGGCGTTCTTATTGGTCTTACGGCTTAGAGATTCTGCGGGAAACTGTGCAGAAAACTAACGCATCACTGATTGTAATGCCGGGAGAAGACAGTCCCGATCCTGATTTAATTAGCCATTCCAATGTATCGCTGTCAGCAGTCAATAAACTGTGGCGCTACTTCACAGAAGGCGGAGTCCAAAACTTTGTTAACGCACTCAAATTTGCCGCCGATACTTGCCTAAAAACTGCTTACAACCCGCCCCTACCTCAAACAGTTTCCCGCGTCGGAATTTATGATTGGCAAAAGCAAATTGAATCGTCTCCAACTTGCGGACACGGGGACATTACTTCTAAATCTAAAGTCGGAATTTTATTTTATCGTGCTCATTACTTATCAGGAAACTTAGCACCAATTGATGCACTGTGTCAAGCTCTAGCAGAACGAAACTTAGTGCCTGTTCCCGTCTTTGTTTCTTCTTTGCGGGAACCAGATTTGCAAATAGAATTGCTGGAGTATTTTCAACCTAAACAATCCGAACCAATTCAATTATTGCTCAATACCACAAGTTTTGCAGTCTCGGGTTTCAGCAGTCAAGAACCGGAACAAAACAGCTTAAAATCTTTAGACGTTCCAGTATTGCAAGCAATCTTCAGCGGTGGCGGTTTGGAACAGTGGGAAACCGAACTTCAGGGACTTTCGCCCCGCGATGTGGCGATGAATGTAGCATTGCCAGAAGTAGACGGAAAAATTATTACTAGGGCTGTTTCTTTTAAAGCCGTACAGACTTGGAACAGCGAATTAGAAACAGATGTAGTAGGCTATGTAGCAGCGGGCGATCGCATTCAATTTGTAGCAGATTTAACCGCGAATTGGGTGAAGATGAAACAAACCCCAACCGCCACCAGACGCATCGCCATAATTCTCGCAAATTACCCCACTCGCAACGCCCGCTTAGCCAACGGCGTCGGCTTAGATACGCCCGCTAGCTGTGTTGAAATCCTCAAAGCTATGCAGCAAGCTGGCTATCAAATTGAAAACATCCCCGCTAGCGGCAACGAGTTAATTGAACTCCTGACTTCGGGCGTGACAAATGACCCGGAAGGACGCGAATTGCGGCCTGTTCATCAATCATTGGATTTGGCAGAATATGAAGAATATTTTGCTACTTTGCCGCAGGAAGTGCAAGATGGGATTTGTAAAAGATGGGGGCTTCCCGGAAGCTATGCACAAGATTTTATAAGTAACAATACGTCTTTTCCGATTCCGGGAATTCTGTTCGGTAATGTATTTGTAGGAATTCAACCATCGCGGGGATATGAAATTGACCCCGCGTTAAATTATCACGCCCCAGACTTAGAACCAACTCACAATTATCTAGCTTACTATTATTGGTTACGAGAAAAGTTGGGAATTGACGCTATAATTCATGCCGGGAAACACGGAAATTTAGAATGGCTTCCCGGTAAAAGTATAGCATTGTCTAACAAATGTTATCCAGAAGTAGCATTAGGCGCAATGCCAAATTTTTATCCCTTCATTGTCAACGATCCGGGGGAAGGTTCCCAAGCAAAAAGACGATCGCAAGCTGTGATTATCGACCACCTGACACCGCCGATGACTCGCGCCGAACTCTACGGGCCTTTGCAGCAGTTGGAAACCTTAATCGACGAATATTGCGAAGCCCAAAGTTTAGATCCGTCTAGATTACCGATGATTCGCGATCGCATTCTCGCCCTCACCAACAAAGAAAACTTAGATAAAGACTTAGGAATACAACTAAATAAATCGGAATTTACAGAATTTATCACCCGCACAGATGGCTATCTTTGCGAACTTAAAGAATCCCAAATCCGTGACGGATTGCACATTTTCGGGCAGTGTCCCGAAGGTAGACAGTTGAGAGATTTGATAATTGCGATCGCCCGCCATCCCACCAACGGGCGATCGGGCTTAACCCGCGCCCTAGCAGAAGACTCAGGCTACGATTTCGACCCCTTAACCTGCGATCCAACGTCGATAATTCAGCACCGCACAGCAGGCGATTTAACAGCCGAACTCGAAGAAAAATCCGCTGAATTAGTAGATAACTTAATCGAAAACATCCGCGTTACTCCGCGTTCATCTGCGGTTACAAATCCACAAGCAGGAGAAGCAACCCAACAAGAATTAGAGTGGATAAATAACTATCTTTTACCTTCACTCCTCCAAACAAACCAAGAAATTACCAACCTTTTGCGCGGACTAGATGGGCGGCACATACCAAGCGGCGCATCCGGCGCGCCCACTCGCGGCAGACCAGATGTATTGCCCACCGGTCGCAATTTTTACTCAGTAGATATCCGCGCCATTCCCACAGAAACCGCCTGGAGAGTTGGCAGAGTTGCGGCTGAAACTTTAATCGAAAGATACACCCAAGAAAACGGCGAATATCCGAAAACTTTGGGTTTGTCAGTGTGGGGAACATCCACCATGCGGACGGGGGGAGACGACATCGCCGAAGCCTTGGCGCTGATAGGAGTTCAACCAGTTTGGGATGGCCCTTCGCGCCGGGTTGTAGATTTTGAAATCTTGCCAGTTTCTGTTTTGGGGCGACCGCGCGTTGATGTTACTTTGCGAATTTCTGGCTTTTTCCGCGATGCTTTTTTTAATTTAATTGATTTGTTTGACAGTGCGGTAAAAGCTGTGGCAGATTTAGACGAATCGCCAGAAAACAACCCTTTAGCCGCACAAGTTCAAGCAGAGATTCTGTATTGGGAATCTACAGGTTTGAGTCAGGAAGAGGCGCAAGGGCGATCGCAATTTCGAGTGTTTGGCTCAAAACCGGGTGCTTACGGCGCAGGACTTCAAGGCATAATTGAAGCTCAAAACTGGACAGACGATAGCGATTTAGCAAAAGCTTACATTAATTGGAGCAGTTACGCCTATACCTCCTCTAGTTCCTCAAATTTGCCGGGAGATGTAGCGGGGGTTAAACAGAGTGAATGGGGATGTTCTGCACCCGAAGCATTTGAAAAACGCCTCGGCCAAATGCAAATAGTTCTGCAAAACCAAGACAACCGCGAACACGACATCCTCGACTCCGACGATTATTATCAATTCCAAGGCGGAATGACGGCCGCAATTCGCAATTTGCAAGGCAAAAATCCTGAAACCTATTTCGGAGATAACTCGATTCCCGAGAAGCCGAAAGTGCGGCAACTGCGAGAAGAAATTGCGCGGGTTTATCGCAGCAGGGCTGTGAATCCCAAATGGATAGAAGGTGCGATGCGACACGGTTATAAAGGTGCGTTTGAAATTGCAGCAACTGTTGATTTTTTGTTTGCTTACGATGCTACGGCAAATTGTGTAGAGGATTTTATGTATGAAGGAATCGCAGAGGCTTACATTTTTGATGAGAAAGTGCAAGCATTTATTCAAGAAAACAATCCTTGGGCACTGCGAGATATGGCGGAAAGATTGCTAGAAGCTCGTCAGCGGGGGTTGTGGCAGAGTGCGAACCAGGATACATTGGATAAATTGAGGTCGATCGCCCTGCAAGCCGAAGCAGTCATCGAATCCCATATATAAATACTCAAAACGTCACCATCGCGGCTGCAGACGAATGGCGGCTTGCGGTAATATCTAGTAATGTTTCGCGATCGCTGAAAGCTTTATGATTCGCCGCTACATTGCTAGCATCAGCACCAGCATCCTCAAACGTACCTGCGCCGCAGCCGCTGTATTAGCCGTAACTTTGGGATGTTCGTCAACGAAGCCACCCAACACCGCAGCGCCATCGGGTTCGATCGAATCCGCAGTCCTAGCGCAGTCCCCAACATCTCTGTTAGCTCGAAACCCCAAAAAATCCAAAAAATCCGTCAGCGTTGCCTCATGCCCCCAAAACGATGCCTTTACGGAGTCAGTTAACTTTGCCACCCAAGCTTCTAATTTGGCTCAATCAGCCAATTCAAAACAAGACTGGGACGAAGTAGCCGGCCTCTGGGTGCAGGCCGTCGCCTGGATGCAAGCCGTTCCCCCAGGCAGTCCCAGACGGGCTTTTGCGGAGAAAAAAGTGGTGGAGTACATGAGAAACCTCGTTTATTCCCAACAGCAAGCGGGCGCAAACGGATCGCAAGCCAGTACAGTCAGCTTCAGCAGCGATTTGCTCAACGAACAACTAAAACTTTACCTATCCTACATTGCGACTGTCGGGCCCCCAGATGTTTTGATTGTCGGCAGTTCCCGCGCATTGCAGGGCGTAGATCCCAAACAGCTAAAACAATCTTTGGCCCAAAGGGGCCGCCCGGGCTTAAAAGTATTTAACTTTTCAGTCAACGGCGCAACTGCACAAGTAGTTGACTTTCAACTGCGGCGGCTTTTGAAGCCCGATCATTTGCCTCAAATGATTGTCTGGGCGGATGGTGTGCGGGGATTTAACAGCGGCCGAGACGATCGCACTTTTAATTCGATCGTCGATTCTGAAGGCAGCAAACTTTTAGCCGCAGGCGTTCGCCCCAAACTGCCGTCCGATGAACCCAATGTGATTCCCCAGTGTTACAGATTCCCGCAGCCCTGCCCTAACAACACTTTTCGCAAAGCATTTACATCTGTCGATCGACCTTTCAGGGGCGGGCAAGATGCCCACCCCACAATCAAATTCATGTCTAGTGGAACCGGCAAACTGCCCGTTGCTGACACCCACCCCACAATCAAATTCCTATCTAGTGGAACCGACAAAATGCCCGTTGCTGAGAATGCTGCAAGATATGAGTTAAAACTAATCGCAGCGGATGCAGCCACCCAAAAAGCACAATTGATTCCAGTCTCGCGGCCGACAACAGTAGCCATCAGACAACTCAACCAATTGGCAGATTCGATCGACTCCAACGGATTCATGGCTATGTCGGACAGGTACAATCCCAACACTTATTATCGAGAACGCGCTTACGTTTCAGGCCAGTACGATCGCGACTACGAAAACTTCAACCTCGGAGGCAAACAAGCAACAGCCTTTAATTCAGTTGTAGCATTTACCAAAGCTCGCAAAATTCCCCTGATTTTCGTCAATTTGCCCCTCACCGACGACTACTTAGATGGAACTCGCCTGCGGGCAGAACAGCAGTTCCGGCAGCGAATGGATCAACTCTCGCGGCAAAAAGGCTTCGCTTTCCGCGACTTGTCGCAGCGGTGGCCTGGCCGCAACGACTATTTTTTTGACCCCAGCCACCTCAACCGCTTTGGGGCGATCGCAGTTTCTCGCCTACTCGCAACAGATTCCAGCATTATCTGGCCACGGCCCAAATCCAGCCGCACCGAGGGGTAATACCATTTTCGATTTTCGATTTTCGATTTTCGATTAAAGTATTGGAAATGACAGGTTTTGATTTTCGATTTTCGATTAAAGTATTGGAAATGACAGATGAGATAAGGGTTTGGAGCTTTCAAAAAATTGGATTACTTTTTGGAACGGGTATAAACCAGAGGGAGAGTCTGCGAGGGGAGATTTCCTCTGGCATGGGAATAATAATTTTCCTAGTACAGTGCGATCGTCCCGCTCGCGGCAATTCAGTCTAAAATCTAATAATCTAAAATCTAAAATCTAAAATCTAAAATCGATAGGTTGTGCAACTAAAACAAGTAATTATCGCCCACAAAGCCAGAGATACCCTCAGCCAGCGGTGGGCAGAACAGTGTGCCCGCCAATTAGAAAGTCGCGGGTGTCACGTTTTAATGGGGCCGAGCGGCCCGAAAGATAACCCGTATCCGGTGTTTTTAGCTTCTAGTAACAACCCAATTGATTTAGCGGTGGTGCTGGGCGGCGACGGTACGGCCCTAGCTGCGGCGCGGAATTTGGCTGCTGACGGCATCCCGATTTTGGCAGCGAATGTGGGGGGACATCTGGGTTTTTTAACCGAGTCTTTTGAGGATTTCCAAAAGACTGAGGAGATTTGGGACAGACTTTTGGAAGACAGGTATGCCGTGCAGAAGCGGATGATGTTGCAGGCGGCGATTTTTGAGGGAAACAGAACTAATCTGGAACCGGAAAGCGATCGATTTTTGGCACTCAATGAAATGTGTGTCAAACCTGCTTCAGCCGATCGAATGCCGAGCTGTATTCTAGAAATGGAAGTTGACGGCGAAGTAGTCGATCAATATCAAGGCGACGGTTTAATTGTGGCCACTCCCACTGGTTCAACTTGCTACACCGCATCTGCCAACGGGCCGATAATCCACTCGGGAATGGAGGCGATCGCAGTTACTCCGATTTGCCCTTTGAGTTTATCGAGTCGGGCGATCGTCCTGCCGCCCGGTTCAGTCGTCAGCATTTGGCCTTTAGCAGATTACGAACTCAGTACCAAACTCTGGACAGACGGCATTTTGGGTACAGCAATTTGGCCAGGACAGCGCGTAGACGTGCGGAGGGCAGACTGCGAAGCCAAGTTTATTATTTTGCGGGAGAACTATTCTTATTACGGCACTTTGAGGGAAAAACTTCACTGGGCAGGAGCCAGAATTCGCTACAGCAACAATCACCGCAATTAATCCGCATCATCGACCATCAAGCTCCATGAATGTAGGGGCCCGGAAGCGGGAAAAAATGTGAAATCACCAACAATCTAGATACAAAACCCGCCCTTACTCAACATAGAATTTCTGTACTCTGTTAAGATCTCTCAATATCTTGACAAACAGCCTGATCTATGCTTACTTTCAAAAAATCAACCCGGCCTTTCAACGATCGAGATACATATCCCTGTCCCGTGTGCCGCACCGGCCAAATTTCCACCATGCCGATGATGGACGCCCTTGCTTGCAACTTCTGCCAGCACATTTATACCGCAAGCGTTGAAAGACAATCGCTCCAAATGGCCGATCGCCAACCGCCCGTAACTTGGCACTGGAACGGCAAACGGTGGATAGGAGCGCACCTCGAAGGCGTAGAATTCGGATGGCCCTACTTTGCAGCGGCTCTTGGTCTAATTTTCCTTCCCACCACCTTGCTGGGACTTTCAGCTTACTATTTTCCCCCGGTTCCCGGCAGCCGCTTGTCGTGGCTGCCCGCAGCTTGGACAGGCTTAGCTTTTTTGTCCCATTTAGGCATTGTGCTGTGGTTGATAGGTGAATTTTATCAATTCCCGGTGATCACTTACTTCAGAGCTTGGGGGCGCAGGATTCGCCGGCGCTAGCTTAAATGCTCTCAAACAGCCGATCGCCGTCGGGCGGCCCACCTGCATAGATCCAGGTAAAATTATAGGCGATCGCCAAACTCAATTCCCAATCTGCACTGAAGCAGTTATAATCGTTAGCTATTCTAAATAGTCAAAAGCAAACGCATTGCGATTTGTGAGGAGAGCGATGAACATACTTGGAATCTCGGCGTACTATCACGACAGCGCCGCAGCCTTAATTCGCGACGGAGAAATTATAGCAGCAGCGCAGGAAGAAAGATTTTCCCGCAAAAAGCATGACGCCAGATTCCCTAAGAATGCGATCGCTTATTGCCTGAAAGAAGCGAAAATAGATTTGCGGGAACTCGATCGAATAGTTTTTTACGACAAACCTTTAGTCAAATTCGAGCGCCTTCTCGAAACCTATTTAGCCTACGCACCCCAAGGTTTTCGCTCTTTCCTAGCAGCCATGCCGATATGGCTCAAAGAAAAGCTTTACCTCAAAACCATGCTCAAAAGAGATCTAGCAGAAATGGCAAACTGCAAAACGAATAAACTGCCATCTCTGCTATTTACCGAACACCACCAATCCCACGCAGCATCGGCATTTTTCCCCAGCCCCTTTGAAAAAGCAGCCGTTTTGTGCCTCGACGGCGTGGGCGAGTGGGCCACAACCTCGGTTTGGTTGGGAGACGGGAACCAACTTACACCTCAGTGGGAAATCGATTTTCCCCACTCGTTGGGTTTGCTTTATTCAGCTTTCACCTATTACACTGGCTTCAAAGTCAACTCTGGCGAATACAAACTCATGGGTTTAGCTCCTTACGGCGAACCCAAGTATGTAGACAAGATTCTCAACTATTTAATCGACCTCAAAGATGACGGAACTTTCCGTTTGAACATGGATTATTTCAACTATACTGTTGGCTTAACCATGACAAATAAGAAGTTTGACGAACTATTTGAAGGGCCGCCGCGTCAAGCTGAAGGAAAATTGACTCAGCGAGAAATGGACATTGCAGCTTCCATTCAAGTTGTTACCGAAGAAGTTGTTTTGCGGCTTTGCAGAACAGTTAAAAAAGAATTGAATGTCGATTATCTTTGTCTTGCCGGCGGCGTTGCTCTCAACTGCGTTGCTAACGGCAGACTCTTGCGGGAAGGTATTTTCAAAGATATTTGGATTCAGCCGGCAGCGGGAGATGCTGGCGGTGCTTTGGGCGCGGCTTTGGCGATTTGGTATCAGTATTACGAACAAACTCGCACTGTGAGCGCGAACTCGACAGCAAATAGTATAGAATCCCTCAAGACTGAACTTATCACTACAAACGCAGCGGTTGAGGAGAGGACTGAAGTTCTCACTACAAACCAAGCGGTGGCAACTGTGGCAGCGGTTGAGGAGAGGACTGAAGTTCTCACTGCCAACCAAGCGGTGGCAACTGTGGCGAAGTCTCTTGCTCATTTAACTTGTCGCGACCAAATGAGGGGCTCATATTTGGGCCCGAGGTTTACTGACGCAGAAATTCTGGAATATTTGGATGCTGTCAAAGCCAGCTATCACCGATTGGACGATGCCGAATTAATGCCGCAGTTGGCTGAAATTTTGGAACAGGGAAATGTGGTGGGATGGTTCCAGGGGCGGATGGAATTTGGGCCGCGGGCTCTGGGCGGTCGATCGATCATTGGCGATCCCCGCAGTGCTAAAATGCAGTCCGTGATGAACCTGAAAATTAAATATCGGGAATCATTTCGACCTTTTGCTCCGTCAATCTTAGCCGAACGAGTTGCGGATTATTTCGAGATTGACCATTCCAGCCCTTATATGCTATTAGTAGCACCTGTCAAAGCCAGTCTCCGCATTCCCATGACTGCTGAACAAGAGCAGTTGTTTGGCATTGAAAAGCTCAACATTCCGCGATCGGAGATTCCGGCTGTCACCCACGTCGATTACTCAGCTCGCATCCAAACTGTTCACAAAGAAACCAATCCTCGTTACTATGACTTAATCAGCCATTTTGAAGAGCGATCGGGCTGTTCTATTGTGGTAAATACTTCTTTCAACGTCCGAGGCGAACCCATTGTTTGCACTCCAGAGGATGCTTACCGCTGTTTCATGCGAACCGAAATGGACTATCTGGTTTTGGAGAATTACTTGCTTCCCAAGTCCGAACAAATTCCTTGGAAACAAGATGATGCTTGGAAAAATGAATTTGAACTAGATTAGCAAGAAGGGCGGGTTTTTGAGTTTTTTCATAACAGAAAAGATTTCGGGAAAACCCGCCCATACAAGCAACTTTCCTTCTTCCTCATTTCCTCGACATCCATCCGTTACATCCGTTACGTCCATTACACAATCTGTTGCCGCACTTCTTCCTTCACAATGAGCGACCAAATTAAAAAACTCGATAAAAAAGGCTTGCGTGATTTCGGGCTGCTAATTGGCAGCTTGATTGCAGTGATCTTCGGTTTAGCAGTACCTTTACTGCGGCGGCATTCTCTACCTTGGCAGCCTTGGGCAGTCGGCGCAGTGCTAATCGTGCTAGGATTGGTGGCCCCGAAATCGCTGAATCCCGTTTATCACGCATGGATGCGCTTTGGACTCATCCTCCACAAAATCCAAACGCCGATCGTCCTAGGGATAGTTTTTTACCTGATAGTTTGGCCGATGGGAGTGCTCAAAAACATTTTCGGCGAAGATGCAATGCGGCGAAAACTCAATCCTAAAATGGATACTTACCGCGTCCCAAGTAAAGTAAGAACAAAAGTTAGTATGGAGCGTCCTTTTTAAGTGTTTGAAGCAACTTTAGACTTTCTCAAAGATTTGTGGGCGTTTATGAAAGAACGCCAAAAGTATTGGATGTTGCCGTTAATTGTGACTTTAGTCTTTTTGGGCGCTTTGATTGTATTGAGTCAGGGTTCTGTGATTGCTCCATTTATTTACACACTGTTTTGAAAAAATGAGCAATTGGAAAAATTTGGGTGTCAATTTAGGTTTGACACTCGGCGGTTTATTTATGGGGGTGGTAATTGGTGAAATTGGATTGCGGGCGGCCAAGATTGAAGGCTATCCAAAAATCGGAGATTTCGTAGACTCGGCGCCAACTCGTTTCCACACTGCCGATCCGAATTTGGGCTGGAAGCTGAAACCGGGTGCCTCGGGCGAGTGGAATGGGGAAGGTGCGAGTCTTGTGCAGGTGAATAGCGAGGGTTTGCGCGATCGAGAACATACAAAAGCAAAACCTCCAAATACTTTGCGGGTGGCGGTTTTGGGTGATTCTTTCACCGAAGCAATTCAGGTACCTATCGAAGAAACTTTCTGGTCGAAACTGGAACGAAAGTTAGGCAACTGCGAGGCCGTTAAGGGGCGCAAAAATGTTGAGGTCATCAATTTCGGCGTGCAGGGTTACGGTACTGCTCAAGAATTGATAATGCTGCGAAAAAAAGTGTGGGATTACAATCCTGATATTGTAATTCTTGCTTTTTTTATTGGCAATGATGTGATAAATAATTCTCCGAAACTGGAATACGATCGCTACCGACCATTTTTTGGTTATGATGCTAGTGGCAAGTTATTACCGGATATGTCTTTTCGCAATCTGCCACCGCTCGACCGCAACGAAAGAGCAGTTTCCTTCGTAGACCGGATGCCCAGTTGGCTCGTCAACAATTCGCGCATTTTGCAGGTCATTAAAAAAATAGACTTAGATAGGAAAAAGCGCGAGTTATCTGAGGATTTTACCACTTTAAGTAGCCAAAACCTCAAGGAACCTCAGAATGCAGATTGGCAAGAGGCTTGGAAGGTGACAGAGGGTTTGATTGTGACTATGCGGAATGAAGTCGTGCAGAAAAATGCTGATTTCTTGGTGGTGACGATCGGCGATCCGATGCAAGTTAGACCGGATGCCCAGACGCGGAAAGATTTTATGACAAAAAACAAAATTCAGGATTTGTTTTATCCCGATAGGCGGCTGAAAAAATTGGGCGCGCGCGAGGGTTTTCGGGTACTGAATTTATCCCAACAGATCCAAGGTTACACTGAAAAATATCAAGTCTGCGCCCACGGTTTTGAGAATTCTGTACCCTGTGGGGGCCACTGGAATGAACTCGGACACCGGCTGGCCAGTATCCTGATTAACCGAAATTTGTGCCAACAATTGAAGCAGTCTCAACTGCCCAATCGTCAACCATAATTCGTCTAATTTTATGAAAGATTCTACGCTACTAAACAACGGCAAAAATCTGTTGATTTTAATCGCGGTTAATTTGGCGATAGCCTTTATTTGTCTGGAAGCTTTGTCGCTCGCTTTTTATTTTATCAACCAAAAGCATTTTTTCTATACCCGAATTAAAACCCAAGAAAAAGTAGTAGAAGATATTGAAAGGATAGGAATTAGACTCGATGAATCTATCGTAGAAAGACTGCACCCATTTTTTGGCTACGTACTCAAGCAAGGTGCTTTTACTAATGAAAAATTAAAGTTAAAAGTCAACAAACACGGCTTTTTTTCCCTATACGAATATCCCTTTATTAAAACCAATAAAAATCAATTTATTATCGGAGTTTTTGGCGGTTCAGTTGCCAACAATTTTGCAGTAGATGAATATATAAATCAAATATTTTCTAAAAAATTGCGGAGTTATCCAGAATTTGCCGATCGCGAAATTGTGGTGTTAAATTTTGGCAACGGTGGGTACAAACAGCCCCAACAATTATTAATTTTAAATTACTTTCTGGCTTTGGGTCAAGAGTTAGATTTAGTCATCAATATTGACGGTTTTAACGAAGTAGCACTGTCAGATTTAAACAACAAAGCCAAAGTTGAAGTGGGAATGCCCAGCGTTCAGCACATACAGCCTCTGGCGGGTTTAGCCAACAACAACTTGCCGCCGGAAGCGATGAGTTCGATTGTGGAAATTAACGAAAACAAAAAACAGTTGAAAGCAGGTATTGACCAATTGCAAACTTGTCAACTTGCTTTGTGTCACGCTGTTACCTCGCTACAGGTGAAACAATTAGTCAACAATTACCAGCAAGCAGTTGTCAAGTACGATTCGCAAGTCAAACAATCCAAATCAGACACGGTAAATAGCGATATAGTGTATATTCCCAAAGCTGACTCTGTTTTGCAGGATGCCGCTGCTTTTGAGAAAATGGCATCGATGTGGTACGAATCGTCGATCGGGATGAATCAAATTTTATCAAGTAGAAAGATTAAGTATTTTCACTTTATCCAGCCCAACCAGTATTATCCCACTAAGCGAGCGTTTACCGCCAAGGAAAAGGAAATCGCGCTTAACAAAGAGAGTCCTTACATTGAAGGGGTAAAAAAAGGTTATCCGGTGCTGTTGTCCAAAGTAGATGATTTGCAAAAAGCTCGGGTTAATATTTTTAGCGCCGTGAATATTTTAGACAATACAAAAGAGACCGTTTACAAAGATGCCTGCTGCCACTATAATTCAGTTGGAGAACAAGTATTGGTAAACTATGTTTCCCGTTCCATTATTAAAATAGTAAGAGAGTCGAAATAGATATTTATGAAAGATTTTAAGTTTATTAGCAAAAACAAAGAAATATTAAAAATTGCTTTGATTAACTTAGCGCTTTTACTTGTTTTCCTGGAACTCGGTTCCTTGGGATGGTATTTTGTCCAGCACAAGCAATTTTTCTATACTAGAGAAAAGACGCAAGATAAGTTGGCTTTAGGAATTAATTTAGAAGGAGTGCGACTGAAGGAGTCTATTGTCGAAAGGTTTCATCCTTTTTTTGGGTTTATTCAAAAACCCAGCCCTGATTTTCGGCCGGGTTTTAAGGTTAACAACTACGGATTTATCTCTCCTTACGATTACCCTTTTAAAAAAATAAAGAAAAATCAATTTATTATCGGAATTTTTGGCGGTTCCGTGGCTTCCGATTATGCAATATTTCAAGTTCAAAATCAAATTTTACCTAAATACCTCAAACAGTTGCCCGCTTTAAAAGATAAAGAATTTGTAATTTTGTCTTTTGCTACCGGAGGCTACAAACAGCCGCAGCAATTATTAATTTTAAACTACTTTTTGGCTTTAGGTCAAGAATTAGATATGGTCGTCAATATAGATGGTTTTAATGAAGTAGCACTTTCTAATTTAAACAATAAAAATGAAGTCGATTTGACTATGCCAAGCATTCAGCATATTGGGCCGCTGGCTAACTTCGCGAATAATAGCCTTTCTACTAAGGCTATGGAAGCAACTCTCAGAATTCAAGAAAATAAAACTAGGATTAATCAGGGTTTGTCAAGTTTGCAAAACTGCTATTTAGCTGCGTGCAATACTTTGACTTCTGTTTACGTTCAACATCTAGTAAATAACTATAAAACAGATGTTCTTAAGTTTGAAGAAGAACGGACGAAAAAACAAAAAGATGACAGCAGCGTTATTTATATCAATACTAATAAGTCTGTTTTACAGGATTCAGTAGCTTTTGAAGAAATGGCAGGGAATTGGGCAAAAAGTTCAATTTTTATGCACAAAGTGCTGTCGGCTAGTAATGTGCCTTATTTTCATGTTCTTCAGCCTAATCAATATTATGAGACGAAAAGAGTGTTTGGTGAAGCCGAAAAGCAGATTGCTTTTAACAAGGAGACTCCTTATGCTAAATCTGTACAGATTGGATATCCGGCTCTTTTCAAAAAGTTTCCGAATTTGGAAAAAAATAATATTAATATATTGAATGCTGTAAATGTATTTGATCGGGCTAAAGATGCTGTTTATGTAGATAGCTGCTGCCACTACAATCAAGCTGGGCAAGTAATTTTTAGTGATTATGTGGGTCGTTCTATTCTGGAAGCTTTGCGGAAGGATGAAAGAAAAAAGAAGAAGTAGGGGCGGGTTCCACTAACCCTCAACGACTCAAACAAACAATCTCAAAAACCCGCCCCCAGCCCCACGGTACGTTTAAATGTACATTTGATTTACCGTGGGGTGGGGGCGGGTTTATTTAGATTTTCAATTCTTGCCTAGATTATTGGTCAAACCCGCCTCTACAAAGCAAATGTAGATTTTATCTCGGCTGATGAGAACAATAAACTGTGGCAAATGGTTTTTATGCTCTCGATTCGGTTTTAGGTCGATCGCCCGCTGAGTCGATCGGCATTACCAATATCTTATCAACTCGGTTGCCGTCCATATCGACTACTTCCACGCGCAAACCGTTCCACTCAAAATGCTCGGCTGCTGTGGGGATTTTCCCCAAATTTGTAATCACAAAACCGCCCATTGTGTGGTAACTTCCTTTGTTTTCTGCTGATAGTTCTTCCAGGCCAAACAGCTCAAAAAAATCTTCGACTGGTAGCATTCCGTCTAACAGCCAAGAACCGTCTTCGCGCTGCACGGCTTCCGGCTCGTCAGCATCTTCAATTGAGGGAAAGTCGCCAACGAGTTCGACTAAAATGTCGTTGACTGTAACCAATCCTTGAATCACGCCGTATTCATCTACCACCAAGGCAATTTGATTGCTAGATTGCTTGAAAAGCTCTAATACTTTTAACCCCCGCGTGCTTTCCGGTACAAATAAAGGCCGCCGTAAAGAAGCGCTTAAATCGAGGGGTTGACCGGTTAAAGTCCTCGAAAGCATATCTGTAACGTGTACTAAACCGAGCACGTTGTCGAGACCTCCCTGACAGACGGGAAACCGAGAATGACCGCTGCCGAGCATTTTTTGGCGGTTTTCTTCTACTGAGTCGTCGAGGTCGAGCCAGGTAAGATCGGGACGCGGGGTCATTAAAGCGCTGACTCGCCGATCGCCCAAACGAAAGACTCTTTCTACCATGTCTTGTTCGGCTTCTTCAAAGGTTCCGGCTTCGGTTCCTTGCTCGATTAAAACTTTAATTTCCTCTTCTGTAACTTGCGGTTCTGTCGAGGGCGATATCCTCATCAGCCGCATCACTAAGTCAGTGGAATGACTTAACAAATAAACCGCAGGAGCGCCAATTTTTGAGAGCATTCGCATGGGAATTGCTACGCTTGAGGCGATCGGCTCCGGGTTGTTGAGCGCTAGCCGCTTCGGCACGAGTTCGCCGATAATTAAAGTCAGATAAGTGATGGTTAAAACTGCTACTACTGAGGCGATCGTCTTAGAGTAGGGCGCAAGGGCAGGAATCAGGCGCAACAAAGGCTCTACTCTTCTAGAAATCGTCGTTTCTCCGAAAGCGCCCGACACAATGGCCAGCATCGTAATCCCGATTTGAACTGTCGGTAAGAACTGATTGGGGGCATTAGCCAGATCCAAAGCTACGCGGGCATTGGCTGAACCTTGGTTGGCCATCTGTTGCAGTCTCACCTTCCGTACAGAGATGATGGCCATCTCTGACATCACAAACAAGCCATTGAGGAAAATGAGCAGGAGAACAATCAGAATATCGGTACTTGGGGACATTTCTAAAATTTTCGGTAGTAACGGCGAAGCGCTCTGCCCGGTTAGTCGATTTTAGATTTTAGATTTTAGATTTTAGATTGACTCCGCAGCCAGTATCTGGGGGATTTCCCTAATGTCTAAAATTCTTCGATCTTCACAACTTGAGTCGGGGGCTTGTATCCGTCTTTGGGTGCAGTCACAGGAGAGGTCTGGAAGCTGCGAATCTCGATCGCAAAATCGAAATTTTTTCTAAACCTGTCACTAGATTAACGGAACTGGCTCAATCGCGATCGCAGGATCGAGATATTAAAGCAGAAATATATCCCCAGTTAAGTTCCAAGGCGTCAACAGCAGATCGGCACAATCATGGATGTTTGTCGTACAATCTCCTTAACAGGCAAAGGGAAAGAGCCTTGGCCGATCGGGGATTAAAATTAAAAGCGCATGACTTTCTCTTCAATAATTCGTACCCTGGGGCGATCGCCCCTAGCAACAGAACTCCTCAACAAGCTCAAGCGCCATCGCTACGTGCAACTAAACGGCTTAGCCCGCTTGCCCAAAGGTTTGGTAGCTTCCGCCCTCGCACAACAAGAAGGGCGGAGTTTATTGGTAGTGACGGCAACTCTAGAAGAAGCGGGCCGCTGGGTGGCCGGGCTGGAGGCTATGGCCTGGCAGACTGTGCATTTTTACCCGACTTCGGAGGCTTCGCCCTACGAGCTCTCTTACTCGGATGAAAGCGAAATGACTTGGGGGCAAATGCAGGTGTTGGCGGATCTGGTCGAGAAACGAGAAACAAACGCTAATTCTAAGCCGATCGCGATTGTAGCTACCGAAAGAGCTCTCCAGTCTCACTTGCCGCCGCCTGCTGCTTTTGAACCCTACTGTCTGACGCTGAAGCGAGGTATGGTTCAAGACTCCAAGATTTTAGACCGCCAACTTGCTTCAATGGGCTACGATCGGGTGGCTCTGGTGGAAATGGAGGGCCAGTGGAGCCGTCGGGGCGATATTGTCGATGTTTTCCCCGTGGCTGCTGAGTTGCCGGTGCGGCTGGAGTGGTTTGGGGATGATTTGGAGCAAATTCGAGAGTTTGACCCGTCTTCGCAGCGCTCGCTTGATAAGGTCGATCGGTTGGTGTTAACTCCTACTAATTTTAACGGAATAATTAAAGCAGTTTTAGTTGAAAAAAAGCTTGACGAAATCAACCGCCTAGACTCTGTTGACCCAGAAAATGAAACCGAAAAATTTGTCCGCAGGCTGTTGGGTTTAGCGTTTGAAAAACCCGCATCTTTGTTGGATTATTTACCAGAAAATACTTTAATTGTTGTTGACGAACCGCCAGGGTGCGAAGCTCACAGCGACCGCTGGTTTGAGAATGCACAGGAACAGTGGAAAAATTGCAATCGGGAATCGGAAGTTGCGGATGCGGGAACAGAAAACTTGCCGATTGCTAATTTGAAGGTTCCGAAAATTCACCGAACTTTTGCGGAATCTATGGCAGATGTCGCAGGTTTCGACAGGCTAGAACTTTCAGAATTGGCAGAAGATTCTACTACTAAAAAAGTTCAAAGCTCTGCGGAGGGCGACCAGCTAGCACCTGCGATTAATTTGGCCAGCAGGCCTGTGCCGGTGATGCCTCACCAATTTGCGAAGCTGTCTCAAATGCTCAGGGAAGAGCGCGATCGGGGTTTTACTATTTTCCTGGTTTCGGCTCAACCCAGCCGTTCTGTTTCTTTGCTCTCGGAACACGACTGTCCGGCTCAGTTTGTCGTGAATCCGCGCGATTATTTGGCGATCGACAAGTTGCAATTGCAGCACGTTCCGGTTGCTTTGAAGTACAGCGGGCTGGCAGAATTGGAAGGGTTTATTCTGCCGACTTTTCGGATTGTTTTAATTACCGATCGGGAATTTTACGGTCAGCATTCTTTGGCTACTTTTAGCTACGTCCGCAAGCGCCGCCGCGCTGCTTCTAAGCAAGTAGACCCGAATAAATTAAGCCCGGGTGATTATGTGGTTCACCGCCAGCACGGAGTGGGCAAGTTTCTCAAGTTAGAACGTTTGACTATAGATCGGGAAACTCGCGAGTATTTATTGATTCAATACGCTGACGGTACTCTGAGAGTTGCGGCCGATCAATTGGGGGCTTTGTCCAGGTTTCGGACGGTAGCCGATAAAGTGCCGGAACTCAATAAGCTGACAGGTCAAGCTTGGGAAAAAACTAAAACAAAGGTTCGCAAAGCTGTTAAGAAATTAGCGGTAGATTTGTTGAATCTTTATGCTAAAAGAGCGCAACAAAAAGGTTATGCTTTTCCTCCCGATATGCCTTGGCAACAAGAGTTGGAGGATTCTTTTCCTTACCAGCCGACGCCGGATCAGTTGAAGGCAACTCAGGATGTGAAACGCGACATGGAGGGCGATCGACCGATGGATCGCTTGGTCTGCGGCGATGTCGGTTTTGGCAAGACAGAAGTTGCTCTGAGAGCGATTTTTAAGGCGGTTACGGCGGGCAAGCAGGTGGCTTTGCTCGCGCCGACGACGATTTTGACCCAACAGCACTATCACACGCTCTCAGAGCGTTTTTCCCCTTACCCGATCGAAGTTGGTTTGCTCAATCGCTTTCGCACTGAAACCGAGCGCCGGGAGATTCACAAGCGTTTGGCGACTGGCGAATTGGATGTGATTGTCGGTACTCAAGCTGTTTTGAGCAAAGCGATAAAATTTCGGGATTTGGGCTTGTTGGTGGTGGATGAAGAACAGCGGTTTGGGGTTAAGCAGAAGGAAGCGATTAAAGCTCTCAAAACAGAGGTAGATGTTCTGACTCTCACAGCAACGCCGATTCCCCGGACTTTGTATATGTCGCTGTCGGGGATTCGCGAGATGAGTTTGATTGCGACTCCGCCTCCCAGCAGGCGCCCGATTCAGACGCATTTGGCTCCCTATAACCCGGAAGCGGTGCGATCGGCAATTCGTCAAGAATTGGACAGGGGCGGCCAGGTTTTTTACGTGGTGCCGCGAATTGAGGGGATTGATGAGTTGGCCGGTCAGTTGCAGGAGATGGTGCCGGCGGCGAGAATTGCGATCGCCCACGGTCAAATGGATGCTTCGGAATTAGAATCGATTATGCTGAGCTTTAGTGCGGCGGATTTCGATATTTTGGTGTGCACGACGATTATTGAGTCGGGTTTGGATATTCCCCGTGTCAATACCATTTTAATTGAAGACGCACAGCGGTTTGGTTTGAGTCAGCTTTACCAGTTGCGGGGACGGGTGGGACGCGCGGGGATTCAAGCTCACGCTTGGCTGTTTTATCCCAAGCAGAACAAGCTATCCGATCCTGCAAGGCAGAGGCTGCGGGCAATTCAAGAGTTCGCGCAGTTGGGTTCGGGCTATCAGTTGGCTGTCCGAGATATGGAAATTCGCGGTTCGGGTGATGTTTTGGGTACTGAACAGTCGGGTCAAATGGAGGCGATCGGTTTTGATTTGTATGCTGAAATGTTAGAGGAGGCTATTCGGGAAATTAAGGGTCAGGAAATTCCCAAAGTGGAGGACGCGCAAATCGACCTCACTTTGACGGCGTTTATTCCTGCCGATTACATCGCAGATTTGGATCAAAAGATGAGCGCTTACCGGTCTGTGGCTTCTGCTAATACCTCAGAAGAGTTACAGCAGATTCAGACTGATTGGTGCGATCGCTATGGGCCAATTCCTCTTCCAGCCCAGCAACTTGTCCGTGTTGTCGAACTCAAACAAATCGCTAAAAAAATCGGTTTTTCTCGGATTAAGCCGGAGAATAAGCAGCACATAGTTTTGGAAACAGCGATGGAAGAGCCTGCTTGGAATTTGCTCAAGGCTAATTTGCCGGAACATTTGCGCTCTCGTTTTGTCTACAGCAAGGGGAAGGTTACTATTCGGGGTATGGCGGTTTTGACGGCCCAAAAGCAATTGGATAATTTGATTGATTGGCTGGGTAAAATGCAGGGCGCTTTGCCGGAAGCCAATCTTTGATTTTAATATATAATCCCCAAATGTCGCGCACTGCCGAAACCACAGAATAATACCGATGGAACCAGAAAAAATATTCCTGCTGTTTTCATGATTGTTTTAGCGACAGAAAGGATTAAAACCGTGAAAATGTTAGTGAGTATTTTTTTTGCGATCGCGCTAGCGCAAGGAGTGCCAATGGCGGTTCAATCTCAACAGATAATTGACCCGATCGATCGGGTTGTAAGTGCAGGATTGATGAACAAAGATGCAACTGGAAATTTTAAGGCTGAGGGTCTTGTCAGTCGCGCCGATTTGGCGATGATTTTAGTAAAAACTTTTGGTTTGGAACGGCGGAAAACAGCTCAAAAACCGGATATGGAATTGCCGGACGTACCGAAGAGTTACTGGGCTTACAGTGCGATTCAAACTGCTTTGAAAACGGGAACGATGAGTGGATATCGCGACGGAATGTTTTTCCCAAATCAAAGGGTGACTCGCGCTGAAGCTTTGGCGATTTTTGCTCAAGCTTACGGGGTTTTTCAGTTTCCAGAGGCTAGCATTTCCGAGATTTTAGCTAAGTATCCAGATGCAGGAGAAATCCCTAATTGGGCTAGAAAGTCTATAGCTACTGCACTTTATGAAGGGTTTGTTAATGTTGAACTCGGAACTAATAAGATTAATCCTTTGAAGCCGATGACTCGCGGGGATATCGCTTACGCTTTGAGCAAGTATTTGGAGCGGCAGGTAAGGCCAACTTCTTTGCCTGTAGACGAGCAGCCTCCTGATCGCGGCATGGGAAGGTGATAGTGTTGAGTTGTGAGTTAAAAAGTCGATCGCCCGCCATGCAAAATCCCGGAGCTTTGGTGACTGTAAAAGCAGCCATCAAAGCCCCAGGATTTAAAGTTTTCCTCTTAAACGAGGCTCAAATTATCCCCAGTGAGCTTTAACTCAATCAGCAGTAGCTAATTCGGTACTGGCGCCACCGCGCTTCCGAGTCAGGGTATTGAAAAGCATCTGACCGACAGCTTTAATCAAATTGCCTTCTAACTCCATAAACATCTTCATGTTCATGCCAAAAGCTGCATTAGCTTCGTCAACAATTCGCTCTGCTGTTGCTTCGTCAATCGGCAGTTCATTCATTGCCTGACGGTAGTTAGCTTTGAATTCTTTTTCATCAGGAATATCCTGGAATTCATAGAAAGCAGTGCCTTCTCCCTCGGAAAGATTCATCCCGCGCTGGGCAATTCCCTTAAGGATTTGTCCGCCGGATAAATCGCCAAGGTAGCGAGTGTAAGAGTGAGCTACTAACAGTTCCGGTGCAGTTGCCGAAATCTCGCGAATCCGCTGGACGTAGGCTTTAGCTGCTGGTGACGGAGCTACTTGTTCCCGCCAATTGGCACCGTAGTAGTAAAATAAATCTTGCTCTAAACTTTGTTTCCGATTCAACTCAGAAAAGTTAATTTTTGAAACAACCGGATGCTGCTTTTGGCGTTCCATTTCCTCTTCCATTGCCGAGTAGACAAAGTAGAGGTTTCCTACTAACTTCCGGTAAGAAGTTTTTTCTACAACGCCTTTTAAAAAACACTTGACAAAACCGACGTTTTCTGCCATTGTGTGGGACTTTTTCGTTCCCTCACGCAATTTGGTCGCTAAATTGATGCTCATGCTATATTGTCCAACCTTCTATTTTTGTGGTAGTTGATGGATGCGCCAAAAATCTAAAATTTACCTAAGCATTTACCTTAGATCGATTTGATGAGAGATTGTATTAATTTTTATAACAAAACCTAGAGAAATCAAACGGCCCTGATGCCCGATCGCCCGAAAGGGCAGAAGGCATCAAGGCCGCCAAAGTTGAGTTATTAGTCCTCAGTCATTAGTTCTTAGCTAACGACAAATGACTAATGATTAATTTAGATGTCCAAGTCGAGGAGGTTGAGTTTGGGGCCGTAGGTTTCGATGAATTCGCGGCGGGGGGCGACACGATCGCCCATTAAGATCGTAAAGATGCGATCGGCTTCAGCAGCGTCTTCAATCTCCACTCGTTTCAGCGTCCGAGTTTCTGGGTTCATCGTCGTATCCCACAACTGTGTCGGCATCATTTCACCCAAACCTTTGAACCGCTGAATGGTGTAGTTAGCATTCGCCGGAAATTCATTGCGGACGAGATTGTTCATTTCGCGATCGCTGTAACAGTAGTAATGATTGCGTCCCCGTTCCACTTTATAGAGAGGAGGACAAGCAATATAGATGTAACCTTGGTCTACAAGTGCGCGCTGATAGCGGTAGAAAAATGTTAGCAACAGCGTGCGGATGTGGGCACCATCTACGTCAGCGTCAGTCATAATTACGATGTGGTGATACCGCAATTGCCCCGGATCGAATTCTTCGCCTTTGATGCCCAAACCGAGGGCTGTAATTAACGACTGAATTTCGTTATTTTTGTAGATTTTGGCATCGTCGGTTTTCTCAATGTTGAGAATTTTACCGCGCAAAGGCAGGATTGCTTGGAATTGGCGATCGCGCCCTTGTTTTGCCGATCCGCCTGCGGAATCTCCCTCAACCAGGTATATCTCAGACAGGGCGGGGTCTCTGGAACTACAGTCTGCTAATTTACCGGGCAAAGGAGACGATTCTAAGACTGATTTTCGGCGCACTAAATCGCGGGCACGGCGGGCGGCTTCAGCGGCCTTAAATGCCTGAATTGCTTTTTCCAAAATAGCGTCAGCTACTTGGGGGCGAAACTCTAAATATTCTGTCAATACTTCGCCTACCAAGGAATCGACAATTCCCCGAACTTCTGTATTTCCTAGCTTAGTTTTAGTTTGACCTTCAAATTCCGGATCTGGGACTTTGACAGAAATCACTGCTGTCAAACCTTCGCGAACGTTTTCGCCGGCGAGGTTGGGCTCGTTTTCTTTGATTTTGTTGCGCTTGCGGGCGATCGAATTCATCGTCCGCGTCAAAACTGCCTTCAAACCTTCTAAGTGCGTGCCACCGTCGATCGTCCGAATGTTGTTAGCAAAACCTAGAACGTTGTCGCTAAAAGCATCGACGCACCACTGCAAAGCCACTTCTATCTGCACGTTGTTGCGTTCTCCTTGCACGTAGATCACTTCTTCGTGCAGAGGCTGCTTGTCGCGGTTCATGTAGGCGATATATTCCTTGATTCCGCCCTCATAACAGTATGTTTCGATGCGAGGTTCGCTACTTTTAAGCAGTTCCAAACGGTGGTCGCTAAAGGTAATTCTCACGCCCGCATTCAAGTAACCCAATTCTCGCAAGCGCCCCGCGAGTATAGTGTAATCAAATTCAATGCCAGTGCTAAATATTTGAGTATCTGGCAAGAAAGAAACTGAAGTGCCGGTGCGAGTGCCTTTGTTGGGCTTGACAGTAAGTTCAGTAACTGGATTGCCTCTTTCGTAGCGCTGTAAATGTTCTTTTTGATCGCGCCAAACTGTCACTTCTACCCACTCGGACAGCGCGTTAACAACAGAAATACCTACACCGTGCAATCCTCCAGAAACCTTGTAGCCACCACCGCCAAATTTACCGCCGGCGTGAAGTACAGTCATTACTGTTTCTATTCCCGATTTGCCAGTCTTGGCAACGATGCCGGTCGGAATACCCCGGCCGTCGTCTGTTACGGTAACGGAACCGTCGGCGTTGATGTCAATCTCGATGTGAGTGCAGTGGCCAGCCAGCGCCTCATCTATGGAATTGTCCACAACCTCGTAAACTAGATGGTGGAGTCCTCGCGGGCCGGTGGTACCGATGTACATCCCCGGTCGTTTACGGACTGCTTCGAGACCTTCGAGAACTTGAATCTGGTCGGCGCTGTAGCTGCTGGTCATACAAAAATAGCTCCAATAATGAGGCCTAAAGCCCCGAAAGCTTCTAAAATGGGAAAACTCCTAAAATTATAGCACAAAACCGTTAAAGGCGATGCTAGGGCTTTCTGAAGGGAAATTTATCGGGGGGAGGGAGGGGAATAGTTTTGAGATTGCTTGAGGACTGCCCAGGCCGATCGCGGTGAATCAGTGAAGGAAAGAGGGGAAAGCCTGGAGAGGAGAGGATTTGAGAGTTTTTATAGGGAAATGTGCGACAGCTTATGCCTAGATTAATTACGATTTGCGGGGCGACGGCGACGGGGAAGTCGGGAGTGGCTTTGGCTTTGGCGGGGCGACTGCAATCCTCGATCCTGAGTGCGGACTCCCGTCAAGTGTACCGCGAATTTGACATCGGAACCGCAAAACCGACGGCGGTCGATCGCACTTGTGTACCGCATCACTTAATTGACATCTGCGATCCGACAGAAACTCTGACACTAGCAGAGTACCAGCAGCAAGCTCAAAAATTAATTTCTGATGTCGATTTTCCGCTGTCTCCTCCTCTGTTGTTGGTTGGAGGGACGGGCTTATATATTAAATCGATCGTGCGCGGTTTAAAAATTCCGAGGGTAGCACCGATGCCCGAATTGCGATCGCAACTTGCGGAACTCGGACAATCTCAATGTTACGCGATGTTGCAGCAGGTCGATCGATCTGCCGCTGAGAAAATTCACCTCAATGACCCAGTAAGAACTTTAAGAGCACTGGAAGTATTTTATGTCACCGGTCGCCCTATTTCCGAACAGCAGGGCGAAAATCCTCCCAATTATCCTATTTTACAAATTGGGTTGGATTGCGATATCGAAGTTTTGGTCGATCGTATCAAACAGCGCACCGAACAAATGCTAGAACGCGGTTGGCTGGCTGAAGTAGAATATTTGTGTAAAAAATACGGCTGCGACTTGCCACTGTTGAACACGCTGGGCTATCAGGAGATGAAACAATATTTGGCTGGCGAGATTAAGCTGGAAGAAGCCAAAGAATTAACAATTTTGCACACGCGGCAATTTGCGAAGAGACAGCGCACCTGGTTTCGAGCGTATCCTGAAATTGAATGGTTTGATGTTAGCGCACCAGATTTGCTAGAAAGAGTTTGGCAGAGAGTGCAGGAATTTGTCAACGAAGATTTTGGGGCTCGCAAATAATCATGTCAGCGTGTCGTATAAGTAGCAGGAAATAAAACTTCTATTTGATGAGAGCTACAGCCTTATTTACCAACGAGCTTCCAAAAAGATTCCTCCCTCAGATGATCCATTACGTCGTCGTACATGGTTTCCGCCGAGCGAATTTCTCCTCCAATATGGTCATCAAAATGTGTAATCAATGCTGTTAATAGGACGCGCCAAAAGCCAACTGCACTGAGTTCAGGATGAATTTCATAAAATTCTTTTACAAAGCATTCAACTTTTATGGGCGAAGGTAATTTTCTTGTCGCTTCTGGATAAGCAGTTGCATAAACACTAAGAATTCTATTAGCAGCAGTCTGATAGTCTGATAGATCTGTTACTACCCGATCAAAATTCCAGATAGTATCTAATGCTCTCGGTTGGCGTTGTGGTTCTGGCTTGCCAACTCGTTTTGACAAAGCTGCAAAAGTTATGATTCCGTATTTGGGGTCTGTGAAAAAATCAGGCGTAGTTGCATAGATGAGAAACAGACCCTTCAGGGCTTCAATATCGATCAAAGATAACAAATTGTTGTGAGCATCCCGTAGAGGGGATTTACGCATATTACGCATAATAGAGTAAGCCTGTTGGGCTTCATCAAACAGGATAACCAATCCTTTGTAACCAGAAAGTCGCACAAATCCAGCAATGGATTGTAGCATTAGTTGCGCATTGTCTTTGTTAACCATTTTGTTAACTTCAAATCGGTTTCGGTACCTGGCCAAGCCACCTTCTCCACAGAACCATTGTAGAATTTCACCTCTAATTTGTTTTTGAGTTTCTCCCATCGACCATTGCAGGATGTCCGCTCTAGTTGGATCTTCCATACCTGGATAAAGATATAAAGGTAGAAAAGTTTCCCAATATTTTTGAATCATCTTTTTAAAATCAATATCGATGCTCCTATCAAGAATCAGAGCTTCTCTAGCTTTAACGTAATCTTCGTAGGAAACTTCGTTACTCAGCTCACGACTGCCTGTAGATAAATAAGCTAAAGATTCTTTTAGAACTTGCCCAAAGGCTGCTGCATCATTTTCACTTAAGTAAGCTCCCGTTGAAATATTCCGCACAATATAAGAAAAGATGTGCTCAAATTTATTTAAAACTGCATCATTTATGTTTAACTCTACATTAGAGACTAGGCAGTTATCTTGAGAGACGACTTCCCGAAGCAACCTAAAGAAATGGGTTTTTCCTGCTCCCCACGAACCGCTGATAAAACGGATGATTCCCCCTTCTCCTATTCTGCTTAAAAGAAATTTTTTAATGCCATCGATTAATTCTTCGTTCCCCACCGAATACACTTCAACACCGCGCTGAGGGGGGAGGCCTTTGCGAAGTGACTCAACAACCTGGATAGCAATGCCCTGAGCCATAATTACATCTTTTTAAATAAAATTAAACCATCTAGCGCTTTGATTCTATGTGGTGTATTCTCTAACTTAAGGCTAACTTTGATCCGGCAAAATCTCTCTAATTCTTTGCCGAAACAAACGCACCGCCGCACGCTGTCCGACTGTTCTGCTTTGTTCGATGAAACCGGGAATTTCTGCAACGGGTAAAAACGGAAAAGCTAAACTGCGATCGCACATTTCATATTTCCCATCTACAAGTTGATAAACTTGCAGAGATTCCCGGCGATACCTCCACAGTTCGGGAACACCAAGAGCAGCATATATGGAATCTTTATTAACAGAAGAATTCGTGTAATCCGACTCTATTGCTAAATCTGGCGGCAAATCCTCTGGGAGGCTGATATCTCTTTTACCTCTGACGCTGGCTTCATTTTGAATATAGAAACAAGTATCAGGTTCGACAGCACGAGTTAAATCTTCCCGTTCCAGAGTCAGAGAACCAGCTTTCATCACTTCGATTTCTAGCTCGTCTGCTGTAGCTTCAATAAAGCTTTCTATCAGTCCTTTCGGAACTTCATGTTCTAGATGTGGCATCCTGATTTCTAATACCCCTCCATCGTAAGCAATTCTCCAAGCTCGATCGTCCCCAACATCTGCCAGCAATGCTTTAAAAGTTGACCAACTGACACCTTTTAAAATAACTCTGTTTTCGGGGGTAGTTTGCTGCTCTACGGGAGTTGATGTTGTTGTTACCATTTAACAATTCCTTGGTAGCTTCATCAATTTTTATTGTAGTCGATCGACTTCAAATTTAAGGTAAAAGTTACAAACATAGTGCAGGTATCGAGTAGAAACACGGCAGTGCCGTGTCCTGTATTTCATTTTGCTAGAGCGAACAAAAAAGATTTTTTTTTATTAACCGCAGAGAACGCAGAGGGAGCAGAGAAAGAGAAAAGAGAGAAATTAATAATTTGAGGAACAAGCCGAAAAGCCTGTTCCTCAAATTACATCTCGCGTAGTTAATTAACTGTACAAACTCGCCACATATTCGCCGTAACCATTATAGGGCAAAGTCGGGCGAGTTTCCCACGACCAACTGTTACCGGGGCCGACTATCCGTTCGCTGGCCTGCGACCATCTGGGGTGCGGCTTGTCGGGTTCGACATTTGCTTCAAAAGCGTATTCGTTGGGGCCGATTGTATTCCAAAAAGTGGCGGGCTGTTTTTCGACAAATTCAATTTTTACAATCGACTTTGCGCCCTTAAAACCGTATTTCCAAGGAATCACTTGGCGCAGCGGCGCACCATTTTGTTTTGGTAGTTTTCTGCCATACAAGCCTGTGGCAAAAAATGCTAAATCGTTGGCCATTTCCTCGACCCGCAGACCTTCGATATAAGGCCAAGGATAAAATTGCGACATCAAACCGGGGCCGGGAGTAATTTTGGGGTCGTAAAATGAGGTAAAGCGAACGAATTTAGCGTTCGATAGCGGTTCGACATCAGCCATCAGTAATTTCATGGGAAATCCGACCCAAGGAACTACCATCGCCCACGCTTCTACACAGCGAAATCGATAAACTCGTTCTTCGATAGGAAATTTTTTGTAGAGGTCGTCAATATCATAAGTACGGGGATTTTTTACTAAACCGCCTACTTCTACTTTCCAGTTTTCTGTTGGCAAAGCTTGAGCGGCTTGCCAAATAGATTTTGTGCCGCCGTATTCGTAAAAATTGTTGTATTTTGTAGCTAAGGCTTCGTCAGTAATCGCTCGATCGACTTTCGCAAAGGCGGAATTCCGGCTCAATCCCGAATATGCTTGGGTTGAGCTTTGATCCAGAGCAGTTTTTGAGCTAGGATTGCTTTGGCAGCCGGTCAGCGGCAGTAGCGAAGCAGTCACGCCGGCGCCAATTAAATTTGTCATGAAGCGGCGGCGGTTGAGAAATGCTGTTTCTGGGGTAATTTGGGGTTCGAGAATTTCCCAAGGTTTGGGAACGCGAATTAACGGCATAAGTAATAGTTAAAAGTTAGTAGTTAGTTTGGCAAAAGTTGCCTAAGTTTTAATCTGTTAGTCGATTTGAGATTTGAGATTTGAGGTTTGAGATTGACTCCATAGAACAAACAATCGCGGATATTTCGCAATGCCTCGCGATTGCTTTACTTTGCTGCGATCGCACTGAAAGTATTCGCAATGACAGTATAACGTAATTCGGTAACAGCAAATCCCGCCGATCGCTCGAATGAGCTCGGTACGATAGACCTATTAAACCTCGCTCGCAGGAAAGTCAGCAATAATTTACGCGCGATCGACCGAAGCAATTGTGGCGAAAATCTGGGAAAGAATTATCATAAAGCAAAGATTCCAATTAATTATTTAATTTGTCCACAGGAAGCGGCACGCACCGCCCCGCTTTCCTCCCCCACCAACCAGTATGTCGGACGGGGGTCTCCAGCGGAAAGACAAATGAGTTACTGCACCAATCCCCATTGCCAGAACCCCCAAAATCTCGATCGCGCGACAGTCTGCAAAAGTTGCGAGTCGAACTTGCTGCTAAAAGGCCGCTACCGAGTCTTTCACACCCTCGGTCAAAGTCTCACTTGCCGCACCTTCTTAGCAGTCGATGAAGACCAACCTTCGCAACCCCGCTGCGTCATTCAACAGTTCTGCGGCCCCGCAGCAGCCGCAGACGGTCAAAGCCACCTAAACCGGACATTTCGCGGCTCGGCCTCAGTTCTAGACGAGTTGGGCAAACATCCCCAAATACCGAAACTGCTGGCATCTTTTGAACTCGAAGGCTGTCAGTATTTAGTGCAAGAATACATCGAAGGCCGCAATTTAGCCGATGGGCTTTCGGAAAAAGGTGTTGTTAAAGAAATTCAAATTTGGTATCTGCTGAGCGAATTGTTGCCAGTCCTGCAATTTGTTCACGACAATCAACTGATTCACCGAGATATCAAACCGTCCAATATTATTCACCGCAAATCTCCCCAAGCCTCCCCTGTTTTGGCAGGGAAAGAGCATCTGCATTCTCTATCCGGGGAAAGTGGTGGAGGGCTAGTTTTAGTCGATTTCGGCGCGGCAATTCCGGCAAACAGCGGCCCGCTCAAAACAGAAACCGTGATAGGTTCTCCCGAATACGCTGCCCCGGAACAAATTAAAGGTCAAGCGATTCCCAGCAGCGACATCTATAGTTTGGGCGTCACTTGCATTCACTTGTTAACGGGAATGTCGCCCTTTGATTTGTTTGACATCAAAGCCGACAGTTGGACCTGGAGGCATTATTTGAAAGTACCAGTTTCGGCGCGACTCGGCCGCATCCTGGATAAAATGGTGCAGCGAGAACCATCAAAACGCTATCGATCGACCGAGGCAATTCTCAAAGACATGAAATACGGCCCGGCACCGGTAGACGTGATTCTCAGCAAACCCAAGTGGACTTTGGCCATGTGGGGAGGAACTGCGGTTGCCCTGCTGTCGGTAGTTCTGGGTTCTCGCTTGCCATCTCCAGTACCGCAGGCTTTCACTTCTAGTGAGCCTGTTTCTACCATTCCCGAAATTCGGTTCAATCCGCCCCCGATGCAGAATTTCAGGAGTGAGGCATCGCCGTCAGGGCCTGCAGTGCGCACTCTGGCAGATCAAGACAAAAACCCGGTTTGGGCGGTAGCAGTGGCTCCCAGCGGCCGCGTGATCGTCAGCGGGAACAACGATGGCACAATTCACCTGCGGCACAAGCGTCACGGCAAGCTGCTCAAGGTTTTAGCAGGACATTTGGGGCCAGTGTGGTCGGTGGCCGTCAGTCCCGACGGCAGGACGATCGCCAGCGGCGGCGTTGACGGTACGATTAAATTGTGGAATTTCTATTCTGGCAGGTTAATCCAGACTTTGGACGGACACACAGACGGCGTGTTCTCGGTGGTTTTCAGTCCCGACAGCCAGGCCGTAGCCAGTGTCGGTAAGGACAAAACTTTGAAGCTGTGGCAAGTGGAAAACGGGGCCGAGTTGGAAACTCTCAAGCGGGTTTTTGACGAGGTGCAGTCGGTGGCTTTCAGTGCCGATCGAGAAACTTTGGCGATCGGCAGCAGCGACGGTAAGATCAGCCTGTGGAACTGGCAGACTGGGGAATTGAAAGACACTCTGTGGGGTCATTCCGAGGCGGTTTGGTCTCTGGCCATCAGCCCGGACGGTCAAACTCTCGCCAGCGGCAGTTGGGACAAGACGGTGAAGTTGTGGGATATCAGCCCAAATCATCACTCCCAGGAACCCAACGGTTCTCTGCTGCGGACTTTGAGCGGCCATTCCGACAAGGTTAAGTCCTTGGCTTTCAGTCCCGACGGAGACAAGCTGGCCAGTGCCGATTTGAGCGGGACTATCAAGCTGTGGCGGATGGGTTCCGGCGAAATGGCGGGCACGCTGAAGGAACATTGGACTTGGGTGGAATTAGCTTTTAATCCTCAGGACAAAACTCTGATCAGCGGCAGTTTTGACGACACGATTAAGGTGTGGCGGCTGTCTCCTTGATTTGTTCGATTGTCCGCGCGATCGAAGTTTAAGAATCCCCAACCAGAATCAAAGATTTTGGTTGGAGATTCTTAAACTCGGCGATTGAAATCGCTGCTATAAAAACCAAGTCCACTGCAAGCGGACTAAAGTATATATTTAGGCAATCCCGCCGTTAACGCGAATATTTTGTCCGGTAATCCACCGGGCTTGTTCGCTGCACAAAAAAGCCGTCACATCGGCAATATCTTCAACTTTTCCGAGTCTTCCCAAAGCAGCCATTTGGCTAAATCTTTGTATTTGTTCGGCGGTTTTGCCGACAGTGAAGAGTTCTGTATCCGTTGGACCCGGAGAAATGACATTGACTGTAATTTTGCGATCGCCCAATTCCTTAGCCAGCGATCGAGTTAGCTGTTCCACCGCCCCTTTTGTCGCCACGTAAACCCCGTAAGTTGGCATCATTATCGCCGTTGTCGAACTGGAAAAATTAACAATTCTTCCTCCCTCCGCCATGCGTTTAGCAGCTTCTTGACAAGCAAAAAACGTGCCTTTGACGTTAATTGCAAAAAGATTATCAAACTCTGCTTCGGTAACTTCGGCTACAGGTTTGTAAAGAATTACTCCGGCATTATTGACTAAAATATCGACTTGTGAATAGGTTTCCTGAGTGCGATCGAACAAATTGCGAATTTATGCGGTCTTGCTGACATCGGCTTGCACGGCTAATGCTTTGCCGCCTGCTGCTTCAATCGCTGACACAACATCTTTAGCCTGCTCTGCACCTCTGGCGTAGTTGATGACAACTGATGCGCCTTCTTGGGATAGTCGGAGGGCGATCGCGCGTCCAATTCCCCGCGATGCACCAGTCACAATTGCCACTTTTCCTGCTAGTGATGCCATGAGATTTCCTCTGCAATTAGCATTGATGCTGGTTCAAAATAATCATACTATTTTTTTCCGCATTCCACTACAGAAACAAATTTAAAATTTAAAATAGTCAGAACATTCCTAGAAATCGCGGTTGCTAACTAACACTTGTGGTAAAGTAGTGTCGGCTGTTAAAGTAAAATCTATGACTGTAAATTCCGAGTTAGCAGAGCAGTATTTGTCAGCGGGCGAGAGCCTCCAGAAATCAGGAAAACTTGACGAGGCGATCGCTCAATATCAAAAAATATTAGCCCTTCAAGCGGATAGTGCGATCGCACTCAACAAGATCGCTGAAGTTTACTATGCTCAACAAAAATTTGCTGAGGCGATCGCCTCCTGTTACCAAGCACTTCGCCAGCAACCCAATTTCGCCGCCGCCTACAAAACTATAGGCAATATCCTGCAAGCCCAAGGCAAAATAGACGCGGCGATTCGTGCATACTCCAAGGCGATCGAATTTGACCCTAATTTTGTCGAAGCATCTGTTAATTTGGGCAGTATGTTTTATAAACAAGGGCGGCTCGATGACGCCATAACTTACTACCAAAAAGCTCTGGCTATTCAACCCGATTTAGCCGCAGCTTATTGGAATTTAGGAAAAATCTTGGAACAGCAAGGGCGAATCAATGAAGGTTTATTTTATCAAAAAAAAGCTCTAAATTTACAGCCGGAGCTAGAAGCAATTTAGTAAAAAATAACACTTACTGAAGAGGAATGTTATAGTCAGAATAATTCAATTATTAACGATGCAAGCTGGATAAACATGAAAATTAACCAGAATCCGCTCGAATTGCTAACGGCTAAAGTACAAGAAACTGTTGCCGATATCCAAAACTTAGGCAACCAAATTGATGCAAAATTTGATGAAAGTGCAACTGTATTAACGGCGTGGGTACAATCAGCGCCAAGTTCAATGGTTAGTGCCGGGGCGATCGCCACTCAAGAAGCTTTTAAAATAGCACATAACATCCGTTTTGAGCACCTGCCAAGAAATCTGCAATCCAAATTTGCTAGCGCTGGGGTGCGTGACGGAATGCGAGAAATTCAAGAAGCAGCAAAAGTATTTGAATCTATACCCGCCCAAATTCGTGCCCAAGGCCCAGAAGCAATTCGCAACTTCTGTCAAGATAAAGATTGGAGTCACATTCAAGCGCACGTCAATGGAGGCGGAAGCGAAGCTGCTAACGGGATTTTTGAATATTTTTGGGTGAATCGTGCTCGCGGTGGTGCAGACATGACTGCTGCTGAATTAGCAGTCGCTAAGCAAGTTTTAGCGGATGCAGCGTTTAAAGCAGCAGTTGCGGAAATCGTTGGGGCTGCAATGAAAGGGGCGATCGCAGCAGCGGTAATTGAGTTAATATTTTCTATCTTAGAAAACTCGCTATTGTGCGTGGAAGGGAAAATTACGCAGTCAGAGTTAGTGGAACAAGTCGCCACCGCCACCGCCAAAGCTGGCATTGCTGGCGGTGTTATTACTGGGATTCTGTTAACACTGTGCATGATATTTCCCCCCATTGCCGCGCTTTTAGGTGCTGCTGCCATGCCCTTGGCGGTTGCAGGTATTGGTTTTATGGGAATTCGCGCCTGGGAAATCTTTTGTCACGGCGATCGACTATTTGGTATTACTGAACAAACACAAAAATTTCTGGGGATGACTGAAGCGACAATTTAAACAGTTGACAGTTGACAGTTGACAGTTGACAGTTATGATACCCGAATCAAACCGTTTATGAAGCGCGGATTTAAGACTTTATTCATTAGGTTATTTATGTCCGCGCTTTTGGGTGGCGGTTGCTTGTAGCAACATTTTCAGATGATTGGGAAACATAAATAGTATGGATTCAGTAGAAAAAACTCAAGATCAGCAGCATCCGCAATACAAGCGCGATCGAGCCAGTGTCAATACTTTATTAGCAGGAGAAGCAACCGACTACAATTTATCGGAATTAGCAAGATTAATAATTCGCTACCGAGGCTTTCCCGGCGCTAGAGATATTCAATCAGACTTAAAAAAAGTCCTGCAAAAGTGGAATCATACCGAAGAAACTCTTTATGAACAAACCCGTAAAATTCACACTAAAGGTGAAGTTTACAGGAAACAAAAAAGCGATCAAGAAGATTGGCTTTAATCTCAAATCTGCAACGGGTTCCCAGGAAGAGCCTGGAAACCCGTTGCAGTCAACAGTTAACAGTCAACTGTTAACTGTTTTTAAACCATCTCTGGCGAAACTTGCATTGCCGGCTGCGGCTGGAACTGGAACAGCGAATAAACCACATTGCGGCGGATATCCGTCATCATGTCCAAAAACAGCTCGTAACCTTCAGTTTTGTACTCTATCAACGGATCTTTCTGCCCGTAACCGCGCAGCCCTACAGACTCGCGCAAAGCATCCATTTGTTGCAAGTGTTCCCGCCACAAAGTATCAATTTGCTGCAAAATAAAGAACCGTTCCGCATCTCGCATTAATTCAGCTCGGATTGCATTAACTTCCGCTTCTTTAATGTCGTAAGCATTGCGGACTTGTTCGTGCAGGAATGTTTTAATTTCCTCAACGGACAAATCTTCTAGCTGATCCGGTGTCATGTCAGCGAGCAGATAAACAAATTCCTTCACCTTGCTCACAAGTTTGTCGAGCTCCCATTCTTCCGAAGGTAAATCGGGATTAATGTATGCTCCCACGATGTCGTCCATCGTCTGTTCGGCATATCTAATTACCTGTTCTTTGGAGTCCAAACCTTCTAATACTCGGCGACGTTCCGCATAGATTGCTCGACGCTGATTGTTCATCACTTCGTCGTATTCAAATACCTGCTTGCGGATGTCGTAATAGTAGGTTTCGACTTTTTTCTGAGCGCCTTCGAGGGAACGAGTCAGCATTCCAGATTCGATCGGCATATCTTCCTCAACACCGAAAGCCTTCATCAAACCGGCCACCCGTTCGCCGCCGAAAATCCTGAGCAAATTGTCTTCCAAACTCAAGAAAAACCGCGTTGAACCAGGGTCTCCTTGGCGTCCCGCCCGGCCGCGCAACTGATTGTCGATCCGGCGCGATTCGTGGCGTTCGGTACCGATGACGTGCAAGCCTCCCAACTGCACGACTTCATCGTGTTCGGTGCTGGTAAAAGCATCGTACTCCTTGCGAGTTAAATTGTAAGCTTCCCGCAATTTTTGAATTACCGGGTCTTTTGTCGGCGCTTTTTCCGAAGCTATAGCCACGATATCATCGGCTTGCAATTCCGTGAGCGATCGCTCCCCGTACTCCTTCACCGCCAATTCCACCGCCGCCTTGAGCATTTGCTCGGCATCTTTCGATAGCTGCGTCGGGAAAATCTGCGCCGAAGCTTTCCAAGACTTTACCTTTTTGGCAGTTTGACCAAAACCTTGAGCTGCGGGGCGGCCGCCAATACCGGGCGCTTGCACTAGCGAAAACCCGTCCTCATCATCGGGCCGCACGATCCGGGGCATAAGATACTCGCGCAACTTCAGGCGGCCCATGTACTCAGAATTACCGCCCAAAATGATGTCTGTACCGCGCCCGGCCATGTTCGTGGCGATCGTCACAGCACCCTTCCGTCCGGCTTGAGCGATAATTTCTGATTCCCGCTCCACATTTTCCGGTTTAGCATTGAGCAAATTGTGAGGAATTTTCCTCTCCAGCAGCAGCCGCGACAGCAACTCCGACTTTTCCACGCTCGTAGTGCCCACCAGCACCGGCCGACCGATCTCGTGCATTTCTGCACAGTCCTGGGCGATCGCATTCCACTTGCCGGCCTCTGCCTTGTAAACCATATCCGAAAGGTCTGTGCGGCTGGTAATGCGGTTAGTGGGAATCAGCGTCACTTCCAGATTGTAAATCTTCTCAAACTCCGTCTCCTCAGTCTTCGCCGTCCCAGTCATCCCCGACAGCTTCGGATAAAGCAAAAAGAAATTCTGATAAGTAATCGTCGCCAGCGTCTGAGTTTCCGGCTGAATTTCCGCCCGTTCCTTGGCTTCGATCGCCTGGTGCAAACCGTCACTCCAGCGCCGTCCCGGCATCACCCTGCCGGTAAACTCATCCACAATCACCACTTCGCGATCGGGAGTGACGATGTAGTTAATATCCTTAATAAACAATTCCTTGGCCTTAATCGCATTAAAAATGTAATGCGCCCAAGGGTCAGCCGGGTCGTACAGATCCGTAACGCCCAACAACCGCTCAGCTTCACCAAACCCTTCATCGGTCAACAGCACATTCCGAGCCTTTTCGTCAACCTCGTAATGTTCTTCATTTTCCTTTCTCAGAGCAGCAGCTACCTCAGCCGCCCGCATATACTTCTCGCTGGGGCGTTCCACCTGGCCGGAAATAATCAGAGGCGTCCGTGCTTCATCAATCAGCACCGAGTCAACCTCGTCAATCACGCAGAAATTAAAAGGACGCTGCACTACATCTTCCATGACAGTAGCCATGTTGTCGCGCAAATAGTCAAAGCCGACTTCGCTGTTAGTCGCGTAGGTAATATCGCAGTTATAATTTTTCTTTCGTTCCACCTGATCCATGCCTTGCTGAATCAGTCCCACAGTCAATCCCAGGAAGCGGTGCACCTGTCCCATCCATTCCGCATCCCGCCTTGCGAGATAATCGTTGACGGTGATGATGTGTACCCCTTTACCGTTGAGGGCGTTGAGGTAAGCCGGCAGCGTCGCCACCAAAGTTTTGCCCTCACCGGTTTTCATTTCGGCAATTTGGCCTTTGTGGAGGATGATGCCGCCGAGGAGTTGCACATCAAAGTGGCGCAGTCCCAAAACCCGCTGTCCCGCTTCCCGCACCACTGCAAAAGCTTCCGGCAAGATTTCGTCTAGGATCTCTTTTTCTTCGTTGAGAGATCTAGCTTTTGCCAGACGTTGTTGAAACTCGGCCGTTTTTCCTCTGAGGCCGTCGTCTGAGAGTGCGCGGAAGTCTTCTTCCAAAATATTGATATCAGCTACCCAAGGCTGAAATTTTCTAAGTTTGCGCGCGTTGGGATCGCCTAGCAGATTTTTAAACATGGCAGGAGAGGCAGATTTTTAATAATTTAGCTATTAGCTTTCAGGGTTACGGGCTGTAGTGTTAGCCACAACATATACCCTCCCCGATTGTAGCAACCATTGGCTCTCCTCGGCCGTGGCTGCGGTTGATCGACCGATTTTGGATTTTAGATTTTCGATTTTCGATTGAATAATCGATCGATTTTCGATTTTGGATTTTGGATTTTCGATTGAATAGTTGACCTCTGTTCCGGTTTATTAAGGGGATCGAGGGCCCTAATCGTCAAACAGCAGACTGACCGCATTTTTGGTGAAAGTTCCGGAAGTGCGATCGGGTTTTACTCGCCCAAAAGCTACATACTTCTAAAAACCCACGGGCGATCGATTTCCCTCACTCGCCACCAAATCCCACAACAGATCAATATCTGAGCCGACATATTCTGTATCCTGATGGCGATCGATCCATTGCACGACAGCAGGCAAAACCTCACTAGATTTCAGACCCAACTTACCCAAGGCAGATGCTGCCTGATGACGCACCCCGTCATCCCCATCTTCCAGACTTAGTAGCAGAGCACTGATGACAGTTTCTGAAGCATTTCCCAACTTGCCCAAGGCAAATGCTGCCGACCTACGCACCTGCTCATCCTCATCTTCCAGACTTAGTAGTAGAGCATTGATGACGGCTTCTGAAGCATTTCCCAAGTTGCCCAAGGCAAATGCTGCCGAGAGACGCACCTGCTCATCCTCATCTTCCAGACTTAGTAGCAGAGAATTGATGACGGCTTCTGAAGCATTTCCCAAGTTGCCCAAGGCAGATGCTGCCAAGTAACGCACTAACTTATCTTCATCTTCCAGACTTAGTAGCAGAGCATTGATGACGGATTCTGAAGCATTTCCCAAGTTGCCCAAGGCAGATGCTGCCTCACGACGCATCGAGTTATCCCGATTTTCCAGATGTAGTAGCAGAGCATTGATGACGGCTGCTGAAGCATTTCCCAGCTTGCCCAAGGCAGATGCTGCCTCACTACGCACTGAGTTATCCTCATCTTCCAGACGTAGTAGCAGAGCATTGATGACGGTTTCTGAAGCATTTCCCAACTTGCCCAAGGTCTCTGCTGCCTCACTACGCACTGAGTTATCCTCATCTTCCAGACGTAGTAGCAGAGCATTGATGACGGTTTCTGAAGCATTTCCCAACTTGCCCAAGGCAGATGCTGCCAAGTAACGCACTGAGTTATCCCTATTTTCCAGACGTAGTAGCAGAGCATTGATGACGGCTTCTGAAGCATTCCCCAAGTTGCCCAAGGCAGATGCTGCCGAGAGACGCACTGAGTTATCCCCATTTTCCAGACCTAGTAGCAAAGCAGTGATGACGGCTTCTGAAGCATTCCCCAAGTTGCCCAAGGCAGATGCTGCCCAGTAACGCACCCAGTTATCCCCATGTTCGAGACGTAGCAGCAAGGCACTGATGACGGATTCTGAAGCATTTCCCAAGTTGCCCAAGGCAGATGCTGCCAAGTAAGGCACCATATAATCTCGATATTCCAGACATGGCAACAGGGAACTGATGACGGCTTCTTTTTCCCCTAATGCTGCTTGATATCCCCACAATCGATTTTCACCAACGCCCCTTGCTTTCAAAAGTTGCAAAGTTTGCGCCTCAAACTCAGTCTCATTCATACTGCAAAGGATTTGAAAAACCTGAGAGCGAACCCTCTCACCAACCAGTGCCTCATCCCTTACTTCCAACTCAACCAACTTCTCCAAAATCTCCACAGTTAGACTGGAATCTGCCACCTTTAACTCTTTAATATTTTCAGCAAGACAACTGCCAGCAAAAAATAAATCGCGGTGCAACCATTCCTCATGCTCGCTATTCGCAGCCAAAATTGCCCGCATCGCTTTCGCCGCTTTCTTCGGTTTTTGTTGAGCAATCAACAACAGCAACACTTCCCGCCAGTGGGGGTCATGCAAATGCTCTCGAATATGCTTGAGAACAATCTCAAAATCATCGTCATCATCTGCCTGATAGCCGATTTCCTGAGCGCACAAATATTCTTGAAAAGTCTTGTGTACAAAAGCGTACAAATCTTGTCCTTGTTCGTTGAGCAATCCCGTCCGCTGTTGAATAAAATCAACAAATCGTTTAGCTTCCTCTTTTGCCTGGAACCGTTCAACCTGTTTTTTGGTTTTAATATTCAGAGTTAACTGGTCTAACAAATCCTCCTTGACAATCAGCGTCCCGCCTTCAGGCTTATCCGTACTACCCTGAGTGTGAATCCAATAGGCGAGAATTTCCATCAGCCGCCGTAAGTCGTCTGCATCTAAACATTTAAATACCGACTTCTCTGTCATGTTTTTGTTAGCATCCCAATTCTTTAACAGTGTCTCCACAGCTTTTTCATAAAGCTTGTGGCGTGCCCTCGGCAGTACCGCTTGATAGCGGTGAATCAAAGCAATGATTGTCAGCAATAGCGGATTTCTCGCCAACAATTTAATGCGGTCATTTTCATCCAGAGCTTTTTTAATGCTATCTTTGCGACGTTGAGCTTCCGCCACATCTGGAACGCGACTGTCATACCAGCGATTAATAAACTCATCAACCTTAGCATCGTCAAACAGTTGTAACTGATAGTGTTCAAACTCCGAAGTATTAAAAAAATCGCGTTTGTAACCAGCAGGGCGAGAAGTAATAATTGCCAGATTGTGATGATACTGCCCCAAAAAATTCTCAATTTGCTGCACCACCTCATAGCGCTTGGATTCTTCCACAACCTCATCCAATCCATCCAACAAAATCATCGCCCTACCGTCGGCCAGCCAATACTCAAAGAAGCCTTCGGGCAGCGGTTTCACGGACATAGTTTTCTCGGCAAACTGGCTGGCATAGTCGAGGAGATTGATATCTGAAAGCCTAGCAAAATCCCGAATTCTAATCAAAATCGGCAAGCAATCTCTCCCAGAAGGCAAGCCGATTTTTTCGGGATAATCCTGAGCCAACATCACCGCAAAAAAGCTCAGTAAAGTTGTCTTGCCAGAACCAGGAGCGCCCAGCAACACAAATTTATTTGATTGATTTTGATTCAATAATTGTGATGCTAAAAACTTTCTACCAGAGCGAGTTTCTCTTTGCATCTGTTGCAGGTTTTTGCCTTCTCCCAATTCTTGGACGAGACTATAAATATTTACCTTTTCCTCTTCCAAGACATCTGGCATTACAAAAATCTGAGCCAATTTTTCCGATTTTTCGATTTCCTGACCTTCGACTGCAATGCCAGCAAACTTAACATCATCAAACCAGTTAGCCAGTTGCTTCAAATAGTCTGTTTTGGCAACTTTAAACCTTAAATAACTGCTTGTTTTATGGAAATAGGTTTCAGCAAAAACCTCCAACCAATCATGCAGTCTTTCGGGAGCGAATCTGCCTTGAATTTTCTTGTGTTCTGGGACTGTCGCATTAAAAGCTGCAACTAAAAAGTCAACTTGAGGCTTTTCTTGGTCGTTGAAAGGTTTCAGGAGTTCTGGAAGTGCTGCCCCGGTCAAGAAACTTTTAAGAAAATCTTCGACTACACCCTGTTCGCAAGCAGAGAATAATTTATTTTTATCGGCAGCTTTGAGCGCACAAATACAAGCTTTTTCAAAATCGCTAGGATTCAATTTTTTCATAGCTTCTTTGAATCCTATTTCTGCCAGTTTAGCCATTGCTGGTGCTAGCTTTCCTAATAGTCCAATTTCAAATGTCATGGTTGATTTTTTAATAAATATTTGTGTTTAATATAGTTGACACTGGTATTATTATCAATGTCAGTGATATTTAAAATTTTATTGTGGGGTGGGCATCTTGCCCGCCCCGATCGCCCTTATTGAAAATGCTGTCACATCTCAGGCCCGATTAACCCTAGTTTTAAACAGGTCTGGGCACTTCGTAAGTCAAAAAGTCATAGGCCATTTTCGTATTCGGAAAAATTGCCTGCGCTTCCTTGAGCAAATCATCCAGGACGATCGCATTCCCCGGAGCGTAACGCGGGCTAAAATGCGTCATAATTAGCTGTTTCGCCCCAGCGATCGAAGCCACTTGAGCCGCCATTGTCGAAGTTGAATGCAGGCGATCGAAGGCCATTTGAGCATCTTGATGAGCAAAAGTAGCTTCGTGCACCAACAAATCAGCATCCTTCGCCAATTCCACCGCCCCGTCACAAAAAACCGTGTCCGTACAATACACAAACTTGCGCCCGATTTGATCCGGGCCGCAAAAATCAGTACCTTTAAACTGTCGCCCGTCCTCTAACTTTACCGTCTTTCCTTGTTTTAACTCGCCGTAAATTGGCCCAGAAGGAATGCCCGCAGCCTTCGCTTTTTCTACATCAAAATGTCCCGGACGGTCTTTCTCAGTTACTCGATAACCAAAAGCAGTAACTCGGTGCTTCAAAGGGCCGCAGCTAACAATATATTCGTCATCTTCATAGATGACTCCCTCGTGAATTTTGTGCACCTTAACCGGGTAAGAAAAATGAGTTTGAGAATAGCGAACGCCAGCTTGCAAATATTCTTCAAGTCCCGGAGGCCCGTAAAGATCGATGCGCTTGACATTCCCCGCCAAACCGCAGCTAGCCAGCAAACCCATTAAGCCGAAAATATGGTCGCCGTGCAGGTGAGTGATGAAAATACGGCTTAGTTGGCTGACTTTGAGATCGCTGCGGAGAAACTGGTGCTGAGTTCCTTCGCCGCAGTCAAACAGCCAGAGTTCCGCTCGCTGGGGCAGGCGGAGGGCGATGCTGGAAACGTTGCGCGATCGCGTGGGGACGCCGGAGCTAGTTCCGAGAAATGTAATCTGCAAGAGTCAAATCACCTCAATTAAGTCTTAAAAAATATGTTACATATATCCAGAGTGCGGCGAATCCGACATACAGGAAATAGTCGCAGCCAGGAACTGGGATAAATCGCTGTTCCTGTGAGGATCTAGTTGCTAAAATCATTTTCGACAAGCGCACAGAGTGCCAAACCCAATTCTAACGTTTTCTTTCTTCCGTTCCTCTTCCTTTTGCCCGAAGCGCAGCTTCCCCTTAAAACTTGTCAAACTCATACAGCATAAAAGGAAAATTTTCAAATGCAGTCAGGAGTATTCTTTGTTTCCGTTCTTTCGACATTAAAAAAACGCTACTTTTGGATTTCGTTGTTGTTTTGGCTGGTAATGGTAGCCCCAGCACAGGCCGCGCTGATATTGCGAGTTGCGGTACAAGACGGGGCAAGTCAGATAAAAGTCGGCAGTTCTACAAAGGCTGCAATCCGGGACGGTAGCGGGCGCAATTTGGGCGAACTGTCGGCAAACAGTTCTCAGTCGGCTCAATTGCGATCGGGAACAGTGGCGATCGGTCGCTGGGCCGCCAACCAAGTTTGGATCGAGCCGACGGGGAACGGTTATGTCTGGATTGGCGATCGTTGGTATCGGGGACGCACGCTTCTAGTTCCCGAAAGAGGAGGCTTGACGGCCGTCAACTACGTCGATATCGAACAATATCTCTACAGCGTTCTCGGCGCCGAAATGAGTGGCAATTGGCCTATTGAGGCTTTGAAAGCCCAAGCAGTCGCCGCCCGTTCCTACGCTATCCACCAGCGCCTCAAAAGCGAAACCGAGCTTTACGACGTGGACAATACTCAGTCTTCGCAGGTTTACAAAGGACTGCAAACAGAATCTTCTGGGACTTATTCCGCAGTGGATGCAACCGCCGGTCAAGTTCTGGCCTACAACGGTCAAATTATTTTAGCCGCTTTCCACTCTGCGTCTGGGGGACATACGGAAAATGTCGAGGATGTTTGGACAGAACCTCTGCCTTACCTGCGTGCTGTTCCTGACTTTGACCAAGGGGCGCCGGTTTACCAATGGAAAGAAAATTTTTCCCGGGCTCAAATCAGCAATAGGATTTCTGGCGTGGGTAATGTGATCTCGATGAAGCCAGAACGCACTACCGCTCACGGCAGCGTTTTGAAGATGAAAGTAGTTGGAGATGGCGGTTCTAGGGTCATGACTGGCGCAGATTTACGCCGGGTTCTAAATTTGAGGAGTACCCGCTTTACCGTGATTCCTCAGTACGGGGGCGGCCGGAACAGCGGCCAAGCTCCTAGCGGTTTTCAAGTTGCTGGCAAAGGTTTCGGTCACGCCGTAGGAATGAGTCAGTGGGGGGCCTACAATTTGGCCAGGCAGGGATACGGCTACCAGCAGATTTTGTTGCACTATTACCGGGGTACTACTTTGGCTAGAATTGCAGTGCAGTAACTGCTGGGAATGGGGAAGGAAGAAGGAAGAAGGAAGAAGGAAGAAGGAAGAAGGGGGAAGGAAGAAGGGAAAAACAGCTATTCCTGTATCCGTGACTTCCGTGTCGTGAATACAGGGAATTGGGAATTGGGAACTTGTACGGCCCTTCGACTACGCTCAGGAACCGCGTAGTCGAAGGGCAGGAACCGCGTAGCCGAGGTATTGGGAATTGGGAATTGGGAATTGGGAATGACTAATGACTAATGACTAATGACTGATGACTAACTACATTACTAACTACATTAAGGATTGCTATGCAAAAGTGGGAGTATTTATTTGTGGATGCGAATATGTATCCTTTTGGAAACAAGCTGATTAGTTTATATGTAAACGGTGAAGAACAGCGAGATTGGAAACAAGGCTCGCTGCATCTATTTGTCAATCATTTGGGGGAGGAGGGGTGGGAACTCGTGGCTCTGGATCACGACTCGAAGTATGACCAAAATTGTTTAATTTTTAAACGCCCTAAGGTTATTTAAAAAAAACTCGGAGTATAAAAAATTATGACATTAATAAATATTGACATTTTCCATTCTTCTTAGCAACCGGCTAAAAGCCCGTTCCCCAACAAAGATATTTTATTGTGGAACAGGCATTCTGCCTATTCTTGAAAATGGTACAAGATTTTAGTGGAACCTAACTTAACAACACACAACAGTTTTTTGTCATTAGTATTACAAGTTGTCCGAGCGATCGATCCTGCGCTGCCATTCGGCATCTATTTTTGCTGACTGTTCTAGTTCTTGTTGGGTTAATTCGGTTTCTGTTGTATAAGCTAAGTCTTCTCCAGTCAGAACGTTTTCTCCCGCAAATTCCCGGGCGTAGGCCAGCTTTTGGAGCAAGTTGGCATCGGGTTCGTTTAATAACATTGCTCGCTTTTGACGCTTTTGATTGCGCGCCTCTATCCGGCTATTTTTCCACTGAATCCAGAAGTAGCGAATTAAAGGAATTGCGAGAAATCCGACGCCGTAAATCAGGAGCATTGGATAAATAGCGCTGACGAAACCGATAAATTCACCTACGATCGCACTATTAGTTAATAGATTCCCCAAAACTAACGCACCGACAAGATTGACGGCTCCTAACCCTGCTGCGAGCAGGATTTGACCGGAACTGGCGTTGCTGAAACGCCACAGCATTTCTCGCAAATAAGCTGCTACTGGCTCAGAATTTCTCTCGGTGGCTGTGGTTTGCAATTGCGGAAAATGGTAGACTATTTGCCCTTCTGGACTGACTTCGGGGCGGCCGTCAAAACGGGCGAGAGTCGGTAGCATATATTGTTCGTATTCTCGGGCGTATCCCTGTCCGAGATTTTCGAGATATGGGGCAATTTGTTCGGCGGCGACGGCCCCTCGGTTGTTGCGAATTGTGGTGGCAATATCGCTCCACTTGCGCTCTTCTAGATTGTGATTGGGATTGCCGTCTCCAAATAGAAAGGAGAAAACTGCTTCCAGAAAACTCATCTGGGGTTTTTGGCCAGTTAAGCGCGATTGCTGCTGGTAGTAAGGTTCGTCATGGTTCCAGTAAAATATCCAGGTTAAGTCGTTCCAAAAGTAGGGAAAAAACGAAAAGCCGCCGCCGCTGTCGCCCCCGCCGCCACCGTCTCCTCCTCCCCCGTTATTGCTGTCGCTGCTGGAGAGTAAACTGGAGATTAAAATAGTGATAGCAACAAAAATTAAGAGGATGGAAGCTACCAGCACTATGCCAAAAGATATCCGAATCAGGTAAAATAAAACTCGCCAGATTTTTTGCCACCATTCCTGCAACTGCAAGCGCCAAAATTTGTTCCGCAAAATATCTCGAAAGTTGTTGGGAAATAGGTAGGCAATGTCGCCGGATTCTGCTACTTGCAGGTTGCCGCCTGCTTCGGAGGCGAGGGTTAACAGTTCTCGCTGGGCAAAATTGACATCTAATCCAGCTTTTGCCGCCACGTCTCCAACCGTAACGCGGTAGCCAAGTTGTTCGACGGCTTGCATAATGGTGGGATTCGGAGCCATAGGTTTCTCTCTGTGAAAATTACCTGGTTATTTTTATTATATATTGCGGGAATTAGAGCTGCTTTTGGCGCTGTGGTTTCTGATTTTTTTGGAAGCTGCCCTTGACTTTGGGGCAAAATATTGCTAGTGTTTTGCCGAATAATTTTTAAGTGTTGGCTAAACTCAGATAGCTTAATAAAACTTTGTGATTGAATTTCTCTCGGGCAGACTATTTGCTTGTTTGCCAAAAGGGTCAACGGCGGGGGATTGTGGGTACAGTTAGTAGGGTACGGTGCGCGATCGCCCGTTGGCGGAGCCCTCGAAGAGGATCGCTCCTGCACCCTACAGCAGAACTTTTCCCTTCTGCGCGGGTTTTTGTAAGTTTTGTGTAGAGTGCGAGAGAGAGGTTAAAGAAATCTGGTTTTTTTGCAAGTCTTGCAAGACTTATATAAAATAGATAGAGCTTGCGCGGGTGTTAAACCCAAGGGCGTGTTTTAGGGTTCGCACTTGCGATCGACTAGACTTGTTAGCGCCCTCCACACAACGGCCAACTGAAACAGTTGCGCAATTATTAATAGCAAAACTTTACAGGCTAATTTTTCTGATTAGCCACTAACCAAAGAATCGCATATGCCAAGAACTCAACGCAACGATAACTTTATTGACAAAAGTTTCACGGTAATGGCTGATATCATCCTGAAGATTATGCCGGCCAAAAAGCAGGCGAAGGAAGCTTTTGCTTATTACCGGGATGGTATGTCAGCTCAAGCAGATGGCGAATATGCTGAAGCGCTGGAAAATTATCATGAAGCGCTGAAGCTGGAGGAAGATCCTTACGATCGCAGTTATGTCTTGTACAATATGGGGCTGATCCATACTAGCAACGGCGAACACGATAAAGGTTTGGAATATTACAGCGAAGCCCTGGAACTCAATCCGAGAATGCCGCAGGCGCTGAATAATATTGCTGTGATTTACCACTATCAAGGGGAAAAAGAAAAGGAAGCTGGCAATCTTGAAGCGGCGGACGGGCTGTTTGATAAAGCGGCGGATTATTGGAAGGAGGCTATTCGCTTGGCCCCGAACAATTACATTGAGGTGCAAAATTGGCTGAAGACGACGGGTAGAGCACAGATTGATGTGTATTTTTAACCTCGGTTGTTAGCTAGAAGAAGCCTGATTGGGTAAACAGAAAGTTGTGGTTTTAAGTGTTGAGGGGGAAATTGAAAACCCTTTCACTTAAAACTCACAAATCACAACTAAACATTAATCACCAATTCCGAATTACAGATTTTTATGATTGACAGAGAAGAAGTTCGGAAAGTAGCGAATTTAGCTCGATTAGAATTAACGCCTGAAGAAGAAGAGCAGTTCACCAGTCAAATGAACGGTATTTTGGATTATTTTGAGCAGTTGAGCGAACTGGATACGAGTAAGGTGCAGCCGACAACGCGGGCGATCGATGTTAGTAATGTGATGCGATCGGACGATTTGCAACCTTTTGCTAAAGGAGAAAGTATTTTGGAGGGAGCTCCCGATCGCGATGGGGAGTTTTTTAAAGTGCCTAAGATTATGTAGGGTTCCCGCTGCGCACCTAACTGAGGAAAATCTCTTGAGGGGCTGGCTCCCATGCCAACCTCACAACCAGATTAAACTAAGCGTGGAACAGGTAATAAGTAAGCCCAGTAAAAGCCACCCCACAAGCAGATTAAACTGATAGAAACCCAAAACAATCTCACTCATAGGGATAAATCTGTAACGTTCATTCTTGGGGTGACAAATAGTCATGTACGTATTAATTGGTGGAGCAGGAATGATGGGTCTGGGTTTAGCGCAGCAGCTATTAAAACTCGGTCATACGGTTGCAATCATCGATGCCGACCCGCTTGCCTGTCGCTTTGCTCGTGAAAAAATCGGAGTGATGGCATTTGAAGGCAGTGCGGTGAGTACAACGGTTCTTCTGGAAGCGGGAATTAAACAAGCAAACGCAGTCGTTGCAGCACTCAGGGATGATGCACTGAATTTAGCGCTGATCACCCTATCCAGGAGCTATGGCATTTCCCATATTGTGGTGCGAATGCGCGATCGCGAATTCCTGGAAGCCTATCGACTAGCCGGAGCCAGTCACATCATCAGCACTATTGATTTGGCAGTTGCATCAATGGCGAATGCGATTGAATATCCCCAAATCGAGTCGATGATGCACTTTGAACACGGGCAAGTCGAGGTACTAAAGCTGCCAGTTCCAGGCGATTGCAAGGTGGCAGGTCGCACCGTTGCTCAAATTGCTCAAGACCCTCGTTTTCCAAAAGGTTCGCTGATTATTGGTTATCAATCCCATGCGTGCGCCAATCTGGAGATTCCGAACGGCAATACTGTTCTTGAAGCAGGCTCTACCATCTTGGTCGTCACCCGTCCAGAGCTAGTTCACCAGATGATTGATTACCTCGGCATTCGCGCTAGTCATCTGCCAACGTTAGAAGTTTCTCATCCAAATCTTTGATGTAAGGATGAACCAGATCCTCTGGGACAATTCGCTTGCGGAGGGCATCGCTAACTGCTCCTTTTTCTGCTAGAAGCAATCGCCGCCGAATCGTATCTAGCCCGCTGCGATCGCCCTCTAGTTGCCCTGCTCGATGTTGATTGTAGAGATCGCGCAGCACTCGCTCAGACTGTGCTACTCGTGCTTGATACGATGCCCATAACTCCTCGTAAACTGCCTTCGGCAACACGCCTGCTTTCAGCAAACTATCTAGCTCATCTTGAGCCGCTTTGGAAGCAATTAACTGAATCTGTAACTGCCCAGCTTCCTGCATTACATCAGAAACACGGCTGATTTGTAACCGTTTTACCAGCCAGGGTAAACTTAATCCCTGTCCTACCAGGGAGAATAAAACTGCACCGAAAACCAGCGCAATGATGTTATCTCGTCCTGTCAATGCCAGAGGAATACTAAGCGCCAGTGCCATCGAGAGTGAGCCTTTGATGTTTCCCAGAAACAGAACGTGCTGCCAGCGCAGGGGAATCGGCCGATCGAACCACCGCAGCCCCGCTAACAACAGATAGACCGAGAGAATCCGTCCCAGTTGATACGCCAAAATGACGAACAGAATGGATGGCAAAATTCTCCACAGCGTGAGCGGGTTAATCTCAATGCCGATCAGCAGAAAAATAAATGTATTGACCCCAAAACCAGCGTACTCCCAGAAGCTGAGTAGCGTAATTCGATCCGAGGCTGAGGTACTGCGAGAAAGACCCAGATTGCCAAAAATAAGTCCGGCGATCACCACAGCCACCGCACCGGATACCCCAAAAAATTGCCCGATTTGGAATGTTCCTAACGCCAGCGCAACGGTCAGCAAGAGACTACTCAACGGGTCATTTAATCGAACAAATATTGGCAGACTCAAGTAACCTAAGATGACACCCACGAGTCCCCCACCCAAGGCAACCACGAGCAGTTCCTTAAGTCCTCCCACGACGGTAAGAGAACCTGTAGCATAAACGACTAGAATCAAATTGAATGAAACCAGGGCAGCCGCATCATTGAACAGAGTTTCTCCTTCCACGATGGTGGATAGCCGGGAAGGTACACGGATCTCTTTAAAAACCGCGATCATCGAGACAGTATCAGTGTTTGCCAGAATGACTCCGATCAGCAATGCCGGAATCCAGTCTAGCCCTAGCCCAAATTTAACCAGAACAGCGATAATTGCTGAGGAAAAGATCGAGCCTGGACCAGCCAGCAGGGCGATCGGCTTAAAGGTGCTGCGGAGACGGCTGATATCCGTATTGATAGCTGCTTCAAAAATCAGAATGGGTAGAAAAAGATTTAATACTAAAGATGGGTCTAAACCAATTCGACGCGACAAGAGCTCCGTAATGGGCAAGCCTGCTAACACTAAGCCCGTCACATAGGGAATTCGCAACCGTTGGGTTACGAGTGCAACAAAAGTTGCAATCAGCAGCAGAATGATCAAGATGATGACCAATTCAGGAATGGCTGCTGCCGTTTGGCTATTTGTAGCAGGATCGCTGCCCAAGGGAGGTGCTTGCGCTACAATCGACTCGATCGCCGATATTCCGGTCATAAACTCGTTTTCCTCACAGAAATTGACAGATTAACTACGGTTTTAGTCTACAGGAGACGGTTCACTCTGCTGTAGGCGTAACTGCAATTTATGTGGTGTATTTGGATGAATGCTGATGAAGCTGAAACAGGATTTCTGGGTTGTTGGGCGATAGTCCTGAGCTATTGTTACCAAACTACCTCACCAAGACAACAATCTGATATCGCTGCCATGTCATTACCTCCTGTTGAGTCCAAACTGCCTTAAAAAAGCAACAATCTGATACTGAGCGTAAAACTTCACACTTTGGGAGCATCTCATATTTGTAAAAACACTTCTTCTGGCTCCTTCCTTCTTCCTTCTTCCTCTTTCTTCCTGGCTCCTAGCTCGCAACTCCAATTTCTAGCTTGGCTGCTTTCATTGAGATGCTCCCTCGTCCTTTCTTACCTTGAATTTATGTAGCATCATAGACACGCCACGTCAGAATCTCCCAACGTTTAAGGACAGGTTCAGCAATCACGATCTCATTTTTTCTTGCCTCAATGACGATCAAATAATCTCCCTGGTTAAATCTGTCGTTGTAAATTCTTGCTTGTTCTTCTGGCACCAACCATCCTTGAAGTGCGCCATATAGACCACCAGCAGTTGCAGCAATCCCACTTCCAAAGAAAGTTGCTAAAATGCTTTCCACCGCTAATGCCGGGCCAATACCGGGAATTAGCAGGCTGCTGAGTCCAACAATTAAGGCTACTGAACCTAGTCGTATGCTGCCTAAGATTGCGCCTACTTGTGCGCCTGCTGCTCTTGTGATTAAAACTTGCTGCACGCCCAGAGAGTCCAAATCATCATTGTCAGAAGGTTTAGCAATCACTGAAATCTTGTGCATGGGGAAGCCCCTGCTTTTTAGCTCAACTAGCGCCTGCTCTGCGTTTCGATGATTAGTAAATAGGCCGCTAGCACGTTTGAGGTTTTGGTAATTCATGAGAAATATTCAATATTTAACGCTACAAAATTGGTAAATAGTCTGTAAAGCCGCTTTGAATGGCCTCATCACAAAAACTACTTAGTTCAGAGGTGCAAAACGCTTTAGCAAAGCTGACAAAGCAATCATGGGCAGTCCGAATCCGATACAAATTAAGCCTTGGATTGCGCTCAAAGCTTCAGTGTCGAATAACTGATTCATAATGCCCCATTGGCTAAACAGGAATTGGAGAATGAAAATAGCCCCAATGCCGATCGCCACAGCATAGCCAACTGATTCATCTTTACCGCGTAGTTTGGCGACCATCGCCGGAACGAAGCGACTGATGCTTAATAGGTAAAAAGCTTCGGCCGCAACCAATGCTTGAATTGCCATCGTCCGGGCTAGAGCTTCATTGCCTGTGGTTTGGACGATCCATTCAAACATCCCAAAGATCACAATCCAGTTAAATACCGAAACTGTCAGAATCCGAGCGGTCAGCCTGCGAGACAGAAGCGGTTCATTGGCAGGTCGAGGCGGCTGTTGCATGACATTGGGAGAGGGCGGCTCAAATGCCAACGGTAAGCTCAACGCAACTGAACTGACCATATTCAGCCAGAGAATTTGTACTGGCAAAATTGGTAGTGGGGTTGCCAGAAGTACGGCAATCAAGATGGTCATGGACTCTCCACCATTCACGGGCAGGATGAAGGCGATCGCCCGCAGCAGATTCTTATAAACCGTGCGCCCTTCCTTAACTGCTTTCTCGATCGAAGCAAAGTTGTCATCCGTCAGAATCATATCTGCTGCTTCTTTTGTGACTTCAGTGCCCGTGATACCCATCGCTATCCCAATGTCAGCTTGCTTCAGGGCAGGAGCATCGTTAACCCCATCTCCAGTCATCGCCACAATCTCGCCCTTAGACTGAAGTGCTTCGACAATGCGGAGCTTTTGCTCTGGTGCGACACGAGCAAATACACAGCTTTGTTCGACAGCATTGGCTAATTGCTGCTGATTCATTTGAGCGAGTTCTTGACCGGTAAAAACGGGAGCCTCTTGGGTTTGATTTAGTCCCATTTGGTGCGCGATTGCTGCTGCTGTTTTGGCATGGTCGCCCGTAATCATCTTGACCTGAATTCCCGCAGACCGACAGGCTTGAATCGCTTGAATCGCTTCGGGGCGAGGCGGGTCGATCATGCCTTGCAGACCCACAAAAGTTAACCCTTGCTCAATATCAGAATGCTCAATTGAAGATTGAGAAGCGGGTACAACTTTCTTGGCAAGTGCCAGAACTCGCAACCCTTTTTTCGCCATTCTGTCCACGGTTTGCTTGATCGGCGCGGGGTTGAGGGCGATCGCCTTTCCCTCTTCATCAAGCATCTGGCGACACCGCTTGAGAATTGCCTCAATTGAACCCTTGACATAAATCAACCGTTGTGGACGATCGTCATGTAAGGTTGCCATGTATTGAAACTGAGATTCAAACGGCTGTGTATCGAGCCGGGAAAGCGCTTCCTCCAGTTTCTCAGTAATTAACCCCGCTTTTTGGGCTACCGCAACCAGCGCCCCTTCCGTTGGACTACCGATTACAGTCCAGTTCCCGTCTTCCACGTCTAGATAAGAATCGTTGCACAACAATCCTGCTTGCAGGCATTCATATAAAGCAGGTGCCTTCGCCAAGTCAACGGGGTGTCCATTTACAAAAATTTTCCCGTCTGGTGCATATCCTCCACCGCTAACCCGATATCGCTTTCCACCGGCATCGATCTCTTGAACAGTCATTTGATTCTCTGTCAAGGTTCCGGTTTTGTCGGAACAAATCACGGTGGTGCTGCCCAGCGTCTCAATTGCCGGAAGTTTGCGAATAATGGCGTGCTGCTTTGCCATTTGGGAAACCCCGATCGCCAGTGTCACCGTTAAAATCGCGGGTAAGCCTTCAGGAATTGCGCTGACCGCAAGCGCCACAGATGCCTTGAACACCTCAACCCAAGAAAATCTCTGGGCAATGCCTGCAGCAAAGGTGAAGGCAGCCAAACCTAAAATGACATAGAGCAAAGTGGTGCTAAATTTGTCAATTTTGCGACTCAGTGGGGTTTCCAGTGTGGTACTTTGCTGCATGAGTTGGGAGATGTGTCCGGTCTCGGTCATGTCACCAATGCTGACGACGAGTCCGCGTCCCTGTCCAAACGTTACCAGGCTTCCGGTATACGCCATGTTCGTGCGATCGGCCAGTGCAGCGTCTGCCTCTAGCGCCTGGGATTGCTTCTCAACCGCGACAGATTCTCCCGTTAACGCTGACTCATCGACTTGTAAGTCACGGACTTCGATCAGCCGCAGATCTGCAGACACTTTATCCCCAGAAGACAGCAAGACGAGATCGCCAGGAACCAGTTCGCTGGATGAAACCACTTGCTTTTGACCGTTGCGGAGAATGGTTGCCTCAGTTGCAACAGATTTTGCTAAAGCGGCGATCGCATTCTCTGCCTTTGACTCTTGAACGAAACCAATGGTGGCATTCGTCAGAGCAACCCCAAAAATTACCCCTGAATCAATCCACTCTTTCAGAAATGCTGTCACTATCCCAGCAGCTAACAAAATGTAGATTAGCGGCTGATTCAGTTGCTGTAAAAATCGCAACCAGGGACTTTGCTGCTTCTGAGCCGTTAGTTGATTGGGACCGAGGATCTCGCGCCGTTCCGCTGACACGTCGGAAGATAGACCTATTTCCAGGTCAGTATCTAAAAGCCGAGCCACTTTCTCGACAGAGAGGTGATGCCAAGAGTGTTCTACTAATTTTTCTACATTTGTTGCAGTCATAACGTTTCTTGTCAAGCCAATAGCTTCTCTGTTGTTTCGTCTTGTTTCTAGAGTCATTGATGAATGTGAGGGAAAAGTGAGCGACTGATTTCTGTTACTCACATTTGGATCACATTTGCTTCCTATACTTAGGCATAGAACCGATTGAGATAGCTTATGGACTTGCAAACCTTTGTTCACTGGACTTGGTTTATTATTGCCTTTTATTGAGAGGATTGGAAAAAACATTAATTGTGATGGATGAACAATCGTACATCACTTATTTAGTTTAAATGCTCAAACACTTCCGGCTGAGTTTTATTGGCAAAATTACGTTTCACAACAAACAAAACGGCGTTTCTGATTCAGGCTATGAATCAACTTTTCGCTTGATGTTACAAAACTCATCATAGTTGGTTTATAGCAATTGGGAAATCTTGAATTCATACCTGTATTCAGCAACGCCTCCTTAAAATTCCTCGTTGACTTAGTTGCCCGACCTCTCATACTTGAAAGGAGATAATAAAGAATGGAAGCTACCAAAAAAATTGCTAAAGATATCCAGAAAAAATTAATCATTTTTACGCATATTCCCAAGACAGCAGGGACATCGGTGCGTCATATTCTCATGCAACAGTATGGTGAAAATGCTGTATTTATGTTTTATGACGATCCAACGGTAACGACAAAAAATGCAGATGAACTACTTAATGAACTGAGAGGTTATTTTCGATATCTTCCTGCAATAAATAATCAAAAATTTAATAGTTGGGTGAAACTGAGAGTCATTAGTGGGCATAAACCTTTTGGGATTCATAGTTTATTGCCTGTCAATAATTTCCATTATATCACGCTCTTGCGCGAACCAATAGAGCGAGTCATCTCTTTTTACTACCACATATTCGGCAGAACGGAACATAGCCTTGACTATCTAATTTCTTGTAAACAATCAATACAATTTGATAATTTGCAGGTGAGAATGCTATCGGGAGTCGGCTGGAAAGTCCCTTACGGTAATTGTTCCTCTAAGATGTTAGAACAAGCTAAATACAACCTAATTCACTATTATACTTTTGGCATTCAAGATCGGTTTGCTGAAAGTTTAGAAATTTTCAGCAAATACCTGGGTTTGTCGCAAGTTCAAATTGTCGCAGAAAATGTAGGGGTAAACAAACCGAAAAGTTCTTGTATCGATCAGGAAACCTTACATTTAATTGCCCAACAAAATCTACTAGACATAGAGCTTTATCAGTTTGCAAAACACTTATTTAAGGAACGACAAATCCAGTGCCGGAGCGTCGATTAGGACGGGCGATCGAGCTTAACAAATTCCGCCGGAGACTTCCCGATGGTCACCGAATCCCGCTGAATCTGGGAGAGTTCGATCGCGTCGGCAAGCGCTTGCACCGCTTCATTTTGCGCAGTTTTATCTCCCTGGTGGTGCCGCAAAAGCCATGCAGCGAAGGCGGCAGGTTCGATAAAACTGCAAACGCAATTACTGTAGTTTAGACTAAATAAAGATGAGAACGGTGGCCAAAGAAGAACTAGAGCCACCGCGCCGGGAGAGAATAAGGGTGAAAAATAAAACCTATCCACTCCTTAAATGAACA
>JACJNY010000010.1 GCA_014695295.1 Microcoleus sp. FACHB-61 | reverse complement strand
GGTGCACAGTGGAAAGAAAAAAACGTGCCTCAAATTTTAAGACTAAGATGTGCGTATTTAAATAATGAGATTAAAATGAGTAGTTATGCTTAGTTAAAAAGCGGGATGCTCCCCTCTGCACCTTCCCCGGGCGCGGAAATACACTGCACTTTGCCTCGATGTTTTTCAACTATAATCTGATAGCTGATTGACAGTCCCAAGCCCGTGCCTTTGCCGACGGGTTTAGTAGTATAAAATGGATCGAACAACTTGTGAATAACTTCTTGACTGATTCCCATCCCGTTGTCGGCAATCCGAATTGTTACTGTGTCTGAATTCGCACTGGTGCTAATCCGAATTCTGTTGGGAATAGAAGATATTTCTTGTGAAGAACGCTTGCTGTTGTAATCTTCGATGGCGTCGATCGCATTTGCTAAAAGATTCATAAATACTTGATTTAGCTGACCTACATAGCACTCAACTTGGGGTAAGTTGCCGTATTCTTTGATAATCTCAATAGCGGGACGAAGTACATTACCTTTGATCCGATGCTGCAAAATTACCAAAGTGCTTTCAATTCCTTCGTGAATGTCAACCAGCTTCATCTGCGATTCGTCGAGTCTGGAAAAGTTGCGCAAGGATACAACTAAGTCGCGGATGCGATCGGCGCCTACTTTCATTGATTCCAAAACCTTCCCAAAATCTTCCATTAAGAAATCGATTTCAATATCTTCGGCTGCTTCTAAAATTTCCGGGACGGGATTGGGGTATTTTTCCTGGTAAAGGTGGAGCAAACCGAGCAAGTCTGTGGCGTATTCGCTGGCGTGGGTAATGTTGCCGTAGATGAAGTTAATCGGATTGTTAATTTCGTGGGCGACGCCGGCGACTAGCTGCCCGAGAGAAGAGATTTTTTCGGTTTGGATTAGTTGAGTTTGAGTTTGGTGCAACTCGCGGACAGCTTTTTCGAGCTGGGCTGCTTGCACTCGATACTGTCCTTCGGACTGCTTGAGTGCTTCCAAAACTTGGACTCGATCGCTAATGTCGGTGTGAGTTCCCACCCATTCGCGAATGCTGCCGTCGGCTGCCAAAATGGGGACGCCCCGCACCCAGAAGTGTCTGTAGCTACCGTCTGCTGCCCGCAAACGGTGCTCGACTTCGTAGAGACTTTTGGCTTCTACTGCGCGCATCCAAGCTTGCGCCGTGATCGGGCGATCGTCTGGGTGAATTGCCGCAACCCAGTTGTCTGTAGCTTCCTCCAAACTTTGACCTGTATATGCCATCCAGTCGATCGGTGCGATCGGCTTTCCCTGGCCGTCTGTCGTCCATACCAGTTGCGCGGTGGCCATTGCCAGCGACCGGTATCTTTCCTCGCTCAAACGCACAAATTCTTCGGCATCTCGGCTGGCTGTCACGTCGCGCAAAATTGCTGTGAATATGATTTCGCCTGCAACTTCGAGTTTGGAAATAGAAGCTTCGGCGGGGAATTCCGTACCGTCTCGGCGGCGGGCGAAAATTTCTTTGCGGTTGCCCATTTTTCGGGCTTGTTTAACGTTGTCGTCGAAATTGCTGACGAGGTGGCTGTCAGGGGCGACAAAAGCTTCGGGCAACAGCAGGCTCAGGGATTGCCCGATCGCCTCCGCAGCAGTCCACCTGAAAATCCGTTCTGCACCTTGGTTGAACAGGATAATTTTTTGGTTGGCATCGACAGAAATAATCGCGTCGTCGGCAATTTCTAAAATGCCGGCGAAACGAGCTTGAGACAGTTGGAGCGCTTGTTCAGCTTCTTTGCGATCGCTGATGTCGCGGGCGATCGTCGAAATGTATGCGAGTTTGCCGTCCGGTGCGGAGTGGGAGATGAGGACTTGGCTGACGGGAATTTCGAGTCCTGATGTTGACAGGAAGGTTGTTTCTCCGCTCCAAAAGCCCCCGGAAACAGCGGTGGCGATCGCTTGATTCAAATTGCTGCGGCCTGACGCTGGCGTGAATTCTGCAACTTGTAGGTTGGATATATCTTCGTTTTCCTCTATACCCACCATTTTTCTGCCTGCTTTGTTGATGTAAACTGGGCGTCCTTCGAGGTCGCAGATACCTACAAAATCCGGCGTTGCTTCCAGAATTGCTGCCAGACTTCTATTGGCGATTTCGGCTTGTTTGCGCTCGGTAATATCCCGCGCGATGCTAACTATACCGATGATATTTCCTTGCCCGTCCCGGTAAGCGCTTTTTGTAGAAAGAAATGTCCGCAAATTTCCTTTAACTGGCAGTTCTTCTTCGATCGCTTGCGTTTTTCCCGCTGTCATGATTGGGCGATCTGTTTTCCTAATATTGTCGGCAATTTCCGGCGGAAATAACTCGCTGTCATCTCTGCCGATAATGTCGTCTACAGACTTGCCAATTATACTGGCTCCCGCAGCGTTGAGCATTATGTAACGACCCTGAATATCTTTGACAAATAGGGCTGTTGGCGTACTGTTGATGACGGTCAGCAACAGGTTGTAGTTGTTTTGGAGCGCCTGCTTTGTTGTTTGAGTGTCGAGAATTTGCTCCTGCAATTGATCGTTGGCGATTTGCAGTTGGAGAGTCCGTTTCTCAACTTTAGTTTCTAAGTCTGATTTAGCTTTCATCAGTTCCAGTTCCGCTCGATAGCGCTTCCGGTCGGCGGTGCAGAGAGTTTTTGCATTCTGCCAAATCAGAACTCTAAAAATAACCACGTTCAATACGCTGAACAGCGATATTCCTACCTCCGGCGTGTAGGCTTGTAACCGCTCTCCCGAAATGATGAAATAACCCACTAAAGGCGGGATAATGATTGCCTGCGGCAACAAGCGCCTCGCCATGATGCCGCCCGCGCGATCGCTCGCCATTACTGCTATCAATCCTCGGTCTGGACTGGTAAATAAAATGCCGAAGCTCAGCAACATAAATGCTGCGGACGTGTGCAAAGCCATTCCTGTGTTATCGCCAATTTGGTAAAATAAAGCTTTGCCGTAGATGTAGCCTATCAAACCCAGAAATGCAGTTAAAAATGCACAACAGCTTAATATTTGAACCCGCAGGTATTTAGGGCGGCGTTCTGACAGCAGCAGCAGGGCTGTTCCCAGCAATAAAAAAGCAGCAGCAGTATTCGGCGCCATGCGTCCTGGTGTGCGGGGGCTTGCCAAGGTGTAGCTCTCTTTAAATAGCAGTTGGTCGATGCCTAAGTCTAAATTAAAGCTATATTGAACTAGGGTTAAGAGGCTAATTAATATAATTAAAAATGAACAGCTATAAATTAAAATATTAGTAATTTTTTGATGCTTTCTTGCTGTTAATTCGGCACGCCGCCGCTGTTGGATGAACAGAGAACAGCCACCTAAAATAAAGCAGACCGCAGTATTGGCTTTCATGGTCACCAGTCCGGGCACAATGCTCTTTAAGAGTTGCAGATCGAATATCCAACCCACAATGACTGTACAGCCGATCGCGATTACTGCAACACTAGCTTTTTTGGAAAAAGACTGGACGGCAGCAATTGGGGTTGAGGACCTTTGCACTTGTTGTGCTCGTTCAAAAAGTTCCACTTTCTCGATCCCTCAAATTATTTGGGTTTCTACGTATCCAAGGTAACAATAAACACTGTAGGTATATTGTTGCCCGCTATACAAAGCTGCTTAAGATTTTCTTAAAACTGCTAAGCATAAAATAACAATTATTTTATCTAACTTGAGAAAGATAGTCAACCGAAGGTTGAAGGCTCTTATGTAGAAGGCTTTCGGCAGAATTCAATAATTTTTCTTGCTGGTTAGTTAAAACACAAAATTCCTTGTTCCTTCAGCCTTTTTCCTTGTTCTTTCTGCCTTCCGCCTTGTTCCTTAAGCCTTCCGCCTTCTTCTTTGGAAATTAGCGCCCGATGAATCGGCCAAGCCGAGTGTTTTTACTCAGTCCATCGAGGCGTAATGGTAGCGGATGAATCATCGGCAACAAGATCGCTCGGATTGTAAACCGGGTGCTGTGGCTGTGGGAAATGCGATCGACAAAAAAGTTACGCTAAACTGTTCTTTAAAAAACTTGACAATATAAACTAAATCGCTTATTTTTTTACTTAAAAATTCTTACTACAATCCTCAATCTTATACCAATTATTAAAAGTAGCAGAGCCCGGTAAGGACACGGCAATGCCGTGTCCCTACAGACGCTCGCGTCCAATCGTGTTCGGTTTTGTTCATCAACTAATGACAACAGTCAACTGACAACAGTCAACTGACAACAGTCAACAGTCAACTGACTGGTGACTACTGACTGCTGACTCCCAAGTTTTGAAGTGCTTGCAAAGCTTCGGTTGCGGAGGGGTAACGCTGGGGGAAAGCGTACAGTACCATCTTGTCTAAAACGCTAGCAAACTGCGGGGTGACAGTTGCATTTTTCTGCCAGATGAGATTGCCTAAATTATCGACTCTGAGTTGTTTCGGCTGCATCCCTGTCAAGGCTTGAATCCCGATAATCCCGACAGCATAGATGTCGCTGCAAAATTTCGGGGAACCCATGGCTTGTTCGGGGGGAATATAATCTTGCTGAGTGCCTCCGCGCGATTTCGTTTGACCGATGCTGTTTTGTGAAGTGTTGATTTCTTTAACGGCCCCAAAGTCAATTAATACAATCTTGCCATCTGATGTCCGCCTGATTAAGTTTTGAGGGTGAACGTCGCGGTGAATTACATCTTGTTTGTGAACGAAAAACAGAATTTCCAAGATGTCCTGCAATAAAGCAATAACTTGATGTTCTTCCCAAGGTTTACCTTCGATTAATTCTTGAGACAAAGGTTGCCCTTCGATGAATTCATACACTAAATAAAAGTATCCATCTTCTTCAAAGCGAGCTAACAATTCCGGGATGCGATCGTGTTTGCCCAAACGATATAAAACTCGAGTTTCTCGATCGAATAGGTAGCTGGTTCTCTCAGACTGGCTTTTCAGGCGCTTGACGAGGCACAAAGGTCGATCGGGCAAGTTTTCATCATCAGCAAGGTAGGTATCGCTGTACTCGGTGCTGACTAAATGTTCTCTGATTCGGTAACGCATCCGCAGCAGCTTTTGCAAGATCGGATCGACAGATTTAGCGGGTTGTGTGCCTTGTTGTACAGCTCTCATGATACAGTCCCAAAGATTTGCTCCGACTACTCTTTCTTCTTGACCGAGAATTTCTGCTTGTCTCAGTACCTTTGTCAGTTCTTTCCACAAGTTGTAGCCGACATACCGCCCCAGATAGCCCACTGTGTACCCGCGGGCGATCGGCTCGTTTTGCTGAATTTCTTTGTACGTCAAACCCCCTACAACGCCTCGAATTATCGACTGTTGCAACCGACTCAGGTGTTTTTCCGTTTGTTCGTATACCAGATTGTCCAAAAAAATTATTGCTTCTTCTACCGTCATAGCTTCATGGCTTAAGTTACTTGTACAGGCTCTGCACATTTTTTTTGTCCTAAAATAGCAAGTATCAAGGGATGATGTACAGTTTTCCACTTACCAATTACCAAGTATTGATTGCGTTGCGATCGGGCAACAGAAAACCGCTATATTTAGGTTATACATGATTGAAGTTAACTTTGACAGCTTGTCAACTTATTGAAATATATTTTTACAAATATGACTTTTATGACTTTAAGTTATGAATTTTATGAATTGACATTATAAGTAGTTTGGGTTATTATCTCAATGACAACTTTTAAGTAGGGAATACATTGCCGAATTAGCAGTTCGCCGATTTGAGTGTACCCAATTTAAGCAAAATGTTTAGAGGTGTATCATGCCAAACTCAATGACTCAAACAATTACAAAGTCCATCGCATTTATCGACAGTGCCGTACCCGACTCCCAAACCTTAACCAACGGCATCAACCCAGAAATCGAAGTCATTCAACTAGATGCCAGTCGCAGCGGCATCGCACAAATTGCAGAAGCCTTGCAAAATCGCAGTGTCTCCGCAATTCACATAATTTCCCACGGATCGCCGGGCTGCTTGCAATTGGGCAGCAGCAACTTGAATGCAGACAGCATCGAGTGCGATCGCACTTCTTTACAGCAGTGGTTCTCGACACAAATGGGCGCGATCGCAAATTCGCAGCCTCCAAGCCCTGGGGAAGAACAGATTCAACCAGAAATTCTGCTTTATGGCTGCGAAGTAGCAGCCGGCGACACAGGTATTGCCTTTATCAAAAGGCTAAGCGAACTAACCGGAGCCAGCGTTGCCGCCTCTCAGAATCTGACAGGAAGTGCAGCCAAGGGTGGCGATTGGGAACTCGAAATCAAAACAGGAAAAATCAAAACACCTTTAGCCTTGAAACCAGAGGCATTGGCTGCTTACAGCCACGTTCTCTCACTCTTTAAAATTAATGACTACGATCCAGAAATCTACGTCACCAATATCACCGCCGGAGACTTTAACGGTGACGGTAAGCCTGACGTAGCCACTATGGATCTTTTGTCAAACAACATTGGCATTGTCTTTGGAAATGGCAATGGCACATTTAACTTTGGCCCCAAAATTAATTTAGGGGTAGCTCCTTACGACTTTGCTGCAGGAGACTTTAATGGTGACAGCAAGCTTGATTTAGGCATTACTAACAAGAGTTCTAAAGGCTTTTCTGTCTTATTAGGAGACGGCAAAGGCAGCTTTAGTCCGGCGACCAACTTTGATTTGGGTCCGTCCTCCACCTTCGTCTATTGGGGAGACTTTAACGGCGATGACAAGCTTGACCTAGTTACTATTAACTCCGACTCTAACAACATTTCCGTACTGTTGGCCGATGGCAAGGGCGGCTATGGCAAACCCACTAACTTTAGTGTGGGAACATTTCCCGCCAAGGACATCGTTGTGGCAGACTTTAACCGCGATGGCAAGCTCGATTTAGCAACTGCAAACCAGCAATCTAATAATATTTCCGTATTGTTGGGAGATGGCAAAGGTAGTTTCGGCAAAGCCACGAACTTTGATGTAGGAAAATCCCCCACTTCTATAGATGTGGGAGACACGAACAACGACGGCAACCTTGACTTAGTAACTGCAAATAGCGGCTCAAACAGCGTTTCTATTTTATTTGGAAATGGCAAGGGCAGCTTTGGTTCTACCACCAGTGCTTATGGAGGAGTGAACCCCTCTTCAGTTGCCCTGGCAGACTTTAATGCTGATGCCAAACTTGATTTAGCAGTTTCTGATGTCATTTCGACCTTCATTTTGTGGGGAGACGGTACGGGCGGCTTCAACACTTACGACGACGTTCCCTACACTGGTCTCAACCCTGCAATAGTAGACCTTAACGCAGATAAACAGGCCGATATAGTTGGCAACACCCTTGGAGATATCAGGGTTTTGCTCAACGATTTAGACGCTAATAAGGCCGTTTCTTACGCTATTACTATCAATTTTTCTAGCGGTATTGAAGGCAATACCAGTTTTAAACGTCCGATTTTCACGGTGACTCGCAGTGGCAATACTACATTTAGCAGCAGTGTTAATTATGACATTACTGGCAATGCTGTTAACGGCAGCGATTACAAGAATATTGGCGGGACTTCTGGGGCAACTGGTGTTAAAGGCCAAATCAAATTTCTTCCGGGCGAAACATCCAAAACCCTGACTATGGATGTCTTGGGCGATAAATTAATCGGAGGCAATGAAAACATTATTGTTACTTTGTCAAATCCGATCGCACCAGGCCCGAAACCTACGATTATTACTCCTACGGCTAAGTATACGATTGTAAGCGATGACACTCTTGGCAAGACGCCAACTACTCCAACACCAACACCAACTCCAACTCCAACTACGTCCGCTACTCCAACACCAACACCAACACCAACTCCAACTACGTCCACTACTCCAACACCAACACCAACTCCAACTCCAACTACGTCCGCTACTCCAACACCAACACCAACTCCAACTCCAACTACGTCCGCTACTCCAACACCAACACCAACTCCAACTACGTCCGCTACTCCAACACCAACACCAACACCAACTCCAACTACGTCCGCTACTCCAACACCAACACCAACTCCAACTCCAACTACGTCCGCTACTCCAACACCAACACCAACTCCAACTACGTCCACTACTCCAACACCAACACCAACTCCAACACCAACAGAAACTACGTTAACTAATCCAACTCCAACACCAACACCAATTCAGCCAATACCACCTACAATTAACCGCCCGCCACAGCTAAACCCAAGCCCGGAGACAACTCCGTGGAACTTCAGCAATGTGAGAGTCAGCAAATCGTCTAAAATTGAGTATACGGTTCCAGAAAAGGCATTTACCGATCCAGATTCTGGCGACAAATTAACTTATTCAGCAACTTTAGAAAACGGTCAACCTTTACCGGCTTGGCTGACTTTCAATCCCGATACCCGTACTTTCAGCGGCGACAATACTCAAGCGAAGTCTCTCAATATTAAGTTAACTGTCACCGACAAGGCTGGTGCAACTGCTAGTGATGTCATCCTGTTAAGAACTCGTCAAGCTGGTGTGGTTGTTGACGGTTATATTGAGGGTGCGACTATCTTTTTTGACGCCAACAAAAACGGCGTAAAAGATGCTAGCGAACCGTCCGCAACGACTGATGCTAATGGCGAATACGAACTCGACATTCCGGACAGTTTTGATACGAACAAAAATGGAATTTTTGACGCAGAAGAAGGGAATTTAGTTGCTTTTGGCGGGACGGATACTGCCACAGGTTTGCCTCTGGAAACGCCTGTTTCTGCACCTGCGGATGCCACGGTTGTCACTCTGTTAACCAGTTTGGTAACTGATTTGATGGCTGGGGGAATGACGCAGAGTGAAGCGGAGTCAAAAGTTAAATCTACTCTGTCTATTCCTGCGGGAGTTGACTTATTAGACTTAGATCCGATCGCCTCTACAGCCAAAAATGAAGCGGGTGGCGTTGAAACTCTAGTCGCCATGACAAAAGTCCAAAACGTCATTACCCAAACCAGCAGCCTCATAGACGGTGCATCTACGGCGGACAATGCTGCGATCGTCAAAGCTGTTGTCGGGGCAATTAACAGTAAAATTCAATCCGGTGGTTCTCTGGATTTGAGCGATGCGGCACAGGTAGAAAGCATTATCCAGCAATCTGTTGCCAAGGTCAAAGAAATTGACACCAATCTCAACACTGAAAAACTTTCCCAAATTGCCCCGGAAGCGGCGAAGGTAATGGCTGAGGCAAATCAAAGCACGGATAAAGTTAAATCTAACTTTTTGCCTGAGTTTATTCCCTCGGAAATTGCCAAAGTCCAAAAGGTGACATTAGGTGAAAGTTCGATCGCCCTCGAAGAAGCAGCGGCTGGCACAAAACCAATCGCACAGGTAGTTTCCGAAAATACGGGCGAATTTTTAACTGCCAAAATTCAAGGTAATCCAGCACCTTCTCAACCTGCTGTTCCGGTTGTGCAAGGTGATGTGGAACTTGTCAATACTTCTCCTGAAATTCTCGGCGCTGAGGGCCAAAATCTTGTCGGTACTGATGATAGCGATACTTTAATCGGCGGCAGCGGTAACGATTTTATTAGCGGCAGAAAAGCTAGTGATTCACTCGATGGTGGCGCTGGTGATGACAGCATTTACGGTGGGCGGGGACTCGATACGCTGACTGGTGGCAGTGGATCTGACATCCTATTTGGAGGTCGTGGTGCTGACAGTTTGGAAGGCGGTGAAGGCAATGACAGTTTGTACGGTGGCAAGGGAGATGATACTTTGCTTGGCGGTTTCGGTGATAATTTCCTCAGCGGCGAAAATGGCAACGATTTTCTGATTGGAGGTAGCGGGATCGATCGCTTTTTGTTAACTCTAGGTAGCGGCTCGGATACGGTGGTTGATTTCGAGGTGGGTATCGATAAATTTGCGCTCGATAACGGTTTGACTTTCCAGCAGTTAGAAATTAGTCAAACTGCGGGAGGAACGCTGCTGAAAGTTGCCTCAACTAATCAAGTTTTGGCAACTGTGACTGGGTTGAATAGTTCGATTACTGAATCGGATTTTGTGTTGATTTAGATTTAACTCCAGCATAGGGGCAATCCTGTGGTTGCCCTTCTAAATGAGGTAGGCACTAAAAACGAATCATTTGTTAAATCACTTTTACTGGGACGAGCATCATGTTTAAATTGGGAAAAATAACCCTAGCATTAATCGCCGTATCTGTTGCTGTTTTGCAGCCAGCTTTTTCAGCTAGCGCCCAAGAAACCAGCAGCGAATTCAGGCAACTACAAACCTTATTAGAAGCTAAGAAATGGGACGACGCCGATCGCGAAACCGTCTCTATACTCCGCAACAACCCCACTTCTTGTCCGAACCTCCGCGCGATCGACCAATTGTGGATGCAACACAGCAATAATAAATACGGCTTCACTCCGCAGTTAGAGATTTGGCAACAGACGGGGAAGGGTTTAAATTGTCAAACTTGCGAAGAAGAAATTAAAGAATTTAGCAAAAAGGTAGGATGGAAACTTGACTCGCGAGACATTCCTCTGCTAGGGGATTTTCCCGCTCAGTACCCAACTGTTGCTGCATTAGGTTGGCAAAACTACGTTGGTAGAGATACAAGTTTTTTTGGCGATCGGCGTAATACATGGCAAGCGTCGAAAGTTCAAGGTTATAACTTGTTCTCTACTTTTGCTAATTGCGGCAAGTAAGTAGACAAACCTAAAAAAACAGAATACTCAGATACCCGACTTCTTAAAGAAGTCGGGTATCTAAAGCGCGAGGTCGTTTTACGTTTTTTTGCTTTCATACTTCTGCTTCTTTTAAAAAGCTATTATTGTTGAAGGGGCCGGCAATTTATATCTGCTGAGACATATATGAGCCAAGCAGATTATCAAAAGGCTTTAAAACAGATAGAAACAGGAGATTTAGCAGGAGCTCTGCAAAGCCTCGATCGCATTTTGAAAAAAAATCCCAAGTTCGCACAAGCTTATCGGCCCAGAGCACAAGTGCGCGCAAAACTCCAGGATTTGAAAAGTGCGATCGCCGATTACAAGGAAGCGATGCGCTTGCAGCCGACGGCTATGTAATTTGGGGAACGGGTGTCAATTCAGTCGCAGATCGTTGACCTCGAAAATGCGATCGCAGACACGCGCTTGCTAAATTCGGCAAAACACCTGTCGTCCCCGCTTTTCTTCGAGGAAGCTCGCGAAGCGGTCGATCGGGGCGAATATTCAGAAGCTTTGTCCGACCTTAGCAGGCATGACGCTGATTACCCGCAGGATGGCTGATGCGCTGACAATCGTGCCGTCTGGGCGCTGCCAGGGGGCAGTTGCTGACGGTAGGGTTGTGGAATTTGATTTAGGTTCGGTGCAATCTTTAGGAGTGCAAACCGCTGTTGTGTACAACATCCAAGCGGCGATCGGCGATCGAGCAAACGAAGAACTTTTAGGGCAAAATTTCCTTGCTCGTTTTGACGTGCGGATTCTCGAAAACGAAGTAGAATTTCACCGTTGATAATTTATGGAAACAGGCTTTCCGGCCTGTTCCACAAATATTAGCAACAGGCTTTCCGGCCTGTTCCACAAATATTAGCAACAGGCTTTCCGGCCTGTTCCACAAATATCAAATTTTCTTGTGGGGAGTAGGGGTTGGGCTCTTATAGCCCGCCCTCAAAGGCTTATTTACAAATGAATCAGCCCTGCTTAATTTTTCATCTTATTCACATAGCCCCACAAACTGTAATCTCGACTCAGCCAACCCCGGAAAAAAGCCATTTGACTCGGATCTTCTTGCACCCGTTTGTAGCGGTAAATAATTCGTTCGTTAATCATTTGCAGCGCCGTATTTTTGTTGTTAGCGGCTTTCAATGCTTGCTTAGTGCGCGGGTCAAAAAAGCCGGTTTGCGGCAATCCTAATGCTTGCTGGAGAAAGGTAATTGAGTTATTAATACCGAAATTAACGGCGGTGTCAAACATGACGATCGCTAAAGCCGGCTGCATCGTGCCCGAGAGGCTCGAATCCCAGTAATGTTTATAAATTTCTAGGAGCTCTGCTTCCGACATCTGCGTCACGTCGAGGGGCGGAAGCCCGCGACTGTAGCGGTAGGCGTTGTATTCCGTTTGCAAGACGCCCCTATAAGTTCTGCCGCCCTTATCTGCGGGGTGATTGCTGAATCCGCCCTCAAAATATAGGGTGAAATAAAGAGCCGTTTGAAATAATTTCTGCCGAAAGCTGGCTGTCTGCTGCTGTGCGATAGCCTTTTGGGCAAATGGTAAGGGGATTGCCAAGGTTAACAAGAGTATCCCCAGCAGGAGGTTTGGTTTCCACTTGAGGTTATGTTGGCGCTGTGTCGCTTGCTTGTCGCTCATAAATTCTGTGTGACGATCGCCCGTAGTTCCGCTAAAACTGCTACTCTGCAAAATAATATAGATTCAACCTTTAACTTGATAGCACAGATAGGCCGCCAAATGAATTCTGATTTTCGCAACCAATCCGAAACACCCCAATTAGAAGATGCTGCATCGCTGACAGTCGCTGCAGAAATGTATTACTCTCAAGGCAATTTACCAGCAGCCGTCGCTGCTTGTCGCCGAGCTCTGGAATTGCAACCGGATTGGGCGGCGGCTTACGTGACAATGGGCAATGTGCAGCAAGCAAGCGGCCAAATTGAGGAAGCGATGCGGTTTTATTCTGAGGCTATCGCTCTGAATCCCGATTTTGCTGAGGCTTATGCTAATTTGGGCAGTATGCTCTACAAACAAGAGCGTTTGGTGGAGGCTATTGTCAATTACGAAAAGGCGATCGAACTTAAACCGAATTTGGCTGCTGCTTACTGGAATTTGGCAGGGGCACTGAAGCAGCAGGGGCAGCCGGATGCAGCGGTAGCATACGAGCAAAAAGCTCTCGAACTCAATCCCCATCTAGCTGAGGTAGATTTTCACTTAAATTTGGGAGATAAATTAGCGCGGCAAGGGAAGTTAGATGAGGCGGTGGCTGCATGGCAGCAGGCGATCGCATTCAAACCCGATTTAGCCGAAGCATACTGTCAAATTGGCATAGTTTTGCGCAACCAGGGCAAATTTAAAGACGCCATACCCAACCTTCAAAAAGCCCTAGAAATTAAACCCGATTTTATTTCCGCTCACCAACATTTGTGCGGCATCCTCAGAGATACTAGCGATTTAGCGGCCGCGCGGCAAGCTGTTCACCAATACAGCCAAATGTGTGCCGACACCGATCCAATTATGACCGCGATTTACTTCATCAGCACCTATCAAGTGTCGGGATTGAATCAAATTGCGAGCGATCGATTTTTAGAGCTAGAGTCGTACTTGCAGCAAAACTTAGAAACCGCTAGTTCGATAGAAATTAAATCGCTTTATGCAAACTTATTATTCAGTACGCCTTATTTGCGAGATGACTTGGCGGCAAACTCAAAACTTTACAGATTAATTTCCCAAAAATATATCGACCAATGTATCAAACCTAATTTTTCTCAACCCGCCAATTACAGTTTCAAACCAACTGCTTTTGGTGGTAAGTTAAAAATCGGCTTTTTGTCCAATCACTTCAGCCGACATTCTGTAGGTTGGTGCAGTGCTGACATCATTCGCGAATTGTCGGACATCACACCCAATTTGTATTTGTACGCTTCCGAAAGAATTGTTCCTGACGATCGCACTCAGCAATTTGAAAGTTTGGGCAAACTGACTTTTCCGAAAACATACCCGAACGGACTTGCCAATTCCGCAGAAATTATCGACCAAATTCAGCAAGATGAATTGGACGTTTTAGTCGATTTAGATTCTCTCAGCGTACCAGTTCACGCTGACATTCTCTACCAAAGACCCGCACCAGTTTGTGTTTCTTGGCTCGGATTTGACGCCCCTTACATATCCCCAGAAAATTACTTTCTTACAGACTGGCACTCGCACCCAGCCGATAGAGAAAAATATTATGAGGAGCAGCTAATTAGGATGCCGGATTCCTTTGTAGCGGTGTCAGGTTTTCAGAGATATGGAGTCGATCCGGTTGCATTGAGAAAGTCGCATCGGATCGGTTTGGATCAAATAGTTTTCCTGTGCGTCGCTCCCGGCAGAAAATTTAATCGCGAGTTGGTAAAAGCACAAATTGCGATTCTAAAACAAGTGCCGAACAGTATCTTAATTCACAAAGCTTTAGGCGATGCTGCAGTGTTTGAGGGTGCGTATCACCAAGCTTGCGAAGCTGAAGGAGTCGGCCGGCACCGGATTAAGTTTTTGCCGAGGTTTGCTACTGAGGAAGAACACAGAATTATCTATTTGCTGGCAGATGTTTTATTAGATTCTTATCCTTACAACGGAGGAACTCACACTTTAGAGGCTTTGTGGTTTAATTTGCCGGTGGTGACTCGCACAGGAGAGCAGTTTTTGTCGAGGATGGGTTATTCGTTTTTGCAGGCTTTGGGGATGGAAACTGGTGTGGCTTGGTCTTGGTCGGAATATGTGGATTGGGGTGTAAAGTTGGGTAAAGATGGTGACTTGAGAAACGCAATTAAAGTACAGTTGGTGAAATCAAAAAATGGAGCTAATTTGTCGCCGCTTTGGAATCCGAAAAAGTTCGCTGGAGATATGTATGCGGTGTTTGAAAAATTGTGTAAAATGGGTTGATGCGCTACTTATAGGGGTAAGGTGCGGTGTGCATGGAGCTCTACATAGTTAAGCTGTTGTCCATTGAGTTTTAACTTTTAGTGCGGGCTAGAAGCGCATCCCACAATAGTTTCAATCAAAATAATTAAGCGGTAAGGTGCGCACTACGCACCTTACATATACAGGCTATCAAGTCATATCGCAGCAGCCATTCATCATCTAAAATCTAAAATCTAAAATGGTATGAATTCAACACTGCCAACTATTAAGTTTTTGAAACAGCCGACTTCGGAAGCTTGGATAGAACAGGCGATCGCCCATTTGGATACAATCTTATTAGACCATTCTCACTGCGAGCGGAAAGCGGCGGGAGTAGCGTTAAATTTAATGTTTCGCTACCCAGCCCGGGAAAAATTGGTGAGGATGCTAACGGCGATCGCCCGCGAAGAATTAGAGCATTTCGAGCAAGTCAACCAGCGGTTAGAACAGCGCGGCATTGCTTTGGGCCCTTTGGCCGCGCCTCCCTACGGCGCCGGTTTGTCCGGCCAAATTCGCAAGCAGGAACCGGAGAGACTTTTGGATTCTTTGTTGGTTTCTGGTTTGATAGAAGCGCGCAGTCACGAACGGTTGGGGCTGCTGGGCGATCGCTGTCCTGACGCGGAATTAGCTAAGTTTTACCGCAGTTTAATGGCTTCGGAGGCGCGCCATTACGGGGTATATTGGATTTTGGCAACAACTTATTTCGATCGCGCTCTTGTGATTGACAGGCTGGAGGAATTATCATTAGTAGAGAGCGAGTTGCTGGCAATTCTTCATCCCGAACCGAGAATTCACAGTTAAAAGTTAGCTGCACTTCAAGACTGTCAAACACAAAAAATTAGTACGTTTACAGTTGCTAAAGTCAAAAAATAAATGTTAAGTTGCAACCACCAATGAAAACCAAACATCTGGATTTTTTAATTCGTTCCTGGGAAACGCGCGATCGCGCTGAGGCGTTCTATTTAATTCGGGATGTTTTAGCAGAGTACGGTTTAAAATGCGAACCTCACGGGGCCGATCGAGATGTCTATGATGTAGAACTGCATTATCAGAATAAAGGTGGCGAATTTTGGGTAGTTGAACGGCAGGATAAAATAGTGGGTACGGCGGCTTACTATCCCGTCGAGCGCGGGAATAATGCTGTGGAAATTCGCAAAATGTATATTATGCCAGCAGCAAGAGGACAAGGTTTGGGGAAATTTTTACTGCAAGAATTGGAAAGTAAAATTATCGCTCGCGGCTTTGATGAAATCTGGATTGAAACTGCTAGCATTCTCAAAGAAGCTGTGAAAATGTACGAAAATAGCGGATATCTACCGACAACTGGTGTGGAGACGCAAAGGTGCGATCGGGTTTACGTAAAATCTATAGGTATAAAAAACCTACAATAAGGTTTGTGTAAACAATGATTAATTTACTCAGTTTCAATCAACAACAGCAAATAGTTTTTCGGGGAGTCATTTCTGCTTTTATCTTCTCCCTTACCTTTGTACTGATTGGTTATTTTGTGATAGCGCTGCCCCTACCGCTATTCAATACCGCAGAGTCGCGCCTAATCTTCGCCCTTCGCTGCCAAGCCTTTCAGGTACTGATATTATTTGCTGGCATAGTTGCAGTTGGTAATGGTAGATTTAGCAGCGCAGCCATCAACCCTTTAGCAAATGCCGAATCAGAAGGAAGCAATGCGGATTCATTTGCGTTATCTGAGCAACACGAAGAGAGCAATTTGTGCTGTTTTTTGTAGGCAGTTTAATCCTTTCTACCTTTTTAGATGCTTACAGCATCAAGCTGATTCCAATTTTGGCAACTTGGTTTGTTTTCGGAAGAATAGCGTTTTGGATAGGCTATCTCAAATATCCGGTCGATCGAGCTTTTGGCTAGGGAGTTACTCTGTATCCTACTATTGGCGTACTAATTTATGATGCTTACCACGTACTGTTTTTTAATAGGTGAGGGATGTGAGAGTTTTGTGAAATAAGACTTATGCTTTCATTAGTCCTGTGAAACCCTAAAAGTAGGAGAAAAACAAATGACTATTCCCACAGAGAACTCTCACTCTCAAAATCATGCTACGAACAAATTGCTAGACGGCCCTAAAGACGCTAGATTTGTTCAGACAGTGGGGGGAATTTTAAATCCTCTGTATTATTTAGATAGTAATTATCAACGCTACGGCGACATTTTTACCAGCATATTCAGCAACTTCCCGCCCCAAGTAATTATTAGCAGTCCTCAAGCTATTCAAGAAATTTTTACAGCCGATTCCAAACTATTTAAATCCGGTACTGTAAATCAGATAGCGCTACCTTTAGTAGGAGCGAATTCTTTATTTTTATTAGATGGCGATCGACTTTTGCAGCAGCGCAAACTTTTAATGCCACCTTTTCACGGTGAACGCATGAAAGCTTACGGACAAATCATCCGCGATACAACCGAAAAAGTAATTAATAATTGGACTCCTGGTAACTCGGTAATCGCGCAATCAACTATGCAGGAAATTTCCTTGGAAGTAATTTTGCACACGGTTTTCGGGCTGAGTGAAGGAGAACGCTACCAGCAAATCCAGCAACTTCTTGTTAAAATGTTAAATTTTTTTAGCAATCCCTTAAGCGCTACCTTTCTGTTTATCAAGTCGTTGCAACAAGATTTAGGTGCTTGGAGTCCTTGGGGAGGATTTCTGCGACAAAGACAGCGTTTAGATGAACTGCTTTATCAAGAAATTCGCGATCGCAAAACTCAGTCTGAACCATTGGGCGAAGACATCCTGAGCTTGTTAATTTCAGCTAGTGACGAAGCAGGACAGCCGATGAGCGACGTTGAATTGCGGGATGAATTAATGACAATCTTATTCGCAGGGCACGAAACTACAGCCACAGCTTTAGCCTGGGCTTTGTATTGGATTCACTACATCCCAGAAGTCCGTGAAAAACTGCTGCAAGAACTCAATTCTATTGATGTCGAAAATTGCGACCCGGCGGAAATAAGTAAACTCCCGTATTTGAATGCTGTCTGTTGCGAAACGCTGCGGATTTATCCGATCCTATTTTTTGCATTTCCGCGCCTTCTGCAAGCTCCCATGCAGTTAATGGGTTATAATATTCCCAAAGGAATGATACTTTCTACCTGCATTTATTTGGTTCACCACCGACCGGATATTTACCCGGAACCTAAGCGCTTTAAACCAGAACGTTTTCTAGAAAAGCAATTTTCGCCTTACGAATATTTGCCGTTTGGGGGAGGGAACCGCCGCTGTATTGGCACGGCATTTGCAATGTTTGAAATGAAGTTAGTATTGGCGAAAGTGCTGTCACGATACTCTTTAGAACTTGCAGAAAATCGTCCGGTTTTGCCAGTACGCCGGGGTTTGACAATGGCACCCGCTGGTGGTGTGCCTTTGGTGGTAAAGGGTCGGATTTGAATCTTATCAAATCTAATCTATAGCTCGGGCATTAGATGATACCAATGCCACGGGTTTTAATTTATTTTTTGCCGCATAGGAATTTCGATCGCAAATTCCGAACCTTCTCCCAATACAGAATTGCAAGAAAGGTTGCCACCGTGTTTTTCTACTACAATAGAGTGCGAAATCGCCAATCCTAAGCCAGTGCCTTTGCCAATGGGTTTAGTAGTGAAAAACGGGTCAAACAAGCGCTTTTTCACATCTTCGCTCATCCCGGGGCCGCTGTCAGCTATCCGTATCGCAACGCAGTTATTGTCGGTTACTTCGGTGCGAATCGTAATTGCGAGATTTTTGGCGGTGCCATCGGATTTATTCCTCTCCATTTCCACGGCGTCGAGCGCATTGGTCAACAAATTCATAAATACTTGATTTAACTGACCGGGATAACATTCAACTAAAGGCAAATTACCGTATTCTTTAATCACATTAATTATCGGGTGATCGGGTTTATGTTTCAGGCGGTTTTGCAAAATCAGCAGCGTGCTTTCAAGGCCCTCGTGAATGTCAACTTGTTTCATTTCGGCTTCGTCAAGTCTTGAGAAAGTCCGCAGGCTCAAAACTATGTCGCGGATGCGATCGGCTCCGACTTTCATAGATGCTAAAATTTTGGGTAAATCTTCAACAAGATAATCAATTTCAAAATCTTCTCTTGCATCTAAAATTCTGGCGGTTGGCTGCGGGTATTCCTTCTGGTAAAGTTGCAGCATTTTTAGCAAGTTTTGAGTGTATTCGCTGGTGTAGCTGAGATTGCCGTAGATAAAATTAACCGGGTTGTTAATTTCGTGGGCGACACCTGCTACTAACTGTCCCAAACTCGACATCTTTTCACTTTGAATTAATTGAGTTTGGGTGCGTTGGAGTTCGTGCAAAGTTTGTTCTAGCTGTTGAGTTTGAGCTTGAGCTAATCGGGCCGCTGTGCGCGTTTGGGTGTAGAGTTCGGCGTGGTCGATCGCGATCGCAATTTGAGCGACCACCGCTTGCATCAGTTCGACTTCCGATTCGCTCCAATTTCGCACGGACATAGCCTGATAGCAGGTAATCACCCCAATATCGCCGGAAGCAGTATGAATTGGCAGCGACAGCACGGATTGAAATTTTGAAGCCTGGAAAAGTTTGCGCAATTCTACATCTTCAAAAGTGCTGACATCATCAATTCGCAGAATTTCTCGCCGCAAAATCTGTCGCACTGCGAGACTAGATTTGTAGTCTACAGGATAAGTGCCGAGTATACTCGGCAAATCTGCATTCTTCGCTTCGTAAGTTACGTCCCAAACCGGAGGATTGGTGTTGGGGCGATACCAAGTGAAGATGCACCAATCTAGCTGCATCAAATTGCGAATTTCTTGAACGGCGGTTTCTACAATTGTGTCTAAATCTAAAGAAGTGCGGATTTGGTTGGCAATTTGATTGAGCAGCAGTTCTCGCTGAGCTTGCTGTCTGAGCGCTTGTTCCGATCGCACTAAAGTTTCTTCTGCAAGTTTGCGATCCGTTAAATCTTGGATCACTGCTTGGATAATCTTTTCATTTCCAACCTCGATGACTGTCAGCACGACTTCTGCAGGAAAATCTGTACCGTCTAAGCGCTGGTGAACCCAATCAAAACGGTGGTTTCCCCGCTCAAAGGCGATCGCCATGATTTCGTTAACCAAGCTCACAGAATCTCTGCCGTTGGGTTGAAAAGGAGGCGACAGTTGGCCGGGGTTTTTGCCGTACAACTGTTGCGGGGTAGTGCAGCCAAATAGTTTTAGGGTGGCCGTGTTGGCATCGGTGATGCCCTTGTCATATAACATCAACACAGGCAAACTGGTTAATTCGTAGAGCGATCGAAATTTGGCTTCCGACTGCTGCAATGCGGCTTCTGTTTGCTTGCGATCGGTAATGTCGGCAACCATTGCCAAAGCGCCCACATAGCGTCCCTGTTTGTCTGCCAAGGAATTAGTAGAAACCATCGCCCACAAGTCGCTGCCGTCTCGGCGAAGGAACTTAAAATCGAGCTGTTCGCGAATTCCTTCACGGCGGCGTTCGAGACTGACTTGTGCGAGCGCCATGCCTTCTGCATCCATGAAAGCAAATAGCGAGTGTCCGATCATTTCCTCTGGAGTGCAGCCGAGCATATCGGCCATTTTTTGGTTGACAAAAGTAGTTTTAGCCTCCGTATCTACGATCCAAATTCCTTCGTCTGCTGTCTCGACAATACACCTGTATTTTTCCTCGCTTTCCCTGAGCGCTTCTTCTGCGAATTGGCGAGCCGTAATGTTTTGAGTCATTAGCAATCCGCCGATGATTTCTTGCCGTTCGTTTCTGACTGGCAAAGTATAACCTAGGTAGACGCGATCGCTGTAAATAAATTCTGTAACAACTGTTTCTCCTGCCAGTGCCGCCCGATAATTTGGCTCGACAGCAGCGCAAAAATCTGGCTCGAATACTTCCCAGATTGTCTTGCCTTGCATAAACTCTTTGGAAAGCCCCACTGCTGCTAATTCTGTACCTTCTACCAGGGTGTAGCGCATTTCTCGATCGAACAGCATCACCGCGCCGTTAGGAAAGTTGCTTGCCATAGTGCGGTAAAGCTGTTCGCTTTTTTGCAGCGCAGCTTCTGCAAGTTTGCGATCGCTAATGTCAATGACGACTGCACCGATGCCGAGAGCCTCCCCATCTTTGTCGAGCAAGGGAAAATAAGAGCCTGTCAGGTGTCGGACAAACCCCGGCTTTCTTGGATTGTCACCACTCATCTCGATGTTAATTAAGGGTTGTTTCGTCCTCAAAATTTGTTCGTACAAAGGCTCTATTATTGGAGCGATATTCGGCAATATTTCGCGTACAGTCTTGCCGATGTGAGCTGCTGGGTTCAGGCAATTTATTTCTGCGAGAAATTGATTAATTTGCACGTACCGCAGTTGGGAGTCCAAAATGCAAAGTCCCGCCGGCGCCTCCTTCAAAAAGGCATCAAATAGTGCTTGTCTCTGTGCTAATTCTTGTTCTAAAGCTTTGCAAATGCTGAGATCTGTTAAAGAGCCAACCATCCCCACAACTTCTCCCGTTTTGTCTTTCAATAGCGAAAGCATCAGGTGCGAGGAAATTTTTTCTCCAGATTTACTGCGTGTTATAACTTCTATTTCATGCTCGTCTTTTTCTTGTAGCGGTTTGATGACTTGCTCTAACAAAAATTCGTGCTGTTCTGGGGGGTAAATTAGAGAAATGTGCTGTCCGATAGCCTCAGTTTCTTCATAGCCGTATAACTTTTGGCAGGCTTGATTCCAAATGGTGATCGAGCCGTCCATATCTGTAGAAATCACCGCTTCGTGAATTTGGTCGAGAATTTGACTTTGGAGACGCAATTTTTCTTGAGCCTGTTCCAGTTCGGCGATTTTTTCTTCGAGTAGTTTCTGAGTTTTTTCCAGTTCGGCAGCCTGCTTTGTCAGCAATTTTTCCAGATGTGAATTGCTGTGCGGCGGCGCTGATTCCAGCGGAGCGCTATTTTCAGGCCCAGGATTAAAAATTTCTTCAGCGCTCAGCCAAATCGCGCGCTCTCCCCCTGTTTCGATTGCCCGCTCGGAAACTCGCACGGGTACGAGATGGTTGTTTTTATGTTTGTATGCTGCTTCGCACGGGCCAGTGCAGCTATTTTTTGCTTGACTTTCTAGATATTTTTCTTGGCCCGCGCACTGCGTTTGCTGAATTTCCCAGTAGTTGAGGTGAAGAGTTTCTGCAACTGTGCGGCCGATAATACTTGCAAAAGCTGGATTTACGTCGAGAAAAGTCCCGTCCGTCCGGCACAATGCCAGCCCGATCGGGCACAGTTCTAACAATTGGCGGCGGGAGCGATTGCGCTTGGCTTTTCCTAACTGGCTTTGCATCTGACCTAGCTGGACTTGGTTTATTTAATTATATCTTTTTACGTTGTTTATTGCTGTGACTTTTATCCTTCATTAAGCAAGAGAGAAGAAGGAAATTCGGCAACGAGCCGTCTACGGGATTTAACAAATGTAACGAATTGATGCTGAGGTTCGAGGGAAGAAGGAAGAGGTTGGAGGTTCGAGGTTCGAGGGAAGTTCGGCAACGAGCCGTGTACGGGATTTAACGGATGGATGTTGAGGAAAAAGACAGGATGGGGAAACAAAAATGAGTAATAATCAACGGGGAGGAGGAAAGAGGGAATGAGAAGAAACCAGAAAAATCACAAAAGAAGAAGTACAAAACTGGTACAAATACCATTAATTTCTACATGGTATCTTCCCTTCTTCCTTCTTCCTTCTTCCTTCTTCCTTCTTCCTTCTTCCTTCTTCCTTCTTCCTTCTTCCTTCTTCCTTCTTCCTTCTTCCTTCTTCCTTCTTCCTTCTTCCTTCTTCCTTCAATTAATCGCGGGCAATACCTTCGGATCTGGCGGCCAACTGCACTGCACCGGCGACAGCAATGGCAACTCTTTCGTCAAAAACAGACGGTATAATGTGCTCTTTGTCAAGCTGGGAAGGACTGACTAAAGAGGCGATCGCGTAAGCTGCTTCCAAATACATACTGGGCGTAATCGTGGTTGCTTTGCAGTCCAAAGCACCTCGAAATATCCCCGGAAATGCCAAAACATTGTTAATTTGATTCGGGTAGTCGCTGCGTCCGGTTGCTACGATCACCCCATCATCCACAATTAATTCTGGCTGAATTTCAGGAATGGGATTTGCCATTGCAAAAACAATGGGATTCTCGGCCATCAAACGCACCATCGAGCGGGTGAGCACGCCGGGGGCGCTGACGCCTAAAAATACATCGGCACCGGCGATCGCATCTTCCAAAGTACCGCTCGAAGCCACAGCAAATTCTAGTTTTTCTGGGTTCATATCCGTGCGGTCTTCGGAGAGGACGCCTTTGGAGTCGCACATGATGATGTTTTGGGCACCTGCTTTACGCAGCAACCGGGCGATCGCGACTCCGGCCGCACCGGCTCCGTTAATCACGATACACACTTCTTCTATGGATTTTTTCACGAGTTTCAAGGCATTAATTAATGCTGCCAAACTAACAATCGCAGTGCCGTGCTGGTCGTCGTGAAAAATCGGAATATCTAAAGTTTCCCGCAATCTTGCTTCGATTTCAAAGCAGCGGGGAGAAGAAATATCTTCGAGGTTAACGCCGCCAAAAACCGGGGCGATATTCTGTACTGTGCGAATAATTTCCTCGGTATCTTGAGTATTCAAACAGATAGGAAAGGCGTCAATACCTGCAAATTCTTTAAATAGCATGGCTTTGCCTTCCATGACTGGCAGTGCGGCGGCAGGGCCGAGGTTTCCCAGTCCCAAAACTGCGCTACCGTCGGTAACAATAGCAACAGTATTTTGTTTGATTGTGAGGTTGTAAACTTGTTCGGGGTCATTGGCGATCGCAGTGCAGATGCGGCCGACTCCAGGGGTGTATGCCATTGCCAAATCTGACTGGCGTTTGAGGGAAATTTTGCTAATTACGCTGATTTTTCCGCCGCGGTGCAAGTTGAAAGTGCGATCGTACACATCGATCACTTTGATATCCGGCAGCGCTTTCACTGCTTGGAGTATTTCTTCGTTGTGCTCGATGCTGTAAGCATCGACGGTGATATCGCGAACCGTAGTGGCGCGGGTTTGCTCGATCAAGTCAATTTGGCCGAAGTTGCCGCCGACAGATGCGATCGCGCTGGTGACGCTTGCCAGCATTCCCGGCCGGTTCGGCAGAGCAACCCGAATTGTTAAACTAAAGCTGGGATTTGGTGTCAGTTTTACCATGATGTCTTGATTTCAGATTTGAGAATTTCAATCTTAGATTTTATCGCCAATGTTAGGCATAAAATTTAATAATTCAAATTTTCAACGGAAATTTTTAACAAATTCTCTAAGCCTGTGATACGATCGCTCTGCACTGCCAAGCGTGTCGCTGGGAAACTCATCTTTTTTTGAGTAGAGCTTTGCTCTGTATAGAGCTTGTGACTCGCCCACAAACAGCCTATTTTTTGTCAAGTTCGCAGCGAACGGCGAATATGAAGCGCGGGGCTAGAAACCCGGTTTGTGAAACCAACGTGCGCAAGTCTTATCTATTTTTGAGAATATTTCTGCTTATTCTGAACATCAGCAGATATTTCGCAAAACTCTATTTTCCAGCCATACCGCCTAATTTCTGCTGCTGTCTTTTGAAGCGAGACACCCAGAAGAGTTGATGCGACTTTTTGGTGGCCTTTATTGGGAAGGTAAAAAGTAGATGCACGGCTGTATGAGCCGGCAGGTAAAAATCTGAGCGACTGACAAGCGGGCATTTGATATATATATTTTGCCTGCTTGTTTAACACTTGCCAAGGATTGCGAGTGCAACCTTGGAAACCATCTAATTACCTGCACGCTTTGCCCGATAATTCCAGCGAATGTAACTAACAGACAATCTATCCCGCGCCGGCACAGGCACAGGTTCAGCCGAACCGTGTTGAGTTGCTGGTTGCTAACTGTCAATTTTATCGATCGGCCGCAGCATCGGCCCATATAATAGTAAAGAATTTGCAAGCAAGACAATCCGGGGGAACATTTTCTAAGTTTTGCAGATCGACTGATTGCTCAGCCTCGCTGCCGGCGGGAAGTATGCACAGGGCAACCTGTCCGACTCCTGCCATGAGTTCGGCAACTCGCTCCAAAATACTGTCCATTTTTTCAATTAGTTGCTCTGCTGCATCCAGACTCGGCGCGATGATGAAAAAGGTTTTGACTCCATCGGGACAGGGAGCGAAGCCGAGGGTAGACTCTCGTAATAGTGCTTGGGTGGAGAGACTGAAACCGTCGTAGAAGCGCTCGATTACTGCTTGATAAAAGACTTGGGTCAGAGAGCGATCGCCAAAAATAGGTTGAGATAACATAACTGCTTCCTTTCGTAGGATTTTTGGGTGCATTGAAAAAATTTTAACATACCTTAATGTAAGGGATTTAACTAAATGATCTAGCGATCGAGATCATGGACTTGATGTGACATTTTTTAATTTGTGTAGCGATCGCAACTGTGATAAAATGTACTGTGTGTTAGCGCTGCCAGTGATTTTGATCCGATCGGCAGCTCAAAGCTAAGTACAAAATTTCCTAGTAGGTGGGGAGAGGGCCAGAGGGCCAGAGGGAGAGGGTCAGATGGGGAAATTACCTAAGTAGTAAGAGTATTATTGGCAAAAAGTGCTTAATGTAGAGTTGAAAATAAACATCCAATCAAAATATTTAAGATGAACTCGATCGCCCAACAGTTAAAAGCAAAATTTGAAAAAGCATTCACCGCTGCATTCGGCGAAAGTTATGCAGGTGCAGATCCGATGCTAGCCGCCGCCAGCAATCCCAACTTTGGGGACTTTCAGTGCAACGCGGCGATGAGTTTGGGGAAAAAGTTAGGAAAGCCGCCGCGGGCGATCGCCTCAACAATTATCGAAAACCTAGATATTACTGACATCTGCGAAACCCCAGAAATCGCCGGGCCCGGTTTTATCAATTTGAAGCTGAAACCGGCTTATTTGGAAGCGCAAATTAGTGCGATCGCCGCCGACTCGCGTTTGGGGATTGAACCGGCGAAAACGCCTCAGACAATCGCGATCGACTTTTCGAGTCCGAATATAGCCAAAGAAATGCACGTCGGACATTTGCGATCGACAATCATCGGAGATGCGATCGCCCGCATCCTCGAATTTCAAGGCCACGACGTACTCAGAATCAACCACATCGGCGACTGGGGCACCCAATTCGGAATGCTGATCGCATACTTGCGCGAAGTTCACCCCGAAGCCCTCACAACCGCTGACGCCCTAGACTTAGGAGATTTAGTCGCATTTTACCGCCAAGCAAAACAGCGCTTTGACACAGACGAAACCTTCAAAGAAACCGCCCGCCAAGAAGTAGTAAAACTGCAAGCAGGCGCCGAAGACACCCGCCGCGCTTGGAAATTGCTGTGCGATCAATCGCGCCGCGAATTCCAAGTAATCTACGACTTGCTCGATATCAAATTAACCGAACGCGGCGAATCGTTTTACAATCCATTATTGCCCGCAGTAGTGGAAGATTTAACCAATCTAGGTTTGCTAGTAGAAAGTGACGGCGCGAAATGCGTTTTTGTAGAGGGTTTCACCAATAAAGAAGGCGAACCACTGCCGCTAATCGTGCAGAAAACCGACGGCGGCTACAACTACGCCACAACAGATTTAGCAGCAGTGCGCTACCGCATCCAAAAAGACAATGCAAAGCGCTTAATTTACGTCACCGATTCGGGACAAGCAAACCACTTTGCCCAAGTATTTGCAGTTGCGAAAAAAGCCAATTGGATTCCTGAAGATGTCGAGATTGTCCACGTTCCCTTCGGTTTGGTATTGGGAGAAGACGGCAAAAGGTTAAAAACTCGTTCTGGCGATACAGTGCGGTTGCAAGATTTGTTAGATGAGGCGATCGTCCGCGCCCGCCAAGATTTAGAAGGGAGATTGGAAAAAGAGGAAAGACACGAAACTGAAGAGTTTATAGCTAACGTCTCTCGAACAGTTGGTTTGAGTGCCGTTAAGTATGCCGATTTGAGTCAAAACCGGGCGAGCAATTACACTTTTAGTTACGACAAAATGCTCGCATTGCAAGGCAATACAGCACCTTATATGCTCTATGTTTGCGCGCGCGTGCAGGGAATTCGCCGCAAAGGTGAGATTGATTTCGATAATTTAGATGCTAGTGCGAAAGTAATTTTGCAGTCGGATGCGGAGTTAGTTTTAGCCAAGCATTTATTGCAATTTAGTGAAGTGATAAATGCTGTTGGTGGCGATTTGTTGCCGAATAGGGTTTGTCAGTATTTGTTTGAATTGAGTCAAAAATACAATCAATTTTACGAACAGTGTCCGGTATTGGATGCTGAGGAACCGTTGCGGACTTCGCGGTTAATTTTGTGCGATTTGACGGCGAGGACTTTGAAGTTGGGTTTGGAGTTGTTGGGGATTAAGGTATTGGAAAGAATGTAATTATTTAACCGCCACTAAAGAAAGAGCCAGCGTTTTTGGGAAGATAAGAAGTGAGAAAATAGTGGCGGATTCATACTAGAAAAAACGTTCATAATCATCGTGGTTTCCAATCCAAAACCATGTCACGGTATCTCCTTGTAAAATCCCCAGTGCTCGATAGCCGCGCGTGATTCTCGCAGACCAGATATTTTCTTCCTGGTTGATGCACTTGAAGTGCAAAGATCGATGAAAGGGATTTTCCAGCCAGAAACGATAAGCTTTTCTAGCTTGCTCTTTTACTCTACTGTCAAGAGAATTGTATTTTTCCCAAAAGGAAGGAAGGGTGGCAGATTTCATAACTCATTAAGTTTCATTTCCTGTGCCTTTCCTTCAGCAATTTCTTGTTTTGCGCGTTGGGCAGCAGCCACAAGTTGCGGTTGCGTTTTCTCGAAAGATTCTTCCCATTGAAGCTCATCTTTTAATTCTGCGATATAGTCTTTCAAGTATTCTGCTACTTGCTGCTGTAAAGTTTCTGGCAGAGACTCCATCATCTCGATCACTGCATCAATACCTTCCCACAGTTCCGATACAGGTCTAGTTTTTCCTGTCTTTATTTCCAGCGATGCTTGCCGAAAGCTTTCTTCTGGAGATGGGAGTGCTTCTTCGTCTTCGTTAGCAAGAACGACGATCCGAACTCTGCGTCCGGCAAATTTTTCGGATAGGGCGAGAATATTTTCCCAAGTTCCCTCTAGTTCTGAGAGTTGTGATGTCATTGCTTTTACTTTTTTTGAGATTGGGATTTAGTTAATTGTAGCGTATCTCTAAAATCGAGCATTTACGGCTTTTTGTTAAGAATCAAGCTCTCCAGAATGCCTTTAAACATTGTTACCACAATTTGGCGATCGTTATCTCTGACAAAAATATCGTAATTAGGATGTGAGTTAATTTCAATTAACCAATATGCTCCGTTTTTATCTAGCGCGATGTCAAACCCAGCATAATTAATCGCAATTTCTGCAAAAACAGGTTTAACAAAATCTTCAATCTCAGACATGAGATTTGGGTTAATTATACGTTTGGCTTTTGCACCTTCCCAGTGCAGCGGGCTTAAATTCCCCGCAAATTTAGCCTGAGATTTGTCTTTCTCGTACAGCAAAACTAGCTTTTCTTTGCAGAATACAGCCCGATATTCGTGGGCAATTTCGATATATTCTTGAGCTAGCGCCACATAGTCATAATCTTTGCTGTTTACGTTAAATATAATTTCTAGGGCTTCTTTAATTTGCTCTCTACTTTCACACAAAAAAACATTGTTGCCACCAGCACCGCGATTTCTTTTGAGAATCACCGGGAAAGCGAAATTTTTGTTTACTTCTAAAACTATTGATTCAATATCTGGGAAACTCAAATACTTTTTATACTTCTCCTCGCAGTGAGGCGAGACAAAACCGAGAGTTCTGGGAGTATTTATTTTGCCGTTTAATAGTTGATAGGTATATTCTTTGTCTTTAAAAATCTCTGCTAGTGACGCGCTGTTAAATGGCGTCATGTAATTGACAAAATAATATTCTTCGCCACCCTGTTTGAGTCTAATCAAGTTTTGGGAAGGATGCAGGATTTCGTAAGGAATATTTAATTCCTCACAAGCTGCCAGCAGGATTTCAATATTGGTTAGCATAAAATGTAACTTAATTAGAAATAAATTTTAAAGATTTGAGATTTGAGAATCGCTTCCAAATCTCAAACCTCAAATTAGATCGCAGTTTTATCCAAACAACCGCTGCTGTCCGTTTGCCGCATCTTTCCCGGCATAAATCTCGCGCGTTCCCTTGGGAATATATATCCAATCGAATTCTTGCAAGCGGTTTGTCAAATTGGAAATGCTCACTCCCAACTCATCTCTCATTTTGTATAAATGCGACCACTTTGTTAAATCGCGTCCCTGTCTTTTTTCCTCCAAAATACACCGAGGCATCAACAAACAGCTTGCAAAATATTGCGCTTGCCATTCGATCGACAAAACCTTATTATCAGCACTCGCACCCCGACAAACAAACGGTTCCTCGACATCCTGGGCGGCTTTTCCTTGATTGCCTAAGTTTAATTCCAACTGTTCCACAGTGCCGTCTGCTTCGTCTTGATTGACGTGTAGCACCCAGTGTCCGATTTCGTGGGCGATCGTCGATTCGATGAAACCCGGCGGTTTTTCGAGAATCTGTTCGTTGATTTCGATTAACCGCTGCTGCGGCAAAATCCTCGCCGCGATCGCACCTTCTTCATCCGGCTCAATGCACTCCCAAACTACGCCCAAATCCAGAAAATCAGCAACCGTTGTCGCATCAAAAGGCCATCTCGGAGCAAAATTTTGCGTTTTCTGCATCTGCATCAAGATGTCATTTGCCAAACGCTCGATCGTTTCTTTGGGATAGAAGCAATACGGCTTAAAAATACTCACTATGAGGGGCCTCTCTTACGCTTCAAAAGACTGTTTGAGCCAATCTGGATTTTCTTGCATTCGGCGGAAAAGAGCCTGCATTTCCTTCGGATTCTGCTTCAGCAGCGCTTCGTACTGCTGCGGCAGCCTCCCCGCCAAGAAAATCAATTCCTCTTCGTTTATGTCTAGATTCCGCGCTAATGCTCGGATTACCTCCTCTTTTGGCGCATAATCCGCTCGATCGTTCTCCAACTTCGACAAATAAGTAAAGTCCACACTTAGCATACCAGCTAGCTCACGTTGTGAGTAAGCTTTGTCCTTGCGAGCTTGACGGATCAGTCTTCCAAATGTTTGTTCCACGGTTTTTCGCCTCCTGACAAGCATTCTAGCCTGTTTTGATGAAAAGTTCAACAAAATACTTGACGGGAAAATCAACCCGCGCTACTATGAGGTTAGTTGACGGTTTAATCAACCCATTAAGCCTGACTGGTAGGGTTAAGGGTGGAAATTAGCCTAGATCACACGCTACATATAGCGTCGTCAACTTCAGAGGAGTGAGAAGCGCTGGGCGTCAAAACGCTTGTACGCAGCAAATAAGGAGGAGCAGATAGCAAATGCTGAGAACCTGGACAGACACGCATTACAAGCTCGAAGACGATGACTGGCTATACATCGCCACCCACGAAGAACAAAGCTCAGCCTCACTGGTTTGTCCCGGCTACGCGCGGGATGGCGAAGGCTTCAGCATCCACTTCACCCCAGCGCACCTAGAAACGTTAGAGCATTTGCTCGCCGCGCTGCGGATTATCAAAGCTCAACAAGAGGCGGTGCTTGAGTATACCTATCCAGAACCAAAAGCAACAACACATCTCATTAGGTAATGGAAGTTCTGCCACGAGCAATGTACGAGATTTAACGGATTACCAATTACCAATTCCCCGTAAAGCAATAAAAAACTAAGGAAAAACGAACAATGACTAAAACACAAGAAAGACCTACATTTTCAGTATTTGGTGCCAAACCGAGCAATGCTTTGCTAGTACCAGAAATCCCGATCGCTGTCCGAAACAACTGTCAGATTGGCCAATGGGCGATCGGCGATACCGCCTATGGTTCCAAATGCTCGATGACTATTCTGAAATTTTCCAAATTCTTCGGCAGTTTAGGTCAAACTTCGCACACATTGTGGGGTCAACTGTGGTTTGTCGCAGAAAGTGGCGAATTGCCGCAAGGAGTTGTCATGGTGACATACATCAAAAACCGCAGTTTGAGCGATTTTAACGGGTTAGTTGCCTCAGTTCAATCTCGCGGAGTAGAGCCTGCTACAGGTATTTTCATTCCCGAGTTTACCCAGCATTCCGGCGAAAAACCAGACGACAGCGGATTCGTTAAACCAATCAATTATTACAGTTTAAAATGGTCGTGGATGGAGCGTAGCAACTGGGCAATTATCGACCAAGCAGCAGCAATTTTGTCAGATTCTAGCAATCAATCGCGGATGATTGACTTAGAAGGAACGCGGCAAATGGTGTGTTTGGATAATCTCCCTCCCCAAGAAGTGGCGCGCTTAATGGCTGCTCACGGTAGCGGTGAAAGCGATGCTATGACTTTGAATTCCAACGGCGGTATGTCGCTACCGTCAGCGGAAGACAAATCAACTGCTGACTTGTTCTAATTCTGTTGTAAAGGCGCGATTTAATCGCGCCTTTACCATAACTGTTACAACGCATAGTGAAATGAAGAAATTAACCAACCTGAAAACCCAACCCAACATCCAAGAAAGCCGTTTGAAAGAGAATATTGAGCTCCTAGACCAAATTCGGGCAGACGCAGTTAACGACATCGAAAGTCTCACCGAAGACTTCCAACACATGACTTTAGTTGCCGAATCAGTCCAGCGGAATTACCGAGCTTTGTTAGCGGAAAATCAATTGCTAAAAGGCACACTTTTAAGTATAATTGATGAGTGCGGCTGCGGGCAAGGAAATCGGTGCGATCGCTGCTGGAAACTTCTCAAAATTCTAGCCAGCGATAATTCAGAAGAGAAACCCGACGCAGCCAGAAAATACCGAGCCATCCTCAGCCAACTCCGCAACTTAGAATAACTGAGAAAGTCTCACTCAAAAGTCTCAAAAAGTTATAATCAGGAGAAGCAAAAATTATGACAATAGCAACTGCCAAGGATAGCAAAGCCCAAATTTTGCAAAACTTTCAGCAGATTTTAGCCTACCACAAAAAGATCGAATCCAAAGTAGAAACCAAAGAACAGTCAGCCGAAAAAGCCAAAAACAAACAAGTCCTCGAACTCGCCTCTACCTACACAATTGACAGCATCGTCAAAGGCTTGGCAGACTTGCAATTAGATTTCGGCAGCATCACCAGCGGACTTTCCGAAAAACTAAAGGCGGAATCTTCCAAATTAGACGAATTAAAACGCGCGATCGAAATTGAAGCAGAACAATTGCAAGAGTTGCAGCAAATCAGAGTTGTAGCAGACGCCCTCCACATTTTAACTCAAGAGCACCGAGAAAAATTGACCCTGCTCGAACAAAACAGCGCCAACCAACGCGAACTGATCGAAAAAGACACGACCCAAAAACGCAAGGTTTGGGAAAAAGAACAGCAAGAATTTGAGGCAGCAGTTCAAGAAGAAACTGCACTCCTAACTAAAGAGCGTCAGGAAGAAACAGCCGATTACCAATACGAATTACAGCGCACCCGCAAAATCGAAACCGACGAATACGAAGAAACGAAGCGCAAACTAGAACGCGACTTGCAGCAATCTACTCGCGAAAAAGACAAAAATTGGACACAGCGCGAAAAAGTCCTCAGCGACAATCAAGCGGAGTTTGAAGAGAATCAAAGAAAAGCCGCCGGATTTGAAGAAGAACTCAAACAGGCTTATGTCAAAGCCAAAGAAGAAGCAATTCAAGAAGTTTCCCGCGAAGCTAAAGTTAAGGCAGATTTAGTGGAGAAAGAATGGGAAGGAAGCAAGCAGGGATATGAATTGAAAGCGCAATCTCTGCAGCAGACTATTGAGCGACAAACCGAACAAATTGCCGAAATTTCCGCGCAACTGCAAGCCACGATGAAGCAAGCGCAAGATTTGGCAATGAAAGCTTTTGCCAGCAAAGCTTAAAACCCAGTAAGGTGTGCAATGCCCACCTTACGGAAAAATGACAGAAATTTTTCCAACTATTAAGGAATGAAAAGTCATGAACAAAAGAGTTAGCGACAAAAGCACCAAGGCTGAAATTTTAGAAGCGTACAAGGAAGCAGCGCAAGAAAAAGCGCAGTTAGAATCGCAAATCCAACAGCTAAACGCTTCCCAAAAGCAAACACCAGCCCCAGAAAAACCTATTGTGGAGGCACAAAAACCAATGGCTTTAACTCAAAATCCACAAAAAATGCAGTCTACAATCGACAATTTGATTTTGCTGCAATTTGGCTTTGGCGGCGCTGTCAGCGAGTTGTCGGAGAAATTAACTTCCGAAGCTGCTAAACTCGAAGAATTGCGGCGCACCGTAGGCGAGGAAATTCAACAACTGCAAGAGTTGCACAGTTTAGAAGATGTTGCAGAAGATACGCTGGACAATTTAATTCAACAGTACGAAGAAAGCGCGAAAACTTTTGCTGGCGAACTTAGCGAACAGCGCGAAACTGTTGAACAGGAATTGTTGGAACACCGGCAAGCTTGGGAAAAAGAGCAGGAACTCCAAAAGTTGGCTGTTAAAGAACGCAATGAGAATCACCAAAAAGCTCGCGATCGGGATGAAGAGTTGTATGATTATGATTTGAATCTTCAGCGAAATCTGGACATCGAAGAATACCAACAGGGCAAGAAAAGGCTGTATCAAGAAATCGAAGAGTTTCAGCAAGAACAGGAGAAACAGTGGGCGGAACACGAAAAATCTCTTGCGGAACGAGAAAAACTTTATGCTGAGGTGAAAGCTAAGGTAGAAGCTTTCCCGAAAGAACTGGAAGCTAATATCAAGAACGGGAAAGATAACGGTCGCAATATTGGCAATTATCAAGCTAAAGTTAAGGCTGATTTGTCTGCTAAAGATATCGAAGGGCAAAAGCAAAATTATGAACTGCAAATTCAAGGGATGTTGCAGACAATTCAAAATCAAGATGCGCGCCTTGCTAGCTTGTCGAAACAACTGGATTCTGCTTTGAAACAGGTTCAAGATTTGGCGGTGAAGGCGATTGAGGGCTCATCGAATTTGAGTTCTTTGCAAGCAGTGAGGGAAATTGCGATCGAGCAAGCGAAGACTCAGCAAAAAAATAAGTAGATAAGACTCGGCGGTTGAAACCGGGGCTACACAAACGAAGTAGATAAGACCCGGCGGTTTCAACCGCTTAAGAGTCAAACGAAGTCTGCGGAGGCCGACTGGGACAAGTAAGGTGCTCTTCGGCGCACCTTACGCTATTTTGAGAAAAAACTAGGTTTCCTTAGTGGAGTTTCCAAACTGTCCACTCGGTGCGAGTCTTCCTTGAGGCTCAAACCCTATCTACAGCGTTATAGTTTTTAATAAAAAGTTCGATCGCACTGTTCACTTAGATAAACTGTCCCTTGCTCTCCTGACCGCTTCACTCACGCTATCTATTCTTTAAGTTAATCAACCAAAAGATATATGTGACTTAGAGGCACTATGCAGAAACAAATCATACGCCAAAAAGATACTAATGCTTGGATACTTCAGTGCTGGGTTTCTTTTATTCTTGCCATTTCCGCAACTACTGTAGGTATCATTTATTTACAGGTAGACCCCTGGCAGAAAGCTTTTATGGGTATGGGTTTAACTTTTTCAATCGGCTCGTCTTTTACTTTAGCAAAAACCATTCGGGATAACAACGAGGCAACAACATTAACTGCCAGAATCGACGAAGCTAGAGTTGAGAAAATTCTCGCTGAGCACCATCCTCTCAAATAAATTTGACTATACAATGTATACAAAAAACAGCCCGCGCGGGCTGTTTTTGTTGTTTGAGCCACAGGTTTCAAGCTGCGGATGGGAATTGGGGATTTCAATGGCTACCTTTGAACTTACGATCGCGCAACTTATTCTTTTGTCGCTGGCGAATACCGGCCTTAACTGTCGCCATATCCACCGGAAAACCAACGACAGGCATCACCTGATCCTTGCGTTCTTCTTCCAGATTCTTGAGTTCGGTGTAATCAACCCAGTGAATGCAATTCACCGGACAAGTGTCGATCGCCTCAGCAATCAACTCTTCAGAATCCCCGTCTTGTCGAACTACGCGCGATCGACCGTAATCCGGTTCAATATAAAAAGTATTGCGAGCAACGTGAGCGCAGTGCTTACAGCCAATGCAGGTAATCTCATCAACATAGACACCTTTTTGGCGCAACACGCCCCCCAACTCCGGTTCCAAACCAGAGCGATCGGGCGCATCCCGCAAAAATCCCCCCAGCTCCGGCTCTAAACCAGAGCGATCGCTTGCTGTATCTATTCCGAGTCCAGAAAGCTCAGACATTTAGACCCCCACAAGAGTAAATAAGTCCGCGAAAGCGGACTTTGATGAAACAAGATTGCAAAAATCTCGAAAAATTATTAAGCGCACCAGCGTTGAACCACCAAGCGGATCGAACCGTCTTGATTTTGCTTTTGCTCAGAAATTTGGAAACCCTGCTTAGCGCTTTCATTCACCACAGTATGGTAAGCGTAGCGCTGAGTCACCTTATTCAGAAAACGGTCTACAGACCAAGCTTGCTGCCAAAACTGCAAGTCAGCCACCAATTCATACTCAGTCCCATTCCAGCTAAAACCGAGGTCGTAGCCGTTTTCTTGCTCAATCACCACCTCAGCAGTGCTGGTTAGGCCGCGATAGCCGCGCACCTCAGTGGGGCCAGACTTCCAGTCAATACCCAAGTCAGTTAAAGCAGCTTCCAAAGAATTCAAATTGCGGATCTGGGTCTTAATTTGGCTAAAGTGTGACATGGTTGGTGATTCCCAAAAAAATTAAGTGAACTCAACAAAAAAATTACCAATCGCTAAAAGCCACTTGGGCCGTCGCTTCGGCTGACTGATGCAGTGCTTGCGTGAAATATTCAGATGTTGACTCTTGATGAAGCACCACACCGAGCTGAGCTTCAATTGCAGCCGTTACCTCAGCGCAGGAAGCACCGACAATGCCGGTGACTGTTTCCTGTACGCGGCCATCTGGATAGATCACAAACTCTAGTGTTTCCATAATCCGGGCTGACTGAAAGGAATAGTGAGACCAGACACCGACACCAGCAAGCCAGGGACGATGCCTCCTGAAGTCGCTTCTTGAGAGTTGGCTGACTGACAAAGCGTTATATCAATTTTGACTAATTGATAGGTTTTGAGTCAGAACTTAACAGAAGTTATTAATAGGTAGAAGCAATACATCAGTTGTATGTAAAGTTTCGCGTATATCGTGACAGCAGTCAAGTCACTCTAGTTTAGATTTTAGATTTTAGATTTTACAGTAAGCAATAAGGAATAGGGGATGAACCACAGAGGGCGCAGAGGGAAGAAGGCAAAAGGCAGAAAGAACGCAAAAGGCAGAAGTATAAATTCCCCCACTCCCCGTCTAATTGCCTCTGGGGTCTAAAACGTCTCGCAGGCCATCCCCCAAAAGGTTGAAACCCAAAACAGTCAAGGTAATCAGCAAACCAGGAAACAAAATAGTCCAAGGAGACGAAAGAGCGTATCCGCCCTTAAAAGCATCAGAAAGCATCGTCCCCAACTCAGGAACCGGCGGCTGTGCGCCCAAACCCAAAAAACCCAAACCGGCAGCTTCTAATGTCGCCGTACCAGTCGAAAGAGTTGCTTGTACAACTAGAGGCGCGAGACTTCCCGGCAAAATGTGGCGAAAAATAATCCGCAAGTCGCTCGCGCCCAAGGCTTTGGCAGCCAAAACAAATTGTTGTTCCCGCAGAGACAGCACCATACTGCGAGTTAAGCGGATGTAAATCGGAATTTGCACGACGCTGACGGCGATAATTACGCTTTGCAGGCTCGGCCCGGTGACGGTAACAACGCCGATCGCCAGTAAAATCGAAGGAAAAGCTAGCAAAATATCCGCCAAAGTGCCGATCGCAATTTCCAGCCACCCCCGAAAATACCCGGCCACCAGCCCCAAAAGCGCTCCCAAAATTAAACCCGCACCCACAGAAACCAGGCTGACGAGTAAAGATATCCCCAATCCGTGCCAAACCCGCACCAACAAATCTCGCCCCAAACCGTCGGTGCCAAACCAATGTTTAGCGCTAGGAGCCACTAAGCGCAACAAATAATCTCGATCGACCGCCGGATCGTAAGGGGAAAGTAGGGGGGCTAACAGTGCGGAGATCATCAGCGCTACAGTCAAAATTAAGCCGATTTTCCCCGAAGTCGATCGCCAAAATCGTTGAAAAGCTGCTTGTGGAAATACTAAGTTGTTATTTAATCTTCGATTTTCCATCTTTTGCTGTCACCAAAAAAACTCAGGACTTATTGCCAAACCTTTTAGGGCTGAGATAACTGTGGTGCCCATAAACTGATTAATTCATTGACTAGGGCGAGCAATTCAGATACAGACTCATTGACTTCGGGCGCTTCAAATCCATGAATAAAGCGGTTTCTTACGCTTAAAAGTAGCATTGCTCGATCGTACTCTTCTATTGAAAGTTCTCCTTGCGAATACATATGTTTGATCAGAGATACAGTGGGAAATCTTTCAATTGGAATAATAGCCTCCTCAGCTCGTCTACGCAGGAGTGCTTCAATTGTTCCCCAAAGTAATAAAAACGCGCCTTCATTTTCTCCTAAGGAAATTAGACGTTCACCCTGTGTTTTTCTAGTAAAAATTTGTTGCCAAGATAATAGATTTACTTCATTGGAGTTGTCTTTCAGTAAAGCATCTTCTTCATTAATTAACAAGAAACGCCAGCCGGTATGTTCAGAAACTATTTCAGCAATTTCTCTCAACCTTTCTATGGATGTTTGCCTACCAGAACCATTGAATTCTATGATATAACCTTCGGCTTCGTTCCTTTTTGCAATCAAATTTGGGCGATAGGTCCCTAAATCGAAAGGGATGTCTTCAGGTTCAGGCTCAACAAATACTCTATAGCCTGCTTGCCGATATTTTTCAGCAATTTTAGAGACTGATGTGTCGTGTATTAATTTAGCGGTCATAGATAGCTCTCCAATGCTTTCGCTTGACATATTCTAACGTAAACGCACTCACGACCAGATATTATGCCATGCAGCAACAATAACGGACATAGAGCAACGTCAAATGTGTCGCTAAGCGAGCGACGATGCGACTCCACATCTGTGACAAGTGAATCATCCTCATAAACTAACCCAATTAGTGCGTCCTGTATGGGCTTTATTATATTGTCTGTGTCAACTGGGTCAGTATCATAGAGGTATACTAAAGTTAAATGAACGTTTCCTGAATAAGGAGTTCCTACCCAAGTTTTTGACGCTTCTGCACGCACAAATGCTTGCCAATCCTGTAGCTTGCTTCTCTGCCTCGTTTGCAAAGATACAGGGCGTCTTGGAATCAGAAACTCAAATTGCATTTACAACTCCGAAAAGTGAATGCGAAAAGAAGGGATTAAAGGCTAAATTCAAACTAGACTATAACTTGCAACTTTTAACAAATCAACTTTTGTTTTGTCGATCGCACTGATTTCTCATAACCCTCACGCCCTCACCGCTCTCGCATTCCGCGATCACCCCCGACAACATCCCCACCAACCATCAGCCGTGGGATCAATCTAAAATCTAAAATCTAAAATCTAAAATCGGATGACCCTTTAAGATATAGAGAACAAGATAAATTTAAAAGCACAATGACATCAACCCTACTCAAAACCTCAGCTCGATCGCCCCTCAACGCCCCAACAATCCGCCATTTCCCCAACGGCCTCACAGTTATAGCCGAACACTTGCCGGTCGATGCTGTTAACCTCAGCGTGTGGCTCAATTTAGGCTCAGCCGTAGAACCCGACGACATTAACGGGATGGCTCACTTTTTAGAACACATGATTTTTAAGGGAACTCCGAGCATTCCCAGTGGCGAATTTGAGCGCGCGATCGAGCAGCGCGGCGCTGTCACCAATGCTGCCACCAGCCAAGATTACACTAACTATTACATCACCACAGCTCCTAAAGATTTTGCCGAACTAGCTCCTCTGCAAGTCGATGTGTTGCTCAACGCCAGCATTCCCGACGACGCCTTCGATCGAGAACGGCTGGTAGTCTTAGAAGAAATTAGACGATCCGAAGACAATCCCCGCCGCCGCACCTATCAGCGATCGATGGAATTAGCCTTTGAAGTCCTGCCCTACAAGCGACCGGTACTCGGCCCGACTGCCGTAATCGAACAGCTTACCGCCCAACAAATGCGGGATTTCCACAGCAGCAGATATCACCCAGGGGCCATGACAGCCGTAGCTGTAGGCAATTTGCCAGTCGATCGACTAATAGAAATTGTCGCAGACAGTTTCGCAGCAAAAAGCACAGCACAAAACGGCAAAATAAATCTGCCTGCTGTGGGCAACTTTCACCCAGAAGCCCAAATCCCCAACTACGGCCAAGAATCGCCGTTTACAGAAACAGTCCGCCGCGAATTTGTAGACTCAGCCCTTCAGCAAGCCCGACTGATCCTGATGTGGCGAGTGCCAGGTTTCATGGAACTGTCCGAAACTTATGCCCTGGACATTTTGGCGACAATTTTGGGTCACGGCCGCACAACTCGCTTGGTTCAGGATTTGCGCGAAGAAAAAGGGCTAGTTTCGTCAATTTCGGTCAGCAACATGACTCAGCGGCTCGGCGGCGTCTTTTCTATTTCCGCTCAACTACCGACAGAAAACTTGGCAGCAGTGGAAGCTGCGATCGTCCAACACATCCGCACTCTCCAAACCGAACTGGTGACAGATGCCGAAATTTCCCGCATCCGCACCCAAGTAGCAAATCGGTTTATCTTTGGTAACGAAACTCCGAGCGATCGAGCAAGTTTGTACGGTTACTATCAGTCGATGTTAGGAGATATCGCTCCCGCTCTCAACTATGCCGCCTACATCCAAGCTCAGACTGCGGAGGATCTCCGAGAAGCCGCTGTCAAATATCTGTCTCCCGATGCGATGGGTGTTGTGGTAATTCGCCCCGACGAAGCATAAATCTGACGAGCGCCTCAACAGGGGAATTCTGCCATCCCTCTGCTTTTGAGGCATCCAATGGCATTCGGGATGCGGCAGAAACAATGTCAACGGGCACTAGGGATTTTTAGTCAATAGTGCGTGAAATTCGATCGGCTCTCGCCTTGAAGGTTTTGTGTCAAATAATTAATATGAAGCCTTTAAGGTACGGACGATCGGCAAAATTAGCGTAATTTTATGAGACGATAAACTGGGAATTATTGACGAGCCAGCAATTTAGTCTAGGGAAACCGGATTGATCGGCGGTCGTAATTCTAAAATCTAAAATCTAAAATCTAAAATCTAAAATCGATTGACGTGGGCAGACAAGAATGAAATTACAAAACTTTCTAAACTCAAACATTAGGTACGATGCCAAAGCAATAGCTGCTGACGACGAACTCAGCCGCCAAATTCAAAGCCGCCTCATTGACCTGGGTTTACTCCAACCTCCCGTAGACGGCAAATTTGACGCTCTCTCTACTGCTGCTCTCCACCGATTTCAAACTCTGATGAAGTGCGGCGAACCGGGTTTTTTGGGAGCAGTCACAGCCACAAAGCTGATCGAAACCAAACCAGGGGACATTCCCACACATCCCCTGATCCTGACAACGCTTAGAGACACGATTTTTAAATCAAAACCGCTGGCCTCTTCTCAACTTCAGGACTCGGAAAAACAATCAATACCAGCGGGAAAAGAGTTTGAGATCCTGGCTTTTGCTCCGACTCGCGGTCACATCAGAGTTGCTCTCCGCAACGAGTCTTTCAAAGGTTCAGGGGTTTGGTATGTTTTCGGAGGGCACGCTCAAATTACTCTAGACGGTGTTCTGCTTTATCCCAAACCGAATCCCCCAACTGTCAGGCTTGGCATTCCTTATCGATCGCAAATTGATAACTTCAACAATCCTACAGGTTCTTGCAATGTAACTTCATTAGCGATGTGTCTGGAGTTTTTGAGGGTGCCACGGCGCAAACAAACCGGGCAATATGAAGACGAACTTTACGAATATGCGATCGCCAAAGGTTACAGTCGCTGGGACCCCTACGATTTAGCGAACATTGTTAAAGATTACGGCGCTCAAGATTTCTTTACCGAGAATGCAACTATTGATGACGTTCAAGATTGGCTCGCCAGCGGAAATCCCGCTGTCATCCACGGATACTTCACGTCTTTCGGTCACATTATAGTTGCCGCCGGCTACGACAGCGAAGGATTCTTCCTTCACGATCCGTATGGCGAGTGGTTCCCAAGCGGCTACGACACAAGTCTCAGCGGTGCCTACTTGCACTATTCCTATCGCTTAATCCGCAGGGTGTGTATACCTGACGGGAATTTTTGGGTTCATTTTATCTCGAAGTAATTGGGAATTGGGAATTGGGAATTGGGAATTGGGAATTGGGAATTGGCATTGTTACTACTGACTAATGATACTAAATCCGGGTTGATTAACTTCTTTATCACTAAGCGGTTGAAACGGCTAGCAACGCGATCGCACAAACGAAGTTCCTCTCTAAGAGACTAAGAGATAAAGCGAGTATTTAACCCGGATTTGATATAACAACAGTCAACAGTCAACAGTCAACAGTCAACTAACTATTAATTTTCATGCTCAAATCCAGCCAAGTCGATCGCGTAATCGGAGCACTGGTAGAAATATAGTCAACTCCGGTTTCCGCTACACTTCTAATTGTTTCTAAAGTAACATTGCCGGAAGCTTCAATTTTTACCCGATCGCTCTTTTCGCGAATTATTGCCACAGCCTGCCGCATCAAATCAAAGGACATATTATCTAACATGATAATATCGGCTTTGTGCTGCAAAGCTGCCTCTACTTCGGCGAGAGTTTCGGTTTCGACTTCGATTGTCAGCGGATAGGGGATAGAAGTGCGAATTAGGGCGATCGCCTCTGCAATTCCCCCAGCCGCCGCAATGTGATTGTCTTTAATCATCACCGCGTCATCTAATCCCATCCGGTGATTGCAAGCACCGCCGACTTGAGTTGCATATTTTTCCAACAATCTCAATCCGGGGGTTGTCTTGCGCGTATCCACTAATTGCACGGGCAAATCGGCAATTTTGTCAACATATTTCTGAGTCAAAGTAGCGATGCCGCTCAAACGCATTGCCAAGTTTAATGCTACTCTTTCTCCGGTTAGCAGCGCATCGAAATTGCCGGAAATCTCGGCAATTACTTCTCCTTTTTCGCACAGTTTCCCTTCCGGTACTTGAGGGATGAAAGTGAGGCTGCTGTCTAAAAGTTTAAATGTGCGATCGGCAATTGGCAATCCGGCAATGACTCCAGCTTCTTTGACAATCCATTTAGCCGTACCCTGGATGCTGTTTGCGGGAAATAAGGCCGATGTTGTGCGATCGCCCCTACCGATATCTTCTAGTAGCCAGTTGTGCAATAGGGAGTCTAAAACTATCCAAGGCGGTAATATTGCTGTCATATTTTTGTTGGTTGTTAAATCAAGTTTAGGGCGATCGGTGGGACGCAGAAACCGGGTTTTTTACGAAAACACGGGATTTGAGCCTTTAACGCTGGTAAAAAACCCGGTTTCTTTGGTATTTATGCGTAAGTCATAAGCCAGATTTGGGATGATATGTATTAGGAACGATAGTCGATCAGGTAATTTTAGGCAAGTTGCAAAATAATCTGGCCACGCGGATGTCCTTGTTGGCTTAATTACAGTTTGCTCAACAGGCGCAGTTTTGTAGTCAATCACCTGTTGACAACGTTGGGTGTCGGTGATTTAATTGAGTTAGTTTGCTTTGTCGCAAGGAAAATTGGCGCCAAAGAAACAAGCTCATCTGATTGACGAGCAAGCAGAGGCTTTGGGGTGGGCCACGAGGGCTAAGGGTAAGTTTGCTAGTAAATTTGGAAGTAACGAACTTGATAAATTAGAGTTCGCATTTGATTATTTCGCCTAAAAACTACATTCAAGCTACAAATACTCAGTTATGACTCACCTAAATATTTCTCCTCTCAACCGTCGCTCTTTTCTTAGTTATGTTGCTTTAGGTACTTTGGGTTTATTGACAAAAGACTTGCTTGATCCAGCTAGCGCTATGGCTGATAGCGAGGGATTAGGCAAAAATTTCTCTACCTTGGAGAACTATCATATTTTTGTTCCTTATACCACAGCCCGAGTAGGAGGGAAGCAAACTTTTACTTTGCGATCGGGAGCACCTTGCCTGGTGGAAATTCCCTCCAAAGCTCAAGATAGCCAAGAGATTACCATCAAAGGGCGCGGTCAAGACGGTAAAGATATTACTGTAGTTTTGCATACCTTATACGATAGACAACTCGGAATAAAAGAGGAAATTTATCAAGAAATTGACAAAAATACGCAATTTGTCGAAGAAGCAAGCAAAGCGAAATGCAAATTTGTTTACGAGCAAGTTGAAGATGGTGAGTATATTGACGATCTGATCGCCTTGGATTTTCTTGATTATGTGATATCGTCCTCAAAGCTAGACAACAAAATTAAAGAGCGCTACCAAATCGCCAGTACCAATTCACGCTTACTCGGAATTGAGCAAGCCATTGAATCGACCTTGGCTCAATCTAAACTGACTGAGGCAAAGAAGAAACTAATCAGAGGAACTTCTGCATACGTCCGCGCCGGCGAACCTGTTCCTGACTTTAAGGCACTCACAGATATTTACTCAATTGTTGCCGCTTCTGCACTGCCTTTAGAAATCAAGCAGAACTACTCTTTAGCCATTGCCAACTCAAGAGCCTTAACAGTTGATTTTATTCTGGTCAAACAGATTACTGAAAGCCAATTGACTGATGAACAAAAGAAAAATTACCAGTCAACTTATCAGCAGGTGCGCGATGGCAAGACAGTAGAAGATACAGCAACCTTGAAGTCGCTAGACTCCTTCATTGACCAAGCCAAAATCCCAGAAAATGCTAAAGCTGTTTACTCGATAGCAAGGAAACAAAATTTAGATAGTCAAATGGCTTCTGCTGAAAAAGCCTATGATTTTATCCAAACTGTTAAAGTATTGAAAAAGAAACTGACGGATGCTAAAGACAAAGGAGCAGCAATTGTTCCACAAGCTACGAGAGTGTTTAGTACACTTGGAGTAGAAACAGCTACGGGTGTTAGTATTAGTAGTTTATCAGGAGCGGCTGCAACCAACGCGACTTTAGCTGTTTTAGGTGGTGGTTCTGTCGCATCTGGTGGTTTAGGAATGCTGGGTGGTTTAGCAGTAGCAACAGGAGGAGCAGCGCTAATAGGAGCCGCAGGACTGCTGTCTATTGCGTTAGTTTCAGAAATGGATAGCGAAGACCAAAAAAATCTGGGAATTGCAATTGGTACAGGAACAATCGCCGGTGCTGCAACTGTTTTAGCTGCTTGGACTGCTGCGAGTGCTTTGGGAGTAGCCGGTACATTGTCTGGTGCTGCTGCTATTACTGCCACTATTTCGGCTATTGGTGGACTCACTTTAATCACGGGCGGTACAGCTCTTGTTGCATCGGGTACAGCATTTTTAATTTGGTCATTACTCAAAGGTGGAAAGACTCGCGATTCATCCGTGCTCCACCAGTTAGAAACTCGATCCTACACCTATACTGAAAATATCATTGCGGATGATTTCGGAGATTTTTTACAAAAGAATGTAAGTCCAACAAATGGCATTAAAGATGGATTTTCTGCTCCTAATATTCCATTAGATAAACTATCCAAAGCGCTGTCTTCATGGCTATCTCTTGAGTCTGGAGAAAAAGTAATCGCTTTGATAGACAACAGTGTTTTTAAGGATGCAAAAGAGGGGGTTGTATTTACAAACGCAAAAATGGCTTGGAAAATAATTCTTTCAGATGCTCAGGTCATTAACTATGAAAACTTAGCAAAATTTGTCAAGGCGGAAAGCAAATTAACTTCACTGCTATCAGAGCCGAACCAGAAACAGGAATTGTCTAAGTTGAAAAAAGTAGTAGATATTTTGTCAGACGAGAAATACTCTACCAATTTATCTAAGTTGCAAGAGTTAGTAGCTATAGTGGGGAGTGATCAAAACTTATCGGATCTGGTTTCTAATGAGAAGTATAAAAACAAGTTGCCAAAATTAAAAAATGCAGTAGCTATTTTATCAGACGAGAAGTCCAGTCAGAACTTGTCTAAGTTGAAAGATGTTGTAGATGTCTTATCTAATGAACCTGATTTAGTAAGATTTTTCTCGTCGCAAGTAGTGTCACAGCTATCTGACAAGAACTATACCAATGACTTGTCTAGGTTAAAAGAGGTAGTAGATAGGTTTTTAAATGAATCTGACAAGGACAATTTTACTAAATTGCTTCGACAAATTAGCCAAAAATATAGCACAGTTTAGGCAGTAACTTTTGCCCGCGATTCTGGCTATGAGGGAGGCGGAAGGCGATCGCCCACTATTGACTGCTAAAATTAAGGGCGATCGCTTGTTATGATTGTATTAAAATAAAAACGACTGCAATGGGCAATTATGATGAGTATTCGTGATATTGCGATCGCCAAATTGCTGTAATTTCCAGAATCATTCTTGCCATAAGTTAGCAACTTTATCGACTTTGTGATGCACAAGCACCAAAATAGAATAGCTGAACCCAAACTCCCAGACGATATTGCCAAAGCTTGGGCAAAAAGGTTCGAGGAAGTCGATCGCTTGGAAGTAATGACTAATGAGCCGGATAGCGAATTTAAGCTACAGTAAAAGCTATACCAGTTCATCTAACTCAAGAGCAGGCGGAGACTTTACGGTGGGCAAGTAGCGCTGAGGGGAAGTTTGCACGAAATTTGATCGGGTGGAATTCTGATAGTTGTGCTAATTTAGAATGCAAAAAAGATGTTCGGCGTTTGGGGGTAACTTTGGAAGTGGCGGGGTGGCCAGCTACTTCGGGGTTCTGCACAATTTAGATAGATCCTTTAGAAAAGCGTAAATTCAAGACGTAAACCCTGTAAGGGAAAGCCTATCCTAAACATAGGAGTTTTCAGTTTTCAAAATTAAAGGCTTAAAATGAGCAAATAAGGGCACTCGGTCAAGCAAATCTCCTGTACCGCTAGAGAAGGTTATATGGGGCACCAGAGTTTAGGACAACGGTTATCGAGTCTGAGAGTTGGGCAAAAGATCGGTTTAGGATACGCCCTTACTCTAGGCATTGCTGTGTCTGGAACAATTGCTGGTTTTGGAGTTGGGGATCATTATCAACAAGAGACTCAAGAGCGAGAACAACACGTGCGTAACGAAGTGGAACTTCTGCATCGTCTGCAATCTCGTGTTCTCCAAACCCGAACCCACCAACAACAACTCATTCCTCTAGCCCAATACCCAGAAAAATTTCAAGATGAATATGCTCACCTGCAGAAGCATAAAGCTGAAATTCAAGAAACTTGGGCAGAACTTAAGGCATTTGTGGCAAAGTATCCTACTCTGCAAGCTCATGTACACCGAGCAAGGATTCTAGACTTCTTGCAAACCTATGACCCTGTACCACAACGCTACTCACAGGAATTAGAACGCCGAGTTGAACGAATTCGTAGTCTGGATCTTGCATCACCCGCTGATGTTGAGCAAGCCCAAGCGCTGATGTTGGAATTTACCAACAGCGATTTGGCGCTTGAATTCGATGGCATCTCGGATGATTTGGTGGGTTTAATTGACCAAGCTTACCAAGAACTTGAGGTAGCAACAAGGTCTGATCGACAGGCTAGTGAAGTTGCTGAGAAAGTGGTGGTTGCAAGTATCGGATTGTCTGTTGCGATCGCCATTCTTTTGGCAGTTTTGACCAGCCGAGCAATTGCCCAACCCATTCAATCTCTTACCAGCGTTGCCAGACGAACTACTGAGGAATCTAATTTTGAGTTACAAGCGACTGTTGAGCAAGATGATGAGATTGGAACCCTTGCCAATGCTTTTAACCAATTAATTCGCGCTGTTCAACAACTGTTACAGCAACAGAAAACAGCCAACGAACAACTCGAAAACTACAGCCAAACCCTTGAATCTCAAGTCGAGGTAAGAACCCAAGAACTCAGCGACAAAAATACGCAGTTGCAACAACTCTTAGATGAACTGCGACACACTCAGGTTCAAATGGTGCAAAGCGAAAAGATGTCTGCTTTGGGGCAAATGGTGGCAGGGGTGGCACACGAAATCAACAATCCAGTCAACTTCATTCACGGCAACTTGACTCACGTGCAGGAATACGCCCACAATTTATTAGGTTTGGTGCAACTCTACCAGAATCACTATCCTGACCCAGCACCGGAAATCCAAGCTGAGGCGGAAGATATTGATATGGAGTTTATCCAAGCCGATCTACCTAAAATCCTCGACTCCATGAAAGTCGGCACGGATCGCATTCGCCAGATTGTGTTGTCACTCCGCAACTTTTCACGAATGGATGAAGCTGACTTCAAAGCCGTTGATATTCATGAGGGCATTGATAGTACCTTGTTGATTTTGCAGCATCGCTTGAAAGATAAAGCAGAGCGTCCAGGGATTCAAGTAATTCGTGATTATAGTAATCTACCGCTAATAGAATGCTATCCTGGTCAAATCAATCAGGTGTTTATGAACATCCTGGCAAATGCCATTGATGCGCTGGAAGAAGCCAACGTCAAACGAACCTATCAGGAACTCAAGGAAAATCCCAACCTGATTACGATTCGGACTGCCCTGATTGATTCAAAGTGGGTAAGAATTGCAATTTCTGATAACGGAATGGGAATGCCAGAATCTGTTCAGAAACGCCTCTTCGATCCATTCTTCACCACAAAGTCTGTCGGTAAGGGAACGGGCATGGGGCTACCGATTAGCTATCAGATTGTCACGCAGAAACATCGCGGTAAATTAGATTGCTTCTCAATAGCTGGTAAGGGAACCGAGTTTGTGATTCAAATCCTTGTCAAGCAGCAAATCCGTGATGCGGCCTAACAAAATGCGCCCCACCGCCGAAAGGTTTTCTGTTCGACTTTTGAGGTTATCTGCGATGAGGTTTTAGTTGTAATATTCACTTTCTCTTTTCGCCTAACTCCCCAAAAAACTAAAGCCCTTTTCCGTTGTTGCGGGAAAAGAGCTTTAATTTATTATTAACCTGGCACTGAGCTATTTTACCGGGCAGTGACCCGCCGAGTATCTTCGCCATAGCAACGTTTAACAACCGAGTTCGGGATGGATCGGAGTGGTTCCATTACATCATAAGCACCAGGAAAGCTTTTAAAACTTTTAATCCTGTGTCTGCGTTAAGCTTGATGCGCTGCATCTCTTTCGCTCGACTTAATTACTGTATCAACTTTTCCCCTGTCTGTCAACCCCAAAGTCAAAACTTTTTTTCGATCGCCCGAAACCGCCCCCAATAGCCGAGTTTGACGTATTATTTGCCAGATGGGTCGATCGACCTTTAACTCACAAGTCCAAAAAAGCCGCATCAGTTCCCTGTTCTGTGGGAATCTTCCCGTCCTTCACAAACCACGCCACAACCTGCTTAACTGTTAATTGTTCGATCGCCCTTTCGGCTTCTGTCGCAATTTGCCTCAAAGACCGCAAAGACGCCACCACCCTATTCGTAAAAAAGTTTTCCTTTCCTCGCATCAAGCTCGATCGACCCTAAATCTGCTGCTGGCCCAGAATATTGAGATTTCTACAAAACTCGCACCAAAGACATCTCCAACAATTCTGCTGGGGAGTAGGGGTTAGGCATCCGCCGGGCCCAAGACTTGCTTTTCTGTAGATGAGTAATAACTCCTCAAAAAACTAAAGCCCTTTTCCGTTGTTGCGGGAAAAGAGCTTTAATTTATTATTAACCTGGCACTGAGCTATTTTACCGGGCAGTGACCCGCCGAGTATCTTCGCCATAGCAACGTTTAACAACCGAGTTCGGGATGGATCGGAGTGGTTCCATTACATCATAAGCACCAGGAAAGCTTTTAAAACTTTTAATCCTGTGTCTGCGTTTTGCTTACTGCTAAGCTTGATGCGCTGCATCTGTTTCGCTCAACTTAATTACTGTATCAAGTTTTCCCCAGGCTGTCAACCCCAAAGTCAAAACTTTTTTTCGCTCGTCCGAAACACCCCCAATAGCCGAGTTTGACGTATTATTTGCCAGATGGACCGATCGACCTTTAACTCACAAATCCAAAAACGCCCCATCGGTTCCCTGTTCTGTGGGAATCTTCCCGTCCTTCACAAACCACGCCACGAACTGCTTAACTGTTAATTGTTCGATCACCCTTTCGGCTTCTATCGCAATTTGCCTCAAAGACCGCAAATACGCCACCACCCTATTCGTAAAAAAGTTTTCAAAACTAGCATCAAGTTCGATCGACCCAAAATCTGCTGCTGGCTGCAAATATTGAGATTTCTACAAAACTCGCACCAAAGACATCTCCAACAATTCTGCTGGGGAGTAGGGGTTAGGCATCCGCCGGGCCCAAGACGAGCTGTTCTGGAAATGTCTAATAACTAATAATTCCTCAAAAAACTAAAGCCCTTTTCCGTTGTTGCGGGAAAAGAGCTTTAATTTATTATTAACCTGGCACTGAGCTATTTTACCGGGCAGTGACCCGCCGAGTATCTTCGCCATAGCAACGTTTAACAACCGAGTTCGGGATGGATCGGAGTGGTTCCATTACATCATAAGCACCAGGAAAGCTTTTAAAACTTTTAATCCTGTGTCTGCGTTCTGCTTACTGCTAAGCTTGATGCGCTGCATCTCTTTCGCTCGACTTAATTACTGTATCAAGTTTTCCCCAGGCTGTCAACCCCAAAGTCAAAACTTTTTTTAGCTCGCCCGAAACCGCCCCCAATAGCCGAGTTTGACGTATTATTTGCCAGATGGAGCGATCGACCTTTAACTCACAAATCCAAAAACGCCGCATCGGTTCCCTGTTCTGTGGGAATCTTCCCATCCTTCACAAACCACGTCACGACCTGCTTAACTGTTAATTGTTCGATCGCCCTTTCGGCTTCTGTCGCAATTTGCCTCAAAGACCGCAAAGACGCCACCACCCTATTCGTCAAAAAGTTTTCCTTTCCTCGCATCAAGCTCGATCGACCCAAAATCTGCTGCTGGCCCAGAATATTGAGATTTTTACAAAACTGGCACCAAAGACCTCTCCAACTATTCTTGTGGGGAGTAACGGTTAGGCATCCTCCGGGCCCAAGACGAGCTTTTGTCTAGATGAGTAATAATTCACCAAAAAACTAAAGCTCTTTTCCGTTGTTGCGGGAAAAGAGCTTTAATTTATTATTAACCTGGCACTGAGCTATTTTACCGGGCAGTGACCCGCCGAGTATCTTCGCCATAGCAACGTTTAACAACCGAGTTCGGGATGGATCGGAGTGGTTCCATTACATCATAAGCACCAGGAAAGCTTTTAAAACTTTTAATCCTGTGTCTGCGTTTAGCTTAATTCTAAGCTTGATGCGCTGCATCTCTTTCGCTCGACTTAATTACCTTATCAAGTTTTCCTCAGCCTGTCAACCCCAAAGTCAAAAGTTTTTTTCGCTCGTCCGAAACAGCCCCCAATAGCCGAGTTTGACGTATTATTTGCCAGATGGACCGATCGACCTTTAACTCACAAATCCAAAAACGCCGCATCGGTTCCCTGCTCTCTGCGAATCTTCCCGTCCTTCACAAACCACGCCACAACCTGCTTAACTGTTAATTGTTCGATCGGGAGCTCGGCTTCTGTCGCAATTTGTCTCAAAGGCCGCAAAGACGCCACCACCAAATTCGTAAAAAAGTTTTCAAAACTCGCATCAAGTTCGATCGACTGTTTGATACTCCGATCATTTTTAATCCAATCCATCACCTGCCCATTTGTCACCTCAGCCACCGGCAAACCAGTCTCCTCAGCAATTTGCTTGAGCACCCTCAAAGCATAAATTGCCACCCGCGCCGAAAACTTTTCCTTCGACGACAGCAGCGCCATATCAACTTCGGCACACTCTTCCGGCTTTAAAAAATCTGCTAGCGGTTCCATAGTTATTAGTTACTTGTTATTAGTTACTTGTTATTGGTAATCGGTAAAAACTTCTATCCGTGTATCCGTGTCAAAATCCGTGTAGTGCTGTTGGCAATCGGTAAAAGCAAAAAACACCCATCCGTGTATCCGTGTCAAAATCCGTGTAGTGCTGTCGGTAATTGGTAATTGGTAAAAACTCCGATGTGTGTATCTGTATCAAAATCCGTGTAATGCCTTCCCTCATCCTTCTTCCTTCTTTCTTCTTCCTTCTTCCTTCCTTCTGGCAATCAAATAACCGCAGCGGTGTTCTCCATTAATAATCCAGTGAGTCCGCTCCACAATACAGTCCGGCAAAACCGCTGCAAACATTTCCAACTCATTGCCACACACACTCGGAAAAGTTTCAGCAACATTAGAAATCGCGCAGTTGTGTTCCATCAACACAAATCGATCGCCCAAACCAGCGCGATCGCAGATCCCAACCTCTACAGATTCTACAGGATAACACTCAGCCATATAACCTTCAGCCCTGCGGAGTTCCATTAACTTAGTCACCCTCTCTTGCAGCGAACCCGCACCCACCAGCCGGCGATACTCCGTCGCCTTGCGCTGCCACTGTTTTCGCAGGATAGTAATCACTTGCTCGCGGCCGACGGTTTCCGCCAACGTATCCAGGAAAGAGACTGCAAAATCACCGTAACGATTCGGGAATCGATCGCGCCCCTGACTGGTAAGCTCATAAATGTGCTGCGGCCGCCCCATACCAGCCTGAACCGACTGATACTGAATCAGCCCCTCCGCTTCCAAATCCTTCAAGTGACGGCGAATCGCCTGCGGGCTGATATCCAAAGACTCCGCCAACTCAAGAGCCGTCCCCTGACCCCCCTTGAGCAAATATTGCAGGATGTCTTGTTTCGTGGAAGTCTGCTGAGTAGTCTCCATCATCTTCACAAAAAAAAATATTTATTTGACTTTGACAATATCACTGTTGTTAATGTAGCTTAAAATATACTAAAGCAACAAATCTGTTGTTTAACTTCCCAGAGCAGCCCCCAGAACTCGCCGGGCCCCCGACAGTTCCGCGTCTGCCATCTTTGAGAGACATATCCAGAACACTCGAAAGCGCAAAATAATGAGCTCTACAGTCACAACCCTAGTCAACCAGCCCTACAAATACGGTTTCGTCACCGACATCGAGTCAGACACCATCGCCCGCGGCTTAAGCGAAGATGTAGTGCGCCTGATTTCCGCCAAGAAAAACGAACCGGAATTCATGCTGCAATTCCGCCTCAAAGCATACCGGAAGTGGCTGACAATGACCGAGCCCACCTGGCCCCACGTCAACTATCCCGCGATCGACTACCAACAAATTATCTACTATTCCGCGCCCAAACAAAAGCCCAAAAAGCTCAACAGTTTGGACGAAGTAGACCCGACACTGCTAGAAACCTTCGAGAAACTCGGCATTCCCCTATCCGAACAAAAGCGGCTGGGAAATGTCGCCGTCGATGCCGTTTTCGACAGCGTTTCAATTGCCACAACATTTAGAGAAAAGTTAGCCAAAGATGGTGTTATTTTCTGTTCCATCTCAGAAGCCGTCAAAGATTATCCCGAACTAATAGAAAAATATCTCGGCAGCGTCGTACCAGTCGGCGATAACTTTTTCGCAGCCCTCAACTCCGCCGTATTCAGCGACGGTTCCTTTGTTTACATTCCCAAAGGCGTCAAATGCCCGATGGAATTGTCAACCTATTTCCGCATCAACAACGGAGATTCCGGCCAGTTTGAGCGCACCCTAATTGTTGCAGAAGAAAACAGTTCTGTGTCTTACCTAGAAGGCTGCACCGCCCCGATGTTTGACACCAATCAACTCCACGCCGCCGTCGTGGAATTGGTAACAATGGACAATGCGGATATCAAATACTCCACAGTGCAAAACTGGTACGCTGGCGACGCCAACGGCAAAGGGGGCATTTACAACTTCGTGACGAAACGCGGTTTGTGTCAGGGAGTTAATTCTAAGATTTCTTGGACGCAGGTAGAAACCGGTTCCGCGATTACTTGGAAATATCCCAGTTGCGTGTTAGTCGGCGACAACTCGGTAGGCGAATTCTACTCGGTAGCGCTGACAAACAACAAACAGCAAGCTGACACCGGCACCAAAATGATCCACGTTGGCAAAAATACTCGCAGCACGATTATTTCTAAGGGAATTTCTGCCGGAAATTCATCCAACAGCTATCGCGGTTTGGTGAAAATGGGGCCTAATGCTAAAGGCTCTCGCAATTACTCTCAGTGCGATTCGATGCTGATTGGGGATAACGCTCAAGCGAATACTTTCCCTTATATTCAAGTGCAGAACCACACTGCTAAAGTCGAACACGAAGCTTCTACTTCTAAAATTGGGGAAGAGCAATTGTTCTTCTTCGCACAGCGGGGAATTTCCGCAGAAAATGCTATTTCGATGATGATTAGCGGTTTCTGTAAAGATGTTTTCAATCAGTTACCGATGGAATTTGCGGCGGAAGCTGATAAGCTGTTGAGTCTGAAGCTGGAAGGAAGTGTCGGGTAGAAGGAAGAAGGAAGTTCGGCAACGGATTCTGTAACGGATGTAACGGATGTAACGGATGTCAGGAATAAGCAAGAAGGAAGAAGGAAGAAAATAATTGGGCGGGCGAGAAACCCTAGTTACCAGGCTCTGCCTGGTAACGCATATAAGCGAGGCTCTGCCTCACATTTCTCTCTCGCATTTCCAACGAAGCAGAGCCTCGTTCCTCTCGTTTCTAGGCAGAGCCTAGGAACGAGAGGAACGAGAAGAAAAAACTGTAAAGTGCATTGAGGAAAAGGACAAAAATAGATGATTGTTGAAAATAGTCAAGTGGTGCTATCCGTCCGCGATTTAACTGCGAATGTGGAAGATACCCAAATCCTTAAGGGTTTGAATCTGGAAATTAAATCGGGTGAAATTCACGCGATTATGGGCCCGAACGGTTCGGGAAAAAGCACTTTATCCAAAATATTAGCTGGCCATCCCGCTTATACGGTAACGGGTGGAGAAGTTACTTTTCTGGGTCAAAATTTGCTGGAATTACCGCCGGAAGAACGTTCTTTGGCGGGCGTATTTCTGGCTTTCCAATATCCTTTGGAAATTCCCGGCGTTAGCAATCTGGATTTCTTGCGCGTGGCTTACAACTCTCACCGCAAACATCGCGGCTTGGAAGAATTGGATGCTTTTGACTTCCAAGATTTAATCGAGGAAAAGCTGGATATTGTCAAGATGAATGATTCTTTTTTAAGCCGCAGCGTTAATGAGGGTTTTTCGGGTGGCGAGAAAAAGCGCAATGAGATTTTGCAAATGGCGTTGTTGGAACCGAGGTTAGCTATTTTAGACGAGACTGATTCGGGTTTGGATATCGATGCTCTCAAGATTGTCGCCGGCGGTGTGAATCAGTTGTCAACTGCTGAAAACTCGATGTTGGTGATTACTCACTATCAGCGGTTGCTGAATTACATTATTCCTGATTTTATTCACGTCATGGAAGGCGGCAGAATTATCGCGACTGGCCCGAAAGAGTTGGCGCTGGAATTGGAAGAGCGCGGTTATGACTGGGTTGGGGAAGAGGAAGCAGCAGGAGTAGGCGCGCGATGATGAATACGCAAGTTGCTAGTAGGGAAATGTTTTTGACTGATTTGGTTAATCAGTGCGGCAATTTGGGCGCAGCTAATAACGAAAGTTCTGCTTACGGGTTGCAGGATTTGCGGGAGGCGGCGGCTGAATACGTGCTTTCTTCGACTTTTCCGACGGTGAGGGATGAAGAATGGCGCTTTACTGATTTGTCGTCGGTGTTGCAAATTCCTTATCATATACCGCAGAGCAATCAGTCAAAAGTTAAGCTGGCTGATATCATTATGCCCGTGAAAAATCGGGATGATTTACCATTAAGATTGGTATTTGTCAACGGTTTTTATGCGCCGGATTTGTCAACGGTGGAGTCGTTGGTTTTGCCGAATTTGCCGTTAGCGGAGCCCTCGAAGAGGATCGACTTTTACGCAGGTAATCTATCCAATGTACCCGAAAAATATCAAGGCCGCATCAGCGATGTTTTGAGCAACCACAGACAGCAAACCGAGGTGTTTACGGCGCTGAATACTGCGGGTTTGGCGGATTCTGCGGTGGTGTTCGTGCCGGCCAATATGTCGATCGACCTTCCGATTCACTTGCTGTTCCTGACAGCGCCCGGTGCATCTCCTACGATGTCCCAGCCGCACTGCTTGGTCATAGCTGAGCCTGGAAGCAATGTCACGCTGGTTGAGGATTACGCAACTATCGGTAATGTCGCTGCATTTACGAATGCTGTAACGGATGTTGTTGTCGGCGAAAACGCCACTGTGAATCACGTTCGGCTGCAGCGCGAAGGTGGGGAAGTTGTTCATATCGGCAAAAGCGCGATCGAGCAATCTCGCAACAGCCGTTACACTTGCCATGCTATCAGTTTGGGAGGCAAAATATCGCGGCACAATTTAGAAGTTTTTCAGCGCGGCGAAGCCACTGAAACAACTTTAAACGGCTTAAGCGTAGCCTTTGGGGAACAGTTGGCGGACACTCACAGTTTAATCGATTTTAATTACCCTCACGGTACAAGTCGCCAATTGCACAAGTGCATTGTCGGCAACAAAGCTCGCGCTGTATTTAACGGCAAAGTTTTCGTTCGCAAAGCCGCACAATTGACAGATGCCGGACAATTGAGCCGGAATTTGTTGCTGTCGCCGAGAGCTCGCGTAGATACCAAACCGCAGTTGGAAATTGTCGCCGATAACGTTAAATGTTCCCACGGTGCAACTGTCAGCCAGTTAGAAGATGATGAACTTTTCTACTTGCAAAGTCGCGGTTTGGATTTAGAAAGAAGTCGCTATTTGCTAATCGATGCTTTTGCAGCAGAAATTCTCAATTTGTTGCCAATTGCAGGTGTGGCGAAAATGCTTTCTACCTGTGTGGCTATCCAAGAATAAAAGAATTAGCAACAGCGTCGAAGCCTGTTCCACAAAAATCAATGTTCCTATGGGCTGTTGCTCCTAGCCCGCCCAGAATAAGCAACAGCGTCGAAGCCTGTTCCACAAAAATAAATATTCTTGTGGGCTGGGCTTCTAGCCCGCCCAGAATCAGCAACAATACTAACTTTGGAAATTTATGACACTTATTCAAGAAAAAACACTTGCATCAAAAGTTCGTGGCGACTTCCCAATTTTGAATGAAAAAGTAAATGGCAAACCGCTAGTTTATTTAGACAATGCAGCTACTTCTCAAAAACCCCTAGCTGTGCTCAACGCTTGGCGTGATTACTACGGACAATACAATGCAAACGTGCACCGCGGGGATCACACTCTCAGCGCCAAAGCGACTGATGCTTACGAAGATGCTAGAGACAAAGTTGCGGGCTTTGTAAATGCCGCGTCGCGGCAAGAAATTGTTTACACTCGCAACGCCACCGAAGCGATTAATTTGGTTGCTTATTCTTGGGGCTTGAGCAATCTGCAAGCCGGAGATGAAATTATCCTGTCGGTAATGGAACACCACAGCAATCTCGTTCCCTGGCAAATGATTGCTCAAAGAACCGGTGCGGTGCTGAAGTTTGTGGAGTTAACGGAAACTAACGAGTTTGATTTGGAACAGTTTAAAACGCTGATTTCCCACAAAACTAAGTTGGTGTCAACCGTTCACGTTTCTAATACTTTGGGCTGCATCAGTCCAGTAAAAGAAATCTGCGAAATAGCCCACAGTTTCGGCGCGAAAGTTTTAATAGATGCTTGCCAAAGCGTGCAGCACATGAGAGTAGATGTGCAAGCAATAGATTGCGATTGGCTGGTTGCTTCCGGTCACAAAATGTGCGCTCCGACTGGCATCGGTTTTCTGTACGGTAAACTGGACTTGCTGAGAGAAATGCCTCCGTTCTTCGGCGGCGGCGAGATGATTGCTGACGTGTTTCTCGATTATTCCACCTATGCCGATTTGCCGCACAAATTTGAGGCGGGCACGCCTGCAATCGGAGAGGCGATCGCCCTCGGTGCAGCAATCGATTATCTTGGTAACATTGGCATGGATAAGATTCACGCTTACGAAGCAGAATTGACTGCTTATATGTTCCAACAATTGCGGCAAATTCCCGAGATTAAAATCTACGGCCCGCAGCCAGACAGCAACGGCGAAGGTAGGGCAGCTTTGGCAGCATTTACTGCGGGAGAAATTCACTCTCAAGACTTGTCTACCATGTTAGATCAGGAGGGAGTCGCGATTCGTTCGGGGCATCACTGCACGCAAGCTTTGCACCGCTATTTGAACATTTCATCTACGGCGCGGGCGAGTTTGTATTTTTACAATACTCGCGAGGAGATTGATGTGTTTGTGAAAGCGTTGAAAGAGACGATCGAGTTTTTTGGTGAGATTATGGGGTAAGCTTGTGGGGTGGGAAATGATCCATGTTCGAGATGTGACGAGCGGGCAATGATGCTTCCCGGATTCGCACCACTGGTGCAAATCCGGGCAATTGCCGCCTACAACTTCGCCCTCAATGTGTATCGAGCGGCATCAAAAAAATGGCTCACCCCAACGAAATGCTGGTGTTAATCTTCACATACCCAAAATCCTGTTTTTGTGAAATAGCTGTATATTTATTTAAAGGTCATTTAATTTACAGAGATTCACCATGAAGCCTTCAGAGCAGGAATCAGTACCCTCCAGTTTTTTTGACGAAACCTACCGGGGGAATCCCGATCCTTGGAGATACACGTCCAGCTTTTATGAAACCAGTAAATTTCGAACAACTATCAGGTGTTTGCCAAAAGTCCAATTCAAAAATGGTTTTGAAATCGGATGTGCTATCGGTATACTGACGCAGAAACTAGCCAAAAAGTGCGATCGACTGCTTTCAGTAGATTATTCAGAGGTAGGATTAGAGGAAGCGCGGAAACGCTGCGCCGCTCTCCCACAGGTGCGGTTTGAGCAGATGCAGATACCCCAGCAGTTCCCAACTGAGAAGTTCGATTTAATTTTCTTCTCAGAAGTGGGCTATTATTTGACAAGGCCAGACCTCCTGATAACCAAGCAAAAAATTATTGACCAGTTACTTCCAGGAGGTTATCTCTTGATGGTTCACTTTCGACCTCAAGTGGAAAGTTTCATCCTGAATGGTGACATCGTGAACGATGCTTTTATCCAAGACTCTACACAGTCTTTGAAACATTTGGGCGACCCGCGCAAAAAAATTGTGATGGTAGATTTACTAGGTCATCACAAACGCTATCGGATGGATTTGTTTCAGCGGTTGTAAATGGTATAAGTAGACAAGTTTAAAGAGGGTGTATCTACAATTAGCGGTCAATCGCCATTTTTCTCATCCACGTTCATCAGCGTTCACCCGCGTGCATCTGCGGTAAAAAAAAGAGCGTAAAGCCAAGCTATCCCGAAGGGAATCGCCAACTAAAACTCCCTAATCTCAGGATGAACAAACTGATAACCAGCCGCCTTAATTTTGAGATTGGACACCCTAGCATTATAAGGCCGCACGCTAGGACTTCCATCCCAAGAAACTTTAGGCAAATTGTGAGTTTCAAAAATGCGATCGAGCAATTCGCGGCTGGATAGCGACACATCCCCGACTAAATTATAAATTCCCTGCAATCGATTTTCCAAAGCAAAGGTTAACCCCCCAACAATATCATCCCGATGCACCCAATTAGTAGCATCTTCCCCCCTACCGGGACGAGTGCTACCAGCCCAGCCTCCAAAGATTTTAACTAATTCTCGCCCAGGTCCATAAATTCCACCCAAACGGAGAATGCAGACTTGAAGATTTGGACTCGATGCTGCTAATAAAACCCGTTCTGTTTCTGCGAGAATTTCACCGTTTGAATTAGCAGGCGCGACGGGTGATTCTTCATTTACTAATTCACCTTGGCGATCGCCGTACACAGAATAAGTAGCCGTATAAATAACCTGCTTTACTGTCGGTATCTGTTGTAAAACCGATACTAAAGTTGTCGCAGTATCTAAATAACTCTCCCGATAAGCATGAGGATTTGGAGCACCAACGCAAAGCATAACAGCATCTTGTTCTTGCAGTACAGAAGCGATCGCATCTTTGTCATTTCCTTTGAGCACGGCTACCCGCTGCGCGACACCCTCCAACTCAACTACTCGGGTCGCCGTCGTAGTTGTCGCCGTCACGGTACAATCAGATTTGCCGCGTAAATGTTTGGCTGTCGCAGTACCCACGTAGCCGCAGCCGACGATCGCAACTTTCATAAAAAATTCTCCATTGTGTCATGCTCTCTAAAATTATTGCCGGTTTCCGCAGCCCTTGAATGCAGGTGCCGAAATCATTTCGAGCTGAGTTTTGTGGTAAAATGCAAAGCATCGTTATCAATCGGAGTAGCATCGTGTCCGAGAGAGATATTTTTGCCACCTCCTCAGAAAGCGAACTTTTAGCTTTTTATGGTTCTTTGTTTGCGATCGCCGCCGCCGATGGTTCCGTTGATATTGACGAACTAGATTTGTTGTTTAAAACCATAAATTTAGACAAATTTTCTGACTCTGCAAAGACTCAAATCCAATCCTACACAGCCAGTCCCCCATCACTCAGCGACTGTTTGCAAACACTCAGCCAGTCAGAAGAACCGCTGCGTTTGGGAGTCATGTATTTTTTAATAAACATTGCTGGGGCAAATAAGACGCTGCATCCCGCCGAAAGCGAGGCTATCCAATCTGCAAAAAAACTGCTGGCGGTTTCCGACTTACAAATCCAAGCCATGCAGGAATTCATCGCTGACATGAAACAAATACGGGAGGCTGCCCCTAATAAAAATCAGGCATCAGCATCCTTCAATTCTGCTGTTTTCCAGCTTAAAACTAAGGGCATTCCTCTCGATTTAATCGACCGAAAAGGAACCACAACAAACCTCAGCAACCCCCAAATTAACTATTCAGATGAAAGTTTTTGGACTAAACTTAAAAACTTTGCTTTAACCGCAGGAAGAGAAGTAGTTGAAAAAGCTTTGATTCTCTACTATACGGCTGAGAACCCAAACGTGCCTGCTTGGGCAAAAGGAGTTGTAGTTGGAGCTTTGACGTATTTTATATCTCCTGTCGATGCCATTCCCGATATATTAGCGGGTATCGGATTTACCGACGATTTGGGAGTATTGCTGGCGGCAATAGCTACTGTTTCAGTATACATTAATGCTGATACTAAAGAACAAGCCAAACAAAAAATGAAAGATTGGTTTGGCCAATAATATTAGGTGCGGTTGAGCGTTTTGTTTCCGTCTGCATCCGAATAATATAATCTTAATAATATAGTAGTTTTCAATCGGATGAAATATAGGACACGGCAGTGCCGTGTCCCTACCCCCTATCTGTAATTCACTCAACTGAAAACTTGATTATTGTGGATTCTCAGTCTTTAATCGGCTTACCATCTCGATTGACAATACGGCTTTCACCATCCTTAGCCGTGACATTTTCATAAACCCCTTCATCTCGCTTCACGTACTTGCTGAAACCCGAATTTTTATAATCGGTGTCGGATGTCGGCTTCATCAACCTCGGAGCGCTCAGCAGTCGGCGTACCGGAGCATCTGCGGGAGTCTCCCCGGGTTCGCACTTAGCCAACTCGCACAGTTGGCCCCAAGTCGAAACTTCCAGGTTCATGCTGTGCGAAACTTCTAACTGCTGGTTGTTTTCGGGACACAAATAATCGTATACAGGCATACTAAGAATCTCGTTTGCAACTACTAAAATTACTAATTGCACGGTTATTGAGAATATTATAGCTCAACATTACTAATAATTCAAGCCCAAAAATCAAACTTTACTATTTTTAACGGTTGTTGAAACCTTAAATCAGCTATATTATTAACCCTGTGTGCTTGCTCCCGGATGCGATCGAGACAAAGCCCAAAAGTACCCTACCCTGAAATCCTCTGACTCGATCCAACGATCGCACGATCGACGGCTAGCAAATGCCCGCAATACTTCCCTCAATGCCGTCACAGGATCGATCGTCATTTTCAGACTGTACGCAAATCACAGATTCTAAGTTTCAATTTTATTTATTTACTCACCAGCGAGGATTTACCGATGAGCGATTTCAAAGTTACGCCAGAAGTAGAGCTGAACACAGCTCAAATGTTGGAGAGATACCAACTGCAAGAGGAGACAACTCTGCGGCGTTGGGCAAAACTGCACGGCATCAACAGCACTCGCGGTTTCTTCTATCCCAGTGAAGTAGATTTGATGGATCACGCTCACCACCATCTTTACAATTTGGGAATGAGCATTGCTGACTACCAAAGTCTTTTAGACCGGCGCCGCAGCCATTCCCAGACACCGGGCGACCACAATAAAACAGTAGCAAGTCAAGTTGCTGACGAAGCATACGATGCCATAGAAACGCTAACAGATCAGTATGCTGAAGCTATTGATTTAATGGGAGAACGTATAGCCGACCATTTCATAGATGAACTCGATTTATCTGTGATGCGGCACCTTTCTAAAAAAGTGCAAGACCGCCGCACTCTCAACGGTCAAGCTAAAAAGCCTAACCGTTTTCTCCAAGTGATTAAAGCCGTGTTGCAACCGAGCAGCGAAAATACGCTTCTGGTTCCCAAAAAAGAGAATGACTCTAGTTTAGAATTAGAACAGCATCATCGGCTCGGCTAGTCGCCGATTTTTTTGAAAGACTAAGAGACTTTTTGTCAAATTTACTGCTCAAATTTACTGAAAAGCCCCCGCGAACCCTCCCCTTGTCAAGGGGAGGGAGCAATAGTCACATTTTTTATATTATGAACGGGAATTGAAGAGAATAAATTGAGGTTTCCCAGAAGTCTAAATTACTTTTCAACTGATGTTGGGTTTCCAGACTCAGCCCAACCTAATATAACTGGGGACAGATGGCGCGATCGCCAAAATTAGAGATAATATCTGCTGAATTGAACCTGTCAACCTCGCCCAAGGTAAAAAAATGATTAAATCCTGGATGGTAATTGGAGGCGTCGCCTTGATAGTAGCAGTAGCTGCTAACATAATCCCGCCCAGCGACATCCAATGGTTCAACCGCTTGCGCCGTCCGAGATGGCTAGTATTTGAAAAAGCAATCCCCCTAATTTGGACAGTAATTTTTATTTGTGCAGCTTGGTCAGCAGTGATCGTGTGGGAAAAAGAACCAGGAACTCAGGACACTTGGCTGAGAATGGGTTTGTACCTGCTTTTAGAAATAGTAACTATGTCTTACACGTCGGTTATGTGCAAACTTAGGAGCCTAAAAGTCGGCACAATAATTGGCGGAACGGGCGCTATTTTAAGCGTAATGCTAGCTTTAAGCGTGTTGCAAGTTTCGGAGCCTGCCACCCTGTTATTGCTGCCTTACATACTTTGGAGTCCGATCGGCACTTACACCACTTGGGTAATGATGCACCTGAATCCGGCGGATGTTTAGCCTGTCATGGAATTAGTCATTTTAATGGGATTGCAAGCATCGGGAAAAAGCACCTTTTTCCGCGAGTATTTAGCTGCCACGCACGTTTGGGTCAGCAAAGATTTAATGCGAAACAATAGAAATAAATCGCGCCGACAAATTCAATTAATTGAAAATGCACTGCAAGCAGGTCATTCAGTCGCGGTTGACAACACCAATCCCGCAGTTCTCGATCGCATGGCGCTGATTGATATCGGTCGCACCTATAATGCCAAAATCATCGGTTACTACTTTGAATCAATAGTCAGCGACTGTTTAGCTCGAAATCAAAAGCGATCGGGCAAATCTCAAGTTCCCGACATAGCAATTTATGCTACTCTAAAAAAAATGGTATTGCCCAGTTACGGCGAAGGGTTTGAACGGCTGTTTTCCGCCCGCATAGCAGACAACTTTACCTTTGAAGTAAAAACCTTGCCCCCAGACAAAGTTATTCATGGACAATCAGACATTTGAAAAAAAAATGCGCCAGCTTGAATATTTTTACAGCCTGCGTTTATTGTCGGGAACTCACACAGTAATTCGCGCCGACGGGATCAGTTTTTCCAAATTTACTTCCTCAAGTTTTGATAAGCCTTTCGACTGAAAATTCCACAAATTAATGGTGGAAACTGCCAAAGCGATCCTGTCACAACTAGACGGCATTTACGCTTATACCGAAAGTGACGAACTCTCAGTTTTGTTTCCTCCAGATTGGGATTTATTTGACCGCAGCTTAGAAAAAATTGTCTCTATTTCTGCCAGTATTGCCAGTGCAACTTTCACTCGCGCCGCCCAAACAGCAGTCAGTTTTGACAGCCGCATTTGTTCCGCAGCCAACAAATCGCAAGTAATAGATTATTTTCTATGGCGCCAAGCAGATGCAGCGCGCTGCGCTTTGAATGGCTGGAGTTATTGGATGCTGCGAAAAAATGGCGAAACGGGTGAAAATGCAGCAGTTATATTAGAGAAACAATCGGTGGCTTTCAAAAACGAATTGCTGTTTCAAAACGGAATTAACTTTAACGAACTGCCGACTTGGCAGCGCCGGGGAACGGGATTGTATTGGGAAAAATACGATAAACCAGGTTATAACCCGATCGAACGCAAAGAAGTTATCGCAGTGCGGCGGCGACTCAAAGTCGATGAAGAGCTGCCCGTGAAAGAGGAATACAAAGAATTTATTTACCAATTTTTAAATGTTGGCGATTAACCATTAAGGATATCTTGTCAAATGCGGTGGCAATTGATGAATTCTTAGTCGGTTTTAACCGAATGCAAGCTGTGAGACGGGGGTTTAAACCCCCCGCCCAATGTCGGGCAAACCAGTTAATCTAGCGACTCCGAGAGCTGCTCGGACGCTCAATTTCCGGGGGTTCGGGAGGGAGAGATTCAGCATCCGGAGGATTCAGCGACTCCTCCCAAACTTCGATTTGCGATCGAGCTTGCTCAAAAGCCCGAGTGCCCGAGGGAATTTTTTTCAAAGTCGCGATCGCCCCAGCCAGATCCGACGACGACTGTTCCACACCAAGCGCCAAAATCCGCTGGCTCCACTCATCAATCGCCTCACTTGCCTGCCACCGCAGCGAACTCGACTCGGGCACCTCAAGGGCCAGCACAATGGCCGTTTGCAGAGCGTCCGCAGTCCCCGCTCGGGCGGCCTGACGGGCGTTCTGCAAATTTTGCTCGCCCTGAAATTGAGCCTCCCAAGTCCGAATGTTCGATTGAGCTTCCTCATAAAGCACCCGTCCCGATCGAATCCGGCGGGCCATCTCAATTGCCCCCGCCAAATTGCCGCCCGCCGCTAGTTGCTGAGCTCTCTCCAAAAACGGCTGGTCAACAAGCCGCTGTCTCCTCTCGATCCAAGCTTGAATTTTGGTTTGAGCTTCCCCGTAAAGCGCCCTACCTCTAGCGATCCGAGAAGCTTGAGCAACGGCGGCCTCCAGAGAATTCGGATCGCCCGTACTCGCCAAATCGTTCGCTCTTTGCAAATACGGACTGTCTTCCAGCAGCTCGATTTGACGGCTCAAGGTGCTAATTTGACTGCGAGCTTCCTGGGAGCGGGGATTAGATTCCGAGACAGTTTGCAATTGCGAGATCGCAGCCCTCAAATCATTTACCCCACCCGGCGCCGCCAGCCTGCTTGCCAAATCCAAAACTTTCACATCAGCCATTTCTTGCTGCCAGCGGCCGACTAAATCTTGAGCTTGTTTGTACAAAGGGCGGCGGGAATTCAATTTTTGAGCTATCTCGATCGCCTTCGAGAAACCCTCAACAGAGCCAGTCGAAGCCTGAGCAGTAGCATTCGCCAACTGGTTAAAATCCTCAACTTGTCCCCTTAAATTTGCAGCGTCGGGAATCTTGTTAGCGATCGCGATCGCCTGCTGCCAATCGCCAGAGAGCAAGCGTTTTTGGGCGATCTCCATAATTTTCTTGCTAAATTCAGCGATCGCCTTATTGGCAGCTTTATACAAATAACTGTTTTGACCAATTCCCTGAGCCAGCTTAATCCCCGCCATCAGATTGTCGAGACCTCCCTCCGAGGCTGTATTCCGGGCTTTTACCAACTTATTGCCCTCAGCCCGAGTCGTCTGAATTAGCTTAGTCAATTCCTCGTACTTAGCCGATTCCCAGAAAGTATTTCCCAAATCCAAAAGCAGAGTAGCTTGGCGGAAAGCCAGCGTCCACTCTTCCTGACGCAAGTGGTTTTCGGCCGTGCGGTAAATTTTCTCTGCATCGCTCCATATCGACTGCCACTTTTCAATCTGCTTTTCCACCGTCGGGTAAGCGGGAACGTTTTTAGGAACCTTGCGAGCGATCGCAATCGCCTCGTCCAGCTTTCCTTCTTGGAAACTAACATTTCCCAACCTGACAATATCCTGTGACCACAGATCTATTTGACCGTTAATTCTCGGCCGCAGCGCATGGTCTTGTGGCAAAGCATTCACTAATTCGATCGCCCTGAGCAAATCATCCGCCGTCCGCTTGCTTGCTGCTTCTTGAGCGCAAAAAAAGCGATCGTTAGCAGAAGCCGTCGGCCAAAAAATCTTTGAGCAATTCGACTGCGAGGTTAGGTTGAGCAAAGACGCAAGTGCCACAAACCCCATACCCACCGACAGGATCAAACTTACCGCCAGCCAAAACTGCCACTTATTTGACCAGCTCCGCCAGAACAGATTGGGTCCCCCCAGCGGCTGCGAGTTTTCCCCAGACAAATTCGGCGGTAATTCCAGATTCCCTCCCGGCAGTTTTCCCGAAGTAACCAACTCTCGGAGCTCTTTAAGTCGTTCAGCCCGGTTTTTCCTTGCTGGTACCCGCACCAGCGACGAAGAATCCTTTGTTGACTCCAAGGGTTCTGATGCAGACCAACGGCCTGGTGTTTTGCGCTCTTGACTCATATCCTCACCACAAACAACAACCAGCCTGTCTTAATTATTTCAAAACAGCGATCGCTGCTATTCACTGCTCTATAGAATGTATCCATCACTTTTAAATACTCCTGCAGGCGAAACACTACAAGAGGCGATCGCCAAACCGCAAAAATCAAAATTTTGTGATTAGGTAATTGATAATGGGTAATTGGCAATTGGTCAAGGCCTTTATCCCTAACTCGCACTCAATAGAGCCAATTACACATTATCGTCTCAAGAACCGGAGTTCGATCGCAAATCGCCAATGAGTTCCGCAAGCTGATCGCTGCTAGCTTGGTAAACCTCGTTGCAGAAATGGCACGTAGCCTCAGCCCCGCCATCTTTTTCAATCATGTCTTGCAGTTCCGCTTCGCCCAACAGTTTCAAAGCTCCCAAAACTCGATCGAACGAACAGCCACAGTGAAAGCGCACCATTTGAGTTTCCGGGAAAATTTCCAGGCCCATATCTCCCAATAACTCTTCGAGAATCTCGTGCAGCGTTTTGCCCGATCGCAGCAGCGGCGTAAAGCCGGACAGTGCAGCCACTCTAGATTCTAAAGTTTGCACCAGTTTTTCGTCCGTTGCCGCCTTCGGCAGAACCTGCAACAGCACACCCCCAGACGCTTGTACCCCGCCCGCCCCCACAAACACCCCCACAACCAGAGCCGAAGGCGTCTGCTCGGAGGTTGCCAAATAGTGAGTCAGATCGTCCCCAATTTCGCCGGAAACCAATTCTACCGTACTTGAGTAAGGGAAGCCGTATCCAACGTCCCGCACCACGTACAAATAACCGTCACCTATTGCCCCGCCGACATCGAGTTTGCCTTTAGCATTGGGCGGCAGTTCCACTTCGGGATTGTCCACATAACCTCGAACCGTTCCATCGAGTCCCGCATCAATTAGAAGTCCGCCCAGCGGCCCATCTCCTTTGATGCGAATGTTGACTCTCGATTCGGGCCGCTTCATGCTGGAGACGAGTAACAGCCCCGCCGACATCGTGCGGCCGAGGGCGGCTGTAGCCACGTAGGAGAGCTTGTGCCGCCGTCTTGCTTCTTCGGTGAGGCGGGTGGAAATGACGGCTACAGCGCGAATTCCGCCCTCTGCGGCTGTAGCGCGAATTAATTGATCGGCCATGAAAAACCTTACTTTGTCTTTTGATACCTTCTTTAACTATTTTAGAAGTTCTTGAAAATTGTGGCAGCCGATAGCAGCAGTTGACTCGGCGGGCCTGGAAGTGCGATCGAACTTCAGAACTCGCCTTTCTTTTCTATAAAACCTTGATTAACTGAGTATTTATTAACAAATAGTCGGATGGATTCTTCAACATAAATATTTATTTGAACAGCCCCAAATAACGAGGGCATTTATTTTCCCAAAGCCAGCGTTTCCTCAGTCATTTTATAACAACTAACAACTAACAACTAACAACTAACAACAACTAACAACTAAGGACTAAAGCTTATCTTGGGGCTAACCAGACGATTACCAAACCTTTACCTTTGTCGGCTAGAGTGAGATGCGTAGGTCTCAGACCAATGTTTTTTAGCTGGAAATAAGGCATATGCCACCAACATCCAAAGCACTTTTAGCGGAAATCCAGCATAACACAGGATCGACTCGAAACTTGCATTTTTATGCCAAGGGCGAAACCATTCCTATGATGCCGCAAGGCCTTTGGCGAGTCTGTCAAGGTCTAGCACAACTGAGTACGCTTTATCCAACCGGGGAAGAAGGACTTTTGGGTTGGGTTGGGCCTTCGATGTGCTTCGGTTTGTGGTTGACAAGCTTGCAGACTTACCGAGCTACGGCGACATCAGATGTTTATTTGATGTGGTATTCTATGGTGGAAATCGAAGCTTCTCCTCAATTAGCTCACGAGTTGCTGCCTCAAATGGTACGGCGGCTGCGGCAAATGGAAGCAATTTTGGCGATCGCCGGACAGAGGCGAGTAGATGACCGTTTGTATCAGCTACTGCTATTATTGCAACAGGAATTCGGTCAGCCTGTGGTTGAGGGAACTCGTTTGAATATCCGCTTGACACATCAAGATATTGCTAATGCGATTTGCACGACGCGGGTAACAGTAACTCGAATGCTGGGAAAATTGCAGCAGCAAGGGTTAATCAGTCGAGATGGCGATCGGCATTTAATTCTTAACAAAGGTGTTTTTGCGTCCACGTCGGATTTGTTTGGCTGCAACCCTCAATCAGTGTAGAACCGACAGCAATTTGCATCTACACTTTGTTGCATCTACATAAAGTCTTCCAGTATTAGCTATCAAATCTCAGTTTATGAGAATTATTTGTCTGGCTCTTCCTCCCGCTATCTACAGCAAGACCTTTGCAGCCGGAAAAGATATAATTAAGCGGTGCATCTATTTAGGAAAAAACTCAATGGCTAATTCAACTCAAGAAACACCGCAACCAGACAAAAAAGAATTAACTGACATCACAGCTAAACCTCAAGAACAACAAGAAGAACCGCCAAATAAGGGTGACGGGCGGAAATAGTGGATAGTTAGTTTTTATTTGCTATTACTCGTTACCAGACTCTGCCTGGTAAGTCAGATCACGAGGCTCCGCCTCCAATTTGCCCCAGCAAGAATCGAGGCAGAGCCTCTGGGTATTGGTTCCCAGGCTCTGCCGGGGAACCAGTTACAGTAAACAGTTAACAGTCAACTATTGACAAATTATTCAGTTTGTGGTGTGGCGTTGTTCGATCGCAACTTCGGCTTTCCCGGCTTTCCACGGAGGCCGTCCAAAGAAACCACATCAGCCTCAGAACTCTCCCTAGCCACCCGAATTAGCAACCCCGACAACAACAAACTTGCCAACATTGAAGAACCCCCATAACTAAAAAACGGCAGCGGCAAACCCGTAGTGGGCAAAACCCCCGTCGCCACCCCAATATTCAGCAGCGACTGTCCCACCATCACTACCATCACCCCAATCGCCACCAACTGAGACTCAATATTTCGAGCCTTCATCGCTACCCTCAAAGCCACAGTAGAGTAAGCCGCTAACATCAGCAACAGCGAGAAACCTCCCACCAAACCAAACTCCTCAGCAAACACAGCAAAAATAAAATCGCTGTACTGAATCGGCAAATAAAATAACTTTTGCTGGGACATCCCCAAACCCACACCCCAAATGCCCCCAGAACCCACAGCCAGGAGACTTTGAATCAACTGATAGCCGTCTTGCATCGGATCTGCCCAAGGATTGAGGAAAGACATAATCCGGCGGCGCTGGTATTCCCTAAAACTAATACTTAAAACCGCCAAAAGCATTCCCCCCATAGCCGTTGCGCCCAACTGCAAGTAAGGCAAGCCGGCCGCTAAAGCCACCAACCACAAAGTCATCCCGCACAAAGCCGTGGTGCTCAAATTCGGCTGCAACAAAATTCCCAACAGCATTGCACCGAAAATTAACAGCCAAGTTAAGCGAACTTTATTCGTCAACCGGGGCCAGTTGCCGAAAATGCGGGCGCTTTGGAGAACAAAAAACGGCTTGATCAACTCAGAAGGTTGAATAATCGGAACCGGGCCCAGAGATATCCAGCGAGTCGCCCCGTTTATAGTGGTTCCGACTCCCGGAACTAAGGTCAACCAGAGCAATCCCAGCAGCAACAGGACGCCTAACTGAGCTGTTTTCAGCAGGTACCGCAGGGGGGAGTACACCATCAAGTTAAAACCGGCCAGCCCGATCGCCACTGCGATTAGCTGTCTTTTAAAATAATAAAGGCCGTCTCCAAATTCATAATTTGCAATGGGATAGGAAGCCGAAAACAATGCTGTCAGCCCGACAAACAGCCACAGAAAAGTCAGCCACCTCAGCCACCGAGCCTCAGCAGCCCATTGAGACGCGCTGGGGTCAAAAAATGGAATCAAGCGTCGAATGTCATTAGCCATAGGATTTCATAGCATAAGGAAGAATAGGACTTACGCAATGTAACGAAATTATGTCCTCCTGAGCAACAAATCGGGCAATTTGCAAAAAAAACAGACTGTTTTTTGAGGTGTAGCTACAATAAGGATTTCACAGATTGGTGAATAATCTAGCTTGGATGCTAGCACATTTTTTTCAGACAAGTTAAACTGTCTATTAGCGTTAGTATACAAGTGCAATATGTCAGATATTCACCTCTTGTTAGAAAAACTGAATAAGAGAGAGATTGAGCTTCTTGATTTAATGCGTCAGTATCCACTACGAATCGATAAGGGAGTATGGATACTGTCCGAGACACCGAAAATTTTAGTTGATAATGCCACAGATAACTTCAACACAAGAATTTTCAAACATCTTAGGACTCTTGAGAAGAAAGGTTTAACAGAAAAGCAAAACAATGAAATACACCTTACTTACCTAGGAAAAAAAGTAGCAGAATATCTACAAGAGAGGAATCAAAAGGTTTATGAGGAATCCAACAGTAAGGCTAAGAGCGAAGCAAAGCTAGCCAAGAGCGAAGCAAAGCTAGCCAAGAGTAATGCAATGCTCGAACTATACAGACAAGGCTTATCCTATCAAGATATTGGAACTCAGTATAAGATAACTAGAGAGAGAGTGCGTCAACTTCTAGATTCTAATCCTGCCTTTCATGATTATTTAATAGAAAAAGAACAAAGACAACAGGCAGAAGCTGAAACTCAAGAACAAGCTCAAAAAGAGAAAAAGAGACAAGAACAGCTAGGTAAAAGCTTAATTGTAGTCTATCCAGAACGTGTTGCTGAATTGTGGGACTATGAAAAAAACGGAGACCTCAGTCCTGCAGATGTGGGTACAGGAACAGGAAGTCTATCTCCTTGGTTTAAATGCCCAATTGATGGACATTCATGGCAGAAAAAACCAAACCATATTAGTACAAGTTGGCAGAGAGGGTCTAGTGGATGTCCAAAATGTGCTGGGAGAAATAAAAAACCCGAGAAACAGCCCACTCTAATTGAAGAGTATTCTGAACTGATTTCCAAGTATTGGGACTACGAGAAAAATGATCGGCTAGGTCTTAACCCATCAGAAACAACTCTCAGCAGCAATAAGAGAGCATGGTTTAGATGTCCACATGATGGCAATGTGTGGCAGTCAAGCATTGTTTTGACAGTAAAGCAGCAGTGGTTAAAGGGAAATACTGGTTGCGGAGTTTGTAATGGCACTGCTGAGCGTAAACGAGGTGAATGGAGCCGTAGAGAACCGATAGCTCTTGAATTTCCTGATGAGATTGCTAATTATTGGTTTTATAAAGCAAATGATGAGCTAAAAATAGATCCTATGAAGCTCACAACTGGATCGGGAAAAGAAGCTTGGTTTAAATGTCCTATTGATGGACATGAATGGGTATCTACTTTACTCTCAATAACAAAATCCTGGAAAAAAGGAAATAGCGGTTGTCCAGCTTGTAGAGGATTCATTGCCACTAAAACCACATCATTAATTTCTCTGTATCCTGATTATGTTAGCCAGTATTGGGACTACGAGAAAAATAATGCATTAGGTCTATCTCCTGACCAGGTAACTAAAGGCTCTCAAAAAGAAGTATGGTTTAAATGTCCTATTGATGGATATGAATGGAAAACTAGGATAGGTGTTATTACTAAATCTGCTTGGAGTCGTGGAAATAGTGGATGCGCTCGTTGTTTTGGTTGGAGTCTGGAAGCAATTCGTCAATTTGTAGCAAGTTTAGAAGGATACATCCCCAACCTAACTCAAGCTGAATTGTATAAAATATTTGAGCAATCAGGTGCTTTAGGTACGCAAAATGCTGAAGGTCTCAAAATTGTTAAAGACATTATTAAAGGCAAACTCTCAGGGCAAAAACTACGAGATTTGATTCAGGGTAAAGAAGTCAAAACCTCTGGTGCTGACAGCAACTCCGATGATAATCTCAAAGCTGATGATGAATTGCAAGTTGTTGATGCTGCGGATTCATCTCAAACAACTCAAGGTTTTGAAACCAGCAGTGACTCTTCAGTACAAAATGAAGAACCTAGTGAACTACCAAGAATCAAAGTCCAGAAAAGTCTAGAATTTTTGAACAGTCAAATAGTTGCGTCAGCAGATCAAGAAGCTATTGATTTCTTTATCGCTTCTAGACGTAATCGAATTTGGGCAGAAGTATTTGAAAATGAATCTGCCGTTGAAAGCGTAGAAGCTTTTACTGAAGAAGGTTATGGTCGTCAGGTGCGAGATCAGTTTCTTGATGAATATACCCAAGCCCAGAATATGCAGATTCCCACAGGCTGGGGATTTCGCATCAATGGCAAAATTACACCGCCAAACTTAATGCAAAAGCTATCAGCGGTGAGGCTTCGCAATCAACAGCGAATGTTAAACCTCTCCTTAACTGGAACGGGTAAAACCATTGGTGGGATTCTCAGCAGTCGAATTATTGACGCTCATCTTACCATTATTATTTGTCCACTAGACACGATTCCCAACTGGCATACAGAAATTAAAGAAGTATTTCCAGATAGTCTCGTCACCACCAAAAACTTTAACCCTCATTGGATCGATATTGAGAGTGGACATCACTACATTATTTTGAACCATGAAATGTTTCAGCAGCCCTCAACCCCTGCTGATATTCGGCAACTACTAGACCGCTATCAAATTGATCTAATTATTGTTGACGAGATTCATCGCTGCAAACACCGCAATGACGATCCATCCAAACGTCGGCAGATGGTTCTCGCGCTAATCACCAATGCAACCGAGAAAAATCCTAATCTTCATGTGCTTGGCATGAGCGCAACACCTGTGATCAACAATCTCAAAGAAGGTAAAAGCTTGGTTGAATTAGTCACAGGTGTAGAACGTAAGGATCTTGGCGAAAACGCCACACTCAACAACTGTATGCGTCTGCATCAAGCATTTGCAACTGTGGGCATCCGTTCTAAAGTCAAGCCGAAAATTAAAATCAACAAATCCGCAATTCCCGTTAACTGCACTCACCTAGTTGACAAGATTCGGGAAGAGGGGACTTCCATCCTCAAAATGGAACAGATTCTCACCAGTGCAAGGATTCCAACGATTCTCAATGAACTTCGCCCAAAAACTATTGTTTACACTCATTACGTTGAGGGCATAGTTGATCAGCTAACCGCAGCAATTAAAGGCGCAGGATGGACAGTAGGTTTTCATATGGGTGGCGATAAAAGTGGACGCAACGATTTTATTAACGGCTCCATCGATGTTCTAATTGCCAGCAGTGCAATGGCTACAGGTGTTGATGGATTTCAAAAAGTTTGCGATCGGCTGATTCTGAATATTCCACCTTGGACAAGTGCCGAACTTGAGCAGCTAGAAGGGCGCTTAAATCGTCAAGGTCAAGTCCATGATACGCTCACAATTCTTATGCCCGTTACCTATGGTTTAGATGACGGCGAACATTGGAGTTGGGATGAAGGGCGATTAGCGAGACTGCAAAACAAACAGACAGTTGCCGATGCTGCCGTTGATGGTGTGATGCCTGATGGACAACTGCGAACAGAATCTCAAGCATTCCGCGATCTGCGCCAATGGCTAGAACGCTTAAAAACGGGTGAGCAAAAGCCAATCGTTCGCCCCAGAATCTTTGTCCCTCTTCCAGACGCAGATCCCGCCGATGTTCAGCGCCGTAATATTAACTATGGTGACTTTAGCCGCATGAATGCTCGTTGGAATACTAGCTATAGTCACACCAACTATGAACGTTTACAGAATAATCCCGAAGAGTGGATGCAATACCACACACTCTATCAAGAAGCCAGAAAAACATGGTCTGTTCTTCCCTATCAAGAATCTATTAAATGGCTTCAAAAGCGCTCGCGTCTAGTTGTAGGGGATTTTGGTTGTGGTGAAGCACTGATTTCTAAAGCCTTAGCCGATAAACACACTTTTCACAACTATGATTTCATTGCCATCAATGATAATGTCATCGAATGCGATGTAGCTCAAGTCCCCTTGGAAGATAGCTGTTTAGACGTTGCCATATTTAATTTATCGCTCATGGGCTTAAACAGTGCTGATTACATCCGAGAAGCAGCCCGTACTCTTAAACTCGATGGACAGCTTTGGATTTACGAAGTAACTTCACATTTCAAAAATCTGCAAGAATTCCTCAGCTTGATTGAGAAACTAGGTTTTAGAATCATTGATTCACATGAAAATTGGAAATTCTGGTATATCAGAGCCATCAAATCAGAGTAAATTAACCTAAATTATTCACAATAAGCAGAAAAATGGAGAGGAAAAGAGCCTAAAGATTTATAGCAACCGCCAAAGTGATTAGGACGTTTTCAATGGCTGAAACCATTAATTTTATTTAATTTCCCTTCTTCATTCTTTCTTCTGCTATAACAACAAAAAAGAGGTCGCGATCGACCTCTTACCCCTCTACTAATCCAGCTTCGGCTCTTAAAGCAGACCTGTATTAGCTCCGGGCTTACCCGTAGCCAGTTGCACTTTAATAATTCTGCCGCCCATTTTCATAATTCTTTGCTGTTCCCGGAACCAGTTGTCGTAAGGAACCAGCTTAGTAAAATAGGTATTTTGCAATTCGCGCTGAGTGCGGATGCGAGTTTGACTGGGGACGCAAGCAGTCACCTTAAACATTCTCATGGGAAACTAACTCCTGAGTAGGTTTACAGATTATTAGATGGATTTTTTAAAGATTGAAGGCAGGGAGTTAGGAGTCAAAACTAGCTCGTTAAAACTCGTCGGGCTTTCTCGACAAGCCTTTGACGGTCTAGCAATCACTCTCAACTTCCCTGACCTCTTTTCAAAGCCAAAGGTAACAAGTCCAAAGTTAAAAGTTAAAAGAGGCAAGAAATAAATATTTTTCTTTCTTCCTTCTTCTTCCTTCTTCCTTCTTCCTTCTTCCTGAGTCTTAGCTCAAGCCAGAGCAGATGTAGTCGAAATAGACGCCCATTTCTTTACCAGCGTCAGAACCGACCAAACCGGCGGTGACTTCTTTCATTGCTTGGATTGCTTGTACGGTAGAACCGATGGGCACGCCCAAGGAGTTGTAGGTTTCTTTCAAACCGTTGAGCACGCGCTCATCGAGGATGGAAGGGTCGCCAGCCAACATAGCGTAGGTGGCGTAGCGGAGGTAGTAGTCCAAGTCGCGGATGCAAGCTGCATAACGACGAGTGGTGTACATATTGCCGCCGGGACGAGTTACGTCAGAGTACAACAGAGACTTAGCAACTGCTTCTTTGACGATTGTGGCTGCATTGGCGCTGATGGCTGTAGCGGCGCGGACGCGCAGTTCGCCAGAAGCGAAGTAGTTCTTGAGCTTGTCTAGAGCACTGATGTCGAGGTACTTACCTTGAACGTCAGAGGAATTGATAACGGCGGTAATTGCGTCTTGCATGGTTGTCTTGTTTCCTAGAAAGTGGCTGAGTCAGTCCAATTTTGGAGCGAGAATTTGGGATTTGGGATTTGGGATTTAAGATTTTTAAGTGGTCGGTTATCTGCAAAAGCTTTTAGCTTGTTACCAGCAACCCCCAATTCTTCAATCTAAAATCTAAAATCTAAAATCTAAATTCTTTACTGCATCGCACCGATAACGTAGTCGAAGTAAGAGGAAGCTTCGGAAGCATCTTCTCCAGACAGCAGCGAACTTGCTGCATTTTTCATAGCGCGAATGCCTTCGGCGACGGCTTCAATCGGGGTGCCGAGAGATTTGTACATTTCGCGGACGCCGACAATACCGATTTCTTCGATCGGAGTAATGTCGCCAGCTACGATTCCGTAGGTAATCAAACGCAGGTAGTAATCCATGTCGCGCAAGCAAGTTGCGGTCATTTCTTCGCCGTAAGCGTTGCCGCCGGGAGAAACAATATCAGGGCGCTTTTGGAAAAGTTGGTCGCCTGCTTGCTTGACGATACGTTCGCGGGATTCGCTCAAAATTTGGGCGATGCGGACGCGGCGTTCACCAGAGGTGACGAAGCTTTTGATCCGATCTAATTCACCTGGGCTCAAGTAGCGAGCTTCGGCGTCTGCGTTGACGATTGATTTGGTGACGATACTCATCTTGTGTGTACCCGCTGGATATTTTGCTATACGAACTGCTCCGCGCTGAGCTAGCGACGGCGGGCGCTTGCATCCCTTACCTTTCATGCTCAGGCAGGAGCTTTGACTCCGAAGGTCGGACTTTCCACAGCCAGCAACTGTTGAAGTTGTTGGGGGGCGGCTGCCTTCAGTGTTTGACGGCGCTGGTTCTTCACGCCGGTGCGCTTGTGAGTGCCCGCACTAAGCCTGTCGCTTACAATACCACAAATGACTGATGCGATCTTTAATTTACGATCGAGATTGCAGCAGGCCACTTAGTGGCGATCGAGTGACTGTAGGGCAGTTAGTAAGGATATTATTGCTCCTGTGACAGAACTACCTCTCGCAAGTATTTTGAGGCATTATGTTCACATTCTGAGTGTTACTGTAATAGTTTGTAATATTCCTTTTCATTTTTGGGCCCTCGCTGGGGTCTTCTCAGTTAAAATTTCACCGATCAAAAAGTCGCTACAATTACCGCGCAGCAAGGGTTGCAGGCTATCTATTCCTCGCGATGGATTGGGGGCGGGCGAGGAGGCGAGGCTCAAAGGGTTGGCCCTAAAAGGGAGCGAAGGGAAACAGGCAGGAGACAGGGGGGAGACAGGGGGGGGAGATGTGCGATCGTCTCACATCTTGCAGCATTCTCAATAAGTCTGGGACGGGCGGGCTAGGAGGGCCCACCCCACAAGAAAACTCACTGTTGGTGGAACAGGCCCGAAAGCCTGTTCTTGATAATGGTGCAAGATATCAGATCGTCGGAAATCATGACTTTCGAGCTTGTAGGTAGATTTGACTCTCACTTTTAATCTGGTGCGCCGTGAAAAGAAATCTATCAGCCCTTAAAAAAGCTTTACAGTTTGGCATTAGCGGTGCAGTCGGCGGTTTCGCCGGCAATCTAATCACCGAACCTTTCATGCAGGGGCTCACTGGTTCGGAATCTGTTTTTGACAGTGTATTGTCCACAGCTCGCTGGTTTGGGCTCGTAGGCGGTGGCATTGCTACTGCTATCATGTTCGGCTATTATTACTATATCAAAGGCAAGCCTCAAATTAAACAGGCTTTAAAAAATGGCGGATTGTTTGGTTTAATAGCAGGAGCCATTTCTGGGGCGATCGCAGAAGGTATTTACAGCGGAATTGGCGACGGAAACAACGAATTATTGCGAGTAATTTGCTGGGGAATAGCTGGCAGTTTGTTAGGACTTGGACTTGCACAGCGAATTCCTAATTTGGGGGCGCTTCGCGGCATGGGAGGCGGCGGTGTTGGCGGTGTGTTGGGCGGCTGTTTGTTTATTCTGTTTGCTTACAATTTATCCGGTACGGCGGGCCGTTTAGCTGGCTGTGCTGCGATCGGTTTTTGGATTGGAATTATGCTAGTGGTAGCCGAAACTTTGTTCAACAAAGCTTGGCTGGTAATTAGTTACGATACCGGAGCAAATCGCACTCTCACTCTGGGCTCGGAACCGATCACTTTTGGCAGTGATGAAAATTTGTCTATTATCTGCATTCCTAATGTTTCGCCCTTGGCTATGCGATTTCAATTGGAAGCAGGTCAAATTGTTTGCGAGAATGTGGATAGCGGGGCGGTGAGTTATTTGCGATCGGGCGACCAAAAGAAAATCGGCAACTGTACAATTACAGTAGGAAACTCTGACTTGCCAGCCCCAACACCAACAAATATTCCGCCTACCTTTATATCCGATCGGCCAGCAGTAAATTCTTTTACCAGCAGCCAATTTTCTCTGAAATTAGGCAGTCGAGTTATTCCTCTGAGTGCGGGAACTCAACTATTCACCTCTGACATACCGAGTTTAACAGCCGCAGCCTCTAACGGTCTTGTAGCTATAGTCACTTCTCGATCGAGAGACGAGCTTTCGTTAGGATTGACAAATTTGTCCGATCGCGCTTGGTGGGCTACAGACATTCAAGGCGATATAAAAATGGTAGAACCTGAAAGTACCCTGACTTTGGCGTTGGGAACTAAAATCGAGTTCGGTGAAACTGACGGCGAAATTGTGTAAGTAAGCTAGTACAAACTGAGATATTGCACCATTGTCAATAAACCTTTCATGGGCGGGCAGGATGCGCATCCACAAGAAAATTTACTCTTTGTGGAACGGGCATCTTGCCCGTTCTTAACGGGCTCTCCTGCCCACCCCACAAGAAAATTTACTCTTTGTGGAACGGGCATCTTGCCCGTTCTTAACAATAACTCAAGCAGAACTGCCGCTAACTCCAGTAATTACAGCAGCACCAATCAAATGAGCCAAACGCAAAGCTTCAGGAACTTTACCAGTGTCTGTCAAACGCTGGAGCACCCTCGCTATTACTTCTGGTTGTTCGCCGCAAACTTGAAAAAAGAAAGGTTCAAAAGCGTGAATTTTACCAGCGCGGCGCAACAATTCTAAACGGTATTCCGAGTCTGGTAAATGGCGGAGGGCTTTTTCAACAGCAGCTAAATCTGGTTGGCGGCGCATGACAGCAACGCAAGGAATTTGCAGCCGCGATGCTAACTCGGGAAGGTCAATAATATTGAAGCCGCCGAAAGCAATTCCGTCTAGCAAAACGAGATGCAATTGCGGCAGAAATTTGCCTCCGAGGAGTAGGCCAGAAATAGCATCCGTGGCATCTAATCCGTCTGGCAAAACTTGTCCCCACACCATTCCTTCAAATCGAGTTCCCCCGCAGACTATGCCCGCGATCGACACCAGACTGCCGCTTGTACGAGAAAACGGAGCGTCGTCAAAGCCAATAACCTTAATTGTGCGATCGAGCCTCAGCAAATCTGCCAGTTTCAACTTGGGGAATTCCGTAAGCTAAAGTTTTTGACATTAATTTGACTTCTAGATACAGTATCATATACGTTAAAGGCCTCATTACTAAAAATATTTTAGACAATTGGTAAAAAAATACGTAGCAGCGATCGACCAAGGAACCACCAGCACGCGATTTATCGTATTCGATCGCCTGGGACAGATAATTTGCAGCAACCAACAAGAACACCAGCAAATCTATCCGCAACCAGGATGGGTTGAACACAATCCCGATGAAATTTGGCAGCGCACCCAAAGCGTGATTAAAAATACCCTCGAAATCGGCAAGATCGACCCCAAAGATATTGCTGCCCTCGGTATTACCAACCAGCGCGAAACTGCAATTGTTTGGGACAGAAAAACTGGCAAACCTTACTGCAATGCGATTGTTTGGCAAGATACCCGCACTCGCTTTATTTGCGATCAATTAGCTGAAGTTGAGGGCAAAGATCGATTTCAAAAACGATGCGGTTTGCCGCTGGCAACTTATTTCAGCGGGCCGAAAATTAAGTGGATGCTGGACAATATTGCAGGATTGCGGGAAGCTGCAAATCAAGGGGATGCGATTTTTGGCAATGTCGATACTTTTCTGATTTGGCACCTGACTGGCGGCGCGCACATTACCGATGTTACCAACGCCAGCCGCACGATGCTGATGGATTTGCAAACTCTCGATTGGGATGCCGAAACTTTGGAAATAATGGCAATTCCCCGCCAGATGCTGCCAGAAATTCGCCCTTCGAGTCAAGTTTTTGGAACTGCAAAAGGATTGCTTGCAGGTGTTCCGATTGCTGCTGCTTTGGGCGATCAGCAGGCCGCCCTCGTCGGGCAAACTTGTTTCAGTCCAGGGGAGGCGAAAAATACTTACGGTACGGGCTGTTTTATGCTGCTGAATACTGGTGAGACGATCGTCCCTTCAAAAAACGGGTTACTAACAACAGTCGCCTACAAGATGGGAGAATCGCCCGCTGTGTATGCTTTGGAAGGCAGTATTGCGATCGCCGGAGCTTTAGTGCAGTGGCTGCGGGACAATTTGGGCATCATCAAAACATCTGCGGAAGTAGAAACATTAGCAAATACAGTCGAAGATAGCGGCGGAGTTTACGTTGTCCCGGCATTTTCTGGACTCTACGCGCCCTATTGGAAAGACAGCGCCCGGGGAGTAATTGCAGGTTTAACTCGCTACGCGACTAAGGCACACATTGCCCGCGCAGTATTGGAAGCTACAGCGTGGCAAACGCGAGAAGTATTGGATGCGATGAATCAGGATTCTGCTGTGCAGCTTTTGTCTTTAAAAGTAGACGGAGGTATGGTGGGAAATCACACGCTGATGCAGTTTCAGAGCGATGTTTTGGGAGTGCCTGTGGTGCGGCCTGTGGTAGCAGAAACTACTGCACTCGGTGCGGCTTATGCGGCCGGTTTGGCCGTGGGTTTTTGGAGCCAGCTAGCCGAATTGCGGGACAATTGGGCGGTGGATTGTACTTGGGAACCAAAAATGCCGATCGCACTTCGCGAACAAAAATATCGCTTTTGGAAAAAAGCAGTTTCTCGCACATTCGATTGGGAAGAATGAATCGCTGAGTCAACCCCACAAATGCGTACTTAGTGATATCATTAAATTCTGCACTATTTTTCAAATGGCAAATAAATGATTTCGCTAAATAACTTAAAAAAAATTCTCAGCGCCTTTCTATTGATACTGACACTGGCATTTGTAGAAATCGCCACTAATTCCCAAATCGCCCTAGCAGATACAGCTACAAATCCCACAGCCGCAGCCGAAGTCTTCAGCGCCAACTGTGCAGGCTGTCACATCAACGGCAGCAACATTATCAGGCGCGGCAAAAACTTGAAACAAAAAGCTTTAAAAAAATACGGCATGGATTCCATCGCCAACATTTCCAACTTAGTAACCAACGGCAAAGGTATTATGCCAGCTTACAAAGATCGTTTGTCGGAACAACAAATTATCGATGTTTCAGCTTACGTGCTATCCCAAGCCGAAACCGATTGGAAATAGAACCTCGGTAGATTATTTATAGCTTAGGCAATCTTGCGACAGAGATCAGATATTTCTTTATCACAGGTTGAAGCGCGAACAGAGTTTCACTTTCGGCTTGGACTGTTTCAATTAGCGATCGCCTTAAAAGCGATTCCAGCGCCTTCAGCAATTCTGAATCCCGATCTTGCTGAATATTTGAGTACAAATTTTCACACCCAACAGGCTTGACTTCTTTCGTCATACTGTGTAATAACTGAATTTCTAATGCTGATAAGCGATGAAACTGCCGAGATAACGTATCGCTATAATCTCCCAGCAACGGCCCATGTCTTAAAAAGTTAGCAATGCTTCCGCCAAACATATCATTAATAGTTGTTGTTACTATTTTTAACGCTAAAGGATTGCCGCTGTAAGCCTCTATTAATTCTGAGTATTGACCTTCTTCAGACAAACCCTTATTTTTAAATATTTCCACTGCCGCTTGTCCCAAACTACCCAATTTTAATGACCGTACAGATTGATTTTCACCTTCTAACGCTGCAATTTCTTTAGGTTTTTCACAGCTAGTCAACACTAAGCAACTTTGATGCTGCAATTCTCCTACTTGTTTCAGAAGTTCCCCATATGCTTCATACCCTTTTCGATAGTTTCCTGTTAACTGCCCAGTGCAGAAAACAGCTTCCCACCCATCTAAAATTATCAAGCATCGATGCTTTTGTAAACAGTGAATCAGGCGCTGGATAGCCTCAGCGCTGATTGTCGGTTCTATTGCATTTGTGGAAGCAATTAGACTGTCCCGAAAAAATTCAAGCGGCGCTGGAAAAAAGTTTTTTTTAGAGTGACTAACTAACCGCAATTTCTCTAAATCGCTTAGCGGTTGATCGGATAAACATTCGATTAAATTTCCCAGAGTATATGCCAATAGAGGTGCATGACTGAGGTTGAGCCAAATCGAGCACTCAAACTGGTATTTAATCATATTTATTAGCTTAGATGCTAAAGCAGTTTTGCCAATGCCACCCATACCCAATATAGCAACTAAGCGAGAGTTTTCCTGTAAAATCCATTGCCTTAAGTTACCAAGTTCTGTTGTACGCCCGTAGAAAATAGACGTATCTCCCCCCAGCCCCCATTCAGTTCGATTTTCGATGAAAAATTGGGGAGTTGGGGCAGAATTTATCAATGTAGAATGCAATGTTTCTCCGCTACTCTTTTGTTTATAACCACATCTTTCTAGCATACTGGGGATTTCTTTCCAGTCTTTGGGTTGTTGCAGCGTCAAAACTTCTATGTAGCGATACAGCCCTCTTGATAAATCTACTCTAATACCCGTGCATTCACGATGGAGTGCGACGGCAATTTCCGACGGACTATAATTGCAAAGCAATCCTCGCAGGTACGTTTTTTCTAAAGGGGTGAGTCGCTGCTTTCTACTGGTAACATATTCTTGCTTGGCCGCTGTCAAGTCTGCATATAACTGTGGGAGATTCCAGCCAGCCTCAGCTTCTATAAACTTCAGTGCTGGTATTTGTAAAGGTTTATTTCGCTGTGTGTCATGTATATTCATAATAAGTAAACACCCCGTCAACTCGATTATTGTATGATTTTGGAGAAATGGTATTACTTACCAATCGCACCTTACCATTATAATCCCACAGGACTTACGCATAGACAACGTAATTCTGTGTAATTCTGTGGTAGCTACCTCATCGGTCTAACTACGAGTTATACCGAAACTTTCTGTATAATATGCGAAATTGAGTATATAGGCGGACTAATTCTATAATAACACTTAGGATAGTTTTCAATCGCTAACTATATAATCAGGGTTTCAGGCTTTCATCAAGCCCCCATACAAACGGTAGAAGGGCATTTTTAGGCTCTCATTCAATATTTAAAAGATAAATTTTGTTTAATTAGCGCTAAGTATTGTTAATTAAATTTAAAGAAATAATTTTAATTGGGTGTAGTTCTCCGAAAAATACCTAATAAAAATACTAATAGCTGTTAGGTGAATTATTGGTAGTGAGTGTTTTATAAATGTAGAAAGCAGGATTTTATAACACTTGCTATCAGAAAAGTTAAGAGGACAGCTTAAATGGCATCAATTCAACTGAGAAATCAGCTAACTACAACTGACAAGGTTATCCCGACTCCTAATCTGTTAGATGGTTCTGCAACAACTCGCGCTAAAGATTACATCTTAGAGGTAGAGTTAGTTGATCAGCCAATATCAATTGGTCTTTTTAAAGATCCGGGTACTGGCTATGACCCTTACGTGCAAGTCTTTCAGATACCCAAAGGCAGCAAGGGTACGAATGTCGCTGATACGGGTATTCTTATTGCTCAGGATGATAATAACGGCGGTGTCTCCGGAGGAAACTCAAAAATAACTCCTGATACCATTGTTCCAATACAACCACCACCAACGGGTCTAGGGGGTACTACCAGAGTTCCAATAACACCCACGTTCCCCACTGGTCTTACTTCCCTTAAAAGTGCGCCTGGTGTGGACTATGTAGTCCGCGTGACTAGCTTTGATACGTTACCATCAAATTCTCAGCCTTTCACATTACAGGTTTCAACTCCCACTGGCAATGTCGCCTTGAAAGACCCCGTAACAGGTGCCACTTTAAATGCACAAGGCAACATCATCGGGGGCGGTAGCGGCGACCCTCTAACAGGCAATCTTCCCGTCGCGCGTTTCTTTGACAAGGTGGCAGGAGGGCATTTTTATACCACAGACCAGACAGAGATAAATGACCGACGAAACAACTCTGCTCGTTACCAGAGTGAAGGCGATGAATTTATCGCTCCAGCCGCCGGTAACGCCAAGGTTCAACGCTTCTTCAATACGGCATCAGGAACCTTTTTCTTTACGAATAAACCTGGTGAGATACAGTTTGTTCGCGACAACCTACCCCAGTTCCGTGCTGACGGAGACGCTTTCAATTCATATAACACGGCTGTTTCGGGTGCGATACCCGTCTTTCGTTTTACCAACCTGGCGAGGGAACGAGAAAATTCGCGAAATATTACACACTTTTTCACCGCAGACCCAAACCAGCGGCGGCTGGTACAGGGGAGGTCAGATTTCCGGGATGAGGGGGTTGCTTTTTATGCTCTTCCCCCCGCCTAAGCAGGCAGTTGGATTCATCTAGGTTTAAAATGAGTAGTAGGGTGCGTGCGACGCACCCTACTTTTTTATCTATTAAACTTTTGGGTAACAAGCGATATTTTGGTCATCCTATGAACAATCTCAGTACAAAACCTTCCCTCTTCAAGGCTTTAACTGTAATTAGCTTGTGCTTGTATCTAATCTTAGCTATCTGCCCGCCCGCTTTGGCTTCGATTCACAAATATCCCGAAACTGCCGAGACAGTAATGTTCCGCTCCGTACAAAGCCTGCGCGATACTGATGACAAAGCGTGGCAAGTTGTTTTGTACAAGCGAGTAAAGTCGGGAGTAGTAAAGTCTTTAAATCTGAGATTAGTAGGATTTCCAGGAACAGAAATGCAGCACCCTGTTCCGCTGAAAGTTGCGGCGGGAAATCGGGAAATTGGCAAGGCTAATGATATTTGGAGCGAGTCAGATTTGCCAATTAATGTCGGAGAATACGATTTTAAATCAATAATTACACAAGTGGAAAGTAATCGACCTTTGCGGTTGAATTTGCCCGTGAAAAATCAAAAAGAAACAGAATTGCTGGTTCCTCCTTTTGCCGTCAGAGAATGGCGGCTGTTGTTAGACAGAAACTAAATATACCAATTTAATCGCACTCTACAGTTAAAATCGATACAATTTCCAAGGTCACAAATCCCTATGCTTAAATATGCCTTAAGGTAGATTTAACGTAGTTGGAGGATAATTTGGTCTGACAAAAACTCAATAGATCAAATTAATCGCACTCTACATTTAAAATGGCTAAAATTTAATGTAGGTATCAAAAATAACTTTATTTACTTAGACCTTAAGGTAGATTTAATGTATTGGAAGGGTAATAATGAAACAAACTAAAAGCTGAGTTAGTCTGGTGACAAAACTCCAGTGTTTTAACGTGCACGTCTTCAGGGTGAATCTACTATGACTTTAATCAGTAAAATTGTCCGCAAAGCTTTGGCAACAGGTTACTTAACGGTTGAGGCAGAAGAACAGTTGCGACAGCAGTTGCAGATGACCAAGTATGGTTTAGAAGATTTTGAGGCTTTTATTAATTTGCAAAAAGAGGTGATGGAAGGTAGGGTAAAACAGCAAGCTTTGGAATTGTTACGATCGCGCAAATGTTCTGCGACGGCTTGAATCCCCCGTTCGATCGACCTTTTGGATAAAATAAGGTCGATCGACCTTCGTATGTCGATCGGTCTTTCGGGCGCGGACTCTGGCGCCCACCCCACAAGAAAATTCACTCTTTGTGGAACAGGCCGGAAAGCCTGTTCATAAAAATGATACGCCAAGCCTGGAAAAATGTTTCTACTGCATTCCTAGCTGTCGCCTTAACGCTTCTGGAACATCAACGGCTGTATCCAAACCTAGAACATTCTCCCACTTTGTGTTTTCATCCCATTCGATATCTCCAAAAGTGCGATCGCTGAGGTTTGCGTCGCTGAGGTTTGCGCCACTGAGCTTTGCGCCGCTGAGCTTTGCGCCGCTGAGCTTTGCGCCGCTGAGCTTTGCGCCGCCTAGGTTTGCGCCGCTGAGGTTTGCGCCGCTGAGGTTAACACGGCTAAGCTTTGCGCCTATAAGCTTTGCGGCAATAAGGTTTGCGCCGCTGAGGTTTACGCGGCTGAAGTATGCGTCGATGAGATTTGCGCCACTAAGGTTTGCGCCACTAAGATTTGCACCGCTGAGGCTTACGCGGCTGAGGTTTGCGCCAATGAGATTTGCGCCACTAAGGTTTGCCTTAATGAGGTTTGCGCGACTGAGATTTGCGTCACTGAGGTTTGCGTCACTGAGGTGTGCGCGGCTGAGGTCTGCGCCGCTGAGCTTTGCGCCGCTGAGGTTTGCCCCGCTGAGGTTTGCGCCGATGAGGTTTGCGCCGCTGAGGTTTGCCCCGCTGAGGTTTGCGCCGATGAGGTTTGCGCCGCTGAGGTTTGCGCCGATGAGGTTTGCGCCGCTGAGGTTTGCCCCGCTGAGGTTTGCGCCTCTGAGGTTTGCCCCGCGAAGGTTTGCGCCGCTGAGGTTTGCACCACTTAGGAATCTCCCAACAGTTTGGAGAAAGCCAAAATCCCCAACACAACAGCTATAACGGATGAGACGCAACAACCGACTTGCATCCTCAACTTTACCTTCAGCATTAGGTTCTCCATAAGGATAAAACATTATTTTGTCTTTTAATTCATCTCTCTGCTGACCGTAACTGTGCAACTCCAACAGCAAAATCATCACATTCAAACCAGCATAAATATCTATTTGTCGCTGTCCCAAATCTTGGGTTTTCAATTGATCTCGCAGTAGGCGCATCTTCTTCTGAGGCAAACTTTCCGGCAGCATATCAATAAATTCCCCCTCGCACCACCGCCGATAAAAACCTTCCAGACGCTGGAATAACTCCACAGGGCGAAACAGATTTTCTTCTCCTGCAACAGCCGGAGTTGTTAACAACCCCATCAAATATTCCACAATTTCTTCTGTCAGCCCCCCATAACCCAACAAATCATAAATCTCCCAGTCCATATCAGAGTCTTTAGTATTAAATCCTCTACCTCTTCTTGGTGGTTCCGTCCACTCTTCCAGACTTTCTTTCAACCGTTCCGCACACAGAAATTCACCAAAACTCTTGTGTACAAACTCCACAGAACCTTCTTTACTGCCTTGCTGAAGATAAAAAACCGCCAAAGCATTTCTCAGAGGATTATCGCCAATCCGTTTTTGTGCTTCCTCAAGTAATGTTTTAACCGAGTTATCTGCTTTCAATCGTTCCTCAATCATCGCTACAGGAGCGCATTCCCCTCCCGACTGCACCACGCACAACCCTGCTTCTGTCAGGATGCGCCGCAAATCCTCTGTTTCCAGTTCTGTCAAATCGCGATTGAGCAATTTAGACCGCTGTTCAGTGAGTACCCAATTCACAGCTTGGTTGTAAATCAAAATTTTTGCTTGAGTGCTGTTAGTTCCTTGAAAATCCTCAACTTTCAAGATTTTGTCTCGGTGCATCGCCGCTAACAGATAAAGCAAGAGCGGCTCTCGCGACAGTTCTGATTTTACATTCTCTGGACAGCATTCATCTTGCAAAAAATGCTGAAAAGCAGAGGTTTTTTCCGCCCCAAATTGGGCTTCCCACTTCCTCAACCACTGTTGCTGTAGTCCGTCATCCATTATCTGAATTTCGGCTCGATCCAAGTTATATGGCATTTGCCTTTCAATAGCTTGCAAAGCTAAAGTTCTGCCAGTAATCAAAACCCGGTGCCTCATTTCTGAATTCTTATCGCAATCCCGCTGAAATTGCCCTACTTGCTTGAGAAATTGCTCTAAACCCCCGCTACTTCTCCCCTCCATTAGCAACTCATCAAAGCCATCCAAGAAAAACAAATATCGTGTGTTTCGATCCATCAACCAGCCGTCATCGCTAGCAAAACCAGTATTAACAGCTTCTTTGAGCGTTTCTCGAAAACTCTTTTGCAATGTGGTAATATTGCCCAGCCGAATTAACACTGGCGTCCAAATTGGATGCAAATGTTGTCGCACCCAGTCAGCAAAAATCCGACCAAAAACGCTTTTTCCGCGTCCGGGCCCAGCTTGAACAAACATTACCTGATTTTGTTTGTTTTCATCCTCAAGCAATTGCTTTGCCCAAGTTTGTAAATCGAAAACTTCTGCATCATTTATGGGCTTGCCATTTTTATTAATTGCCTTTGCCTTCAGGGGCACGTAGATATCCTTGAATGAGAAATTTTCTGCAAATACGGGTTCGAGCGGTAGAGAGGCAATCTGTTTTTGCAGGTAGGTGTCAATGCTGTGATATTTCTCCTGTTCCTCCCGCCATTCGCTGAAAGAAGGCTGTCCAAGATGTTTCATTGCTTCGCCGGAAACTGTCCAAGCTTCGATCAAATAGCGGTGAGTATTAGCAGCAACTCTCTTTGTCAAAATTTGAGCTTCATCGGCATTGAGTCCGGCTTGTTGCAGCCGCTCTGACAGCACTAGGTTAAATTCCGTGGCTAACATCGAATCGCGGAAGCAAATAACAGTTTCTTTGGCTGCTTTATCGCTAATTTCTAAATCTGCTAATTTTTTAAGCAACTGCTTAACTCCATCGGAAACCGGAGTTTGCCCGATGCGATTTAACAAACTTGCGTCTTGTTCAAGAAACTCCTTAAAACTTTCCAGATAAGCCGCCTGACTGACGAGGAAAATGCACTCAGCTAAAGTCGGCTGCTGTTGAGTTTTTTCGATAAAAAACGCCAGCAGTTTCGCGGCAATCCCGACAAATGGCAATCCAGTTCCCACAACTTGAGCTAAGGGAGAGTTCAAAACCTCTAGCAGCAAGTTGCTATTGTCCAGTCCTTGTTCTTTGAACATTTTTGCCAATTCGGCGGCTGTTTTCCCAGCTTCTCCGATTCCCTCCGCTGCTTCGGCGGAACACAGTTCTTTGATATCAGTATTTAAGAATTTCCAGATCCGATTTGCCATTTTTACCTGCCCTATTTCAGAAGAGAGAAGCTGAGAAAATCTACATTTAACTCTGTAAGCATTCCGTAGTTCGTCGCCACAAATCTGTTCTCAAACTAACAATTAGAAAAGATTAATTACCTTTTACCTTGACAAAATTCCAACAATCCGCAATAATAGTAGATTGTCTGTCTAAATCCGGCTCGGATCAGGTTAAGACATTCCAAAAGCTGGAGAGCAGTCAGCAGTCAAAAGTCCACAACGACCAATGACCAATGGCTCATCAGCTACCTGTACGGCAATCTCAACAACCATCCCATGACTTACGCAATCATTGAAACCGGCGGCAAACAATTTCGGGTAGAACCAGGCCGCTTCTACGACATCGAACTGCTTCACGTTGAAGCTGAATCCAAAGTCACCATAGACAAAGTATTTCTGATCCAGCACGAAGGCGAGGTTCATATCGGCCAGCCTCTACTAGAAAATGCCACAGTAGAAGGAACGGTTCTCCGGCATTTCCGGGGCCGCAAAGTCCTCGTCTACAAGATGAAGCCGAAAAAGAAAACTCGGAAGAAAAAAGGGCACCGTCAAGAAACAACTCGCTTTATGATTGACTCCATCAGCGTCAACGGTACAGTCTTAGCCGCCAGAGACTTAACTGCAGCAGTAGTTGAAACCCCCCAAACCGCCGAAACTGATTCAGAATAAAAAATAGTAAATACAGTTGAGGATATTATGGCCCACAAGAAAGGTACAGGCAGTACACGTAACGGACGCGACTCTAATTCTCAGCGTCTGGGTGTCAAAAAGTACGGCGGTCAAGTTGTCAGAGCTGGCAACATTTTGATCCGTCAACGCGGCACCAAATTTCACCCCGGTAACAATGTAGGTATCGGCAGAGATGATACTCTGTTTGCCATGATTGACGGTGTGGTGACTTTTGAAAGAAAAGGCAAAACTCGCAAGAAAGTCAGCATTTATCCTGTTGTAGCAGCACCTGTGGCTGAACCCGTGGCTGAAGCTGTCGCAGTTTAGTTTTATGGTTCCTAGGCTATGCCTGGGAACGCATATAATTGAGGCTCTGCCTCCTGATTTTCTATGTTATTAGAAAGTTACAGGAGGCAGAGCTTTTTGCAATTTGTTTCCCCGGATAAAGGACTCTGGGTGCTTACCAAGAACCAGAGAAGCAGGAAAAACTCTCGTTTTTACTCCTAAAAAGTGGCTAGCCTCCTCCGACAATTGTGACAACTTCTAAGATGTCGCCCTCTTGCATCTGTGTAGTTTCCCAAAATTGTTTGTGCAGAATTTCGCCGTTGTACTCGACAGCCACCAAGCGCGGGTTTAATCCCAATTGTTCTAGTAATTTTGGTAACGGTGTGTCGATCGCACAATTGCGGGTTTCTCCGTTAACTTGCAGCGCAATTTGATTTATCATAAGTAAAATATCAGTTTTCAGGGCGGGTTTGGTAACAAAATTATATTTTATGCACAGACTTCCTGCGCTAAACCCGCCCTACGAATCGCAAATAAACCTAGCTTTTCCCGTGCAAAGCTTTCTGAGCTTTCAGATTCTCCATCCGAATCAACTGCGAGATGAAAAACTGCGTGACTAAAGTAGGCTGTTCTGCTTCCATAATCGCGCGTACTATGGCAACCCTTTGAGCTCCGGCATTCAATATTTCATCGAGGTTGTTGATATCAATTCCGCCGATCGCAAACCACGGAATCGGCGACTTAGCAGCAGCATACCGCACATAGTCCAAACCTGCCGCCTGTTTATCAGGTTTAGTAGGAGTGGGGTAAACCGGCCCAACTCCAATGTAGTCGGCTCCCTCTTCAATAGCTCGCTGCATTTCCTCGCCGTTCGTAGTAGAACGACCGATGATCCGTCCCGGGCCGAGCAACTTGCGCGCTTCCGCCACAGGCAAATCTCCCTGTCCTAAGTGTACGCCGTCGGCATCCGCTGCAATCGCAAAATCCACGCGATCGTTCACAATCAGCAAAGCATCGTAGCGGTGACAAAGTTCGCAAAGCTTGCGCGCTTTAGCCAGCTTTGCGCCGTCGTCTGAGCTTTTGTCGCGGTACTGCACCAAAGTCAGTCCGCCTTGCAAAGCAGCTTCCACGACTCCCAACAAGTTGTCTCTCGGAGAAGTTACAAGGTATAACTGCGATCGAAGTAACTGCTGGTAGCGCCGGTAAGCCAGCAAATTGCTTTCGAGAGTATAAACCCGATAGCGCATCTGCTTAAAAGCCGCGCCCATATTCCGATCGTAAATTTTGCCATACTCTTCGAGTACCCGCAGAGCTTCTTCCACCCGACAGAAATTCGCCTCCAGTAGCTGCTGAATGCTCGAACGCTGCTCTTCCTGCGGGTGAGTCAACTCCGTACCCGGATCGGCCGGCGTATCCCTAGCACTGCGAAGTTCTGCCACGTGCCAAGCAGCCAATTCCTGGCGAAGTTGCTTGCACTCGCGTGCCAAATCGGCGCTGTTGAGACCAAACCTGCACCATTCTTCAATAATTCTCAACCCTTCGCGCGATCGATCTAGATTTGCATCTAAAATCCGGCATAGGGCTGGCTGTGCAGGTAAAGTTCTGTTTTGTTTGTCGGTCATTCAGAACCACCCTAATTATAATTAATCCCACCAGTCAAACCGCTACATTCTCCCACGCCGTCTAGATTCTAGTACAGCGATCAATCTAAGTTTGTCATCAACCGATTTAATTTAGAAAAATTTTTAAGTTTTATTGAATTTGAGAAAAACGAAGCATAATAGATCAAACTTGATGAGAGTGAAATCGTTAAGCTGCATACCACACTTGGGAGGAGAGCCGTGAGGTTAGCAGAACAACACAAAAGATTAACAGAAGAAAGCCCCAGCAGGCGGGTGAAATCAAAGTTCGATCGCAAAAACCTGACACGAAACACCGGAGGCGAAACTCGGATCACAGATAAGTTGCGTTTTTTTATGCTGATTTACTCACAACAGACCAGGCGCAAAGAAAAGCGATCGCAAAACAAAGGTTTGAGTTCTTGCCTTCTGCTCGTCTTTGCGATGACCGCCTTTTGCAACCCCCAACCGTCAGTTATCGCTGCCGGGATACCCGGAGTGCAGCAACTTTCTCAGACCTTGGAGAGCGACATTAACATACTGTACGTCAGCTCGACCGGCGGCAGCGACACGGGGGGCAACGGCAGCGATCGAGCTCCGTTCAAAACCCTTACCTACGCCTTGAGCGTCGCCCCGCCCAAGACAGCGATTTTGCTAGCGCCCGGTACTTACAGCGCTCAATCCGGCGAAAAATTTCCGTTAATGCTCAGGCCCAGCGTGACAGTTCAGGGAAATCCCAACACTCGCGGTCAGAATATTGTCATCAAAGGCGGAGGAGACTTTATCAGTCCGACTTCGGCCGGTCAAAATATTGCGATTTTAGGCGCAGACGGGGCGGGACTCAGCGGGGTGACGGTGACGAATACCAACTATCGCGGTTACGCTTTGTGGATCGAATCGAGTTCTCCGACGGTTGTTAACAATACTTTTTCTGGGAGCACTCACGACGGAATTTCGGTAGTGGGTACTTCCAGACCGACGATTGGCGGGAATGTTTTCTCGAAAAATGGAGCTAACGGCATCACGATTTTTGGCAGTTCCCAGCCGGAAGTTCGAGATAATGTGTTTGAAAACACGGGATTTGGGGTGAATGTAGCGCAGAACGCTTCGCCTCTGCTGATCGGCAACAAAATTACTCGCAATAAGGATGGCGTGGTGGTGCAAGCTAATGCTAGACCGGTGCTGCGCAACAATTATATCGAGAGTAACCGGCGGGACGGAATTGTGGCGAGATCGAGAGCTCTGCCGGATTTGGGAACTGCAACCGAACCGGGGGGCAATGTCATTCGCAACAACGGTCAGTACGATGTGAACAATGCGGCAAAAGGTCAAGTAATCCCAGCTTACGGCAATCAATTGTTGAGCAGCCGGACGACGGGATCTGTTGATGTGGCGGGAACTTTTACCCCTCCGCCAATGGGGGGAAGTGCTTTGCAGCTAACGACCGATCGACCCCCCAGAACCGGTGGCCCAGACACTTCTCTCCCTGTTTACACTCCCGGGCGGCTAAGTCCCAGAGTTGAAAGAGCGCCAGTTCCCCCACCTGCGCCCGTTTCAAGGCGACCGGTGCAAAATCGATCGACACCGCCAAGCGCTCAGTTGCGGCAAGAACTTTCTCCCAGGAATGCCGCTGTTTCACAGGTAGTCCCAGGGGCGATCGGAATTCCCGTGCCCGATCCGAATTATCGATCTGTTTCGGAAAGTTCGCTAGAGCAACCAATGATTCCTCCCAATTTTGATAGTTCGAGTTCGGTTTCTTCCGAGGGTAGATTGCCGGTTCCGGGCCGCAACATTCCTATAGGAAGGGGCGGCTATGTACCTGCTGCTTTAGGGGGGAATTCTTTGCCCGATTCCCGGGAGAGTTCGCCGTCATTCGATCTACCGTCCGCATTGGGTTTGCGCTATCGAGTTGTGGTGGATACCTACAGACCGGGCGATCGACAAAAAATGCAATCCCTGGTTCCCGGTGCTTTTCGCTCTTTCTCCAGCGGGCGACCGGTGATGCAAGCCGGTGCTTTTCGGGAACGCGAAAAAGCTGAAGAATTGCTACAAATGCTCAGCGGTAACGGTTTGAATGCTCGAATTGAAGAAATTAAATGAAATGGTCGTTAGTCATTAGTTAACTGTTGACTGTTGACTCTTGACTGTTGACTGTTAACTGTTAACTAATGACTGTTGAGTGTTAACAGCCAAAGACTGCTTGCTACTTCAAAATTTCAAAATTTTAGGGCCTAGCATATCGGATGCCAGACCCTAAAATGTTTGTAAATTAAGTTGATTCAAGTGGGTTTTTAGCTCTGCTGAGTTTCAGCAAACTACAACTAAGGTGGACTTTTTTGCAACTACTCTGCGGGCGAGCTAGCTATCAGCGGAGTCTATTCAGACTTCTGTGTTTGACTGTTGTGCGATCGCAACTTTTGATTAATCCAATAGCCTCAAGCTATTTAACAAATCCCGAGCGCAATGTCAACCTTTAATGTCAACCTTTATTTGCTAATAAGCTACACGGTTCAGGCGTTGCCTGCGAACTAGAGCCGATCGGGACAAATACTCTAATTCCAAATTTTTTATCCAAGTTTTTTGTGCTTCTTGGTTTTGCCCCTCATGTTTTTAAGTTAACACCAACTCCGCGCCTGACAACACTTTGTTTACCAAACTTGACACTTTTTGACGTGAAGAAATACTTCCAAAAGCGATTATTAACAATTTGTACGATCGCCAGATCGCGCAACGTGCATAGCCGGCACTATTTGCTTGCTGTCAACGCAGCAGAGCTTCCCAAGTTGCGCGACCGACAATGCCGTCTGCTGGCAATTGGTATTGTCGCTGAGCCGCCTTGACAGCAGCTTGAGTTTCCGGGCCGAAAACGCCGTCAGCACTCACGCGCAAAAATCCCTTGGCCCGCAGTCGCTCTTGCAAATCTCTGACTGCGGCCCCCCGCATTCGTCTTCTCAAAACTGGAAAATTGGTTGGCTGCGCTTGGGGGTTAATCTCTGAGCTGTCGGCAGTTGCAGGATCGTTGGCGATCGGGTTTTCGATCGCGCTCGGAGTCGCAGGAAACAGCCGGTTCCAAGTATCTTGACCGACTATTGCGTCGGGAGCCAGGCCAGCAGTTTCCTGGAACTGAGATACAGCTCTAGCGGTGCTTTGCGAGAAAATCCCGTCTACAGTGCCAGTGTAAAAGCCCAACAATTTAAGAGCAGCTTGGAGTTCGATCACTTCCTCGCCGCGGCTGCCCAATTTGAGTGCGGGGCGGACGATCGCACCTGTTTGAGCGATCGGGCTGTTAATGTTACCTTGTTCGGAGGTAGGTAGCTGTGCGGCAGCAGGAGTAGAGGCGATCGATCCCATTACCAATAAACCGCACAAACTCCAGCCGAAGAGCAAACTCGGAACCTCGCGGGCGTCATTCCAGCTTGCTGTCAAGTTTTGGGACATTGGGAATTCGACCTCTGCAAAACTGGTAGCGATCGTACATCAAATCTGGAAAAAATTGGGAATTTCGGCATTTGGAATTGGGCATGGGGCATTCACTGGTTCCCAGGTAGAGCCTGGGAACCAGTTAACTCAAAACTCACAACTTTCCCGCCCTTCCCTCTCCTAAAAAAAATTTATGCCTCTCAAATGGCTGCAATTGGCAAAAAAACTGCTAGATTGCCCTACAGAAAACATTGAACCGCGTTCATTGGCCCCCAGCAACACCATGTCCGAATCCAGAACCGCCAGCCAAATAGACATCGGCAACGTCAACATCGGGAACTTCCAAGTCGGCAGCATCAGCGGCACCAAATACAACGACCTCAACGCCAACGGCCGCCCCGATCCTGGAGAATTCCCAATTCCCAACTGGCAAATCTACCTCGACCTTAACAACAACAGCCAGCCAGAGTTTAACGAACCTTCCACCCTCACAAACCCGCAAGGCAACTACATCTTCGCGAACCTGCCGCCGGGCACTTACCAAGTGAGGGAAGTCCAGCAGCCGAACTTTCGCCAAACTACCCCAAATCCCTCACCCATCACGATTACCAGCGGGACAAACGTTGGCAATATCAATTTTGGCAACAACTTCAACGCAGGGACGATCGCAGGCACAAAATTCAACGACATCAACAACAACAGCAGCCCCGATCCCGGGGAACAAGGGCTAGCTAACTGGCAAATTTACCTCGACCTCAACCGCAACAACAGGCTCGACGGCGGCGAACCTTTTACTTTTACAAACGTTCAAGGCAATTACGCTTTTGTCAATATTCCCGCAAATACATATTTGGTGAGAGAAGTCCAGCAACCGGGTTTTCGCCAAACCACGCCTGACCCCGGCCCGGTTAACGTTACTTCCAACGCCACTGTCAACAACATCAATTTTGGCAATATCTTTTTTGTCGGCAGCATCAGCGGCTTCAAGTTCAACGATCTCAATGCCAACAGCGTCAGAGACGCGACAGACCCGCCTCTGACCAACTGGCAAATTTACCTCGACCTCAACGGCAACGGCAGGGTTGACCCGGGCGAACCCACCACCATCACAAACCCGCAAGGCAACTACACTTTTCCGAATGTTTCGCCGGGCCGGTATTTGGTGAGGGAAGTTCAGCAGCCGGGATGGGTACAGACTACGCCAAATCCAGGCCCGATCGACATAATCGGCACTACCAACGCTGTCGGCGTCAGCTTCGGCAACAATTTTCCTACCGGCAGCATCAGCGGCTTCAAGTTTAACGACCTCAACGCTAACGGTATCAACGAACCGACGGAACCGAGAGTTGCCAACTGGCCGATTTACCTTGACCTCAACAACAACGGCGCCCCAGATCCCAACGAACCTTCGACTTTAACAAACCCCCAAGGTAATTTCTCTTTTATCAATTTGTCTCAAGGCACCTATTTGGTGAGGGAAGTCCCGCAGCCCGGTTTTCGACAAACCACGCCAACTCCGACTCCGATCGCCGTGGGCAACGGCACAAATGCCACTAATCTCAGCTTTGGCAACGTGTTGGTAACGGGAACGATCAGCGGTGTGAAATTTAACGATTTTAACGCCAACGGCCGCCTAGATCCCGGGGAACCGCCGATCGCCAACTCTCCTATTTACATCGACCTCAACAACAACAGCAGTTTAGATCCGGGTGAAGCGAGTACCTTAAGCGATGTTCAAGGCAATTACAGCTTCCGCAACGTTCCGGTAGGTAGTTATGTTGTCCGCGAAGTTCCGCCGCCGGGTTTCATTCTAACGACTCCCCCTACGGTGGTGGTTGTCTCGGCAGATATTCGGGCTAGCAGCATAGATATCGATTTGGTGACGGGAGAGGCTAAGGGTAAGTCGGCTAAATCCCTCAATGGCGACCGGCTGACGGATGCCAGCAGCTATGCGGGCGAACCAGCAGGCAATATTGGGGCGGATAACTTGCTTTTGAGCGAGGGTCGTGATAGTTATCGAATTAGTGATTTTTTGAGCGCTCCACCTTTGGCGAAGAATTTAGGCAATATTCCTAACTTTGGGCAACAGAATGTCGGTCTGAATCTGAATGCAGAAATCGGTCAATTAGTCAATAAGAATGAATTAATTAATGGGGCGATTCCTTCCCTAACACGACAGGTGTCGGAGACTTCGGCCTTGTTTATTAAATGACACAGCCGGCCGGGAATCCCAAACAGCGGAGATTGACAACGGAAGATCGGGCGCTAGCGTGATACCCTATTGTTGTTAATCCCTAAGGCATAGCCAGATCTCCGGGAAGCCCAAAGCTGGCTTGTATATGGGGAGCAAGATTCAGAGGCAGTATCATACCCGTTTTTAGGAATTATCAGACAATTCCCCAAGTGCGATCGCCCTCGTGGCCAGGTCGCTCAAGTCACCGAGGTTCAGTGAATCTTAACGTTGTTCCAGCTCTAAACAGCAAGTGTCCACGGGCAGAAGAACTCAGGGCGCAAATCTTGAAGATATTGCGCTCAAATTGCCACAGCTATTCAAAACCTGATATAATCTCGTGCGACAAAGCTGGAGTAAGCCTGATGTTAGATGAGGAACCTTCGAGCAACGTAGACGTATGTATGATTGAGTAGCGATCGTCAGTCGCTAGCAGCAGCTAACTGCTGATTGACAAAGTGATACAGTAGCCTGTAGCTTACGTAGATTTAGGTGTGAAGGAAAAGAAAATCATGACAGAACAATTAAGAGCTAGTCAGGTAAGTCCTGTAAATTTTGTACCCGGAACCCCATTCGTGCCAGGGCCAACCACCGTTTTTGGCAACGCTCCTGCGGGTATCCAGGGTATCAAGTTCAATGACGCGAACGCCAACGGCATTCGAGATGCAGGCGAACCGGGACTCCCCAACGTCCAAATCTTTATTGACACCAATAACAACAGCACTCCCGACGCAGGTGAACCCTCGACGTTGACTAACGCCAGCGGAAACTTCGTATTTCCAGGCTTGCTTCCAGGCAGCTATACCGTCAGGGAAATCCCGCCACCCAGATTCAGCCCGACAACTCCCAACCCAGTCGTCGTCACCCTCACGGGCGCTAACGCCACAGTGTTGTTCGGCAATACTCCCGTCCCGACCGGTGGTCAGATTATTGGCTGCAAATACCTCGACGTAGATAACGACGGCTTTCGAGACGGGAGTGAACCCCCGATGCAAAACGTCAGAATCTATATCGATGCCAACAACAACGGTCAGCTAGATACAGGGGAACGCACTACCTTAACCGATACAAACGGCGAGTACCGATTCACCGATTTGCCGGCTGGGCTGTACCGGATTCGGGAAGAGCGCGCCAACGGGCCTGGTACCGAACCCTTAGAAAGAGATTTTCCCCAAAGCACTCCCCCCGGCAACATCTCACTGCTTGACGTTAACCTCCGCCAGGGCGAAATCTGGACCAGCGCTCAAGTGGGCAACACTCCCCTGTACGAAATCCCGATCTTCAAATTCCGGGACAACAACGCCAACGGCATACAAGACGCAGGCGAAATTCCTCTCTCGGGCATCCCCTTCATCATCGATCTGAACCGGAACGGCAGAACAGACGCGGGCGAACCGCGACTGTTAACTGGCCCTGATGGTAGGGCTACCTTCAGAGATTTGAAAGCTGGCAGCTACTCTGTATTGGAAACCTTTGAAACATTCATCGCCAACCAGCCGCCAATTAACACTACCCCGAACCCGGTACAAGTCACAGCCCCCGGGCCCCAATCGCGACAGCAGGGAGCGCTGCCTTTCAGAGTGACCGATCCAACAGTTCCAGGCGGCCAGCGCATCGTTTCGGCGAACTTTCCCTCCCCGTTCCCGCCCGTCAACCCGGAACCCGCAGTCTTCTTCACCCCGATTCCGATAAATCCAGGCAGCGGTGCTGTCGGGAATACGCTCCCCAACATCACGATCTTCAAATACAACGATCGGAACGCCAACGGTCGTTACGAACCGGCCGCCCCTACAAATGAAGCGGCCATTGGAGGCGTCACGGCCTACATTGATGCCAACGACAACGGCGTCCTCGACACAGGAGAACAGTCGAGAGTAACTGACCCCAGCGGACGCGCCGCTTTCACCAACGTGCAACCGGGCAATTACGTGGTTCGGGAAGTGCCGCAACCTGGTTTTAGTGCTACGACTCCGGCTCGGGTGCAGTTCAACCTCACCAATCAAGATGCCAACGTGGTCTTTGGCAACACCCCCAACAGCCGTATTACCGGGACCAAATTCCAAGACTTGAACGGCAACGGCTACCGAGACGGCTTTGAAACGCCGATCGCAGGGGTCGCAATCTACCTCGACAGCAACGGTAACAACGCCCTCGATGCTGGAGAAACCACTAGCGTCAGCGATCAGTTCGGCCGCTGGGAGTTTGGCAATTTGACCCCCGGTATTTACCGAGTTCGGGAAGTCACGCCTTCAAATTCTTTCCAAACTACTCCACAACTCGACATCGTTCTGGGCGCGAACCAAACGTTTACTTGTGCTTTGGTGGGCAACGGCCAGTTCTTTAACTTGGCAGTTCCCAAATTCCGGGACGACAACCGCAACGGCCTTCAAGATCAGGGCGAGCCTCCTTTGCAGAACATCCCGTTCACCTTGGATTTGAACCGGAACGGGCGCTACGATGCTGCTACCGAGCCTCTGGTCAGGAGTGATGCTAACGGTATTGCCCTGTTCACCAATTTAGCTCCTGGCAATTACCCGGTATTGGAAGTTTTTAACGATCCAAGCGTTTTCAACCCGTTCCCGGTTCCTACCGGGCCCAACCCTGTTACTTTCAGCGTGCCCGGGCCGAGTGCCTTTGTAACGCCGATCCAGCCGGCGCCAATACCGACGGCAGCACCGACGGGAACATCGGCGGGAACATCGACGACAGCACCGACGGGAACATCGACGACAGCACCGACGGGAACATCGACGACTACACCGACGGGAACATCGACGACAGCACCGACGGGAACATCGACGACAGCACCGATGACACCACCGCCGGGAACCGACACTACTTCTAGCGTCAACCTCGATCCGGTGACGGGCGGCACGGTAACTGCTTCTAGTATCCCCGATCCTCTGATTAACCCCGACCCCTCAGCGGCGACTCTGGTACAGGCCAGCCCCGATAGCTTACTCACTCCTGGGAGTGCAGGTTTTAGCCCCATTGTTAACTTCAACGAATTGGCAGAGACGACGAGTTCGCTGATTCAATTGTTTTTAGCAGAGCAGGGTCTCCCTGAATTACTGTTACCTGCTGATCCTACTCAGACTACTTCGACGGCCTTGTTTTAATGTTAAGTTGGGTTTCTAGTTCGAGACTCAGCAATTAGCAACTAGCTTGTTTAAACTGCACGTCAAATGATGTTTTGGCGTGCTTTTTGCTGTTTAGACAATAATTAGAGCCTCGCGGGGCGGGTTTATCGATTTCTTTAATTACCCCACATATTTTTCGTGAAACCCGGCTCTACAACAAATATATCCGGATGCTCGTAGAGGCAGGTTTTACCGAAAATCTTTGAGGAAAACTCACAATTTATATAAACCAGCCCGCCACAATCATGGGCTCGGCTGACGGGTTTATTTATCTCTTTAATTACTGTCTTTAGTCGTAGGGCGCGATCGGCAAAAAGAATGATTCGCTACCTCAAGAAAACCTTTATTTATAGAGATAGAACTTAGAGGAATATTTTATGCCAACTCAACAACAAACCAATCCGGCTCAACATCAAGAACAGCGACCCGGTATTGAATCCGAGATGACCCCGCAACCTCAATCCTTTGCGGAGGGATATCGCGGTAGCGACAAATTGCGGGAAAAAGTAGCCTTAATTACTGGCGGAGACAGCGGTATCGGGCGTGCGGTAGCCATCGCTTTTGCCAAAGAAGGCGCTAACGTGGTCATCAGCTATCTCAACGAAGATGAAGATGCTAACAAAACCAAAGAGGCGATCGAACAACAAGGCCGTCGCTGCATTGCGATCGCCGGCGACATCGGCGATGAAAGCGTCTGTCAAAACCTTGTAGAACAAACAGTTAAAGAATTCGGCCACCTCGACATCCTCGTCAACAACGCCGCCGAACAGCATCCCCAAGAAAGCATTGAAGACATCACCGCCGAACAATTAGAGCGCACCTTCCGCACCAACATTTTCTCAATGTTTTACCTAACAAAAGCGGCTCTAAAACACCTACAAGAAGGAGGTGCAATTATCAACACTACCTCTGTCACCGCTTACAAAGGCAATCAACAATTGCTAGATTACTCCTCGACAAAAGGAGCGATTGTTGCTTTTACCCGCTCTTTGTCTCAAAGTTTAGCTGAGAAAGGAATTCGCGTCAACGGAGTAGCTCCCGGCCCGATTTGGACGCCTCTAATTCCCTCGACTTTCCCCGAAGAAAAAGTTGAGAAATTTGGTGCCGACACCCCCTTGGGACGCCCCGGTCAACCCGATGAAGTTGCCCCCAGTTACGTGTTTTTAGCTTCAAAAGATTCGTCTTACATGACTGGTCAAATTTTGCATCCCAACGGCGGTTCTGTGGTTAACGCATAGAAAGGACTTGCCGAGAAATAAAGTACCAGTCAAATAGGGATAATCGCGATCTCCCATTCTGTATGGTTTCAGAACGTTGCCACTCCGGTAGATACTGTTGTAATTGCTTTGGTAAGTAGGTCATTGCAAAAAACAATAGTATCTTCTAGGGGTGGGTTTTGCTAACAATCACTCCTATAGCGCGTCTGAATGATTTGTGTAAAAAGAAAAGTGGTCAGCTCAAATTCAAGAGAAAAAGGGTGTAGACAAGTAGTTAGTGCCAGCAGCGGGGGCTCCGAGTCGCGACAGCAGGCGATCGAACACCGAAGCTGCGGGCGCCCGTGAGCGCCCGCAGTCGCGACTCGGAGCAAAAAAAAGGAGAAAAAAATGTTAAACGAGTCTAAAAAAAATAGGAGAGAGAACTAGAAGAGTTGCAAAACTTTATTTCTCATACCAAAAATATCCCGGACTGGAATATATCACAGGCTGTTAAGCTGAGATTAAAAGGTTTTAGTTATCGAGAAATCGAAAAACGATTAGAATTTTCAACAAGTTTTCTTGCACCAACTCACAGAAAATATTGAGCCGGGGGAGTCGCGGCATTAAAGTTAAAATATCCCGGTTTAAAAAGCTATTTAACTAAGGAACAGCTATCCGCAACTATCCAGTGGCTATCTCAACCCGAAAACCGGAATATGTCAGAACTAAAAAGATACTTAATATCAAATATATTTAAATCGCGGGAAATTTACTATCGAATATTGAAATTTGGTCTATTAAACTGGCACAAAGCTATTGTATAAAGATCGAGTAAACAACCAGAAATTATTCCATAACAAACCCTATAATTGCCGAGATATTATCTCAAAGCACAAGCCAGAAATAGCAGGAGAACTGGTAGTGTATGCCTGAGATGACTGTCGCTTACAAGGTGATGAGCTCTGTCACTACTTATGGGGCGATCGTCAACAAAGAACGGTAGTCAAGCTGGACAATCAACGAGATAGGCAAACTCCAGCATGGTGCAAAAAATCTAGTGAGTAAAGAATGTATTGTGAAGCCATATAAAGCGGGAAATGAATAAAATCTAGTTAAATTTGTTGAATAACTCAAGCAAATGAATCCACATCAAAAAATGTTGTTAATCTGGGATAATGCTAGCTACCATAGAGGTCAAAAAATGCAGCAGCTATTAATCAGGGAAAACGACGGTCAATCACAGCCCAAATGGTCAATAAGTTGTTGTTTATTTTGCCCTTATGGTTCCGAATAAAATCCAGTAGAAAGTATTGGGCTACAAGGTAAAAACTTTATTAGACGTTTTTACGATCTATGTAAAACTTTTAGCATGGTTAAGAAAGTCTTTCAATTTTTATTTAAGTTTAAACTTTTCACTCCTCCTCAATTAAAAAAATATGATGCTTTTGCACAAATGATTTAGACTTGCTATATATAAGCTCATGAATACAAAAGCACTAAGGCCAAGCGTTTAAAAGACATAAAGACCTCTAGGAAGTCAGAGCAAGGATTTGTCTCCAAGGTCGGTAACATTGATAAGTTTGGGTTTCTGAATCGGTGTTACTGGCACTGGTTTTGTAAATGATGAAATGTCTACTTGGGAGAACTGCTGGACTTACCAGCCAACGCTTTCAACTCAAGGGCGTCGTGACTGCAGAAGAGGCGCACGCTGCTACTCCGATCGACTGATAATGCGCGCAGCCGGTCTTGATTGAGCAACCTAGCCTTGCGGTCTACCTCCATCATCCACTGGTAGGCGCGTAGTCCGGGCGTGCAGCGTCGTTTGGAGGAACCCATCTCGTCTCGGTAAAAGTAGGCATCGCCTGCGTGTAGCAGCCAACCCTCCGGAGTGTCGATCGCGATGCCCGCATGACCCCGCGTGTGACCGATAAGCGGGATAAGCAGAATCTCTGGTGGCAGCCCCTCCAGATCGCGGACTGCCTCAAAACCGAACCAAGGTTCGCCCCCCGCCGAATAGTATTTCCAGCGTTTGACTTCATCCCACTGCCCTGGACGATAGCGCCTTTTTGTGATGAAACCGTGCCGATCGTGCGCAGCATCCATTTCCGACTGCATAACGTGTACCGTTGCTTCAGGAAAATCCTCTAGACCACCGGCATGATCGAAATCGAGGTGGGTCAGCACAATATGGCGCACATCGCTTGCAGAAAATCCAAGCTGCTCGATTTGAGCGATCGCCGTGTACTTGCGATCGAACTGGATGTTATTAAAGTGGACAAAGAATGGGCTAAGGCGGGAATAAGGCGACTTGATATCGCGCAGTCCGAAGCCGGTATCAATGAGAACAAGTCCCTGATTCGTTTCAATGAGCAGACAATGGCAGACGAGGTTCGCCGTCAGCCCGCGACTGAATCCATCGAAGAGCGGCCCGCCAATCGGGCACATACAGCCACAATTGAGATGGTGAATTTGCATAAATCCTCTGTTACGATGCCTCCGAGGAGCCATCCTAAATGTGTAAGTTCCGGCCTAGTTGAAAACAGTCTCAACTGAGCATATTCGATCGATCTGTAGGCGCAGATTACTTATTAGCCGACCCCGGTTCAGTAAGTTGACGGTGCAGTTCGGCATTAGCGGTATCAGGCAAGACCTTGCTTACAGTGCCCTGAAGCTTCGTCTTGAGCGATCCTGCAATAATGCTGTCCTTGCCTGCCATCAGCGCCTCGAAACCTTGCTTGGCAACCATAGCCGGGTCATCTTTCTTATCCGCACCCGCCTTAGTATCATCCATTCCCGCCCGATGGAAGAAGTTGGTATCAGTTGGCCCTGGCATCAGTGAGGTGACGGTGACGCCCGTATCCTTCAACTCGTTACGCAGCGCCTCCGAGAAGGATTGCAGAAATGCTTTGGATGCCGCGTAGACTGCCTCGAACGGCCCCGGCATCAGGGCGGCGATCGACGAAGAGAACAGGATGCGACCCTGGTGGCGATCGACCATATCCTTTACTACCCGTTTGGCGAGATGTACGGACGAGACGACATTTAGGTTGATCAGATTGAGTTCGTCCTTCAGGTCAGTTTCGCGGGCAAAGTCGCCACCGACACCGACACCTGCGTTAATCGCGATCGCATCCACCGATCGACCAGTCGCCTTAATTTTGCTGTAGAGCGTTTCAACACCGTCGTATGTAGCGAGGTCTGCCTCCACCGTCTCGACTTGGGCACCGAGCTTCTCGAAGGCAATAGCTGCTTCATTGATACTTGGGCCGGTGGAAGTGACTAGAAGATCGAAGCCGTTTTGAGCGAACTGTTTGGCGAGTTCGTAGCCGATGCCGTTAGAGGCACCCGTCACGACAGCCAAGGGGCGGGTCAAGGAACTGTTCATAACCTGCAAACTCCTGTGTAACTGCTCCGTACTCGTTTGTCCGGGCTTGCTTCTCTTTCTACCAGACAACCTGTGTGGACTGTGGCCTTTCAACTTTTACAATCCTAGGGAGGCAGCAGGGCGATCGCATCTTTCCAAGGACGTATCGCTATTGTGTTTTAGACATCTCGAATAACTCCCAAAGTCTATCCCCGCTTCAGCTTGTTTTCTGGCTGCCTGCCTCCGTGCTCGGGCCAGCCAAAAACCAACGCTTCTTAAATGAGATTTTGAATATTTTTTAATAAATATTGTCCTATATTTATACCATTTCCCAAAAACTATGCTCTGCCAACTAGAGATTAAGGACTGTTATTTAAAGTAAAGTACCAAGAAATAATTGGTTCAGCAGCAGACGACTTAAAAATCATTCTTTCCCATCAGTGAACTTTGAGTAATCGAGAAAAGTTTCAGGCACCGAGGGTCGGCAAGATTAAAAGTACCAAGGCGTTTGAGTAACCAAAAAGATGAGTCAGCAGTTAGCGAGTTTAAAAAAAGTAAAAAAGTTACTCAAAGTAGCTGAATGGCTAGAGTCTACTACTCCAATCCCAGCAAATGATGGGTTCTAAGATTGGTGTCAAGATGAAACTACAATTAGCTTAAAAGCGATGGAAATAAAGAAATACTGTTTTTGGAGTCAAAGCAATAGGTAAAATTTAAGGGGATTTTCAAGCTTACTATATGGAGCAGTTGCCCCACAAGCAGGAGAAAGCTTTTGGGAGCGAGTTCTCACATTCTGTCTATTTTTTCAAAAATTATCAACTCAATTAGCCTCTGAATAGCCCGAGCATTTAAATGTTCTTCAATTGGATAAGGGTAGGTTTCACTCCCGTAGTAGCCTGAAAATACCTTCTGGACATTTTACTGATTTTTCAATCACCATACAGCCCGGAATTGAATTTGATTGAGAGGGTATGACCCTATACAAAACAAGAATTAAGTTGTGGTATCTATGAAAATTTAGATAATTTGAAATAAACATTTTGCGCTGATATTGAAGAAAAATTTTCAACAGAAACACTCTTCATCTATAACCGCATGGGACTACATTTTATCAGCCCTGGCTACTGTTGCATAAGTTTTTATAATTGTTAGGTATAATTTGAAGATTTGTGTGTTTATAAAAAACAATAATCCCGCCACCAGGTTGGTAGCGGGATTGATAGGTTGCAGTTTAGCTATTCTCTAGTTTTGCTAGAGTGAAAATTAGCCGACTGCTGAATTATTTCATGTTAGCCATTTCTTGCTGGATCGTGCTTTTGGCTGCTTTGAATTCAGTAGCCATTTGTTCCATTTGTGCTTCGCTCAGGTGGCGGCGAATGTGAGGGAACATATCGTTTTCTTCTTGTCGAACGTGATCTTGAACCGCTGTTTGGAGCTGTTTGATTTGGGCTTTGAAATCAGAAGAAGTGGGGTTGAGAGCCTTAATTTGGGCGAGCATCTGCTTCATTTCTGCTTGCTCGCTGTACAGTTCTTGAGTATTGCCGTAGTAGCTGCGAACTGCGGGATAAACAACTTGTTCTTCTGCTTCTGCGTGAACGCTGAGGTCTTTGTAAAGTTGACCGAAGAATTCTTGCAGTTTTTGAGGATCGTCGGTGCTTGCGATTTCCATAAAGAGGGTATCGGTTTTGCGGTGATCCATTGAGATGATGTCTGTGATGCTCATCTCATCTTTGGTGCGGGTAACTGCACCGCCGATGATGCCGGTCATTGCGGCCATTGCATCTTGCACGCGCGCCCAAACGCCTTGGTCGGGGTCTTTGCCGGTCAGTTCGCGCACTCCTAAAATTTCGAGAACTCCTTTGAGTTGTTCTTGGTGAGCGCGGTTCTCAAAGTTAACTGTGTTGAGCGGGGTAATGGCAGCTTCGATGTCGGCGCCGACTACTTGAGCAGCTTTGTGAATTAACAAACCGGCCATTGTTTGTTTGTGTTTTAGCAGTTCGTGCTGGGTGACTTTTTCAAACAATGTAAGTTCAGAACCTTGCATGAGTTGCTGAACTTCTTCAAGCATTTTTGTGCTGGTTTCTTTGGGTTCGGCTTGAATGCCGTATTGCACGATCGTGGTTTCTAATACGCCCAAATTTTTGCGATCGTCTTCGAGCATATCCCGGAAGCGCTGGGCTAGTTCGGAGTCGTTGCAGGAGTTGATGAACAATTGCTCGTTGGCGATCAAGAGGTTTTGCACCGCTTTCATTTCTGCTAATTTAGTCGCGATCGCTTGGCGCTTGGTATCTTCTAAGGTAGCTACCATCAGTTGTTTCTCCTCTCAAGGTCGTTAGTGTTCTTACATCTCTTAATTTATTGATATATTCTGATAAGATCCTCTTTCTCCCGACTGATTAATTAATATCCCGCGAAACCTATTGACTTTTGAGCAAAAAAATGGTAAGTATTTGAGACTGCTTGAAAAAACAGCAAAAAATAACTGATGAGTAAGGATTAATGGCAGATGACTAATCATTTCTGTATCAATTAATCCCGATCGCATAGCTGTAAAGCGCTACCATAGTTGCAGCCAAAGTTAACTAAAGTTTAAGAATAACTAGCTTGTCTCAACTGCTCACTGCTTTAGAGTTCCCAGCCAATGTCTGGAAGCTCAACAACGGGTTAACGGTAATTCACCAGCGGATTTCGGCCACACCCGTGGTCGCCCTAGACGTGTGGGTGAGGGCTGGCGCTACGCTGGAGCCGGATTCTTGGTCGGGAATGGCTCATTTTCTCGAACACATGATATTTAAAGGGACGGATTCGATCGCCCCTGGAGAATTTGACCAGGTAATCGAAAATCGCGGCGGTGTCGCCAACGCAGCTACAAGTCACGACTACGCCCATTTTTTCGTCAACGCTGCAGCCGATTATTTAGCAGAAACTGCCCAGCCGCTGGCAGAATTGCTGCTGCGCGCTTCGATTCCCGATGCTGAATTCGATCGCGAGCGAGATGTGGTGCTAGAAGAAATCCGTCAAGCTCAAGACAATCCCGATTGGCTGGGTTTCCAAGCAATGATGGAAACAGTTTATCAGCGACATCCCTACAGGCGATCGGTATTGGGGACCGAAGAGTTGCTGATGTCGCGAACTCCCCACGAAATGCGCTGTTTCCACCGATCGCACTATCAGCCGGAAAATATGACTGTGGTGGTAGTCGGGGGAATTGATGAACAACAGGCCAGAGATGTTACGGGAAAAGCATTTGAGCAGTTTTCGGCTAAATGGGATTGTCCCAAATTAACCGCTGAGGCGGAACCGCCACTGATAGAAATTCGCCGTCAGGAACTCTGTCTCCCCCGATTGGAACAAGCGCGGCTGATGATGGCCTGGACGGGCCCGGGAGTTGAACACTTGCAAAGTGCTTGCGGCTTGGATTTGCTGTCGGTGTTGCTTGCAGACGGGCGGACTTCGCGTTTAGTCAGGGAACTGCGGGAAGAATTACAATTGGTACAGGCGATCGACAGCACTTTCTCGCTGCAACGGGAATCGAGTTTATTTACTATCAGTGCAGTCTTGGAAGCGGAGGATGTCGAAGAGGTGGAATCTCGGATTTGCGATCGGCTTTGGCAATTGCAGTCTGAGCCTGTTTCTGAGGTAGAATTGCTCCGCTGTAAGCGTTTGCTGTGCAACGATTTTGCTTTCTCGATCGAAACGCCGGGACAGCTAGCCGGTCTTTACGGATATTACAATACGATCGCCAGTGCCGAATTAGCGCTCAGCTATCCCACCAGAATTAAAGCATTTGGGCCCTTAGACCTCCAGCGCCTAGCTCAACAATATCTCTCTCCCCGGCGCTATACAGCCGTGGTGCTCAAACCAATCTAATTGGTAAACGGGTGAAAATAAATATCTTTTATACCGGATAGATGTTCGGCGTTTGTCGGGGGTTCTCTGTGCTTGTGGCGCACCCTACGGATTAGAGGTTCGGCGTTTGTCCGGGGTTCTGTGTGCTTGTGGCGCACCCTAGAGGATAGATGTTGTTACATTTAGATGTTGTGCGTCAAGCCCTGCCCGGTATGACATCATACAATATGCAAATGCAAAATAGAAAAATGGCAATCAAGTAATTACCAATTACCAATTACCAATTACCCATTCCCAATTACCAATTCCCAACTAAATTAACCATGAAAAATGAAATCCAGCGCACGGTTTTAGACAACGGTATTGTTGTCTTGGCAGCAGAAAATCCAGCAGCAGATATTATTGCAGCTAGGATATTTCTGCGGGCCGGCAGTCGCTACGTGCAGCCGGAACAAGCAGGATTGTGTCACTTGCTGTCGGCGGTAATGACTAAGGGAACCGATCGGCTGTCTTCGCTGGAAATTGCCGAGCGTGTAGAATCGGTGGGAGCGAGGTTGAGTGCCGACTCTACTACAGACTATTTTTTAGTGAGTTTGAAGACGGTTTCTGCGGATTTTGAGGAGATTTTGGAGTTGGCGGGGCAATTGACGCGATCGCCTACTTTCCCGGAAGCTGAAGTCGAACTCGAACGCCGCATTGCCATATCGGCAATTCGATCGCAACAAGAACAGCCATTTGCGATCGCCTTCGAGCAATTGCGGCACGCGATGTACCAGGAACATCCCTATGCTTTCTCTCCCTTGGGCACGGAAGCTACTATGTCAAAGCTCACCAGAAACGAGCTTGAACAGTTCCACAAAACCTATTTCCGTCCCGATAATGTAGTTATTTCTGTAGCCGGCAGAATCTCGACCGAAGATGCGATCGCCCTGATCGATCGAACTTTTGGGGACTGGAAAGCGCCTTTAACACCCTTACCAACTTTAACCGTCCCCCCCCTGTCACCATCCCCTCAATCGGTCGTTACGGCCCAAGATACGCAGCAATCAGTGATTATGCTGGGCTACCTTGCACCCTCTGTCAAAAATCCCGACTATGCAGCGATTAAGTTGCTGAATACTTATTTGGGTAACGGTTTGTCGAGCCGATTGTTTGTGGAATTGCGGGAAAAGCGGGGCTTGGCTTACGACGTTTCCGCAGTCTACGCGACGCGCTTGGACACGGCTCAGTTTGTCGTGTACATGGGTACGGCGCCCGAAAATACGGCGACTGCTTTTGAAGGATTGCGCGCAGAAGTCGATCGACTCGCCAACACCGAACTAAGCGAGGAAGAATTGCAAGCTTGCAAGAATAAAATGCTCGGTCAATATGCTTTAGGAAAACAAACTAATTCGCAAATTGCCCAAGTTTTAGGTTGGTACGAAATTTTGGGATTGGGAATTAAATTTGACCAGCAGTTTCAAGAAGAAATTGCACAGGTGACAGCTTCACAAGCGCGGGATGCTGCTAAGAAATATTTTGTAGAACCGTATGTTTCTTTGGTGGGCCCGGAGGCGGCGATTACAGAGTTGGCTGTAGCGGCTGTTTGTTAAGTAGGAAATGGGCGATCGAACTTTTGAAAAGTTCGATCGGCTCGATCGCAGATCAAAAGACTTTTCGCTGTTGGTATAACGATTGCGTTCAACAGCGGCATTAGTTTTCGAGCCATCACTAGAGTGTTTAGACTGTCCGCTGCAAGCCCTGGTTGGGCTGCGATGACACCTATAATTATATCAGATATGATATAAATGGCGATCTGGACGAAATCAATAAGCCTAACGTGATTGAAAACTGCAAGAAACGATTGAAGAAGTATGACACGGATAGGGAGGACTAATGTTATGGATGAAGCGAAAAAGAAGCGTCTAGAAGATAAAGGCTGGAAGATCGGCTCGACCTCGGAATTCTTAGAACTTTCACCAGAGGAATCGATGCTAATTGACATTAAGTTAGCCCTCAGTCTTAATCTCAAAGAACGTCTGCAAAGATTGATGACACAGGCAGAGTTAGCTGAGAAAATCAACTCCAGCCAACCTCGTATTGCAAAGGCTGAAAATGGCGACGATTCGGTTTTAATTGAACTGTTAATACGCGCAATTCTAGCAACAGGTGCAACGCCTCAAGATATAGGGCAAATTATTGCTCAAGTAGGATAGAAATCTCTCTAACTCACCCACCATACTATTAGCGTATACCTCCGTTCCGGTGCAAGTGCTTGTTAGGTTGTGGAATACCGAAGCGTTGAGATGTATATAACAGACAACCCTAGACGATTCCAATTGGGTTGATTAATCGAAAATAATACACTTCCTGCTAGTGCTGCCCACCCTACAGGACCGAGTACAAATGCAAGAGTTTGGCTCACACCCATGTAAACTGCAAAGGGCAAGGCAATCCCCAAAGCACTTGTGAGACTACCTAGTACAGTGCTTGCCAACAAGTACACCCCAAAACCACTCATCTTTGCTGCAAACATTGCACCACCACTTAAAAGGAAACCTTCAAGATTAGGGTCATCGCTCTCTCGTCTGAGATCCATAATAATTTGTTGTCGTTGCTCTGGTGTAAGCTGATCCAACATATTCTGAAATAGCTTAACAACGACAGCACCTTCAATTTCTTGAGTTGATAACTCAAGCCATGTACGACCGTTAAAAACGTCAGACCAATCAATACCAATGCGATCGGCAACATCTGTGACAATTTGTTTCCAAGAGCTGTTCCAGAAAAGCTGACCAATACTCCCGCACCTCAAATACCGTATGTGATTGCAAAGAATTTCAGAGGAACTACCAAATCCTGAATTGGTCAACTCTGCTAAGTTTTGGCGTTGCTCTTTTGTAGCTAAACTGACGATTTCGTAAAATTCTTGCATATTTAGTCTTAACTTTGACGAGTAATCTCAAACTATTTACCCAACTGATAATCTCATCCAAATTTTGCACCCTCTACTATCACAATCGTTTTTTTTGGAAGTTTGAGAACAAATCAAGTTACTTGTTATACAACGTACAAAAAATTATTTTGGCGATCGCCAGCCCAAAATGCTCACTCATCCCAAAATTCGTTGTGTGACACGCTCGCGGGTGCCGAAGGTGGGTTCAAATTTAGCGTGAGGTTCTCTAGAGTCATGTTTATGTCGTCCAGGACAGTGAGTGACTTGGCACCACCACCAACTAAAAAAGTTAGTCAGACTTCAATTGAACGTTTTCTGTTCCCGATCGGTCTAAATTCAAGACAGACCCATCAGGTCTAATTTATATGTACTTAGTAAAGCACTTTCACATTAAAAAAGAGCTGACTCCCTGGCTTAGCGGACTCCTGGCCGCTTCCCTGGTTGCAGGAGTCGGCTACACAGCTTACAGCCAACTCACAGTCAAATCCAGCCGCGAAACCAGACGCAAGGAAAAAACCGTTGCTGTCGAAAGGGTGAACCTGCCGATTACAATTTCGGCAAACGGCACAATTGTGCCCGAACGTTCAGTTAACGTCAGCCCCAAAACTTCAGGAATGCTCAAAAGTTTGCTTGTCAAGGAAGGAGATACGGTGGAAAAAGGGCAGATTCTCGCCTACATGGACGACTCCAACCTCCAAGGGCAACTTACCCAAACTCGCGGACAACTCGCAGCCGCGGAAGCAAACCTGGAAAAATTGCTCAACGGCACTCGAACCCAGGACATTGCTGTGGCTAAGGCAGTGTTAGCAGAACAACAGGCAAGTCTGGAAAAATTGCTCAACGGCAATCGAACCCAAGACATTGCTGTAGCTGAGGCACAACTAGCTGAGCAACAGGCAACGCTGCAAAAATTGCTCAACGGCAATCGAACCCAGGATATTGCCGTAGCCGAGGCACAACTAGCTGAACAACAGGCAAATTTACAAAAATTGCTTAAGGGCAATCGGCCTGAAGACATCGCCCAAGCGATCGCCAAACTCAGAGATGCCGAATACGCCACAAACCAAGCTGAGGAAGACTTTCAGAGAAATCAGGAACTCTATAATGCCGGAGCCATTGCTTTGCAAATTGTCAACAACTCCCGCACCGAGCGCGATCGAGCTCAAACGCAAGTCAGGCAAGCCGAACAAGCTGTAGCTTTGCTGCAAGCCGGTGCTCGCCCCGAAGAAATCGCTTCGGCGCGGGCTGCAGTCGAGCAAAAACGGCAAGCTTTGACCCTGGCGCGATCGGGCGCACGCCCTGAAGACATCGCAGCAGGGCGGGCCGCTGTCGAGCAAAAACGGCAAGCTTTGGCCCTGGCGCGATCGGGCGCACGCCCGGAAGACATCGCTGCGGGGCAGGCCGCCGTCGAGCAAAAACAGCAAGCTTTGGCGCTGCTAGAAGCTGGTTCTCGCCCCGAAGACATCGCCCAAGCCCGGGCCCAAGTTCTCGCCGCTAGAGGCAGCCTGCAAAGCGTTCAAGCGCTGATCGACGACACTGTGCTGCGGGCTCCTTTCAGCGGCACTGTCACCCGCAAGTACGCCGATCCGGGCGCTTTTGTGACTCCCACGACGGCAGGTAGTGCCGTTTCTTCGGCGACTTCTTCTTCGATTTTGTCCTTAGCTTCAAAAAATCAATTAGTAGCAAACGTAGCAGAAACTAATATTTCTCAGATTCAGATCGGCCAGGCTGCATCTATTCAAGCCGATGCTTTTGCGGGAAAGACTTTTGCAGGTAAAATCACTCAAATTTCGCCTCAGTCGATCGTCCAGCAAAATGTGACAAGTTTTGAGGTAAAAGCGGCAATTATTAATGACGATCAACAAATGCTGCGATCGGGCATGAATGTGAATGTTGAGTTTAAGGCTGGTGAACTCAAAAATGTTTTGGTAGTCCCGACTGCGGCAATTGTCCGCCAACAAAGGGAAACAGGGGTTTATGTTCCGGGTGGAGAAGATGGCAAACCTGCTTTTATGCCGATTAAGACTGGTATGACGGTGGATGACAAGACGGAAGTGCGATCGGGTTTGAAAGGAAATGAAAAAGTGCTGATGAGTTCCCCCCCCGGATTGCGGCCTAGATCCCAAAATCCATCGTCGGGCCCGATTCCGGGTTTGCAACCTGGTGGCGGAACGCGCTTGCGTTAGGGTTTTGATTTTTTATTGAACCGCGAAGGCGCGAAGGGCGCGAAGGAGAAGAAGGAAGAAGGAAGAAGGAAGAAGAAAGAAAGTTTTAATTGCCCGATGCCCAATGCCCAATGCCCTATGCCCAATGCCCAATCACTAATAACATGAAATTACAGACTCGCCCCCGCACCAACAAAATCTCTAACGTTCAAATCGCCTTCATGGCGACAGAGGCGCTGTGGAATAATAAGTTGCGTACCAGTTTAACTATGCTGGGCGTAATTATTGGGATATCTTCGGTAATTGCCATTACTTCGGTGGGACAGGGAGTACAAAAATCAACTGAAGAACAGTTAAAGGCTTTGGGTACAAATGTGCTGTTGGTTTTATCCGGCGCTTCGCGATCGGGCGGTGTCAGTCAGGGAAGCGGTTCTGCTACTACCCTTACTTGGGATGACGCTAGGGCGATCGGCAAACAAGCTCCCGCAGTTAAGGCGATTTCGGCTTATTTGCAGCGCCAAGTGCAAGTCGTTTATGGCGGACAAAATTCATTTACTGCTATTTTGGGAACGGATTTAAACTATCCCGATGTGAAGAACATTCAACCCCAAGAAGGACGGTTTTTTAACGAGGATGAATTGAATGCTGCTGAGCCAGTAGTTGTCCTCGGTTCTAAGGTGCGGGACGAACTTTTTGGAGCCGGAGCTAATGCGCTCTCCTCCGATATTCGCATTCAGGGAAACCGCTACAAGGTCATTGGAGTGATGGAAAGCAAGGGGTCTGTAGGGGGAACCGATCAGGACGATCGAGTGTATATTCCCCTCAAAAATATGTCTTCGCGGATTGTGGGGAGAAATTCTTTAGCGGGGATTGCGATCTCGGGTTTTTGGTTAGAAACTGCGGGCGAAGCGGATTTAGCGGATGCTCAATTTCAAGTAGAAAATATCATGCGCTTGCGCCACAATATTTATCCGCCACAACCGGATGATTTTCGAGTTGTAAATCAAGCTGAAATCGTTAATACTTTTAGCAATGTGATAGGTTTATTTACGGTTATGATCGGAGCGATCGCCGGAATTTCTTTGGTGGTTGGTGGCATCGGTATTGCTAATATTATGTTGGTGTCTGTTGTGGAACGCACTAAGGAAATCGGGATTCGCAAAGCCGTAGGCGCTACTAATGCAGCAATTCTAATTCAATTTATGGCGGAATCTATTTTAGTTTCCACGGTGGGGGGAACGGCGGGTATTGGGTTGGGAATTGCGATCGCCTTTGGGGCTTCGACAGCGTTCAAATTTCCGTTTGTGGTTTCTGTATGGTCGATCGCAGCAGGTTTTGGGCTGTCTTTTACCGTCGGGTTGTTAGCTGGAGTATTGCCGGCTCGGAATGCGGCTCGCTTAGATCCGATCGCAGCTTTGCGGAATGATTGAACTTAGTGACGTTCGCCCCAGTTAAATTGAACTGTCCTGGACGCAGGAGTGATCTGAAACCGGGTTTGATGGACGCTCAGACTTCGTTGTAGGCCACATATTCGCTAACGCGACTTAGACAAAAATCACGTCAACAATGACTACAAACTAAGACAGGTAAAGGGTTTGAGCTTGAATTGGGCTCAGTGTTGAATTGACAAGGGTTTCACCTCTGATATCAAATCCGCGCTTCATCGTCGGGCGTAAAATCGAGTCAACACTCAACACTCAACACTCAACACTCAACACTCAACACTCATTCAGTTTTTCGACTGACACTTAACAGCCAACAGTCAACAGCCAACAGTCAACAGTCAACAGTCAACAGTCAACAATCATTTTGCTCGTGCAACCGGAATTGATATGACGGAGCATCAAACTCTTTCCCTTACCTAGACAGCTTTTCAGGTCTTTTAGGGGCTAGAAAATGTCTAAGTCTCATTAGAGCTAATATACGTTTCTTCAAATATAATAACCAAAACCCCTTATCCAACACGCAATTTCCATGTTAGAAGGATTGGTATTGGCAACAGTATTTTGCGGATTTTTTGGTATCATCTTTAAAAAGAACCTGATCATGAAAATCGTCTGTATGGATGTCATGAGTACAGGGGTTATAGCCTATTACGTGGTGGTGGCATCGCGAGAAGGCTGGCTGACACCAATTATTTCAAAGGGGAAAAATGTCGCTTACGCCGATCCGGTTCCCCAGGCGGTGATCTTAACGGCGATCGTGATCGGCTTTTCGATTCAGGCTTTAATGCTGGTCAGTGTGATGAAGCTGGCCCGAGATAATCCGACATTAGAAAGTAACGAAATCGAGATGAATAATACCCCATGAATACCCTGACGCTAGCCTGGATTGGACTCCCGTTTTTTGTCGGGTTTAGTATTTATTTGATTCCGAAGCTTGACAAGTATCTCGCAATATTCGGAGCGCTCGTCTCCGCTGCCTATGGGTTCCTGCTTTTTGCTATCCCGTCAGCGGTGACGCTGGAGTTACTGGATAATTTCAGTGTCACGTTGTTAGTCGATCGCTTGAGCGGCTTTTTCATCTTAACCAATGCCTTAGTCACAGCAGCGGTGATTATCTACTGTTGGCCCACAGATAAGACGGCATTTTTTTATGCACAGATTCTGATGGTACACGGCAGCCTGAATGCGGCCTTTGCCTCTACTGACTTTATCAGTTTATATGTGGGGTTAGAAGTCAGCGGCATTGCGGCTTTTCTCTTGATTGCCTATCCTCGCACCGATCGATCGATTTGGGTGGCTTTGCGCTATCTATTTATTAGCAACACGGCAATGCTGTTTTATCTAGTCGGTGCCGTGCTGGTTTATAAGGCAAGTCATTCGTTTAGTTTTGCCGGCTTGGGTGCAGCGCCCCCAGAGGCGATCGCTCTGATCTTTATGGGACTCTTGGTTAAGGGAGGTGTTTTTGTATCGGGGTTATGGCTACCGTTAACTCACTCGGAATCAGAAACGCCTGTGTCGGCTTTGCTGTCAGGGATTGTGGTCAAAGCGGGGGTATATCCCCTCGTGCGCTGTGCGCTGATGGTGGAGGAGGTGGCACCCATCGTCCAAATCTTTGGCGTCGGGACGGCGCTGCTGGGCGTGTTCTATGCCGTTTTAGAAAAAGATAGCAAACGGATGTTGGCTTTTCACACGGTTTCGCAGTTGGGCTTTATCCTGGCTGCACCGTCCGTGGGTGGGTTTTATGCGCTGGCCCACGGTTTGGTCAAATCGTCGCTGTTTCTGATTGCAGGATCGTTACCGAGTCGTAATCTGAAAGAATTGAAACAGAAGCCGATCGATACCAAGATCTGGATTGCCTTAGTCATAGCTAGCTTATCAATCTCTGGCTTTCCCATGTTGGTTGGCTTTGGGGCAAAGACGTTAACGGTGAAGAATTTGGGTTCCTGGCAAGCGATCGCGATGAATGTCGCAGCAGTCGGAACAGCAATCTCTTTTGCTAAATTCATCTTTCTACCTCGTGGCGGACAAACAGCAGCCAAACCCGGTTTTTGGCCTGCGGTGTTGCTGTTGCTAGCTGGGCTGATTGGAGCCAATGCTTTTGATCTTCAGGCTTATACGCTGGAAAATATGCTTAAGGCGATCGCCATCCTCGGCGTTGGTTGGTTAGCCTATTTTCTAATTTTTCAACGCACGGCAATCAAACTGCCACGTATGCTTGAAGAATTCGATCATTTGGTCGGTTTTATGAGCTTGATTTCGCTCCTACTATTCTGGATGGCATTACCAAAATGATTGGACAGCTAATATTAAGACTGACGATCTGGTTTCTACTTACTGCCGATTTTAGTTTGGCAAATATTGCGATCGGCATCATCATTGCTGCCCTGTTGCCGCGCAGCTACGCACCCTCGGAACCTTTGAGGGAATGGTTGGGGGTGTTGGGTAAAATCTTCATGGCGATTCCGATAGCTTATTTAGAAGCGTTTGAACTCATCTTCCGTCCCCACAGACACGAAGATGTGATCATGGAAAAAGTGCCAAACCATCGATCGCCCCTGCTGATCTTCCTAGATGTCCTTCTGATCACTTTTACTCCTAAGACGATTGTCGTGAAATATCACGAGGAGGGTTTTTACGAAGTACACCGAGTGCGACGGACATCAAACACCTAGCTAAACTTTGTTTCTGAAGGATTTAACCGCTCTTGACGCAGAGTCAGAGAAGAGAAGAGAGAAATGAATAATTCCGATTTAGCTAAGTAAGAAAAAATCAGGAGTGCACACAATTGAACAACTTAAACAACTTGATTTTAATTGCCATGATTTTGGCTCTGCTCATACCCATGTACGAGGTATGGAAAGATCATGATATCTGGCAGACAATGTTGGCGTTTGCCAGTATTTCGACCAAGGCAGCAATCATCGCTCTCGTCATATCCGTCTGGCGCGATGATTGGATGATTGGTGTGGTGGCGGCGATTATCCTTAGTGTGGGTAATGCTGGATTGATGTTGTTGGCACAAATAATCAAACGTATCACTGAAGCATGATCGTAATAGATGTATTGAGCTATACCTGCATCGGTATAGGGATTTTTTTCTGGTTTTGGGGTACTTCTTTCCTACTTGGGAAGCGATCGGTTTTATATAAACTGCACAGTCTTTCGGTAGCAGATACGCTGGGTTCGATGGCGATAGTCGTTGGATTGCTGCTGAAAATACCCAATAAATGGCCCCTGCTGATTCTGGCGATCATTTGCTTAGCAATCTGGAACACAATGCTGGGATATGTGTTGGCCTATTGTTCCCAAACAGGGAGTGACTATGAACGATAATAGCTACATTTATGTCCTCGTCGCTCTGCTACCCTTAGCTGCTGGTATGGTGGTATTTCAGGTCAATCCATACCACGCATTGCTACTGCGGGGGGTACTGGGAGCGATCGCCGCCTTGGTGTATACAATTTTAGGCGCGGGGGATGTGGGCTTGACCGAAGCCTTGATGGGTACTCTACTCGCGATTACACTTTATGCAGTGACGGTGCGTTCATCCCTCGTGCTGCGTCTGGGTGTAATCGAAGAGGGGACAGAGGGCGATGCTATACCAAACGACAAAACCGCAGGTCATTTTAAGCAACTGATAGATGACATCCGCACAGTTTTTCAGAAACGCCATATGCGCCTGGAACTGGTTCCCTATGCGAGTGCACAGGCATTGCAGCGGGCGCTGATGGAAAAAGAAGTTCATGCAGCTTGTTCCCCAGAAGACCAACTAGAACACAGCGGCGAAGCGCAACTTTATAACACCGCAATCAGAGTTCGGCGTGTCTACGACATCATGCAAACCGAACTTTCATCACCGGGGACAACCCTAACCTATGTAAATACACCAGACGCAGAGGACAAACATTGATGAAGTGGGTTTACTTTTTATCAGGGATAGCGCTGTTTGTCAAAATGCTGCTAATCGCCAATCCAACAATGGACTTATCGCAGCAAAGTTCGATCGTCGAATTGGTTGTTCAAGATAGTGGAGTACCCAATGCGGTTTCCGGTATCATTTTGCGAAATCGGCTGTACGACACGATCTTTGAAGTCGTGGTATTTACGATCGCCATCTTGGGTGCAAGTTTTATGCTAGCAAATGAAAAGCCGTCCTGCGCCATATATCAGTTTACCGATCAACCATCGATTATTTTGGCGCGATTGGGAGCGACGATTGCGGCCTTGGTGGGTATCGAACTAGCAATTCGCGGGCATTTAAGTCCAGGGGGTGGTTTTGCGGCGGGTGTAGCGGGCGGAACTGCGATCGGCTTGGTGGCGATTACCTCATCACCGCAGTGGATGCAAGAAATCTACCAGCGCTGGCACGCGGCGACTTTGGAGAAAGTTTCGGTACTTGTTTTCATTGTATTGTCCGTTATCACTCTGTCAGGATATGAGTTACCGCACGGAGAGTTAGGCACACTTTTCAGCGGTGGCATTCTCCCCTTGCTCAATATCCTGGTTGCAGTCAAAGTCGCATTAGGATCGTGGGCGGTGATGTTGGTGTTTATTCGCTATCGCGGATTGCTATGAAAAATGTTCCGATCTCAAATCCATTGACATCGAAATTATTCATCTCTCTCAATCTCTGACTCTGTGTCCTCTGTGTTCTCTGCGGTTTAATCATTCAGCCACAACCGTAAACGATATTTTACGTTTATAAGTCTTACGCACGCGTAGTCAGAAACCGGGTTTTTTTGCGAAAATACTTTGTTACACCCGCAGAATTTGCCAAAAACCTGGTTTCTTTGCTTTTGGTGAGTAATTCCTGTGTACTCATCTGCGTTTATCTGCGTGCATCAGCGGTTAAATATTCCCAATCTGCCAGCAATGCCAGATTCAGACAATTTAAAATGCTGGATTTGATCGGGCGCTTTTCATCCCAAAATACCATCGATGAATAAAAGTTAATTGCTGGCGATGAATTTAAAAGCTCAAAAGTTTGACGTGCAACTCTCTCGCTGTCAAAGCTGAGAAAGTAAACAGTATCATCGAAGATTGCAGGTTTATTAGCTATTTCACCGATTAACCTAAAATCCAATTTTTTATAAAGCCCGCAAATCGCAATTTTCCAAGGTTGGAAGCTATAATCGCCTACTCCAAAAATCGAAAATCGAGGGTTATTTTGATAAATTTTGCTTTTGCGATTATCTAGATATTGCCCGCACTTCTCTAGATAACGTCCGGTTTTAGGAGCTAGAGTTTTGATATTTTCGGTTGATTCACCGATGAATTTTTGAGTAACTAGGATATATCGATCGGTAGCATTAATGCGATTTTGAGCAACATCAGATCCTTTAAATAGCGGAAATAGATAAGTTTCCTCAAGCTCGACAGCTTCCCCAAATCCATTGACAAACAAATTATCAATTTTCCGAAACTCCATAACGCCAGAACAGTCGTGCTTTACACCCGATCGCCATTTCACCCCTGAATGCACCGCATATAAACTACTCAATTTATTGAAAGAGTCTATATCCTTAATCAGGAGATTTTTTTGATATCCGATTCGGTGGCATTCTGAACTGTGTAAACTGCTAAATACATCGCAGAAGTAGTTTTGTGAGCTTGAGTCAAACTTGCAGTATAACAAACAGGCATCCACATTTGCACCAAAATACTTTTTAGCATCTATTGTGTAAGTTGCACAGCTAGCGAGATTAAGTTTTTTTGAATTAATGTAACTCAATAACTTTCTAGCAGTGGAAGTTTTGCAAAGCATTGCCAGATCCGCATTGCGATTTTGCAGCCATTGCACCGCCTGAATTAGCATCCATTCTGAGATATCGAAGTTACTCTTACCTGTGAGAGCATCTAAGCCGATGTGACTTTGAAAGTTGTTTTTTTTAGGTAAATTGTCGCTACCAATAGTTCCTTGTTGCGAGTTGGTCACCCAAGGAAAGTTGCCGAGTACAAGGAGCCGCTCGCTACACCCATCGACTAACGATGCCCAATCAAATTGAAAGAAATCTCCGTGCCAAATCTCGTATCTTTCATCAAAGAATAGCTTATTTAGTCTGACTTCTTTTAAGTAATTTTGATTTATTTCAACCCGATAATCTTGTCGGCAGATGGAAATAAATGTGCAGCAGCTTGAATAAAATTACCGATACCGCACGTCGGCTCAATGATGGTGCGAGGATTAACATTAAGTTCTATTAATTTTCGGCACACCATCTCTGCTAATGCCAGCGGTGTCTGAAAATCCCCGTATTCTAGTTTTGTTTTGCGATCGTTGGAACTCATCGTTTAGATTGATAAATTGCGATCGTGCTTTTATTGCCTTAGCTATCTCTCCAATCAGCGCCAGAATCTCAACCGAGATTGATGTTTCGCCATAAATCGGCTGGAGCAAACCTAGAAAGATGACCAACATTTGTTGTCGCGATTACAACATCCACAACATCAAGAGTCGTCGCCTGTGCTGCCAAAATCATATCGCTGTCAATCGTCTTATCACCTGCTGTCGGTTGTCCTTGCTGACGAGCTTGTGCCCAAAACATCGCAGCTTGTCGCATAGCAGCAGTTGTAATGGGTAAATACTCCAGCGAGTTAGCTAATTCATCTAATCGAGCAATACCCCTTACCTTATTTGCCCGCAGCAATTCTCGGCGAACTTCATAATCGGCTATTTCGGGAATAATAACTCGAGTATCGGATATAATAAGTGCTTGCAACCAGCGAGTACAAAGAGTGCTTTCAGGAGATAGCTTTGGATTCGTAACTAAACCAATTGGTCCTGCATCCAGAAAAACGACTCTGCTCACCAAGTTACACCTTTTAATTCAATAGGAAATAGCTTGCGTTCAGATAAACGATCTTCGTCAAGAGCATGAATCAGATACTCACCTGTTTCTTGCTGCTCTTCGGCATCTTCTTCATCCCTCCAAGACTGAAGCAGATTAACCAATTTTACCTGCTTTTGTTTTCGCAGAATATATTCTCCCAGCAGTTGCAGAGTGTATGCTTCCGTCGAAAGCCCTTGCTCTTGAGCTCTTTGTGTTAAGTATTGCTCTATTTCTGGTGTCAGAGTGAGGGTGAGTGTCATAGGTATTTTTATAGCTCTACCCTTATACTTTACAACCTACTAGGCTAAGCTGGCGATCGATCGATCGCTTGGGAGCATTGACGTAGAAACTTCGATCTGTTTCAATTATTAGAGTGGCTTTAACGGCCAAGCTCACCGGATGCAGATAACCTTTGGGACTCAACCTCATCTACCTTGAAGATTTAATCTTATCAATAACCTGCAACATTCTCTTTGCACAGGCAACTGCCTGATCTGGGGTTTGGCACTCTGAGGCTCGGATTCGCTCAATATGGACCCCCTCATGGGCAAGCATAGTTGTCCTATCATGTGCTTCTGCTGGTGTTTCGTTGTGTACAGTATCACCATCTACTTCTACAACCAGTAAAACACCGTTTTTAACAATGACAAAATCTGGTTCAATTCTTTTGTATTTTTCACCACCTCTAATGAAAACGGGTAATGGAGCAAAGGATACCCCAAGTGATTTAAGAGCTTTGTAAAAAAGCTCTTCGTTCTGAGAACGAAAGAAAAGCCCGTCTACTGTTCTCGAAGGTATATTATCAGACCTAACACGACCTTGATTATTGACTCCTTTACCTGTGACCCAATTGTTTGCTTTTTCGCGCCACTCCTCACCTGCGCTCAGAATTGGACTAATAATCACATTAACTAAATCATCATATGGGTATGGTTTGAGAAGTATTCTTGCCTTGTCCAGAATTAGATTTTCACATACCTCAATCTCGTCAGAAATTTGCGAGTAAAGCCAACCAGGAACTTGAAGATAGAGGTTGTAAATGTCTGCGTTAAATCCTTCCCCACAACACTCGATATTATACTCTGCATTTGCTAGGATAGCGACCTGACGCACGGAACCTTCTGACGCAAATAGGCTTGCACTTGTCGCCAGAAGAGCTTCAATATCATTAATGAGTCTGCGACTTGGGTTTGAGGTCATGCGAAGGTATTATAATTCTTAGACTAAGAAGATCACAAAACATCGCCCTACAGTAATAGATTAAAAAAACAGAGGGCGGGTTTTGCATAAAACTTAACCCCAAAAGTCAAATTTTATGCTCAAACCCGCCCTCGCAAAACTCCCTTAATAAGCGTCTTGCAATTCGTAGAAATCCGGGGAAACGTAATCCTTCCGCAGCGGCCAGCCTACCCAATCTTCGTTCATCAAAATCCGTTTCAGATTCGGATGTCCTTCATAGACTATGCCGTACATATCGTAGGATTCCCGCTCTTGAAAGTCGGCTGCTTTCCAAATCCAGTAGACTGATGGCACTCTGGGATCTTCGCGAGGTACGAATACTTTGACGCGGACTTCTTCGGGATGGGAAGCATTATCTGTCAGCTTAGCCAAGTGGTAAACGCTGACTAAATCTTGTCCCGGCCCTTGGTCGTAGGCGCACTGGCACTGCATATAATTAAACCCGTAGGCATACAGTGCTGTTGACATCGGAATTAAAAATTCTCGATCGACCTTTAATATTTCCACGCCCAAATTATCGGCCGCTAAAGCTTCGTGTTCAAAGCCATTCTGAGTCAACCACTGGGAAACCTTCCCGGCTTCAACAATTGCAGATTCTGTCTCAGCCACGGTTTACCTCCTGTTTTTGTCCTGCAAGTAGGGCCGGCGGTACTGGCATTCCCATTGCTTCCGTCAATTCCTTCGGCGGCGCCATCCGGCCTGGAATAGACAAGTATTTGCCGTCCAAAATGTCGTCTACTACTTTCATTTTGTGGGGTCTGGTGTAGTAGCGGTGGGTGGGCAGCAATCTGGCCCGTTCTTGCATCGAATCGTTGGCGATTTTTTTCCGCAGTTTGATAATTGCGTCAATAATCGCTTCAGGGCGGGGGGGACAGCCGGGGATGTACACGTCTACAGGAATCAGTTTGTCAACGCCTCTGACTGCTGTGGTGGAGTCCATGCTGAACATTCCGCCTGTGATGGTGCAAGCGCCCATCGCGATGACGTATTTGGGTTCCGGCATTTGTTCGTACAGCCGCACCAAGATGGGGGCGTACTTCATGGTAATTGTGCCGGCGGTGATGATCAAGTCGGCTTGCCGGGGGCTCGATCGCGGTACTAAGCCGAATCTGTCGAAGTCAAAGCGCGATCCGATCAAAGCTGCAAATTCGATGAAGCAGCAGGCCGTGCCGAAAAGCAGCGGCCACAGGCTGGAAAGTCTCGCCCAATTGTAGAGGTCATCCACTGTTGTCAGGATGACGTTCTCTGAGAGTTGCGATGTGACTTCGGGGCGCTCGACTGGGTTGATCAGCGCTTTTTGTGATTTGTCAGAACTTAAGACCATTCCAAGGCTCCTTTGCGCCATGCATAGACAAGAGCAATAACGAGGATCGTGATAAAAAACAAGGCTTCGATAAAAGCCAACAGTCCTAGCTGGTTGAAAGCAACCGCCCAAGGATAGAGGAAGACGGTCTCTACGTCGAAGATGACGAAGACCAGGGCGAACATATAATATCGGATGTTGAATTGAATCCAGGCTCCGCCGATCGGCTCGACGCCGGATTCGTAGGTAGTGCGTCGGTCGTAGGGACGACTTTTGGGTCGCAGTACCTTAGACGCCGTGAGGGCGAGGATAGGGACTAGGCTGGAAATTAACAGGAAGCCTAAAAAATACTCGTAGCCGCTAAGTGCAAACACGGTGAATAATTACTGCCTCGGTGAAAGGGTTCTGTAACTTGTCTTTACATTATATAGATTTTGTGTAGCTAAAATTACGAGTTGGTTGAGATTAATCATCCATCTTCTGCAATAATTTTTAATGTATATTTTAAGATTAGCTTACCTACTCTTTTTGAGCTATGAGCGATCGAGCCACTGAGACTAAGACCCTCGATCGGCACGAGTGCCGCGCCTGCGGCTACGTCTACGATCCGAAAAAGGGGAATCCTAAAAATGACATTGCCCCGGGCACGGCTTTTGAAGATTTGCCCCAAACTTGGGTCTGTCCCGTTTGCGCAGCGCGCAAGTCGGCGTTTCAAAATCTCGGTCAGATGGAAGGGGTATCGGGATTTAAGGCAAATCAGCGTTACGGTGTCGGTGTCAACGGCATGACCGAAGGTCAGAAAAGTTTGCTGATTTTTGGCGGCTTGGTCGTTGGTTTCTTGTTTTTACTTAGTATGTATGGTTTGCAGTAAGACGATTGTGAGATTTTGGCAACGAATTGTAATGTTATTGGCCGCTGCGCTCATCTGTACGAGTTGCAGCACCATCGCTTCTGTGAGTTACAACCCCTGGCAAGTGGTTTCCCTGCCGACGGAAGCTAATTTGCAGGATATTGCCTTTACGGGCAATCCTCAACACGGCTGGGTTGTGGGTTCTGAGGCGACTCTGCTCGAAACGCTTGACGGTGGCACTAGCTGGAAGTCTGTAGCACTGGATATCGACGATCCGAGGTCGCGTTTTGCGTCAGTGAGTTTTTCGGGTTCCGAAGGCTGGATTGTCGGCCAGCCTTCTGTTTTGCTCCACACGAACGATGAGGGCAAGTCTTGGACGCGGATTGCTTTGAGCAGCCAGTTGCCAGGTTCTCCGAGTACGATCGCGGCTTTGGGCCCGAATTCCGCCGAGATGACGACGGATGTGGGGGCGATTTACCGGACTTCTGACGGCGGCAAAAATTGGAAAGCTGTCGTGCAGGATTCTTTTGGGGTAGTTCGCAATATCAACCGTTCTGAAGACGGGCGGTATGTTGCGGTTTCCTCGAAGGGCAATTTCTACTCGGTGTGGAAACCCGGACAAGAAGCTTGGGAACCTCACAACCGCAATAGTTCTCGCCGCCTGCAAAATATGGGCTTTACCAAGGACGGGCGTTTGTGGATGCTCGCCCGCGGTGGTCAGATTCAGTTTAGCGACCCGTCGAATCCTGAAGGTTGGGGAAAACCGTTTTTTCCCGATCGCAAGGCGAGTTGGGGTTTGCTGGACATGGCTTACCGGACTGATAATGAAGTTTGGGTAGCCGGCGGCGGCGGCAATTTGCTCTGTAGTTTGGACGGCGGGAAAACTTGGCAAAAAGACCGCGAAGTTGAAGATGTTCCCGCTAATTTTTACAGGATTGTCTTTATGGGCCCCGATCGCGGATTTGTGATCGGCGCGAGCGGTACTCTACTTAAATATCAAGGTTCAGCGCAAGCTGCTTGATAGTAGAATAGTAATAGAGATTGTCTGTCAATTTGTTGTTGAAAGGAGGATTCTAAATGGCTGGTACAACTGGAGAACGTCCGTTTGGGGATATTATTACAAGTGTCCGTTATTGGGTAATTCACAGCATCACCATTCCGGCTTTGTTTATTGCTGGATGGCTGTTTGTGCAAACTGGTTTGGCTTACGATGCTTTCGGAACTCCTCGCCCTAACCAGTATTTCACACCGCAGCGGGAAGAAGTGCCGATTATCTCGGATCGCTTTGAAGCTAAGAAACAAGTAGATCAGTTCATTGCCAAGTAATTTAACCAGGATTTGGAAAAATGACGACCAGAACCCCCAACAATGAGCCAATTTCGTATCCGATTTTTACGGTGCGGTGGTTGGCAGTTCATACTTTAGGTGTCCCAACAATTTTCTTTTTGGGCGCGATCGCAGCAATGCAATTTATTCAACGATAGGAGTTTACAATGCCTGAGCGCGTTCCTAATCCCAATGAACAGCCTGTTGAGTTAAACCGGACTTCTCTTTATTTGGGTCTGTTGCTGATTTTTACTCTGGGTATTTTGTTTTCCAGTTATTTCTTTAATTAACTGGTGTCTGAGTTTGCTTTCGATAGTTCGATCGAATTTGTTTAGCTGTAAATTAGTGAGGTGATGGCTATGTCTAGTGGTGGAAGAATTCCTTTGTGGCTGGTAGCTACTGTCGCTGGTCTCGGTGTTCTAAGCATTGTGAGTCTTTTCTTCTACGGCGCTTATGCCGGTTTGGGTTCTTCGCTGTAAGGAGAATCAAGCTGATTTTAGGCTTTTAACCCCCCTTTTTCAAGGGGGGTTTTAATTATGCGAAGTTGGTTGGTAAATCGGGGATAAATGTTATTGAAAATGTGGACTTTTTAGCAGGTTTATGATAATTTAATCCTCTGGTGAGAGCGGGATTTTTTGTGGTTTGGTAAAGATTAGTTCAATAAACTGCTCGCCTTGCGGGTTCACCAATAACCCCAAAATCGATCGCCACTAGCAGACGATCGCCTTAAGAGTGTGAGCCGATCGTGAAATTAGCCAAAAGTTGCGAGTAGAATGGTGCAAGAGCCGATCGCTCGATCGTAGTGCACAGCGAAATATGACCCCACCGCAGCCGCCCCGCAAACCGCAAACCATCTTGGGTGCGATTACCCAAGCAGTCCAGACTATTGCCAAGGTTAATTTTAACCAGCTAGCGCTGAAACCGAACGCCAAAGTACCCGAACTGTGGGTACAGGATGCAGGTGCAGCTAAAGCTGAGGTTTATCCGCTGTTGGGCGAGCGATATTTGTTAGGTCGATCGTCCAAATCTTCAGATATTGTAGTTCGCAATCCCGTTGTCAGTCACGTGCACTTATCCCTGTCGCGGGATAGTCGGCGGCGGACTCCTTTTGTCCTCAAAGATGAAGACTCCACCAACGGCATTTACAACGGCAAAAGGCGAGTTAAAAGTATGTCCCTGCGTCACGGAGACGTGTTCACTTTAGGCCCGCCGGAACTAGCCGCCGCTGTCAGAATTCAATTCGTAGATCCGCCGCCCTGGTATGTGGAACTTGTGCGTTACAGCTTTTACGGCGTCAGCGGAATCACCGCCTTGATTGCGGTGTTGGTAGGTATGGAATCCACAAAGTTTAAAGTGCGGCCTCTGCCGAGAAGTATCAATGGCCCCGTGATTGTTTACGCCCGCGACGGGCAAACTCCGCTGCGTCCTCCTCAGAATAACGCTCACTTAGAATTAAAGCAATTGCAGGATTTTTCGCCTTATTTATCCAAGGCGGTACTTGCTTCGGAAGACAGCCGCTACAATTGGCATTTGGGGGTAGATCCGATCGGGGTTTTGCGGGCGCTTTTGACCAATGTTCGCGGGGGAGGAATTCGCGAAGGCGGCAGCACAGTGACGCAGCAGTTAGCGAGGAGTTTGTTTCGAGATTATGTGGGAACTCAAGATTCGGCAGGACGCAAGTTACGGGAAGCTGTAGTTGCGTTGAAACTGGAGAATTATTACAGCAAAGACGAGCTGTTGCTGACTTATTTGAATCGCGTGTTTTTGGGAATTGACCTTTACGGTTTTGAGGATGCGGCTCGGTTTTATTTTGGGAAGTCTGCGAAGGATTTAACTTTGTCAGAGGCGGCAACTTTGGCGGGCATTTTGCCGGCGCCCAACAGTTTTAATCCGATTCAAAATTATCAGTTGGCGGTACAGTACCGCGATCGAGTGATCGAACGGATGCGCGCTCTGGGGACGATTTCTCAGGAGGAAGCCGATCGCGCGAGGCGATCGCGAATTGAGATCAATCCCAAAGCTCGCCAATATCTGCAAAGTACGATCGCTCCTTATTTCTACAGTTATGTATTTGACGAATTAGAGTTTTTGCTGGGCGAGCAGTTAGCCAGAGAAGGCAATTTTATTGTAGAAACAGGTTTGAATCCCGGCCTGCAAAAAGTGGCTGAAAGTTCCCTCAAAAATGCTGTAGAAAATGCCGGATCGAGTGCAGGTTTTTCTCAAGGAGCCGTGGTAACTCTCAATAGTACAACCGGGGAAGTCTTAGCTTTAGTTGGGGGCGTAGATTATTTAAAAAGTCAGTTTAATCGGGCTACCCAAGCTTTGAGACAGCCCGGTTCTACATTTAAGATTTTCACCTATGCAGCCGCCCTGGAACGGGGAATCTCACCCGAAAAAACTTATTCTTGCGCCCCCCTTTCCTGGGGCGGACAAAGTTACAGCGGCTGCGAAAGAACCAGTGGCAGTGCTGATATGTATCGGGGTTTAGCACAGTCGGAAAATGCAATTGCTTTGAGAGTAGCACAAGATGTCGGTTTAGACAATGTAGTGGGAATGGCCAGACGTTTGGGGATTACATCTCCACTGAATTCGGCGCCTGGTTTAGTATTAGGTGAAAGTGAAGTTAACGTATTGCAATTAACTGGTGCATTCGGGGTTTTGGCGAACCGGGGTTTGGGCAATCGCCCCCACGTAATCAAGCGAATTATTGACAGCAGCGATTGCAAAGATCGAAATAATTTTAACAGTTGCCGGGTGATTTATGACTATCAAAAAGATGGCATTGCCAATCGCCAGTTAGTTTCTGAAGGCGTAGCGGATACGATGACAGATATGCTGCAAGGTGTGGTGCGGGGAGGTACGGGTAGCAGTGCTGCTTTGGGGTTAGGAGAAGCTGGAAAAACAGGCACGACTAATGATAATAGAGATTTGTGGTTTGTCGGTTATATTCCGAGTCAGCAACTGGTGACAGGAGTTTGGTTGGGAAATGATGATAATTCTCCGACTGGGGGAGGTAGTGGAAATGCCGCTCAGTTGTGGGGGGAGTATATGCGACAGGTGGCGCGTTGAGTCGATGCGGGGGAGAGGGCGAGGGGATTTGACGAATTTTGATACGGCGTTGAAATATACAATTTAAATGCGGTACAGCTTATCAACTCAATCTAACAGTCTTGGAGGCAGAACCCATGAAAAACAGATGCTGCGATTGCTTTCATAAGATATCGCGAAAGCTATCGCTCTTCTAGTGAGCAATGACATAAATACGTTATGGATACGATCGCGAACTGATTAAGGTTAATTGAGCGATGATTTTTTTAGGGCTTGGGTTGCTCGTCTCCAAAGCGATCGCAGATATTTTCGTTGGTCGATCGCGTGCAGTAAAGATGAATTAGCATGACAAATAGTTGAGAATCAATTAGAGCTGGCTGATGCTGTAATTAATGGGGTGGAAGTTAGAGGAATAAAAGGAAACTACCGTACACAACGTATTAAATTTAACTCCGAGCTGGTTACTTAATATTTTGTTACATAACTATGAATTTTTCCACGGACTTAGTTAACAGCTCAATTAGTATCGATCGCACAAGCACAGGCACGCTACATATAGCGTGCCTGCGTAAGTCCTGTAAAGGTAGATCGAAGATCGCTAATGCTGCCAACTAATCCTCTACCCAATTGAGTAACCCAAGAGAAGTAACAGCTCCAAAAAAGTGAGCGCCAATCAGATTGACGTTTGCCATCGTCACAAAAATATCTAAGGAACGAATCACATTTTCTGGCGCATAAGCTGCCATCGCTTGCGGTTGACTAAGAGTTTTCGCTAGCACTACAGCAACTGTTTCTTCTGAAGCGACAAACGCGATTAATACCCCCACCAAACTTGAAACTAATCCAATCCGTAAGGTGTGAGTAATATGTTCTTTGCTGGGATATACCTGGGAATTTTCTGCGTGCAGAAGTCTGCCTAAAAGCCGATAGCGAAAATCCCAAAATATTCTAAAGCACAGCAATACAAGACCAAGTATCGCTAAAAATACGCCGAACCCAATACCTGCATTATTATTGGTTTGATCGCTCATGTTGCGACCCAACATAGCAAATACTAAAACAATGCCGGAAACAGCACCCAAGAATAACTGTATCCAGAAGCTAAATCTACTGAACAAGCGAAAAGTTGCGACGAATTCGCTCTGCGTCAGCGGTTGCGACAAGGATTCTGGTTGATTCATGATATACACCTTATTGGGAAATTGAGCGTCAAAATAAATGAGGTAAGAAAGAGGTTCTGCTTGTCTTCCTGTCTAGCGCGATCGCCTTGTGGTTAGCTATTAGGCTTATCCAGAAAACTCAGTTCAGCACAGGCCTCCTGCCTGATGTTTGGGAACTGATTCGGGCAATTTCCGGTAAATAAAAGGTTTAACTCAACACAGCCACTGCCCTTGTGGTTGATTTGATTTTCCGAAAATCCTCCCGGTTCTGAACCATCAACTTCTTGCAACAATGGGAATTTAGAATCTTAAAAATCTACTCAGGTAAAACGTCTATTGTCCCTGTGCAAAATTGCACACTCTTGCTTCTATCTTTATTTAATCTAACTAGCTCAACCTTGCCATCTGTCTGATGCCATAAAAAAATATCCACCTGAGGGAAGATGATTGAGGAAAAACTTATGATACGGCTTTGAGTTAAGTGCGATCGCTCGGACTATTGGCGATCGATGCTTGATTCCATACTGCCGCAAGGCTTGGCGCATCCATTCTTGCAACGTCCATAAGCTAGTTAGGGCTGCTATTGCAGATTCCAAACTATCCATAATCAAATTAATCATCGTATCATTGGGGATCTCAATCACTTCGGTTGAAAGAACAATACCAGCCGTCCATTCGGCAACTTCCCACCAAGCACCAATCGCAATCCCCAAACTGCTTACTATTAGCAAGTACAACAAAATCCTCAGTACAATTGTTATCACCATCGCCGTCCCCGCTGACGGATATCCTGGCCCAACAATTAGATAAGTCAACCAACCCATCGTTGCTGCCATCATGTGAGAAGTTACCAGGGTTCTGACTGCGTTTGTGCGGTGTAGGGGGTCTAGATAAATTAAGAATGAACTCGAAGCAAGAGATGCGAATAATAAACGTTGACGACTCATAACTTCGACTAAAGCTAAGACTGTTAATACCCTCGCAGTTGCTAGCAGTGCTATGAGAAATTCTCCCGGTAATTTTAAGCGGCGTCTGAAAGAACGATTGGTTCCTTCTAATGGTTTTAATCTCGAACGTTTGGGCTTTATTTGACTCCTCTACAAAGCCAATAAAAGAGCGGTGTAAATTCCAGCACCAAGGGCAAATGCCCAAAACCGACTTTCTCGTTCTTCGGGCAATTCTTCTTTGAGGACGTTGAGAACAATTCCTCCGGCTAAAAAAGCAAATAAAACTGCGATCGCAGTTTTTCCAATTTCAGTAGCGCTACCCAACACCCACCCCAGAATAATAGCTGCTGCTAGTATCCAGCGTCCGATGCGGTCATAAATATGTTTGTGGTGTTCCCGCAAACCAGAGTCGTTCACTGCAAAGTGCAGTGCCATTGCACAAGAAAACAACAGCAGATTGGTAATGCCCGGTTCTTCCCGATGCACCAGCAGATAGCCAATCAGAGCGTTGTAGATTGAAAAAGAGCCTATGTGCAACCAAAAAACACCAGGACTGGTCACATCCTCTTCGCCACCCTGACGAGATAAATTTGCCATTTGCTCCAGACCGTAAAATACAGTCAATCCTAACAAAGCTATTAAATAAACGTGGTGTTCTAGATAGGAAATAACTCCTGCTTCTACTTTCTCTAATACCGCTTGGTGCAGATTTAATTCCGGTAAAATATGCACAAAAACATAAGCTACCGAAACCCCACCCGCCGCTGAAAGCCACCCACTGCGAGGAATAGGAGCAAACCGCAACTTGCCGCAAAATAAATGTGTCAGCGCTAAACCAATGGCAATCAGCGCGCTTAAAGCTAAAGTATTAGGAGCCGATCGTAAAGCTGTTGTTATTACCATAATTCTGCTCAACCAAATTAATCCTCTTTTAAAGCTTTAATGACTTGGTGATACCGCTCTTGCACATCTTTCTGGTCTTGCTCCTGAGAGATTTGTTCGCGGCTACTATTTAAAATCATCTCCGCCTGACGGCGTAAAGCTTCTCGTTGTTTGGAATTGCGGGTGTAAGTGGCGATGCAAGCTATAGCTTCCAATAAGCGAATTGTTACCGCCACATCTGATTTACTGTACTGGCGAATTTGGTTAAATGCAGCATTAACTAACTCTTCAAATGTCACTCCTTGAACAATGACGCGCAAATTCTGTTCATCGTCGTAGCGATAAGGCGAGGGAAAATCACTTTGAGCGAGGCGGGATAATCCGGCGCTGAGTCGATCGATACACCGAATCGCAGTAAACGGATCGTTGATACCAGGAGAAATCGCACGCAAGGCAATTTCAACTAATTGATCGATAGGAAATTTTACATCTTGATATTCAGTCCGTTCTTGGCCCAGAATAAAAGCATCGTTAATCTGTTCGTTCAGGCTTTGATTCACCCCTTTTTTCGGGAAAACCATTGCTAACTCGCTGCCCTTGACGATAAACTTTCCCGGTCTAGTTTTAAGACGTACAAGCAGATTGTACTGACGGGCAATTTTCATTAATTCGTCGTCATCGATTGCTTGCAAATAACCCTCGCCAGTGGCTTTGATTGGACTTGCTTCCGAGTCAAAATTTGCAGGGATTACTGCGAGTTGTCGCGAGTTGTTCGCTTTACCTTCTCCGATTTTTCCGGGAAACAGACGCTCTAGAGCTTTGTCTAAATCGCCACTAACCTGAGTAATTACATGGGAGGCTTGAATAATGGTTGATGCGTGATGGATAAAGTAAATCAGTACGCCGATACTGACAATTGCCAATCCGGTACCAACAGTAACCGAGAGTTGGGGTACAAAGACACTGTATCCTTCTCCTCCTGTATGAATGGTTCGCAGTACGAGTAAACAGTAAATAAACGTGGCAATGAAAGTGCCAAGCACGATTTGATTGCCCGTATCCTGCATAAAATTACGCAGCAATCGGGGACCAAAATTTGAACTTGCCAACTGAAGCGCCACAATAGTAATGGAAAAAGCTGTAGCAACAACGCTGACCATTGAACTGGCAACCGATGAAAGAACCGCTCGCGCACCATCGGCTCCACCCGTGTAAATCCACCTCCAGTTTGGTGTATTACCCGTGCGGTCAATTGTCAGCATTGCGATCGCTAAAATCATCGACCCCACCGCCATCAACGTTGGGATAAACCAGTAGCTAGAGTGCAGCGAGTCCCAAAGTTTGCTTAACTTGACATTTTTCATGAGTTGGGGTGGGGTTAAGATTATCCGTTGCCGTCTTGTTGCGATCGCTGTTCAATTAGTTGTCGCACAGAACCGCTGATGCTGCGGGGTTTGGGAACTTCGCCATTACCAGCGGGCCATCCTTCCCGTTGACGTTTGCGATCGCCATCCGTCTCTTCGGTTTGGTCGTGAAACAAAATTTGCTGCGTAGGAAAGGGCAAGTCGATGCCATTGGCAGTCAGCTTTTCCTTAATCGCAGAAAGTACCTTGTCCCGCGATTGCAGATCGTCAATTCGTCGCGGCGGGGCAATCCACCATCGAGCGCGGATATTGACGGTACTTCCTGCAAGTTCCATCAGCAGCACGTCAGGAGCAGGGTCATTCAAAACCTCATCCACACTGTGCATGGCTTCCATCATTAACTGCTTGGCTCGGTGAATATCATCGCCGTAGCCGATACCAACGTCGTATTCCATCCGGCGTTTATCAAAAGCGGTATTCACAGTAACAGAATTGGTGAACAATTCGGCATTGGGAATTACAATCCGGCGACCATCATAGGTTCGGATTGTTGTAGCGCGAGTTTCAATATTTTCTACCGTTCCCTCAAAGTTTTTAAACACAATCTGGTCATCGATTTGGAACGGTTCCGTCAAAAGAATTAGGATACCGGCTAGGAAGTTTTGTAAGATATCGCGAAAGGCAAAACCAATCGCTACCCCGCTAATTCCCAGCAGTTGCACCAAATCGCCTGCTTTAAATGTGGGAATTACAATCGACAAGGCAATAAACAGACCAACCAGAACAGTAATACCCTGCGCTAACCTTCCTAACACCAGTCCCAAATTCCGGGATTGGCGGTGGTTGCGGGTAAGCTGCCTGACCGCTCTCTTAATTGACCGGCCAACAAAGAAAAAGATTGCAAAAACAATTAACGCTAGTATCATATTAGGCAGCAGGACAATGAAGTCATTGATCATGCTCTCAATCTTGTCCCAGACTCCGGATATTTCTGCTGTCATAAAACTTCCTCTTGCATCAGTTGTTATTGATAGTATTAAAATTAGCCATGTCAAACTCTATCTTAAGGCAGTAGATTACGGTAACGTGAGGCTAATTTAGGACTTACACAGCGACAGTAAATATTGGCGATGGTGAGTTAGGCAGAAAGCTAACGCACCAACAATTTTTTTCAAGTGGATATCGAAGCCACATCTTGACCGTTGAGTTTTTGTGCGATCGCATCCAGCACCGTCTGTTCTGCTTCAGAAACCTCTCCGCTACTTCCGGCAATGCGACGGCATTGAGCTAATAGCGGTACTGCAAAGTCGGGGTTAAGTTGCTCTAACAACGCACCCAATGGTTTGGGGGACTTGATGTTAGCAGCAATCCTTTTGAGAGAATCGGCATTTAATTGCAAGACCTTCAATTCTGGCAGAATATCTTCCCAGTTTTTGTTGGGATAACTTGCCAAAATCATGTGAACCATAATTTGATCCATCCCTGCTTGCTGCGCGATCGCAACATCGAGATATTTCTCGCTTTGTTGCTGGATAGCTTGCAGCGTTTCGGTTCCAGGTTCTTCAGTATCTTCCCTCAATTTGGCTTCGTAAAACTGGCGCGCCGCATATCCCAGCGCGTACAGCATCGTAGCATTCGTACTCGCACCAATCATCGCGCCAGCCAGCGGTACGTTGCGTAAAAAGCCCAAACCAGCTCTCATTGCGTTGCTACCGCCTAGCGCTAACCCAAAAATTGCCAAAACCTCGCCTTTTCGGGCTGGCTCTTGCAAATCCATCCCATAGGCGGCGGCAATTTCATAAACCATTTCGGTTTGAATCGCAGTAGTCGCGGCTAAATCGATCGCCAGCAGTGCAGCCGCGACACCGGGTAAAATGCTGCTAGCAAATCCGACACCACCGGCGTGGATCGCTTTTTCCACCATAATGCGATGGGCAATTTCGCTGGGATCTTCATTGGGATACTTTTGTTGGAGTTCCTTGACTTGAGCTTCGGCTTTGGCTAAGTCGATGCGATCGCTGACCCCAACTAACCAATCAAGCCTGAGTACCCCTGCCGCTTGTTTAACAAAGGGTAGATTGCCAACATAAGTTACCGCCTCTCCGGTTCCTTGCGTCGCTTGTCCAATCAATCGATAAGTTTGTTTAGCAGCAGCTTCCCCCCAATCAAATGCTGTGTCAACAACCGCTTTGCCTGCATTCAGTGCAGATTCTGTTGTCTCGGCAATGAAATTTAACAAACCAGACTTTTGCTGTGAATTAGTTTCTTTTTTTTGCTTTGATTGGTGATCCATCACTGTTTTTTCAATTAACTACAATACGCCAGGTTTTCAGTTTGGATGTAGCCTCTCACAGGCACTGTAATCGGCACTCAACCATCCGTTCCTAAACTTTCAATCGTCACTCTTCGTCCATTCGCGACGACTCCAACCCTTTCCCCATCAGTGGAAGGTGCTTGATGTACGTTAATTCCTCTGACGGCTGCAACTTGGCGGCAGTTAGTAGGAGGCGGGGGAGTTGCCACTTCACACGCTCCGATAAAACCACCATATACGTAGTCTTGTATCGGGGCTGTAATTGGTACCCAGCCATTCTCACCAAGATTTTGAATCGTCACATTTCGTGCGGAATCGATGAGGCCAACCGCTTCGCTGTTAGCCGTCGGTTGTCGTCGAACATTAAGGCCATTCCTCGCTATAACCTGGCGACAGTTTTCTGAAGCTTGCGCTAGTAGATATTCACCTGGAATTTGTGTTTGATTTGTATCAGCGGCGAACGAGGAATCAACTAAAACCGTTGCCGTTAACAAGTTCGATCTTCTTAACGTTGTATATTTTTGCCCGATCCTCTGCTGTTGCATCGCTTTATCTTCTTTTAAATCTCTAGGCTAAAACATTAGAAAAGGTTTTTAGCTCGTTCATCTTCTCAAAGGAAGGATGAATCATCATCCCAATGTTATAAAATAATTCGACTCGCTGCTGTGCTTGTTGAATTTTCAGGTTTTATCATCGCTAATCAAGCATAAACGCGAGGTTTGCGAGCGCCCATAGCAGCACCAATCATTGCCGCTGCCAAACCCAGCAAAGAGCCAACTAGAAATGACCAAGCAGCTTTAGCTGTATTACCCGCTAGATCGCGAACTTGATTTGGGTCTACATTCTGCCCTTGATTCGGTATATTAACGCCGCCCTGTTGTTGTACTTGATTGGCAATTTCTCCAGCATTAGCAGCGGCAGCGCCAACAGCACCCGATATCCCGCTTGCTAATAACCAAGAACTAAGTGCTAATGTAGCTCCCCAAAGAATTGCTGCATTCAAAAGTGCGGTTTTCTTCGTCATAGGGCCGCAGCTTTGAGCCATCACCCAACCGCCTAAAAATAGGGAAATCAGCAAACTGATAATCGACCAAATTACGACACCAAAACCAACGGAACCTGCATCCGCCCCTGTTGCACCGGCGCTTAATCCGATCGCCATTGTCAAAGCGCTTAAAATTAGTTGAGTGCCCAGAGCGATCGCAAGTCCTGCCAAAATAGGCCCCCACCTCACTTGGTCGTGGTAATCCACCACCGGATTGACGATTGTAGGCTCAGTGAGTGGACTGCCCGATCGATCTGGATAAGTCATAAAAGATTAACCTGCGTTACGTTGTTAATTTTTTCCCTTGAGGGCAATTTAATTTTACTTAATAATTATTACTAGAATATCTACCCCTGGGCATAATATTTTTTAAGTTGATAATTTTAAATATCCAAAGTAGTAATTTCGCTCATAAATCGAAATCAAATTCAGAAAAAACCCCAGCAGCTAGTTATAGATGTCCTTAATTTTGTAGGCTCTCCCCTAGTTTAGGTGATAATAAAACCTGATAAATCCTTGTGAAAGCTTGTGACATAAAGGTTGTAGGTAGGGCCCTAGGAACGAAACCCAACTTGTTAGCCCCAGATAGTTGGGCGGAATGAAACGGAGGGTTCGCTTAGCTCAACCCAACCTACGGATGATTAGATAAATTTATTACCTTCAGTACGGGAGAGCCAAATTCATCCACCTAAAGATATAAAAATATAAAAAAAGATGGCTATCTTGATGATTTTCAATTTGCTGAATCATTCATAAGAAGGAAGTATTAGAACTGATATCTATCTAAAGTAAGTGCAGAAATTGATGTAGATAGTACAGGAAACAACAATGTTACTTTATAAAATAGAGGATTTTAATCCCGACTACCGCCAAGCAGCTTTTGAGGAGGACGATATCAAAGGGCTGGAGGTGTATGCCGGAAATACCGATGATAAAATTGGCACGATCGATACTGGGCTGGTAGATGAGACAGGACGTTTTCGCTATTTTGTGGTAGATACTGGTTCTTGGATTTTTGGCAAAAAAGTTTTACTTCCCATCGCTCTTTGTCGGATTGATTTTAAGGGGCGGCGTGTTTACGCTACAGGTTTGCGGAGTAAAGACCAAGTGGAAAAACTACCCAGGTATGAGCATGGGATGGCAGTTGATTACGATTATGAAGAACAAGTGCGGGGTATTTATCGGACTTCAACAGTAGAAGCGTCTGCACCAGTAGAAGCATCATTACCTTTAGAAGCACCTATTCCAGTTTCTACAACGCATTCTGTATCGCCTCAAGCTACTACTGCTGCTTATGACCGGGATACCTATACTTACGATCGAGAGCCTGAATTGTATCAGATGAACGAACAGGATCATCAAAAACTCAAACTGTACGAAGAACGATTAGTTGCAGATAAAACCCGTCGCAAAACAGGCGAGGTAATAATTAGCAAGCAAGTTGAAACCAAAACGGTACAACTGGAGATTCCTGTAGAAAAAGAGCGAGTTGTGATTGAACACACTACTCCCGAATATGATGCAGGGAGTCGAGTAGCTCCAGATACCGCCTTCAAGCAAGAAGAAATGGCACATTTTGAAATCTACGAAGAAAGTGTGGATATCAAAAAGCAAGCGTTTGTGCGCGAGGAAGTGCAAGTCAGAAAAGAAGTTGAGCAAGATACGGTTGAGGCAACAGACACATTACGTCGCGAAGAGTTAGATGTAAAAAAAACAGAATCGGATTCGGAGCGGAAAAAAAGTAATCCGCTTTAACTCAGCCAAAGAGTATCGTAAAAAAAAAATGCAAAAATCAGGAGGATATTTATCATGTCTAATCGCAGGCATTTACCGTCAATCAGCGTAGCCTTTTTAGCTTTAGCCGTTAGTGTCAGTGGCACTGGTTTTGTGCTAAGTTCCCAGGAAGTTGCTGCTCAACAAGCTAAATCGAAATTTCCTGATGTACCGCCGAATTACTGGGCGCGTCCGTTTATTGATTCCTTAGCTGAAAAAGAGATTGTTACCGGATATGTAAACGGAACTTTTCGACCAAAACAGGTTGTGGATCGGGATGAATTTTCGGCGATGATCCACCAAGCTTTTAATCGAGCAAGCATTAGAAAGATACCCAGTGGAAGTTACTTTAAGGATGTGCCTCAAAACTACTGGGCAGAAACTCCGATTAAAGAAGCTTATGAAACGGGATTTATGAATGATTTTCCCGGAAAGGAGTTTCGTCCGAAGCAGCCCTTGACGAAGGCACAAGCATTAGTTGTGTTAATGAGGGGTTTAAATATGGATTACAATCCCCCTGTTGTCAAAGCTGATCGAGCTGCTGCAACTCCAGCAAGGCCAACTCCAGTAAATAAACGTCGAATTGCTAGGAACCGTTTGGCATTTCCCCTCGCAGCGACTGTTTTGATGCAGCCGTTATTACCTGTAGTGGCAAGGCAGCAGCCTGCGGCTGCGCCAGCACCTAAACCGACTAAGGCTGTTCCACCAACAACGACAAAAGCTGCAACTGCGCCTGCTAAAAATTCGGCATTAGATTTTCTCAATTCCTACTATAAAGATGCCGAGAAACTTCCTAAATATGCGGTTGAGCCAGTGGCAGCAGCGACAAAGGCAAAGATAGTGGTCAACTATCCAGATCCCAGAGTTCTTAATCCGAACGAGTTGCTCAGTCGGGGTAGTGCTACTGCCCTAATTCATCAAGCTTTGGTCAATCAAGGTCAGATAGAACCGCTTCCAGACAAGGATAGTGCTAAGTACATTCCTAAGAGTCCGCGTCGCTAGTTCTCCCATCAAGATTAACTTTTTTTTTACCCCTGGATTCGATTGAGTCGAAACCAGCGATAGCCGTAGGCTTCTAAGGGAATAGAGGGCGAGTCGGCATCAAGAGATTCATAGAGGCGATCGCCAAATAAATCGAACAGAGGGGTGTATTCGTTAGATTTGAGCGTAGCAGTACAAGGCTTGTCGGCTAGATTGTGGACAGCAATCACCCTGCTGCCTTTCCAGTCGCAGCAGTGGGCTAAAACCGAGGGAGAGTCGGTTTCCAGAATGTGCCACTTGCCCATACCCAACTCAGGACATTGCTTGCGGATGCGGATTGCACGATCCATCCAGTTAATTAATGAGCCAGAATCGCGCTGGGCTGCAGCGACATTGACTTGTTTGTAACCGTATTCTCCGTGGGCGATCGCAGGTCTGGCAAGAGCATCAGTTGCAGCCGTCGAGAAGCCACCATTCGGTGCATCTGACCATTGCATCACCGTGCGGACGCTGCCTCGACCTTCCAGCGAAAGGTCATCCCCCATGCCAATTTCTTCGCCATAGCGCAGCATGGGTGTACCAGGCAGGGTGAAAAGCAAACTGTAGACCAGTTCAATCCGGCGGCGGTCACCTCCCATCATCGGTGGTAAGCGACGACGAATCCCGCGCCCGAAAATTTGCATCGTTTCATCAGGGGCAAATGCTGCAAAAATTTCCTCTCGTTCCGATGAAGTAATGCGGTCTAGCGTCAGTTCATCATGGTGGCGCACAAAATTAAGCCACTGACAAATAGCAGGAATATCCGGTAAGGTTTTTAGTCCATCGCGCAATGCTGTGGATTCTTGACGCGCCAGTGCCAAAAACAGATGCTGGTTCAGCAAAAAGTTGAAGAGGATGTGCATTCTGTTGCCCTTAGCAAAGTAGATAGAAATTTGCTCGCGATCGACATTTGCTTCTGCCAGCAACACAGCATGACCCTGACGCGATGACACAAACTCTCTCATTTCTTCCAAGAAACCTCGCAGCTTTTCGGCGTCTGCACCTTCGATGCCAATTCCCTTAATTAAAAAGGGAACAGCATCAATGCGAAATCCCGACACGCCCAGTTCTAGCCAGAAACCCATAATTTTGCATATTTCTTCTCGTACCGCCGGATTGGCAATATTCAAATCTGGCTGTTCTTTATAGAAGTGATGCAAATAGTAAGCGTTTGCTTGTTCGTCGTACTCCCAAATACTGTCCTCGGCATCGGGAAACACCAGCAACTCTGGATCTGTTTTGGGTGGATTTTCTGACCACACGTAGTAATTGCGATACTTGGAGTTTTTATCGCTTTTGGCTGCAACAAACCACGGATGCTGATTGGACGTATGATTTACTACCAGATCGATCAGCACGCGAATTCCTCGTTCCCTTGCTTGGTGCATGAACTCGACAAAATCTCCCAGGGTTCCCAGTCGCGGGTCAATGTTGTAGTAATCCATCACGTCGTAACCATTGTCGCGGTTAGGGGAAGGATAAAACGGCAGCAACCACAAACAAGTAATTCCTAGTCCTGATAAATAGTCTAGGCGGTTGATAAGTCCCTGAAAGTCGCCGACACCATCGCCGTCCGAGTCCATGAAGGTTTCAACATCGAGGGAGTAGACAATTGCGTTTTTATACCAGAGGTCTTTCATTGCAGTAAATTTCTTAATAGAGAAACGGTGTAACATGGCTTTGTTCAGAAACCCGGTCACAGGGCCATTTAGGAAGCTGAATGCCACGGGTATAGCTCATCTTTGGCAATATGAGCCTAAGTTTTGTTTGTCCCGATTCAAAATCTATCCATCTCAAGCTAGATGAAATATCTCTCACTATAATAAATCAATTACGTAAAAAAAAACGGTTGATCGGGGTGATTACCATTAGCTGGAGCGATCGCTACCAATTTCAGATTAGATGTTCATCCAAATAGCCAACTTGTTTAGCTTGTAGCTGCACTGTCTTCGCTCTCTTTCGCCAAGACAGTGCAAAACCACCAACCTTAGCTAAATAGGTCAGCCCTTGTCAATCATAAGGACATAGGAGTTGTGTTTGCCTTTAGCGATCGCCAATCCGGCCAACTACTCTTCTACCCAATTGAGTAACCCAAGAGAAGTAACAGCTCCAAAAAAGTGAGCGCCAATCAGATTGACGTTTGCCATCGTCACAAAAATATCGAGGGAACGAATCACATTTTCTGGCGTATAAGCTGCGAGCGCTTGCGGTTGACTAAGAGTTTTCGCTAGGACTACAGCAACTGTTTCTTCAGAAGCGACAAACGCGATTAATACCCCCACCAAACTAGAAACTAATCCAATCCGTAAGGTGTGAGTAATATGTTCTTTGCTGGGATATACCTGGGAATTTTCGGCGTGCAAAAGTCGGCCTAACAGCCTATAGCGAAAATCCCAAAATATTCTAAAGCCCAGCAATAACAGGCCCACTATTGCTAAAACTACGCCGAAACCAATACCTGCATTATTGGTTTGTTCGCCCATGTTGCGACCCAACATAGCAAATATTAAAACAATGCCGGAAACAGCACCCAAGAATAACTGTATCCAGAAGCTAAACCTACTAAACAAGCGAAAAGTTGCGACGAATTCGCTTTGGGTCAGCGGTTGCGACAAGGATTCTGGTTGATTCATTATATCCACCTTATTGCTGAATTGATTATCAAAATAAACGCGGTAAGAAAGAGGTTATGCTTGTCTTCCTGGCGATCGCGATCGCCTTGTGGTTAGCTATTAGACTTCTGCAGAAAACTCGGTTAAGGGCAGGCAGGATGCCTAACCCCTACTCCCCGCAGTAGTTATGACAGAGGTCTATTGGTTACTGAGGAATGGCTGAGGGATATACTCCTGTAGCAACTAGCACAGGTTTGTTGGTATACTCGGCTTCTAGCTTCTGCTTCAAGGTCAAATCCCATTGCAGATCGTAGTCCCGCTCAAGTTCAGCGAGGACAAACGAACGCAGCTCGCCGGTTACGGCAACCTTCTCACCTTCTCGCACGCTTGGTTTTGGAACTGTGTATATCACTAACAAGTCTTGTCCGCCAATTAATTTGTCTTCATCCAAGGTGAACGAGTTTGGACTTCTGAGGCTTTCGACTTCACCGCTCACCGCCAGTGTCTTGCCGTAGTATTTTTGGGGGTCTGAGGTGAGTTCCCCCGGTGTGGGGGCTAGCGCCATCGATTGTGCAACGATCGCAGGTTTACTCTCGAACTCGGCGTACAAGTTTGGCTCTAAGCCTAATTTGTACTCGCGCTCAATATCTGCAAGGACAAAATTGCGAACTGTTCCCGTTACTTGAACTTCTTGATCTGATTCAGCCGGCAGCACAAAAGGCTTGCCGGTGGCATTGACAACCAAAATCGATTCGCTGCCAAAAAACTCCTGATCGCTAACTGTAAAGGTCGATGGCCCCAATTTTTTAACTGGTTCGCTTCTGATGGTCACAGTTTTACCAACCAGTTGTGCTGTGTTATCAACCACATTCTCGGTTGTCGTGGGAATCGAACTGGGTGCTGCAGGTGCAGGTGCAGGTGCCGTTGCTTCCCGCTGTGGGGTAGTACAAGCCGGAAGCAGGATAGCTGCTAGTGCGAGTGCGATCGCTCCTCCCTTAGCATTCGAGAGCTTTTGAGTGTAATTGTTCAAACGATTATTAACCATTGAAAAACCTCCAAGATTTTTTCTGTTTATTTTGTTGATGAAGCTACAGAATTTGTGTTCAAAACCGGGTCTTTTTATAACCTAATTCAAAAACACTTGACCGTTAGGTTGAATTCTTAAAACTCCTTGATTGCCACCGAAGTTACTCGTTTCATCTATTGAAACTGCTAGCATCCCTTTTTCAGAACTAGACATGGGTATAACTTTCAGCAGCCCTCCATCTACGCGCACCATTTTGACAGTCACAGGCGTTGGTAGATTTTGCAGAACAATTTCTGCTTTACCTGCTAGCATTCGGGATTGAGTATGCCCGATTTTGGGGGGCAAATAGTTGCGAGTCGCTGCTCAATTTTGAAACAGTACCAAAGTTTCTTCACTGGTGCGATCGCCTCTACTCGAACTGAGATTCACCTCGTATCGGGTTCCTGGTAGAGAAATGGTCGGCTTAAAAGCAAAACTGAATTTACCTTGTTCATCCGCCCGAATTGTGCGTTCGAGGATCTTTCGTTCAAATCCAAACAAACCTGCCACAGAAGAGGTAGCCTCAACGTTGACATTAACTGTCGCATTTGGGGCGCTGCGTCCTTCCACTTCAACCGTCCCGCTGACGCGAGCATTTTCTTTGGGAGTGATAATTTCTAGCGGGATTTCGGCAGTTTTGGAACTGCCATCATCGCCAGCAATCAGTTCTCGATCTAAACGGGAACGAATAACTTGATTTCCCGACTGCAAACTAGCAGTAACCGCCGCACCTGCAGGGGGGAAATAATCTTGGCTGCGGATCGTATATTCGCCTGTGTAAACGCCGTTGGATTCTTCCCGCATGGGAATGTTATTAGCAACTCCTTCAATGGAGAAAGTAGCTGTAGCGTTGGGAGTGCCGAGCAATTTGAAATTGAGCGTGGTTCCCGGATCTAACTGCTGTACTGATTGAGCAGTGAAGCGGTTAATAGACAAAGATTGAAAGCGACTATCGCTATAACCAGCTACTAAAGGTTGTTGCAAGCGGGTGCTGCTGATGCGATCGCCTTGTTGCAAATTGGCCCGCACAACTGTATTTTCGGAAATTCGATCGCCCTCGCGAATCATGTAGCTTGCTTCGTAAACTCCCGGTTGAACCTCCCGCATCGGCAGATTTTGCACTGCATTTGGGATAGTCAAGGTAGCTCTAGAATACGGGGTTCCTCGCAGCACGAAAAAGAGTTCTGTTCCCGGATCTAATCGCTGTACTGGATACGCGGTAAAACTGTCGATATCCGATCCGACTACTCTTCGTTGAGCTACTTGGATAGAGGGTTTGGGACTAGCTTGGGCAATTTCCGGTAAATAAATGGTTGAACCCAACAGAACCAGTCCAATTGCCGTTGAAAATGATTTTATTTTCATAAAATCCTCCTAAATCGCAACAACCAACCTCTTGCACTAACGTGAAAAGAAAATTTAAGTTATTAAAAATTTACTTTTGCTAAAGGTCGATTGTCTGTGTTCTACATTCTTTCAAAAAAAATCTACATTCTTTCTTTCAAAATGTTGCTTCTCTCTCTATTTAACTTCAACTTTCCACAGCTTGCCATCTGTCGGAGGTCATAAGAAAATATCTATCTGATGAAAGATGATTGAAGAAAGAATGATGAATTTGCGAGTTAAGTGCGATCGCTCGGACTATTGGCGATAGATGCTTGATTTCCAACTGTCGCACTGGGGCGCATCCATTCTTGCAACGTCCATAAGCTAGTTAGGGCAGCTATTGCAGCTCCCAAACTATCCATAATCAAATCAATAATCGTATCATTCAGGCTCTCAATCACTTCGGTTGAGAGAACAATACCAGCCGTCCATTCGGCAACTTCCCACAAAGCACCAATCGCAATCCCAAAACTGGTTATTGTTAGCAAGTACAGCAGTTTATGGTTGCGAAAAATAGTCAGCATTGAACTGTATGCTAAAAAACTCAATGCTAAAGTCACGGCAAAAGTCGTGAAAGCATGAACAATTTCATCATAAAGTCCCGGTTGGTAAAACAGTCCGAAAACCCAGCCTCCGGCGTTGAGTAAGGCAGCAAGCACAAACAGGAAATCAAACAGCGTTGGCAAGCGATCCTCCATCACCACAAACGCCAGGGATGCTACTAAGAATAAGGCTAACCCCAAGGCATTTTGCCATTTTCCCTGACTCAGAGCAGCTATTACTGCTATTGTTAATAACGCCTGTCCTACCCAAGCTGCAACTCGATAGCCACGCCAGTTTGTAGTCATCATCACTCTCCTTCTATCTTAAGATAACAAACACATCCCCGACTTCTTAGAGAAATCGGGGTTCTCCATGCCCTTTATGTGGTTTATTGGAACTCAATTTCTAGATATCATCTTGAGCAACTTGGGCATGGTTTAAGGCAGCCACTAAGGTAACTCCGCCTAAAATATTACCAATTAGGGTAGGTATCATGAATTTGCCAAAATATTCTGGCCACGAAACAGCTTTAATTGCCACTGCATAAAAAACTTCCACTGATCCGGCAATAATATGAGGAAATTCACCTAGCCCAACCAGGGAAGTGATGATCACAATTACCCACAGTTGGGAAGACTCAGCGGCGGGGAGAAGCCAGACCATTAAAGCAATTAACCAACCAGCAAAGATTGCCCGCAATAAAGTTATCCAAAATCCTCCATCGATAACTCTTAAACCTATTTCGCCAAAGGCTTTTTGAAATTCAGGCGGGAAGACTCCAACCTGTGCAACTATTGAGGCAAATATGAATGCACCTAACAAATTGCTTGCTAACACGATTCCCCATAATCGCAGCACTCGCATAAAAACTTTGCGTTTGCGATCGTTTAACAAAGGCAGAATGACAGTCAGGGTATTTTCAGTGAACAACTGCTGACGCCCCATAACTACGATGACAAAACCGATACTGTACCCAAGGCTGACAATGATGGAACTCCAAGATTGCTGGGGTAAATTTGCTTGGAGTACACCTTGAGCCACCAGGGAAAATCCCATAGATAGTCCTGCGGCTAATCCAGACCAAGCTAGGGCTGAAACTGGACGGCACAACTCACTTTCACCCTCCATCCTAATCGTTTCGTGAATGATTAAGGCAGTGGGACGGATGCGCTCAATGATCTCTTCACGATCGCGATCGCTTAGTTCCAACTTTTGTTCACCCAGCAATTCTATTGCTTGGCTTGCTCGATCGCAATTTTGTGTCATCTCGCTCTTGTTAAATTATATGAACTACGTAGTTCTCAGGATACAAACTAAACAATAGCGACGCCCCTAACCTGAGAATGAGCTTTGGTTTTTTCTAAAAAGTCTCTGTAGAGAAAAAATAGCCGTACAGCATCTATCTTAAGTTTGGTGATTTTAAAATTGAATGTAAAAGCAATATATCTTAAGTAAGATATTTGGCTATTTGCTTGAATTTTGCACAATCTTTGCCCGACATAGGCAGGGTAAGCTCATCTAATTTGGTATAAATTGTACTTGACAAAAAACCGCCAATAGACTTTATATCTGTGAAGCGAACTCAAACCTATAATCAAGTTTGAATCTTAACAAAGTCAATCAAGTTAAAACGGAGTTAAAGACAATGACAAAGGGTTTTGCACCTAGATTGAAACTCGCTGTAAAATCTCAAGCTAAAAGAGCAGAAAAACGACAGTTAACACCTCTGAGCGAAATCCAAGCCAATTTATTGAATTATGTAGCCGAGCTCCCCGACCCCAGAGTTCAAAGAACCCAAAAACACTCATTAAAAGATATTTTAGTAATCTCTATTTTAGCCGTCATTGGCGGTGCCGAAGGTTGGGAAGACATGGAAAATTATGGCAT
>JACJNY010000001.1 GCA_014695295.1 Microcoleus sp. FACHB-61 | reverse complement strand
TTATCTTATGGTTGAGTCTGATAGCTGATCGCCAGCGACCATTGCCGTTCTTGAGAACTGTTCGCTAGTCTCACAGCGAGCGTATTTTTTGACCTGCTTAGTCTAAACTCCAATTCCTTAGCAGAGTAGGCTCTGCGGAACAGACGATCCTTTTCAGGTCGCGCTGGGACTAAACGAATCGCACTTTTTGGCAGCGTTCTCACCTTGCTCCTCAATCCGCCAGCTCCAAACGGCGATCGCAAGTGTGGACGATCGCACCCGAAAGCAACGATTCCACCATCACTCGAGCGCCTGAGACAGCTTTAACCACATATTTTTGAACCTCACCAACAAACCGTACAAACGCGCCCACCTTCAATGAGTGTCCTGCGTTCGCAGCTTCATCAATTGGTGGCACACCCCCCGATATCTTCATATCTTTATCCGACCCTGTGCCGCCAGGAACCCCTTCCAAACATGGAGCCACGGATTCTGCCAAAGAGATGGCCTTCTCATCCCGCTGCTGCCAAGCTGCAAAAATTGCCGACCTGCCGTCGTTGGGGAAATGGAACTGGTAAACTCGAATGCGCTTGGACTTGCCCAAAGCATCTCGTTCCTCCGACCTTTCTTGGCGAACCAGTCGCAGGGTAAAGCCCAGCTTCCCCTTCAAAACGTACTGAACCACCTCCATTGGGTGGGCATTAGGGTGGACGTTGATACCCAGAAAATCTTTCACGTCCGCAGAATACTGCTTAACCCTTTGAGCAAAGGCTATCACCTCCGGGTCAGTCCCTCGATACTCCCTGTCTGAGTCAAAGAATTCCATCAGCCCCAACTTTTTGAGAGCTTCCACAGAAGCTTTCAGGAAGCGCAAATCTTGCGGGCAAACCTTCCCTTGACCCCTTTCTTGATGGCCTGCCAAGTGATTTTTATCTCGTTTCCTGACAAACTCTGGGTCATGGGTCAAATAGTAATGCAGGCGAATTTGAGGCAGCCAGCCGTCGTCGTCCTTCAATTTCAGCTCGGGCGTCACCGACACACCATAAGTCTCTTGCAGTTGGTACTTGCGCTCTTGATTGAGTTCGCCGTTTGTCTTGGAGCGCTTGTCCTTCAACTTCAGATACTCAGACAGAGTAATATCAGGAGCACCAGCAACAGCATCCGCTTCTACCCTGCGGTTCTCTTGCTGAATTGACTCAGCCTCTTCCTTAACCAGAGCAGCTCCGACATTTCGGAGAGTTAATTCATTTAACCGAGCATCAACCTCCCGGACAAGCTGCTGCAAGAGCTTCCAGTTTTTGACCGCGCTGGCTGCTATTTGCTGCGCTAATCCCTCTAAAAGGAGTTGTTCTAGCTGATTTTCTCGGCACAGTTTTACCTGAAACCCTTCAGCTTTTAGGCTGTACCTAATCGCCTCCCTGTAATGCCACATTCCGGCATTAATTCTAGCAGCCATTTTTGCCCAAGTTCTCAGGTGAACCGGGTCGTGGGCCGCGTCGATGTCGAAGTCAACTCCTTGCAGCAAGCGAATATTGGTTTTGATAACCTTCTGCTGGGAAGCGAGGAGAGCTCGGTAAGAAGCGCTGCCGTTGCCAATTTTGCCAATGCCAAAGGGCGCTGTCCAAACAAAGATTGGAACATTTTCATCCCTGACGCGAGCGAGACCTTGCAAGGCATCGTTGACGGCAATTGCTCCTTTGAAAATGCCGAATACGGCTGTAAAATAACCGCGAATGTCGATGCTAACTCCTGTGCCAATGGTGGGGCTAGCGATGATGATGTCGTAGTTTTGAATGGTGGCATTAAGTTTCTCAACGCAGCCACAAGCAGGGTGGTTGGGGTCGGCTACTGACTCGCTATCAATCCTGAGAATGCGCTTGTTGGGAAATCGTTTTTGCAGTTGTGTTTCTAGGTTGCGACACGACCATTTTCCTTTGACTTTTTGGGAGTCTTCAACAACCATAATGTGGGGCCTGTTTCGATCGAGCGGGCAGCAGAGGGCGCGACTTTCAAGGTCGCAGCCGGTGACTTCTCGCGACAGAATTTGCTCCATTTGAGCGAATAGTGGTGCGGGACTTTGAGTGGCGTAGAAGATCGCGTCCCGCTCTTTTTTAGGTTTCCATTCGTTGACGGCAATCCAAGGTTGGAGAGGGATGCCAGCAAGCGCCTTCAAGTAGTCGATCGCGCAATCAGATAAATCAGCATCCTGGGCAACGATTAAGCCGCCGGTGGTTAAGACGGTGCGAATGAGTTCTTGCAGGGTTTGCAAGATGGCGACGCGGTTTTCGCGGCAGGTGCTGGAGTTCAAGGCGTGCCAGATGACTTGTTCGCACTCATCAATGAGGACGATCGCCCCAGACCAGTTTTCGGGGTTGAAACGGGCCATTGAGTGGGGGTGGAGGCTGTCTACACACAAGCCGTACCCGAATAATTTGCCTTCCGGCGAGTTCTTGGTTTCGTCGATGTAGTTGATTCCCAACCCGGCGCAGATGGCGCGGCCGAGCTGAATCCTGTGGGTGATGACTAGCACGCGGCGTTCGCCCGTGTTGAGGGCGTGGGAAACCAGGTGGGCGAGGGAGCGGGTTTTGCCGGTGCCTTTGGGGGATTTGATGCAGGCTAAGCCGGCCTCTGGATAGGGGAGTTCTCCCAGATAGCGAGAATTTAGCGTTAAAGACGCGGGATAGGTTAAAAGCCATGATTCCCTATCCTGCCAAAATTGGAAGCCTCGTGCTGCGTTTTGGAGGGCAATGAGCGCATCCTCGCCTCTGGCTACCACGAAATCGTCGATGCCTTTCTCCGGTCCTGGCAGAGTGATGACGCTGACGGAGCATTTGGCGGTCGTGAACAGGCGGCCGAGTTTGTCAATCTCGCGGTTGACGTTGAGGACGGTAGAGTGCTTGCTGTCGCGATCGAAGCCGATGTAGATTTCCCGCCCTGGGGTGGCGAAGTGTTGGAGTTCGGGGATGAGATAGGGGTTGCACTTCTCCCCTAGCGCGTTTTTGGTTCTGACACCCATTGTGACGCCGGGGAGGGCAATGGCCGCGTAGCCCATTGTGAGCAGGCAGGCGGCTTTTTTTACGCCTTCGACGATGGTGACGGGGATGTTGTTGAGCCAAACCCATTCCCAGAATTGAAGCGGGTTCGTGGGGTTACAGAGGGGCACAGGGGCAAAGGGGAGATTTTCGTCTTCCGTCTCCCCCGTTCCTGTGTTCCCCATCTCTAAGTCCTCTGGGTTTTCAGGGTTGATGGGGACGCCGTGGCGTTCTGCAACTTTTGCCCAGATGTGGTCGGGGACTTGCAGGAAGAAGGCTCTGGTGGGGGTTTTGGGGGGGTGTTCGTATTTGACGGGCTTGGTTTTACCGTTTGGGTCGAAGCTGTTGCGGGGCTGATAGGGTTTGAAGCAGCCCCAATACATGGGCTGCCAGTTGTTGAGGGGGTCAAGGCCCGAACACCACCAACCACCGTGCTCGATGTGGCTGTAGTGTTTTCTGGCCCACCGCCATTGTGCGTCGGGGTGGACTCTGCCGGAGGCGGCATTAATTTCGTAGAGGAGGTAGGCGTAGGGGGCGTCGCCACTAAGAGTTTGCACGTTGAGGGCGAAGATGGCGGAGTCTACGCCGCTTTCTTGCCATTCAGTGAGGGCGGACTTAGACAAGACCATAACGCACCCCCATGTTGGCTGTGTTGACCTTCTGGCCTAGTAGCAATGCGAAAGGCACTCCAAGTTGCACCCGAATCTGGCTACCGCCAGAGCGCCTCATGAACGGGTCAGATGGGGTTAAGTGGACTATGAGTCTCTGTGAGGACTGATTTTGAAGGTCAATGCCTGTGCTATCTCGATAAATCTTCACCGGGCTATTCCTTGAGTGGGGAACATCCCTTTGTCTCATGTTCTGAAAATCGCTGCTTGCACGCCGATCAAAGATAATTAATTAATAGTTAATCCGCGCGTAGTAAGGTTCTGAAATGCTTGCTAGTCAAGAGTTTCAAAATTGAGTTGTCACCAGATCCGGGAGTTTTTGTCACCAGATCCGGGTGTTTTTGTCACTAGATCCGGGTGTGTCCGTAGTAAAGTCATAAGCCTTGCCTGGTAAAAGTTTGAAGGTGATTTTGAGGTCATTTTTGCCTTACTACGCAAAACTCCAGCCTTACTACGCTTGGGGCTGGAGTTGGGGTCAAGGGGACGGGAAGCTAGATTGACAATTCTGGTAGCACTTTAGGCAAGATTTTTTTGAGGTGGGCGGCGGTTTTGGGGCTAATTGGCTTGCCGCGCTGAAGCTGTGAGACTAGCTGCTGAGATATGCCCAGCTTTTCGGCGATGACTCTTTGCTTCGTCCAATCCTTTGCTTCACAAGCCTTCTGTATCGGTTCCCACTCTAACGGGGCAGCAAATGCTGATTTCCGTTTCCGGGGCAAAGATGCTGATTTTTTAGCAGCTATCAAGGCAGGAATTTTACCGGGAGGCTTGATGGTGACGCCAGCTTCTAGCAGTAAATCAATAATTCTTTTTTTGCAATCTTTGGGTTTACCTGTTGTACTTCCAGGACGCAACCATTCTGGGTAGGTTTCAGAGTCATATATAATCTGCCAATCTAACTCAGCTAGCTGCATTAAGGCTTTATCCCAACGTTGCTTCAGCTTACCAGCGTAGCGATGATCCTTACGGGCTAATTCAATCTCATTTTTCGGCATCACCATCTCTAGCACGGTCTTAACCGTGTATTTTCCATTTGTATGAATGGCGCTTTCTGTTGTTATATTGATGGCAATTAAGAATGCTAGCTCATCATGATACGGGTTCATTTTGAGCGTCGCTTCTGAAATCCAACCAAACTCATATAAGGCAACTGGAGGTCTGGCATTCTTGCCAGGTTTATTAAAGAAAAACTCAGCCCATCTACCCGCCCGAATGAAGGCTACTATTTCTGTTGGTTCATCAATTTCATCTGTGAAAATGTTACGCTGCCCGTAGCGCTCCACAGCAACGTCCCAAATGAGGGAATTCATATCGCATCCTAGCTTCCCGATATTCCATTTAATGGTAGCGTCCAGCTTTCTCAGAAGCTTCAGGCATTGCTCTATCCTGAGTAACTTCTGGGAAGTGGTCATATCTTTACGCTCACCCCAACCCATTAAGTCTATGAGGTTAGTGCCGCCATTTTTCCCAGTTCCAGCTAGCTTAATTTCAGTTCTCCAAGGCACAGCCTGTTGAAAAACATAGGCAGATAGTAAACAGTGGAGTTTGGCAGTATCTTTCCCCAAATTGCCAAATTCCTCAATAATTCCCCAGGCTGCCTTGCCTGTAAAGTAAAAATATTCTTTAGTAACTGGGTCTTTATCCTTTAAGGCTAACTTAACAAAACCCGTGCTGTAATTATCTCGAAAAAACACATTTTTATGGGTATCTTCTTGCCAATCCCAAATTCGTAATAAGGACTTGCAAGCCGTTCTAGGAGGGGCTGAGGTGAGTATTTGAGTGATTGTGGTGCTGATAAATAGCTGGGGTTCGGTTGCGGGAACTGTTTTTGAAGCCAGCCCCAGCATAGCGGTTAACTCATCTAGTGTCCGATTGGATAAATCGAGTGGCTCTAGAAAAATTAAAGCTGAATCAAGTGCCACGTTTTTCCATAAATTTTCCTCGGTTCTACCTGCCTGAAGCCAGAGGGTCAGATGATTTAATATTTCCTCTGCTTTTGTCAAGTAGAAAGCATCATCAACTATCTGCTCTTTGAGAAATTTTTCGAGTTCATCAACACACTTAGGACTAAAGCCTTCTAATGTTTCATCCCTTTTAGTAATTTCGGCATGAATCCCCATTGCTACATTCAAGGCCAAAGTTTCTAAAAAATTACTCTGGCGTAGCTTCTTGGCGTACTCTTGAATGCGGTCGCCATCTATCGTGGTGGTGGTGGTGGTAGTAGATAACTCCATAGCCTAGCCTCTTAATGCTAATAATAGTTACAGGTTTGATAGACAAATATCTCACTTGCTTTCTCGAACCTTTTTGTAAGGAGTAACCCGAACTTTCCGTACTACCAGGCCCTGTATCCCCAAAGCATTTGCGTTCCAGTGGTGGCGAAAAATAATGTGTTTTTCCACTAACTTCACGATCGAAAGCTCTCCCATATACTGTCCCAATTCGCTCGTTACTACAGTTTACCATAACGCTATTATTTTAACATTTTCCAGTAATAATTTCCTGCTTTATCGCTGTTAATTTCTGCCCGAAACTAAGAACTGTTGATACAAGCTATTGTCAAATCTCGATCATCCCCTAACCCACAAACAGCCTTCGCACAGAGGGACGTTATGCTTCCGGTTTTTCCACTAATTTCTCCTGCAAAGCACATCTCTAAGCGCGTAGCATCGGCATAGTCATAGTTATTAGCATAGGGCGGCGAGGTAATGATTAAATCAGCAAAATCATCCGGTACGCCAAGACAAGTCCGAGCATCAGAGCGAACGCTCTTAGCAGTATTAGCTGCTGTTTTTCCTGCAATTCTCATGTCTTGAACCTGGGTTTGAACCATTAGCTCAAAAGCTGACATCGGCGACAATACAGATTTTTTGGTTTGGTTTGGTAAGATGTACTGCCAAGGAGCAGTTCCAACGCAGGAAACATGGCAGAGAATGGCTATAATTGTCAGCCATACCAACTCGGATTGAGGAGAATCGTCAGCTAATTGTTTCCAAGCCTGCCACAATCGATTTAAGCCTTCAAGGGAGCGATCGCTTAAACAAGAACGAATCAAAGCCGGATAATTATCTACACAGCCCGACAAATTTTCGGCACGTATTTTGACCTTTCTTATATGCTCTAAATAAAGAGCGGGGTCAGTTCGATATAACAACTTGGCTGAAGCAATCCTAGCAACGAAGGGATGAGCTTCTACTCCCAAGCATTCAACCCCCATTTTCTCAGCAGCAAGCAGCGTCGTCCCCGCACCGGCAAATGGATCGAAGACAGTCGCACTCCCCCGTTCCAAGGCTCTAGCAATAACGGTTTCGACCCAAGAGGCCGAGAAACCCGCACGCTCATCTCGCACCAGCGGTGAACGGGCAACTTGATGTTGTCTGTAAAGGTTGAAAAGGTGCTGTTGCCCTCTTGAGAGACAGGGGGCGGCGCTAGCGGCAGAACTTCCCCAAGAGGCAGCTTTAATTGTTTGACCATCAAAATTTATGCTCGTTCACTCAATTGCAGCGATCGCCGCTGCGCCTGCAAGGTTTTGGAGCCCGCCGCTCATCATTAGTACGCTCGCCGAACGGACTGGTAAATTATCCATCTTTTTGCACCTCTCAATCAGGTAATCTGGTCTGGAAAGTCAAATTATCAGACCGGCTATGGACTTAGAACACGCTGCTAATTCCTTTGGAGAAATAGCTTCGACGCGCGACCTAGTGGCAGAGCTGTTAGCTGCCAAGCGCTCTGTCAACACTAGGCGTGCTTATGAGAAAGACTTGTACGATTTCTTTGCGACAATGACGGGGCAGGAACCTCACCCGGCATTGGTGCGCGAGTTCCTACGGCTGAACCGCTTCGCCGCTGTCGCGGTGGTTCTCAAGTATAAAGCCAAACTAATCGACAAGGGACTTAAGGAAGCGACGATTAATCGGCGGCTGGCGGCTATCAAAAGTTTGGTGAATTTTGCTCGCAAGGTGGGCGAGTGCGAGTGGAGTTTGGTAGATGTTGAAGGAGAGAAGGTGGTTCCTTACCGCGATACTACAGGGTTTGGCCGAGTTGCTTCAGAGAATGTGGCGGCGATGCAGTCGGTGTTGTCCATTCCTGACCGGAGTACGCCCCAGGGAAAGCGCGACTATGCAGTTCTCCGACTGCTGTGGGACAATGCGCTGCGCCGGGGGGAGATCGGCGGAGCCAATATAGGCGACTTTGACCCGCTAGTCCGAACTCTGAACATTTATGGCAAAGGTAGGGGAACTCAAGCGCAGCTAATTGACTTGCACGGCGCGACGGCAGATGCGATTTCTGATTGGCTGAGCGTGCGGGGAGCTGCAATGCCCCAAGAGCCTTTATTTATTGCTTTGACAAAGCGGGAATACGGATTGAGGTTGAGCGGGTACGCTATTTACAAGCTTGTTTTCTCAACTTGCTCCGCTGCGGGAATTCCTAAAAGAATCAGCCCGCACAGAATACGCCACGCTGCAATTACGACGCTGTTAGATGCAAGCAACGGCAATACGCGAATGGCGCAGAAGTTGAGCCGCCATACCAGCTCGAACGTCCTTAATTGCTACGATGATAATCGCCAGAGTTTGCAGCGGGAAGCGTCGGGACTCCTGGCTAGTTTAGTGCGCTAAGTTTAGATTTATATGTTCGGATAATAATCGAATACAAGACTATGGGGAAACTTACCGAAACTGTTAACTCTCGTCTCACACTCCTAGTCCAAGGAAATATGGTTGAAATACTGCGATACAGTATTTAGGACTCAAAATGATTTGTGAGCGAGATTATCTGCGAATACTAGCCAAGAAATTGTAAAAGTTGGGAGTTCGATACCCCAACTTTTATCCCCATTCCTCTCACTACTGTTAAAGCAGTCGAACCCAAATCTGCACCTGGTATCGAACCCCCAACTTTTACCCCCATTCCTCTCACACTCTCCCGTTGCGGTGAGACGTGAGGCTCCTGCGGAATTAGCTGAACTTTCCTAACTAATGCTCGAACTGCTATACTGATTTATTCAGATGTGGCTAAATTCCTCTTTAATAGTCTATTTTACCGAACCCCGGTGCAGGTAAAAGCAGCCCAGTAAAAAGGGTGAGAGAAAGGCTTTAATTCTTGACAAGATTTATCTAAATTTTCGCGAGAGCGATAAATTTGTTTACCAATTTTATCATACTTTTGGTATTCTTCATCCCATTGCCGATAGTCTGAGGAACCGGAGGAGCAAGCCTTTCGTTCTGCCTCGCATATTTTGCGGAGCCTGTGGGTTTCTTCACCTTTCTGTTTCAAAAGTTCTGTGAGCTGGGGTTTATAACTAGCAGTTAAGGTATGGCCCGTAAGCTCTCGCAACTTAACTTGAGCTTGTCTCATAGCTTCTGGGCGATTCTTTCCCTGCTGCCACTCTTGATAGTAAAAGATCGAGAAAAGTGCTGTAGCTAAATCATCGACAGCCCAAAGCGTACTGATAACACTTCTGGCTCCCGCCGACAAAAAAGCAGTTGAAAAAGTAAGGATATCGCCAGTAATTTCAGTCAATCCCAATCCTGTTTCGCAGCAGGAAAGAAATACATCTGACAACTGAGGGAGACGCCATGCGGGAGTCATTAGCTGACCTAAAGTAATGCAGCCATCTCCTAAAATTAATGTCGATTCTAAGGGATTGTCAAAGCGCGACTGGGCGTGGTGGCTAGAATGGAGGATTTGGACGGTTTGCGCCAGTTCTCGATAGTTACTAACTGTAGCTTGATGGCAACCTTTTAAGCGTTGATTGTCTGGGATATTATAAAGGACTGCTAGTTGCTCTCCTTCAAAGCTGGCGCAAGGCAAGTCGTCCGTCGCATCTTCAATAGTGCCACAGTTTAGGTTATTGCCGGGGGAAGGACGCTGCTGGCAGAATTCTAGGACTTGACAACTAGGTGCGTAACGAATGAGAAATTTTTCTCCTAAATATCGGTTGTCTCCGATGGGTAGTGCAGCGAAAGGGATGTGATGAAGGGCATCATGAGGAACTATAATCAGTTCAGAAATTCCGTCTAAATGCCATAAGATTAGATCGTTCAAATTTAACTCTTTTGCCAGTTCAGTTAGCATCCCAACTAACTCTTTTTTCCAAGATTTATTATCCTCAACATATTTTTCTAACCAATTTTGGAAAATCCATCCGTGCAAAGCATCCAATCCTAAATCGGTGCAATTGTGTAGGGTAATCTCATTTTGCCGCACCACAAATATCAAGGTGTCGCTAGCAGTGGTGTAAAAGCTCAGAATGGCAGTAGTAGGTTTGTCGATCAGCTTCTGGATGGATGGGGATTTGAGAGGATTGACTCGAATTTGACCCGCAAGCACTGGATCTAGGCGGCGGAGTTGTTCCCAAATTAGGAGTTTATCAGCTTCCAGATCAGCTATTGTTTGATTGTAAGCTGCTAGTGCTGCGCGGCTGTTATCAAGTTTACTGTTATCAAGTTTGCTGTTATCAACAAAGTCGCTGCTAGGTTCATTATGCCCTCGTTCCTTGTCAATTTGCTGCTGTAGCTGTTCAAATTCCTGTAAATACTGTTGAATTTCAGCAGGAATTTCTGCACTTGAATAGAGGTCATTGCTTGCCATCAAATCTACGAGGCGTTTAGAGCGCGATCGCTCTACATATTCAACAGCTTTATCTAACTGCTTGTTATTGATGCAAGCTTGCACGATGTTTGCATAAATGTCGATCGCCTCTGCTAAAATTTCTTGGCGGCGAAATTCCGAAGTTGCCCAAGTACGGCTGGTTTCTACGGCTTCGATCGCGATACCGTATCCCTCAATGGCTAACTGCCAATCTCTAAGTATAAATGCTATGTTTCCGAGGATTTCTCCAGCCTTCAGGCATTCAAAGGGAAAAGCTGTTGGCGTGCACACTTTCAAAGCAGATTGATAAGATGCGATCGCTTTTTCGCGTGATTCAACCATCAAGTAACATTTACCCAGATTCATTTGAGTCATAGCCCACTCTCTAGGAAAATCATCGGGGTTAAAGACTTTTAAAGCAGCTTGATGGGCGGCAATAGCCATTTCTAAATTCTCATTTCGATCGCCCTCAAGTCGATGCACGTAAGCGTTGCCCAGATTCGTCTGCACTCCTGCCCAACCTGATGGAAAAGCGTCTTGAGTGTAAACTTGTAATGCTGCTTTGTTAGCTGCGATCGCCTTTTCAACATTTTCTACCCGATCGCCATGAAGCCGGTGGCGGTAAGCAGAGGCAAGATTCATGTGAGTTTGCGCCCAAAGTTCCGGGGATTCTTCGCGGGTGCGGAATAACAGGGCATTTTCATAACAGGCGATCGCTTGTTCCAAGTTTTCCGCCTTGTCGCCGCAGATGCGATCGCGGTAAATAATACCTAGATTGTTTTGGACTTGAGCCCATGATTTCGGATTTGCTTCGCGGGTGTCAACTTCCATTGCTGCAAAACAAGCGGTTCTTGCTAATTCTGCATTCTCTAATCGATCTCCGCGAATTCGGTTGCCATAAGCAAGAGCCAAAGTATTTTGAATTGCTGCCCATTTTTCTGGAAATGCTTCGCGGGTATATACTTGTAGGGCATTTTGGCAGCAGGCGATCGATCGTTCTTGATTTTCGGCCCAATCTCCTTTAAAACGGAAGTGATAAGCACTGCCAAAAAACATCTGACAATCTGCCCACATTTCTGGAGTAAATTCGCGGATTAAGACAGTAGCAGCAATTTCATAACCTGCGATCGCAATCTCTAAATTATTAGCTTCATTTCCTTGTTTAAATTCACGAATGCAGAGGCTTAAAGCTATAATGCTAGAAGCGAGTGCTTTTTTCTCTTCTGGTTGCACTTCAGATAGCATCGCAGACGACCGAGATCGCAACACCTTAATAAAGTGTTCGTCGAGTTGAGCTTGATTAACTTCAAGCACGACGTTAACTTCTGGCAGTCCCGTGAAAAAATGCTTGTCGAATCGTTCTGCATTGGTTTCCACCAATCTGTCAGCGGCGTCGAGTCTATTTGAGTTTGTTTCCACCAATCGATCGACAATTGGGAAATTTCTTTGACTTTCGTTAAGAGCTTTGAATAATTGAAGCAATAAACGCTCGCGGGTTTCCTCTTGGATGGCCTCCCACTGTTCGGGAAATTTTTCTTGAGTAAAAATAGTGGCAGCAACTTCATAGCCTGCCTTAGCAATCTTCCAGTTGTTCTCTTCATCACCTTTATCAAAATGTTGAACCAGCTTGCTAAAATTGAGAATTGCCGCTGCTATATTGATTTCTTCGGCGGGCCCTAATTCAGATAAAAGTAACTTTTCAGATAAGACTAATTTTATATGGTTGAATCTTTCTACTAAACTGTCGTTCAGTTGCTCTAGGTTTTCTTCGAGAAGTTGGTAGAAGGCTTGCGGATTAGTCTCGCTTTCGATAGCTGTTTGCAAAGCTCGATCTAGAAACTGCCCTAATGAAGTTATTTGCTGGATTTGAACATTTTGCAGTAGGTCTAAAATAAAAGGAGAGCCTGAGCGAGCGGCATATTCTCTGGCTTTTTCGCGTTCTCCACAGGCGAGGCAAAGCGTTACTATTTGTAGGTAAGCATAATTTTTTTGGGGAATTTGTTGATGTAAAGATTCAGAATCACCCCAACGGCTGAGCATCTCTACAGCTTCAATTACAATCTCAAAACCTTCAAAAGCTTCTGCCTTTTTGCCAGTAGCCAATGCTACCTTTCCCAACTCAAGTCCGGTTTCGATGCACTCTCTAGGGAATGAAGCAGGTGTAAAGACTTTTAATGCCGCTTCAAAACAGGTTAAAGCATTAGCAGTTTGTGCCAATTTGCGGTAAGCAAAACCCAAATCTAACTGGGTTTTAGCCCATCTTTCTGGATAGGTTTCGAGAGTATAAATTTGTAAGGCTGCTTGGTAGGCTGCGATCGCCCGTTCCTGGTTCTGGATTTTGTCCCCTAAAATCCTTTCGCTATAGGCAAGACCGAGGTGAAATTGGCTACTAGCCCAATCAGAATCAGTGCGAACTTTTAAGGCAACTTGATAACAAGCGATCGCTTTCTCGAAATTTTGCGCTCGCTCTCCTTCAACTCGGCGAGTGTAAGCAAGTGCCAGGTTATTTTGCAGTGTTCCCCAAAGTTCAGGATCTCGATCGCGGCTAACAACTTGCAAGGCTGTTTCATAACAGGCGATCGCCTTTTCTAAATTCTCAGCTTTATCTCCGACGATTCTGTCACTGTAAACAAGACCGAGGTTATTTTGTACCATCGCCCACTCTTGGGGAGAAGTATCGCGAGTGAAAATTTGCAAAGCATTGGTGCAAGCGGTTAGGGCTTTTTCAATGTTTTCGGAGCGATCGCCCCAAATCCGATTCCGGTAAGCAGGGGCTAAATCAAATTGGATTTGCGCCCATACTTGTAGGTAAGCCTCACGAGTAAAAATTTTGGCAGATCCTTCAAAACCTGCGATCGCAATTTCCAGGTTAATTGCCCTATTGCCCAGTGGAAACAGCCAGAGCATTTTGCAGAAAGATATCAGAAAAAGTGCGATCGCTTTTTTTAGTTTTGGCTCGCTTTTCAGGAGCGTGTAATTTATCCAAATACAAAAGTGTCGCAAAAAAGCTTCATTGTTAGTTGCTAAGATCAAGTAAACAGTTTGTTGGTCACTTGGGTTTAGCAGAATTGTCCGCAATACTTCCCACAAGAAAGCTGGAGCTTTAACAAAAGAGCCTGTTACTGGCGACCCATGTGTTTCTATGTAAGAACTGTATAAAAAATCAGCCAAATCAATTAAAAATTCAGCACTATAAAACTCCCTCTGTCCTACCAGAATTGTAGCTACCATTTCCATCATTTCGACCAAACCAACATCTACCAAATCCGGGTGCTTCCTTAAAATCTTGAGTTCCTTACCGCGAGGACATTTGAGAAGCGCTTGAATCAGCTTGAAATAAGCTGTCTGGCGTTTGGTCGTTTGGGGAGCTTTCTTCGGGCCGAATCCTTTTGCCATATTCTTTACAGGTTACGAAGGGGAGACTACATATATACATCAGCCACCCGCTCCAAAATTACGCAGCATCTCTCCATATTTCTGCTAACTTTTCCAGCAGTGCTTCGGCTAAATCTTGTAAATCAGTGTCGGCGCGATCGGCACTTTCACGAGTAAACTCCCCTCCTGCGGTACTCCCGGCTAACATCTCTCCCCCTGCGTACCGCCACTCGTACTCGTCGCAAGTTCGATAAATACGCTCTAATTGGGCAACAATATTGCTCTGCGATTGAGTTTGGATCGTAGAACGTACCTGTACCGCCACTGGATCGTCTGTTTCTAAGAAGGCGATCGCTTCTTCTAAACGAGTAATCTGTTCAAGTAAAGTGTCGAGCGGCATCAGTTCTGCTACTGCTATTTGTTGCGGTGGATTTGAGCTATCTAAGCTTGGAGCAAATCCCAATAGTTGCACGGAGTCAAGGCGATCGCTAAACTGTACTCCCACATATCCAATCCGATTTTCTATTACTTCTTCGGGTAAGAAGATGGTTTTTTCACCAGGTAAAACTGGGCGGCATTCTAAGGAGCCAATGCCAGGAATTACCAAGTCAGCGACATTAGCTAGTGTCGTTTTTGCTGGATTAAAGCTATCGGAATAATTCAAATCTGTTTCAATTTGCAGCCATTTTAAATAGCTGTGAACTGCGTAAACTGCCAGTGCATTCAAGTAAACTCGTTTTCCTTTTTGGACTGTACTTTGAACGGCTGCCAACTGTCGCGCCATTTCATGAGCTTTTAAGTCTAGCGGTACTATTAACAGAGGCAGTTCTGCGATGTTCATGGTTGTGGTTCCTGTTTATATCCTAGAGTTATGGCTTTTTTTTGCAACAAGAGTTCACAGTTTCTCTTCCAGTGAGAATTCAGGGTTGTGTAATTAACCTTTAACTCTGTTGCTAAGTCTCGAAACTTGTCAGGAGGTTCTTTTAATACTCTTCTCATGCTAAGGAATTGGCAGTTACACTCCGGGTTAGAACGAGGGTAGCTATTTCTTAGCTTGCCTTCTGGATCTTCCTCTATGTAAAGTTCTAGTTCGCGCCCAATTCGCTGAATAGTTTCTTTCTGAGCACTTTCAATCATGCCATCCAACCCGCTGAGCGTAAAATCGGGTAATAGTTCGAGCCGAGTTGTTTCTCCAATATCTGCTGCGATCGGCGCCTCTAAACTAATTGGAGCATCTTTGTCAGGAGAATACAAATCTTGAATTCGCCAACCCAGGTAGCCGTTGATCCAGTTAACCAAACTTTTTGAAACAGAAGATTGGCGCGGCTCAAATTTAGCAATCTCGCGACTAACCCATTCAAAAGTACGATTGAGGGCTTCAGGATAGTCTTGATGGACTGATTTTTTGAGTCCTGGTAGTTGTTGAATTTCCCGTAATAGCTTGTCCCTCGCTGTTCGCCCTTTTCTACTCTTAGCTGGATTTTGACGGATCTCTGCAATTAGAGTGCTTAATCGTTCATCTAGGTCATCCATGCGACTTTTTTGAGGAGCAAGTTACTTTGTTTATTAGCTATAAAAATTCGCGATCGTGCGAAAATCCTAAGCTATTTTCTCATGTGGTTGAGTTCTTTGTGTGCGTAAATTCTTGCCGTCCGGAGGTTCGAGGCTATTTCCACGCGAATTATTGCAACTGAAGCAGGCTAAACGCAGGTTAGAGAGCGCGTTAGACCCGCCTCGGCTTTTCGGGAGTAAGTGTTCGATGGTTCTTTCTGATTTCTGCATCGACTTGTTGCACCAGTGGCAGCGGTTTCCGTACAGTTGCAGAAGTTGGCGTCTCTTGTTGCGTCTTGAAGCTGGGGACATAAAGCTTTGGGAGCCTCACGGCTGTTACGTGTTCATTTACGTATCAGCTCCCTGCTAAAAATTTACGCAGCCATAATTTAAAGTCTACTGGTGCCTTTCATCCCTGGACTAAAGTCGAGCGGGTTGTCAGGCTCGTTTTTGAGGATTTTTCTTTATTTTGGTTGGTAATTAGGGCTTGCTGAATAATCGATCGCATATTGCGTGGCGAAAGGTTTCGAGCGCGGGATCGAGAGTAAAGTGCAAGATAAACGGTTAAAATAGATCAAAACCCGTGCATCACCA